>MHGF01000024.1 GCA_001805445.1 Omnitrophica WOR_2 bacterium GWF2_43_52
AAAGTAAAATATATGAAGCTAAGCTTGGCGGTATAGAGAATGAGAAGAGAGCCTTAGAGAATACCTTAGCAGAGCTTAAGAGCCGGCAGCAGAACCTGCAGGGTGAAGGGAAGGCGCTTTCGGGTTCCATCCAGCAGTTAACTGCCACACTCGAGGCGAAGGAGAAGGAAACCGCGGAATTAAAACAGGTACAAAGGGCATTGCTGAAGGCGCACGGAGAGGACCTCTGGAAGATTAAGGGTTTTCAAGATGGCCTCGGTAGAGTACAAAGCGAAAAGGCATTATTAGAGAAAGAGCTTTCAGAGCTTAAGAGTAAGCAGGCCAACTTACAGGACCAGGGCAAGGAATTATCAGTTTCTCTTTCAGAGGTAAACAATGCGCTAAAAGAAAAAGATGATATGATAAAAAACCTGCGACAGTCAGAGCAGGTATTATTAGAAAAACAAAAGGATACACAGAAAAAAATAGAAGACTATGAAAACCGGTTTTCTCTTGTAGAGCCTGAAAAGGCCGCATTAAAGGCCGAGTTGGAAAAATATAAGAGCCAGCAGCAGAACCTGCAGGGTGAAGGGAAGGCGCTCTCGGGTTCCATCCAGCAGTTAACCGCTGCCCTTGAGGCAAAAGAGAAGGAAACCGCGGAATTAAAAAATGTTCAGAGGGCATTGCTGAAGGCGCATGGAGAGGATCTCTGGAAGATCAAGGGTTTTCAGGATGGCCTCAGTAGAGTACAAAGCGAAAAGGCATCATTAGAGAAAGAGCTTTCAGAGCTTAAGAGTAAGCAGGCCAACTTACATGGCCAGGGCAAGGAATTATCAGCTTCTCTTTCAGAGGTAGAAGGCCAGAAGAAGATATTAGAAGCCCAATTAAGAGATAAGGAAACAAAGCTTTTTTCTTTAGATAGTAAAGTTATAGAGTTGAGCGATTCTCTTAGCGCGAAGGAGAAGCAATTGCAGGATGCCATTGGGCGAAGCGAGCAGTTGTTTCTTCAGGCCAAAGACTCCGCAGATAAGCTTTCTGTTAGGGAAAATGAAAAAATAACACTGCAGAATGAATTGGAAAGAACCGCTGCTCAGTTAAGCCAGTCGCAGGAAGCATTGAGCGGTCAACAGCGTGAATATGAGCAGAGGCTCAAAGAGTATGAAACTAATCTTAACCAGCTTCGGGATGAAAAGGAATCTTTGGAAATTGCATCAGCCAATTGCAAGCAGGTAAAGGAAAATTTGGAACAGCAAAGCCTGGAGTTAGGGGCATCTTCTCAGGACAAGGAGAAGATGCTTGCTGATGTTAAGGAGCGGGAAAAGGAGCTTCTTGAGAAGCAGAAGCAAAATGCCGCTCTGCTTAAGGAATATGAAGACAAATGCGCTTTCTTGCTGGGGGAGAAAACAAGCCTGCAAAAACAGCTTAATGACTTTAAATTCCGCGAACAGGAATATAGGGCCAAGGATGATGATATGGCGGCGGTAGTCCATGATAAGGAAAAAAATATCCTTGAATTAAAACAGAGGCAAAAAGAGCTCCTTCTCGAGCAGGATGGTGCTCTCTTAAAGCTGGATGAGCGCCAGACAAAAGTCAATAGCCTGGAAAAAGAGGTTACCAATCTCCAGGCAAAGTTGAAAGAGGTAAACGCCAAAGAAGAAATGCAGCGTAAGAAAAATGAAGACTTTGCCGCGGATAGTGAGGAGAAGGATGCCATTATCGCAAGCCTGCGCCAGCATGAGAATAGGCTTCTTACTCAGGCCAAGGGCTGCGAAGAAAAAGTAAGGGCGCTGGATTCTGAAAAAGAAAATCTTACGCAAAGGAACAAGACACTCTTTCATGCCAATAAGTTTCTTAAAGAAAAAGTTGAAGTTTATCCGCGCAAGCTTGCTCAGGTCGCGCTTTTAAAAGACCGGTTGCTTAAGGAAAATGGAGTGCTTCATTATAATTTAGGGGTATTCCATATTCAGCGCCAGGAATACAGCGAGGCGATCGTGGAATTTGATAAGGTTTTGGAGCTTACCCCGAATGACCCGGCGACGCATTATAACTTGGGAATTGTTTACGCGGATTACCTTAATGACCGCACGAAGGCAATTAAGCATTTCAAGCGTTATCTTCTTGGCACGCCGAAAGATGATAAAGATGCCGAGCGCGCGAAAAAATATCTTCTTATCTGGGAGAAATGGGAGGAGAAGTAAGTGTGTAAGTGTGTAAGTGTAAAGTATAAAGTGAAGAGGAGGAAACTAAGAATAGTATTTGTTTACGGTGGCTTTCTACTTTCTACTGCCTACTTTCTACTTTCTACTGCTCTATGGGCACAGGAAATAACGGCTGTGCCTGAAGCAGTTCAGGCAGCCCCAAGGGAAGTGTCCGCGGACGCGGTTTTTAGCCAGAAAATCACCCTGGACCTGCGCAATATTGATATTATTGACGCGCTGAAATACCTGACCTCAAAAACGGGATTAAATATTATTTTTACCAAAAATGTTTCCGGCCGCGTGAGCCTCATGGTTGAAAATGTGCTGATTAAGGATGTCTTTGACGTTATGCTGCGTTCAAACGGCCTTGCCTATATGCAGCAAGGCAATATTTGCAATGTGATGACTGAGGTAGAATATAAGGCGTTTTACGGGAGTAATTTTTATGATATGCGCCAGGTAAAAATGATGCGGCTTAAGTATGCTATCCCCGAGCAGGCGTTTAGCCTCCTTGACGCCCTTAAAAGCGACATCGGCAGAGTATTGGTTGAGCCTGAATCAGGGAATGTGCTTATCATGGATACTCCGGAGCGGATACAGAGGATGCAAACTGCTCTGGAAGAATTTGAAAAGGTGAATATGGTGCGGGTCTTTACCTTAAAATACGCGAAAGCCAAAGAAGTAGAGGATATCCTTAAGACCCAGTTAGATTCGAAAAAGGTTGGTTTCGTAAAAGCCGATGAACGTAATAACCAGCTTATCGTGCAAACGCTTTCCGAACGGATGCAGGAAATAGAGGCGTTGATACGAAGCCTGGATAAGCAGACAAAAGAAGTCATCATTGATACCAAGATTGTGAAGATTAAATTAACCGATCAGTTAGACAGCGGTTTTGAATGGGAAGGAATATTTCAGGTTGCCAAGAATCACGGGGTGAATTATCTAGGTTCAACGCCTTTTAGTGTTATTCAGAAATCTACGGATACCTGGCAGACAAGAGATAAGTTCCTGGAAACTACTATGAGCGGCGGAATTGGCGCGTATCCGTTTAGCGGAACAACCAGCGACTTTGCCTCAAGCACGAAAAAAGTGCTCGGGGAGGAGATGCACTATGGGATAGTGCAGGATAAGCGAGATTTTGATATATTTTTTAAATATCTGCAAACCTTGGGGAAAACCCGGATTCTTTCCAATCCCAAGTTAGCGGTGGTAAATAATCAGGAGGCGAAGATTCATATCGGCGAACGCCAGGCATATACGACCTCGACCACAACCGCGGGCCAAACGACAAGCACTATTTCCGAAGAAGTTACCTTTGTCGATGTCGGTATTCAGCTTGCGCTTACCGCGGTAATCAATGACGACGGATTTATCACGCTCAAAGTAAAGCCTGAGGTTTCTAGTGTTACCTCTTCTCTTACGACGCCTACCGGCAATAAAATTCCTATTATCGATACCTCGTTAACTGAGACAACCGTGATGATGAAGGATAATACCACCCTTATTGTGGGCGGATTGCGTAAAGAGGAGAAGACAAGTTCTTCCGAGGGTGTGCCGTTCTTAAGTAAAATTCCTTTGATCGGGTTTATCTTCAGTTCAAAAACCGGCAAGACTGACAGGACGGAGCTTCTGGTGATGCTTACCCCGCATATTATTAGCGGCGATGAGCTTTCTACCGGCAATGAAAGGGCTTTCGGCGATAAGCCGGGCAAGGAGTATAGAGGATATGATACTATTGCCCCGCGCTATACAACAACGCCTCAAGAAGAGCAGCCTTTAGCACTGCAGGAGCTTCCAGCCGGCTCCGAAATAAAACCTTATCGTGATATTAAAGATGTGAGTGGCAGCGATGAAAAATTTGCGATAAAAGAGGAGAAACCCTATGAGTCTTTTTAAGCAAAAAACAGGATGTCTTGCCCCGTCAGAGAAAGCTACCGACAAAGCCAGTGGTGGAAAAGATATAGCCGCTGACGGTGGTTTAATGCCACCGTCAGCGGGAACCGTTAGAGAACGAAGTTCTCTAACGGGGTTTACCTTTCTTGTAGCCTTCGTATGCGTGATAGGCATAAACGCGATATACGATAAAGGCGTCAGAGCTGCGGGGGTATCCGAGAACGAAAATACCGAAAGCCAGCCTATGGGCCAAGGTGGTCAGGAACTCAAAGATAAGTATGATGCGTTACAGAAGGATTTCCAGGCTCTTTCTATGGATCGCGATAATCTTATTAATCAAGCGAAGCTCTTGCTCAATGAAAAAAGTAAAGCCAGAGAGTTTGAAGATGCTTTGGCAAAGGAAAAAAGTGATAGGGCACTGGCGGTAAAAGAAAAGGAAGAAATTCAAGGCGTCCTTAAGGACTTAGAGGATAAGCATGCGGCACTCAAAGATGCTCAGGGAAAGCTGGAAGCCCAAAAACAGGAGTTGGAAGATGACCTTGCCAAGGAAAGGGATAAGAGCTGGGTAAAAAAGATAACCGATGAAAAAACAGCGTTACAGAAAGAAAATGGCGAGTTAAAGCTAACCCTCAAAGAAACACAGGCCGCTTTAGCCAAACTCAAAGAGCGCGGTACTCAGGCAGATAAGGCATTGGTAAAGGCAGAGGCGGAACTGGCGCAGCTGCGCGACACTACGGAAACCTTGACGAAGGATTATCAGGAGGCGGTAAAGAAAAACAAGCTTATAGAGCAGCGCGCCTTTGAGTCACCGAAAAAATTTGTAGAGCTCGCGCATCAGAATAAAACGCTGATAAAACAAACCGGTAATATGCACTATAATTTAGGGGTCTTTTATAGCAAGCAAAAGGAATATTCACGGGCAGTTTCAGAATTTGAAGAAGCGGTGAAATTAAGGCCTGATGATGCCTATTCCCATTTTAATCTGGGGTATATTTACGCGGAGTATCTTGTTAACCGGCCAAAGGCCATAGAGCATTTTCGGCATTACCTAAGGCTTGCCAAAAAAGACGATAAGGATTTGGATTGGGTAAAAAAATATATCCTCACCTGGCAGGCGTGGGCTGGTAAGGAACCGATGGAATAAAGTTATGAGGTAGTGACATGTTAAAAGCGCCTGCCTGCCCACGGCTTCGCCGTGAGGCGAGCCGCAGGCAGGGATATTAGGGTATGAGGGAATTGGGATTTTCCCGCTATAGTCTTTGATGAGGCGGGATCCCGCCTTGGGCGGGAGGGGATCGGGAAATCGGGGGATTAGGGAAAAAACCGATATTTTATTCCCAATATCCTGATATCCTAATCACCAAATCCTAATCTCCCGATCACCTAATCTCCGCATTTGACATGGTTATTGACATATATTATACGGGGCGTGTGAGCTGTGGAAAGGGGTAACGTATATGAAAAAAAGACTGTGTATTGTTTTAACAATGGGTATGGTGATTATGTGTATCCCGTTTTCTCTGGCTGCGGAAAGAAATAAAAAGAAGCCGTCTTCCGTGTCAGCGACGGTTTCCTTCGAGCGCGCTAAGCAAGATGAAGAAACAAAAGCCAGCCAATTACTGAGGGCTGAGGAATGGGTGGTATATCTAAGCCGTCTTCCCGATGGACAAGACAAGCCGCAGATAGATATCCTTACTTTTTCCTCAGGGAACGTCTTTACTTCAAAGAATCTCGCTAGCAAGGGGTATCGGAGCGCTGCTTATTCCCTTACTCCTGGTAACGATGGGACATCCGCGTGGGAGTCTCTCGGTGAGCATACTGACGGGAGCCTCGCTTTTTGGCATGGTGAGCTTAAGGGAAGGCTTATGCATGGGGTGGTGAGTATACAGCAGAAAAACGCTGCTACTGAAGATTTCTATTTTACTACTGAAGCCTCAGATATAAAAAGATAGGCAGCCACATAGTAAAAAACGCAGTAAGACGTTAAGAGAAGTGAGAGTATGAAAAAAGAAAAGGTGTTTTTTATCGCGGCCATAGGATTTGTTCTCAGCGTCAATATTTATTTTCGCGCGTTTCCCATTACTTTCCCACAGCTCAAAACCCAGGCTTCGTCAATCGTAAAACAAATTGTTCAACAGCAGGCAACGGCTGAAGTTCAGAAAAGGTTTCCCCAGTTTTATTATTCGGCAAAAGATGCCATCGTACAATCAGAGATAAAGCAATATTATAAATATAACAAGGCAAATATCCGCAAGCAAATCGGCGATATCTATAAGAATCTAAAGAATAGATACCAGGATGATGGAGGGCAAACCTACCTTATGGAATTAGATTGCTGGCATTGGGCGCGGTACGTTGAGAATGTCCTTAAATTCGGCCATCCAGGGGATGCGGTTATTGATGGAAAACAATGGGATATGTTGATGATTGCGCCAAAAGGCGCTTTCTTGAGTTGGGGGCAATTACTCTTTTATTTCTCAGCTTTTCTTTATAAGGTGTTTTCTCTTTTTACCGCTGTGCCGCTTTTTACCTTTCTTTTTTATCTGCCATTGTTTTTCACCTGTCTTTTTATTATTGCGCTTTTTCTGTTTTCTTTCAAATACGGAGGATACATCGGAGCTACAGTGAGTTGTTTATTTGTTGGGCTAGCGCCTGTATTTCTCCCCCGTAGTTGCGCGGGGTGGTTTGATATGGATATCTTTAATTTGTTGTTTCCTGTCCTTATTGTATGGGCATATCTTATTTCCGTGGAAAAGGTAATGCTTAGGCGAAAGGTTCAGTGGCTTGTTATTTCAGCGTTTTTTGTAGGGTTATTCGCCTTTACGTCATGGGCTTTTTGGTGGTATATCGTAGTAGTTATTCTGGGGTGCGAATTATTTTTCTGGGGATGTTCGTTCATAGAGTATTGTTATTTTAGAGCCCGATTAAGAGGTTCTTCTGGCGGCGATGATGGCCCTCTGGAACGGGCTGAAACTTCCGCTATGAAATTATCGTGTGCCCACCGGAATGCTTTAGCGGCAGTGCTCTTTGTAGCGTTCTCTTTTTCATGGGTGTTTCTTATTGCTGGCGTTGAACCGTTTACCGTATTATATAATGATATAAAAAGAGCGGTAGTTTTGAATAAACCTTTAATGGCCTCTATATGGCCTAACGTATTCTCTACGGTTGGCGAGTTGAGAAAGATGAACCTGAGAGAAATAGGTAATACTATCGCCCCTGCATGGATTGTTGGATTATCACTGCTTTGCATGGCCGTAACAGCGCTGCGCGCGTTCTTATCCAAGTCGTTTTCAAATACTAAGCGTTCGGCTATTGTCATTTTTATTATCTGGTATTTATTGATGTTTTTTGCCACCATGAGAGGCGTGCGCTTTGCTGTTTTTCTTCTGGTGCCTTTTGCGGTATGCCTCGGGTGGGGTATTCATGATACCATGGCATATTTCAGAAACAGAAAAAGCGGCCTTGGCGTGGGTATAGTTATGGGCGGGGCATTGGTATTATGTGTATCATTGGCGAATAAGGGTTACGCGGTTGCAAAGAGCATCTATCCACTCATGGATGATACCTGGTATCAGGTGTTGAATCTTGCACAGGAAAAAACCCCGCAGGAAACAATCATAAATTCCTGGTGGGATTTTGGCGATTGGTTTAAGGTAGTTGCCGGGCGCCGGGTTATTTTTGACGGCCAGAGCCAGCATTTGCCTCAGGCATATTGGATGGCTAAGGCTTTGCTTTCTCAGGATGAAAATCAGGCAGTCGCAATTCTTAGAATGTTGAATAACGCAGGGAATAAGGCATTTGAGCTTTTAGACCAGCATATGAAAGACCCTCTGCGGTCAGCGCTGTTATTAGAGCATGTGCTTACCTTGCCGCAGGAAAAAGCAGGCGAGGTGTTGAAGAAAATTCTTTCCCAAAAAGCGGCAGATGAGGCAATAAAGATACTTTTTTCTCCCGCGGCAAAGGCAGTCTTTGTCGTTGATCATACGATGCCATTTAAGATGCCGGCAATTTCTTATTTAGGAAATTGGAGTTTCCCAAAAGTGTATATCGCGCAAAATTTTAGCCGGATAGAGAAGAATCAAATTGTGGAGTACCTTAAAAACTTAAGCAAGAATGAAATACAGATAGAACAATTTTATCAGGAAGCTTTTCTTATAGAAAACAAGGATTTAGATGAATGGCTCTCTCAGAGGGTGCAGTTTTATAGCGCGTTGACAAACGGCAGGCTTAAAGATGATAGCGCATATTTTGAAAATGGTTTCGTGTATAATGTCAAAGATGGCAGCGTGCATTCAAATAACGGGCAAATTCCAAGAAGCGCGTTTGTTTTTCGCCAGGATGATCTTGTCGAGGTGCCATATTCTAATCCTAATGTGCCATTTTCTATTCTTATTTATGAGGTAAAGGGCGAATATAAATCTATTCTTTTAGATACCCAGTTAGGCCGTAGTTTATTTGTGAGGCTTTATTTCTTAGGAGGAAGGGGATTAAAGCATTTTACCCCGTTAATCGATGCCGAAGAAGGCAATAACTATATCAGGTTTTTTAACATACTATGGTGAGGATATGGATAGTATAAAAACAGAAGTTTCGGTGATTTTGCCATGCCTTAATGAAGAAGAGGCGATAGCCATTTGTGTCAGGAAGATCAAAGAAGTATTTGCGAGAGAGCATCTAAACGGAGAAATTATTGTTGTAGATAATGGCTCAACTGATCGCTCGGCAGAGATTGCGAAATCTGAAGGGGCTATCGTCGTGTTAGAGCCTCAACGCGGCTATGGCTCAGCCTATTTGCGGGGATTAAAAGAGGCTCAAGGCAAATACTTCATTATGGCTGATAGCGATAATTCCTACGATTTCTATGATATCCCGCGTTTTCTGAACGCGTTAAAAGAGGGGCATGAGTTAGTAATGGGCTCGCGGTTTAAGGGGACAATGAAAGAAGGGGCAATGAGCTGGTCGCACCGCTATATCGGCAACCCAATACTTTCAGGGATGTGCCGGCTTTTTTTTCATACCCGCCTTTCTGATATTCATTGCGGTATGCGCGGCTTTACCCGCCAGGCATATGAGAAGATGCACTTAAAAACCCCGGGCATGGAATTTGCCACGGAAATGGTTTTTTCCGCGCTCACGTATAATCTTAAGATACAGGAGATACCCATTGATTATCACCCTCGCACAGGTAAATCTAAGTTAAGCCCATTTTTTGATGCCTGGCGGCATGTGCGTTTTATGCTCTTTTATTGCCCGCTGTGGCTTTATTTTATCCCCGGGGGGATTGGGCTTACGTTAGGAACATTGCTGTCTTTGTTTCTTTTGAAAGGCCCTTTTCTTTTTATGGGCCGTTATTGGGACATCCATCTTATGATTTTCGCGAGCATGCTTTCCATACTTTCGTATCAGGTTATCAACATAGGAGTATACGCGCATACCTTTGGCATACGCCAAGGGCTGCTTAGGTACGATAAAATTACTGTTTTCTTTCAGCGCCTCTTTAGCCTTGAAAAGGGCTTGTTGTTAGGGGGGATCGTCTTTTTGATAGGTTTTGGCATGATTATTGCTATTATTGCCGAGTGGTTTTCAGCGCATTTTGGCGCGCTTGATAGAATGAGAGAGTCTATTTTTGCCATGACCTTTCTTACCATAGGCCTCCAGACAATCTTTTCTTCTTTTTTCATCAGCCTGCTCTTCTTGGAAAGAAAACAATGAAGGTATCCGTGGTGATTCCTGTTCATAACGAGCAGGATTGTATTAAAAAGACCGCGGAAGCGCTCATTCATGAATTAGCCCTGAACGGGGTACCATACGAAATTATCATTGTCAATGATAATTCTACCGATAATACGCCTTCAGTACTTAATGAGATTGTTATGCTGCATAATGAGGTGAAAGTCGTTTGTGCCCAGCCGCCAAAAGGTTTTGGCCGCGCGATACAAAGGGGATTAGAGAGCGTTAACGCGGATATCGTGGTAATCTACATGGGCGATGGTTCTGATGACCCCAAAGATGTGGTACGCTACTATCAGAAAATACTAGAAGGGTATGACTGCGTATTTGGCTCACGTTTTATGAAGGGAAGTAAAACAACAGGATATCCTCAATTAAAGCTTATGTTAAACCGTTTGGGAAATACTTTTATTCAAACGCTTTTTCTTATAGACTACAATGATGTGTCAAATGCCTTTAAGGCATACAGAATTGAGGTTATCCGGGCAATGCAGCCGCTTGTATCCCAGTATTTTAATATTACCGTGGAAATGCCGCTTAAAGCTATAATTTCCGGTTTTTCTTATGCGGTTATTCCTATTACTTGGAATGGAAGAGGCAGCGGGGTAAGTAAATACCATATTCGGGAGTTAAGCCGTAAGTATTTTTTCTCCATTCTCTATGTTTGGCTTGAGAAAATCCTTCTTAAAGAAGAAATCCGCAAGATGCGTTCATCCCCACCCATATGAAAAAAACAGCCCAACATGTCAGCAGTGTTATTTTGTTATTGTTGATTATTTCTTTCGGGGCCATTCTGCGAAGCCAAAATATCAGTTTCCCCGCGATTGGGTATCATAATATGAAAGAAAATGAATATCTTAGCATGGCTCAGGAAATGAAGCGAACCGGAGACTTTTTGACTAAGAGGGTTTATTTTTATAATGCCTTTGATCAAGACCCAGGTATTATTAGAAATTCAGGGATTCCCTTGTTTCCTTATCAAATACTTGGAGCCTGGAATGTTTTTGGTGAAAACCTTTGGGGAGCGCGGGTAGTGAATGTTATCTTTGGGGTTTTGGGAATCGTCATAATCTTTTGTATTTCTCGTCTTTTTTTTTATAATCTTTCAATCTGCCTTTTTGCTTCGTTTCTATTAGCGGTTATGCCATTGGCTGTATTTTTTTCGCATAATCTCCAACCTGAGACTTCCGCGTTATTTTTTATGCTCTTGGGCAGTTTCTTTTACTTACGATATGCTTCTTTACCTGAAAAGACACACTCTCTTTTGTGGGGAGGGGCATGTTTTTTAATGGCGGGGAGCTATCAGTATAATTTCCTTATTGGGATTCTCCCTTGTCTATGCTGTTTCCCTTATGGGCTATGGCGTAAGGACGGAAAAACCCTCTTTCAGTTTTTTGTTAACGTATCCTTGCCGTACGCGATATTCATATTCTTGGTTTTAGGATTAGCAAGAAAAGGCGGATGGGAATTCCAAATGCCTGAGCCTCAAAATTTATTTAGGATATTTTCGCCTGCCTACTGGCAGAGTTACGGCGTAACTATTTGGAGATACGCGGTATCTGAGAATTTTACCATAGGAGTCGTAATACTTGCATTTTTAGGATTACTGCGCGCCTGTTATAAACCAAGGAACCTGGTTCAACGTTATAGTATGGGCTGGGCGATCGCATTAGTTCTCTATGGGATGGTTTTTCCAGACGCGCTCTACCGGCAGAATTATTACCAAATGCCCTTGGTGCTATTTGTATGTATTAGTGTTAGCTATGCCATTTTTAGCCTTTCTGAGCTGCTGCGAAAGATTACGGCACGAGATAGTTTTATTTTTTTAGCGCTTATTGTCTTAAGTGTATCGGCTCCTCTTATTAAGAGCTCAATCGTACGGATGCAGACAACGGTTTTTTATGGCTTAGACGCCGCGGGGGCGTCTCTTAAGGAATTCACGAAGCCGGATGAGCGTGTTTTTTTATTCGCCCACGCGCAAGGAAGCGGGATTGCCCGTTACGCGTCGCGGTATATGGGATGGGTAGATAATCTTGATGATTTCAAGGATAAGGAAAAACGCTTTGGCATACGATACGTCTGCTTTTATCCCGCGGAGTTCGCCCATAAATTAAAAACCAGCGACCCTGAACTTTTTGAGTATATTCAGGCACAGTATCATCTGAAAGAGGCGGGGTTGATTAAAGAGCCTCAGCAGGTTTTTTATCTTATCTTAGGCAAGGGAGCGCCCGCTCAGGGAAAAGGTTTCCTTGAAGAGCTTACAGGGCGCATACAGCTTATGACTATTTACCAGGTATTGGGTAAGTACGTTTTCTTTTATACGATACGTCCGTAAGAACATGAAAGTATTGTTACTCAATGAGCCTTTTGTAAAAGATTTCTGCCGCACTCAGCGCTGGGCAGCCCGTTCGCGGGGCAGGGTTTTGCGCGCCCCTGACTGGCTTGCCTACGCGGCCGCGGTGTTAGAAAAGGGCGGCCATCAGGCGAAACTTTTGGATATGGTAGCGCAAAATCAGGATAAAGATGCCTTGAGGCGTATCGTAAGAGAAGAAAAACCGGATTTTGTGGTATTAGACTCTACTACTCCGTCAATATATTCGGATATTGAATGCGCCCGTATTGTAAAAGAGGAATCAAACGCGAAGGTAATTATGGTGGGCCCGCATGTATCGGCGCTGCCTGAAGAAACGCTTCTTACGGGGCGCGGGGCAGTGGATATTGCCTGTATAGGTGAATATGATTACTCCGTGCGCGATTGCGTGGAGCACTATGATACTCTTTCTTCAGTCGCGGGAATCGCGTATTTTAAAGACGGGAAGGCACAGCGGACTGCGCCGCGGCCGCTGATTGAGGACCTTGATGCGCTCCCGTTTCCTGCCTGGCATCATCTGGACTTGATGAAATATTTTGACGGGGGTAAGCTCTATCCCTATATTGACGTTATTGCCGGCAGGGGCTGTCCCAACCAATGTATTTTTTGCCTTTGGCCGCAGGTAATGCATGGGGTTAGATACCGGCTCCGTTCCGCAAGGAATGTTGTTGATGAAATAGAGCATGATATAGAACTTTGTCCTCAAGTAGCAAGGGGGGGAGAGTTTTTCTTTGAGGATGATACCTTTACGGTGAATAAATCCCGGGCAATAGAGATTTGCGAGGAGATAATGCGCAGGAGGCTTACCATAACCTTTTCGGTAAATTCCCGGGTTGATGACGCGGATTTGGCAATGTTTAGGATAATGAAGCGCGCCGGCTGCCGTGAGCTTCTTGTGGGCTTTGAGTCGGGAAGTCAGCATATGCTTACCGATATGAATAAGCGCATTACCTTAGACAAATCATATCAGTTTATGGAATATGCCAAAAGGTGCGGCTTAGAGGTTCATGGGTGTTTTGTGATAGGGCTGCCGGGTGAAACCGAGGAAAGCGCCAAGCAAACTATAGATTTTGCCTTGGCCCTGGGATTGACCACTGTGCAATTTTCCGGCGCGGTACCATTTCCCGGAACGCGTTTTTACGAGATAGCCGCTCAACATAAGTGGCTCAATGCCAAGAATTACGGTGATTGGCTTAAAGATGGCGAGCAGACTGGCGTGGTCACGTATCCTTCATTTTCAAGCCAAAGGATAAATTACTATGTGGATTTAGGCTTGAAGAAATTTTATCTGCGCCCCGGCTATATACTGCGATTTTTATTTCAGACCCGCTCATTCCCTGATCTCTACAGAAAGGCTCGCGGCGCGTTGAATTTTTTTTCGTATTTCTTTAGGAAGCAATGAATACGCCAAAGGTAGCAGTTATTGTCGCCGCGAAAAACGCGGAGCGGACTATTAAGAAATGCGTGGAATCGCTTCTTGCCTTAGACTATCCAAATTATGAGGTGATTGTTGTTGATGATGGGTCTCATGACCAAACTCCACACATAGTGGAGAGCTATAAGGATAAGATAAAGATTATTACTTTAAGCGGAGTCGGGCCTTCATCCGCAAGAAATAGCGCGGTAAACCAGGCGCAGGCGGAATATGTTGCTTTTACCGATAGTGATTGTATCGTTGAGGCAGGTTGGCTGAAAGCTCTTATTGAAGGTTTTGAAGAAAATTCTGCTCATACGGCAGCCTGCGGAGGCATTCAGAAATTGCCTGATGACGCGACGGATTTTGAAAAAAAAGTATACCTGTTTATGAAAAAGACAGGTTTTGTGACAGAGTATATGCGTACGGCCCAAGCGAAAAATATTATTGACGTTGAGCATAATCCTTCGTGTAATGTGATGTACAAAAAGGAGATCCTTCAGCGGGAAGGAGGTTTTCTGGAAGGGGTATGGCCGGGAGAGGATGTTGAGCTTGATTATAGGTTACGGAAAAAAGGGTACAGGTTACTTTTTAGCCCGCAGGCAATCGTGTACCATTACAGGCCTCAAAAGCTTAGTTCGTTTTTAACCATGATGTTTAGGTATGGCAGGGTACAAGGTTTCCTGGTGAGAAAATATGGGATATTTAGAAAGATGCATTTTTTACCTGTGTTAACCATTGTTTTTTCGCTGCTGTTTCTGTCAGCGTGTGTTTGGAACCAGTCGCTCGCGTTCGCTTTAGCCATAAGTTCCTGCTTTTTAGTATTGGGGTATAGCCTGGATTTTGTTGTTGCCGCGCTTTTTTTATTAGGGGGGATATATTGGAATACAGGATTTGTGAAAGGGTTTCTTAATGCTGATACCTGTTCTTAAGAAAATTAACACCTTTCTTCCTGAAAGAGTAAGGCTTGCTGTCTTGCCCTACTACCGTTTTTTTCTTCCGAATCTTACTAATATTATATTCTTGCCACAAGTAAGGTGTAATTATCGCTGCCCCTATTGTATTTGGAATAGGTTTAGCCCTGATGAAATTAAGCAGGCATACTATCCTTATCCTGATTGGATTCATGCCCTTAAACGATTTCCGCCTTCAGCAGTTATTGTTACTGGAGGCGAACCGCTTCTTTACAAGGATATCGTTCCTTTGATAGAAAATTTTCCCCGCAAACACGTAATTTCCTGTTTGGTGACTAATTTAAGCACTGGCATTGAAAAGCTGTTATCGCTTAAGAAGAAAGAATTCAGAATAATGACGAGTTATCATCCTGAGATGGCTTCAAAAGAGGAACTTGCCAGAAATGTGATGCGCCTTAAAAAACATGGTTTTCGCAATGTAACTATTAATTATGTAGCTACTCCAGCGCATTTGAAAGGTATCGTTGAGTTAAAGAAATACTTTGAAGATGCTACAGGTTTTTATTTCAGAGTTGATACGTATAAGGATCCACAGTATGATTACTCGCAAGAAGAAGCGCGTTTCATACGAGAGTTAAAGCGCGCGGGAATTATTGCGAGGGATAGGACGGAGGGGTATGATTTTGATGATACTTCTCTAAAAAAATGCAAGGCGGGGAGGAAGCTCTTTGTTGTAACAGCAAACGGAAACGTATATAGCTGCATGGAGGGATATTTCTACTTGGAATGTGAGCCGTATAAGCAAAAATACAATAAAATTGATAATTTCTATCTCGGTAATGTGTTTAAAGGCGATTTTAAGCAGTGTGCCAAAGATAGAATGTGCCATTCTCCTTGCGCGGAGTTATGCGATATCGAACTTGCGGGGGTGAAAAGATTACCAGGTAAGGAGATGGCATGAGTTACAAACTTGCTATTATAAATCCTAAGGCAAAACATATGCTTAACACCAATGAACCCCTCAATATCCTGGTCATTGCAGCTTATTTGAAGCGGGAAGGCATCAACATAAAAATTCTTGATGAACATGCCGGTGATGATGTAATAGAAGATATAAAAGATTTCAAACCGGATTTGGTTGGGTTTACTGCAACTACCTGCCCCTATCCGAGGGCTGTTCAACTGATGAAAACCATCAAGCTGATGGGATATAGAACTATTATTGGCGGGGTGCACGCGTCAACACTTCCTGAAAAGGCTAAAGAAGATGGTTTTGATATGGTGGTAGTCGGTGAAGGCGAAAAGATGCTTTTAGACATTATAAGGAAACAAGAAAAAGAAGGGATATTCAGAGTTTCGCGTGAGGCGATTTTAAAAAGTGAAGAAATCCCCTTGCCGGATAGAACCTTGATAAATATGGAATTTTATTGTACTGTCAAGGACAGGTCTCCGTATGATGTTAATCTTGATTTCGTTCCTCCTGGCGCGCGTATGGCATCTTTTTTGACATCCCGGGGATGTCCCTTTAACTGCATTTTCTGCCACAACGATTGGCGCGGTATTCCTGTAAGAGGTGTCGCCCCTGAGATGATAATTGAGGAATTAGAGCGCCTTGTCCGCGACTATCACACGCACTATGTATTGTTTGTTGACGATGATTTCTTTTGGAAGAAAAGTAGGGCAATGAGGTTTTGTGAACTTGTTATTCAGAAAAAATTACCTATCTGTTGGGCAACCTCAACCAGGCCGGATAGCATTGATGATGAACTCTTAAAGATTGCCTCAGAGGCAGGATGTACAAGGCTTGCATTCGGATTTGAGTCTGGCAGCCAGCGGGTGTTGAATGTTTTAAAGAAACGCTCAGATATTGATGTGAATTTGACGGCGGCTCATTTATGCCATCGATATAATATTGATGTCTTAGGGCTTTTTATGGTAGGAAATCCTACTGAGACGAAAAAAGATTTACAATTAACCTGGGAGTTTATTAAGAAAGCGAAAGTGAATAGTTTATCGGTAAGCGTTTTAACTCCTTTTCCGGGAACGCAGTTGTGGAAACAGTGCGAAGAAAGAGGATACATCAAGCCGGATATAGATTTCTCAACTTTTTATTTTACTTACGGCACGGTGCAGATTCCTGATACCTTTCCTCCTTATATTGTGGAAAAATTTAAAAGGCAATTACTCATTAAGGCATATTTATTTAATCCAAACATAAGAAAGAAATTTCTATGTAGAGTTTGCCAGCATCCTATTCTAACGTTTAAGAAGGTTCTTGATTATATTCCTTTTTTGCGGAAGATTTCCCCATCAATCTAGCTGCCCTTTCCATTCTCTTGGGCCGACACGCGGAGCTTGTTGGAGTAGAGCGGTTATAAAATAAAGGTGATGAGCGCTTATCAGTCATGAACAGGAAGATAAGGTATGTTAAAAACGGCATTCTGAAGCAGGTATAGCAAGTGAGAATTGTAATAGTTAATTCGCTAAGCCCTGAATACGGTTCAACCTATAGGGCGCGTAATTTGTATAAAGCATGCGGAGAATTAGGTTATACGGTAACGTATCTTGAATCTAATACCACTCTTTCTGCGAAAGGAGTGGTTAATATTTCTCAGGAGGCAACTCTTGTTGGCTATTTAGCGGCATCCTTAAAAAGAGCCTATGTGTGTTTTGCCCTTTCTTATGATGTGGCTGTAATCCAGAAGTTTACTCCGCTGACTCTTTTTGCCATACTTGTGGTTAAACTCAGGCGTAAAAGATTAATAGTGGATTGGGATGATTTGGATTCTGAGTTTCAGAAGACGCCTTTAAGGAAAATTATTCTTAGAATCCTTGAACATAGTATTCCGCCTTATATAGCTTGTATTATGACTCATAGCAGGTATCTTATGGAATACGCTAAGAAATCCGGCGCCAGGAGAGTCGTGATGGTGCCTCAAGTGGTTGATACGGCTCTTTTTGACGCACTACCACGCGAAGGATCGCCTTTACATGCACGGTTACCCGCGGATAAAGTAATTGTGTCATATCTTTGTACTATGACGCAGGGAGGAGCCAGAGATATTGAGTTTATTGTGCGCTCATACACTATCGCTCAGCGTTCTTGTGGAAGGCTGCATTTGTTATTGATAGGGGGAGGGCCTTCGGAAAGCCATATCCGGCTGCTTCTTAAAAAACATAAAATTACCGAGTATACTATTACCGGGTTGCTTTCTCAGGAAGAGGTGGCACAGCATCTTTTTCATTCGAGTGTCTGTCTTGTGTATATGAAGGATGACCGTGGAAATAAAATGCGTGTTTCACTCAAGGTTTTGGAGTATCTGGCAATGGAGAAAAAAGTGGTTGGCTCATTTACCGGGGAGACTAAGGACACGCTTGCAGATTTTTGTATAGAGGTTAAGCCTGCTTCTGAAGAAAACTTCGCGCGGGCGATTTTATCGGTTATTGAACAAGATGATTTTGTTAATAAAGAAGGACGTGAGTATATAGAAAAGAATTATTCCTTTCAAGCGATGAAAACCGCGATTAAAAATACGTTAGAAAATGAAAATTTCTCTCGTTAATCCCCCAAGCCCCCCCGGCTATACGGCAAACCGTGGTTTTATGGGGGAGTTCGGCATGCTCCATTTTGCGGGAGGGACTATACTGCCTCCGCATAATCTTTTACTGTTGGCCGGCATGGCGAAAGATATAGCGGAGTTGCAATTTTTAGATGCGGTGGCCTTGCGCGCGGATGAAAGCGCGGTTATAGAGCATGTCGCGGGTTTTAATCCGGATATTATATTTGTTAACACGTCTACCCCTACAGCAGAAGAGGATTGTTCTTTAGGCAAGAAACTCAAGAGCCGCCTTGGAGCGCATCTTGTGTATATGGGGCCGCACGCGGTATATACCGCTCGAGAGATTTTTGAAAAGACGGGAGCTGAGTATATTCTAATTAACAATACCCCTGAGGTAGTTAAAGCGCTTATAGAGAGATTATCTTTGTCAGTTTACCATTCTTTTCCCGGAGTATATTGTTATAACAGCGGGAAAATAGAGGGAGAGCCTGTCTCAGGATACGATATTGAACATTTCCCGTTTCCTGCTTGGGGCTATGCCGCATTGGAAAAATATTTTTACCTGTATACATCCGAATATCCCTATGCAACTATGCTTAGTTCGATAGGCTGTTTGTTTAGATGTAAATTTTGTCCTTATCCGGTAGCGGTTCAATCTCGATTCGCCGCTATGTCCGCAGAGAGAATTATTTCAGAAATGCAATTTTTAAAGAGTCTTGGTGTAAAAATGATTCTGTTTAGGGACGCGTTATTCACCGCGGAAAAAAAGAGGATCTACCGCATGTGTGAATTAATGCTTGAGCAAAAGATAGGATTGCTTTGGCGCTGCGAGACGTCCATTGATTGTGTTGACGAACAATTGCTTCAAAAGATGGCGCAGTCCGGTTGCAGGGGGATCAACTTTGGCATTGAATCCGTGGTTCCAGAAGTGGCAGGGCAGATGAACTGCGAATCTAAAAGAAAAGATTTATCTATGACAAAAAAGATATTTCGCGCATGCAGGAGCCTTGGAATTGAAACATTTGCTTTTTTTATCCATGGATTGCCTAATGATACCAGGGAAACCATTGAAAGTAACGTCAGGTTTGCAATCGAACTTGGTCCTGACCATGTGCAGTTTTCTATTGTGACTCCTTTTCCAGGCACAGAACTCTACGCCATCGCGCAAAAGGAAAATTTATTGATTGAGAAGACATGGCATAAGTTTTCCAGCTTAGAGCCGGTTATGGCAACAAGATTCTTATCAACTTCCGACATAGCGCGCTTGAACAAGTGGGCATACAGAAGATTTTTTATCCGTCCGAGCCGTATTTTAAAAGAATGCCGGCATCCTGGGCGCCTTTTGCGGCGGGCGATAACGTATCTTCATTGGTTAAAGCGATGACAGTATTGGTAACCGGTGCGACAGGATTTATTGGTTCATATCTTGTGGCCGATTTGATTTCAAAAGGCGTTAATGTTGTAGCGGTTGTCCGCGACAGTAAAAAGCTCTCGCCTGCTTATCGGGATAAAATACGGTTCATCACATGCGACTTGCGTGATAGCGCGGCGTTGCGCGCGCGTCTGGATGCGTTACGGAAGAAAGAACCTGTTTCCAGTATCGTGCATTTGGCAGGCCTTACTGATTTTTACGCTTCATACAAAAAGCTTTTTCAGGCTAATGTAGTCCCTACGAGGCTATTGCTTTCCTGGTGCGAGAGCGCTGGAATAGGTAAATTTATCTTTGCCAGCAGCATAGAATCGGTGGGGCCTCTTACCTCAAAAGACATTCCCGCCGGAGAAGATATTGAGCCAATGCCTGTGTCAGCCTATGGGCTTTCAAAGTTAGCGGCTGAGCGGCATATCAACGACTATAGCGCGCAAAAGCCTTCAACGCCAAAAACACTGATACTCAGGATAGGAAATGTGTATGGCCCAGGCAGTGGATTCCTTGTTCCAGCAATTGCCCGCGCAATAGAAAAACGGTCCCCGTTAGTAAGGTGGCGCAGCCTATGGGGAGAATTTATTTACAATCCTATTTTTGTAGCGGATGTAACTAATTTTATAACCTCTCTTGTGCTGCAGGATAGTGAACATAGCGGAATCTATAATGTGTGTGGCGGAGTATCGCTTAAGCTTGAAGAGTTATACAAAACAATCGCCGATTGCATTCAGAAAGAGCTTCCCCAGGGGAATGCCCCCGTTTTTGCGGAGTATTTTTTGATGCTAAAAAAATATCTCTTTAAGACAGTAGGCCTTTGTGATACGCCGACATATTTTTTAGCTGGAGCAAAAGGAAGAAATCACAGATTTTTTTCTATAGATAAGATTCGCTCCGAATTCGGGTTTGCCCCGCTGACGTCTTTGGAAGAAGGGATACTTCGGACGTTGAATGTGAACGGTAATGCTGGTAAGTAGTACACCGTGACATAAATTTCTGTTATATAGGGCGGAGGTCCTGTCAAGGTTATGTCTTCGCGGGGACGTTCGTCCGCCGTAGGCGGACTCACTCGGCGTAAATTTCTGCGCTCCCCGCCGTTGGCGGGGAGACCAAGCCGCAGGAATTTCCGTACGCCCCGCTCACACATAACCTTGCCACCCCCGCTTTCAAGATAAAGCGCGGTAGCATGAATTTATGTCATAACGCAGTAGAGTAATGTTTTTAACTCCGCAATGAGGTGAATATGAAAATTGTAGTTGCTAACAGCATAGGTGTTGATGAGCGCGGTTACCGTATGATTCATTATCCGAGCCGTTGGACTACGGGTGTGAAAAGGGCGTATTTCGCATGGTATCCATGGGAATTGGCTTATACGAGCGCTCTTTTGAAACGAGAAACAGATCATGCGGTCAAAATGATTGATGGTTGCTGGGAGCGGTTAAATTTCAAAACATATCGGGAAAGGTTAATGAGGGAAACTCCGGATATGTTGATTATGGAGAGTTCCTCTCGGACCATAGAAGAAGACCTGCTTTTAGCGGAATCGGTGAAGAAAGAGCTGGGAACGAAGATTATTATGGCCGGCCAGCATGCAAGCGCATACCCTGAGGGGATAGCCTCGCGTGTTGATTATGTATGCGTTGGCGAATATGAATTTACGGTTTTAGATATCGTGAAAGGCATTGAACGTTCCAAAATAGAGGGGCTCTATCCAAATCATCGCAGAGATCCTTTTGATATTAATCTTCTCCCATGGCCGGAAGATGAAGATATAAGGCGGATTGAATATTGTTATCCTGGGCCTCCCGGCCTTAAGTACCGGCAGATACAGGCCTATGCTTCCCGTGGATGCCCTTTTCAATGCGGTTTTTGCGTGTGTTCTAATCTTTATTATAACAAGCCGCTGTGGCGTCCCCGCAAGACAGATGATGTGGTGAATGAAATTATCTATTTGAAGAATAAATATAATGAAATGGAAGGCATATTTTTTGATGAGGAGGTGCACAATCTGAGTAAACCTCATACAGTTGAGCTCTGCAATAAGATTTCTGCCGCGGGGCTTCATAAGCTGCATTATACCGCTATGTGTATGTATAATATGATTGATGAGGAAGTCCTAGAGCGTATGAAAGAGGCGGGATATTATCAGGTAAGGATAGGCATTGAAACAGCCAGTGATGCGGTAGCCCACGAATCAACAGGGAAGACAAAGATGGATATGGCAAAATTGTATAAGGTCCTCGAGGCCGCGAAGAAACTTAAAATTGATATATACGGAACCTTTTTGATAGGAGCCTTAGGATCGGATGAAAAGGAGGATTTAAAAACCGTTGAATTGATTAAAGGGCTTTTGAAAAAGGAATTGATCTGTGAGCTTCAGATTTCCATTTGCACGCCCCAGCCGGGCACTCCTTTCTTTGATTATGTTGATAAACAAGGTTTTCTTCTTACTAAAGACTGGCAGCGTTTCGACGGAATGTCGGAATCGGTTATTAGCTATCCGCATTATCCGAAAGAAAGAATCGAAGAAGTTTTTAAGAAGGCGGTCGATGCCGGGCACTTTTACCGCGGCCAGCTTGCGCTTAAAAGAGAAGGTTTATTGCCAGTTTTGATCAAGGCGGTAAGAAAGAGAGGGGTTCTGGGAAGCATAAAGCTGATTTTAAATCAATTATTCCATTGATAGGTAGGCTTTTAGAGAGTAAATTTAGATTAAATTTTCTATTGACAAATCTAACGGCTATGCTAATATTATCACTAAATTAAGCTTGCGTAACTCTTTGATTACCCTTTGATATTAAAGAAGTTCCAGAGAAAAATAGTGAGCACATAGTTAGAAATAGCCTGCCGTAAGAAGCAATGGAATGAATGATAGGAAGAACAAGAATATAAAAGGCGAACTAATCTCTGAGGGCAAGTAAATTACAGTGAGGTTAATCAAAATTTTACTGGTTAGAGGGGGAGTAAATAGCAGCAAAGCGCATATATAAGAGTGTATTTTTTTAATTTAATGACTTAGATAGTACAGGAGAAGATCTTGGTCATAGGTTTAAAGATAGGGGGCCGAATTTTAAAGCGAGATTCGGCCCCTCGGTTTTTATATCAGGAGCGTAACTATAGTAATATCAATGAAATATATTTGAATGGTGATTGTGGGAAAATAAGCAGTAAAAGCTTAAGAATGTATAAGAAAATCGTAGTTATTGCTGTGCTCTTTGCTATGTTTTCTTTGGGAATAGCGCAAGGCCAAGAAGCAAATATTCCGGTTGCAAATAACAAAGTATCCGAAGACTTGAAAAAGGATGAGCCAAAGTATATAGGTAGTTTTTTTGATGTCCAGGTTACTGACGCGAATTACTTTTTTATAAGCAGCGTAGTTGATGTGTTTGGGATAAAAGGCGCGCCCAAGCCTTCCACAGCAGAAGAACGTGAAAAATATATATGGGACCAATTATTACTTTCTTATGAAGCCTTTCGCAGGAATGTCGCGGTGAGCCAGGAAGAGATAGATGTGGAGGTCCGAAAAATCCTTACTGAAGATAAAGTTACATTTGATTGGAAGAAAGATGCGCAGGCGTATGAAAAATGGGTAAAAGAAAGGACCAATGAGCCGGTTATCCTTTTTGAAAATCAGCTCAGGCATTTAGTGCAAGTGCAAAAATTGAATGAGCAGATCTTGACGTCTCTTCAGCCAAAAGTATCAGAACATGAGGCATTTCAGGAGTTTTTGAATGAACATAATTCTTTGAGTGTGGAATTGGTTGAATTTAAAAATAAAAAAGATGCACTGACGTTTTACGCAAAGGTAAAATCAAATTTGAATTTTTGGGATGAAGAAAAGAATAAAAAAATAAAAGAATTCAGGCGCCCTGGATTTGTGTCTTTGGAGTTTCTTATGGATATCTGGAAATTCTCTAAAAAAGCTGTCTACCAGATGATGAAACAAAAAATAGGTGCTATCTCCCAGCCGTTTCCTATATATAAGGGTTATGGGGTGTGCAAAATTTTAGAGACGCGCCTAGCAAACGCCTCAGAGTTTAAGAAATTTAAAGACTCATATTATGGGCAAATCAGAACACGTAAAAAATATGAAGGCGTAGGCGTATGGTTTGGAAACTTAAAAAAGCAGGCAAATATAAAAATATATTCTAAGGATGAGTTATCCGCAAGGAAACAGCAGTCTTGATATATTAGCTAAAATGTGTTATACTTTAAATAGAAAATTAGAGAATGGTTTCGAAAAGGCAAACTTCCGCCACAACACATGGCGGACGCGCCAAACAGTATGGCGTGCCGAGCAATCGGGGGGCGCCCGCCTGCCTCGGCATATAGCCGAGGGAAAGCGGGTCTGTACTGCTGGATGGATATCCGGCGGGCAGGCAAAGCCGTGCGTCCTAAGTTCTGGGATAGGCAGGTTACCGAATAACTATGCTGAAGTTATAATCCCAGATGCGGTTTGTCTGGGATTTTTTTGTAGTCTTGTTAAAAAGTGTCAGGCATATAGTAAAAAGTGCCAGGTACAAAATAAAAACCAGACAATGCCTCTAAGAAAAAACGGTTTAAAGCGCCTTTACCCTGGAATTGGGGTTTATAACGCCTGTGGAGCAGGGGATGATGCACGCGCGCTACGCGCGTGTAATCGCGAGGTTAAGCATGCCCAGGTTACCAAGGATTTATTTAGAAAAGGCGCTGTATTATATCACCACCAGGGGTGATAGCAGCCAGCATATTTTTAAAGAGGCGGAGGATTTTAAGGTATTTTTAGATTTAGTAAAAAAGTATAAAGAGCAGTATCAATTTAAATTATACGCCTATTGCCTGCTCCCAGAGCATTTTCACTTGTTGGTAGAATTACCTGACCAAAAAGAGGTGAAAAATAAGATGGGCCCACTCAGTAATATAATGCATGATCTAAATTCCTCCTATACGAAATATTTTAACGCGAAATATCAAAGAAAAGGCCATCTTTTTCGCGAAAGGTATAAAGCCGCCTTAATCGAAAAAGAGCAGTATCTTTTAAAGCTTGCCTGTTATATTCACTTAAATCCCCTGAGGCTGAAGCTCTCAACCTCTGTAGGAGGCTATCCTTACAGCAGTTACAACGCTTACGTAAATCACGAAGGTATCGCGAATTCTTATCTTGCTGATGAGAAAGAGGAGATTGCAAGGCTTTTAGAAGGAAAGAGTTACGCGGAATTGATGGATGAAGTTGTCAAAGAGCCTGATTGTACGCGCCTACGCCAGAGTTTAAAAAAAGGTATCGTTGGTTCAAGTGCTTTTAAGGAGCAGATAAAGCAGGCGCTCGCCTTACAGATGAAAGAAGGCGCGATAGAAAAACCTGGCCGTAGAAAAAAAATAGGAATTATTTTTTTCATAGTATTGGTAAGCGGCCTGGGAATATTCTTTACTGTTAAAATGGGCACAGAGCAAAAAAAAGAAACAAAAGGCGCGCTTTCTGCGTTCCCGCATAAATTCCCGGCGCAGGTCAAAGAATTATTGCGAGAACTGGAAAATACCGAATGGCAGATTCGCCTTGTTTCTTTGCCGGGAGGCAAGGTCCAGGATGATAGCATCCGTTTTGAAGAAGGGAAATTCTATTCGCGTATTTTTTCGGCAAAGCATTATCCGGCATCGGAATATTTTTTGCTTATTGAAGATGACCAGAAAATAATATGGGAGTCAGAACAGCCTGGCGAGGGCGCGGTAGCTTCCTGGCGGGGTGAAATCAGAGAAGGCGAAATGGAGGGGGGCCTGCGCCTGCGGTATGCTAACGCGACAACGCAGGATTTTTCTTTTGTAAGCGTGAGCAGTAAAAAAAGAAAATAAGAGTGAGGCAGTACATGTTAAAAGCGGATATCAGGGTATCAGGAGAATAGGATTTGGAGATTAGGATGCCGGGAGATTAGGGAAAAGACCGGGATTTTGTTCCCAATATCCTGATACCCCGATCCCCAAATCCCGATCTCCCAATTATCTAATCCCCGCATTTAACAGGGCTACTAACACATATTATATGAGGAGGAGAGAAGAATGAAGAAAAATATCGTTAAGGTGTGGGCATGCGTTTTTTCCGGTCTGTGTGGGATGTTGTTTTTAAACAGTTTTCTGTTTGCCCAAAACCAGGCTGGTGTGGGAAAAAACGAGAATGCCATCGCGCAACAGCGTAAGACGGCAGAGGAGAAAGCACGGCGGATACTAAAAGCAAAAGAATGGCTGGTGTATGTAACTTCGGAAAGCGGCAAAGGCAAGGCCGAAGCTGACGTAATTACCTTTACCGAAGAAGGCAAAGTTTCTTCAAAGAACCTGTTTGCCCAGGGTTATGGTGATTCCAATTTCAGGCTGACGGCTCAAGATGACGGCAGCGCGGTATGGGAAACAATGAAAGTGGATAAGGATAAGAACCTTGCTTTTTTAAGGGGGGAGCTTCGGGGAAATGAAATGACAGGAAGTATTTTTATGAAATCGGCAGCCGGAGTGGGCTCTACCTATTACTACGGAACTACCCAAGTGCAGGCTCCAGCATCATCGGATAAGCCTCCTGTAAAAAAAGGCAAGAAGAAAAGATAAGAGGTGATTGGACAAATGATTACACAGATAAAAGAATACCTGTTTAACGTCAGCGGCCAGAAACTACGCAGATTGATAATTTTTATTATGGCCCTAACTGCCTTTGCTGTTTTTGGAAGAGGGTTAATCGCTTACGCGCAAAATGATACGCCAAAAAAGACAGGGAGAATCATGAAAGGCGTTAGCGGAGAAGTTAGTGCTATCAGTAAGGATTTTATCGCGGTTGTCTATAGGCGCGATGAAGCAAAAGGCTCAGAGGAGGAAATTGCCTTACCTGTTGCCAAGGATGTTATTGTTGAGCATAAGAAGAGTATCGCTGAGATTGGAGCAGGAGATTTGGTGGATGTTGAGCTTGAAGAGTATACGGAGGAAACTCCTGAAGGCCCTAAGTCAAAGCGGGAGGCAAAGGTGATTCGGTTTGTTAGCGCGGCTCCAAAGCAAGCCAATTCTGTTGTGTTAGACAGCGGCACTCAAAACAGTGGTGATGAGCCAGAGGAAGAATGAAAATAGAAAAGAGATTATTCATAGATGCTGATGGTGTGATTCAGCGCTTTAGGCAAGGCTTGAAGGCTAAGCGTATGGATAAAAAGATAGAGAAAATATATTTATTTGGTTCTCGGACAAAGGGCACGGAAAGGCCGGATTCTGACTATGACGTGCTCATTGTTGCTCCTTCCCCTAACCAGGAATTCAGGAGTAATATTTATGATATCGTGGTAGATATACTTCTTACTACAGGCAGAGAGGTATCGTTAAAGATTTTCAAAACCGAGGAATTTAAGCGCCTTAAAGGAATGCAGACACCTTTTATGCAAAATGTCTTGAGGGAGGGAATAAAAATTGGATAAGAAGACTTTGGATTTATTAAAAGGGTATCTGGCAAAGGCGGAAGAGAAACTGCGCGTGGCGAAAACATTGCTAAAGAATGAAGGCTATGATGATTGCGTTTCCCGCGCCTATTACTGCGCTTTTCATGCTGCGCAGGCCCTGCTTCTTACAGAAGGATTTTCAGCAAATACGCATCAAGGGGTCCTCAATTTCTTTGGGCTTAACTTTGTAAAGACAGGAAGATTTGATAGGAAGTTTGGAAAGATTTTGTCTACCTTAAAGGATGAGAGGGAGAATGGCGATTATGAGATATATTCTGCCATTGATGAGGAGGTTGCTAAGGTAGCGGTCAAAGAAGCAGAGGACTTTTTGAAAGAGGCAAGACATTATTTGAATAAATATTTAAAAGGATAGTTGATGAAAACTCACTGGCGCAGGATAATTCTGGGAGTGCTTACCTTGGGGATGGCGGGAGCCTTTTTTGCCTCATCTTCCTATGCCGTGCAGATAAAGAGGGTGCAGTCAGGGGCCGCTAATTATGACACTGATGATGTGGTATATTCCGCCGCTCTTCAATATCCGGTAAATCAATCAAAGTCAGTCATTCTTTTATATCCGACCGGCGATACGACCAATACCCGTGACCAAAACTGGTTTTTTACCGGACAGTTTGAGGATGATAGCACGATTGCCATAGACCGCGGCGGCGGAACTTCTCCGGCAAGTGTATTATGGCAGGTCATTGAATTTGAAGATGGGGTCAGGGTTCAGCGCGGCATCACCAGTATGACCTCAACCACTAAAACCAAGAATATCACTTTGCCGGTAACCCTGGATGGCTCTGGAGAAAAGGCTGTCCCTATTGTAACCACCAGGGCGGCTTTCACCACTATTACCCAGACCCATGAAATGTTTCTTCTGCCTAGTTTTACCAATAATACCACAATGTTTCTGGAGCGGCTTGATGCCACAGGAACAAAGGCCACGCAGATAGTCTGGCAGGTAATTGAGTTCTTGGATGACGCCACTGTCCAGACTGGCACAGTCTCTTTGCCGGTGCCTGGCGGTACTACCAATAACCAAACTGTAAATGCCACCGTATCTGAAGCGGCGAATCCACTCTTGTTTACCTATTTTACGGGCAATGTTGATATTAATGGACAGGATGCCCGGCTTTACACGCAGGCTGAAATGTTAAATTCAACTACCGTCAGCTTTAATCGGCTGTATGCCACAAATACCGCTAATACGGATGTAGCTGTCAGATATTACTTGGTCAACCTTACTGACCCGGTAAGTTATGTCCAGAGCGGCTGGAACCAGTGGCTAACCACCGCTGCCACCAAAACGGTTGGCGCTTCAACTGATGCCAGCCCCATCCAGGTTACTATTACTGGCCATGGCTTTGTTAGCGGCGATCTGATAAATATCGGAGGCCATGGTACAAATCTCGCGGCTAACGGAAATTGGTTTATTACTGTTATTGACGCCAATACTATTACTCTGAATAATTCTTCTGGCTCTGGAGCAGGAGCTGGTAGCGGAGGCGTGGCCATAAAAGCGCAGTATTCCTCCATTAATTCCATAGCTCCGGAAAGGACTATGGTAATTAAGACTACCAAAGCAGATAGCGGAACCACCAATGCCGCTTACGGCGACGATCTTTCTGTGGGGGCAGGGATATTTAATGCTACTAATGTTTTTACTATACGTTCCGCGCGGACAACAGCAATCAACAGCAACAGCACTTATTCGGCTATTGAGTTTTGTCCTTTAACTTTAAAACTTCCTAACGGCGGCAACGCCAGCTCAGGATACAGCGACCGGGAGGTCTGGCGTGTGGGGCAGAGTAAGAATATTACCTGGAAGTATTCTAATGATGTGGCTGCCAATAATATAAGTATTCTCCTTAATTTAAATAACGATACCAATATCTCAAACTATAGCCTGATAATCAATAACAGCATTAACACCTCTTATAATAACGGCACTTACACCTGGACTATTCCTGAAGCTATCAGCGGGACTAACCTACTTTCAGCAAACGCGAGGATTGCTATTCAGGATGATGTCCTTTCCGTGCGCGACTATGATTATTCCAATAACCGCTTTGAGATCAAAGGCGATATAAATGTAACCGCCCCTAGCGGCGGAGAAAACTGGAATGTAGGAGATACCCGTCAGATTAATTGGACCCGTTACGGCAATATGAGCGCGATCAATTTTAATATAACCCTTTCTACTGACGGCGGCGGAAACTGGAGCGTGTTGAATAATTCGGTAACTCAGGTGGAGGTTGACCCTGATGGAGATGGCCTGTGTATCTATAACTGGACTATTGGTGATAATGACCCTACCGGCACCAGTATGAAAGCTAATATTACCTGGATGGGAGACCCCGGTAACGTAACCAACACCTCAACCAGCACCTTTAACGTCCGGGCAAAGATAAATATTACTGAGCCTACCAATATCACCGAATGGCTGGCGCAGGACAACGGCACGATTAACTGGACCAAAAACGGTACCTGGAGCGGCAATAATGTGAGCATCTATTATAGGATAGGCGCGGGCAGTGAAAATCTTATTAGTACCGAAAATGCCTCTAACGGCACCTATAGCTGGGTGAATATTTCAACCGGGGCAATCAGCAGTAATAATACCTATATTGTTATCCGTTCCGGAGCTGACCCTGATAATGTCTATAATACCTCCCCGGCCTTTACGGTGCATCCGTATATAGAAGTGACTTACCCTAATACGGCGGACGTAGTCTGGAATGTTTCGGATTCGCCGAACATTACCTGGAATGTTACCGGAAGCCTGAGCACGGTGGATGTCTGGTATAACAATACTACAGGCTGGACAAAAGTCGGTAACGACGTCAATGCCACCGGCGGCAACTGGACGTGGACTAATATTCCTGCCGCGTATGTAAGTGAAACTGTTACTATTCGCGTGTCAAAGCATACGACCGGCGCTACGCCTATTGTACCCTACGATGATGCTAATTATGTCATTCCTATACGGGGAAAACTCACGGTAACCAAACCTGCCAGCGGCGATATCCTTAGGGTGGGCAGTGATGAAAGTATTAACTGGACTGCCAGCGGTTTTGGCGGCGCGGACTTAGTAAGAATTAAATTCGCCAAATTCGGGAATTTTGCTGATGCCGGCAACACTACAACTATTGCCGAGAATGAAACCGCGACGAATCAGACATTCTTATGGACAGGCCTGCCTAATAATATAACAACCTCCGGAAAGGTGCGCCTTGAGTGGCAGACAAATACTACCGTGTTTAATGATTCCGACCCATTTTCCATTAAGGGGAAGCTTAACCTCACCTCTCCTAACAGCGGTGTCTACTATATAAACGGCACAATGGCTATCAACTGGACGCCCACAGGGACTGTTGGCGCGACACGCCTCAATTATACCGCGGACGGGGGTCTTGATGGATATAATCATAGTATTTTAAATAGTACTGACGGCTATGATTTTAATGAAAGCGGCCCTTATACGTGGACTATTCCTGATGCCACCGATATCAGTAAACAGATACGGGTAAAGGTATATGCCAAGAATGACGCCGAGAATGTGACCTCCAATTCAACGGCTAATGTTACGATACGCGGGATTTTAAACCTTACCTCGCCTGACGGCGGAGAGGTGTGGCAGGTCAATACTACAAAAAATATCAATTGGACCCGCCAGGGTTCTAAAATGGGCAATATTACTCTTTTGTATTCCACGGATAACGGCACAAACTACAACGGGACCATAAACGCCAGCATAAGCTCAACCGGTGTCCCCGCGGATACCTATAGATACACCTGGACTGTAGACAATGTTATGTCCGGTAACCCGACCCAAAAATTTGACCAGATGAAGATAAAAGTTGCCGTTGTTGGAGATGAAGATAATACTTCAGATAGTTCTGCCAGCAATTTTACCATTGTCCCTAAAATTCAGGTAACCAGGCCGGATGCTATAAACAATACTTTTTATGTTGATGAAAACCAGAGTGTTCTATGGGGTGCAAGCGGTGATTTGGATAAGGTTAATCTCTATCGTTCATCTGACGGCGGCGGCAACTGGACACTTATTACTACAGAAGGCTCAGAAGTAAATGACGGGAATTATACCTGGAATGTGCCTAATACCATCAGCAATACCTCTAAGGTAAAGGTGTGCAGCTGGTATTATAATGAGACTCCTTCTGAGGCCTGCGGTGAGTCGGTTAATTTCAGTGTTAAGCAGAAAATAGATATAGACAATCCTTTGGCAGGCATAACCGCGGTAGCCGGCCAGGTGTATCAGATACGCTGGACGCCCCATGGCACGTTAGGGACGGTAAATGTTTCCTATGCCAATTATTCAAGCGGATGGAACTTTACCGAGATAACCAATAATACCAGCGCTACTTCCTTTAACTGGACAGTGCCTGATGATATGGGTACTAATACCAGCAAAATTAAGATAATCTCTGAGGTCTATCCTGAAATTAATAATACGTCTTCGGCATTTTCCATTAGGGGATATATCAATCTTACTCAGCCTGCTACAGGAGCCAATATCAGCGCCAAGTCAACAGACACTCCCATACGCTGGACATACAATGGAAGCCTGATAGGAGATGTGAGCGTTGAGTATTCTTTAGATGGCGGATTAAACTGGACACTTATTGAGAATACATCGGTTACCAGCGGCTCTTCCTATATATGGCCTCAAGTTCCAGTAACAACCAGCGATAATAACGCGAAAGTACGAGTATATGATGTTAATAATAGCGCGACCGTAAGTACCTCCGGGTTATTTAACATTGTCTCCAGCCTTAACCTGACCAGCTTTAACGGTGGAGAGAACGCGCCGGTAGGCTCCGGCTTAGGGGGAGTTAATCCGCAGTATATTACCTGGAAACAGTCCGCGGCAACTTTGGTGAATGTATCTTATTCGCTGGATAACGGGGGTAACTGGACGCTGATAGAACAGGTCGCTCCGGCAACAGAATCAATGACCACGAACTGGACTATCGCCAATAATACCCAGGCTTCAAACAGCGCGAAGATAAAGATACATGATTTCAATAATCCCGCTGTATATGATATTTCTACTGCCACCTTTAACGTAATCGCGGTCTTTAACGTAACCGATCCTGAGGACGGTAATATCACCTACGCGCAGGAGTATTATAATGTAACCTGGACGAA
>MHGF01000025.1 GCA_001805445.1 Omnitrophica WOR_2 bacterium GWF2_43_52
TCGATTACCAGTGATTCTGTTTTAGGTTCGGATGATTTTGTTGATAGTTTGAGAGAGAGATTAGACTTGGCAACACCCAGACCCAGAGGCAGGCCCAGAAGAAGATAATTATATCATAACATGTTGTTATGGTTATAGTTACGCAGAAACGACACTATTTTTTAAATATAATGGTGTATTATCAATATCAAACCACAGGACAAACATAAAGAAACGTTGGTATCGCTGTTCTGGCCCTTATGTCAATCATATTCGGTGTACGAATAGATCGGTGAAGGCAGAAGATATTGAACCGGAAGTTACAAAGGTAGTTGCGCAATTAGTCTAAAATGAGCGCTTAAAACAGTGCCGATGGACGACAGGGACTTTGCAAAATGGCTCAAATTTTCCTCATTTTGGCGAAAACGCCAAAATTGACTTCTCCGAAGTCAAAGATAAGCTGAAAATTAACCAAGAAAAACAATCAAAACTGACGGACGCTTATCTGGAAAATTTGCTTGGTGAAGATGTCTATCGCGAGAAAAATTCAAGCCTTAGAGATGAAGAAGAATCTTTGAAGAAACTCCTTGCAGGATATGAGCTTAGAGAGATTGAACGAGAACGGTCAGAGGGCTATATAAACAGAGTAAAAGAGTTTCTTGATGGCTATGATGATAGCAAAGAAAAGATAGACTTTGCTACTAAAAAAAAACTTGCCGGGCTGCTTTTTAAAAACATCAAAATCGCCTCATGCCTTGGCGGCCGTTTGCCCCAAAAAAGAATTTCATTTTCTCTTTTTGCCCCCTTTAATTTTTTGTTTTTAGAAACCGAAAGAAAATCGCAATGTCAAAAGAATCAAAAGCTTATAAAAATTTGCCAAAAAAAGTCTACATCCGTACCTTCGGATGTCAGATGAACCTCAGGGATTCTGAAGTAATTGCGGGGCTGCTTTTGGAGGGGGGATTTGGGGTGACGGAAGAAGAGGAAAAGGCTGACGCGGTTTTGTTTGTGACTTGTTCTGTGAGGCAGCATGCTGAGGATAAGGTTTGGTCGGAGATTGGGCGGTTTTCTAAAATGGTGCCTAAGCCGGTTATCGGGCTGGTTGGTTGTATGGCAGAAAACTATAAAGACAAAGCTTTTAAACGGATGCAGGGGATTGATGTGGTGGTGGGGACGAATAATATCGGGGAAATTCCATATTTATTAAAAGAGGTGTTTGCTCATCAGCTCATTAGCTCATTAGCTCATCAGCCTTTTTTAGCGGTAAGTAAAAAAGAGCGCGATGAGGTTGTGTATGAGTCTATGTTTCGTCAGGAAAAAGACAGTAGCTTTGTGGTGATTTCAGAGGGATGTGATAATTTCTGCTCTTACTGTGTAGTGCCGTATGTGCGGGGAAGGCTAAGACATCGGAATTATAAGAATATTATCGCGGAGATAGAGCAAAATATAAAACAGGGAATTGAGCGCGTTACTTTGCTTGGCCAGAACGTGAATGCGTATCAGTTCAAATCTGTCAGTCAATATCAGGAAATACGGATATTACCCCCTCCCTTGCCCTCCCCACATCAGGGGAGGGCATATCGTTCGCGGTCAATAGTTAATTTTATGCAATTATTAAAGCTGGTTAATGATATAGACGGTTTACGAGAATTCAGTTTTGTTACCTCTCATCCGAAAGACGCCTCAGTTGAGCTTTTTGAGGCTATGGCTAAGTTAGATAAGCTCAAAAAATATTTACACTTGCCATTTCAGTCAGGTTCGAATAGAATATTAGAGTTGATGAAACGCGGCTATACCAGAGAGCGCTATCTTCAATTAGCAGGAGAATATCGTAAGATAGTGCCCCAAGGTGAGCTTACCACAGATATTATCGTGGGTTTTCCGAGCGAGACGGAAGAGGATTTTAAAGAGACCCTTGAACTCGTGCAAAAGGTAAGATTTAACGGCGCCTATATCTTTAAATACTCGCCCCGCCCGCATGCTAAGGCGGGCGAATTACCTGACGATGTGCCAAAGATAGAGAAAGAACGAAGGCATAGGATTTTATTAGAAACCCAAAAAAAGATTTCTAAGGAGTTAAAAGCTAAACAGTGAAACAAAAAATATTTTTGACTTTTCTACTTTCTACTTTCTACTTGCTACTCTCTACTCTCTACTGCTATGCCGAAGGCTTACACAGAGCTGAGGCTCTTTACTTGCAAGGCAGCTATAGCGAAAGCATTGAAGAATGCGCGGAAAGCATTTCCCGCGGGAAGGATATGGATAGGGCATACTATCTTTTGGGGCTTAATTACCTTAAGCTGGGTGATACTCAAAAGGCGCGTGAGAAACTGAAAATCATGATAGAAAATTATAAAGAGAGTAACTATAGCGCTATTGTCCAAGTGCTCTATGCAGACAGCTATTTTATAGACCAGGAATACGCGACCGCGCAAAGCCGTTATGAGGAAATTCTAAGGACTAATACGGCACTAGCTAACAGCGCTTATTTAGGCTTGGCCCGCTGTGCTTTGAAAACTGGGGAGTGGGAAAAGGCAAAAGGCTATGCCGAGTTGTTAGCGCAGAAATTTCCTAAGAGTTTAGAGGCACGTATGGCTAAGGAACTTTTTAGCGGGCAGGAATTTTTCTTTACAGTGCAGGTGGGAAGTTTTGCAAGCCTTAAAAATGCCGAACGCCTAATGAGTAAATTGCAGGGAAAATACTTTGACGCATTTATTGACCAAGTTCCTTCAGGACAAAATCTCCTCTACCGTGTACGGGTTGGAAAAGTAAAAACTCGCCAGGAAGCGTTGGCGCTTAAGAATGCGTTGGAAGCAGAAGGGTATCCTACCAGAATTTTCCCTTAGTTTATGGCAAAGCCGGAATTACGCCCCGTAAAACAAAAGCCACAAATTATTTTTTTAGTCGGCCCTACCGCTATCGGTAAAAGCGCTCTTGCCATATCATTAGCCAAAAAAATCAGCGCTGAAATCATATCTCTTGATTCCATGCAGATTTATAAAGGCTTAAGGATTGTAAGCTCTCAACCTGACATGGCGATGCAAAAGAGTATTCCTCACCATTTACTGGGCTTTGTTTCTCCAGGAGATAAGTTTGATGTTGCCACATACAGAAAATTAGCACTGCAAAAAATAAGGCAGGTCCATAAAAGAAAAAAAATCCCCTTGTTTGTAGGCGGGACCGGCCTTTACATGAGTGTGCTTATTGATGGAATCTTTGAGGAAGTAAAGAAGGATGAAGCCTTGCGTAAAAAGCTCTACCAACAAGAAAAAAAACGAGGAAGCGGATTTTTGTATAATAAATTACTGGCGGTGGATAGAGAGGCTGCTGCCAAGATTCATCCTCATGATACGCGTAGGATTGTTAGGGCCTTAGAAGTCTATACGCTCACCGGAAAACCTATTTCAGAATTATGGCGTAAGAGAAAAGGCTTAAGTGAAAAATATGAGGTAAGGATATTCGGGCTCAATAAAGACAGGCAGGAGCTCTATAATGATATTAATGCGCGTGTGGAAACAATGTTTAAGGAGGGGTTAGTCGCAGAAGTAAGGAAAGCAGGTAAGAAAAAGATAAGCCTTACCTGTAGCCAGGCAATCGGCCTTAAGGAAGTGCGGGGCTATTTAGAGGGAGGCTATGATTTAGCTTTCGCTAAAGAGTTGATGAAGAAAAATACCCGCAATTATGCCAAAAGGCAGTTGACGTGGTTTAGGAAAGATACGCGGATTCTTTGGTTAGATGTAACAAAGGTAAGGATTGAAGATGCGATTATCAATGAGTTAGTCTATGCTGAAAACACTTTTTCATAATAAATTTTTTGCAATAATCAGCATATGCCTTTTAGGTAGTCTTATTTACTCTAACACATTCTCTTGTTCATTTCATCTTGATGATAATCGCTGCATTGCGCGTAATCCTAATATACAAGATATCGCGAATTTAGGAGCTATTTTTGATTTTTGGCCTACGCGCTTTATAGCTTTTTTTTCGATAGCGCTTAATTATCATCTCAACCAAGTTCATCTTTTCGGCTGGCACTTATTTAATCTTATTGTACACTTGGCTACAGCGGTTTTGGCCTGGTGGTTTATCCGTTTAACATTTTCTACCCCTGCAATGAGAGGTAAAGCGATTGCTGTTTATGCTGTTCCTTGCGCTTTATTCTCCGGGTTGATTTTTGTCGCGCATCCTATTCAGACACAGAGCGTAACGTACATTATTCAAAGGATTACTTCTCTGTCGGCCCTTTTTTATTTAGCTTCCTTATGCCTGTATAGTAAGTCGAGATTGTTGACGGACAGTTCGCAAAACAGGAAAACTACAACATGGTGTTATGTTGCTTCAGTCTTTCTATCTGTCATAGCAATGTTTACAAAAGAGTCGACCATAACGCTGCCTTTTATGATTGTAATGTATGAGGTGTTTTTCTTTGATAAAAAAGACGTTAGCTATAGAAGCGTTGTACCATTTTTGCTTTGTTTAGCAGTAATTCCTTTAACAATGTTTTTTACTCACTCTGTAGATTTCTTGGAAATGAGAAGGGTTCAGGAAGGAGGTAGCCTTTTATCTTCGAGCACTTATTTTTTGACCCAACTTAGAGTTGTTTTTACCTATCTGAGGCTTCTTTTCTTTCCTGTAGGACAGAATCTCGATTATGATTATTCTCCTTCCAAGACTTTGCTGGGGGATTTTCCTGCCTTGCTGAGTTTTCTGTCTTTGCTTTTGATTTTATTTTTTGCTCTAAAGGCTTTTCGCAGGCATAAGTTAATTGCTTTTAGTATTTTCTTCTTTTTTCTTGCTCTTGCGCCGGAATCAAGCGTTATCCCTATTAAGGATGTGATTTTTGAGCATCGATTATACCTTGCGATGGTTGGATATATTCTTTTTATAGTCAGCAGCACATATTCATTGTTTGGTAAAAAATACTCTAAACTCATCGCAGTGTTTCTTTCACTTCTTGTTTGTGTTTATTCAATCATGTCATATGCCAGAAATGTTGTTTGGAAGGATGAATTTAGTTTGTGGGATGATGTGGTAAAAAAATCTCCTCGAAAAGCCAGGGCATACCTTTGCCGTGGCAACGCTTATGTAAGCAAGGGTAAAATAGATAAAGCCATCGTTGATTATACTACGGCAATAGCAATTCACTCGCAGTATGCGCAAGCCTATTCTAGCAGAGGATTTGCTTATCATATCCAAGGGAATTTTAGAGAGGCTGTTTTAGATTATGATCAAGCGATAAAAATTAAGCCGGATTTTGCGCAAGCGTATAATGATAGAGGCGCCATCTATCAAAGCTTAGGGGATTTGGATAGGTCAATTTCAGATTATAGTGCGGCTATAGACAGTAACCCATATTATTATGAAGCTTATAATAACCGGGGAGTAATTTATCAAACAAGGAATAGTTTAGAACAAGCTATTGTAAATTATAGTAAGGCAATAGAAATCAACCCTCATTATGGCACGGCTTACAGAAATCGGGCCACTGCCTATTTTTTATATGGAGAATATGATAAATGCTTTAGGGATATTGCTAAGTCAGAAAGTTTAGGGATAAAGTTTGATCCGGAGGCTTTAAAAATTATGCGGGGAGTTTTTGAAAGAAATGACTCTGCTGGCGGTGGGTAGCGTGAGGTTAAGGAGAGCAAAATGATTGAGTTGTTTGAGAAAGAAAAGGCTTTGCTGGTTACTGTTGATGTATTTTCTTTACGATCCCAGGGCATGAAGATTGAGGATGAAAAACAAGAGTTAAGGGAATTGGTAAAAACTGCTGGTTTAGAGATAGTTGATGAAGTTATATGCCATTACGATAAACCGTCGCCTAGTTTGTTTATCGGCTCAGGCAAGGCCGCGGAACTAAACCTGGTAGCAGCTCAACTGCGGATTGATGTGGTAGTTTTCTCTGTTGATCTGTCCGGAACCCAAGCCAGAAATTTGGAGGAAAAGTTAGGCTGTAAAGTCATTGACAGGACCCAGTTGATTTTAGACATATTTGCCCTGCATGCCAAAAGCCCCGAAGGAAAGATGCAGGTGGAACTTGCCCAGTTGGAGTATTTATTGCCGCGCTTAACCGGGAAAGGGACAATGCTCTCGCGTTTAGGGGGAGGCATCGGTACCCGGGGCCCGGGTGAACAGAAATTAGAGCTTGACCGCAGGCGTATCCGCAGCCGAATTACCAGGCTGAAGGGGGATTTGGAAAAGGTTCATTCCCATCGCGAGTTGATTCGTAAAAAGCGCAAGGAAGACGATGTCCCTTTGGTTTCTTTTGTAGGTTATACCAACGCGGGAAAGACTACTCTTCTTAATTCTCTGGTAAACGAGCATCAGTTAGCCGATGACAGTTTGTTTACCACCCTTGATCCATTGTCGCGGACACTGGTTCTGCCTAATCATCAAAAAGTTGTGATTTCCGATACGGTTGGTTTTTTGCATAACCTGCCGCATCACCTTATTGAGGCGTTTAAGGCTACGTTAGAAGACGTAAGAGAGGCGGATTTATTGATTCATGTCTTAGACATTGCTCATCCACTGCGCTATAGCTATTATCAGTCGGTGAATACGGTGCTTCAGGAATTGAATTGCCAGGATAAACCTACTATCACTGTATTGAATAAAGTTGATAAGTTAGAGGATGCAAGTTGGCTTGAACGCTACAAAATCGATTTTCCTAATTCAGTAGCCCTCTCCGCGTTAAAAAAAGAGAATCTTGATGGCTTCTTAGCCTTGATATCACAAAAGGTGTCTAACGTCTTTGAAAAGGTAGAATTAAGCATACCCTTAGATAAAATGAGCTTAGTGGATTTAATTTATCGGGAAGGCAAGGTTGAAAAGGTGCGCTATACCAGTAAGTCAGTGATCGTATCTGCCTTTCTTCCTGCTACTGTTACCAATAAGCTTTCTTCCTACGTGAATAGGAAATAATTTTCTTTCCACCCCTTTTTCCCAACAGATATAAGCCGCACTGTCACAGAAGAAAGCGCTTTCAAAAAAAGCTGTTTTCGCCCTTGTAACTCCTGTTTCTTGAGGTAAACTTAAAGTATCCATGAAATCACATTTGCTGCATAAAACTATTTCCCTATGGGTATCTTTTTGCCTCATTTTTACCCAATTCGCATTTGCCCAAGGGGTAGCCGAACTTAATGTATCAGAGTACTTTAGGCAAATACATACTAATGTACCTTTTGGTGATAAGCTGAGGCCGCCTCAGCTTAGGTATTTCTCTTATGATACTGTCACAGATGATTATAGGATTATTTTAGATAAGGGGGCAATAAAAGAGATATCAGAAACCGACGCGGCAGAAAAAGCGAAAACACTTTTAAGTTACTTTCTGATAGGGGTAACCCTCCCCAATGATACATTCTGGGTCAACCTGAGGCCCGATGCTCCGGATACTATCATAGACTTTGAATTAGAGAAAACCGATATCGGGAGGATTCTTCTGGAAGCCGACCTGCAACTCAAGAAAGATACGGCTCAATGCACCTCACCTCAAACGCCAGATGGTAAGCTCTATTGGGATAAGCTCTATCAGAAGGCAGGTGAGCTCTTTGGCTCTGAGAATATTACCATTCCTACCTTAACCCGTCCGTGGATAGTACCAGGGGAGATAATCGTAAGAGAAACAGATAATTCCGCCTACATTTACAAGGCAAGCCTCAAGGTATTGTTAGAAGAAGATTACCTCAAAAGCTCTCAGCTTTCAGCTGTCAGCGTTCAGCAGTATAATTTTAAAGACGAACGGCTAAAAGAGTTGAATGAATACTCCACACAGCTTATCAGAGAACTTATTATTCCAAAGCTGACCAGAGAGGTTAATACTTCCCAAAGGTATGCCGCCTTGCGGCAGGTATTCTTTTCATTAGTGCTTTCTCGATGGTTTAAGGAAAGATTCCGGGGAAAGCAGGGCGCCTATGCGAAGCTAATTGACAGTAAGAATTTAACTAACCTTATTTCGCAAGAGCAGTGGTCAAAAAATACCTATTTTAATGAATATAAGGAATCATTTCAGCATGGCGAATATAATATAAAGGAAGGTGTAGCCACTCCTTATGGGCAAACGATACGGAGTTATGTGAGCGGAGGAATTGAATTGACAGGCGCAGCCAGCCCTTTAAATAGTAATAGCTTTAGGGCTGGAGAGGGCCAAAAAATTACTAACACAATGCTTACTCTGGCAGGAAATGGAAAAAATCCAAGCCTGCAATTTCCTGCGGTCACATCTTCGCCTTTAGGAAAGCCTGAAGAATATAACAATAAAACAAACAATATAATTAAAGAGATACGTGATGAGGCTTATAAGGTTCACAGTGGCCTCAAAACTATAATAGAAGCATTAAGGCTTAAAATTACTACAGAGGATAAAGCACATCAAGACATTGAAGCGGCATTGGATAATCTATCAAGTTGGCCGGGTATCTTGCCTGAAAGTACCGATATTAAGGCTATGGCTAAGGAAATAGCGAAAGCATTAAGAATATTGAATAAATATTATCTTAGAGATTTAAAAGGGATACTTGAAAAAAGTGGTTTTGAGGAGCAGTTCTCTGCCATGATACTGCGTATGGAAAAAATTATTCCCTTAAAAGAGCAGATTCCCGAAGCGCTTGATAACTTTATGGTTAAGTATAAAAGTAGTATTAACCAAGAGCAATTCCAAAAAGTAGAAGAACTGCGCCTCAAGGAAAGGCAAGAGTTAGAGAATAAGTACGATGATTTTATCCGTTTATGCGCGTATATGGAGGACCTTGTATCGCAGCTACGAGAACATGCACAGGAACCTGCGAAAGATTCGCTTTATTTTGATTTGGATGAGTGGCTTTCTTTGGAGTTTAGGGCGCAAATAGAAATGATTGAAATAGTGGCTGTGGAAGCTGTGAAGGAAATCCATGGTAAGTTTCAGGAAAAAGTAAATGGAATGGAGCGGCAAAGGGAGGAGTTGGAAAATGATATTAAAAATATTCACGACAAAATGAGCGCGGGTGTTTTAGAGCTTATTAATAGGTATAACGATTTAGCGCTGCCTTCATTTATGCCAGCGGGTGATGCCGCCGTTGTAAGCGAAGATGCGTTCAGCCTATTATTTTTAGAAAACAAAGATTTCAACCACTTGACGCAATTTCAATTTCTTTTGCTTTTTGCAAGTTATGCCTTGGGAAATTACGAAATTACAAGGGATAAGAATATACAAAAAGCGTTTAAGGAGAAATCTTTTGCTGAAGGGTTAATTACATTATATAAGAGCGTTTATGATCTAGATGAAAGGACAAAGAGCTTTGCTAAAGAGCCTTATACTCCAAATTATAATAAAGCTCTTAATCGTATTCTTATTGAAATGCAGAAAAGAAGTGAAAACTTAGAGAATAAAATCAGCGGTAATTTGGAATATGCCGTTACTAATGATATGCCTTTTGTGAGATTGCCATTTAGCTTAAGACAAGATAAAGATAATGATTTTATAAGGAGCAATCTGCCTGAAGCGATAAGCAGGCTTGATAATTATTCCAAAGAGCTTGTAGCAGGATATGGTAAGTCAAGAGATAACAGTATGAGAAATCATTTATTTTTATTAAACGTAATAGCTGTCAGCGCGAAGGTTGAGATGGAGTTGTTGATGAGTGAGATTAACGGCAATGCTGAAGCTGCGTCTCCCTTGAGGCAAGAGAATCAGGAGCAAGATGAGTTAGAAAGGATTAAGAAAGAGTTTCTTCCGCCTCTTGGCGCAGGCAGGCTTACTTTTAAAGATGCAGCAAATAAAATTGTTCATGAAATTAGCCAAGTCATAATGGAAAAGATCAATTCTACTGATGAGAACGCAGCATCAAAATTATATAGGGAGAAGCCGTCACCTTACAGTAGCCTCAAAACGTACCTAGAGGCTTTAGGCTTTACTATTAATGAAAAAGTGGACATGCAGAAGCTGCAAAACGAGATAGAAGCTCTTATCGGGGTAATAAAGGATTACGGCTTTGCAGCTAAGCTGGCGGATGAGATTAAAGCTTTGGACACACTTAGTAATAGATTGATTTCACAAGGCGAACAGTTTGCTGAGGAGCTGAGTCAGTTAAAGGTGACGCCTGCATATTTGGGAAGCCTTATAAAAGAGAGGCCTGTCGCTCTTTATTATCAATTTGCTGAGCTGGTCAAGTTAAATGATCAAAGCTATCCTGATAATTTTTCTTTGATTCTAGTCCCGTTGCCTCATGACGAGGGTAGTTTTTTAATTCAATTGCAAACACCGCAGCGCAGTATTGTAAATATAAATGTTTATAAAAATGGTGCTATTAAAGTTTCGCGCAATGATATTTTAAACAATTTAGACGTGAGGGTTTTAGCCATGAATATTGCAGAGGCTTTGCAAAAAGGCGTTGCTTCTTCTGGGATTCAAGGCCAGCCGCAAGGGGATATTGGAGGTATTGACTTTCGTGCGATGAATATATTGACGCAGCCAATGGGAAACCTTTCCGGGTTGGATTTTAGTTTACCTGTGTTGAGTAGGGCAACGTTGGAAGACTTTGATATGGAGAAAGAATTAGAGCAGATTAGGAATATGGTAAAAGGCGGGATAATTCCCTCTGGCCAAAGAGTGAAGGAGTATGTAGCGGCCTGTTTTCAAAAAGGGCAAATGAAGGAAAAGGAGGATGAATTGATGTTTTGTTTGCTGGAAATCTGCATGTTGCAAGAGGAGCAAGTAGTAGAAAGCTCGGCAGCATTGAGAGAATCAATAGTTATCGTAGATACAGGAAGATACGTTTTAAAAAAGTAAGCTTAGCAATACTCGCGTATCAGATATACGAGTAATGACAAGCTATTTCTGCCCACAGCTAACAAGGGCATTTTTAATACTCGTTACAGTTAGAATATCTAATTAATTTTATTAAATTATCTTGACAAAATAATTATTTAATGGTATAAAAATATTTAGAATAGAAGAAAGAGAGAGTGACCAAGTGCCTATGTTTGATATACAAATAAGCCCTGATGAGCCCGTATACGTGATTAGTGTTGTCAGTAAGCTGGTAGGGATACCACTGTGGACGTTACGGCAATTGGATAAGGCAGGGGTAGTCTGCCCCAAAAGAATTGGTAAAAAAAGCCGCCTTTACTCTCTTAAGGATGTGAGAAGGCTTGAGTATGTGCATTTTTTGATAGAAGAAAAACACGTGAACATTAGCGGCGTAAAAATAATTTTAGAAAAAGAAGAGTAAAATTTTTTTATTTTTTCGTTGGCACTCTTAAGCGAAGAGTGCTAAAATGAACTTGATGAGAAAAGGGTAAGTGAAGGCTTTGCCTGCGGTGCAGGCAAAGCAAAGAGTGAAAGGAGGCGGTTAGAATGGCTATCGTAAAATGGAGGGGAAGAGAGTGGGATCCGTTTCACGAATTAAGGGATTTGGAAAAAGGGTTAACGCGCTTCTTTGATACTTCCTATGAAATGTTGCCGGAGAAAATATCCAAAGAAGCGACATGGTCGCCGTCAATGGATATCAGCGAGGACAAAAATCAGGTAACCATCAAAGTGGATTTACCGGGAGTGAAGCAATCTGATATAGACATCTCTGTGGATAATAATATGCTGACCATTAGCGGCCAGCGTAAGCATGAGGAAGAGCATAAGGAAAAGAAATATCACAGCATTGAGAGATTTTACGGTTCGTTTTTGCGCAGCCTGCCTTTACCCGCGTATGTTGATGCCGATAAAGTAAAGGCGCAGTATAAGGAAGGGGTGTTGGCAATACATATCCCCAAAAAAGAAGGCGCGAAGGCGAAACAGATTAAGGTGGAAGTGAAATAAGATTAGAGAAGAATTTTTTACGTTTACCGTTCACCGCTTACCGTGTACCGTTATAATCGTACATACTCTACGGTAAACGGTTCGCGGTTAACGGTACACGAAACGTGATTCTTCAAGAAGGATAGGTAAATGAATTTAGACAAGTTCACCATAAAAGCGCAGGAAGCCATTCAGGATGCTGTCGCGTTAACTAAAAAGTTAAGCCACCAGCAGGTGGATAATGAGCATCTTTTGTTGTCTTTATTACGGCAGGAAGAAAGCATTGTCGTTGAGGCCCTCGTGAGCATGGGGTTGAATACGGCTTCTTTGTCGAGGGAAACTGAGGATTCCCTTAAGGAGCGTTCTAAAGTATACGCTAAGGCGCAGGAAGTGTATTTTTCTTCCCGGCTTACTACTACCTTCAGTAGTGCCGAAGAAGAGGCAAGGCGGCTTGGAGATGAGTATGTTTCGGTTGAGCATTTATTTTTAGCAATGCTTGATGATTTATCAGGGGTTTTGGGAAAACATAAGCTATCGCGTGACAGGGTGTTATCTGAGTTGGCAAAGATACGCGGAAGCCATAGGGTAACTGATAATAATCCAGAAGCTAAATTCAAGGCATTAGAAAAATACAGCCGAAATCTTACGGATTTGGCTAACCGGGGAAAATTAGACCCGGTGATAGGGCGCGATGATGAGATTCGCCGGCTGATTCAGGTATTGTCCAGGCGCACAAAAAATAATCCCGTGCTTATCGGCGAGCCAGGTGTTGGCAAGACCGCTATTGTTGAGGGGCTTGCCCAGAGAATTATCAATAATGATGTGCCCGAAGGATTAAAAGAGAAGCAGGTAGTGGCATTAGACCTGGGGGCATTGATTGCCGGAGCAAAGTTTAGAGGGGAGTTTGAGGACAGGCTTAAGGCAGTGCTCAAAGAGATACAGGCGAAAGAAGGCCAGATTATCTTATTTATAGATGAGTTGCATACCGTAGTTGGCGCGGGATCCGCGGAAGGGGCGGTTGATGCCTCGAATATGCTTAAACCAGCGTTGGCACGGGGAGAATTGCGTTGCGTCGGCGCGACCACTTTGGATGAATACCACAAATATATTGAAAAAGACGCTGCCCTTGAACGCAGATTTCAGCCGATTTTAGTTGGCGAGCCTACGGTTGAAGATACGATTACCATTTTACGCGGGCTCAAAGAGCGGTACGAATCTCATCACGGGGTGCGGATTAAAGATTCCGCGCTTATTGCCGCGGCCACGTTATCCAATCGTTATATCAGTGAGAGGTTTTTGCCGGATAAGGCAATAGACCTGATTGATGAAGCGGCCTCAGGGCTGCGTATCGAAATAGACAGTAAGCCTCAGGAGTTAGATGAGGTAGAGCGTAAAATCATGCAGATAGAAATTGAGGCTCAAGCGTTAAAAAAAGAAAAAGACCGGAATTCAATCGAGCGGCTAAAGAAAATTGAGAAGGAGTTAGAAATATTAAAGGAAAAATCTGAGGGGCTCACCAAGCATTGGAAACAGGAGAAAACCGTAATCAAGAAAATACAGGATGTTAAAAACAAAATAGAAGAAGTCAAGGCGGATGAGAAAAAATACGAACGCGCGGGAAACTTGGACAAGATAGCCGAGATTCGTTACGGAAAGCTGATAGCGTTAGAGAAAGAATTAGACGAGGAAAATAAGAGGCTGCAAAAGCTCCAGCAAGACAGGCAGATGCTTAAGGAAGAAGTTGATGAAGAGGATATTGCCAAGGTTTTATCTAAATGGACGCATATCCCCTCAAGCAGGTTGCTTGAAGGTGAAATCGAGAAATTATTAAAAATCGGAGAGCGGCTTAAGAGCAGGGTTATCGGCCAGGATGAGGCGGTAGAGGCGGTCTCAAGCTGTATCCGCAGGTATCGTTCGGGTTTGGGAGATCCTCACCGTCCAATGGGTTCCTTTATCTTTATGGGGCCAACCGGTGTGGGCAAGACCGAGCTCGCCAAATCATTAGCCTGGTTTTTATTTGATGATGAGCAGGCAGTGGTGCGTATAGATATGTCTGAATATATGGAGAAGCATACGGTTTCCCGGCTTGTGGGCGCGCCTCCGGGATATGTGGGCTATGAGGAAGGCGGACAGCTTACAGAAACCGTCAGGCGCAGGCCTTACGCGGTGGTCCTTTTTGATGAGATTGAGAAGGCGCATCCGGAGGTGCTGGATGTTTTATTGCAGCTTCTGGATGATGGCCGTTTAACTGACGGGCAGGGCAGAACAGTGAATTTTAGGAATACCTTGATTATTATGACCTCTAACCTCAGGGATAACGAAGCATTAAAGGGCGCTTTCCGTCCGGAATTCATTAACCGTATTGATGAAATAATTATTTTTAAGAGCCTCGGGGTTGAAGAAATAAAGAAAATAGTGGATGTTCAGTTGAATATCCTTAAGAAACGCATGGAAGAGAGAAAAATAACCTTAGAGGTAAGCGATAAGGCAAAAGAATATTTGGCGAATATCGGTTATGACCCTGTGTATGGCGCGCGGCCGCTGAAGCGGGTTATCCAAAAAAATATTCAGGATCCTCTATCGCTTATAGTGCTGCGAGCTGAACTAAAAGAGCTCGAGACAGTGAAAGCGGCCTTAGAAAGTGAAACCAAGGGCCTGAAGAAAAATCAACTCTTAACAGAAAAATCTGAAACCAATATTGACAAGAAGATAGTTTTTGTTAAAATATAAGTTTCCTTTTAGAAACATAGCGTGTATCTGCGCGCAATCGAGATTTCCTTAAAACATAATGGTAAGAAGAACGGATAAAGAAACGCGTAACCGCGAAGTGCTTTCGGCAGTAATCGAAAGCTATATCAAAAGGGCCTTAGCGGTCAGCTCCGATGATATCTGCCGCGATTTTGAATGTTCTTCGGCAACGATGCGCAATGTCATGACTGAGCTTGAGGGCCAGGGGTATCTTACCCATACCCATACCTCAAGCGGGCGCATACCGACCGATCAAGGGTATCGTTATTATGTGGATATGCTTTTATCGCAGATGCAGCTTTTGGAGGAAGAGAAGAGCTCTATCACCCATGAATACTGCCGGCAGCTTACGAAATTGGAAGATATTCTTGAGAAGACTTCAGAGGTCCTCTCTACCTTTACCCATTGCGCTGGTATCGTAACTATTCTGGATAAAGAAAATAAAATCTATTACAATGGAGCGTCATTAATTATAGGCCATCCCGAATTAAAAAATATTGAGCGAATCCGCAGCATTGTGCGTATCCTTGAGGAAAAGAAAACGCTCCTAGAGATTCTGAACCGGGATTTAGAAAAAAGGCTGCGGGTGTATATCGGCCATGAACTTGCCTGTTCTGAAATAGATACGTGCTCTTTAATTGTTTCAACCTACGAGGTTGAAGATAAGCCTACAGGGAGAATTGCCGTATTGGGGCCGCGGAGCATGAATTACAGCTCGGTTATCCCTACGATTGAGTATGTATCGGAGTTAATGAGCAAGGCATTGGAAAACTTATAACGAATCTATGCATCTGAAAGATAATAATCAAAATGACGATAAGGAACCCCTGAAGGCCGAAGCCAAACACGCGCATGTAAAGAAGCCGGAAGAAAAAGTGATGATTGTCGCGGAGGAAGAGTATAAACGGCTGCAGGAGGAGTCCATCAAATGTAATGACCTGCACGACAGGCTCTTGAGGCTTCAGGCGGAATTTGATAATGCCCGTAAGCGTATGGAGAAGCAGTCCCAGGATTTTACTAAATATGCTAATGAAGGTATTATTTTGGAACTGCTTACTATTCTAGACGATTTGGAAAATGCGTCACAAGCCGCGGAAAACAAGAATGCCGATTTAGCGAATTTCTTAAAAGGTATAGAGATGATTCTTACTCATCTGTATGAGATGCTAAAATCCCACGGGGTTAAGCCTATAGAGGTCACAGGAAAGGCATTTGACCCGCATACATCCGAGGCTATGCTCCAGGTAGCTTCAGCGTTACCCGAGCATACGGTGGTTGAGGAATTGCAAAAAGGGTATTTTCTTCATGATAGAGTAGTGAGGACATCAAAAGTAAAGGTGTCAACCGGTAAACCTGTAGAACAGAAAGCTCAAATAGCATTGGAACAAAAGGATAACAAAACAGCTTAAGGTTTGAAAGGCCGAAAATATTAAGGGAGGAAGAAAAATGGCTAAAGTAATAGGAATTGATTTAGGGACATCAAACTCAGCGGCAGCAGTGATGGAGGGTGGAAGGCCTGTGATTATTCCTTCCGCGGAAGGCGCGGGGGTTGCTTCAGGCAAGGCATTCCCATCATACGTAGCCTTTACCAAAGACGGCCAGCGTTTAGTAGGAGAGCCGGCGCGCCGCCAGGCAGCGATTAATGCCGAGGGTACCATTCAGGCGGCCAAACGCAAGATGGGTACGGACCATAAATTTAAGGTCTACGGCAAGGAATATACCCCTCAGCAGATTTCCGCGTTTATTTTGCAGAAAATCAAGCAGGACGCCGAGAGCTATTTAGGGGACAAGGTTGAAGAGGTAGTGATTACCTGCCCCGCGTATTTTAACGATAACCAGAGGACCGCGACTAAAGACGCGGGTGAAATTGCCGGGCTTAAGGTATTACGCATTATCAACGAGCCTACTGCCGCCTGTCTTGCCTATGGTTTAGAAAAATCTCATAAGGAACAGAAGATTATGGTTTTTGACTTAGGCGGGGGGACACTGGATGTTACTATTATGGAAATGGCGCAAGGCGTATTTGAGGTTAAAGCTACCTCAGGAGATACGCAATTAGGCGGGACCGATATGGATAACGCCCTGATTGAGTATGTTACCAAAGAATTTAAGAAAGAGTCCGGCATTGATTTGAAAAACGATAAGATGGCGGTACAGCGTGTGCGAGAATCGGCGGAGAAGGCGAAAATTGAGCTTTCAAGCACGGTGAGCACAGATCTAAACCTGCCTTTTATTACCGCGGATGCCACAGGCCCGAAACATCTTACGATGAATTTAACCAGGGCCAAGGTTGAGGAATTGATTATGCCTATTGTAGAAAGGTGCCACCATCCTATGGAACAGGCGCTTTCGGATGCCAAACTTACCGCTAAAGATATCGACCGGGTGATTATGGTTGGCGGGCCAACCCGTATGCCTATTATCCAGAAATATGTTGAAGATTTTGTGGGCAAAAAAATCGAGCGCGGTGTTGACCCTATGGAATGTGTTGCCTTGGGGGCCGCGGTCCAGGCGGCGATTATCACGGGCGATATGAAAGACGTCTTGCTTTTGGATGTGACGCCGCTTTCACTTGGTATTGAAACCTTAGGCGGGGTCAGTACCAAACTCATTGAGAGAAATACCACTATCCCTACCAAAAAGAGCCAGATATTTTCAACTGCCGCTGATAACCAGACCGCGGTTACCATTCGCGTGCTCCAGGGTGAGCGTCAAATGGCCGATGATAATGTTGAATTAGGCAGGTTTGATTTGGTGGGTATCCCTGCCGCCCAGCGCGGCGTGCCGCAGATTGAGGTTGGCTTTGATATTGACGCTAATGGTATTGTGCACGTTTCAGCTAAAGATTTAGGTACCGGAAAGGAGCAATCTATCCGCATCACCGCGCCGAAGAAGCTATCCAAAGAGGAAATTGATAAAATGGTCAGGGACGCGGAGAAATTCGCCGCCGATGATATCAAGAAAAAAGAGGAAGTTGAAATCAAAAATCAGGCGGATACGCTGGTGTATTCCACGGAAAAATCCTTGAAGGAGTTCGGAGATAAAATTGCTGCTTCCGAGAAAGAGGGAATTCAGAAAAAAGTTGATGATTTAAAAGATGCGATAAAGGATAAGGATGTTGATAAAATTAAGAAGAAGATGGAAGAGTTAACTGCCGCTTCTCATAAATTAGCCGAAGAAGTATATAAACAGGCAGCGGCCAAACAACAAGGGCAGAAGCCTGAAGAGAAAGCCCAGGGTTCATCAGAGCGGGGACAGAAGACAGAAAAAGAACCAAAAGAAAAACAGAAGGATGAGGATATCATTGACGCCGAGTACAAGGCGGAGGATGATAAATAAACTGCTAAACTGTCAAATTGGCACATTGTTTTTTATTCTCAACAATGTAACAATTTAGCAATGTAACAGTTAAACAATGATGAGTACTAAACGCGACTATTACGAAATACTCAATGTAAGCAAGGCCGCTCCTTTGGATGAGATAAAGAAGGCATACAGAACTCTTGCCATGAAGTATCATCCTGACCGTGTCCCTCCTGAGCAAAAAAAAGAGGCGGAGGAAAAGTTTAAGGAGATATCTGAGGCCTACGCGGTTCTATCCGATACCCAGAAAAGATCGCTCTACGATCAATACGGCCATTCGGGGATTGACCAGAAATATGCCTATGAAGATATCTTTAAGGGCGCTGATTTTGGCAGCATTTTTGGTGACGCGAAAGGGTTTGGCGGAGGTATCTTTGACGAAATTTTCAGCGATTTAGGCTTTGATATATTTGGAGGCGGAGCCCGAAAGCAGGGGACACGTTCGCGCAGGGGAAGAGATATCCAGATTGAGGTGGATATTACTTTAGAAGAAGCTTATGCGGGGTTGGAAAAGACTATTAATGTTCCCCGCTATGAAATTTGCTCAACCTGCCAGGGACAGGGGGCGAAACCGGGTTCGAAAAAGACTGCCTGCAGCCAGTGTAAGGGCGCGGGGCAGGTAATTATGTCCAGCGGCTTCTTTCAGATACGTCAGACCTGTCCGAAGTGCCGCGGCGAAGGCTCTTTTGTAGGCCAGCCCTGTACTTCTTGCCAGGGGCAGGGCAGGATAAAAATTACCCGTAAGATAGAGGTTAAAATTCCCGCGGGCATTGATACGGGCTCATCGCTGCGGGTGCGCGGTGAAGGTGAAGCCGGAACACAGGGGCATGGGGATCTCTATGTTTTGATTAATGTCCTGCCGCATAATAACTTTGAACGCCATAATAATGATATTGTAACTGAAAGCAGGATACCTCTTTCGACTGCTCTTTTGGGCGGGGAAGTTGAAGTTTTGACTTTAGAGGGGAAAGTGAAAATGAAAATCCCTTCGGGCACTCAGCCGGGAAAGATATTTCGGCTCAAGGAAAAAGGCATGCCGGATGTGCATAGCTATGACCGGGGAGATCAGCTTGTGCGGATGAATGTTGAGATTCCTAATGATTTAACAGCGCAGCAGAGAAAGCTTATAGAAGAGTTTGCCGCGCTGCGCGGGGAAGAGGTAGATGCGGGAAAAGAGTCTTTTACGGACAAAGTAAAGAAAGTGTTTAGATAAAGAAGAGAACAGAAGACAGAGTACAGAAAACAGAAATTAGTAGAAATATACAGCAAAGCGAGGAAATTGATTGAGCTCATTGTTGGTAGAATTTCCACGAATTTCAATAAATTTCTGCATATTTCTGTAATCTGTTCTCTGTTATCTGTTATCTAACCGAACGAAGTGAGGTTATAATGCCAACATATGAATACGAATGTAAGTCTTGCGCGTACCGTTTTGAAAAGTTTCAAAGTATGACAGATAAGCCTTTGTCGCGCTGTCCAAAGTGCAAAAAGTCACTACGCAGGATTATTGGTAATGGCGCGGGTATAATTTTTAAGGGAGCAGGGTTCTACGCGACTGATTACCGAAAATCAACCGGAAAAGAAAAGAGCGCGCAGGCTGCGTGCGCTGCAAGTAAGCCATCGTGCCAAGGCTGTCCTTCGGCGAATAAGTAACGCTCTCTGCGGTGCGAAAATTTTTTCTTTATTGGTTTCCTGTTTATAGTTATATGGCGCTTATTTTCTATCTTTCTTCCTTAAGCCGTCCCCCCGAACAGTTCTCTCTTTTTGAATGGGATAAACTTAACCATTGCCTTGAATATGCCATTTTGGGGCTGCTCCTTATAAGGGCATTGAATGAACACTATGGCAAGGTGGGTTTCCTTCAGCTGCAAATTATCGCTTTTATCATCGCGGCCGTTTATGGGGCAAGCGATGAGTTTCATCAAAGCTTTATTTTTGGCAGAAGCGCGAGTTTCCTTGATTGGATTACCGATATGATAGGCGCGGCTATCGGCGCGTTTTTTATTCTTAAGCGAAAGAAGGCCTCATGGCAGAAATAAGCGCGTTTTGCGGTTTGCGATATAACCCCACGCTCGTTAAAAAAATAGAAAAAGTAGTATGCCCGCCCTATGACGTTATTTCCCCGGAGCAGCAGAATAAACTCCATGCATCAAGCCGCGATAATTTTATCCGTCTCATTTTAGGTAAGGCAAAGCAAAGTGATACCTCCAGGCATAATAAATATACCCGCGCGGGAGATTTCTTAAAGGAGGCTATCAGAAAAAAAGTATTCGTTTGCGACAGCCTGCCAGCTATCTATCTCTATGAACAGGAGTACAGGGTAGCCGCTCAGGGCTATAAGCGCCTTGGTTTTATTGCCCTTCTTCGGCTTGAGCCGACAGGAAAAGGGGTAGTGTTTCCTCACGAGAAGACTTTTTGTAAGCCCAAACAGGACAGGCTTTCCCTGCTTAAGGCGACGCAGGCAAATCTCTGCCCTATCTTTGGGCTCTATGATGCCGATGATGCCGCTGTCGACGCGCGCCTCAGAAAGCATGCCAAGGCAAAACCGCTCTATGATTTTTTCTTTGAGGGAATAAGAAATAAACTTTGGAAAATAGAAGACCGGGAATTTATCCGCGGGCTTACGCAAGCGATGGCCGATAAACAGATTTTTATCGCTGACGGCCATCATCGCTATGAAGTAGCCAGCCTTTATCATAGGCTAGCGCGCAAGCGTACCGTGGCGCGCTCGCGGAGTGATTATGTGATGATGTATTTTTGTAACCTCAGGAACCAAGGCCTCAGAGTGTTGCCAACGCATAGGGTAGTACGTAATGTCAGCCAGGAAATTATTTCTCAACTACCGGCATTGTTAGAAAACTATTTCAAGCTAAGCCCTTGCGCGAATTTACCCGAGCTTCTTCTCCAGCTTAAAAAAAGGGCAGGCCGGCGCGCCTTCGGACTTTTTTTAGGAGCAAACCGGTTTTACCTGCTTGATGTTAGGGCTACTCCGGCAAAAAAGAAACCCGTGGTTTCCCAAGGAGATTATTGCTATAATAACTTAGATGTTGTTTTGCTGCATAGTTTAGTTTTTAGCAAACTACTGAAACTAAAAAAGCAGCATCATCACGATGCGGATATTGTGTATGCCCGGGATGAAAAGCAAGCCGTTAGTTTAGTAAAAAGCAAAAAATACCAGGCAGCATTTTTTATGAATCCGCCAAGCCCTCGGGAAATCAGCTCTATCGCGCGCTGCTTTAAAAAGATGCCGCATAAGTCAACGTATTTTTATCCTAAGCCGGTTTCAGGGCTGGTGATAAACATGCTCAAGAAAGAGCTGCCAGTAGAGAGTAGAGAGTAGAAAGTAGAAAGTAGAAAGTAGTAACTAAATTACTTACTACTCTCTACTATTTACTCCCGAAGGTAGTGAGGGAAGATGCCGTTATTTAAGCCTAAATATACAATAGTCAAAGTAAAAAAGAAAGAAATTCCTGAGGGCTTATGGACTAAGTGTGAGGATTGTTCAGCTCCTATTTACAATAAGAACCTTGAGGAGAGCCTTAAGGTATGCCCGAAATGCGGGTATCATTTTATGCTTACTGCCGGAGAGCGGCTGCAGTTGCTTATTGATGAAGGAACTTTTCGTGAATATGACCCAGATATGGTTTCGGCAGATCCTTTAGGATTTAAAGGGCCAAAAACCTATTGTGATAAGCTTAAAAGCGACCAGGAGATAACGGGGTTAAAGGACGCTGCAGTAAGCGGTGAAGGAACTTTAAATAGGAAAAAAATTGTAATTGTTGTCACCGATTCCCGCTTTATTATGGGCTCAATGGGTTCAGTGGTGGGAGAAAAGATTACCAGGGCAGTCGAAAAGGCAACCAGTATGAAGGTCCCTGTAATTATTGTTTCCGGCTCTGGCGGCGGAGCGCGTATGTATGAAGGGATGTTTAGCCTGATGCAGATGGCAAAAACCTCAGGCGCGCTTGCTTTGCACCAGAAAGCAGGGCAGCTGTATATTTCAATTTTGACAAATCCCACAATGGCGGGGATTTTGGCATCATTTGCCAGCCTAGGCGATGTTATCATCGCTGAACCAAAGGCGTTAATAGGTTTTACCGGCCCGCGAGTTATTGAACAGACGATACGCCAGAAACTGCCTGCCGGTTTCCAAAGCTCAGAGTTCCTTTTGGAGCATGGCCATATTGATATGATTCTGCAGCGCAAACAGATGAAGGCAGTGGTAAGCCAGCTGATTGATTATCTGAGTTGACATCTTTTCGGAATCTACTATAATATATTTCACCTGAAAGGCTCTGCTGTTGTGTATACTTTGACCAGCGATAAAGTATGTAGAGTAATTCCGAGGGATGGTGAATGTGTGTGACAGGATAGCTTGATGCAAAACTAAAAAAGAGGAAAAATGGCACAAGTAAGCTTAAAGGATGTTTCTAAGGTATATCCGGGAGGGGTTACCGCGGTAAATAAAGTAAGCCTTGGCATTGAAAATAAGGAGTTTATGGTCCTCGTCGGGCCTTCTGGTTGCGGTAAGTCCACAACCTTACGAATGATCGCAGGCTTAGAGGAGATAAGTTCCGGGGAATTATACCTTGGAGATAAACTGGTCAATGATGTCCCGGCAAAAGACCGTGATATCGCCATGGTATTTCAGAATTATGCCTTATATCCTCATATGACCGTATTTGAAAATATGGCATTTGGCTTAAAGCTCAGGCGTTATCCAAAAGCAGAGATAGAGAAACGGGTTAACGACGCCGCGGGAATTTTAGGGCTTAAACGCCTCTTTAGCCGCAGGCCGAAGGAATTATCCGGCGGAGAGCGCCAGCGTGTCGCGGTTGGCAGGGCAATTGTAAGGAAACCTCTGGTATTCTTGTTTGATGAGCCTTTGAGTAACCTTGACGCGAAATTGCGCGTGCAGATGCGTACGGAAATTCATAAGCTCCACCTTCGCTTGGCGACTACTATGATTTATGTAACCCATGACCAGACAGAAGCTATGACTATGGGGGATCGCATCGCGGTAATGAAAGACGGGCTGGTGCAGCAAGTGGCTGATCCTATTACTATCTATGACCATCCGGTCAATAAGTTTGTGGCCAGTTTTATCGGTTCTCCTCCCATGAATTTTATGCTTGGAAGGATTATTAAGAAAGACAGCCGTTTCTATTTTGATGAAGGTAAAATCAAGGTGAAGATTGTCGAGGAAATGAATAGGATTATTGCTTCTTACGCGGGTAAAGAGATTTTCCTCGGTATACGTTCAGAAGATATTTACGATAAGCTTTTTGTTTCAACCGCTCCTCCCGAAAATATTGTCCGCGCGACCTGTGAAGTTGTTGAACCGCTGGGCTCCGAGGTCTACTTATATCTTAATACCGGAAAACATAGTTTTATCGCGCGGGTCGGCGCTCATGACCGTCCTTTGATCAATCAGGATATGGATCTCGTTTTTGATATGAGTAAAGTCCATTTCTTTGATAAAGATACAGAAGCTACCGTTGTTTAACCCGGATTTTAAAAGGCGCTCTTAAACAATCTATGTTTCTTCCATTCGTATCATATCCCTGGCGATAAAACGCAGGAATATTTAAGAGGGAGCCTATGTCCCCCAATGGGCACCTTTTTATGGCTTACCTTACACATCCGTCCATAGTAGCGAGCCTTGCCTTTGTTTCTTTCCTTATAGCCGTATCGTTCATACAGAAAAAGAATAAAAAAGAGTATTCGCTAAAAGCAGAGCTTGAAGACCTGCAAGGGCGGATAAATATCGCCAGCCAACAGCTCGAGGTTGAAGAGTCGCGAAGCCGAGCCCTCCGTTTTAAACTGAGGCGTTATGACGCCTTATCTCTTTTTACCGAGAAACTTAATCAGAATTTATCCTTGGACGATACTCTTGCTATGTTGCTAGGCCAAACCCTCATCCTTCTTGGCCATGAAAAGACTATCTGCATGGTGTATTCTGTAGATAGCTCCTCAGGAGAGGTGGTATTGGAGGCAGCCAAAAACAATACGACAGAGTATTCGTTTGTTAAGGGAAAAGACAGCGATATGTTTAACCAGTGGGTAGTAAAACATATGCAACCGTTATTAGTTGAAGATACGGTAAATGATTTTCGTTTTGACATAAAAAAACTAAAAACAGCGGCTGCCTTTCCCATAGGTTCACTTATCGCCTGCTGTCTTGTAAGCCAAAATAGTCCTCGGGGCATCGTGCGTTTAGATTCTCCCTATGCTAAATCATTTACTCTTGAGGATCTGAGGGTCTTAAACACTATCGCGGATATCGCAAGCGTAGCCATAGATAACGCGCGGTATTACCAGCATTTAAAGGAATTGGTGGTTAAGGATTCACTCACCGCGCTCTATACCCGCGCTTTTATTCTCGAGAAGCTTAAGGAGGAATTACAGCGTGTCAATAGCGCCACAGGCGGTTTAGCAGTTATGATGATAGATATAGATTACTTCAAGCAGTATAACGATCTCTACGGCCATGTGGCCGGAGACTCTGTGCTAAAGAATTTAAGCGCGTGGTTGGGCGGATATATAAAGCCGAAGAACGCTCATCTGGGCCGTTATGGCGGCGAAGAATTTTTGATCATTGTCCCGTCTTGCACCAAACAGGAAGGGTTTAGTTTGGCTGAGACTATCCGTAGTTTTGTCCAGGAGAAAAAGATGATGGTGCGGCGCAAAGCGACTGCCATTACTGTTTCAATAGGTGTTGCTCACTGTCCCCAGGATGCCGCGTCACTTTTGGAGTTGCTCCATAAGGCGGATACGGCATTGTATGAGGCAAAAAAATTGGGTAGGAATAGAGTATGCTTATTCTAGGGGTTTTCTTTGGAATCCTTATCGCTTCCATGGTGATGTGGTGGATTTGGAACACAGGGAAGCGAAGCGTGCAGGCTTTGTCTATCGCTTCTTTGGCCAAGCGTGATTTGCTCGAAGTTATCGGGACTAGGCTGCAATATGCCCAGGAGTCAAATGCTAAAATAGCAGCTTCTGTAGAAATGGAGTCGGCCCTCTATGAGGTTACCAAGGAGCTTTCGAAGCCTCTTGAGGAAGAAGATATACTGAATACGTTTCGAGAGAAGATAACCGCGCTTTTTAATCTCAGTGAGGCAGAATTTGTTGAATCTCCTGACGCAAGCGGCAAAAGTGTGTTCAGGATTTCGGCCAATCAAAAGACATATTATTTTGCTGTTAGGGATTCCGTGAGCGTAAATAGGGTTAAGATGATGGTAATGGTAAACCAGCTTGAGCTTTTCTTAAAGCGCGCGGAGCTATATAGGGAAATACAGGAACTTTCAATTACCGATAGCCTGACCGGTGTCTACGTGCGGCGGTATTTTATGGAGAGATTTAAAGAGGAACAGGTGCGAGCAAAGCAGAATAACCTGGCGTTATCATTTTTGATTATCGACGTAGATAACTTTAAAACCTACAATGACACCTATGGACATATCACAGGAGATTTTATCTTAAGGGAAATTGGGCGCATTCTTAGCGGCTCTTTACGCCAGATTGATATGTGCGCGCGCTATGGCGGAGAAGAATTTTGTATCATGTTACCTGAGACTATTAAAGAAAAGGCCTACTTGGTAGCAGAACGCATCCGTTTAAATATGGAAAAGGCCAGAATAAGTGCTTTCCATGAGCGTTTCAACTGTACCATCAGTATAGGAGTATCATCATATCCTGAAGACGCGGAACAGATCAGCCGGTTAATTGATAAGGCGGATAAGGCCCTTTATATCGCGAAGGCCAAAGGCAGGAATAGAGTCTGCGCGTTCGGCATTAAATGTTAGCGCGCCGGGAATATGGAGAGTAACCGGCCAGTTATCAGTGGCCAAAGGAAATGGGTACTGTCCCCGCCTGCGGCGGGGCCACCCATTTCCCCCGTTTAGCGACCGATTACTATGGAGATAATTTTCTGCTTGCAAAGGGGGATGTTTTAGGTTACAATACACCTCTCTTATGGTTAAAAACTATATCATTGGCATAGACTTAGGCGCGACGAACATAAAAATCGGGTTAATCAGAAAAAGGCGGATAGTTTTGCGCGCTGTTGTGCCTACAGCTACTTTTGGTATAAAGGAAAATCTTATCGCCGGCCTTTCTAACGCGGCAAGCGGCCTTTTCTTGGAAGCGGATATCACTAAAAATAATGTGGCTGGTATTGGTATCGGTGTTCCCGGGCCTGTTGATTTTTCTAGAGGTGTAGTCCATTTTTTCCCCAATATAAAAGGCTGGTGTAATGTTGCCCTAAAATCGATTATGCAAAAAAAGACGCATTTACCGGTAGTGATTGATAATGATGCCAATCTGATGAGTTTAGCGGAAACTCGTATCGGCGCGGCAATAGGGTTAAAGAATGTTATTGGCATTACCCTTGGCACAGGGGTAGGGGGAGGGATAATCATTAACGGAGAGCTTTATCGCGGCAGTAGCTTTTGTGCCGGTGAGGCCGGCCATATTCCTCTTAATGAGGCTGGCCCGAAATGTAACTGTGGTGGCCGCGCCTGTATCGAGCGCTATGTCGGGAATAGATATATCTTAAGGAATGTCAGAAAAACCTTTGGTAAAGGTATTAATTTGGAAGCTCTAAGCCGTTTAGCCCATCAGGGGAATGCCAAAGCTATTGGCATATGGAATGGTGTTGCCTGCCACTTGGGGGTGGGGCTTTCCGGAATAATCAATTTTCTTAATCCTGACGCGGTAGTTATTGGCGGCGGGGTTTCTAATGCCGGCAAGTTTATTTTTGATAAGGCTAGGGAAGTCATAAAGGAAAGATCCATGCCTACCCAGGCAAAAACAGTTAAGATCCTTAAGGCAAAATTAGGCAATGACGCTGGTATGATAGGCGCGGCTTTATTGGTTGAAGAAACATTGGTAAAAAATGAAAAGTAAGCCTTCAATACTGTTTTTAGCTCTCCTGATTTCATTATCTGGGTATTCTTTCGCTTTCGCGCAGGAAGATTTAAAAATAGGGGAAAATGTTCAGCCGTCAGATACTCGTGATGCCTCGTCAGGGCTTTTAACTGCCGCTCAGGAGGAAGGAGATAAGCGTACGCCTGTTAAGGCACTTTCAGGGGATTCCGAAAATACCCAGGAAAAACAGCCGATAATTATTAATGCCGATACAATTGAATACTCAAAAGAAAAAAATGTGGTTACTTTAGAAGGCAATGTGAAGCTTATCAAGGAGAATTCGGTTTTAACCTGCGATAAGGCGACCGTTAATACCGCCACCAACGAAGCCCATGCCCAAGGCCATGTCATTTTAGAAGACGGCCAAGGCGTGATTAAGGCAAACTCTTGCGATTACAATTTTAAAACAAAAACCGGCCAGGCATTTGATGCTACCATAGCATATCATCCTTATTTTGGCTCAGGGAAAATCGTGCGTAAGGTATCCGAAAACGAAATAGAGATTAAAAACGGCTATTTTACCACCTGCGATAAAGAGCAGTCTCCCCATTATAGGATACAAAGCCGCTTGTTGAGGTTATTCCCTAACGATAAGGTCACTGCCAAGGCCATGACGATGCGGGTAGCCAATACTCCCATATTCTATATGCCGAAGTTTACCCAGAACTTAAAGGATGACCGGATGCATGTTGAGGTTAGCCCTGGTAAAAATAAGGACTGGGGCTTGTTTCTTTTAACCGCATGGAGATATGACCTTCTGCCTGATTCCGGTGGCAGGGTGCACCTTGATTATCGGGAAAAGAAAGACTTTGCCTGGGGTATTGATAATTATTATGATACGAAAAAAGCGGGCAAAGGGTATGTCAAGACTTATTATATGAACGAGCGGACTATTGGCAGAAAGCATCTGTATTCTTATCCGGTTAACCTTAAGGCAACAAGCGATACTCAGCGTTATCGTATTCAATGGCGCCATAAATGGGATATAGATAAGAATACCTATTGGCTGGCGGAGTATCATAAACTAAGCGATACAAAATTCATCAAAGATTATTTTTTCCGTGAGTATGAAAAGGATAAGCAGCCTCTTTCGTACCTGGTGTATAACCGTATCCTTTCAAATCAATCTTCTACATTTAGCATCCTAACTCAAAAACGGACTAATCGTATTTTTTCAGAAACAGAAAAGTTGCCGGAGATAAAATTAGATAACGCCACTACCCAGATTTTGGAGTCTCCTTTTTACGTAAGTAGTAATGTTTCGTATGTAAGTTTTAACGAAAAAATAGCGACCACGCCAGAGAATGCTGGGCGTTGGGATGAAGATGATGCTAGTCAGAGAGAGGATCTGTATAAGCGATTCTCATTACCTTTCAAATTAGCTTTTCTTGAGCTGAATCCTTTCGCAGGTAGCCGCGAAACGTATTTTCGCCGTATCTCTGGTAGGGATGTAGGTGTTTTTAGGGAAGTCTGGGATAGCGGAATTAGCCTTACCACAAGATTTTACAGGATATTTGATGTCGATACTGATATTGTGGGCATGGAAATTAGCAAGTTGCGGCATATTGTCAGCCCTAATATTAATTACTCGTATATTCATCCCCCGACAGTTTCTTCAACAAAACTTTTACAGTTTGATGGTATAGATGCCATAGGTGAGTCAAATCAAATAGCATTCTCATTAGAAAATAAACTGCAAACCAAGCGGCGCAATAAAACTGTTGATTTCTTGCGCTTAATCGTGGATTCAAATTATTTTTTTAATGTTGAAGGGCGTAATCGGAATTGGAGCGATACTATTAATTTTGACCTGGAGATGCTTCCCTATGATTGGATGAGGTTTGAATCAGATGCTACTTATAACCATGAGAAGGATTATTTTTCTTATGCTAATTTTGACGCGACGGCATCCGGCAAGGGGCTTTCTGTTGGCGGCGGCTATCGTTATGAAAGAAAGTCCAGCAGCCAGATGACCGGAGAAATCATCTGCAATTTAATCAAAGGCTGGTCTTTTAAAGTGTATGAAAGGCTGCAATTTAAAGGAAACAGCCTTTTAAAGGAACAGACCTATAGTATTTCAAAAGAGCTCCATTGCTGGATTCTTGATGTTAATTATAATGTGGTGCGCGAGCGCGGGGAAACGATATGGTTTGCCTTAAGGCTCAAGGCTTTCCCGGAGATGTCGATTGATTATAACCAGAATTACCATGACCCTAAGCCGATGTCGCAGGGATATGCTGAGGGCAAGGCGGCTGATTAGTTATTGCCGGGAAACCTTATTTTCAGTGTTTAAAATTGATTTTTCCAGTGTAAACTAATGCATTGTTACATAAGTCCTTTGATAGATATGATGGTAAAAATGGGTCCTGTCCAGGTTATGTTTTCGCCCCGCCTACGGCGGGGCTCAAACACAACCCGGCCACCAATTTTTACAGCTATTTTAAGAAACTTATGTAACAATGTACTAATCAAGGAAAGAAAATGAATATCGCAATCATAGGAACTGGGTATGTAGGATTAGTCACAGGCGCTTGTTTCGCGGATTTAGGCAATACCGTTATATGCGTGGATAACAATAAGGATAAAATCGCTTCGCTTAAAAAGCTGATAATGCCTATTTATGAGCCGGGGCTTGATGAATTGGTCAGGCGCAACGTTAAGGAAAAACGGCTTTGTTTTAGCGCCGATATCAAGGAAGCCCTCAGGAAGTCAAAAATAATTTTTATCGCCGTTGGCACCCCTCCATTAGATAACGGCGATGCCGATCTTACCGGGGTAGAAAACGTCGCCAAAGCCATCGCGAAAAACTTAAACGGATATAAACTGATAGTGGAAAAATCGACGGTGCCGGTAGAAACAGGTTTTTGGGTTGAGCATACCATTAAGGTCAATCTCCCGAACGCGAAAAAAGGGAAAATCAGCTTTGATGTCGCTTCAAATCCCGAATTTTTGCGGGAAGGCCAGGCTATCAACGATTTTATGCATCCTGACAGGATTGTTATTGGCGTGGAGTCGCAGGCTGCCAGGGAGCTTTTATGTGATTTGTATAAGCCGCTTAAAACACATCTTGTTGTTACCGATATAAAATCAGCCGAAATTATCAAGCACGCGTCTAATTCCTTTCTCGCTACTAAAATTTCGTTTATCAATGCCATAGCGCAGATATGTGAGCGCGTGGGAGCGGATGTCGTTAAGGTCGCTGACGGTATGGGGATGGATAAAAGAATTGGCAGGGCATTTTTAGACGCGGGAATAGGCTATGGAGGCTCCTGTTTTCCTAAAGACCTGGATGCTTTTATCACCATTGCCAGGAAAAACGGCTATGATTTTGAATTGCTTAAGGCAGTGCGGGATATTAATGAGTATCAGAAAAAAGATATCGTTAAAAAAATTAAGGACGCATTGTGGATACTCAAAGATAAGCGTATTTGCCTTTTGGGGCTTTCTTTTAAACCCAATACCGATGACCTGCGAAGCGCTCCTTCGTTGGCTATTATTGAGTCACTTCAGTCAGAAGGCGCGAAAATAAGGGTTTTTGATCCCCAGAGTATGGAAAAGGCCAAAGAAATAGTTCAGGGAGTTACCTTTTGTAAAGATGCCTATCAGGCGGCAAAAGGCGCGGATTGCGTTGTTATTGTAACCGAATGGAATGAGTTTAAGGAGCTTGATGTAGCACGGCTTAAAAAAATTATGCATCAGCCCCTTATTATCGACGGTAGAAACATCTATGAACCGCAGGTAATGAAGAAAAACGGTTTCCGCTATATCGGGATGGGGAGAGGAAAGAGGCAATGATCCAGGGTGTAAAGGTAAAACAACTAAAAGTGTTTCCCGACGGCCGGGGAAAACTGATGGAAATCTTGCGTTGTGACGACGAAATATTCCAGAAGTTCGGGCAGGTGTATTTTACTACCGCGTATCCGGGAGTTGCCAAGGCCTGGCACTATCATAAGAAACAGGATGACCACTTCTGTTGTATCAAAGGGAAGATGCGTTTGGCACTGTATGACGCGCGGAAAACATCAAAAACCTATCGGAAGATTAATGAGTTTGAGTTAAGCCTGGAGAATCCCCTTTTAGTGAGAATCCCAAAGAAGGTCTACCATGGGTTTAAGTGTATCAGTGATGAGGAAGCCGTTGTCATTAATGTGCCTACTGTCGCCTATAACCGGGATAATCCCGATGAATACAGGATAGATGCCTTTGATAATGATATCCCGTATGACTGGAGAAAGTAATGCCGAAAGCTGATAGCCTTAAAGGGATTATTTTATGCGGAGGGCTGGGAAAGCGCCTCGAGCCTTTAACCCGGATTACCAACAAACATTTGCTTCCTGTGTATGATAAACCGATGGTTTATTATACCATTCAAACCCTGGTTGAGGCGGGGATACAGGATATTATGATTGTCACCGGAGGCAATAACGCGGGAGATTTCCTGAGGTTGATCGGTAACGGCCAGGAATTCGGCTTACGCCATATCAATTATACCTATCAAAGAGGGGAAGGCGGTATTGCCGAGGCATTAGGGTTGACCGAGCATTTTGCCGATGGCTCAAAGATTGTGGTTGTCTTGGGAGATAACCTTATCGGTGGGTCAATCAAAAAATACGTAGACAAGTTTAGGAGGCAGGAGAAGGGTGCCCGTGTCCTTGTAAAGAAGGTGCAAGACCCCGAGCGCTTCGGCGTAGCCGAAATTAAAAACGGGAAAATAGTATCCATAGAAGAGAAACCGAAGAAGCCGAAATCCTGCTACGTCATTACCGGTATCTATATGTATGATGAAAAAGTGTTTGATATTATCAAAACCTTGAAACCCTCAGGCCGCGGAGAATTTGAAATAACCGACGTGAATAACGCCTACTTGAAAAAGAACGAACTCTCGTATGATATTTTAAATTGCTGGTGGACAGATTGCGGCCTCCCTGAGACACTCTATCGCGCCGCTACCTTAGTGCGAAAGAAATGTAAGGAATAATCCATGAGATTACTTGTGACAGGTGGAGCCGGTTTTATCGGCTCCAATTTTATTAGGCATATCCTTAAGAAATATCCGGGCTATAGCGTTACTAATCTGGATAAGCTTACCTATGCCGGTAACCTGGAAAATCTTTCGGATATCGAGAAGAATAAGCGCTACCGGTTTGTCAAAGGGGATATCGCCAATGGCGCGTTAGTCAGTAAAGTGCTTTCCGAATGCGACTGCCTTGTGAATTTTGCCGCGGCAACACATGTGGACCGTTCAATTTCTGACGCGTCGGATTTTATCAAGGCCAATATTGCCGGCACGTATGTATTGCTGGAAGCGGCCCGCAAGCACAGGGTAAGGAAGTTTTTGCACATATCAACCGATGAAGTCTATGGAAGCATCGAAAAAGGGAGGTCTCAAGAGACAGACGCCCTTTTTCCTAACAGCCCTTATTCGGCAAGTAAAGCGTCAGCCGACCACCTGGCGCGGGCGTATCATGTTACCTATAACGTACCTGTTTTGATTACCCGCTCATCGAACAATTTCGGGCCTTATCAGTATCCTGAGAAAGTTATCCCGCTTTTTATCACGCATCTGCTTGAAGGCAAAAAAGTGCCGCTCTACGGAGATGGGATGAATAAGAGGGATTGGATCTTTGTTGTGGATAATTGCCGGGCTATCGATACGGTGCTGCATAAGGGGAAAATCGGAGAAGTGTATAATATCGGCGTAGGTAATGAAATTCCCAATATACTGCTGACTAGGAAAATCCTTCAGTCCATGGGTAAGCCTGAGAGTTGCATCAGCCATGTCCAGGATAGGCCTGGCCATGACCGGCGGTACGCTTTGAATGTCAGGAAGCTAAAAGCATTAGGCTGGTATCCTGAATTCTCATTTGAGAAAGCCCTTGCCTTGACGATTGCCTGGTATACCAATAACCAAAAGTGGTGGAAAAGAATAAAAAAATAGTCTTTATAACCGGCGCGGAAGGCATGTTAGGTAGGGAACTCGCAGCCATATTCGCGAAGCATTATAAGGTTATCGCGCCTGCCCGTAAAGAATGTGATATTACAGACGCTAAGAAAGTAACGGCTCTTTTTCTGCGGTACAGGCCGTGGCTTGCGATACACGCGGCAGGTTTTACCGATGTTGACGGCTGCGAAGAGAATGTAAGAAAAGCGTACGCGGTCAATGCCCAAGGCACCTGTATCGTGAGTAAGGCGGCCCGCACAAGCGGTACAGTGCTTATCTATGTGAGCACGGATTATGTCTTTAGCGGTGCCAAGCATGCTGCCTACCGGGAAACCGACAGGGTTCATCCCTTAAGTGTTTACGGCAGGACTAAATTAGAGGGAGAAGAGTTCGTAAGGAAGCTGTTAAAAAAACACATTATTATTCGTACTTCCTGGCTTTTTGGGACAGGCAGGGATAATTTTATCACGAATGTCATGGCATGGGCAAAAGAGAAAGAATGCTTTTCTATTGTTTGCGATAAGTACGCCTGTCCGACATATACCATTGACCTGGCAAAGGCACTGTATCTTATCGCAAAGCGCATTGATACCCATAAGCCCGGAGATACATTCTATGGCACCTATCATATTGCTAATTCCGGGTATTGCTCGTGGTTTGATTACGCCAACTATATCCTAAAGGTGGCCAAGGTAAAGAATGTCCGGCTTCTACCCGTTGCGATGGCACAGATGAAGTTTAAGGCCAAGCGCCCGGCGTTTTCCGTGTTGGATAGCACGAAATTTAACCGGGTGTTTGGATATAAGCTCAGGCCATGGCAAAAAGCAGTAAAGGAGTATATGCAATGTACATACCATTAGAGAAAAAAATAAAGAATAAAAGCGCTCAAGTTGCGGTGATAGGTTTGGGATATGTTGGATTACCTCTTGCGGTTGAGCTTGCAAAGGCGGGCTTTCACGTTACGGGAATTGATACCGATAGTGATAGAGTGCATAATGTCAAAAACGCAATTCCCTATATCCTGGATGTAGATAGTAAAGATGTAAAAAGATTAGTTAAAGAGGCTTCATTAGTAGCGACGACTGATTTTCGGCGCTTAGGCCATGTTGATGTTATTATTATCTGTGTCCCTACGCCGCTCAAGCGAAAATACCAGCCGAATATAAGCTATATTAAGCAGGCAGTTACCCAGATAAAACAGCATCTGCGCAAAGGGCAGTTAGTGATTTTAGAAAGTACGACGTATCCCGGGACAACGGATGAGGTTATCCTGCCGATGCTTGAGTCAACCGGTTTAAAATGCGGGATAGACTTCTTTTTAGTCTTTTCTCCCGAAAGAATTGACCCGGGCAATGAAAAATTCCCCTTAAACAAAATCCCTAAGGTTGTCGGAGGGGTGACTCAGGAGTCCGCGCATTTATTCAAATTGTTGTATGAAAATATCATAGAGCGGGTCGTCACTGTCTCAAGCCCGCGCGCTGCCGAGACGGTAAAGCTTTTAGAGAATACCTTCCGCCTTATCAATATCGGGTTAGTCAACGAACTCGCGATGCTCTGTCATACCATGAATATGGATGTCTGGGAAATAATTGACGCGGCAAAGACCAAGCCTTTCGGTTTTATGCCCTTTTATCCGGGGCCGGGCGTCGGCGGCCATTGCATTCCAAAAGACCCTTTATATTTATATTGGAAAGCAAAGCTCCACGGGTTTAAGTCGCGTTTTATAAAATTGGCCTCAGATTTAAACTCCTCGATGCCGGCGTATGTCGTGAACCGTTTACATGCCCTGAAGCCTTTACCGGGGGCAAAAATTTTGGTCTTAGGGGTAACCTACAAGAAAGATGTGAAAGACCTTCGTAAATCCCCGCCTTTAGAGATAATTGATTTGCTTAAGAAAAACAAGGCTGATGTTTTTTATGCTGACCCGCTTATTCCTTACCTCAAATTTGGGCATTTTAATGTAAAGGCAACTCCTCTTACTTCCAAAGCCTTAAGCGCTATGGACTGCGCGGTAGTGGTTACTGACCACACCAGTTTTGACTATGATTTTATCCTCAAGCATTCCAAGCGTATCTTTGATACCCGTAACGCCTATAAGGGTAATAAGAGCGATAAGATCATTCGTCTGTAAATCCTTGAGAAAATATTCATAGCATCTCTTTAGCATCGATGTAATTCTTCCCGCATGTTAGAGAGTGTCTTTGTACTCACACGCTCTCTTATCGTAAAGATTCCCGCAATAAAAGATAACCCAGAATAGTTTTATTATTACACTGTGATAAGAAATTTGGGTCACTGTGTAGTAGTGCTCCGTGACATAAATTCTTACTATCTGCAACACTTCACTTGCCAGCGGGGGTGGCAAGGTTGTGTTTGAGCCCCGCCGTAGGCGGGGCGAAAACATAACCTTGACAGGACCTCCGCCCTATATTCAAACATGATAGCGCAATGCCAAAATCTAATGTCACAGCGCAGCAGGATAATAGAGGTAATTTCATGATAATGTAAAAATATGTCATGATATGTAAATATTCTTCTTGACAATTGTGCTAACTATTATAAAATGTAACCTATGGTGTCAGAGGCTCTTATGACTATTGATGACCTGGCGGGGTATTTAAAGGTTAAAAAGCGCACTATTTATGAGTGGCTTAAAAAGAAGAAGATTCCCGCTTCAAAAGTCATTGGGCAGTGGAGGTTCCGTCGGGAAAGAATAGATGCGTGGCTTGAGAATGAGTAGTTGTCAGCATACGTGCCTCTTACGAGGGCGAAAGGAGATAGATGTATTTTAAGAAATTAGAGCTCTTGGGATTTAAATCTTTTGCCGATAAAACAACCTTGTATTTTGAACCGGGAATAACCGCGGTAGTCGGGCCCAATGGATGCGGGAAGTCGAATATTTTTGATGCTATCCGCTGGGTTTTAGGCGAGCAATCCGTTAAATCTCTGCGCGGCTCTAAAATGGAGGATGTCATTTTTAACGGTACCGAAAGCATTCCCGCGTTAGGCTACGCGGAGGTTTCGTTAACCTTTGCTAATGAGACGAAGGTTTTGCCTATTGATTATGATGAGGTAACGGTGACCCGCAGGCTTTTCCGCTCCGGAGAAAGCGAATATTGTATTAATAAGACGCAGGTGCGGCTTAAGGATATAACTGAGCTTTTTTTAGGCACCGGTATTGGCGCGGAGAGTTATTCTTTAATTGAACAGGGTAAGATAGATTTGATATTGAGTTCAAAACCCGAAGACAGGCGCTTAGTGTTCGATGAGGCCGCTGGAATCAGTAAGTATAAATCACAGAAAAGGGAAACGATGCGTAGGCTAGAAGATGCCGAGGCAAATCTTCTTCGTATCAATGATATTATTATTGAGGTTAAACGTCAGATAAACTCTCTTGAGCGCCAGGCGGCAAAGGCACGGCGCTATAAAGATGTTTTCGAAAAGCTTAAAGGCCTTGAAACTACCTTGGCTGCTTACCAGTTAGGAGAGTATGAAGCGCAAATAGCCCAGCTTAACCTGCAGCTTGAGCAGTTGATAGCTACGGAGATGCGCGATGCCCAGGCAATTGAAGGGCTGCATAAGGAATGTGCTGAGCGTCAGAAGGAATTGGATGGGCTGGAAACTCAGTTAAGCGATTTCCGAAGCCGGGCAACGACTGCTGCCAATGCCATTGCCCATGATGTTCAGGAGCTCGGGTTTAATCGCGAACGCATAGAGGAACTCAAGAAGCGGATAGCGCTGCTTGCAGGGCAAAGGGAAGAGCTTGCTATAAAAATTACCCAAGACCGCCAGAAGATAGATAATTTTAAGGCTAACCTTGATGTTTTAATCAGAGAATTGGAGGGAAAAAATGGCTTGGAAGCAAAAGCCAGCAGCGAACTTGAAAACGTTAGCCTTACGATTACCACTGCTCAGGCGACACTAAAAGAAGCAAAGACAAAAGTCATAGAATTCGCCGCGCAGGAAGCATTGCTGCATAATCAGGTGAATGATTTTACCAGCCAGTTGAATCAGGCAATTGCCCGGAAAAAGCGGCTGGATATAGAAAAGCTTAAGAATGAAGAAGAACTTTCGCTCGTCAATCAGAATTTAATGGCCGCGCAGGAGTTGGAGGATACCTCGTATAGAGCATTCACCAGCCGTAAAGAAGAATGTGAGCAGATAAAAACACGCAATAACCAGTGCCTTCAGGCAAAAGACTCTCTCAGCGCGCAGCTGCAAAATCATGAAAATGAGCTAGCCGCGCTTTCATCGCAAAAAGAATTTTTATGCAACTTAAAACTGCAGTATGAGAATATTACTGAATCCTCAAACGCCACGGTCTTGCTTGATGTTTTAAGTGACGAAAAAGTCAGCGGAATTATTATTAAGGTTGAAGAGGTCCAAAAAATTCAAGAGGGCGGCTCCGGTATTGTTGGGCAGGCAAAGTTTAAGGCCAGAGGAGTTGCTAAGCCTATTTCCTTAGATCCGGAGGAGGTTATCAATAAAATCGAGGCTCTTACTCAGCAGATACAAACGTTGACGGATTCCCTCGCGCGAAAAAGCCAGGAAATTACAGAATTGGCGCTAAGGCTCGACGGCGCGGAGAAGTCTTTACGCGAAAGCGAATTGGAATATAACACCTGTAGAAATAAAAAGGATAATATACGCCAGCATGCTCAAAGGCTTAAAGATGAGTTCGATGTGGTGTGTCTTGAGACGCAGGATATCGATGCGCAGGTCAGTAAGCTCACTATAGAAGAAAAGTCTTTCAACGAGAGGCTGGTTACTATCACAGAATTGTCGAAGGCTAATCAGGAAACGATAGACCGATGCCTTGAGGAAATAGCCTCTGGCAATAGCGCGAAAGAACGGATATTACTATCGCTTACACAGTTAAAGACGGAGATTTCCGCCTATCAGGAAAAAGTGGCAGGACAGCAGGAAGCGCGCTCACTCCTTGAAGAGGCTTACGTAAAAAGTAATGCTGATAGAGAAGCTATTTGCAGGGAGGAATCAGATTCCAAGAAACGTATTCAGGATTTAGAAAGCCAGATCGGCATCCTTGAAGCCGGTATAGAAGATTTCAAAAAGCAGAAAGAACTCTTCGAGGAGGAGATACAAAAAAACGCGGCAGCGTTTTCTGAATCAAAGCAGGCACTCTCCTCCGTGCAGGATGCCATTACTCAGAAAAAGGATACCCTTGATGAGATTAAGTCTAAGGTTCATGAATTGCAGCTGCAGTTGCAGCAGGTGACGTTTTTACGCAGCGGCATAGAGGAACGTATGCATCAGGTATATAAAATGCAGGCGCCTGAGGTACGCGGCCATCTTCAGGAGGATTTAAATATAGAAGAGGTTTCTCAGGAAGTGGAATTGTTGAAACAAAAGATTGAATCTTACGGGCAGGTGAATTTGGTGGCAATTGAGGAGTTTGATGAGCTTAAACAGCGCTATGATTTTCTTATCAACCAGCAGTCAGATTTATTAAAATCAAAAGAGTCATTGCATGAAGCCATTTTAAAGATAAACCGTACCACAAAAAAGATATTTTTAGAGACTTTTGAGAAGCTGGTAGTAGAATTTAAGAATTATTTTCGCCTGCTTTTTGGAGGAGGAGATGCCCAGCTTTTTCTGGTTGACGAGCAGGATGTTTTAGAAAGCGGCATCGAGATTGTCTGCCGTCCTCCGGGCAAGAAGCTGCAGAACGTGCTGCTTCTTTCCGGCGGGGAAAAGTCAATGTCAGCAAGCGCTCTTATGTTTGCTATTTTTAAGGTCAAGCCTTCTCCGTTTTGCGTGCTGGATGAGATTGATGCTGCTTTAGATGAGGCAAACGTGGATAGGTTTAGCCGCATGCTCGTTGATTTTACCGCGCAGTCGCAGTTTATCGTTATTACCCATAATAAGAAAACTATCGCCAATGCCAATATCATGTACGGGATTACTATGGAGAAGGCGGGGATTTCAAAGATTGTTTCGGTAAAATTAGCGGAAAACACAGAAAAGAAAAAACTTGTTAGCTCGCTCCAAGAAGAACAAAAGGTTCCTGAGGCGGTGTAACCAAAGGCAGGAGTATGTGTCCTCCTGCAAAGCTTTTTCTCTCACCCCAGAGTTGTGTCTTTAGAGTAACGTAATCGTATAAACCACTAAGCATACCGTTACTAAAAAGCGCTCATAGGCAGTCGCAGCGTTTTTTCTAACCTATCCGCAGATACAATTTTTTCCTTGGTTTTTTGCTTCATAGAGTGCTTTATCAGCATGCCCTAAGAGCGCGTCCTTGGTTTGGGCGTCTTCAGAGAAGGCGGCAAGGCCGATGCTGATGGTGAGTTTCTTCGCGGAATGGTTTTGAGGCTGCTGGAAATCGTATTGTTCTATGGCCGCGCGTATTCTTTCCGCGATAAAACGCGCTTCCTGTTTGTTGGTGTGTTGTAACAGTATGGCGAATTCCTCGCCGCCATATCGGTAAATTGAATCTTGTTTTCTGGCGGAAAGAATAAGCAGGCGGGCGATCTGTTTTAGTATCTGATCCCCTTTTTGATGGCCGAAGGTATCGTTGTAGCTTTTGAAATTATCCAAATCCGCCATAATAATGCTTAAGGGCTGTTTATTCTTCTGTGCCGCGGTAATTTCTTCCTGAAGGCAATATTGAAAGTATCCGTGATTCCAAAGCCCTGTGAGGCTGTCGGTATGGGTTTTAATGAGAGTTTGTTCGTAGAGCTGGGAGTTTTCTATCGCTAACCCCGCTTGGTTAGCAAACATGGTAAGGATGCGAATACCGTCATTGGTGATCGGTTTATGGGTATACGGGTTATCGGCAAAGAGGACTCCGATGATTTTGTTCTTTGCCTTAAGAGGGACGGTGATGAATTCTTCCGGTTTTAAAATATTAAGCAACGTGTCATCTTTATTCGGGAAAGTGCTCTCCCTGTTAAAATGAAGAGGCATGCCGTCAAGGAGGGTCATCGCTAAGACGCCGCCTTCTTCTTCTTTTAAAGGCAGGCGCAGGCTTTTGACTATGCGGTTAAGCTGGCTGTTGGCAAGCTGCCCGGAGACCTGGTAGTTGTTTATAAGGTCTTGAAGGTCAATAGATTCTTTTTCCATGCAGGTCCAGATTTGGTTTGCTTCTTCACCGCTATCCGGGCCAATCCCCATTTTTCCCTCCAGAACCCCCTCTTTTTCATTGACGAGAAAAAGCATGGCTCGGTTGAAGCCCAATCCGACATGCGCGGTTACCGCGGTAAGGATGATGTAGAGAATCTCATCAAGTTTAAGCGTGGTATGCATGGCATTGGAAATCTCATAGAGGAGGGCGAGCTCTATACGTGTCTTTTGCAGCTCATTGGGGGTATTTTCAGGTTCACTCATAAGATAAAATGTAACATACGGCGCAAGAAAAGTCAAGCTTGACTTAGAAGAGGCGATACGCTATAATTATTTTCCGGTAAAAACTACAAAAAGCTCAAATTGAGGGGGTTACCATGACACAGGAAAAGAAACTACAGGCAGATCCAAAGCAGGACGTAAACGCTAATCGTCAGAAGGCATTAGAGTTGGCATTGGCCCAGATAGAAAAACAGTTTGGTAAGGGGGCTATTATGAAGCTTTCAAGCGATATAAAGCTTGATGTGCCGGCAATATCAACGGGCGCGTTATCGTTAGATTTGGCATTGGGCATAGGAGGCTTACCTCGGGGGAGGGTTGTCGAAATTTTCGGCCCTGAATCTTCGGGTAAGACCACCCTTACCTTAAGCGTGATTGCCCAGGCGCAGAAAACAGGCGGGGTTGCCGCGTTTATTGACGCTGAGCATGCCTTTGATTCCATTTACGCGAAAAAAGTCGGCGTTAATCTTGACGAATTGCTCATTTCTCAGCCGGATACCGGAGAGCAGGCATTGGAGATCGCGGAAACCTTGGTGCGCTCAAATGCCGTTGATGTGATCGTGATTGATTCGGTAGCGGCATTGACACCACGGGCAGAAATTGAGGGTGAAATGGGAGATAGCCATATGGGCCTGCAGGCACGGCTTATGTCCCAGGCATTAAGAAAACTTACCGCGGCGATAAGTAAATCGAAAACGTGCATGGTTTTTATTAATCAGATACGTGAAAAAATCGGGGTGATGTTCGGAAATCCCGAGACGACTCCGGGAGGAAGGGCCTTAAAGTTTTATTCTTCAGTGCGCATCGATTTGCGAAGGCTAAGCCAGATTAAAAGCGGGGAAGAGATTGTTGGTAACCTGGTGAGAGCTCGGGTAGTAAAGAATAAGGTCGCGGCACCTTTCCGTGAAGCAGAGTTTGAGATCTATTATAGTGAAGGCATTTCCAGAGTTGCCAATATCCTTGAGTTGGCCTCAGAGTTTGGAATTGTGCAGAAGTCCGGAAGCTGGTTTGCTTATAACAGCGAGAAACTCGGCCAGGGAAAAGAGCAGGCTGTACAGTTTCTGAAAGCACAGGCAAAATTGATTAAAGAATTAGAAGAGAAAGTCCGAGCCTATGCTTTAGCCAAGGTAAAAGAACAGGCTAAATAGGTATTGTTAAAAAACCTTATTTTACACGAATTACCGCGAATTTTTAGCGAATTAACACGAATAAATTTGTGGAAATTAGTGTTTAAAATGGACTTTTTCAGTGTAAACTGAATAGGTGCTCTGGAAAAACAGGAGTTTTCTATCAGCAACCATTTAGGGAGGATAGCGGTATGGGAAGTAAAACTAAATGGCTTTTCTTAGGGTCGGGTTTGGCTGTGGGAATTATTCTGGGGTTAGGGTTTGCGGGTAAGCCGGCAATTGTTTCTCCTGTCCATGCGGCACATCCGGTATCAGCGGAACCTTTTACGGCAAGCTTTGAGAGCGCGGTTGAGCTTGTCGCGAGCAGGGTTGGGAAAACGGTAGTTTCTATTAGTACCGTGCGTACCCAGCGGCTTCCCGGAATGAGCAGGTATTATTTCGGAACCCCTTCTGAAGATGATATCTTCCGCAGATTTTTTGAGGATTTCTTTGGGGAAATGCCGGAAAGAGAATTTAAACAGCAAGGCCTAGGTTCAGGGGTAATTATTGATAAACAGGGTTATATTTTGACCAATGAGCATGTGGTCGCCGACGCGGATAAAATTACCGTTACCTTATCTGACGGCAAGGAGTATAAAGCCGAGGTCAAAGGTACCGACAAGCGCTCAGATTTGGCAGTGATTAAGATTACCGGCGATAATTTTCCCGCTGCTTCGTTAGGGGATTCAGATACGCTAAGGATAGGCCAGTGGGTGATAGCCATAGGTAATCCCTTTGGTTATGCCCTGCATAACCCGGAGCCAACGGTAACGGTAGGCGTGGTGAGCGCGTTACACCGCTCTTTAGGCCGTAGTAGCGTGGATAGAGATTACGGCGACCTCATTCAGACTGACGCGGCGATTAACCCGGGTAATTCCGGCGGCCCTTTGGTGAATTTAAAGGGAGAGGTTGTCGGCATTAATGTAGCGATATTCTCTACTACCGGAGGATACCAGGGTATTGGCTTTGCCGTTCCGATTAGCTCGGCACAGAAGATAGTGGCAAAACTTATTGAAGGCAAGACAATCTCCTATGGCTGGCTTGGAGTCAGTGTTCAGAATCTTGATGATACCCTGGCGCAGTATTTCGGGCTTAAAGAAAAAAGAGGTGTTTTAGTCTCACAGGTAATGGATAAGAGCCCCGCGCAAAAAGCCGGGATTAAAGAAGGAGATGTAATTTTAAAATTTAATGGTGTTGATACCAATACGGTGAACTCACTTCTGAAGTCGGTAGGCACTACAGAAGCGGGTAAGAAAGTAAGGGTAGCCTTCATAAGGGACAAAATCCCTTTTACCGTGGATGTTGAAGTTGGTTTACGGCCAGAGACAAGTGAGGAACAGCTCCTGCCTTCAGAGAAAGATAAGGATGTATCCGCGTATTGGCGCGGGATCAGGGTAATGGAGATTACCGCGGAAGTGGCGCGTCAATACCGTTTAAAGGCCGCCAAGGGTGTGGTGGTGGTTGATATTAAACCAGATAGTGAAGCTGATGCAGCAGGGATGGTGGCAGGGGACATTATTGAAGAAATCAATAAAACGGTTATTGATACCATCGCAACCTATGCGAGAGTGACTCAATCAATCGGCGCGGGGGATTGCCTTATTCGCAGCTTGCGGGGCTTCTTCGTTCTAAAAGGTGGCAAAAAGTAAAGACGCCGCTGGCGCGCGCCAGTGTATCTGGCGCCTTCTGAAATTCCGTCAACGCAGTGAGCATGAGATTCGTCAAAGGCTTGCGTTACATGCATACGAGCCATCGATAAGCGAAGAAGCCATTACGTATTTTAAGGATATAGGTTATCTTGATGACAGGGTCTTCGCGAAGCAGTGGATTGAGGCCAGGCTCGATAAGCCTTTGGGTTTACGGGCGATCAAGGTAGAGTTGCAAAGAAAAGGTATTAGCGCGGAAATTATAGATGAGCTCTTAACGCAAAAAAAGCAAACCCTCGATGAACATGCGATTGTAGAGAAAGTAGCGGAAAAATATCTCGCCGCGGTAAAAGAAAAGAAGGAGCCTTCACTAAGGCTCAAAGCAAGGTTTTATGCCTATCTCTTCCGCCGCGGATTCTCTCCCGAGGTAATCAGCGAGGTAGTACAACAATTTTTTAAAGAATAAGCCATGAACACAGACCTTATCCGTCAGAAATACCTTAATTTCTTTGCCAAGAAAGGCCACAAAGTCATTGCTTCATGTTCACTTGTCCCCCAGGATGATCCTACGCTTCTTTTTACGACCGCGGGCATGAATCAATTTAAAAAGGAATTCCTGGGACAGGTGACGGCCTATCGGCGAGCAACTACCTGCCAGCGTTGTTTGAGGACCGACGACTTGGATAAGGTAGGCCATACCGCCTATCACCATACCTTATTCGAAATGCTGGGAAACTTTTCCTTTGGCGATTATTTCAAGGAAGAAGCGATTGTCTGGGCGTGGGAATTCCTAACGAGCGAGTTAAAGCTTAATCCTGAGGTGCTTTGGGTATCGGTATACCAGGAAGATAAGGAAGCATTCACGCTCTGGAAGCATAAGGTTGGTTTTCCTGAGGAAAGGATTGTGAAATTAGGGGCAAAGGATAATTTTTGGCCTTCCAATGCCATAGAAGACGGCCCTAACGGGCCGTGCGGGCCATGTTCAGAAATATTTTTTGATTATGGCAAAGATACCGGCTGTAAAAAATCTGATTGTAAACCCGGATGTGATTGCGGAAGGTTCGTTGAAATATGGAATTTAGTTTTTACCCAGTTTAACCGTAAAGATAAAGGAATCGTGGAACCTTTGCCAAGCAAAAATATAGATACTGGGATGGGCTTAGAGCGCATGGCTTCGGTTATGCAGGGAGTAAAGAGTAATTTTGATATCGATATCTTTAAGCCGATTATTAAGGCAATTCTAGGTTATCTGCCATTTCCGCCGCAGGCGGATCAGCCTACGGCTGAGCCCATAGACTATCGGCTGATACATGCAATCGCCGACCATATTCGCGCCATAACTTTTGCCATGTATGACGCGGTTATGCCTTCAAATGAACAAAGAGGCTATGTGGTGCGAAAGCTTATCCGTAAGGCCGAGTTTCACGGCTATACCCTGGGGATACGGGAGCCATTTTTATACCGGCTAAGCCCAGTTGTCGGGCAAACGTTTAAAACCACCTATCCCGAGCTTCCCCAACACTTGGAGAAAATCAACGAGATCCTGGAGAGGGAAGAGAAGAATTTTATAACAACCTTACAAGAAGCTCCTCAGATTCTAAAGCGTGAATTTAAAGAGACACAAAAAAAAGGCAGCGGCCATAGCGCCTTTAAGCTCCATGATACCTACGGTATTCCCTTGGAAATTACTAAGAGCTGGGCTAAAGAGCGCGGTTTTGATATAGATGAAGACGAGTTTCAGTATGACTTAAAGCAGCAACAAGAGCGTTCAAAAAAATTCAGTAAGCTCAGTGACGGCGTATTTGTGGGAGAGGCACTGAAACTAGAGCTTAAGCCAAGCAGGTTTTTAGGCTACCAGAAGCGCCTGGTGAAAGACGCGAAAATCTTAAAAATCATTAAGGACGCTCACGTGGTAAAATCAGCGCGGGCACCCGATACCTGCCAGCTTATTCTTGATAAAACGCCTTTTTACGCGGAATCCGGAGGACAGATTGGCGATAGAGGAGTAATAACCAAAGGAAAAAATGTTTTTACAGTGTCTGACGTGCAAAAGCACGGGGCATTATTTCTGCACCGCGGTACGTTAGAAAGCGGTAAGCTCAAAGTCAATGACAGGGTTTCCCTGGAGGTCGACAGCGCGTTTCGCCAGGCAGTCAGCCGCGCGCATACCGCGACCCATCTTTTGCAGGCCGCGTTGCGAGAGGTCCTGGGCAGCCACAGTAAGCAGGCAGGCTCCTTAGTTGAAGCTGATCGCCTGCGCTTTGACTTTATCCATTTTGAAAAAATATCGCCCAATGACGTAAAGAAGATCGAAGCTCTTGTAGAAAAGAATATTCTCTTAAGCCACGAGGTTACCGTAAAACAAACAACATTAGCCAACGCGAAAAAAGATAAGGCGATTGCCTTATTTGAAGATAAATACGAAGAGAACGTGCGTATGGTTAGTGTCGGCACGTATTCAAAAGAGCTTTGCGGGGGAACACACCTGGAGAGTTCATCACAGGTAGGTTTATTCAAAATCACCGCGGAAAGTTCTATAGCCAAAGGGATCCGCAGGATTGAAGCCTTAACCGGAGAGCTTGCCTGGGATAATCTTCGGCAGGCAAGCGAGCAGGTGGCAAGAATTTCCGAGGTATTCAAGATTAGCGATGATAAAATAATTCCTTTTATTGAGGAGAAACTTACTGCGCTTGCGCGCCTGGAAAAGGAATCTGCCTGGCTGCGCCTTGAAATGCATAAGCGTGACACCAATAATCTCATCCAGGATGCCGAGGATATTAATGGAATGAAGCTCCTTTGTCAAAAGTATCAGGATGTGGATATCGGGTTGTTACGTCAGATAATGGATGTGCTCAAATCAAAAGTAGCTTCATATGCCTTTTGCCTGGGGGCCGCGGAGAGCCTCAAGGCAACGCTTATCATTGGACTCTCAGATGATGCCGTCAGAAAGGGGCTTGATGCTTCGCGGATTATTAAGGACGTCGCGTCTTTTATTAACGGCAGCGGAGGAGGCCGGCCAACTATGGCGCAGGCCGGAGGAAGCAACCCTCAAGGCCTGGATAAGGTCATGGAAAGATTTAAGGAGATCGTCAGGAATACGGATAAGATCGTACGGCCTGGCGCGGGCCTATAATAGGAAAACAACTTTTCATGCGATGGTACGGATACTGAATGCTTCCACCATGGCTAGACAAGCTTATGAAAATCATCAAATACGGTTCTAAGGAATTAACAAAAATCTATGCGCGGTCGCTTTGCCGTAAACCAAAGGTTATCGCGAAAGTCGCTAAGATTATCGAAGATGTGCGTATTGCTGGCGATGACGCCTTAGTGCGCTATACCAAAAAATTTGATAACGTAAAACTCCTACCTAAGCAGATAAGAGTTACCCAGGCAGAGATTAGCGGCGCGTATCAAAATATCAGCCCTGACTTTATCTCAAGCCTAAAGGTCATCATCGAGAATGTCACTAAATTCTACAAAAGACAACTTAAAAAGCCCTGGAAGCTTAAGGCTGATGATGGAGTAATTCTTGGCGAGCAGTTTACCCCGCTTGATTCTGTCGGTGTTTATATCCCCGCGGGCCAGGCGCCGCTTGTTTCCACGGTTTATATGACAGTGCTTCCGGTAAAGATTGCCGGAGTAAAAAGGACCGTCCTGGTCAGCCCGCCGGATAAAACAGGGAACATCAATCCCCATATTTTGGTGGTGGCCGACCTTCTTAAGGTTGATGAAATATATAAGCTTGGCGGCGCGCAGGCAATAGCGGCATTAGCGCTCGGCACTAAAATACTTGAGCCGGTGAACAAAATCGTCGGCCCTGGGAATGTCTATGTTACCGAGGCAAAACGCCAAGTCTACGGGTATGTTGATATTGATATGCTCGCCGGGCCTACAGAACTGGTTATCATTGCCAATCGCCACAGCCCCGCGTCCTTCTTAAAGGCTGACCTCTTAGCGCAGGGAGAGCACAGGGGCGGGCTTGCTATTTTGATTACCACCTCAAAGGCGCAGGCCAGGCACTTTAAGCACGAACTGGATAAGACTCGCGGCTATACGGTCTTGGTAAAAAATCTTAACGAGGCTATTGAAGTGGCCAATAAAATCGCCCCGGAGCATTTGGAGATACTCATTAAGAATCCTTCTAAGATCCTGAAAAAAATAAGGAACGCGGGGGCGATATTCTTAGGCCCCTACAGCCCTACCGCGGTAGGCGATTACGTAGCCGGGCCAAGCCATGTTTTACCAACCAGCGGCACAGCCAAGTTTTTCTCCGGTTTATCCCTGCAGGACTTTATTAAATCCAACCATATCATAAGCTATTCTAAAAAAGCTTTAGAGAAGGTGCGAGGGCCGCTAGAAAAAATTGCCGAGATCGAGGGGTTATCGAGGCATTTGGAATCGGTAAGGGCGCGTTTTTAAAAACGCAGATCATCGCGGATTAGAATAACGCGGATTACACGGATAAGGCAAAATGAGAAAACAAAGAAAAGCAAAAGTTGAGAGAAGAACAACAGAAACCACTATTGGCCTCGCGATTAACTTAGATGGCAGGGGGAAATCGAAAATTAAAACGCCGATAGGTTTTTTGAGCCATATGCTTACCCTTTTTGCTAGACACGGATTATTTGACCTTGAGCTAAAGGCTACTGGGGATACAGAGGTGGATCTTCATCATACGAATGAAGATATTGGGATATGCCTAGGCCAGGCGCTCCAAAAGGCGCTCAAGGATAAGGCAGGTATCAGAAGGTTTGGTTTTGCCTCGGTGCCTATGGATGAGGCGCTTGTAGAACTAAGCCTGGATATCAGCGGAAGGCCTTATTTAGCGTTTATCGTTAACCGTTTACCGTTTACCGCTACTGGGAAAGAATACAGTATGAATTATTTAAAGCAGTTCCTGCAGGCACTGGTGAATACCTCGGGGATAACCATGCATGTGGAAATCCTCTATGGGGAAGATTTGCATCACTGTATTGAAGCGGTGTTTAAGGCTTTAGGAAGAGCTTTACGGGAGGCGGTAAGTATCGATAGCCGTATTCAAGGAATTTTATCTACAAAAGGAAGATTGTAGTGCGCTGTGAACTTAATTATTGCAAAATAACCAAACACCAATTTCCAATAACCAAATAATAACCAATGTGCCAATGACCAAACTATTTGTTTATTGGGTATTGTCACGCAAAGCTGGTTTCTTGTCTCTATGAGATAATGGGCAGGTGAGTTTATTTGGTTATTGGTGATTTATGCTCAATAATTTTTTCGCAGCAGTAAAATTGTTTGGCATGTCCTCTGCTTGTTGTGTAATAGGGTATTGTTATTATGATTTCAGTTATCGACTATGGTATGGGAAATTTGCGCAGTGTGGCAAAGGCGTTAGAAGCCGCGGGTGCGGGGGATGTTTTGGTGACTTCAGATATCAAGACAATTGACAAAGCAGATAAGATCGTCCTCCCCGGTGTTGGCGCGATGCAGGATGCCATGAAAGAGCTTAAGCGGTTGGATTTAATAAAGGTGATTAAAGAAAGTATTCTGAAAAAACCGTTTCTAGGTATTTGCCTCGGGCTGCAGTTACTTTTTACCGAAAGTGAAGAGGGGCACAAGACGCGAGGGTTGGGGGTATTTAAAGGAAAGGTTAAACGCTTTAGTTCTGACATGAAAGCCCCGCATATGGGGTGGAATCAAATTGTACGAAGGACGAAGGACGTCCCTTCGACTTGGTTCGACTACGCTCACCACAAGTCGCTCAGGGCAGGGGGACGAGAGACGAAAAAAAACATAAATCTGTTAAAAAATATCCCTGATGCTGCGTATTTTTATTTCTGTCATTCATACTATGTTGTTCCGGATGATAAAGGCCTGATTGCGACAACTACCGAGTATGGCATTGACTTTGTATCTTCAATTTGTAAGGGTAATCTTTTTGCCTGTCAGTTTCATCCTGAGAAAAGCCAAAGTGTGGGTTTAAAGCTTTTAGAAAATTTTGTAAGGCTATAGCTAATACAAAGCGGCCAACGGTAAACGGTTCACGCCTACCTGCCGGCAGGGTAAACGTAACTTTATTTGAGAGAGCAGTGAAATGCTTATTATTCCCGCGATTGATTTAAAAGACGGCCAAGTCGTCAGATATACGAAAGGAAGATTACATAAAAAGGTGTATTCTGACGATCCTCTGAGTATAGCGCTCAGCTGGCAGGCCCAAGGGGCAGGGTTTTTACACCTTGTGGACCTTGATGGCGCGATGACAGGGGTGCAAAAAAATCTGGCTATCATTAAAAAAATAACGAAAACCCTTAAAATCCCGGTAGAAGTCGGAGGAGGGATTAGGGATTTGACAGCGGTAAAAAAAGTAATTGGCAGCGGGGCAGAGAGGATTATTTTAGGAACGAAGGCAATTGAGGATTTTGGTTTTTTGGAGAAGGCTCTGGAACGCTATGGTGATGCCATAGCCCTGAGTATTGATGCCGCGGGAAAAAAGGTCGGCCTCTACGGATGGAGCTCGGCTTCTTCTCTTGGGTTAGATTGTCTTTTTAAGAAGTTGCAAAAGATACGCCTGAAAACGATAATTTATACCGATATTACCCGTGACGGGACATTGCAGGGAGTAAACCTTTCCAGGGTAAAGAGTGTTTTGCGATCAACGGCGATTAATGTGATTATTTCCGGCGGGGTTTCTTCATTGACAGATATACAAAAACTTGCTAAGCTAACCTTTTCTCATTTTAAGGGTGTTATTGTGGGAAAAGCATTGTATGAGCATAAGTTTTCTTTACAAGAAGCGCTAGCAGTAGTACGAGAGGAGGGGTAAACGATGAGAGGGAAAATTTTCATTATAGCGGGGATGTTAGGATTGGCAGGATGCGCGACTGCCCATAAAAATAGTGATATGGAAATGCAGAGCCTACGTACGCATGTTAGTGAGTTAGAATCACAGCTTCAGCAAAAGGATAATCAGGTTATTGCCCTCCAGGAAGCCTTGGATACCGAATCTAAGGAAAGGACAAGCCTTGCAACCCAGCTCTCAACCTTAACTGAGAAGTATAAGTCGGTTTCCCATACAGGTTCAGTGAAGCAAATTCAAATTGCTCTCCAGAACGCGGGTTATGATATGGGCAAGATTGATGGGGTAATGGGTGGTAAAACCCGTAGCGCGGTGAGAGATTTTCAAAAGGCCAATAGTTTGAAGGTTACCGGGAAGGTGGACAAAGAGACTTGGCTTTTGCTGCGGCAATATCTGCATAAAAAGGTAAAATAACTATTCGTTAAGAATACGGAAATCTAGTGCGCTGTTACAAAAGTTATCAAACAGCGCACTAGGGGGTGTGGGGGAGATTGTCCACCACGCTTGGGGGGTGCTCAGCGATCCGCCGTAGGCGGAGAGCGCCGAAGCCCGCCGTAGGCGGGCTAGCGGAAGTGCGAAATCAATATTAAGAATTAATTTGACAGAGCACTAGGCAACGATGTTAACCAAAAGGATTATACCCTGCCTTGACGTTAAAGACGGAAGGGTGGTAAAAGGAGTCAAGTTTTTAAATTTAAAAGACGCGGGTGACCCGGTTATCATTGCCAAACGCTATGAAGAAGAGCAGGCCGATGAACTTGTATTCCTGGATATTACCGCAAGCGCGGAAAACAGAAATATTATTCTCGATGTGGTCCGGCGCACCGCGGAAAATGTCTTTATGCCGCTTACTGTCGGAGGAGGGATACGCGCTATAGCTGACATCCGCGCGTTGCTGAATGCCGGCGCGGACAAGGTTTCTATCAATACGGCGGCAGTAAAGAGGCCGGCGCTCATCAAAGAGGCAGCGGATAAATTCGGCAGTCAGTGTATTGTGGTGGCGATTGACGCTAAAAGGGTCAATAGTCAATGGCCTATGGCCAATGGTCAAACGAAGAAGCTATCGACTATCGACTATCGATTATCGACTAAGAAGTGGGAAGTGTATATTAACGGAGGCAGAACGCCCACAGGGTTAGATGCTGTAAAATGGGCGAAGAAGGCTGAAGCCTCAGGAGCGGGTGAAATACTTTTGACCAGCATGGATGCTGATGGGACAAAAAACGGTTATGACCTTGAGCTGACGAACGCTATAACAACTGCAGTGAATATTCCACTCATCGCATCGGGAGGCGCGGGGAAAAAAGAGGATTTTTATACTGTATTGACTGAAGCAGGCGCGGATGCCGCGTTAGCCGCATCGCTTTTTCACTATCAGGAGTTACGCATTAAAGAGGTTAAGAGCTATTTACAGAAAAAAGGAGTATTGGTGCGATGGTAAATCTTAAGCAATTAGACCTGAAATATGATAGCGCGGGGCTTATTCCCGCGATTATACAGGATTATAGGACCAATGAAGTGCTCATGGTGGCATATATGAATGAGCAATCTCTGAAGCGCACCCTGAAACTTAAAAAAACGTGTTTTTGGTCGCGTTCACGCAAGGAATTCTGGGTCAAAGGTGAAACTTCCGGACATTACCAGCATGTAAAAAGTATGTATTATGACTGTGATTGCGACGCGCTTCTGGTTAAGGTTCGCCAAGTTGGCGTTGCCTGCCATACGGGCAATCGCTCTTGCTTTTACCGCAGCCTTACTAAAACTAAGAGCTCGAAAAGCTAATATTATTATTTATGGATAAGCTCATTGGTTTTTTGATAAACGCAAGCAGCAGCCGGCGAACGGTCAGCGGTAAACGGTACACGTAAAAGAAGTTTTCTAGGTAAATACAATGTTTTTTCCTTCTAAAGAAGAGTTTATACAATTAGCCAAACAAGGTAATCTTATTCCGGTATATAAGGAAATTCCCGGAGATTTAGAAACGCCTGTTTCGGTATTTTTAAAGTTATCCCAGGGAAGCGAGTATGGCTATCTTTTGGAATCTGTTGAGGGCCAGGAAAGGATTGCCAGGTTCTCTTTTGTTGGTGTCGAACCTCAGGCGATTCTTAAGGTAAAAGGCAAAAGGCTTGAGATTATTACTCGTAATAGTAAAGGAGCTTTGCGAGAGACTCTGGTAGTAGAAACCGAAGACCCGTTCCTGGAAATTAAGAAGTTTATGTCAAAATACAGGATGGTTAAGACAAACAAGAGCGCGCGTTTTTGCGGCGGGCTGGTAGGGTACATTGGTTACGATATGGTGCGTTTTTTTGAAAAGATACCTGATAAAAATCCTGATTCTCTGGGCACACCTGATTGCTTATTTATGCTGACTGATACCCTGGCTATGTTCGACCATTACCACCATAAACTTAAGATTATTTCCTGCGCTTTTATGGAAACGGCCGGCAGCGCGGCAGTGAGCCGCGCGTATACACAGGCACTCAAACGGATAGAGGGCCTGATAAAAAAAATGAATGCCCGTGTGCGGGAAAAGAGTAGTGTAAAGCAAGAAAAAGCCAAGGTTCGGCATTGTAGTTCCCTGCAAGCATTTACGCGTATGGTGCAAAAGGCAAAAGAATATATCACCAAAGGAGATATCATTCAAGTGGTCTTGTCTCAGGTGCTTACTGCTAAAATTACCCGTAAACCGTTTGATATCTACCGCAGCCTGCGAAGCCTTAATCCTTCGGCATATATGTTTTATCTTAAATTTAAGGCGTTGCATGTAGCAGGCTCGTCTCCGGAGATGCTGGTACGCTGCGAAGACGGATGTGTGGCAACCCGCCCTATTGCCGGGACCCGTCCCCGCGGCAAGACCGAGGCAGAAGACCTGCTCCTTGAGAAGGAATTGCTCAGCGATGACAAGGAGAAAGCAGAGCATATCATGCTCGTTGACTTAGGCAGGAACGACTTGGGCAGGGTCTGTCAATTCGGGTCTGTGCGCTTGAGTGACTTTATGCGTGTTGAGCGTTATTCCCATGTGATGCATATTGTCAGCGAGGTACAGGGGAGGCTTCAGAGAGGCAAGGACAGTTTTGATGTGCTGCGCGCCGCCTTTCCCGCGGGAACGGTCAGCGGCAGCCCTAAAGTGCGGGCAATGGAAATTATTGATGAGTTGGAAAATTTCCGGCGCGGCCCCTACGCGGGGGCGGTAGGGTATTTTGGTTTTTCGGGGAATCTGGATACCTGTATTACCATCCGTACTATTGTCATTGAGAAAAATACGGCTTATATTCAGGCAGGCGCCGGCATTGTCGCTGATTCCGTGGCCAAGCGGGAATATCAAGAAACCTTGAATAAAGCGAAGGCGCAAGTAGAGGCGCTGTGTTAAGGAGTGGCCAGAAATCAGATTGAGGAAAAAGAACGAGGCAGTAACATGAAAATAACCAAACACCAATTTCCAATAACCAAACAATACCCAATCACCAATAGCCAAATTTCACGCATGCTGTTTGGTTATTGATAATAGGGTATTGGGGTTTGTTTGATTATTGTATCTTGATAATTGGTTATTTCGGGCTCAAGATATTACACGAGGAGGATAATAATGTCAGTAGCAATCAGGATGAGGAAAGTCGGTAAAGGTATAAAGAAAAATTTCTATTTTAGGGTTGGGGTCATTGACGAGCAAAAAAGCCGGGATGGCAAAATGCTGGAAGATATCGGCGTCTATGAGCCTGCCAAAAAAGAAAATAATTTCAGGATTAACAAGGAGCGCTTTGACTACTGGAAATCAAAGGGCGCGGTTATTTCTGATACGGTAAGAAGCCTGGTTAAGAAAAGCAGTAAGTAGTAAGTAGAGAGTAGATAGTAGTAAGTAGATAGTAGCAAGTAAAAGAAAGGAAGATCAAATGCAGCCACAACAACAGGTTCCGGCGCTTGCCCAGTTTATTCCCTTACTTCTGGTAATGGTCATTTTTTATTTTTTGCTCATACGGCCGCAAAAAAAGCAGGAAGACGCGCGCAAGGCGATGCTTAAGCAAATCAAAAAAAATGACGAAGTGGTGACTTCAGGGGGAATCCACGGCGTGGTGCTTACGGTTAAGGATCGGACAGTGACCTTGCGTATTGACGATAATGTTAAGATTGAAGTTGACAGGGAAGCGATTGCCAGAATAGCAAAAGTGGCAGGCTAATTAGTTACCACTTTGGAATTAGTTACCGCGGAAAAACAGGGGTTTCTCAGCGGTAACTAATTATTGCGGGTTTTTTGATGCGGGAGGGAAGGGGAGAATGACATCTAATCAAAGGCTTAACGTAAAAATTGCACTTATCGTAGGATTGCTGGGCGCGTCTATTTGGCTTGCGTTTCCGCTAAACAAAAAGATAAATTTAGGGCTGGACTTACGCGGAGGGATGCATTTGGTCTTACGCGTCGATATGTCAAAATTAAGCGCGGACGCCAAAAACGACGCGGTTGAACGGGCAATTGAAATTGTCCGTAACCGAATTGATGAGTTTGGCGTCTCAGAGCCGCTTATCCAGCGTCAGGGCACAGACCAGATTGTCGTTCAGCTCCCCGGGGTAACAGACCGCGAGCGCGCGAAAGATTTAATCGGAAAGACCGCCCTGCTTGAATTTAAGCTGGTCAATGACAAGCCTCAGGATTTAACTGATGCCGCAGCCGGAAAGGTTCCTGATGGCTTTGACTATGTCAAGGATGAAGAAGGGCGAGCGGTACTTTTAAGTAAAACCGCTTCCCTGACAGGGCAGGCAGTTAAAGATGCGAGCGTGGGTATTGATCAATACGGCCTTCCCGCGGTCAAATTAACCTTTAATGAAAAAGGTATCGACGCATTCGCGAAGCTGACCGGCGAACATATTAATGAGCGCCTGGCAATTGTGCTTGACGGTAAAATTCATTCTGCTCCTGCCATACGGTCAAAAATAGACTCGGGTGAGGCGGAAATTACCCGAGGGGGTGGTTTTGGCGTTGAGGAGGCCAATGATTTAAGAATTGTGCTTCGTTCAGGGGCGCTGCCGGCTCCTATGAATATTGAAGAGGAACGCACGATAGGGCCGCTTTTAGGCGCGGATTCTATCAGAACTGGAGTCAAGGCAAGTATCATTGGAACCTTAGCGGTGTTTGTCTTTATGATTATCTACTACCTTTTTTCAGGAGTGGTTGCCTGTATCGCGCTTTCCCTTAATTTTCTGTTTATCCTTGCTTGTATGGGGTATTTTCATGCTACCCTTACCTTGCCGGGCATCGCGGGTATTGTGCTTACTTTGGGCATGGCAGTAGATGCCAATGTGCTTATCAGCGAGCGTATCCGTGAGGAGCTGAAGCTTGGGAAATCCTTGTTCGCGGGCATACAGACCGGTTACGCCAAGGCCTTGAGTGCCATTTTTGACTCAAACTTTACGACCTTGATCGCGGCATTTTTCTTGTTTCAATTCGGCACAGGGCCTATCCGCGGTTTTGCCTTAACCTTAACTATCGGGCTGCTTGCCAGTATGTTTACGGCGATATTTGTTACGAAGGCTATTTTTGAGCTCACGCTTACCAATAAGAATTTTAAGAGTTTAAAGATGCTGCAGTTTATCGGTGAAACAAAATTTGATTTTATCGCCAAGCGTAAGATTTTTTACGCGCTTTCGTCATTGGTGATTATTATTGGATTAGTGAGTTTTTTTAAGAAAGGTAAAGATGCCTACGGTATAGATTTTTCCGGAGGGCAGCTCCAGGAATATAGCTTTACCAAACCTGTGGCGGTTGATACTATGCGCGCCATTCTCAAGGAAGCGGGGATTTCTGACGGCTCAATACAGCAGTTTAAAGAAGACCCGAAAATCGTGATGATCCGCACAAGCGTTGATACCGCGGACGCGGTTGCCGCTCAATTAAAAAAGAATTTAGCTGATAATCCCTTTGAGGTGCTGCGGGTAGAAAACGTCGGCCCGGTCGCGGGAAAGGAACTTCAGAAAAAGGCGCTTATGGCGCTAGGATTATCGCTTCTAGGGATATTGTTCTATGTGGCATACAGGTTTAAACACTTTAATTTTGCCATCGCCGGCGTCATTGCTCTTTTCCATGATGTCCTGGTAACGCTGGGGATCCTGGCGCTTACCGGAAAGCAGATAGACCTCTTAATCGTTACCGCGCTTTTGACCATCGCCGGTTATTCTATTAACGACACTATTGTTATTTATGACCGGGTGCGCGAAAATATGAGGGCACAGCGTAAATTGACGCTTGCCCAGATTATTAATTTAAGTGTTAATCAAACGCTCTCGCGCAGTATCCTTACCAGCGGTGTAACCCTTTTGGCTGTGAGCGCGTTATTCTTCTGGGGAGGAGCTATTCTGCATAATTTTGCCTTTAGCCTGCTCGTGGGATTTATTTCAGGGGTATATTCTACCGTATTTATTGCCTCGCCTTTAGTTTTAGCCTGGTCAAAGAATAAGAAATAGCCCAGGAAAAGCGGCCGTCAAAATTATTATCCCGGATTTTACTCCGACGCCAGAAAGCCCCGCTATTTATAGCGGGGATGAATGGCTTTCTGGGTCGGAGTTCCGACCTCTGAAGGAGCGTCGGAACTATTCAAGAAAGAAGCCCCGTGATTTATCACGGGGAGTCTACACTGTATGTTTAAGTCTCTTAAACTATACACTCACCAAACAATTAATCTTGAAGAACTGACGGCTGCCTTAATCGCCTTTGGATATCAAAGGCAGGAACAGGTTTCCCAGGAGGGCGATTTCTCGCGGCGGGGAGAAATCCTTGATGTCTATCCTGCTACCTTTGATTGTCCCATCCGTATTGCTCTCGATATCAATACGATAGAATCGATTACCAGTATTGACCTTATCCATAACCGGGTTATCTTTAGCCATAGCCTGGTTATTATTCTGCCTAAGCATAAGTCCTACCGCAGCCAGAATACAGGGTTTACCCAGGAATCGCCGCTTAACCTTTTTGTAGAATTAAAAAAAGGCGATCTTCTGGTGCATATCCAACACGGCATCGGCAGGTATATGGGCATTGAAAAAGTCAAGACCTTAAAAGCCACCAGCGACCATTTTGTTCTTGAGTACGCGCATAAGGAAAAATTATTTGTTCCGGTAACCGAGGCGCACCGAATCCAGAAATTTATCGGTTTAAAAGCGCATGTTCCTAAACTGAACCGTCTGGGAACTAATGAGTGGGAGGCCGTCAAGCGCAGAGTTCAAAAAGGGATTAAGACCGTAGCCGTGGGGCTCCTTCGCCGTCAGGCAGAACGCGCGGTCACCCTAGGCTTTTCCTTTAGTAAAGATACCGACTGGCAGGAGAGGTTTGAAAAGACTTTTCCTTATCAGGAAACTCCGGACCAGATAAAAGCGGCGCTTGAGGTGAAAAATGATATGGAGTCGCCGCATCCTATGGACAGGCTTTTATGCGGCGATGTAGGCTACGGCAAGACTGAGGTGGCGTTACGCGCCGCGTTTAAGGCGGTCATGGATAATAAACAGGTTGCCGTTTTAGTGCCTACTACTATTTTGGCAGAGCAGCATTATCAGAATTTTATTCGCCGTTTAAAAGATTTTCCGGTGAATGTGCAAATGCTTTCCCGCTTTCGAAGCGATGCCCAGCAGAAAAAGATTGTTGAAGAGACTAAAAAAGGAAACGTGGATATTATTATCGGAACTCACCGCTTGCTTTCTGACGACCTTGCTTTTAAGGATTTAGGGCTCTTGATTATTGATGAGGAACAGCGTTTCGGGGTTGCGGCAAAAGAAAAGTTAAAATCTATGAAGCTGGCGGTAGATGTTTTGACCCTTACGGCAACTCCGATCCCGCGCACGCTCTATATGGGGCTCATGGGGCTTAAAGATATTTCAAGTATCAACACCCCTCCGCAAAATCGTATACCAATTACCACCTATGTGGTAGAATATGATGATGATATCATCAGCCATGCCCTTACCAAGGAATTAAGCCGTAAAGGGCAGGTATTCTTTGTGCATAATCAGATTTATGATATCGAGGAGATGGGCCAGAGGATTAAAAAGCTGGCTACGAGAAATGCTATCGTTACCTGCGCTCATGGCCAGATGCCGGAAAAAGAACTTGAAGCGATTATGGTAGGATTCCTGGAGCAAAAAATTGATTGTCTGGTTTCAACGACCATTATTGCTTCAGGCATAGATGTTCCCATGGCAAATACCTTACTCGTTAATAATGCCCATCTCTTCGGGCTTTCGGATTTACATCAGCTGCGCGGCAGAGTGGGACGGTTTGACCGTAAGGCATACGCGTATTTTTTTATCCCTAAGGATGAGATCCTGTCGAGCGAGTCCCGCAGGCGTCTTGAAGCGCTCAAGGATTATTCTGAGCTTGGCGCGGGCTTTAAGATTGCCATGGAAGACCTGGAAATCCGGGGCGCGGGCAATCTCTTAGGCTATACCCAGCACGGCTTTATTCAGGCTGTGGGATTTGATTTATATTGCCGTCTACTCAAAGAGATGGTAAATGTATTAAAGAAAGGTAATGATACTCGTGTTGATGAAGACAATGAGGAATAAACTAGAGGAGATAATAATGGGAAAAAAAGTAGTGCTTATCGCTATAGTTCTTGGTATTCTAGGCTTATGCGCAAGCGCGCAGGCGGCAGACAGGATACTTGCCATTGTCAATAAAGATAGCATTACCCAGTCTGAGGCTGATATTTATCTTAATATGATTATTCTCCAGCTCAGCCAGCAGTATACAGGAAAGGCCCTTGAAGAAAAGGCCGCGGATGAGCGAAAACAGCTGATCGAAAAGATGATTGAGGATAAGGTGATTCTTCAAGAGGCAAAACGGCAGGGTTTCGCGGCGCGAGCGGAAAAGGTTAAGCAAAAAGTAGAACAGATAAGAGCAGCCTATGGCTCGGAAACAGAGTTTGAGAATTCTTTAAAAGAGAGAGGCCTGACGATTCGCGATATAGAAGGAAAGCTTAGCGACGAAATGATTATGCGCGAGATTATAGAGCGCCAGGTACGCGGTAAAATCGTCATCAGCCCTGAAGAGGTAACAAAATTCTACGCAAGCCATAAAAGCGAATTCCTCCAGCCTGAAACGCGTGCCATTGAATCCCTGTATATTGAAGATGCAGCAGCCTTAGAGGCCTTGGAAGAGGAGCTTGAAAATAATACGGGATTTCAGGCCTCAGCGGAGAAGTACAAAGCTGCCTATGCTAATGATGTAGTCGCCAGGGAGCAGCTGCGGCCCCAACTGCAGGAGCAGATATTCTCCTTAGCCTTGAACGAAGTTTCCAAACCGCTCAAGGAAGAAAAGGGCACGTATTTCTTCAAGGTTCTGGAAGTGCATCCGCCTCGTCAACTTGCCTTGGCCGAGGTGCATGAGCATATTTTTGGTTACCTGTTCGAGCAGAAATTCACCGTCAAAATGCTCGAATGGCTAGAAGATCTAAAGTCAAAATCCTACATAAAAATCAATTCCTAACCCCACCTACCAATTCAACCTCGTAGGTTGTAGGAAAACGTCGACGGGTAATTCTGACAACCTACGAGGTTGAATTGGTTGACAACCTACGAGGTTGAATTGGTTTTGGAAGATGAGATGAAGATTCGGTGTGGTATAACGATGGGGGATCCTGCGGGAATAGGCGCGGAAATTATTCTCAAGGCGCTTGTCAGGCCATCAATACGGAAATTAGCGGATTTTGTGGTTATCGGAGATCGCCGTATACTCGAGGAAGTATGGAGGATAGAAAATAGGAAGGGGAAGCTGGCGGGCTTTAAGGTAATTGACCTGAAAAATGTGTCCGAGAAAGGATTCAAGTTCGGTAAGTTACGCTCTGCCAATGGAAAGGTAGCCCTGGAATATCTGGATACGGCTATTGATTTAATCAACCATAAACACATAGATTGTTTAGTTACCGCTCCGGTGAATAAGGAGGCAATTACTTCCTCTGGATGCCATTTTACCGGACAAACCGAGTATCTGGCGCGGCATTTTAAGATACAAAATGCGGTCATGATGCTGCTGAATAAAAAATTAAAAGTGGCTTTGGCAACCCGCCATATTCCCTTAAAGGATGTACCTGCCCATATAACGATTGATGGGCTTGTAAAAGTAATTACAGGATGCGCGCAAGGGCTATATTCTTTTTTCGGTATGAGAAATCCCCGTCTTGCAGTCTGCGGCCTCAATCCGCATGCCTCTGATAACGGGGTGATAGGTAAGGAAGAAGCGCGGGTGTTGATTCCCGCGATAAAAAAGGCAAGAAGACAGCGTATTTCAGTAAGCGGCCCGTTTGCCGCTGATACTATTTTTGAAAAAGCAGTCCAGGGTAAGTATGACTGCGTTGTTTGTATGTATCATGACCAAGGGCTTATTCCGCTCAAGCTTACCGGTTTTAACCAAGCGGTGAATATTACCTTAGGCCTGCCTTTTGTGCGTACTTCACCGGGCCACGGTACCGCCTATGATATCGCCGGAAAAAATAAAGCTAACCCGGAATCCCTTATCCAGGCAATAAAAATCGCCCTCCAATGCACCCGAAACCAAAGAAAAGCTTAGGGCAGAATTTCCTCGTTGATAAAAACATCCAGGAAAAAATAATTGCCGCCTGTAACCTCAAAAAAACCGATACCGTAGTGGAAATAGGCCCGGGCAAAGGAGAAATAACCAAATTTCTACTTGCCACGGTAAAAAAGGTAGTCGCGGTTGAAATTGACCGCGCGCTCTGTGAGCGTTTGGTAGAACAATTCAGGCCGTATCCGAATTTCACCTTGCTTCATGCCGATATCCTGAAAACTTCATTGGCACACTATAAAAACCTGAAAATTATTGCCAATATCCCTTACTATATCTCAACTCCCATAATTACCTATTTACTGCAGTATAGAAAACAGATAAAGGTTATTTATTTAACCATGCAAAAGGAATTAGCCGGCCGTCTTGTCGCGACCGCCGGCACTAAGGCCTATGGCTCTTTTAGCTGTTTTACCCAGTTTTATACCCAGCCAAAGATACTTTTTCCCATTAAGAATACGTCATTCTGGCCAAAGCCAAAGGTGGATTCATCGTTTGTAGAGTTAAAAATTCTAAAAACACCGAGAGTCAAAGTGAAGGATGAAGAGCTTTTTTTTAGGATTATCCGCCGTGGCTTTAATCAACGGCGTAAAGTGCTTACCAATAGCCTGGCGACAATAGCTCCTATAAAGAAGCTGCAAGGCGCGCTTCGCGGCCGTAACCTATCCCAGACAGTAAGGGCTGAAGATTTGAGTTTAGAAGATTTTGCGCGCTTGGCGGGCTGTCTTAGTGGGTAATGCCCTACATATCAAGGCTCAGCCTTTAAATGTATATGACTTTCCAAGGCTGAGCCTTTACAATTTCCGAGGCTGTGTCAAAAAAATTATGCTCTCCTCTTGAAACTTAGCAAAGCTATGGTATACTTTAACTAAAGATATTGTGACTACTGATAAAGGTAAACCCAGAGTAATCTGGGGGCGCAAAGCAATGGGGTCCTGATAAAGGATTGCCCGGCTGCCAAAGGGTAAGAACCGCCGATTACGCAGATTATGTGTAGCAAAGAAAAATGCGAATTACGCGGATTCTGAAATAAACCTAAGGTATCAAGCGCTTTAGGTTTTTTTATTGCCCCTGATTCTTTTGTGAGGAGGTGGTGTTCATAAGGCTAATGATGATAGTAAATTAGGAAGATTTCTCTTGACAATAGAATATCAGGTGTTAGAATAAGTTTGCCTTTGAAAGGCAGAAAGGGGGCAATATGTTTACAAAAAATAAGAAAGGTTTTACCTTAGTTGAAATTATGATTGTGGTGGCAATCATAGCGCTTTTGGCGGCAATATCAATTCCCGGGCTTTTACGTTCGCGTATGAATGCCAATGAGTCAAATGCTATCGGTAGTGTAAAGACATTAAGCACTGGTGCTGAGACGTTTAGGTCAGCTCAGGCTGCTCCACTGTATCCTGCTGATATAGCAGTTGACCTTGTTGGTGCTGTTCCTCCGTATGTCACGGGTTTTGTTGGCGCAGCAGATCCTGTTACAAAAAGCGGCTATACCTTTAGTATAGGACGAAATACAGCGAATACCTATACTGTTAGGGCAAATCCAACAACTGTAGGAACAACAGGAAACCGTGCCTTTTGCGTTGATGAAACAGGCCTTATGTATGCAACAACGGCAGCGGCAGGCTTTGTAGATACTGCAGCATGTATTGGACAGGGAGGTGCTACACAATTACAGTAGAAATAAAAACTTTTTTGGAAAAAGACAAATGGCGATGGTATTTCCATCGCCATTTGTCTTCAGAAATGTTGCTTAAAAAATAGATGAAACATAAGAGATGAGACTGATTTTTGAATGGGGATTAACTATTGATCTATCTAACCTGTGGTTTATTAAAAAAATAATGAGATGATGCAGGAATGATGACTGCCTTAGATTAGAACTTTCCTAAGAGATTTTCCGCTCTTTAAAATGAAGATAGCCAAAGGGTTCACGCTCGTAGAAATAATGCTGGTGGTTGCTCTTATTGCCTTATTAGCAGGGCTTGCTGTTCCTCAAGTTTTGCGCTCTAGGCTTCTTGCACATGAAGCTGCGGCAATAGCGGGCATGAAGGCAATCCATAAGGGATGCCAGATGTATTACAGCGCTAATGATAATACGTATCCTCTCACCGGTTTGACGGATTTAGCTTCTGCTAGTCCGGCATATATAGATTCTGTATTAGGTTCAGGAACAAAGCAGGGCTATCAGTTTACGTTTACCTTTGTTGATGCTGACCATTATTTTGTGAACGCGGATCCGGTTACCCCCGGAGTAAGCGGTAATAGATATTTTTATATAGATCAGGAGGGCGCGATACATAGTTCAACAACCGGCCAGGCAACGGCAGCGGACCCTCTCGTGCAATGATTTAGGAATCTCTAGGAAAGCTGGTGGCAGGCGCTATGGCAAGAAAACTTAATAAAGGTTTCACCCTTCCGGAATTACTGCTGGCTTTTTCGGTTATGGCTCTTGTCTTGGCAGGGGCATTGAGCCTTTTCATCAGCTGTATCTTTCTTAATGAAACTAACCGGAATCTGAGCGTGGCAACCGGGCATGCCCAGCTCGTTTTAGAGGAGATAAAAAATACTAATTTCGTAAGTATGCAGTCGGGGGCTATAAATCCAGAGACAAATTGGGATTGGGATAACGCCGCGATAAGCGCGAAAGGCTTGATTGTTCTTAATACTGAGTCAATCAGCACGCAGGCAGTATGGACAGGTACCGACCGGCTTAACGTCAATGTTACGGTGAGTTGGAAAGACCGCGGGCTAAGGGATAGGTCAACATCCTTAGAAACACTCATCACTGAGCCATGAAAAACCCATTAAGCCATATATTTTTTTTAAAAGGCAAGAGGATACCAAAGCCTTCAGGACTTACCTTGGTTGAAATTTTGATTGCGACTGCCCTGTTCCTCCTGCTGATCACAGGTGTTTTCGCGGTGCTTAATGTCGCGGACATGAGCTGGCATTCTGATATGGGGCTGGTAGACTTACAGCAGGAGGCCCGGCACATTATGGATGGTATGACCCGGGAAATCCGGCAGGCTGACCCGTCTAGAGACGTTACCATTGGCGCCGGCGGCAATAGCCTCCAGTTTTATATTGCTAGTTATACTGACCCTATAAGCTATACTTTGATTAACGGCCAGCTTATTCGCCAGCATCCAAATGGCGTAAGTAAGGTATTGGGAAATGATGTCAGCAGTTTAGGCTTTTGCTGGCTGCAATCTAACGGTGCCTGTCAGGCTGCCAGAAATAATAGCTATACCTTGCAGGTGAGTTTACAGGCAACTAAGACCGTCAGGCAGAGGGTAGTGGTTTTTCCTTCTGCCGGGCCTTTGATAGAGGAGGTTAAGCTAAGAAATGAATAATAGAGGAGCAGCACTCATTATTGCTTTTGCGGTAATATTGGTGTTGGCTATCTTAGGCAGCGCGATACTTTCGCGCAGTATCTCCGAAAACAACATAGCTAAGCGATATCAAGAGTCAACCCAGGCCTTTTGGCTTGCCGAGAGCGGGATTAACAGGGCACTCTATGAGTTGCGTAACAATTATGACTTGAACTCCGTCAGCGCGACCGCCCTTGGCCAGGGTGGGTATCAGGTAAGTATAGCCCAAAGCGGGCAGAATCGTATCGTTACCGCGACCGGTTATATCCCTTTTACCGGCCAGGCCCGCGCCAGCCGTATCATAGAAGCGACCATGTCTAAAACTATTCCTCCTGATTTTTATGAGAATGCCATTTATTCCGGAGGAGACATAGATTTAAACGGCAACGCCTATCAGGTAAACGGAAAGGTACGCTACGCGGATGAGCTTGACTATCAGCACGACTATATAACCGGGACAGAAACCCAGGATCCCTCAATTAGCCCTTTAGCCCGGTTTGATTTCACGCAGATGCGCGCTTTGAGTGTGGCACAGCAGAACCTTTATGTTGTAAGCGGCAACAAACTTATCAATCAGGCAACAGGATCCGAGGCATTTCCAAGTTCCTTCTGGTTTTCTCCGCCGACTGACATTAATGACGGGACAACCGGAACTCCCAACATTGTGTATATAGAAGGCGATTTGGCGTTAAACGGCAACATCGGCACTATCGGCGGCTTCTTTGTGGTGGTAGGCAATGTCATTACTGACCCTAATGCCACCGAAGATGCCAGCATAAACGGAAACGGGCAGGTAGAAGGCGCTATTTACACCCGAGGAGACTTTGACATAAATGGCGGCGCGGGGAATTTAAATATTAACGGCGGAGTCTGGGCGGGTGATGAAGCGGAGATGAATGGAAACACCAATATTACCTATAACAAAGTTTATATGGATTCCATAAAATTCCTTAATCTTGACGCCAGCGTGCAAATCTCCGCCTGGCGTGATACCCAAAATCCCTATCCCTTGACTCAGTGATATGGAATAACCTCTTCTAACCGCGCAGGTTGCAAGAGGCATATGAGCGTATGCGAGCAATTATAGAAAGACTGAAAAGTAAATTGACACCGCAAAGTATTTCTTTGGGATTGGATATCGGCACCTCGAGCCTCAAAGTAATTGCTCTTGAAAAAAAGGGCAAAGAGTATACTATCAAGAAAGCCGCGTACACTGACCTCTCTCCTCAAGATGATGGAGCAATCGCTCTGAAGAAATTCGTCGACGCGCAGGGAATTTCCGGCTCTCAGGTGAATATTTCCGTTTCAGGACAGTCCGTGATTACGCGCTACGTGATTCTTCCCCAGATGACGCTTTCTGAATTAAAGAGCACGATGCAGTTTGAAGCCAAGCAGTATATTCCCTTTCCTTTGGATGAGATTATCTTGGACTGCGCGATCGTTAAAGAGAAACTTGAGAATAATAAGATGCTCCTGGTTTTAGCCGCGGTCAAGAAGGCTGCCCTTGAAGAGCGTATGAATCTTATTGACAAAGTTGGGCTAAGCGCTAAAATTGTAGATGTGGATTGTTTTTGCCTGGCTAATGTGTTTACTCAGCTTAAGCTGCCTTCACAAGGAGTAATTCCCGCGCAGGATGCCAATGCTTGCGTGCTGCTTAATATTGGCGCCCGGTATACGAATATGATTATTACTGAAGGCCCTTATTTAAGGTTTAGCAGGGATATCGCTTTTGGCGGGCAAGCTCCGGCGTTACAAGGGCTTACCTCAGAGATAAATTCATCCCTTGATTATTATGAGAATCAAAGCGGTAAACCTATAGACAAGATCTACGTAAGCGGAGGCCCAAGCTTAAACGCGGGGATTACAGATTCTTTGAGCCGTTCCCTGAATGTCGCGCTTACTCATTTTGAGGCTTTTTCCGATATTCCCTTTGATGTTTCTTTAGCAAGAGAAGAGCTTAAGCCTAAGGCAGCTTTATTTGCTGTAGCATTGGGATTAGCATTACGATGATAGAAATTAATCTCCTTCCCGAACATCTGCGCAAAAAGCAACTTCCAAAATTAACCTTCAATCTGGCCGGAAATAAAAAAATAATCGGCTTTAGCGTCTGTAGTGTGGTGCTCGCGCATCTGGGTTTACAGGCAATTATTTTTTTCCAAAGCCTTATGCTTAACCATGCAGAGCGAGCCTTTGCCGCGATAGGGCCGCAGCGTTTGGAGGTAGATGAGCTAAAGGCAAAAATGGACAAGACCAAGGTTTTAGAAGAATTAATGGTGCGTTTAGGCACGCAGCGTTTTTCAGTAAGCCCTAAGCTTAACGCGATAAGTGATGCCGTAACCGACGGCGTATGGCTTTACGAGCTCGCGCTTTCCAAAGACGCCTGTGAGTTAAAAGGAAGCTGCGTATCGCTTGGCGCGCAGGAGCTGGCCCAGATTGGGAAGTTTCTCAATAGCCTACGGGCGCTCCCTGAGCTATACAAGGCTTTTCCCCGCCTTGAGCTTGCTTCGGTGCAAAGGCGAAAAATAGGGGATGTTGAAGTCGTTGATTTTATCATCAGCTCACAATCTCAAACGAAACCGGGTTCTTTAAGGAAATAGCCGAAAAGACTGTTTGCATGGATTTTAAAATATTCAAAAGCCAAGAGAAGAAAATACTTATAGCGGGTATTCTTTTGGCTGTTATTTTTTTATACATTGAAATTGCCTTCATTCTAGGGCCGCAGCTGCGCGCCCTCAGTGCCAAAGCTCTAAAACTGCATCAGGTGGGCTCTCGTTTAAGCGAATATAAGAAAAATTTTGTTTCTCTTAAAGAGCTGCAGGCTCAAGCCGATGCTTCAGAAGCCAAAAACGTTGGCATCGAAAAAAATATTTTCAGCGATAACGATATCCCCTTTATTTTAGATACAATTTCACAGCAGGCATCCGCCACAGGGGTAAAGATTATGCAAATGAAGCCCGCGGCGGAGGCTCTGTTATCAAGTGAAAAGCCGCAGGAAGCAGCCGGCAACTTGAAATTTTCCCCTCTTCCTTTCAGCCTGCAGTTGAGCGGCGCCTATCATAGGCTTGGTGAATTTATAAACCGCCTGGAAAATAACCCGTTTATTTCCATTATTTCAATGACGATGGGCGCCAGCAGTTCGGAATCGAGCAGGCAACTTGCTAGTGTGGAGATCAGCGTATATGTTAATAAAAAATAAATACTTTTTTATTGCGGTTTTTTTTGTTATAATAATAGCTGTTCAAGCGGCTTCTGCTAAGGAAAATGCTGCTTTCGGGAAGAAAAATGGCGCTGTCAAGGCAGAGAGAGTTCCTAAAGAAAGGCAGTTTGTTTACGATACCAAGGAGAAGCGTGATCCTTTTGTCGCTTTGGTAACCAAGGAAGGCCGGATTATTGAGCCTCCGGCGCGTAAACGCAAAACCGATGAAATTTATCTGGAAGGTATCATCTATGATCCTAAGGGCGGTTCTTACGCGGTTATTGATGGCGAGATATGGAAGGCAGGAGATTCTATCGGCGCGGCCACAATCATCAGGATTGAATCTCAAAAAATAATTTTTCTAAAGTCGGATAAGGAATTTGAAGTAGAACTAAAAAAGGAGGAGTGATAATGAAGCAAAAAATTGTAAAGCTACTCGTTCTTATGGCAGTGGGAGTAGTTTGTGCGGAAAGCTATTTTAAAAATTGTTCGTTAGTTTTTGCCCAAGGCAATATGCCGCAAGCTAATCTTCCTGCTTCCGAGGTTAGTGGCACTATGGCTATCGCTGTTGAAGAGCCCAAGGATGTTGTCCCTGAAGAAATTCTTGCTCCGGGAAGGATTACCCTTGATTTTAAAGATGCCGATATCCGGAGTGTCTTAAAGGTTATTTCTTACAAAGCCGGGACGAATATTGTCTCCAGCCCTGACGTGCAAGGGTCTGTGACGATGAAGTTGACCAATGTCCCATGGCAGGACGCGCTTAAGGTGATTTTGAGTACCTATGGTTATGGCTATGACCAAAAAGACAGCATTATCATGGTTGCTCCCATTGATAAGCTCACTGAGCAGAAGAAGCAGGAAGTAGAGCTTGCCCAGGTCCAGCCAACGATGACCGAGGTGTTTCTCCTTAAATATATTGATGCTTCAGATGCCAAGAAGGCCATAGAGCCTCAGATGTCGGGACGGGGGAAAATTACCATTGTCGAGGCAACAGGGCAGGCTGGTTGGGAGTTTGGCGGATCTGATGTGGGAAAACGCCAAAGGGTAGGCCAGGAAACCGTTTCCCGTTCCAAGACTTTGATTATTACCGAAGTCCCTCCGGTCTTAGACAGTATACGGAAACTAATTGCTGAAATTGATACTAAGCCGCAACAGATATTAATAGAGGCGCGTATTGTAGAAGCCAATAAGGACCGTCTGAGGGATATCGGAGTTGATTGGGGAACCGGTTCTGCCGGGGCATCATCATCTACCGGCGCCCTTACTTTTAGCCCGTCATCAAAGAATAGGAGTGGTGCAGACACTACTCAGGTAGGTGCTCACGCGCTTAGCGATTTGATTACCCCGACGTCTTTCGGGCCAAAGGCGCAAGGCTTAACGACGATAAACACGGGCTTGCGTGTCGCGTTCAGGAAGCTTACCGGCGCGCAGTTTGAGGCGATTTTACACGCCTTAGATGAAGATGTTACGGCAAATACCTTATCAGCGCCCCGGATTTTGACTTTGAATAATCAGGAAGCCGCGATATTAGTAGGACAGAAGTATCCTTTAATCAAGACTGATGTTTCTACGGAAAGCGGAAAGATTACAGGCTCAACGTTAGATAAATACCAGGATATCGGGATACAGCTTAATGTTGTCCCGCAGATAAGCGATAAGGATTTTATCAACATGATTATCCATCCCGCGGTTACCTCATTTACCGAAACTTTAGAGGTAAAAAGCGATAGCGGCGCGACACTTTCAAAATTCCCGATTATCAATACCAGGGAAGCCGAGACCCAGGTCCTTTTAAAAGACGGAGAGACCATCGTTATCGGAGGGCTTTTAAAAGACGTGAAGTCAAAGGGGCGTGTCGGGGTACCCTTTTTGGGGAGTATCCCTCTTATCGGGCTTTTGTTTCAGCGCCAGACAGATGATATTGAAAAGGTGGATTTGTTGATTTTTATTACCGCGCACATTGTAAAAGAAGGAGAATTTGACGAAGCTTCTATAGCAACCTTGGAAGAGAGATTGAATACGCTAAAGCCAAAGAAGAAGAAAAAACATAATTAGAATCTCAATACTTTCTAAGGCGTCAGATAATCGTAACGGCTTAAAGATTTTACTGGCGGATAGAGCAGTAATGCCCTTCTAAAGCGATGACGCGATAGCGCTGTACTGTGCTCCTGGCTAAGGTAGTGGCCAGGAGCATCTCTCCCTATCTAAATTCCCCAAAAATTACAGGGTTTATTAAGCCGCGGCTTATAACGATGCCTTATAAGGTTAGGGTGGTATTTACAAAAGTGGGTTTGAGTAAGTATATGTCGCATTTAGACCTGTTGCGCCTTTTTGGCAGGGCGCTGCGCAGGGCAGATTTGCCTTTTGAGGTTTCTGAAGGTTTTAGTAAACACGCGAAGATAGTGATTACACGGGCCTTAAAATTAGGTGTTGAGAGTGAATCGGAGGAAGTAACATTTCGTTTACGGCAGGAAATAGGGTGCGCGGAATTCGCCCAGAAACTTCAGGACGAACTGCCCGAAGGAATACAGATAACCAAAACAGAATATACATAAAACCAATTCAACCTACGAGGTTGAATTGGTAAGAAGTATAATTAATGAAGGGTAAGAATGCAAAATGAAATCTTAGTGAATGTAGAAATGCAGGAAAAGCGGGCGGCAATTGTCAAGGACGGGGTGCTTGATGAGTATTATATAGAGCGGCCGACAGATAAGACAATTGTAGGAAATATTTATAAGGGAAAGATTGAAACCATAGTCCCTTCAATCGGTGCCGCGTTTGTGGATATAGGGTTAGATAAAAAGGGGTTTTTGTATCTTTCCGATATTGTTGAGCCTATTGAACCGATTATTCCCATTGAAGCAAAGAAGAAGGAATTTAAAAAAGGCGAGGAGGTGCTGGTCCAGGTCGTAAAAGAGCCTATTAGTACTAAAGGCCCGCGCCTGACGACACATATTGGCTTGGCGGGACGCTACCTGGTGCTCATGCCTCAGGACGCGCATCGCGGCGTTTCCCGGCGTATCGATGATAAAGAGGAGCGTTCCCGGCTTCTTGGGATTATGGAAGAGGTCAATGTCCCCACGGATATCGGCTATATTGTCCGAACGGTTGCTCAAGGTAAAGCAAAGCGCGAATTACACAGAGACGTATTGTTTTTACTCAAGCTTTGGCGGCGGATACATTCCTTCGCCCAGAGAAATACCGCCCCCGCGCTTATCTATGAGGAATATGATATTGTCCTGCGCGTTATCAGGGATTCCTTTGACGATACCATTAGTAAATTGATTGTGGACTCAAAGGATGAACATCGCAGGATTTGCAATTTCCTTCGCGTATTTTCAGATGATTTAATCAAGCAGATAGAATTGCATAAAGAAAAAAGCGATCTTTTTGTGGCTAAGAATGTTGAAAAGCAGATCGATAAAATTTACGAACGCAAGGTTATTCTTAAATCAGGGGCATATTTGATTATTGAACCTACCGAGGGGCTTGTCGTCATTGACGTAAACTCAGGCAGGTTCCGCAAACGCTATGACCCTGAGCATATGGCGCTCTCCGTTAACTCTGAGGCTGCCTGTGAAGTGGCCCGCCAACTGCGTCTGAGGGATTTGGGAGGGATTATTGTCATTGATTTTATTGATATGGAACGAGAGGAGCATCGTAAGGATGTTTTAAGGGTTTTGAAACATTCTCTTAAGTGTGACCGGGCGAAATATGAGATTTTAGGGATATCAAAGTTCGGAGTCGTGGAAATGACCCGAGAAAGGGTATACCGGACTATCGAAAGCCTTTCGTATGCCGCCTGCCCGTATTGCCATGGAAGAGGGAAGATAAAATCTGTTTCTACCATGGTGATTTGGATCCTGAAGGAATTGCAGAGGCTGCTCTCTGAGAATCCGCATAAAAAAGAAGTGCAGGTAAGCGCGCATCCTGAAGTAATCAATCAGTTGCTCAGGGAAAATGAAAAATTAATCGAAACAATCGAAAAGCGTTACCGGACCAAGGTTGGTTTTACCCTTGCCCCGAACGCGCACATAGAAGAAGTAAAAGTCGAATAAAAAAAAGAGGTGATACTATGTATGCGGTAATTGAAACAGGCGGTAAACAGTACAAAGTAAAAAAAGATGATATTATCGATGTGGAAAAATTAGGTGAGCTAAAGCAGGATACGGTGAGTTTTTCAAACGTATTACTCATTAGTAACGCCGATAACCTAACGCTGGGCAGGCCCTACATAAAAAATGCCAAGGTAACAGCCCAGGTAGTCAGGGATTTAAAAAGCAAAAAGGTTATTTCCTTTAAATACCGCAGGCGAAAATCAAGCAAGACGACGAAGGGCCATCGCCAGCAGCTCACGCGGGTCAAGGTTAAGGAAATACATGCCTAGTCCGGTGTGACAGAAATTATCGCTAAATGACTAACCGTCAATTTCCAATAACCAAATTACAAGATACAAATAAATTCCAATAACCAATAATCAAACAGAAATTTGCTCTGGCTTTGCGATGGTTTTTCCGGGAGACATTATCAAATTATTTGAATTTGGTTATCGCGTCCGGGTGATTGGCGATTTACTATCAATTACCTCTATCATGGGGGAGTTGATAACTCGTAGGGAAAATTATGTTCATTGACAGCGCTAAAATAAACGTAAAGGCAGGTTCCGGCGGAGGCGGCTGCAGGAGCTTTTACAAGGATAAGTATTCCCGCTATAAAAAAGCCGACGGAGGCGACGGCGGAAAGGGCGGGGATATCATTATCCGCGCCGAAAATGATTTTTTAACCCTGTATGATTTTACTTACCGCCGGCATTTTACGGCTCAGGCAGGCGCCCATGGCTCATCGAACCGGAAAAAAGGGCAGGATGCCGAAGATAAGATAATTCTGGTGCCCTGCGGCACGATAGTAACTGATGCCCAAACCGGATGCCGTTTGCGGGAGCTTCTTGAGGATGGGAATCAGTTTATCGCCGCTCAAGGCGGCTCCGGCGGCAAGGGGAGCGTGCACGCCAAAGAGGACGAAGACCTTCAGGCCCTGCCCGGAGAAGAAAAGGAATTACTTCTGGATTTAAAGCTTATTGCCGATATCGGGCTGGTGGGGTTCCCTAATAGCGGAAAGTCCACCTTAATCTCCAAAGTTTCCCGCGCGCACCCGAAGATCGCAAGCTATCCTTTTACGACAAAGGAACCGGTGTTGGGGGTTGTTTCTTTTGATGAGGATACTAGTTTTTCTATCGCGGATATTCCCGGTTTAATCAAAGATTCTCACCTTGGCCGCGGCCTGGGCGATAGGTTCCTGCGCCATGTTGAAAGGACCAAAGTTTTAGTGCACTTAATTGATATGGCGGGACTAGACGCCAGAGACCCCATTGATGATTATCGCACTATTAATGACGAGCTTAAGTTTTACAGCGGTGAGGTCTTTAAGAAGCCGAGGATTCTCGTAGCAAACAAAATGGATTTACCGCAGGCCAAAGAAAACCTGGAAAATTTTCAGAAAACAGTCAAGAAAAAGATCATACCCATTTCAGCCAAAGAATCTCAAGGGCTCAAGGAATTACTGCATGCAATCAAGAAAAAACTTTATACGCATAGTCGTTAAAGTCGGCTCAAGCCTTATCAGTTCCAAGCAGAATGTGCTTGAGCTTAAATATCTGAAAGCTATTATTGAGCAGATCAACGGTTTATTTGACCAGGGCAAAGAAATAGTCCTGGTTTCTTCAGGCGCGGTTGCCTGCGGAATGTCCTTATTGCGCATCAAACAAAGGCCTAAAGATATTGCCAGCCTTCAGGCAGCGGCTGCCATTGGCCAGAATGAGCTCATGGGTATCTACCGCAGGCTGCTTGGCCGCAACAAGCGCCTCTGTGCCCAGGTGTTACTTACTTGGGATGATTTTGAAGATAGGCAGCGCTACCTTAATGTCCGTAAGACGCTGCTTCATTTATTAAAGCGCAAGGTGCTCCCTGTCATTAACGAAAATGATACGGTTTCTACTGATGAAATTCGTTTCGGTGATAACGATAAGCTTTCGGCATTAGTGGCGAACCTTATCGGGGCTGACCTGTTGATTATTCTTTCCGATGTTGATGGCCTCTACCGCCTGCCGCAAAAAGAAGTGATTCCTGTGGTGGAAAAGATAACCCCTGAGATAAACCGGCTCTGCTGTAATACCGATAAAGAGGCCTGTGTTGGCGGCATGTCGAGCAAGATCCGGGCGATTAAGATTGCCCTTGATGTGGGTATCCCTGCTATTATTGCCAGCGGCAAGGCCGATGATTCGCTTATCAAGGCGGCTATCGGTGAGAGCGTGGGCACGGTATTTATTGCCAGGGGTCAAAGCCTCAAAAGCAAGAAGCGCTGGATTGCCTATGGGGTCAGGCCAAAAGGCACTATTAGTGTGGATGAAGGGGCCAAGCAGGCATTGGTAAAAAACAGGAGAAGCCTATTGTCTGTAGGGATAACCGGAATACATGGTGATTTTGAGCCAGGTGAAACAGTGAGCATCGTTGACAGCCAGCAGAAAGAGTTTGCGCGGGGTGAGGTTAATTTTTCATCTTCTGTATTAGCCCTGCATAAAGGAGCGCGCCTTGCGCGGGAAGTTGTTCATAGAGATAACCTGGTGGTGATAGAATGACCGTTAAACAAATACAAGAGATTGTGGTAAAGGCAAAAAAGGCTTCTTATGAGTTAGCCGTGGTGCCTTCAAAAATCAAGGATACTGCTATCAGGAAAATGGCCGAGGCCTTAGAAAATAACAGTGAAGCCATCCTGAAGGCAAATAAAAAAGACCTCACCGCGAATAAGGGCTTATCCAAGCCACTGCTTGAGCGCTTAAGCCTAAGCGCGCCGCGGATTAATCTCATGGCGGAGTCATTGCGAGAGGTTGTTTCTCTCAAAGACCCTGTAGGCGAAGTAATCGCGGGCTGGCAGAGGCCTAATGGTTTATGGATTCAGAAGGTCAGGGTGCCTATCGGACTGATAGCCATTATTTATGAGTCAAGGCCTAATGTCACCAGTGATTGCGCTGCCTTATGCCTTAAATCGGGAAACGCCTGTATCTTGCGAGGGGGGCGAGAGGCAATCCATACCAATCGTGTTCTTTTTAATCTTTTGGATACTGCCGCCAAAAGAGCGGGTATCCCTGACGGCGCGCTACAGTTTATTGACACTCCCGAGCGAAAAGCGTTGCAGTATCTTTTGGCTCTTGACAGTTATATCGATCTTGTAATCCCCCGAGGCGGAGAGGGGCTTATTTCTTTTGTGCAAAACCATTCTAAAATCCCGGTGATTAAGCATTATAAGGGTATCTGCCATGTCTATGTGGATGAGTATGCGGATTGTTCCATGGCAGAAGCCATTTGTTTTAATGCCAAGGTCCAGCGTCCGGGGGTATGTAATGCCATGGAGACGCTTCTGGTGCATAAAAATATCGCGCGGCGGTTTTTGCCTTCAATGGTACGCTCCTACCACGACGCGCAAGTGGAAGTGCGCGGATGCCCCGCAACGCGCGCGATCGTCAAAGGGATTACGAGAGCAACCGAGAGCGATTGGTCAACCGAATACCTTGACCTTATCCTGTCGGTTAAGGTTGTGGAAAATATCCAGGAGGCAATTGAGCATATTAATCATTACGGCTCGCGCCATTCGGAGAGCATTGTTACTGAAAATTACTCTGCCGCGCTTCGATTCCTTCAGAGGGTAGATTCCGCCTGTGTCTATGTGAATGCCTCAACCCGTTTTACCGATGGTTATGAATTCGGCATGGGCGCGGAGATAGGTATTTCAACCGACAAGATACACGCCCGAGGCCCCATGGCGCTTGAGGAGTTGACTACGTATAAGTATATGATTTTTGGGAATGGGCAGATAAGGACGTAAGTTAGCGGGTATGCGGGTTAGTCGGTGAGCGGGTTTGCGGGTTCAGAATTTTTAACCCGTTGACCAGTTAACCCGTTGACTCGCCCACAGGTTTATATGAAAATAGGTATTTTAGGCGGCACCTTTAACCCCATTCATAATGGCCACCTTATTCTCGCGGATGAGGTCTGCCAGAAGCTCGGCCTGAATAAAATATTTTTTATTCCCGTCAATTCTCCGGTGCATAAGGAAGAAAAAGGGTTGCTTCCCGCCAAAGAACGCCTGAAAATGGTCAGAATGGCGCTCAAGGATAATCCTTTATTTGAGGCTTTAGATATAGAAATAAGGCGGAAAGGTAAATCCTATACCATTGATACTTTACGAGAGCTCCATCGCCTCTATCCAGAGGCTAACAAATTCTTTTTTATTGTAGGTTCAGATGCCTTGGGGTATTTGACGAGTTGGAAGGATATTCAGGAAGTAATGAAATTAGCCAAATTTACCGTTGCCTTAAGGCCGAATTATCCTCTTAGGAATTTGCCCAAGGATATCTTACCGGTAGTGATTGAATCAATAGATGTTTCCGGATTTCGCCTGCGCCAGCGTATCAAGGATGGCGAGTCAGTGCGTTATTATCTTCCCAAACAGGTATATAACTATATTGAGAAAAAAAGGCTGTATAAATAATCCTTCAGCCTTCAGCGGCCAGCTGAAAGCAGAGAGCTGAAAGCAGAGAGCTGAAAGCAGAGAGCCAAGATGAATATAAAGGTTGCCCCATCGATTTTAGCCGCTGATTATACCCGGCTGGCCCAGGATATCCGCGGGGTAGAGCAGGCAGGAGCTGATTTCTGGCATATTGATATTATGGATGGGCATTTTGTGCCGAATATCACTATTGGCCCTGGGCTCGTGAAAAGTTTGCGCCCTGTTACGCGCCTGCCTTTTGAGGCCCATCTTATGATAAGCGAGCCGCTTAAGTACATTGATAAATTTGTTGAGGCTGGCGCTGATATCATTACCGTGCATATTGAAACCATAAGCGAAAAGGATGTGCGCCATCAAGCGCGGTTACTGCACGGAAAAGGCATAAAATTAGCGGTTGCCCTGAACCCCGCGACAAAGGCAGCAAAAATAAAAAATATTTGCGATTGCATTGATATGGTACTGGTGATGACGGTTAATCCCGGCTTTGGAGGGCAGAAATTTATGGCTGAAGTAGTAGGAAAAATTACTCAAATCCGTTCATTTTTTAAAGGCGATATAGCTGTTGACGGAGGTATCGACGCTCTCACTGGGCCTCTTGCGATAAAGGCAGGGGCAAATATTCTGGCCGCGGGCACTTATATTTTTAAGGCTAAAAATAAGCGAAAAGCGATAGAAAGGTTAAGACATGGCTGACATAAAATTTGGAACTGACGGGTGGCGCGCGATTATAGCTAAGGAGTATACTTTTGCTAATGTCAAAGTAGTTTCTCAGGCGGTAGCAGATTATGTAGGCGCTGGGAAGAAAGTTGCCATAGGCTTTGATACGCGTTTTCTCTCTGCTGAGTTCGCGCAGGCTTCGGCAGAGGTTTTAAAGGCAAACGGGTTGGAGGTGATAGTCTCTGACAAGGCTGTTCCTACTCCGGCGTTAAGTTTTGCCGTCAGAAAGCGAAACTGTGATTTAGGGGTAATGATTACCGCTTCCCATAATCCGGCGCAGTATAATGGTTTTAAAATTAAGACCTCAACCGGCGGGGCGGCAGGCTCTGAAATCACCAAGGCCATTGAGAAGCTCTTAGCCGTATCCGCGGTGAAAACCGTTGTAGCTAGAGACGCGCTTAAAAAAGAAGACCTCATTGGCGATTATATACATTTCATCCGTTCTTACATAGATTTAAAGAAAATAAGAAAAAAGAAATTTAAGGTTTTAGTTGACGCGATGTATGGCTCAGGCGATAGTTTTCTTGCCCAGGTACTCAAAGGAACAGATATACGCTTAGAGTTCATGCGTAACAGCATTAACCCTTCCTTTGGAGGCAGGCAGCCGGAGCCGATTGAGGAGAATCTCCAGGAATTGAAAACAAGGGTGACAAAAGAAAAATTCGATTTAGGCATTGCCTTAGACGGTGATGCCGACAGGATTGCCGCGGTCGCGGGGGGAGGGGTGTTTATCCATCCCCAGAAGATACTCGGGCTCCTGGCATTGCATTTGCATGAGGACAGAGGATGGTCCGGCGGAATTGTGAAAACTATTTGCGGCTCAACTATGATTGATGCTATCGCCCTGCACCTGGGAGTTAAGCTTTATGAAACCCCTGTTGGATTTAAATACATTTCAAACCTGATGGAAACCGAGGATATTCTCTGTGGCGGAGAAGAGGCAGGAGGCATGGGAGTCAAAGGGTACATCCCGGAGCGCGATGGTTCTGTCGCGGGGCTTTTGCTCTTAGAAATGATGGCATATCGCGATAAGCCTATCGCGCGGATTATTGATGCTATGGAAAAACAGTTCGGCAGATATTATTATGTGCGTCAGGACCTTAAGCTTGAGCATCACATCGAGCCTCACCGGAAGGATTTGCCGGAGGCCCTTTTGGGGAAAAAAGTTGTGGAAGTGAAGGATTACGACGGAATGAAGCTTATCTGCGAAGATAAAAGTTGGCTTATGTTTAGGGCATCCGGCACGGAGGCCCTGATGCGTTTGTACAGCGAGGCGAAGAGCTTAAAAAGAGCCAAAGCATTGCTTCAGGCAGGCACTGAAATAATACAAAGAATGCGATAATGTCTTTTTATTGGCCCGCGAGGAATTTTTGTTTATTGTTTTGTAAGTTTTACTTTCATTTGGAGGCAAAAGGAAAAGAGCATATCCCGCGAAAAGGAGGCTTTGTTGTGGCATCAAATCACGCCAGTTTTCTTGACCCTGTTCTCTTAGGAAGCGCTTGTCCCCGCGGCCTTAATTTCGCCGCCAGAGACAGCCTCTTTAAGAATCCATTATTAAGGTATCTGATAAGCAATGTGGGGGCATTTCCTATAAAGCGCTGGTCAGCGGATTTAGCCGCGGTCAAAGAGTCGGTGCGCAGATTATCTTTAAATGCGGGGTTGGTGGTGTTTCCTGAGGGTACCAGGAGCCCTGATGGCGTATTACAGCCGATGAGTCACGGTTTTGCCCTCTTGGCAGCCAAGGCGCGTGTTCCTATAATCCCCGCGTGGATATCAGGTTCGTATAAGGCCTGGGGAAAAAAGAGCAAGATCATGAGGCCGGTAAAGATTACGGTTGTTTTTGGCCAGCCGCTATGGGTTGAAAAAAAACAGCCGTATCCCGAGGTTGCCCGGAAGGTATTTGACCGGATTAAAGATTTAAGCAAAACTTGTTGACAGAAACACACTTTTAGTGCATACTACTATGTTCATGTAGTTAAATTAATGTGAAAAGGAGAATGCTACCAATGGTAGAAGAGAAAACAGCGCAGTTGGAAAAGCTTTACGAAAATAGCTTTAAAATAATTAAAGAGGGCCATGTTGTCCAAGGAAAAATTGTTGCTATCGGGCCCAAAGAGGTGATGGTAGATATCGGCTATAAGTCAGAAGGCACGATCGCGATTACCGAATTCCAGAAGGATGAGCTGGAGGTGGGCAGGGAAATAGATGTCTATGTTGAGTCTACGGAAAATGATCTTGGCATGGTTGTTTTATCAAAAGTAAAGGCAGGCAAGCTCCAGGGCTGGGATAAGATAGATAAAAATTTCCGTGAAGGTGATTTAATGGACGGCACGATAAAGAGAAAAATCAAGGGCGGCTATCTGCTTGATGTCTGCGGCATTGAAGGATTTTTGCCGATATCCCTTTCAAGTTTCAGGAATGTCTCAGATCAGGAGATTCTTGGAAAGCAATTCAAATTCAAACTGGTAAAATTGAATAATCTTCGCCACAGTATTATCGTTTCCCGTAAGGAAGCAGTAAGTAAGGAGCGGGTTGAAAACCGCGAGAAGCTTTGGACTAACCTGAAAATCGGCGAGATAAGAGCCGGGACTGTTAAAAGTATCACCGATTTTGGAGCCTTTATAGACTTAGGGGGCGTGGACGGGCTTTTACACATTACGGATATGAGCTGGGCAAAAATCAGCCATCCTTCAGAAGCGGTTGCCGCGGGCGATAAAATAGACGTCATGATTTTGAATATTGACCGTAAGGACAATAAGGTTTCCCTGGGGTTGAAGCAGAGGCTTCCCGATCCATGGACAGACATTGAGCAGAAATATTCCATCGGCTCAAAAGTCAAAGGGAAGGTCGTCAATATTATGCCCTACGGTGTCTTTGTGGAATTAGAAAAAGGCATTGAAGGGCTTATCCATGTTTCAGAGATTTCCTGGGCAAAACGGGTTACCAACCTGCAGAATGTTTTCGCGGTGGGCGATATCCTGGAAGTGCAGGTTTTAAGCATGGACAGAGATGCCCGCAGAATTTCACTGAGCGTAAAACAGCTGGAGAACAATCCTTGGCTTGATGCCGAAGCCAAATATCCCGTAGCCGCGAAAGTTTCCGGAAAGGTGCGAGGATTTACTGAATACGGCGCGTTTATTGAATTGGATAACAATCTTGAAGGCATGATTCATGTCTCGGATATGTCATGGACCAAGCGCATAGCGCATCCGCAGGATATCCTTAAAAAAGGGCAAAAGATAGATGTTGTGGTCCTTTCCGTTGATGGGACAAACCGCAGGATTTCTTTAGGCTTAAAGCAGCTTGAGCCGAATCCTTGGTCAGAAATCGCGCAAAAATATTCCGTAGGCAGTATTCTTGATGTAGAGGTTGTGCAAACAGCGCCTTTTGGGGTATTTGTAAAACTTGAAGATAATCTTGAGGGGCTCATTTATTCTAGTGAAATAGATAAAGAGATCCTGGAGAAGCTCAAGCCTGGCGATCAGATCAAGGCAAAGGTAATTAAGATTGATATCGATCAGGCAAAGATAGGCTTATCTGCCAGGATATAAGCAGATGGATGCCTTAGGGCAACAGTTAGCTAAGATAACGCGAGGTTGTTCTGAGATCATCTCTGAGAATGAACTTAGGAAGAAGCTGTCGCAAAGTCTCGAGAAGAAAACCCCTCTTAAAATAAAAGCCGGTTTTGACCCTACTGCCCCAGATATACATCTGGGGCATACTGTTTTACTGCGAAAACTGCGCCAATTCCAGGATTTAGGCCATACCATTTTATTTCTTATCGGAGATTTTACCGCGAGAATTGGCGACCCCACCGGTCAAAATAAGGCCCGTCCTTCCATGTCTGATGAAGATGTCAAGAAAAACGCCGCCACCTATAGAGAGCAGGTTTTTAAGGTTTTAGACTCCGCCAGGACCGAAACAGTCTTTAATAACGACTGGTTTTCCCGGATGTCGGTTTACGATATTTCTGAGCTTCTTCACCACGGTTCGGTTTCTCAGATCCTTGCCAGGGAGGATTTTCAGCAGCGGATTAACAAGGGCAGGGATGTGCGGCTGAATGAATTTATGTATCCTCTCCTGCAGGCTTATGACTCCGTGCATTTACAGGCTGATATTGAGATTGGCGGGACGGACCAAAAGTTTAATTTACTCCTGGGGCGGGAACTGCAGAAGGACTACGGCCAGGAGGCACAGGTGGTTATCACCTTGCCTCTCTTAGAAGGTTTAGACGGAGTTAATAAGATGAGCAAATCCCTGGGTAACTATATCGGGATTAATGACAGCCCTGATGATATCTTTGGGAAAGTCATGTCGGTATCTGATATCTTAATGTATAAATACTATGAGTTATTGACGGATGAGGATATGGCTTCCACGAAGTCGCTGCATCCCAAGGAGGCGAAGGAGAAGCTGGCGATGATACTTATCAGCCAGTATTATAGCTCTGAGGCAGCGGAAAACGCGAAGGCGAACTTCCGCAAGGTATTTACCCAGAAGGAAATCCCTGATGAGATACCGGCCTATAGCATAAGCGGCCCTTTAAAAATTATTGACGTGCTTACCCAAAGCGGGCTGGTGAAGTCTAATAACGAAGCCCGGAGATTGATTCAGCAGCAAGCGGTGGCCTTTGACAATGTCGTGGTTCAAGACCCGAATCTCCTTATCAATAAGCCGGGAACCATCAAAGCAGGAAGCCGCCGTTTTTTAAAAGTCGTCACTCAGTAGTAGTTCTCTCTCCTGTTCGTTTACAAAAACAATGCGCCGCCTCGATACCTTTACCAAGAATAATATCATTATGTTTTGCGCCTCAAGCCTGGGGTCTTTTTTTAATTTGTTGTACCAGGTAATGATGCTGCGGCTATTGCCCAGGGAGGCATTTGCTTCTTTAAATTCAATTATTTCCTTATTCATCATCGTTGGGGTTCCCTCGGTAGCCTTTGCCACCATAGTAACCAAACATGTCTCAAGCCATAATGCCCAAAAGAAGCACGAGTGTGTAAAAACAGTCTGGCAGAAAATGGCTTTCCATGCCTTCCTTTTCAGCAGTATTTTATTTGGTATACTGTTTTTGATGAGGGAGCGTATCGCTGGCTTCCTGCATTTAGGCTCATCAGTAAGTATTGTTATTTTAGGAGCGATATTTTTCTTAAGCGGGCTTACTTCGGTAGCAATGGGCGGTTTGCAGGGGCTGGAAAAATTCGCCTGGGTGGCGCTATATACTGTATTTGCGGGAATCTGTAAATTGTTATTTTCGGTTGTGTTGGTAAAAAGTGTGAGTGATGGCTTGATTGCGGCACTCTTAGGATTTCTCCTGCCGCTTTTTGTGGGCTTAGTTGTGTGCCTTTGGCCGATACGTTTTCTCATGCGGGGATTGGGCAGGGAAACAATCTCCCTGAAATCACTCTACGCCTACATTTTCCCGGTTTTGGCGGTAAATTTGAGTTTTGCCCTGCTGACCAATATTGACATGATTCTGGTAAAGCACTTTTTCGTATATGAGTCGCAAGATTACGCGATAGCCCAGATGATTGGAAAAATTATTCTTTCTATCGCCGGGGTAATCTATGTGGTGATGTTTGCCCGTATCTCTCATTTGCACGCGGTCAACGAAAGCTCGAAAGCTGTGCTTTCAAAAAGCCTTGGCTATACTTTTTTAGTCAGTGGGGCGGCCGCTCTGCTCTATAATTTATTTCCACAGGCTGTCTTTGGACTTATTGCCGGAAAAGTTAACCTTCAGGTTATTTCTATCGGGCGGGTATTCAGCCTGAGCATGCTCTTTTTTGCCATGAGTAACGTCTTATTTTACTATCAGCTGTCAATTGAGCGATACGGCTTTATTCTGCCCTTAGCCATCGTTGTCCTTCTAGAAACATTGGCAATTTCTATATTTCACGCGACACCGTTTTTTGTCGTTACGATTACCTTAGTATCCGCGGCCAGTTTGTTTTTCTTGAATTTAAGGTTGGCATTTCAGCAGGCGCGTTAAATGAAAAATCTTCAAGGTAAAGTCTCTGTTATTATTCCGGCTTTTAACGAGGCCAAAGGTATCGCCGGGAGCCTTAGCGAAACCATCCGGGTTTTTAACGAGTTCGGCTGCAAATACGAGATTATCGTCGTAGATGACGGCAGTTCTGATGCTACCTACCGGAATGTGCTTGCGGCTGCATCAAAGCATCCCCAGGTGATAGTCAAGCAAAGCAAGAAAAACCGGGGTAAAGGAAGGGCGCTCAAAATCGGCTTTCGCCTTGCCAGCGGGGACTATGTGGTCTTCCTTGACGCGGATATGGAGCTTCATCCGGCGCAGATACAGACTTTCTTTGACATCATGCGCCTTGACGATGCTGATGTGGTGATAGGCTCAAAGCGCCATCCGAATTCGCGTTTATCTTACCCTTTAGATAGAAGAATCGTGAGCAGTGTCTATTTTTTTCTGGTAAAGATTTTTTTCGGCCTGCCGATTAGGGATACCCAAACCGGGTTGAAACTTTTTAAGCACGAAGTCCTAAAGAAGGTTTTTCCTAGGATTTTGGTAAAGGCTTTCGGGTATGATTTAGAGATTTTAGTCAATGTGCACCGCTTAGGTTATAAAATTGCCGAGGCGCCTGTAGTGCTCCAATCCCAGCAGCGCTATGGGAGGATAGGCATTGGCTCTATCTGGACAGCATTGATTGATACTATGGCAATATGGTTCAGGACGTATATACTCAAATATTATGACCGTTTCGATAGTTATCGCGGTAAAAGGCGATAATCCTTACCTTAGAGAATGTATTGAGGCCTGCCTTAAGCTGGATTATCCTGACTTTGAAATCTTAGTCCTGCCGGATAAAGCTATAGTGTGCAGCTATCCTAGGACCAAGATTATCCCTACGGGAGCGGTTACTCCCCCGCAAAAGCGGGATATCGTCCTTACCCAGGCTACGGGTGATGTTTTGGCTTTTCTTGATGATGACGCCTATCCTCGGGAAGACTGGTTACGCCGCGCGCTTAAGCATTTTGACCAAAGCGAGATTGCCGCGGTTAGCGGACCGGCGGTAACGCCGGAAACCGATAGCCTCCTGCAGAAAGCAAGCGGGCTGGTCTATAGCTCTTATGCTATGAGCGGAGTTCACCGGTATCGCTATATCCCGGGCAGACAAAGATTGGTTGATGATTATCCATCCTGTAATTTTATTATCCGTACTAAAACCTTCAAGGAAATCGGAGGCTTTGCTACAAAGTTTTGGCCCGGCGAAGATACCTTTTTATGCCTGAAGATAGTAGAGGACTTGAAAAAAAAGATTGTCTATGACCCTGAAGTTCTGGTGTACCATCACCGCCGCGGCCTTTTTTCGGGGCATCTAAAACAAATTACCCAGTACGCGCTGCATCGGGGCTATTTTGTCAAGCGGTTCCCGAAAACTTCTCTGAAACCTTCCTATTCTTTACCTTCCTTGCTTGTGTCGGGCCTCATTGTAGGAGGTATAGCTTCAGTGTGGATTGAGGCGTTACGAGTTGTTTACTTCTTGACGGGAGGGTTATATCTATCGGTTGTTTTTCTTTTTAGTATGTGCCGAGACATTCGTTTGACGCTGCTTGTTTTCTTGGGTATAATAATAAGCCATTGTATGTATGGTATATATTTCATACAAGGCTTGTGCGCTAAAAAAATGCCGGAAGAATAAACCCTATTTTACACCCCCGGGGTGTAAAATGATTTAGCAAGAGGTTATAGATAGGTGAAGATAGTCATAGGATATCCGCCACTCAATAGTGACAAGGGTATTCCGCTTTTATCCCAAAACCGCCAGTTCCAGTATTTTAAAAAACCTACCTATATTTATCCTGTAGTTCCGGCTACCGCGGCAACCCTTTTAAAGAATGCTGGTTATGAAGTTATCTGGAAGGACTGTATAGCCGAAGGCTGGAGTTTGGATACGTTTTATGCTTTTATCAAAGAGCAGAAACCTGACATAATCGCCTTTGAAACCAAGACTCCGGTGGTGAATGAACATTGGAAGATAATTAATGAGTTGAAACGAAGGACGAGGGACGTCCTCCACAAAGCGTTGGCGGACGCCCGCCAAAGCAGTGTGGCGGGCGAAGGGGGAGTGGCGATAGTTCTCTTCGGTGACCACGTGACGGCTCTGCCGGAGGAATCCTTTCAGCATTCACAGGTAGATTTTGTTTTAACTGGCGGTGACTACGATTTTCTCTTGCTGAATTTGTGCAACGCCCTGAGGGATAGAGGACTATCGGCTATCGACCATCGACTATCGACTAAGCTAGAGCCGGGCATCTACTATCGTGAAGGCGATACAATAAAAAACACCGGAAAATTTCAGCTTAACCACAACTTGGATACCCTTCCTCCAATAGACCGCGATTTGACCAATTGGAAATTGTATGCGTATGAGAATGGGAATTACAAGCGCACTCCTGGAACATATATTATGTCTAGCCGTGACTGCTGGTGGGGCAAGTGCACATTTTGTTCCTGGCCTACTTTGTACGATACATTTCGCAGCCGTTCGGTTGAGAATGTTTTGGACGAAGTCGGCATTTTAATAGAAAAATACGGCGTCAAAGAGATAATGGATGATTCAGGAAGCTTTCCTATAGGAGAGTGGCTTAAAGATTTTTGTGAGGGCATGATAGCGCGGGGGTTTAACCGCAAGATTAATTTTGACGCTAATATGCGTTTTGGCGCCTTATCAGGAGCAGAGTATCGTTTAATGAAAAGGGCAGGATTTCGTTTACTGCTTTTTGGCATCGAATCGGCAAATCAAAAAACCTTAGACAGGATCAATAAAAATGTAAAGGTTGAGCAAATTATTGAATCCTGTAAATTAGCGCGTCAGTGCGGTTTATACCCGCATATCACCATTATGTTTGGCTATCCCTGGGAAACCTATGAAGATGCCCAGAATACGCTCAAGTTTGGCCAGTGGCTCTTAAAAAAGGGTTATGCCTATACGATGCAGGCAACGGTAGTCATCCCTTATCCCGGCTCGCCCTTATTCAAAGAGTGTAAAACTAATAGCTGGCTTAAGACGCTTGATTGGCAGAGATATGATATGAAAGAGCCTGTGATGAACAGCCCTATTCCTGATGAGAAGATAATGCGGCTAGTCCAATCGCTTTACAGTATCGCCTTAAATCCTGAATTTATTTTCAATAAACTACTTTCAATAACAAGTGTCGAAGATGTCGCTTTCTTTTTACGTGTCGCCCCAAGAGTATTCGGCCATATCTTTGACTTTAAGCATAAATCAGGAAAGTGTGCTCAATGTTCTGGCAATTAATAGGGGTTGTCGCGGCATGCCTGACCAGTTTTGCCTATATCCCGCAGGTAATAAAAATGTCTATCACTAAATCAGCGAAGGATGTGAGCCTGATTACGTTACTGCAGCTTTCTTTAGGCTCGGGTTTCTGGATTGCTTATGGAATACACCGGCAAGATTACATCATTATTTTAGCGAATGTTGTCACCTTCTTAACGCTCGTGAGCGCGTTATTTTTATATTATAAATATATGAGGCCCGCCTGATGGATTTTCGCGTAGTCTTACAATTGATAACTGAGGAGTTTTCTAAGCAAGACATCCGTTACGCGGTAATAGGCGGTTTTGCCTTAGGAGCATTGGGGGTTCCTAGAGCGACAATAGATATGGATTTACTTATTTACCGTGAGGATTGGTTAAGGGTAGATGATATTATGAAAAAGAAAGGGTATGCTTGTGTACACAAAAGCGATGAAGTGGCGCAATATGTTTCAGCTTTAAATATTTTTGGCGAAGTTGACTTCCTCCTAGCGCATAGAAACATCGCGCGTAAGATGCTTGAGAATGCTCAGGTGAGGGAAGTATTTTCCGGGAAGCAGAAGGTAAAGGTATTGAAAGCCGAAGATGTTATCGGCCTTAAAATCCAGGCTTTAGTGAATAACGCCGCCCGGGCTACTAAGGAATACGCGGATATAGAGTCTTTGCTTGGGTATTATAAAAAAGATTTAGATTGGGCATTATTAGAAGATTATTTTAAGTTATTTAACCTTGAAGATAAATATAGCGAGTACAAAACGAGGTTTTTATGTTAAGCCAAGAGGACAAAAGAGAGTTGCTTGAGATGGCGCATTCTGCGCTGATACGCGAAGATTACAGGAAAATGGAGCAGCATCGCCATAATCCTTTTTTAGTAAACGCAGTTGTGGATGTGGATAGAGTTATTGAGTTTTTAAATGGTTTTAATGATTTTTTTGGGCATAAAAAACGCCAGTTTAGCAAGATTATTGATAAAGATATGAGGCTTTGATATGCGCGCGCTTATTACCGGTTCAGCGGGCCTGATTGGCTCAGAGGCAGCCTTATTTTTTGCCGAGAGAGGCTATAGCAATGTTGGCATTGATAACGATATGCGCCGCTACTTTTTTGGCGCGGAGGCTTCAACCGCCTGGAACAGGCAGAGATTGCAAGAGGAATTGAAAGACAAGTATGCGCATTTTCCCGCGGATATCCGCGATAATGAGGAAGTAGAAAAGATTTTTCAGAAAAATAAATTCGATGTAATCATTCATACCGCGGCCCAACCTAGCCATGATTGGGCTGCTAAAGAGCCGTTTACCGATTTTACCGTGAATGCCAATGGCACCTTGGTGTTGCTTGAGAATTTCCGGAAGTATTGTCCGGATGCCGCTTTTATCTTTACCTCAACCAACAAGGTCTATGGCGACAGGCCTAATGAATTGCCGTTAGTAGAATTAGAGAAGCGTTATGAATTACCTCAAGGCCACCGATATTATAACGGCATAGATGAATCAATGAGCGTTGATTCTTGTAAGCATAGTTTATTTGGCGCCTCAAAGCTTGCCGGGGACATCCTGGTGCAGGAATATGGCAGGTATTTCGGCTTAAAAACAGGGATATTTCGCGGAGGCTGCCTTACCGGCCCAGCCCATAGCGGGACAGAGCTTCATGGATTTTTAGCCTATTTGATTAAGTGCGTTGCTACGGGGAAAAAATATACTATTTTCGGATATAAGGGAAAACAGGTACGCGATAATATTCACAGCTACGATTTAGTGAATATGTTCTGGCATTTTGTTCAGAAGCCGCGTTATGGCGAAGTGTATAACGCAGGGGGCAGCCGCCATTCAAATATATCTGTCTTAGAAGCGATAGAAAAAACAGAGAAACTGCTTAACAAAAAGGCAAACTACGACTATAATACTGCAAACCGCGTTGGAGATCATATTTGGTATATCTCTGATGTTTCCAAGTTCAAGGCACACTATCCGCAATGGGATTTTAAGTATGATAGTGATATGATATTAGAGGAGATTTGCAGGTCTGGGCACTTTTAGCTGAGAGCTGAGAGCTGATGGCTGATGATTATGAGATATAAAACTATACTGATTACCGGCGGCGCGGGGTTTGTGGGAAGCAACCTGGCCCTTGCTTTTAAGCAAAAATACCCAGCATTAAAAATCACTGCCTTAGATAACCTTAAAAGGCGCGGCTCAGAGTTAAACATCAATCGTCTTAAAGAACAGGGCATTGCATTTGTGCATGCTGATATAAGAAACGCGGAAGATTTATACTTTGCAAGGGATATTGAGCTTATGATTGAGTGTTCCGCTGAACCGTCGGTACTTGCCGGTTTTGGCGATAATCCGTCGTACATCATCAATACGAATCTTGCCGGGACGGTTAATTGCTTAGAATTGTGTAGGAAACACAAGGCGGATATAGTTTTTCTTTCTACCAGTCGGGTTTATCCGTATAATAGTATCAATAATCTTAAGATTGAAGAAACGGATACGAGGTTTGTCTGGAAGAAAAAGCAGTCTGACGATTTGAGAGGATGGTCGGCAGATGGCATAGGCGATGATTTTGACCTAAATGGTCCAAAGACTCTTTACGGAGCTACCAAACTTGCCTCCGAATTCCTCATTCAAGAGTATATCGCGAATTACGGAATAAAAGGGGTAATAAATCGCTGCGGAGTAATTGCCGGCCCCTGGCAGTTTGGTAAAGTGGATCAGGGGGTGTTTACCCTATGGATGCTGGCGCACTATTTCAAAAAGCCGCTTAAATACATCGGCTTTGGCGGTAAGGGTAAACAGGTGAGGGACCTTTTACATATTGATGATCTTTTTCATCTCATTGATTTACAGGTATCTCAATTAGATAAAATTAATGGTAAGGTGTATAATATTGGAGGAGGAAGCACGGTAAGTTTATCATTACTTGAGACAACAAAACTTTGCAGGGAAATCACAGGTAACCGCTTAAGAATAGGAAGTGATACAAAAAACAGGCCCGGCGATATAACCATATATTTAAACGATAACAACAAGGTTTCTTCAGAATTATCCTGGCAACCTAAGCATACGCCAAAAGACATACTTTCAGATATTTACCGCTGGATTCGCCAAAACGAGAAGCGGATAAAAGAAGCGTTGATATAATTATCCCTCTCCCCAGATTTATCCTTATAAAATGGATATTCAAAATACAGTAATTTGTAGTGTTTGCCCTGCCTGCTGGCGGGCAGGAGTAAGGCGAGCGATATTGTAGGGTCAACTGATGATAACTGCATCAGGTTGATCTCTGCAGGCCGAATAACAATTAAGTTGGTCTCATTAGGTATGTTATCTACGCTTGACAAATAACATATATATGTTATTCTAACATTATGAGCTACCCCAGACTGCTTAGTTTAGATAAGATTTCAGGATCCATGTTTTTGTTTGGTCCGCGTATGACAGGGAAGACTTTCTTGCTGCGCCGGCTGCGTTCAGACTTATTTATTGATTTGCTGGATCCCGAGATAGAACTTTCATTTTCGCGTTCTCCGGTTATATTCTGGGAAAAATTGCGGGCTTTACATAAGAATAATCTGGTGATTGTGGATGAAGTCCAGCGGGTCCCGGCGCTTCTGGATTATGTGCAGAAAGGAATTGAGGAGATTGGTTTAAGATTTATCCTTTCCGGTTCGAGCGCGCGCAAGCTACGGCGCGGCAGCGCTAACCTTCTAGGTGGAAGGGCTCTTGATTTACGGCTTTATCCTTTGACCAATGTTGAGGTCGGCAAGGATTTTGATTTGAATATGGCTTTGTCTTACGGAACATTGCCTCACGTGGTAACAACTTTCCTGAAAGGGAAAGTTGATGACGTGCGGCGGCAATTAAAGGCGTATAGCACAATTTATATCAAAGAAGAAGTCCAAGCTGAGGCATTGACTCGTAATGTGAGCGCGTTTCAGAGATTTTTGAACGTGGCGGCTCAAATGAACGGAGAGACAATTGAATTCGCCTCTGTGGCGCGCGATTCCTCGGTCCCCATGAGTACAGTCAAAGAATATTTTTCGATTCTTGAGGATACTCTTTTGGGTGATTTTCTGTGGCCTTGGGATAGGAGCGAACGTAAGAAAGCGCGGCCAAAGTTTTATTTCTTTGATTGTGGGGTTGTCCGATCATTGCAGAATCGCCTGATTGATCCTCCCACTCCACAGGAGAAAGGTTTTTTGTTTGAAACTTTCTTTTATAATGAATTAAAGCGTTTACGAGATTACCATGAAAAACCTTATGAGCTTTCTTTTTGGAGGGATGGAAAGCATGAGATTGACATTCTGGTAACCGGTCCTCGCGGGCCAATGATGGCCCTTGAGTGCAAAACATCAACGGACACGATATCAGACGCCACGCGTACGGCTTTTCGTAAACGGTTTCCTAATGTGCTATTATTCGTTGTGTCTTTAGAAGACGCTCATCCGCGCAAGCTTAATAATGGCGTTGTTATCTTGCCTTGGCGTCAAGCCTTGAATACCTTTCTTGAGTAGAGAGAGTTATCCTCCCGCTATTCCTCTCCCCTTTGGGGAGAGGGTAGGGTGAGGGGTATAATCTATATTTGCTTTAAGGCCTAAGAGTTAAAAAATATGAAAGATTCTCTTGTTTCCCAACTAAGCGCTTTCTTTCTTAAAAAGTCTGCTCAATATAATGTAGAGATGGCTTTTCTATACGGTTCATATGCGGCGGTTATCCTAAAGCGGAATCGGATATTGACTTAGGAATAGTTTTTGATTCTTCTCTAAAAGATCATGCTAAAATCCATTCGTTGGTTACTGATATCTCTTATCAGCTAACGATGGAGTTAAAGAAAGAAGTTAATATCGTTACTATTAATCCCGATTTTGACCATCCTACGCGGTAACCAGGAGGGATGAGTTTTTTAAAGAAGGTTACGGGGATATATACCTTGACCTCGTTGTGAAAAGATTTGAATTTACCTATGAGATGTCGTGGAAGGTTATTAAGAGGTACCTGGATTTTATCGGCATTGACTGTCAGAATCCCAGAAGTTGTTTTAAAGAAGCCTTAGTCCAAGGCCTTATAACCGATGAGGATGTATGGCTGGATATGATAGAGAAGAGAAATTTAAGCAGCTATATTTATGATGAAGCCCAGATAAAAGAAATCCTGGATAGGCTCGATGACTATAAGAGCGCCTTCGAGGGGTTGAAAGACAACTTGAAAGCCAAACTGCGGCTATCTTAGCGCGGGATCGGATAATGACGTAGGACGAGTAGTCTATGATCTATATATATTGGGCAACAGCTTAAAAACAAAATCGTGTAAGAATATCTGTGACAGTGTATTTGAACTTTTGAGTGAATATCGGAATAAATATAATGGAAGAGCGATACAAAGATAAACGAGTGTTGATAACTGGCGGTATGGGTTTTATAGGAAGTAATCTTGCAATTGCCTTAGTAAAAGAAGGAGCAGATGTAACAATACTCGATAACATGTTGCCTCGCCAAGGCGGAAATCTATTTAACATTAAGCCTGTTGAAAAGAAAGTGAGAATTAATTTCTCGGATATCAGAAATTCACAATCAGTAAATTATATTGTGAGAAATAAGGATTATATTTTCCACTTGGCAGGTCAGGTAAGCCATGTTGATAGTATCAAGAATCCGCTGCAGGATTTAAGTATAAATGTAGAGGGAACATTGGTTATCTTAGAGGCATGTAGGCAATTTAATAGGGATGTAAAAATTATCTTTTCTGGAACACGCGGCCAGTATGGGCAAAGTGTACGGTTACCTGTTGATGAAAAACATCCGATGAATCCAAAAGGAGTATATGCGATAACTAATCTTTGTGCTGAGAATTTAGTTATGGTGTATGATGAGATCCATAAAATCAGGGCAATTGCATTAAGGATTACCAATACCTACGGTCCTCGCCATCAAATGATGCATGATGAGTATGGAGTTTTGAATTGGTTTATTCGTCAGGCCATTGATAGTGAAGTTATTCCTATTTTTGGCTCGGGGAAGATTTTGAGGGATTTTCTGTTTATTGAAGATTTGATAGAGGTTATCTTACTGGCAGGCTTGAATCAGAATGCCTATGGAGAAATCTTCAATGTGGGTACCGGTAAACCAACAAATTTCATAGAGTTGGCAAAAATCATAGTGAAAATTGCTAAGACAGGAAAAATAAAATTTACTGAATTTTCTCAGGAAAGAAAAGAGATTGAACCTGGTGATTATTATGCAGATATATCGAAGATCTGCAGCACTGTAGGTTGGAAACCTCGTGTAGATTTAGAGAATGGCATACAAAAAACAATAGATTATTACAGAAGTTATAAGCGCTATTACTGGTAAAATGATTAAACGGGTACTTATCGGTGGAGCAGGCGGCGCGCCTGCTTTAAATTTTATACGTTCATTGAAAAAGAGTAAGGAAAAGTTTTTTCTTATTGGTATAAGCTGTAACAAGTTTGACTTATGCAAAGCAAAGAAATTTGTCGATATTTTATACTTAGTTCCTCCTGCGCAGGATAAAAATTATCTTTCGGTCTTAAAGCAAATAATATATGAAACAAAACCGCATTTTATGCATGCTCAGAATGATGAGGAAGTGTTTGTTGTTTCTAAGTATCGTTATGATATAAACGTTAAAACATTTTTACCAGGACATGATATTATTGAAATTTGTCAGGATAAGTTTAAATCTGCGATGGCTTGGGAAAAAGCAGGGCTAAAGGTTCCTCATACATTTCTGATAAATAATAAAGATGATTTAAAAAAAGCATTTAGCATAATTAAAGGAAAAGTTTGGGTTCGCGCTATATCAGGAGCATTTGGAAAATGGTCATTGCCTACAGACAACCTTAACTTTGCTACACAGTGGATTAATTATTATAATGGTTGGGGGAATTTTAGTGTAGCTGAGTGCTTAAGTTCTGATAGTATAACGTGGCTTTCAATTTGGAGGAGCGGAAAGTTGATAGTTGCACAAAGCCGTAAACGTCTTTATTGGGAATTTGCAAACCGTAGTGTATCAGGGGTTACTGGTATCACTGGGACTGGTGTTACGGTAAGCAATAAAACTTTGGATAGTTTAGCGAGAAGGGCGATACTTGCTATCGATAACAATCCCCATGGAATCTATGGTGTTGATTTAACCTTTGACAAAGATGGAATACCTAATCCTACGGAAATTAATATTGGGAGATTCTTTACAACACACCAGTTTTTTACTGATGCAGGTCTTAATATGCCCGATATTTATCTAAAGCTTGCTTTTGAGGAAGAAATCCCTAAGATTAAGCGAATAATTAATCCGTTACCGGATGGTTTGGCGTGGGTAAGGGGTATGGATGTTGAACCGGTTCTGACATCTTTAAAGGAAATAAAAGCAATTGAAGATAAGCTAAATAAGAGGATTAAAGAAATCAGGGATGCAAACTTTAAGAAATAAGGTTACAATAATCACCGGTGCAAGCAGAGGGATAGGATATGCAACGGCACAGTTATTTGAAGAGAATGGAGCGCGATTAGTTCTTACTGCTAAAGAGAACCTCGATGCATTGGATGTTTTTACTTCAGCAGAAAAGGTAAGGCTCGATTTAACAAGCGAAGACACAATAGATTATTTAGTTAAGAAAACAATTAAAAATTTTGGTTGCATAGATATTTTTATTAATAATGCGGGGGTTTTTACACATAAGGACTTCGAGTTGATTACAGCTAAAGAGTTGACAGAAATGATTGATATAGGGTTAAAAGGCCCTTTTATGCTTTTACAAAAGATTGTGGGTCAAATGAAACAACAAAAAAAGGGAAAGATTGTTAATGTTTCTTCGTTATCGGGAAGGATAGGCTCCTCAGGCGCTACGCACTATGCGGCTGTAAAAGCTGGTATTATAGCCCTTACAAAATCTCTTGCGAGAAGTTACGGTAAGCATAATATTGTTGTTAATAGTATCGCTCCAAGTTTGATTGAAACGGACATGCTCAAGCATATAACCAAGGAGCGCCTTAAGAATCTTATAGAATCGATACCTTTAAAAAGACTAGGACGGCCTGAGGAGGTTGCCATGGCAATTTTATTTCTAGCTAGCGATACATCTGATTATATTACGGGACAAACTTTATGTATTGATGGTGGCTTAAGTATGTTATAAGGCTTATGGATAATGTATTAAAATTTACATTTTCTGTACCAACGCTCAATTCAGAGCGATATCTTGAATCTTGTCTTCAATCTATAATTAATCAAGCGTATCCTAGAGAAGCTATAGAAATTATAATTAGTGATGCTGGGTCTAGCGATGATACTATACGTATTGCAAAAAAATACACAAATCTTTTGTTTGAGAACAAGAAGAAGCTTGGAGAATACGGAACTCAGATCGCCGCTGAAAAAGCAAGTGGTGATCTATTCGTAGTCTTTGCAGCTGATAATGGTTTGGTTAGAAATGATTGGTTGAAAAGAGTTTCGGGGGTTTTTAATAATCACAAAAGCTTATCCTGCCTATGGGGGAAAATGGTAGCTTCTAAAACTGATCCTGTAATTATGAGATATTACGAATTAATCCAAAGTGAGCCGTTAGCTCATTTTTTAAATAAAAATCTTGAATTTTATTTAAAAAAAGCGGCCGCGAACAATTTCCTTGACTTAAAGTATGAAATTTTCAACGTTGATCCGAAAAGGCCTCTTTGTTGGGGCGCAAACGGAATTGTTTACCGTCTTAGAGATGTAAAAGAATTATTCGCAGGAGATAAGTATATCGGTGACAATGAAATATTCCAATACATGGTAGAAAATGGCCATACGACGGTAGGCTATTCTTTCGATTTAAATATTTACCACCATACTGTTAGCTCTGTACGGCATTGGGTTGGAAAATGGAAGAGAAACTACACACAGATTTTTTTAAAAACAAGGCACCATCGCCGTATTGATTGGTTTTATTATGGTAATTTTAAATTAAAAATGTTTTTGTGGCTAGGGTATAGTTTACTACCAATTTTTTCTATTTCGCATACAGTTTATCTCATGTTAAGAGATGGTACAATTTACTGGTTTTATCATCCTTTAATGTGTTTTTTGCAGACTTGGACTTATTTGTATTGGACATTGGCTTTGCAAGAGGGAAGGAAATCTTTGGTTGAGCATATTGTTACAAAAAATTATAACTCTCCATGAGTAACTTTAAATATGATTTAGACCGTTTTCTCGATTGCAATAAGCTGTCCAAGAATTACATTAATAAAATATTAGCTCTTTTAGTTTTTCCTGGAATGCAGGCGGTATTAAGCTATCGTATCCGCTGTTGGTTTGCCAGGCATAAAATGGGAATCTTGGAAATTATAATGTTACGCATCGAAGAGGTTGTTTACGGGTCTTCATTATTGCGTTATTATGGAGTTCAAATAGGTGCTGGTTTGTATATGCCTCATCCTTTTGGCATTGTTATTGGAGGTGCCACCATAGGAAAAAATTTTACCATTGCGCAGCATTGTACTATTGGTGGTAAAACCCCCGTAGGCGCTTTTGGGGTAGAGTCTGTGAGCTGGTACAGCAATAAACGCATTACTATAGGTGATTGGGTGTTTATGGGAGCTGGTAGTTGTATTCTCGGCCCAGTAACTATTGGCGATAATGTAATTATAGGTGCACATAGTGTAATTACGAAAAATATTCCCTCAGATGTCATGGTGTCAGGCATCCCCGCACGTATAATTAAGCAATTGAAGCCTATCACAAATCAAGAAACCATTGTTAAAAAATGATGACGATGATGAAAACACAATGTCCATTGATTAGTATTATTGTCGTAAATTATAATGGTAAGAGATATTTAAAAAATTGTTTTGATTCGCTCTATAAGCTCAAATATTCACATTATGAGATAATTTTTGTAGATAATGGCTCTCAAGATGATAGTGTAAAATTTATCCGCTCAAATTTTCAAAAAGCACAAATTCTTAAATTACAGAGTAATTTTGGTCTTGCTATTGCAAGTAATAGGGGAGCGAAAGTCGCAAAAGGGGACTATTTATTTTTTTTAAACAATGATACTTTAGTAGATGAAAATATTCTTACAGAATTAGTGCGCGTTGCACAGTCAGATAAAGGAATTGGAGTTTGTGCCTGTAATGTTTTTACCTATGATGGGAGGAAGGAAATAGGCATGGGAGTAGCCTGTGATAGATTTGGTTATCCCTGCGGAAATTTAGGGCCAGTTTTTTATCCTGACGCAGCAATCTTTGTCAACAGGTCTATCTTTGAGGAGGTAGGAGGTTTTGATTCGAAACTTTTCTTATATGGTGAAGATAGAGATTTATGCTGGCGAATTTGGCTGCGAGGATACAGAGTTGAGCCTGTGAAGAGCGCATGGTTTTTGCATGATTCTGCCTGTACCTTAGTAGGAGAAGAAAAGTATAAAACTAATGTTTGGAAACGAGAATTGGGAGAACGTAATTTAATACGTTCGATGTTGAAAAATTATTCCTTAAGCGGTTTAGTTTGTATTATTCCTCAGTACTTATTGCTCAGTGTCGCAGAGATATGTCTTTTACTGTTTGTAGGCCAGTTTAAGGTGGTTAAGCAAGCCTATTTCAGGGCGTATCTCTGGAATCTAAAAAACTTGAACGATACGTGGCATGAACACAAAAAAATTAGCAAATTAAGAAGAATAAAAGATATCGCAATGTGGAAGATTATGTCGAAAAAAATAGGTAAAATTCAAGTATTAAAATGGGTTGGGATTCCTCAATTTGAAGCTAAGTCATATAAAAGCAATTAAAGGAGAAACTGGGAACATGAAACAACTGTATTCCTTATCTGTCATTGGCCTGGGAAAGCTCGGATTATGTACTGCTGCTTGTTTTGCTAGTAAAGGTTTTAAAACTATAGGGGTTGATATCGATATAGATAAAATAACCAAAGTAAATAAAGGAATATCGCCTATTGATGAAACGGGCCTGCAGGCGATGCTGAAGCGCGCTAAAAAAAATATCATGGCAATATCAGATTATGACTTCGCAATTTTAAATAGTGATATTACTTTTATTGTTGTGGCAACTCCTAGCCTTGCTGATGGAAGTTTTTCCAATGACTACCTGGAAAAGTCGCTTTTAAAAATAGGTGCTTCACTTAAAAAGAAGAAAAAATATCATTTAGTTGTGGTAACTTCTACGGTCATGCCACAGACTGTCGAGACCGTGGTTAAATACATACTTGAAAATACCTCAGGTAAAAAATGTGGACGCGATTTTGGGGTTGCTTACAATCCAGAATTTATTGCTCTTGGTAGTGTCTTGCATGATTTTTTGAATCCTGATTTTATTCTCATCGGAGAAGTGAATAAGATTGATGGAGATATGCTAGAATTTCTTTATACAAAGACTTGTGAAAATAAACCTCGCTTTGCCCGGATGAGTCCTTTAAATGCAGAAATAACTAAGATATCGCTTAATTGCTATATTACTACGAAGATAACCTTCGCTAATTCAATTTCGGCACTTTGTGAAGGAGTAAAAGGTGCTGACGCCTCGGTTATTACGCAGGCATTAGGATTAGACACTCGCGTAGGGAGTAAATATATAAAACCTGGTTTGGGATATGGGGGGCCTTGTTTTCCTCGTGATAACGTTGCTTTCTCTGCTTTCGCACGTAGACTTGAGAAAAAAGCGAAGTTGGCCGAAATGGTCGATGAGGTCAATAAAGATCAAGTAATGAGAGTAATTGAGAAGATAAATGTTCTTACTGAAAGATTACATAAGCCAAAAAATAAAACCAAGATTTGTGTATTAGGCTTGTCTTACAAGCCTAATACTCCTATTATAGAAGATTCTCAGGCAATTAGTATTGTCCAGATATTGGTGAATGAGGGATTTCCAGTAAACGTCTACGATCCGCAGGCACAACAGAATGCTCGAGGTGTATTGGGAACAACGGTGACATATTTCGAACATATTGAGGAGTGTCTTAGTGGTATTAATCTTGCTGTTATAGCTGTTCCTTGGATAGAATTTAAGAACATCAATTTCAGAAAGCTAAGCAAAAAAACTATCTTCCTTGATTGTTGGAGAATACTAGATGGTGTAAAAGGAATAAATACCTACCATCTTGGGGTTGGCTATTAGAGGAGGACTATTTAGTGGAAAATAAGAAAATTCTTGTTACTGGCGCGGGTGGATTTATTGGGCACCATCTCATTAAGTATCTCAAAAAGAAGAAATTTTGGGTTAGAGGCGTTGACATAAAATTTCCTGAATACGAACAGACTCTGGCTGACGAATTTGAACTTCTTGATTTAAGAAGATGGGCAAATTGTCTTCAGGCTGTACGGGGGGTAAATCAGGTTTATAATCTTGCTGCCAATATGGGTGGCATTGGTTTCATAGAGTCACATAAGGCCGAAATAGTCCATGACAATATCTTAATCAATATGCACATGTTAGAGGCAGCCCGATTGAATAAGATTGATAAATTTCTCTATACCTCATCTGCTTGTGTGTATCCAGGATATAAGCAGAATTCTCCTGACATTGCTCCTTTAAAGGAAGAGGATGCTTATCCTGCCGATGCTGAGGATGGATATGGTTGGGAAAAACTGTATACTGAGAGGGCTTGTCGACATTACTATGAAGATTATAAACTTAAAACATATTGTGTGCGTTTTCATAATATTTATGGTCCTTTGGGGACTTACGATGGAGGCCGTGAAAAGTCTCCCGCTGCGATATGTCGTAAAATTGCCTTTGCTAAAACAAAGGATGAAGTAGAAGTATGGGGGGATGGAAATCAAACCCGTTCGTATTGCTATATTGATGATTGTGTCGAAGGGATTTTCCGACTTATAGAATCAGAATATCATGAGCCTCTTAACCTTGGCACTGATAAAATGGTTACTATAAATCATTTAGTGGATATAGTTGCGAATATCGCTAACAAAAGGATATCTAAGCGTTATGATTTAGGTAAGCCTCAAGGGGTTAGGGGGCGAAACAGTGATAATACGAAATTACGTCAGGTGCTTAAATGGGAACCATGCGTAAGCTTGGAAGATGGCCTTAAGCTGACATATCATTGGATTTTATCCCAAATAGAAAAGAATAGATAATGAGTTGCACGAATAGTTTGTGTAAGGCTAATGTTTTACTATGTGGATTGGCGTACACAAGCAGAACTGAAACCATTGAAGATTATTTAAAGGGTAAAGTAAAGTCTTTAACTGTGATTGCTCTTTCGAGTTGTTTTATTGACCGAAACTTTAGCTCGTGCAGGGTTTATGAAGAAGGAGTTTTAAAAAAAAGTTTTAAGGTAGCAAATTTTAGAATAAAAACCTATACTTGGTACAAGCAGCCATTAATACCACTAGTATTCCTTATTTATTTCTTGTCTATTTGTTCTACATTGCTAAAACTGAATAAAAAACACGACCTGTATATTGGAGTTTCTTATTCCTTTGGGTTATGGGGTGCACTATTAAAGAAATTAGGAATTGTAAAGAGGCTGATCTATTATTCAATAGATTATTACATTCCTGAATATAAATTTGATCTTAACAATTTATATTTGATATTGTTAAACATCGTAGAGCGTTTTATTGTACGTATGGCTGATTTTGTATGGGATATTTCGTATCAGATACAGACGTATAGGCAAAAAATAGGTAAAATTAGAATGGGAACCTATAGAAACATGGTTGTCCCTTTAGGTTACAGTAGTCATGTTAAGAGATTTAAAACAATGAGTGAAATGAAGCGATGGGAAATAGGATTTGTCGGGTCAATAAGCGCTAATCAGGGTTTACAGCTTTTGGTTGAAGCGATGCCCTTTGTACTTAGTAAGTTACCGCGGGTAAGGGTTACGATTATTGGGCAAGGCCCTTTTTTAGCCCAACTAAAAGATTTAGTTAGACAAAAGGAAATGAACCATATTTTTAATTTCCTTGGTTTTATAAAAGATGAGAGTAAGATGCTAGATATCTTATCAGAATGTGCCATTGCTGTTGCTTTGTATAGTGATTCTATTGATAACAAAAATATTATTTGTGCTGATGTTGGTAAGCCAAAGTTGTATGCGCTGGTAGGGCTTCCGATCATTGCTACTAAGTACTGCGGGCTAGCAGAGGCAATCAAGGATAATAAAGCTGGTGTTGTTGTTGATTATGATAAACATGATTTAGGGCAGGTTATTGTGAGTTTGTTATGTAAGGATGAAACATTAAAAGAATATCGTTATAATTCGTCAAAGATGGGAGAGCAGTTTATTGCGGACAATATTTTTAATGCTGTATTTGAGCGAATGAATTTGAGCTAGAATGATTTACGATACTCATAATCCTGAAGTTATCAATTTCCTTTTTCAGGAAGCAAAACCAGGTGTAAGAATCCTAGATGTAGGCTGTGGGACAGGGAAACTTGGCAAGCTGATAAAGTCAAAGATCAACTGTTATATTGAAGGTATAGAAATTGATCCAGAGGCTGCGAAGATCGCGCAAAAAGGTTATGATAAAATAATCGAGATTAATTTAGAAGAATTAATTGCTCAGAAAAAGCTGTTAGGCGCAATAGGGAAGTATGACATCATAATCCTAGGGGATATTTTAGAGCATATTAGACAGCCAGATGAATTATTGCGTTCTTGCCAAGATGTATTAAAAGATAATGGTTATCTTATTGCATCTATTCCTAATATAGCAAACTGGATGATAAGGATAAAGCTGCTCTTTGGCATTTTTAATTATTCCGGAGGAATCCTAGATGAGGGACACGTAAGGTTTTTTACCTATAAAACTGCGCGGAGACTACTTCAAAAAAACGGATATAGTATTATTTCAGTCACAAACAATAATCATACAATTCCCATAAAGGTTTTGGGTAGAATTTGGAAAAGATTGTTTGCTTTTCAGTTTGTTTTTAAATGCAGGAGAAATATATACGATGAGTGAACTTGTGCACAAAAAAAATATACAGAAATATTGGACAGATAATGTTCCTGGTTTAGATAAGGGTGGGAAATCAGCGAAGATAGGTATGCAGTTTTTTAAAAAAATTGATAACTATAGGTTGCAGAATGAACCTTATGTTATTCCCTTAATAGAAACTCTTTCTAAAAGCAAAGGGCGATTACTAGAAGTAGGGTGTGGTTTAGGTGCCGATTTAAGAAATTTTGCTGGCAGAGGCATGTCAACGGTAGGGGTAGACCTGTCGTTTAACAATGTCAAGTTAACAAAAAAAGGTTTAGAATTTTATAAGTATAATGGAAATGTCGTAAATTCGGATGCGGAGAATTTACCCTTCAAGGAAGCATCCTTTGATGCGTATTATTCATTTGGTGTGTTACATCATACCCCGGATACAGCAAAAGCTATTGCTGAGGCATATCGCGTTCTCAAAAAGGGAGGGAAATGTATAGTCATGTTGTATCATAAGGGCTATGCTTACTTATATATTAATGTGTTTTACGGATTTAAGCGATTATTTACTTCTGAGAATAAACTAATCAGTAATTATTATGATTCCACGCCTTTATCAAAGATGTATTCAAAAAAAGATGCGTATAGATTATTTCGAAATTTTAAGAATGTCAGTTTTGACGTCACAACATTTGCTTTTGGGGGAGTAGATGTCAATAGCAAATTAAAAAAAGTGCATCATTTGCTCAAAAATAGATTTTTAATGGAAAGATTGGGGCAATTTTTAATCATAAAGGCAGAGAAATAACTGCCATGTTAGCTATTTAATTCAATAAATTTACTAGATATGATGAAAGTAATGTTAATTTTTCCACCAAACGTAGAAGTTATAGAGCCATTTAAGTCAGCTAAAAGAAAGCCCCCAAAATTGCTGTGGGGGTTTCCTTTAGGCATTGGTTATCTAGGTAGTGTTTTAAGGCAAAAAGGCTTTAATGTTTCAATTTTAGATTCTTGTTTTGAGGGGATGCATATGGATGATATAGTAAATAAAGTTGAAGAATTTAAGCCAGCAGTTGTTGGGATTGGTTGTTTAACCCATATCCTGAAAACTTCTGTAGTGTTAGCCAAAGCTATAAAAAAGAGAGACGAAAACATTAAAGTTGTTTTTGGCGGGCCGCACGCAACCTATGATTACGAAAATCTGCTTAAGATGAATGCTTTAGATTGGGTTGTAATAGGAGAGGGAGAGAATACTTTCACCGAACTCTGCGAAAAGATAAAAAATGGTCAATCCGTAGATAATGTAAAAGGTATTGCTTTCCGTGATTGTGACGGGAATATAAAAAAAACAGCTCTGCGGCCTTTAATAGAAGATTTAGATAATGTTCCGTTTCCTGCTCGTGATTTAGTAGATTTTGGTAAGTATATCAAGAGCTATGGAGTGCTAGAAAAAAGTGTTGATATAATGTCCTCTCGTGGTTGTGTTAATAGATGTATTTTTTGTAGTTCTTCACATCTTTTTGGAAAATGGCGGACACGAAGTTCACAGGATATAATTGCTGAAATCAGCGAGCTGGTAGAAAAGTATCCTGAAATAAAGTCTGTTAATTTTATGGATGATGATTTTACCGCCAATAAACAGAGAGTAATGGAATTATGCAATTTGTTAATTTCTACAGGCTTGAATAGATTGAATTGGGTATGTTTAGCTAGGGTTGATCAGCTTGATGAAGAGATGGTGCATAGCATGAAATTGGCTGGTTGTTTGAGAGTCCATTTGGGTATCGAGAGCGGTTCTCCTGAAATATTGAAAAATATAAATAAGCGTATATCCCTTCAGCAAGCGAGAAGTGCTGTAAAGTTGCTTTCAAGGGAAAAAATAGAAGCTTTTTCCTTTTTTATGGTTGGCCATCCTGGAGAAACGAAACAGACTATTGCGTTAACTAAAAGATTTGCTCACGAGTTAAAATCAGCAAACACAGGATTTTTTATTTCACAGGTTTTCCCAGGTACGGCGCTTGCTAGATTGCAACCGATACGGGATTGGGTTAGCTATGTTTATGAGCCTGAGATTAACAATCCGTCAATCTTTACTCATCCTTGCATCCCGAATTTTATACCCGCTGGCTTCACGAGAGAATCGTTAAAAAAAATATGCGCAGGCATTACAAAGCAATTTATCTTTTTACATTTTGTCAGAAGGGCCCCATTATTTCTGAAAAAACTTATTATTGAACCAAAAGAAACCTTTAAATATATTATGGACGTTTTTTTCACTAAATAGTAGTTGGTAGTAGAAAATATGGTGATCGGCAGGGAGAAAGATGAGCAATTTAAATAAAAATTTGTCTATAGCTTTAAGAAACCCTTTTAAATTTTATGATTATGCGAGAGCCTATTTTAACTATAAGAAAACAGTAGCTATTTTAACAGGCACTTCTCTCAAAGAAGTGAATAATTTTTATCATGAAATTTTTTCTTCCCATTTTGTTGCAGAAATTATAAAAAAATCAAAATGTCGTTCTGGATTTTCTTATCTGACTATGCTTACTCCCTTTAGGGCCCCTACGCTTTATGTGCTTTGTAGGATTTTAAAGCCTGAAGTGTTGGTTGAAACAGGTGTAGCGCAGGGTTTTTCATCAGCATTTATATTGTATGCTTTAGAAGTAAATAAGAAAGGACGTTTATATTCTATAGACTTGCCTAATCAGCCAGGGCAAGAGATAGGAAACAAAACCGGGTGGCTTATTCCGGATAGTTTTAGAAAGAGATGGGAACTTATATTAGGCCCATCAAAAGAGTATCTCCCTGTTTTGCTGAAGAAGCTGAACAGGATAGATTTCTTTTATCATGATAGTGACCATAGCTATGAAAATATGGTTTTTGAATTCGATTGTGCATGGCATTATCTTAGGAGAGAAGGTCAATTGTTAGCCGATGATATTACGGATAGCCTCGCGTTTGACGAATTAGTAAGGAATAAAAATTGTACATTTAGAAAATTATTTAAGATGGGCATTGCATGTAAAAAATAAGGATTACCATAAAAATGTTGAAAAATAAAAAGAATGTTAAAGAGCTCATATATAATTTTTCAAGTAAATTCGGGATAGGGGTTTTTCGTAGAGTCTTTCCTGAATATTTTGCAAAGGAGCCTTTGAAGCCTACAGATAGGTATATTGAGTATCCCTTTGTTATCCGAAATTTGCCTAAGCCGCCAGCTAAAGTATTGGATGTTGGCTGTTCCGGGAGCTGTTTTCCCTTATTATTAACAGGTTTTGGTTATGATGTCTTTGGGGTAGATGTAAGAGAATACGCTATAATTAATAAGATGAAATTCAGCAACTTTCATTTTATAAAAGAGGATATCAGGAAAAATTATTTTAGCGATAACTATTTTGACGCTGTAATCGCAATTTCTACGGTTGAACACATAGGTTTGTTTGGAAGATATGGTATGGATGATGATTTGGGAGGCGATAAGCAGGCAGTAGCTGAAATGAAGAGAATTGTTAACCAGAATGGAGTTATTTTATTAACATTTCCGTTCGGAAAAGCAAAAATATTAAAACCATATACAAGAGTTTATGATAGCAATTTAGTAAAGCTCCTCACAGTGGGTTTGGAAATTGAGACGGAAGAATATTATATGCAGGATATTGAGGAAAATTGGTATCAGTGCCATCGGAATGAAGCAGAAGCGGTAAATGCTAATAATGAGCGATATCCACTATGTCTGATTAAGCTGAGAAAGAAATAGCATTTTTCTTCCTTTCCATGTATGCATTTTAAAGGAAATAGTGAATAAGCATTTGAGCATACTCGCTGCGTTTTTATGTTTGATAATTGTTGCGACTTTCCCCCTTTTTTTAAATATCACAAACTATATCCCCGGCTTTTTCTCAACAGATGAATCCTACGCAATCTTATGGAATTCCTGGCTTAACAAATTTTCTGCAGTAAATAATCTTCCTGTTAAAAATACAAATCTTATTTCCTATCCGTTTGGCATTGTTAATAGCGGAGCTGGATATTTATGGTTTTTCATCAATTATATCTTAGCTTTGCTGACTACTCCTGTCCTGACATACAATTTACAACTTATTTTTAATATGATTCTTATCATTGCATTCTTGTATTTTTTAGTCTACTACCTTGCAAAGAATAAATTTTCTGCATTTATTTCAGCTGTTATTTTTGGATTTTGCCCTTATTTCTTTGTTCGTTCATGGCAACATCTAGGGGAAACTTATTTGTGGTCGCTGCCGATGGTTCTATTAAGCTTGTTTTTATTGAAGCAGAATGATTCGCTCAAGGTTAAAATCTTTTGTATTCTAAGTTTCATTCTGACAGTTATAAATTTTAATGCGGTGAATTATGTTATTGTTATTATGTCGTTTTTTCTCGTTTATAATTTCACCTATTATTTTATCGTAAAAAAGAATCGAAATGATGCTTCAGTTGAGAGAATCGGTGGATACTTTAAAAATATATTTATTGTATCTTTGATATCTTTTTGCATTGTTGTCCCGCAATTTTACAGTATAGTGAGGAATATGGTTATTGCAAGAAAGAGTGCGCCATCGGGATTTAATCTTTATCATCGTCCATTTCAGGATTTATTTGAACAGTCAGCTAAGCCTTTAAGTTATGTCTTGCCTGCTGTCGTTCACCCTATTTTTGGTAAATTTACTGAGCAATTTATCGGTTCTCCCTTATATGGAATGAGTGTGACTGAGCATACACTTTATCTCGGCTGGACGCCGCTTCTGCTTGCGTTTTTTGGATTTAAAAGATGGCGTTTAAAACGCAAGCACTCACCCATCACCACTCACCTATCGCCAGATAGAAATAGAGAAGATTTTTATATTGGCTTCTTCGTATTTTTGGTCATTGTAGCTTGGTTATTCTCACAGCCGCCCTGGTGGAATATATTTGGCTTTAAACTGTATATGCCTTCATTCTTTATGTATAAAATCCTGCCGATGTTTAGGGCATATTGCAGGTTTGGGATAGTGGTGATGCTGGCAGTTGCTGTGTTGGCCGGGTTTGGGTTGAAATATGTTTTAGAGAAGTTTAAAACCAAAAAGTCAATGATTGGCGTTACGGCCTTGTTTTGCGGATTAGTTTTGTTTGAATTTTGGAATTGGCCTCCTTATAAAATAATAGACCTTTCAAAGATTCCTACGGTCTATTATTGGCTTAAAGAGCAGCCTAAGGATATAGTTATTGCCGAGTATCCTGTAGATACAAGTTCTCCTAATGAAATGTATAGGTTGTATCAGGTTACTCACGAAAAAAAAATGATTAATTATACCATCCCCGGAACCTATGCCAATAAGGTTGCCCAGGAAATCAGGCGGTTGTCTGAACCTAAGACAGCATCTATCCTCAAGTGGATGGGGGTAAAGTATGCGGTGGTGCATAAAGATGATTATTTGAAAACAGATTTAATTGAAGATAAGGAAGATATGGAAAAGATTCCTAAAAATCGCAGCCTTAAATTCGTCAAAAGTTTCCCGCCCCAGGAATGCCCTGACCCCAAACTGATGTGCGTGCAGAAAACCGGCCCCATAGATGTGTATGAGGTGGTGGCCCCGCCATTAGAGCCGTCGCCGCCAAAATAAAATCTTGACAATTTCCTGTAAAGGCGGCATAATCAGGGTTGATATTATTATCCTTGGTAGAAGGATGAAATAAGCACATTATATACTTCCATGAAGGATGAAAAAAAATGATCGGCAAGGAAAAATTAAAAGAAATAATACTGTCAAATAAGGAATTTATCCTGAATCAGGTTGAGGTAATAATAAAGAGAGAGGGATTCCGCCTGCCTGGGGCCGTAGAGAAGGTAATGGTGCTGTATGGAGTCAGGAGGAGCGGGAAGACCTTTATTCTTTACGATTTATTCCGGAATTTCAGGGAGGAATCTCTCTATATTGATTTTGAAGACGAAAGGCTGGCGGATTTCAGGTTGGAGGATTTTGAGACCTTAAGAGAAGCGTTTTTAGAGCTGAATCCGCGCCTTGTGGATAAAAACAAGGTATTTTTGTTTGATGAAATACAAAATATCGCAGGATGGGAGAAATTCTGCCGCAGGGTGGCGGAAAGAGAAAAGACAAGAGTGTATGTTTCTGGCTCCTCTTCTAAGATTATGCCGGAGGAGATTCATACCTCTTTACGGGGGAGGGCTTGGAGCATCGAGATAACGCCGTTTTCTTTCAGGGAGTATTTAAACGCGCTGGAGCCGGCAGTGGATAATGAGCTGCTTTATGGCCGAAAGAAAGCCCTGCTTAAGAAATATTTCAGCGATTATTCGCGTTGGGGAGGTTTTCCTGAAATCGTGTTTTCAAAGAGCGAATTTGACAAAAGCAAAATAATAAAGGAGTATTTAGGGTCGATTTTCTTCAAAGATTTGGTGGAAAGATATAAGATAAACAATATAGCGTTGCTGGAGTCGATGACCGAGTGTTTATTCGCTTTCTTCTCGCAAAAGTTTTCCCTCAACTCTTTTTACCGCCAGCATAAGGATAAAATACCTTTCTCCAAAGACAGCCTTTTCAGTTATTATAAATATTTCCTGCAGTCTATGCTTATCTTTGAGGTGAGAAAATTTTCCGAATCGCCGTATAAAAGGTTGAGGAATCCCGCGAAGATTTACCTGATTGATCCAGCGCTTGCCAGAAAGATGTCTTCCCAGGATAGCGGCAGGGTTTTGGAAAACATTATTTTCCTGGAATTGAAAAAGAGCGCGGATAAAATTTCTTATTTTGAGGAGGATAATGAATGCGACTTTGTGGTTAATGAAAGAGGCAAGATTCTGGCTTATCAGGCTTGTTATGAACTAACTTCACAGAATGAGGAGAGGGAGCTGGGTGGCCTTATAGCCTGCTGCAAACAGCTAAAATTGAAGGGAGGCATTATATTAACCTTGGATCAAAGTGATGAATTCATAAGAGACGGTATAAAAATTCATGCGCTTCCAGTATGGAAATGGCTGATGACCAAAAAAGTTTAACTTGATCGTTATGCGATAGAGTCAAGGTACGGAGATTACCGAAGAAGGCTTTCTGAGATTATAAGTAAGAAAACGGCGGTTAAATAGTTAGCGCAGACCAAGGAGATATTTGAGTGGTTAAGAAGGCAGAAGAAGTAGATAGTCTAATTAAGAGCTTCGCCGAAGAGTTAAAAAAGGAAATACCAGTACAAAAAATATATCTTTTTGGCTCTTACGCGACAGGGAATCCCGAACCAGGCAGTGATATAGATTTAATTGTTGTCTCTTCGTTTTTTGCAAAAGGCAGACATATAAGCCATATGCAGTATCTTTTCCGAAAGGCTTCCAAGATAAGTACTCTTATTGAGCCTATACCCGCCACTCCATCAGAAGTGAAAAACCCTGACAAGAGAGTTTTTATTGGACAGATAATAAAAACTGCCAAGTCATATAACTTTGCTTTGAAATAGTCTAGATTTCTCGTTAAATTCGTCAAAAGTTTCCCGCCCCAGGAGTGCCCCGACCCTCAAATGATGTGTGTGCAAAAGACGGGTGCGATTGATGTGTATGAGGTGGTGGCGGAAGCGATGGAGCCTTTAGCTGATAAGTAAAGCCTACATATTGGTTTTACGGGCTTTGAATCCGTTTATTAGTTGAAAATAGATTGACGATATGGTAAACTTATTCTGGAGGTGATTAAAATGCGATTTTTACGAATAACAGTTAATCCGGAGGTTTGTATGGGCAAGCCTTGCATAAGGAATCTGCGTTTTCCGGTTTCTCGGCTCTTGGGTTTATTAGCGGCAGGGGAGACCAAACAAGATGTCTTAAAGGCGTTTCCTTATCTTGAGTCTCAAGATGTTGACGAAGCGCTAAGTTATGCCGCTTCTTTGGCTGATGAGGAAACATTAGAATTTGCAAAATGAAATTTCTGGTAGATATGCCTATTTCTCCAAAAATAGTTGATTGGCTGAATCAAAATGGCCATGAAGCCAGCCATGTTTTCAGCATGGATTAGCTACAGCCTCTGATATGGCAATTATTGAGAGAGCATATCAACATAAAGAGGTGATAATTACCGCCGATCTTGATTATCCTAGAATTCTTGCCTTGACTAAACTTGATGGTCCAGGGATTGTCCTTTTTCGTGGTGGTAACTACAGCGAACGTGAAATGCGAGATTTAATGCAAAGGGTATTGAAAGTTGTTCCTCATCAAGATATGCCGAATAATATTGTGGTTATTGATAAGGCGAGAATTCGGCGAATCTCCCTCCCCATCAAAGCAGAATCATAGAGTTTTACTTTTCCCCGAGACCAGGGCCTTAAATTCGCAAAAGTTTCCCACCCAGGAATGCCCTTACCCGAATATAATGTGCGTCCGGAAGGCCTGCCCCATAAATATGTATGAAGTGGTGGCTGTGCCAGTTGAGCTGGCAGTTAAAAAATGAATTATTCTCTCAACAAAACCTTGACACCGCTGAAACTTGTAAGTAAGTACACTAAGTTAACAATAATGTTAACTTAGTATGCCTATAGAATATCAGAAGTTATGGTAAAAAGGCAAGATAAATTTTGACGTAACGCACTGAAATTACCCAAGTTATATAATTAATATATATGATAAGAATGAGAGCGTTAAAAGCCGGAATAAGACAGCCAGATATTTGCTCTGGATTAAAGTAGAAAGTGTATAGCAAATTTTACAACATATATATTGTATTTAACTTGACAATACAACATGTATGTTGTATATTTAGAGTATGAAGACGATTGTATCATGGCAGGATAAGGTCTTGAGAATTCTTTCTGGCAGGCTCGACAACTATTGTTTGGGCGGAGGAACGGCGCTGTCCAAATTTTATTTTAATCACCGTATGTCTTTTGACCTTGACTTTTTTACCCAGAGGTACAGCCGTAAAGAGATAATTTCTTTGCTTAAGTTTTTATCAGAAGAATCCGGAAAAGATTTTGAGATACTCAAAGAGCAGCCTAAAAAGGATAAAGTCCGCATATTGGTTTCTAACGCGCGTCTATCCCCAAGGTATTCGCTGAAGATTGATTTTGTAGAGGATTATATAAAGAGATTGAAGCCGGCAAGGCAGTCTAATGGTATATGGGTTTTTTCTCTTGAGGATATTTATCTGCGCAAGATCTACGCGGTATCCGGAACCCTGGAAAACATTAATGAGATTGGACGCAGGATAAGAACCGGAGGCAGGCAGGAAGCAAAGGATTTTTATGACCTATATTTTCTTTCTCATACTTTTACGAATTTATCCGCGTTCGCTGGAAAATATTGTAATCCAGCGATGCAGGAGGCATTGATAAATTGGTTTAGAAGCTATCCGCGATTAGAGATTAAAACCGGGATCCTGGAGTTAAGAACTAAAAATAAAGTTGATTATAGAGCAATGGAGAAGCATTTTAAGGTTGAAATAGGGCGTATCTTGGAAAATCAGATAGGAAGAGTATGAATAAGGATTGGTTGTGGGATAGGAACATAAGCCCTAAGCAGGCACAGAAAATTTTAGGTAATCCGGAACATCCGAAATTTATTGCCGTAGCCGCTTTACTGCTTAGCAGGAAAAATGTTCCCCGGGAAGTTTTTCGGGATTATCTCAAGCCTAAGGATTTCTGCCGTCATTGGAATGAGATTAAGAAACGGATGCGAAAGGATGCCTGGCAAAGCCCGCGGATAGGATTTTGGCAGGCTGTATATGAGAAAATACTGGAGCAATATCGCAGGAATAACAGAGGTGTATTGTTAAGGGGTAAGACAAAGCCGATTGATGAGTTTTGTTTATCAGTAGGCGAAAAGCTTAGGTTGCTGCGTAAGCAGAATAATCTTACCCAGAACGAGTTAGCGGATAAATTAAAAGTTTCTCAACAGTTGATTTCTCGGATTGAAAAAGGCAGGGAAAATATTTCCTTGCTTACTTTAAAAAAGATAATCAGTAAGTTAGGTGCTAAGCTTGATATAGTTGAAATTTAGATGTATGCAGGGAAGAAGTTTTGTCCTAAGCCAGCAGTATATATAATTGATGTGTATGAGGTAATAGACTCCCCGATAGAGCCCTTATCAAAATAAAATCTCGGCCCAATCACGCCAAAATCACTCCCAAAACCGGAAGCGCTTCCAAAAAAGCCGGTCTGCAGCCCTTGACAACACTTTGCGGCATGTTATACTAATTTACATCAGGAGCAAAACTATTTGAAAGCCAAGGAGCTATATGCTAAAGCTAAAGTTTTTTTGGCGTTTATCTTGGTATAATTTATTTCTGATCCTCTTTTTTTGTCTTCTTCTTACACCCGCTTTTGCCGTTCTTCCTACCACCGGCACAGTCACCCCCTCAAGCGGTACCACAACCCCAGACGTTGCAAGAAGCTTTTCAACTATATACACTGACACAGACGGCTGGGCAAATTTACGTGAGTGCTACTTTTTAGTGAGCACCAGCTCAACCAGCCTTACTAACGCAAGCTACCTTTACTACAACCAAAATACCAATCTGCTGTATGTAAGGAACGACGCTAACACCGCCTGGCTTGGCGGCTATGCCCCCGGTAGCGCCAACCTAATCGAGAATTCTTACGTACGGCTTAATTGCGCCATGACTACCGCAACAGGCTCAGGCTCCAGCCTTACCATAAGCTGGAATGTTACCTTTAAGCCTGCATATTCTGGAAGAACGTACAATACCTATCTTAGGGCAGTAGATGACGCTTCAGGCTCTGCAAGCTGGGCAAGTAAAGGCACCTATACGGTAAACCGCTCGCCTCTTGTTGGCACTATCACACCCTCTACAGGCAGCGGCCAGATATCTATAGCCCAAACCTTTACGGCAACCTACACTGATTCAGATGGCTGGCAGAACCTCCAGCAGGTATATCTCTTGATCAACAGCTCTACCGGAACTACCAACTGCTTTTACGGCTACTATAACCAGAACACGAATTTACTATACTTAAGGAATGATGATAATACCTCATGGCTTGGCGGTTATGCCCCTGGTTCAAATAATACCATAGAGAATTCCTACGTCAAGTTAAACTGCGCCAGTACCAGTATTTCAGGCACAAGCTCAACATTAACCGTTAACTGGTCAGTTACGCTCAAGGCTCCTTTTACCGGCAGCCGTAATACGTATTTGTATGCCAGAGATGATGTAAATGTAACTAACGGCTGGACCCAAAAAGGCACCTGGAGTATTCTCAATACCGCCCCTATCCTAGGCACAATTACCCCCAGCTCTGGCTCATCAAGCCCCAATCAAACAGTAAGCTTTACCACTACCTACACAGATTCCGACACCTGGCTTAACATCCAATACGTCTATTTGCTCGTTAACACCTCAACCTCAGGAGTCAATTGCTTCTACGGCTACTACAACCAGAACAATAACCGTCTTTACCTAAGAAATGACGCCAATACCGCCTGGTCAACCGGCTATGCCCCAGGTGCAAGCAATGTGATAGAGAATAGCTATGCCAAACTCAACTGTGCCGGCACAAGCGTCTCAGGCTCAGGCAATACCATGACCGTAAACTGGTCAGTAACCTTTAAAAGTACCTTTCCCGGCACCAAGAATACCTACCTTTACGTGAGAGACGACGCCAATAGTTATGTAAGCCTGGCCCAAAAAGGCACCTGGAGTATTCAGACAGACACCACCCCACCAACCGGCACAATCAAGATAAATAACGACAGTCAGTATACTAATTCAAGCACGGTGAGCCTCACTCTTTCCGCTACAGATACCGGAAGCGGCATGGGAACAGGGGCACAGATGCAGTTCTCTAACGACGGCACAACATGGTCAACCGCGGAAAACTACACCACCACTAAAACCTGGACACTCTCAAGCGGCCAAGGCGAAAAGCGGGTTTACGTGCGCTACAAAGACGCAGCCGGTAACTGGTCAAGCGCTTATTCAGATGTCATCACCCTGGATACCACAGCTCCGACTATAACCATAACCTCGGTTACCAGCCCTACAAATCAGGATGTAACGTTAAGCTATAGTGTAAGCGATAATTATACCGCCCAAAGCCAAATCACGGTAACAGGTGATAACTCACCCTACACCACAGAAGGCACACATAGCATAGCCCTCAGCGCCAAAGACTTAGCCGGAAACACCGCTACAAAATCAGTCAGCTTTACCATAGACAAAACCGCGCCAGCCATTGTGATTACCTCACCCGAAGACGGCGCAACCGTTGAAACTAATTCCATCACCCTGCAAGGCACTATTGATGGGCAAAGCTTTTCCGAGACAGTTACCCTTAGCCAGGAAGGCGAGAATACCATCACCAAAACCGTAACCGACTTAGCCGGCAATACTGCCAGTAAATCTATCACCCTGTATTATTACCTCGGCGAGACAATCGGCTCTGCAGGCGGCGTAGTTTATTCAAATGACGGTAAGGTAAAACTGACTATACCTACTGGCGCATTGACGGAAAACAAGCAAATTAAAGTCTTGACAATAAACACCGAAAGCCTTGAAGGCAGTGAGCCGAATAATACCAGCCTCTTGAGTGTGGTTGAATGTAAGCCCTACGGCTTAGTCTTTACTAAACCCGCAACTCTTAGCTATACCCTGAATCAGGCGGAAGTCCCCGGCACGCCGGTAGAATTAGGCCTATACGATTCGCTCCAGGACAAGATTACCTCAACCGGCCAGAGCACCACCGTGCCGGTAGACGGGTATACCGTAGATTTTAGCATTATGCACTTCTCAACCTATGCCGCGTTAAAGAACCTGATAGCCCAGAGCACCCCGATAGGAGCAAATGTAAAAATACCCTTACCGGATATGCTCACCGGCACCTTTAGCCACGCCATACCTATAACCGTAGTCCCGGGAAGAAAGGGTATGCAGCCGGCAATAGGCTTAAGCTATCGCTCAGGCAGCCCTAACTCATGGGTAGGCTTAGGCTTTAGCCTGAATCCTGGCTATATCGTAAGGTCAACCCGCTTAGGCCCGCCCAAGTATAACGATACCCAAGACACCTTTTACTTAATCACTGACGCAGGGACTACCGAGCTGGTGCACTTAATTGATAACTTATATCAGGCAAAGGTGGAGAGCGCATTCAGTAAGTTTTATAAAGAAGGCGATGATTCCTGGAGTGTGGTGGGTAAAGACGGCTCAGTTTTAAGGTTTGGACAAAACGCGAGCGCCAAAGAAACCTCAAATTCCGGCACCTTCAGTTGGTATGTCACCAGAGCAGTAGAACTTAACGGCAACTACATCAGCTATAGCTACACCCAAGACCAAGGCAAGTGCTATCTTAATAGAATAGACTACACTGGAAACGAGCAAACCGGAACCAGCCCCGCAAACAGCGTAGAATTCACTCTTGAGACAAGGGATGACATAGCCTCAAGCTATATCTCAACCGCTAAAGTAGCCACTGCCAGGCGCTTAAAAGAGATACAGGTAAAGCTTAACAATGAGGCAGTCTGGCGCTATGTCCTGGAATACAGCTATAGCCCGGACACCAACCGCTCACTGCTTAAATCAGTGACCCAGTATGCCAGTGACGGCAAGAGCCTGCCGGTGCAGAGGATGAGTTACCAAAGAGGAAAATAGGGTTCGAAGTTTGAAGTTGGAAGATAGAAGATAGAAAAGGATAAAAATGACGATAAAGAAATGCAGCGATTTGGATGTATATAATTTGTCTTTTGATGTCGCTATGGAAATCTTTAAAGAAACCAAGCATTTCCCTAAGGAAGAACTTTATTCTCTAGTTGACCAGATAAGGCGTTCTTCACGTTCAGTTCCTGCGAATATACGAGAAGGATTTGCCAAACGTAAGTACGTTGATGTTTTTATACGGCATCTTAATGACGCGCTTGGATCTTCTGAAGAAACTATGACTTGGCTGGATTTTTCCCAGCAATGCGGTTATTTGGCAAAAGACAAGCACCTTGTTTTAAGTAAACAGTATGAAAAAATTGGAGCGATGTTGTACAAGCTTATGCAAAATTGGGAAAAGTTTCAAAAGGAGGTAACACGATGAATGCTATGCTGAAAATTATTGTTTCCATCTTTTTTCTATCTTCCATTTTCAATCTTCTCCCCTCGGCCAGCGAGGCTTCTGTCCCTCACCTAATCAACTACCAAGGCCGACTCACCGACACCAGCGGCACGCCCTTAAACGGCTCATACGCTGTGACTTTTAGGATATACGATGCCGAGACTGCGGGGAGTATGCTGTGGGAAGAGGCGCATACAGGATTAGTGATACAAAAGGGGATATTCAGTGTTCTGCTGGGTTCAGTGACGAGCATGAGCCTTGCCTTTGACAAACAGTATTACCTGGAAATCAAAGTAGGCACCGAAGTAATGAGCCCAAGGCAACGAATCACCAGCGCGGGCTATGCGGTGAGGGCGGAAGAAGCAGAAAAATTAGGAGGCAAGCCATCTACGGATTACGCCTTAGCTAGTGATATTACATCAAGTCCTACAGCCAATAAAGCTGTGAAATTAGACTCAAATGCCAAATTGCCCCTTACAGCGCTAAAGGTATATGATAGCGGATGGTTTGGGGCTTCTGCTGGTAGTAGTTATGCAAAAACTCACAATTTAGGCACAACAAAGGTTTTAATAACAGTATATTTTTCAACCAATTCAGATGGTTCGTCTCTCTGTGCACTTGCTGGACATAACTTTTACTATGAACCGTATGGCAATGAAGGGGTTACATATGTAACGAGTTTGACTACAACGACAATCAATGTCAGAGGGTCGCCTAACTACATTGCGCATGTTATGAATGATGCAGGCATAAGAACAAATTATAGGTCTGGTTATTTAAGAATAATAATGTTAGCGCTTGAATAAACACAAGAAAGGTGACGGTTCTTTTTATTTCTTTGATGAGTTTTCAAGGCGCAGCCTTAAAAACGCGCCATCACCTCTGTAAGGCTGCGCCTTGGGAAAACTCGATACTATATGGCAACTACCGTTATCAAACCCGAAACCCGAATAATCCCTGAGAAAACGCCTCCCAAATTCCTGGCCGAGCACCTTAAGGCTTATGAATTTATTAAAGGCGCGGTGAGGGGAAAAATGGTTTTAGAAGTCGGCTGTGGCGATGGGTATGGTTCAGCTTATTTGGCTAAAGTTGCGGCGGAAGTAGTCGGGATTGATTATGAAAAGGATGTTATTGCGCAGGCGCGAGAAAAATATACTGATAGAAATTTGAGTTTTATTGATGGCGATGCCGCAAGTTTACAATTTGAGGATAAGAGTTTTGACATTGTGTGCTCATTTCAGGTTATTGAGCATATCCCCGAAGATGCGCTACCCCGGTATTTATCAGAGATAAAGAGAGTCTTAAAAGACGAGGGAACCTTTTACCTCTCAACCCTAAATTTAGAGCACTCTATGAAATCCCCGCATACGTATCAAAAGAACATCGCCCACTGCAGAGAGTTCAAACTTGATGAGCTGAAGGGCGTATTGTCTAAGATTTTTCCAAGGGTTGAAATCTTCGGTTTGCACTTAACAGCAAAGCACCGCTTTTATCTGCGCCTTAAGAAGCTCGGTATTTTTAAGGTACTGCCTGACGCGGCTAATCCTGTAAAAAGATATTATAACCGGATAACAACCAATGATTTCCAAATAAACACGTCTAATTTAAAGAAAGCAATAGACTTTATCTGTGTTTCTAAGAAGTAGAGGGAGAGACCCATGGTTTTAGTTAAAAAAACAATAATTCTCGGTTTGGCGAGTTTCTGTATCATGAACTCGCTCTATGCGCAATCAGAATCCGGACGAGAAGGCGTTTTAAATAACGGATTGTCGAAGTCGGTTGTTGTCGTTTCAGGAAAGGTATTTGATAAGGCAACTGCTAAACCAATAGCAAGCGCAAAAGTTGTTATTGTAACTAACAATGTATTAAAGGAAGCTACCACCAATGCGCAGGGTTACTTCATGGCTTCTTTTTCTGCTGCTTCCTGGTTTAGAATTTGTAAAATAACCGTGTCCGCGCAAGAATACCAAAAACAGACAAGATTTGTATCTTTGCCGCCATGGAAGAGCCAGATTATTGCTAACTTTCGCCTTAATGACATTACTATTCCTTCCCTGGAAATCTCAGCTCCTTTGGAAGGCCAAGAGATATTTACGAGTCCAACCATCAAAATCTCGTATCATGATTATGGGTCAGGTATTAATTTTTCTTCCCTGAAGATATTTGCTAACGATACTGATTTGACCCAGTATACTGTAGAAAGTAATAGCCAAGAAGCTGTTTGCACGGTTCCTAAAGAGAGCCCTCTGGCAGAAGGTGCGGCTACTCTTTACGCGCAGATAAAGGATTCCTCAGGGAATTTCGCAGAAGATACTTTGGCAGTTACTGTTGTATCAGAGGTTAATTATTATCTGCAGATGGGTAAAGAGGCTTTGCTTAACCGGAATATACTATCGAGCCATCGTTATCTTGCCCAGGCTTTAGAAGCCGAACCAGAAAATCCAGAAGCAAATTTTTATTTTGCTATTACGCGTTTAGGGTTCTTCCCATGGCTAATGAAGCAATCTTACATTTATTGCAGGATATGGGTTTTGTAGGGCAGAACGGCAGTCCTATCATTGAGAGCGCGCTAGACCCATTTGATTTTGATGCTCGCCCACCTCAAGGCCTCAATGAGTTCAAATTAACCCAAACATTTCCTCGAGGTGAGATATTCCAAGAGATCATAAGGAATGAATTGATCCCGGAGATTGATAAGGCTTTGGAAAATTTGGGCATAGTATTGGCGCAAGAGAAGTTTGTTTCATACTGGGAAAGTCAAAACCCTATTAGCGGCACAGTAACCGCCGAAATCGATTACGCGGATGTAGCTATTCTAAAATCATTACTTTGCGCGATAAAGGCTAAACTGCAGGAAGGCTTGGTGAACAATCTTAATTCCAATTTATCAGCGCTGAGTGGTTTATTTTCCGGGGGATTATTGAGTCCCCGATATGTTTTGGAGCAATATCCTCAACTTTTACGCGTTGAAAATCTCCCGCAGTCATTCTTAGCGCGAGAGGCACTCGTTTTGGCAATAGATTCATATATAAAAGGCTATAATTTTATGAAGGATGAAACTGATGAGCAGTCTGATGATTTGATTAGCATCAATCACGCCTCTATATACCGCCAAGAAGCAGAAGCATTTACGAAAGAGCTGCAGGATATGAAAAAATCCCTGCTTAGCCAGCCTGATTCAGAATTTTCTATGCGCCTAAGCCATCTGGTAGATTTAGGCTATTGGTTTAGCAATCCATTTGAATTCAGGCGGTTGCTCGATGCTGGTGCGATGTCGTATTCCCTAAATGATTATCTCCTACCCCAGACTAATTATTTGCTGGATAATGTATCAAAGGCGAGTATTACCTATAATGAATTTTTGCCTCCTGACCCTTATATAGGTAACAAGATTGAGGCCGATTTTGCGGATGTTCAGGCAATGAAAACAGGCGCTGAGGCACTACGGATGGTTTCACTAGGTTTGTCAGCAAATAATCTTAATGTAGGTACACAAGAGATTATTTTAAGATGGCTGGAAACAGGCCAAGTAAGCATTACTGATGAGCTAGAAAAATATCCCGATTTTCTCACGCTGGAAGATACAACAAAAATAGCCACAGCGAGGCAGGCATTTACTAATATCGTGAATGGATACAAGGAAACAACGGCTTATTTGCTTAATAACGAAGAACTTGATCAATCTGATGATGTGTTAGTTCCCACTGATTATTTTTGGGCTAATGAACCTCGATATAGAACGATGTTAGAGCAATTGGATACTATGGAGAATACTTTGATAGACCCCACAACTGAAGCAGTTGACGATGAGTTCCATCTTAATCTGGCAGAATATTTTACCAATTACAAAAACCTAAGACAGTATCTACCGGCTTTTGATGAGGAGAATCACCAGGTAGAAGGATTATTGCCTGACCAGACTTTTGGCGGAGTAATAGATAAGGAGTTTTAAGTGAATTATATGACAAGAAGTTTGAGCATCAGAAAATTTTCTTATATGTTTTTATTAGGCTTGCTTTTAGCTTTGAGTACGGCATTTTCTACCTTGGCAGATGAGGCGGTAATTGAAGGACTGCATTTAGAGAAGATAGCAAAAGGTAAAAAGGTATACTCGATAGAAGCGGGTTGGGCGAGTGTGGGAAATAAAAGGATAGGTTTTTTCAACACAGCCATGATAAAGGTATTCAACCTAGAGGATGTTAATGTTACCTTATATAATGACAACCGTGTAGTGGAAATACGGCATTTCAATAAGGCAGTGTTCGAGATAAATACCAAACGGCTTCTTGATGAAGAAGGGAAGGTAATATTTGCTGAGTGAAAAAATGGGACGGGTTCTATTTATTTCTTTTGGGAGAGGTTTTTATGAGTTTGAGGCAGGTTTCGGCATTACAGATTTTAAACGGCAAGTTTTTCCTCCCAAAGTTTCTGTCTATTCTTGCGGATTTCATCTATTATTTGCTGTTTAGTCATATTTTTGTAAGGAGAGCGGGCTTTAGACATCAAACGACGGATTTTTTCCAATTGCTGTAAAGATTTCCGAATATTCATTTTTATCACTTCTACGTATAAAGGTAACAAATTTATATGCGGGTGTCAAGGATGGAGTGGTGTGTGCGCGGGTTAACGAGTAAGCGGGTTCAGTGGTGAACCCGTTCACTGGCTAAAATGAGGCTTTGATGAGCTTGTTGATTATGGGTGGTATAAAATTGTAAGGAATTTTCTAGGGGTGACGATAGTGATAGTGCCGTATCGCTTAACATTGAGAAGATGGGGGTCGCCGGTAACTATGTATTGCGCGTCACAAGCTATAGCGCAGGAAATGATTTTGTTATCATCCGGGTCATCTTTTACCACATTGGGGATATCTTTATCTGGGAAAAGAATGGTGAATTTGTATAAGCCGGCAATTAGTTCTTCTGAGGAACTGCCGCACATTCTGATACGCTTAAGGAATTTTTGCCTATCCAAGACTTGGCATAATTCATCAGAAATGCTTGGGCTAAGGCAAAGACTGAGTTTTTGTTCTTCTGCTAATTGCAGTATGGTATGCGATGGCCCTAACCAAAGTAATCCTGAGATTAGGACATTTACATCAGCTACTATGCGCATGAAGCTTTTTTCTCTTTGCGAAAGCGGTGTATTTCATTAACAATTTCTTTGAGGGGCAGGGCTTTGCCTTTGGCTCTTTTGGCTATTTCTGAGATGCGGGCAGGGGTAAGCCGTTTTAGAATAAGGGTATCTCCTTCCTGAATAAAGGAAAGTTTATCTTGAGGCTTAAATATGGATCGGGGTAAGGCAATTGTTCCATCAGTTCTGACTTTGAGAGTATGCATTTTGTATATCCTTTCGGCATTAGATTTTACCATGAGGAATCACCTCTATGAATAAAGGTAACACATTTATATGTGGGTGTCAAGCGTGAAGAGAAACGTGCGTGAGGTAGCGGGTTAAGGAGTGCATGGGTTAACGGGTAAGTGGGTAAACGGGTTCACTGGAAAAACCCGCTTACCGGTTAACTCGCTTACTGGCTAACCCGTTAACAGGCTTACAAACAATTGATTATTCCATGAAGAAAAGCCGCTATAATCTGATAGAGCGCCTGATTGCAGGCAGTCTGATCGTGCTGCACGTGCTAACCTTTGGCCCAGCGCGCGACGCCCTTGCCTTTAGTGCCGCAAGCGCAAGTTATAAGCTCAGCGCCGGCGCTCTAAACGAAGGCAGTAAGAGCCGCAGCGCCAGCTCAACTCAGCTTTGGCAAGACGCAATCGGCGAGCCAATAACAGGCAAGGCCACAAGCGCAAGCTATGTGCTCCAAGCCGGCATTATCCCCATATTGCAGACGAATCCGCCAGCGCTAACCCAAGACATCCCCTACCAAAACTGGCAGCTCAACACAACTAAAAGCAATGCCTTTGATTTAGACGATTACTTTAGTTCTGAAACTGACAGCCTCAGCTACAGCGTAAGCGGGAACTCCCAGATAACCGTCTCAATAGATTCCAACACCCACCAAGTCAGCTTTTCTCAAGCAACCGGCTGGACAGGGGTAGAGAAGGTATACTTTTACGCGACCGACAGCGAAGGCAACACCTGCCAGAGCAACGAAGTGCCGCTACAGGTAATTAACCCTACACTAAACGACAAGCCGGTGATAGCCGGCGTAGAGCTTAGCCCTGCCTCAATCCAGGAAGGCAATGTGGTAACAATGAAGGTAAAGGCCTATGACCCTGATGGCGATACTTTAAGCTTTAGCTACAGCAGTTTTTTTACCCAAACCCGCACTTGGCAGGAAGGCGGCTATTGGTATAGTGAAGCCACCTGGCAGACCGCCGCAAGCTCCAAAGGCCATTACAGCGTTAACGTAACGGTTAAAGACCCCGCCACACTGAGCGACACAGAAGATGTCGTAGTCAATGTGGGTAATACCAATAACCCCCCGGTATTAAGCGCGATAGCCGCAATCACCAAGAACGAAGGCGAGCTGGTAGTCATTACCCCGCAGGCCACAGACGCCGATAACGACTCAATCAGCTATTATTACTCATCACCATTTGACTCAAGCGGCAAATGGCTCACGGATTATGACGATGCCGGAAGCTACAGCGTCACCGTCATTGCCTCTGACGGCATAGACACAGTATCTCAAAGCGTATCTGTTACCATTAACAACACCAATCGCGCCCCCAGCGCGAGCTTAACCTTAAGTAAATACACCGTAAACCCTAATGAGGAAACCAGTATCACCTTAACCGGCACAGATTTTGATGGCGATACGCTCAGCTTTAGCCTAAAGAAAGACGGCACAGTGATAGCCTCAGGAAGTTTAAGCGCGAGCTATACCACGACAACATCATTTTCAACTATCGGCGACCATACCGTAAGCGCGACCGTTACCGACTCAGGCGGGCTAAGCGCGACAGACAGCGTAAACGTAGACGTCGTAGACCCCAATACTAACAAAGAAGCAATCAACCCGGTAATGGGCGACTTTAACGGCGACGCACTCACCGACATTGGCCTGCATAATTCAGACACCGGCACCTGGGAAGTAGCCATTTCAGATAAAGGCAGTTTCACCGCGGCAGTAGACTGGCTGACTAACTTTGGCACCACCCGTGACTGGCAGCCAATCGGCGGCGACTTTAACGGCGATGCCAAGACGGATATAGGTATTTATAATAGCTCAACCGGCGAACTCAAGATAGCCACCTCAACCGGCACAGGCTTTTCATCAGGCGGCACTTGGCTTAGCGTAAGCTTTGTCTCAAGCGCCTGGCAATTATTCACCGCTAACTTCAATGCCGATAAATATACCGACATCGCCCTGTATAACAGAGACGCTGGCGAAGTACGCGTTGCCTTAGGCACAGGCAGCGGCTTTGGCAGTTTTAACACCTGGCTAAGTAACACAAGTGATACAGGCTATATCGCGATGAGCGGCGACTTTAACGCTGATTCCTTATCCGACCTGTGCCTGTTTAAAAAGACAACCGGCGAATTTAAAGTAGCCTTTTCCAATTCCAAGGCATTTGTAGATGAGTCAAGCTGGATAAGCGGCTATGCCACAGACAAAGACCCGCTTTTATCAGACTTTAACAACGACGGCCTCACCGATATTGGCTATTGGGATAAGACCAGCTATACCTGGGATTATGCCATCTCAACCGGTACAGGGTTTAAGGGACAGGGCACATGGCTAAGCAATTTTGGCCAGAGTAGCGATGACTCTGCCACTACAGGCGACTTTGACGGTAACGGGATTACCGACGCCGCAATCTTTGACCGGGATAAGATAGGTATAGACCGCTGGACAACCAGGCTCAACAGCTCTACCAAACCCGCGGACCTTTTGACTGAAGTAGATAACAGTATCGGCGGAAAAACCCAAATCAGCTATACCTACGCCTCGGCTTCAGATAACAGCGAACTGCCCTTTCCTGTGTATGTCACCCAATCAGTCAAGGTAATAGACTCTAAGCCCTCAACTGAAGCCGAGGAAAGCTACACCCAGAATTTTAACTACTCCGGAGGCTATTTTGATTCTACAGAGCGCGAATTCAGAGGCTTTAAAACAGTCAAAGCCACCGACCCCATTACCAATAATTATTCCCAGACTTATTTTTATCAGGGCAGAAGCGGTCAAGACGGCGCGCTAAAGGGACAGATAGAAAAGATAATTTCCTACGACGGTAACGGTAAAAAGATAAGCCAAAGCTTCAACACCTACGAGGTGAGGAAATCAGGGCCAGAGGAGAATATCTTAGGATTCCCCGCGCTTACCCAAACCGAGAGTACTGTCTGGGAAGAAAACGAAACCAGCATCACGACCCGAAGCAGCTTCAGCTATGACAATATCGGCAATCTCTTAGAGGGTAAAGACGAAGGGGACACCTCAAAGACCGGCGATGAGAAGTCAAGTATTACCAGTTACAATCAGGCCTATACCGTAGGCTACAACCGCCCCAAAGAAGTAGAACTTAAGGACAAAGACGGCGCTACCGTCTCCAAGAAGAACTTTGAGTATGATGATAAAGGCAATCTCATTAAAGACACAGTTTGGATTTTTGATCCTCTAACGTCTATCGTCAATCTTCCCTCGTCCGTCTATTCTTACGACTCTTTCGGCAACCTTATCTCAACCACCAATGCCTTAGAAAAAACCGTTACCACTGATTACGAAACTACTTATTACACCTACCCGCAAAAAATCACTAATTCACTCGGCCAATTTGTAAGATATACCTACGAGCCAAAGTTCGGGGTAGTTAAGTCTACCACCGATGCCAATGGCATAGTAGCCGAGTCAGAGTATGACTCACTTGGCAGGGTCACTAAAGTATTGGCGAATGCCCAAACCAAAGCCACCTACAGTTATCCAGATTTTAACACCAAGATATCCACCAATGCCCTGAACTTCTCAAGTACCGAGTATATTGACGGCTTAGGCAGGAAGTATAAGAGCGTATCAGTAGGCGAAGACGGAGCAACAGCAAGACAAGTTTCAAGTGAGGTATATTACAACAATCGAGGCATGGTAGAGCGAGAGTCCCTTGCCCATTATATTGATGAGGCTTCAAGTAATATTGCTTACGTAAAATATGAATACGATATTAGAGGAAGAATCAAAAAGACCATTGCCGATTTCACCGGCACAACAAAAGACACAGAAAGCTCTATCAATTACATCAGCCCCTTACAGGTAGAGACAACAGACCCTAAAGGCCACCGCAAAGGAACTAAAAAAGATGTCTACGGCAATATAATTGAGGTAATTGAATATGCCGGAACCGACGGCGTATTCCACACCTACTACGAATATGACACCCAGGGCAACCTGCTAAAGACTACTGATAATCAGGGTAACGTCACCCAGCTCACCTACGACTCAATCGGCAGGAAGCTCAAGATGATAGACCCGGATATGGGTACCTGGAGCTATGAGTATGACCTCTTAGGCAACCTAAAGAAACAAACCGACGCCAAAAGCCAAACCTTAGAGTTTGAATATGATGAGCTTAACCGGTTAACCCGCAAACTCGCTAACTCGCAAACCTTAGTTACTTACCTCTACGACGACTCCACCAAATCCAACTGCATCGGCAGGCTCTCTAAAGTCACCGACCAAAGCGGCTCAACCGAATTCTTCTACGACACCCTAGGCCGGGAAACCAAATCTATCAAAACCGTCAACACCTCCGAGGTTGCCGAAGGAATCCTCGGAGGTGAAATCGGTTATACTATCCAACGCGAATACGATGCCTTAGACCGCCTCACCAAACTCACCTATCCGGATAACACCGCAGTCAACTATAGCTACGACACAAACTCAGGGCTCCTTGAGCGCGTATACACAAGTAATGGCCCGGTAATAACTAATTACGTCAATAGCATCACCTACAACGCCCAAGGCCAAATGAGGGCCACGAGCTACGGTAACGGCACAAGCACCACCTACACCTATGGCCAAGACCTGAGGTTGTCAAGAATTCTTACGAGGGACGAAGGACGAGGGACGAATTTACAAGACCTAAATTACATCTTTGACAAGAATGGCAACGTTTCAACCTTAACCGACAACCTAAGAAGCAATATCCGAAGCTATACCTACGATGATTTAGACCGCCTCACCCAAGCGCAGAATGTTCCTGATCCTAACGGCGGCTACACCACCTTTAGCTACCAATACGACTCCATAGGCAATATGATTTACAAGTCAGACGTCGGAGTAATGAGCTATGGTGGAAACGGTTCAACTCGCCCCCACGCCGTAACCAGTGCCGGCGGCTACACCTACCAATACGACGCCAACGGCAATACGGTAAGCGGCAAGAATAAGACGATGGAATATGACCTTGAAAACCGCCTCACTTCTGTTGACAGTGGACAGTTGACTGAAAGCTATCTGTATGATGGGGACGGGGGCAGAGTCCGAAAGACGAAAGACGATGGAAGTGGGACGATAAGTTCTACCACCTATATCGGCTCACTCTATGAAGTAGACTCCGACGGCACAATCCGTAAGCACATTTTCAGCGGAGCAAATAGAGTTTGCACGGTTACGAAGGACGGGGGAAGTCAGACGACGGACGTCTCATACTATCATTCCGACCATTTAGGCTCAAGCAGTATTATTAGCGACGCAAGCGGCGCTCAGGTTGAGCATTATGAGTATACTCCCTACGGCACCACTGCTGTTTCCGACGTCTCACGTCCTTCGTCACTCATCCATCATAAGTTCACCGGCAAAGAACTAGACTCGACCGGCCTCTACTTCTACGGAGCGAGGTACTACGATCCCGAGATCGGCCGCTTTATAACAGCAGACACCATCGTCCAAGCGCCCTATGACTCGCAGAGTTTCAATCGATACGCCTACTGTAGAAACAATCCGATTAACTATATCGACCCGACCGGACATAATTGGTTAAAAAACATTTTCGAAGAGATCAGTAGATGGTTTAGACAGGCAGAACGTGGTTTAGAAAAAGCCACAGGTGCAGAGTGGGATATAAGCGTCAGCACGCAGGCAGCATTTAGGTTTGATACGGGTCCGAGAGGAGGACAATCTTCCAGTAACAATAATTATATTTGGAGTTATCATAATATCACATCAGTGTCAACAACAACACCGGAAGTTGCGGAGACAGTATCAACAAGTCAAGTTGAAGCACCTACATATTCACAACAATACATTCAAAGTTTTTCGCTAGAAGGGTCTTCTTCTCCCGGAATAGAGTTTGGTCTTATTGCAGGGGGTATTACTTATGGTGCTACCGCAGAAGTTTCTGTCCCTCTTACGATAGTTTCTATTGCTGCAATCGCGCTTTATTCATCAGCAAAATCGCATTCAAAATCTATTTCTTTTGGATCGCCTCGGGGTAGAACCAAGGGTCTAGTCGTTGAAATAGTAGGGTATCATGCAGGTGGGGACATATTCGGTGGTTTTAATATGGCAATAGATATGGGCCTGCCTTATATATGAATAATACTCAAGCTGGTGCAGTAGCAGAAAGTACTAATCAATCGCATCTTTACAAGTTCCAACTTAACGTTGAATCTTCAAAAATTCTGACTGTAAGCAAAACATCAGAATCAAAAATTTTTAATTTTGGCGTTAGATTATTTGCTACTGTAACAGGAAAACAGCTTATTGCTTATCCTTCTACGCAGGCTCAAGGAACAACTAATTATGCAGTCATTGACCAGATGTTAGTAAATACAGCTAAGCGAGAATTAATGTATTAGCAACGTAGAAAGAATGAAAATTAATTTTACCATTTCAGGGGTATTGCTTGATGAAGAAGGAAAGGGGGTTGAGGGAAGTTTGTCTTTATTCGGATACGAAGAACAAGGTTATTTGAATACGAAAGAAGATGGGAGTTTTACTCTAAATATAACTAATTGTTCATGCTTTGATATGCTTTTTAAAAAACATTTAGTTGTATGGATAAAAACCGGCGAAAATAAATTTGAAGGTAAAATGGGATATGATTTCCGAATTTGTCCCAATAAACATGTTAAACTGAGGATCTACCCTTTTTCTAAACGAATAATAAGGGAGTAATCAACGAGTAGGGGACGTTGTTAACTTGTAAACTTATGTAATGCTCCCCATTAGTCAAGAAGTGCGAAGGGGTCAGACCTTGAAATGTGAAATAGATTGACAAAGAGTTCGTAACCGCATACAATGCCCGTATGTTTCGCCCTTATAGATTACAAGCCGAAGGCCTGCTCTATCACATTACCTCTCGCGGTGACGATAGGAAGAAAATCTTCTTGAGCGAAGCCGACTACCGAAAATTCCTAGAATACCTTAAGGCAGCCAAAGACAAGTTTGAGTTTTTCCTGTACGCCTATTGCCTCATGGGTTGACCTTACCCCGTTTATTGTACCATTAGGAATTGGGCATTCCAGCGTTAATTGATAGGTTATCCACAGCTACAGCCGTGGGCATTTCTTCCTTAAGCTTGCATATAAACTCTTCCGGCGTTAAATTATCAAGCGAACTATGTGGTCTCTCAGTATTATAATCTACGCGCCACTCCTCAATAACCTTCCGTGCATGATCCAAGCTTATAAAATAGTGCAAGTTTAAACACTCATCCCTTAGTTTTCCGTTAAAGCTCTCCATGTACATATTTTCAACCGGCTTACCCGGAGTAATGAAAAAAAGCTTTACCCCGCGCCTATACGCCCATTCATCAAGGGCTTTACCAATAAATTCAGGGCCGTTGTCGATTATAATAATCTCAGGCAGCCCTTCTTCCGGGGCTATTTCGTTTAATACCCTTACCACTCTTACGCCTGTAATTGATGTATCTGTTTCTATCCGAAAACACTTTTTGGTATATTCATCAATAATCGGCAGCACTTTAAGCTTACGGCCGCTGGAAAGCGCGTCCTTCATAAAATCCATGCTCCAGATATGGTTTGTATGCGTAGGCCGAGGGACCTCTGTCCTTAGGGCCGATGCCATCTTTTTTCTACGACGGATACGAAGCAATAAACCTTCTTCCTTATAGATACGTTCCGTCCTTTTATGGTTAATGACGAAACCATCTCTCCTTAAGAGCACATGAAGCCTTGGACAGCCGAAGCGCTTGCGCTTCTGAGCGTGTTCTTTTAACCTTGCGTGGATAATTGCTTCATCCGGCTTCTCTCTAGCCTTATATCTGAAACTCGTCCTGGATAGACCTATTAGCCTGCATGCCCTTCTTAAGGCCAGCCCAAAATATTCGATGAGATACATGATAGCCTCTCGTTTTACCTTGGGCTTTAGAAGTTTTTTGAAACCACCGCCTTAAGTGCCTGAATATCAAGCGTCTGGTCAGCAACAATATGTTTCAGGCGGCTGTTTTCATCTTCTAATACCCTAAGCCTTCTTGCTTCGCTCACCGTAAGTCCGCCGAATTTAGCCTTCCAGTTATAAATGGTGGTATTGCTTACACCATGTTTACGGCCTAAGTCTTCGGCTTTTATACCTACCTCAAGCTCCTTCAAGATGCCAATGATCTGCTCTTCTGTGAAACGCTTGCCTCTCATAGCACACCCCCTTGTTAGTTGTTTTACCATGCTGGTTGTCAAATTACAAGTGGTACTGTTTTAGGGGGTAAGGTCAGGGTAACCATTACCATTTATTGCTAGAAACCACCCAGCCCAATATATCCCGCATAATGCAATCTATCAATACCGCCTACACCGTATATTACAATCTGAAGCGTAAGCGCTGCGGCCATCTATTTCAAGGCCGGTTTAAATCCATAGTAGTTGATAAGGACAGCTATCTTCTGGAGTTGACGCGCTACATTCATCTTAACCCTGTACGGGCAAAGATTGTTGAGAGCCCTGAAGAGTTCAGATGGTCAAGCTATAATGACTATTTGAAGGGAACCAGTGCAAGCCTTGTTGATACGGCTGAGGCCTTTAGGTACATTGGTATGTCAAAGTCGCAGTATAAGGAATTTGTGTTAAAAGGACTACAGGTGAAGAAGAGCCCGTTTGAGAACCTCTATGCCGGTTTTATCCTGGGGAAGGCAGGGTTTGTAAAGGATACGCTCAAAGCAATGAAAGGAATATATAAAGATACAGAGTTTTCATATAAGAGGATAGCTTGTGGCATAGATGCAGAGCTCATACTGGATAAAGTTGCCTCTTATTATAAGATTAGTATAGAAACAATCATTAAGGCAAAAAGACGTCCATTGTTGGCTAAACAGATAGCGGTATATTTGTTGAAGAAGTATACAGGCTTAACGAATGAACAAATAGGCGTTAAGTTTGAAATAACCTACTCAGCGGTGAGCAAAATAGCGAAAGAGGCAGAAAGGTTGATTAAAGAGCATAAAGGGGTAGCCACGGATATAGAGAATATCATTTCACAATTCAAGGTCTGATAGTATGTGAGATAACAAAAAAATAGGTGGCTCCTCAAGAAAGCGGTTATAATAGGTTTGTGC
>MHGF01000026.1 GCA_001805445.1 Omnitrophica WOR_2 bacterium GWF2_43_52
ATAAGAGGATTTTTGAGGAGATAAAAAGACTTACGGAGATTAACAGTGCGGGTGAAGCACTAAAGTGCATTAGCCATGCCATAAACGGCTATCTTCATAAAACCTTATTAGCGGTGGGAAATATCCAGGACGGCATGCCTAATATTCCAGAAGAACAAAAAAAGTACCTTATTAAAATTATCCAGAACTCCCTTAAGGCATCATTAGTGGTCAAAGAATTAAGAAAATTATACCATCTATAATAATATAACTACCGGCTCCATTCTGAATACCCCTTAACCGCTTTATCTCTATTTTTTCTCAGGGTTACGTTCAAAGCTAAGTATTTCCCAATCAACTCTTTCCAGGTCGTTTCCTAACGGGACGATTTATATCAATCGCTCGATAATATGACATCAAGGCAGTATTTTGAAACGTTTAACCATGAAATCAAAGAGCCAAGTTCTACCTTAAAAAGTACTTGCTAAAGTAGTGGCATTACATCATAAAGCGTCTTGTTTATCACTATGTGGCGACAACGGTTCATAACGCATCGAGTAGATTCTCTGAATTCGATTTCCACACGTCGATGAACTCACGCCCCTTCTTCGTTAAACGAGCTGCAAAAGATTGCACAAAGTGATCTTCGAATGTTTTCTGACCTGTCGCGTTGTCTGTGACCACGATGGACTGGGTCTCAAACGTCTTGGCATTTTCAATAAGACCATCCATAAGCAGCCCCATCGTTTCGATCTCACCTGATGCAACTACGGCGGGTTTCTCAGCAAGGATAGTGAGCAACCGCAACTCATACTTCGTGTATCGCTTGTTCAGAAATTGAAGCTTGAGCTTATAGAGTTTGATGGCTTTGCGATCAATCATCTTTTTCTGATCGAAGAGGTGGTGATGATTAGGACACAAGGCAACGATATTAGAAACCTGGTGTTTTTTGACTTGAGAGAAAGGCTCAATGTGTGCGAATTCAGTCGCAGGAAACTGGCACGTTGGAATCACGCAAGCATGGCCTGCCTCTAAGAGAACTGCGCGACGAATGTCCGCCGGTATATAGTGGCCATCATCGTTTTCCTCAGCACTCATATTGTGTCCTCTGACTAGATTCTTAGATTCCTTATGTATCATCGAACTCCTCTTCTCCTAATCATCTCCAGCCACTTTTTCATGAAAAGTGAAGGAAATAGGGACGAAATAGGGACAGCGCCCATTTACTTTTTAATTCACTCTGACCCCTTTTCCTTCTTAGCGGTTTTTTTATTTTTTTTATGTATACCGCCCGAAATGAGCGGTTTTTGGAACGGCGAAGCCGCGTAAAAATCCGTTCAATTGAGTTTTTAGCTTATAACATCTAGACCTATTTGATGTAAAAGCAATTTTCCTAACATGGTTATTTCATGATTCGTAACCTTTAATATATCCTCAGGGGTTGAATCAAATCGCAAACCACCGCCATATTTATTTTCCAAAAGTCCAAGCTGAACTAAATGTTGTATGTAGCTATTTTGCAATGCTTCTCTGTCTTTAACTTCTTGCGTTGCGATTAGTGTTGCGACAATTTTCTCTAAAATATTTTCATGTTTTTTTCTGAATTCATCATCACCACCAATAGTAGGAACTAAATAAAAACGCAACCAAATAATCTCAATATCATTAATTTCACTCAAGATGCGCAACAAATGCTTTGATTCATTATAATCAATATCTTTTGATGACAAACCATTCGTAAGCAAAGTGGCGATATATTCTTTCCTTTCTTCTGATAAAGCTCTTGAAGCTTGACGTATTCCCTCTTCGAAAAAATCTGCACATTCTTCCTTCTGGACTTCCTGTTTTATGAATTCCTGTTGAAAGGCAGATAGTTTCTTGTCTAAAATCTCGACAAATTTAATCAGCCTATCAATTTTTTGGTTTGGAATAATTTCATCAACTATTTCGCAGAGTAGCTGACCTGCAAAAGGAACAGCACCCATAACACTCCTAGCAGCTTTTGCCACTAAGTCATTTTTATTATTTTTATTTAAATTATTCATTTTAAGCTAACATGATAATCAGCTAGGTTTTTATCTTTCGAATCTTGAAATTTCATAGTTGCTATACTTGTTATCCAATTTTTTTCTGAATGTTTTACCGTACACTTTTTCTATACTTTCTAATTCTTTATTTAGATCTTCCTCAAGCTTATCAATCTGTTTCTGCATTGGATGATTCGATTCAATATTTTTTAATGTTTTATCAATTTCCTCTTCTGGTAATGCATCTGATAATTTTTCTATGGGAAGTAAATATTTTTTCTTTTAATTTTATACAACTTAAACCTATCTTAACTTATTTCCTCCCCGCCAATTCATCTATCGAAACTCCAAATACATCTACTAACTTAGCAAGCGTCTCAAATGTGGGGTTTTTCGCTTTTCCAGCTTCGATCTTAGAAATTGCGTTATACGAAATATCAACTAATCTGGCAAGTTTTTCTTGAGATATTTTTTTTGTTTTCTTAGGAAATAGACTAAAATAGGGACAGGCGCCCATTTACTTTTTAATTCACTCTGACCCCTTTTTCTTACTAGGTGAGATAATTTACGAGGCGGGAATTTTGTTTATGTTCTTGATAGCTCTGCGTAAACCCGCTAAATTCGCGCAGAGTTGCTATGACTTGCCCCGATTTTCAGGAATGCGACCCCTGGCCCCACCCAATGGGATATCGAACGTCTATGATGTTCTATGGGGCAAGCTTTGTTGACGCTGTTGTAGGTGCGGTTGTTATATCCGCCGCTTGCTTATCTTGATTCTCTGACGTCTTAGAGTCGCCAAGAAGATTCTTTATGTCCTCTAAGAAAATATTTCTATGCCCCAATCTCTGCAAATCCTGAGTTATATCCAAGTGACACTTTTTCGCCTTCTTTCCGCTCTCACAAAAACATCGATCATTACGCCCGACTTTTACCCCACTTACGATATTATTAAGAATCAGCATCAATTCTTTTTCATCATTTATATTAAATCGTTCTCGATAATACTGGAGAATCCCCTTTTTACCGTGATCGTAGTCTCCATTTTTCCATTCCCCCATCCGCTCATAATAAGATTGATTTGCCAGAAAAGGGATCACAAATTCATTTAGAAACCGTACTATGCTATGATTTTTATCCCATGACTCTTTGATCGCCAATCGAGGGCCTATGCAGAAGAAACCTTCTTTCGCATATATGTGCCTATCCGGTATTCTTAGAATTCGCCCTGCAGTCTCTCTAACAAACGGTATCTCAGAAGGATATTCAGGAGGAAATATTATTTGGATCTCATAGGAGTCGGCTGAAGTTTCTTCAGCGTTCAAATCAATCGATCCCCTTAAAATTAGTATGCTGTCTTTGAAAATATAAAAATGCAACCGAGGGAAATCTCGCTCAACTTGAATCCTATCCTTGCTGAACCACGATTGATTCTTCCTGAACCAACACACTAATTACCCCAAGGCCTTGATTTTGATGATAGCGCTGAGAATACTTTTGCTTTTTCATCACCCTCAACATCGCTTGGAAACTCATCACCAAATACAGCCTGCCATTTCTTTATGCTTTCCGGCTTGCTTCCCTCGCTATAAGCGTCCTTAGTCTTATCGTAATACAGCTTTATCTTTTCACGGAAGTTTGAATACTTTTTCTGATCCCAGTGTCGATTGAAATCTTCGCTTGAAAGCGTAGGGTTCTTTACTGTCGGCATGTTTGGACTGCTTTGAAGAAAAGCATTCAACCTAGTAAAAGCCGTCAGAAAAGCGGTAGGTAAATTCTTAAACTCCGAGAATACTTCTTTATCTGCAATGCAGTTGCCGATCAGTGTATTTAAAAGTATGGACTTAACCGAAAAATTTTCCTTTATATCTCGCAAATATTTAGTCAATCGAATAGCTTTTATTAGATAGTTATTCGCGGTGGTATTCTTACTCATAAGCCACTCTGAATAGCCTATCGGATTGGTTTCCTCTAAGCGGTTATCATCTTTGTTTGTAATATACTGTCTACCGTCGATCCTGAGAAAGGGCACGATATCTATATGAAAATCTCCTGAATAATATATCGTTGCACAACGCGGGTTTAGTTCAGTTATTTTTTTGTAATTACCATCTTTCATGAACTCAGTATGAACGTTAACTACATAATCCTCCGGTTGCCAGCCACTTATCGGCTGTAATGATAGGAGGATATCAACATCAAAATCTTTGTCTTTCGGCGGCTTTATGATTGTTTTTTGTCCATACGATCCTTGTGGCAGGAGCCCGATGTAATGTTTCTTGATTGTATTATTGTTCTTGAAAAACGAATCTATCACGTTCATTTTTTCGCTCAGAGTATCCAACTTGGATTGATTCAAATTAACCGTATCAGCTAAGAATTTGTCGAAAAAAGCAGTTAGCTCCATATCAATTACCTCCTTTGAAAAATTTCTTAATTATGTCTATGCTATAGGTGAACTTTTTATCCGCCCTAGCGATTAGATTGTCTACAACTCTAATATCATCTAACGCCGCAGCGCAATCTGTATCATAATTTAACCGAACAAATCGGTCTGGCTCACTCAAGATAAACCGAACAATGTTGTCAACGTTCATTGATTGCAGATTCATTATTGTGCTAACCAATCCCACTCCCCAGCGTCCTAGCCCCCAATTCTTATTATAATCTTTAGGATCATAATACTTTTTACCTATACCAGTCCCTATCGATAGAATCCTAATATCGTCTTTTGGTATATTAAATCGCCTTCCCATCGCTTCTGTTAGAGCCACTAATGAAGGATTGTTTGCCCACAACCCTCCATCGGCCAACAGATACTCCTTCACCCGATGAGGATTAAAAAACGTTGGCGCGGAACATGATGCCAATACCGCATCAGCGATTCTTGTGTCTTTGTCTCTAACAAAATTGGGATCGTAATTCGACTTAAATACAAAAACATTTCCATTGGAAATATCAGAGGCGGGAATAATTAATTTCGCTTTTGTCTGGGAAAGAGTTGCGTCCTTGAAGATTCCGTTCAATGTCTTTTTCAAATATGCGCTATCATATTTGCTCGCAAGGAGAGCCTTCCAATTCCACCAATTCAAACGATCTGAATAATTTCGCTGAAATATTTTCTCGCCTTCATTTTTATACAAGGAGACTATGCTCTCTATTGGATAATCAATAGCTAAACCCCCTGCGACAATCGATCCAGTACTCGTACCAGCTATGAGATTGAACTCTTTGTGAAATTCTATTTTTAGCTCGTCTTTGATTCTTTTAAGAATCTGAGCCGCAAAAATTCCTCTTATCCCGCCTCCATCAATCGCTAATATTTTAAACACAGCGCCCATGGGCCACTTCACCCTTTCCTCAGCCTACTCCTGTAATATCTCGAATAGTCTGCCTAAATCGAATTTTGGGATACTGCTTGATGAGATATTAAAGTTTAATTATTCATTTCCTATGACTGACTCTCATCTTCAGCCGCAATGCCAAAAGAAATGATTACATCACGCCCAAGCTCTGTCCAATGATATGCATATCTACCATCATTAGACGAATGTAACCAAAGAAGTCCTAAATCCAGAAGTCTCGTAATTGTAAACCGTAGCTCTATATCCCTCACAGCGGCTTCGCTAAAATAATGCCCCCTATTTTGAGTAATGAAATCAAGAGACTTTGCATCTAAGCTTTCTCTTGCCCTTTGAACTGTCTGTGACTTTCTTCTATCGACTTCTCTCAAAGTATTATCCAAAAGAAGCGTGATTTGAGTTACTGAATTTTGGACTTCACAGGGTTTGTACCTATGCACACGATACGATTCGATATCGAACGGTAAATTCTCCCCATCATCACGCAATACAATAATCTCTTCTTTCAATCTCCAAGCATGCGCTAATCCTAACTCATACATTACATTCGCATTACGATAACGTTGTCTAAACCACTTAGACGAAATAAACGATATTTCGAAAATAAGTACTCTATAATTTAATATCCCCTCTTGAATGTCTAGCGGAATCGATCCGCCTACAGTCGGCTGATCAACGCGATAAGGTATCAATCTCCTCGATGTCATGTTTTCTATCGCGGGTTTAATTATATGGTCATAACGCTGCCTATGCGCTGATCCAAACCACATCCCGACAAATACTCTATCTTCGAGTTTCGAGAATCTATATTGAGATTTGAAATCTTGAGGATACATAAACTCTCTCTACGGTTGCTATAGTCTCTTTCCTATTTTAGCTTCTTAATTATCGCTTGATGCGCAGTAACCCCCATGAATTCTTTTATATTTGAATTACAAACTTGCCAATCGAAGGAATTGTAGAAGTCCTCAAAATCGGGGGACACAATACCTATTTTTCCTTCTTCTTAGTCAAGATAATTAGTATTGTGTCCCCCGATTACCAGTCTACAAGAATATCGTAGCCATGGCCGTCCGAGTTCAGGAATATCTGGTAGAAAACCCTCAAAGAACACAAACTGCCGCTGGAAACCATTTCGGCGTCACCCGGGCCCGGATATCCCAGCTAATGACCATCATCGAAAAGCTCCCGGATGACTTCATTTCTATCATGAAAACGACCGAAGATCAATCACTAATCAAGCGATTCTCCGGCAAAACCTTGCTCAAGATTGCAGGACTAAACACCACCGAACAACGCCAGTCGTATATCAAATCCACCGCATCAAATCGTAACATCCCTAAAATAGCTTCACCTTACTTTTCACCGTACTTTTGACCTTACTTGCTGACCACTTTATGGGTTATATTTTCTGACGGCTCACACATATTCGCCCAAGCTTTTGCAAAATACTCTTTCTCGCCTGCTACGGGCTCATTATTCCATTCAACCGTGAGTTCACCCTTATGGTCATGTAATGAAACTAATTTCTTGAGTAAGTCATTGTTACCATAGTGTTCGGCTAAAGCAGAAACATACCCAACGACTCGATTTAACCTGTCAATCCGATAAGACTCTGATTCTTGGCTATAAGCTGTCAATTTAATATCAAAACCCATATCTCCTCCTTTTGATTTTTTTCATAATCGCCTCTTAAAATTGTCCGATGTACTGCTCATAATTTAAAAAGAGGGGCAACCCGTCCCTGTTACCCCTTTTGTTTTGTTCCCAATGTGTATGAGAACAAAACTCATGCATGTGTGTGAGAATTATTTGGACGGAGCATGAGATCTTAATATACCTCTTGGCTTTTTTTAGCTTCCAGCTCTTTACTAAAATCAAAATCTGTCCACTTCGTAAACCAAAGTTCTTTGCGACTCAATATCGCAGTCTGAACCGCATTATCTGTTACATTATACTTAATCAATAAATCCTTCTTAAAATTTTCATCAATATAAGGACAAGATAGCAGATCAAATAATAAGAATGTCAATTCGGCCATCTTCAATTTATTATTCTTCTCAAACTTCGTTTTTATATGCTCTTTTAAAATTTCTTTGAGGGCGGCATACCGCGTTCTGTTCTCAATGTAAAAAAGCAACACGCTGACTGAAAAATAATTCAACTCATATCCGAACTTCTTCTTGTTCAAATCTATGTCAAAATATTTAGCCAACACAGTTTCATCAAGACGATATCCCTTACCTAGCTCTTTCAAAGCTATTAAGAGATACAGGGTCTCTACTTGGGTAAACTCCGGTTGTTTATTTTTACCTAACACCAACGATATCTCGTCATAAATCTTTTTGAAAATCAAATGCTGATAATCGCCATTAAAGTTGGCTTTGATTTTCGTAAATTTTGTTAATTTACTAAGAATTAAGCAGAGCTTAATTGTCGTATTCACTCTCGGAGAAACTGAATATAAGAAAAAGGTGAAATCTAATAATTCTAGCACCACCTTAACAACCCGATGCTCCTGATCCTCCTTTCTTTCAATTTTGCTATATACCTTTATTAGCTTTAAGGCTTTTCGATCAATACATGCTAATGTGTAATTCAAGATATCCTTATAAACAATGCTCGTTTCCTTAATAATCGTTTTGAATCTCGTAATTAGCTTGTTAGAACTAGCATAAAAAGCGTACTTTTTCTCTTCCTCCTCGTTGTTCTCTCCGGAATCTATCAGCTGTTCCTTTGTAGCATCAAACTTGAAATTTTCGTTTAATAAGTCCGCGACTTTCTGTTTTGCAATAGTTATCCCAGTAATTATAGGTTTCTCAAATAACACAGACTTGGAGTCATTGACGTATAATTTATATTCCATCAGGAAATATCTATACGCACTCAATATTCTTTCTTTTGTTTCCTCATCGTCATAAAATACAAAAAAATCGTCGACATATCGAAATATCTTATAATCTGTTTTATGTTTTAGCTCTTTCTTTTTGTCTTTTCCGAGCTCCAAATAATGCAAGACATCCAAGTCTATCCTCTGCAAAATCAATTCAGCAAAAATTCTCGAGAATTCTGGGCCAATAATAATTCCATTAGTCTCGCCATAATTTAAATTCTGCATTAACATGTCAAATTGCCCGCCAAACGTTTTTTTGGAAGACACAAGGTTGTCCTTAACAATTCCCTTATTTAATAAAGCCCAAACGATCGAATGTGAATAAATGCTATCAAAGCACTTCGATATATCAAATTTAAAAAGCTTGCTATATTTCTTCTCGCATCGATGATATTCATACGATTCGTAAAATTTATACACGTTGCTAAATTTTTTATAAACAAAAAATGTCTTAAGGTTCTCATATTCCTTGTCGTATTCCTCTGCCGATTTATGTTCATGGTCATACGCCAAATTCTTCATGTGCAAGCGGTCGTTATGATACGAATATTTGGCAACTTTAAATGGCCGTCTTATGGAAAACGGACTAACGTTGCAATAATATAAGATGAGTTCTTTAAACTTGTCGTAAAAACTTATGAGTGAAAGCTGATTCTTTGGATGAATTACAACAAGTTCACGAAAATCTTTTTCTTTATGGGATATTTTATATTTAAAAGGTATTGTCTTATATTCATCAATTTTAAGGCGATGTTCATCTGCATCTTGAAGAACCACCTTATCTTTATCAAATCCGAAAAGAATCTTTATTGCTGAATCTAACCATGCGCCGCATTTCCTCCAGCTTAAAAATTCCCCTTGATAAGATCGCAAAATTGGATTTATTTTCTCAAAATCACCGTTAAAAACTTTTAACATCTTATCTCTATCTGATTTCAAATCTAATATTAACCGAACCTTTTCTGAATTTATATTAACCGCCCAATCATTTTCGATTAACTTCTTAGAAATATCCACCCAATTAAGACTACAGTTTTCAATGGAAGCTTTCGTTAAAGGTCGAAAATCTATCTTTACATGATTCGTTATAAAAAATTGATAGAGATGCCTATTAGAGAATGTAACAGGAAGCTCAAATGGCAACACATCGGAGAGTACCACGCGCTCTTTCTTTATATTTATCTGTTTCTTTATGCGGAGCATCTCACTTCCACGCTTTCATAATCTTTTGAAGCTCATAGGTTTTAAATGGATGAAATCGCCTTTCATCAAATCCTGCTTTAAACCCGAACCTCCTGAGCCGCTCCTGTAGTGGAGTAACCGTGATGGAATCTATCTTATTTCTTAAATAATCATCCAAGCTGGTCAAATCATCCAATTCCGTTAATTGTGAATTTGAATGATATATCCCTACGAGCACATTATTTTTATTATTTTTTAGTCTTGTGTTGCCTGTCAAGAATCTTACCCTTCTGACAAGCAACTTCCTTGCTTCCTTTTCATTGACCTTGCTCAAGTTGAAATAATTGTCAAAACTAGCATCGATGCGCCTCTTATACTTTTCAACCTTCTTCTGGGTTAATCGAGTTTTTAGTTTTCCGTCACCAAAGAATATTTTATATCCCAAATACTCCAACTCACACTGCTTGCTCGAATCCCTTAAATCAAAACAAAAGGTTTTATTTGCGTTTAATTTTAGTTTAAATTTACCCTCAACAATATCAGCAATATTCTTCTTATAATCTCTCTGCTTTTCATCGACTAATGGAGTAAAAATAATAATTATGTCGTCGACATATCGGGCATAATAAATTAATCCCTTCAAAGACATAATTAAACGGTCAATATCGCGCATATATAATTCAGCCAGATAGGCACTGATACCAACCCCCCGCGGGATTCCCGCGCCATTACCAGATAATGTTTTATATCCGTTTAATATCTGACGGATGATCTTCCTTGAAAAATGAGTGAGCAAATTATTGCCGTTTATCTTTTCAAGTAAACTTGCATGCGGGATACTTTCATAAAAATCATTTATGTCTGTTCTTAAAACATATTTTGGAAACGCATCAGACAGTAGCACTTTGACCTGACTTACAATTTCGAACCTATTCGCCTGTTTTACACCAAACAAACGCGACATATTATTCTGAAGTTGCTTTATCGCAAAATAATGTTCTGGCGAGTCCTTTACAAGATACAGCGGCTTCTGCCCGGGGATGTCTTTCTTAACTAATTCAATCTTAAAATTAGTGGCAACGACCTTCTCACTAATCTTCTTCAATTCAGCGATTAGTTGCGCCTCCTTACGTTCTTTCAACTCTCGCCTTTGATCATAAAGCTCTTTTATTTTATCCGTCGTTATGCTTTTATCTCTTCTCTTAGATACGATATTCTTGTTGCAGGCTTTTATTTCGTCAGTAATGGCTTTAAGACTTGGAAAAAATTTTCCTTCTAAGAAAACACCCTTACGGTTTTCTACATCAATTATCTTTCGGAAGTTTTCTATAGAAAATGACTGATTCAACATCCCGTGTTTTCCCTAACCTTTTCTTGAAGCAATAAAACTGCAATACTCGCAATGCGCGGTGGCTTGCGGCATTTCACCCTTCAAACAAGCAACAGCATCTCGAAAAATCTTTTTTGCAGAGTCAATATTTGTTTCAATCCTGATCGGCTCAACCTTGAACCGCATCATCCCCTCTTCAAAGACCTCTAATGGCCAATAATAAAGCAAATACGCCAATCCTTTCGTCTTAAATCCGCTGGCATCAAGAATTAAACAATAGCAATCAAGTTGGGTTTGATAATACTTTCTTGGATCTTCAATAAGCTCAGATCCCCTCGTTTTATAATCTAATGGAATATAAAAGCCATCATCCTCGAGACAATCATCCAACGCGCCAGATAAAGCGGCATTTATTGTCTTATCCTCATAACTTAATTCCGTTTGCAACCAGCTTCGCCATTTCTCCAGCTTGCTCATACTCGAAAACAACTTACCCTGCAACTTGCCTTTCACTTCTGGAGGCATCGCATCCTTAGTTCGATAAGTGTCGAAATAAGTCTTAATTACAGAATCCATCCCGCCGGGAAGTGACGGGAAAATGCCTCTTGGCCTCTTAATGCTCCGATTTTTTTCAAGCCAGAAACATTTTGGACAATCAAGAAAAATATTTAACGCTGATGGTGATAATCGTAAATTTTGCATTAAATCCTCATGGCTCTAACGGAGCCGTTTAATTCTTATCCTTCCTAAACTTCTTCCCACATTTCGGACATTCAACTTCATCATCAAAAAACAAACTGCATGGCATATCGGCCCCGCAATGCGGGCATTTCACTACATCCGCGCCCATGGTAAAATCGTATTCCATAAATTCATCGAATAAATCGCCCCGCATATCATTCCACGAATCTGGCAATATCAGACAAATCGCCAACCTTCATGTTCTTTCTTGAGTCTTTCAGATCAGCCTTAGAAGCTGGAAAGGCCACGGCCCGGAACTCTTTCTGCCAAGCATATTGATCCGCCTTTAAAAATAAAATATCCTCATTACTCGATATGGCGCTCAAGCTTTTCGAATCAAAATATTTCACTGCGCCTAATAATCCGTTCCAATTTATTGCCTTTAAAGCTCTATCTAATCGATTCCTAAACTCAACCTCATTAAAAATTTCAACGCAGGTATCAGCACAAAATTCCTCAAATAGCCTCTTATCATACACAGATGTGAAAGACATAAGGTAGTAATTCAATCTGTCCCCATCGGCGTCTCGCGCAGTATGCGTAATCTTAACTTCTTTAAGTCCTTTCATGGCCGATGCCGAACCATTAATAACAAAAACGTGCTTTTTAAGATCTGGATTGAACGTCCGAGCTTGTTCGTCATCCCTTTGAGCAGCGGTCAGCTTAACATCATCGTAAGATGATGCAATGGCAAACGACAACTCACCTTTTAGAAAATTATCGAGATACCTCTTTTCGCTAAAACGGTACAAACTCATTATTCTTGCTTCTCTTCCTTCCCCGCCTCATAAGTGACCGCGAAGATTGAATCTGCCAGCCACTTGCGGAAGCTCTGGTTATCGCTGTATTGCTTAAACAGCTCCGCATGATCCGTAAACAGCCCAAGAAGCACCTTCTGCAATACCTTGTCGTGCTCGATGCGGGCGTTTTGCTTATCAGAATTCTTAATCGCGTTCCGGTAAGCCTTATCTGCTGACACCTTCGCAGGAATTTCTTCCGCGATAACCTTGCGAATCTTATCAACGTCTTTCCAGTCGATATTGCCAAATTGATCGTTAAACATCTTGATAATATTACTGAGCAAATCGAGTTCGGGCTCTGCCTTTCTGCCGCCACCGCTTGTCGGGACAGCGTCCACTTCTCCATCCTTATCCATCAAAGCGATGTCTATGGCCGCCTTTGCCTCAACCCGATAACTATCCATATCAATTGCCTCTAAAACCCCTTTTGATAAATCTTCTTCTTTCGGAGCCGGAAGTTTTGGATTCAAGAAATTTAAGAATATAGACAGTTTCTCCCATGCGGCATTCGTATACGGAAGAATAGTTGCCAAAAAGCTATAGGTTCGTACAAACGTCTTTGATTTTCCTTTAAAGTCGACCTGACCATCCTCGTCAAGATTCTCTTTATAATCCGCGACGCAAGCATCAAGTATCGGATCGAGACGATCCCGATCCGCCCCGGACAAATACAACTGAACAAATTCCTCAACCTGAGGCCCTGCGTATACCTGATAACCGTCCAGACTCGCCTGCAAATCATGAAGCTTGTTCGGATCCGTTTCTTCGCTCAAGATCGTGGTGCGATAATAAGGCTCGAAAGCTTCCCTGATAGTATCTGCGGTATTATAAAAATCGAGCACAAAAGTGTCATATTTCTGCGGATGCGCACGATTGAGCCGCGACAACGTCTGGACAGCCTTTATGTCCGTCAATTGCTTATCCACATACATGGTATGAAGCAAAGGCTCGTCGTAACCAGTCTGAAACTTCTCGGCACAGATAAGAAACCGATATGGCTCCTCCTTGAATCGGTCTGTAATCACATTGCTCGGAAAATCATTCATCGATGATTCGGTTAATTTCTTACCGCCAAACTCATGCTCTCCGGAAAACGCAACGATAGCCATATAACGGCTCTTGATCTCTTTTAAGTAATCTTTAATCGCATGATAATACTGAATCGCGCGCTCAACGCTCCCAGTCACCACCATTGCCCGCGCCTGACCATTAATCTTGCGATGCGCAATCACCTGTTCATGGAAATGATCAACGATTATCTCTGCTTTCTGCCGAACGGCATAATCATGAGATTCAACATAGTGGCGCAGTTTTTTGCGAGCCTTCTTCACGTCAAACTGTGGATCATCAGGAACGGTTTTCATAAGACGGTAATAGCTCTCAACCGTCGTATAGTTCTTTAAAACATCCAAGATAAAACCCTCTTGGATCGCCTGCTTCATCGTGTAAGAGTGAAACGGACGATGCTTATTCTTCTCGCCCTCTTTGAAGGGTTCACCAAAAATCTCAAGCGTTTTGTTCTTGGGAGTCGCAGTAAAAGCGAAATAACTGGAGTTTTTCAACATCTTGCGGGATTCCATGATCCGGTTAACGGTATCCTCAAATGTCTCCTGCTCCTCTTCTTTCCCGTCTTCCGCAAGAACCCTGTGCATCTTCGCTGTTGTCCGGCCGCCTTGGCTTGAATGTGCCTCATCAATAATAATCGCGAACTTCCGATTGCGGTGTTCATCGCCAATTTCGTCGAGGATAAAAGGAAACTTCTGAACAGTTGAAATAATAATCTTCTTCCCTGATGTCAAAAACTTCTTAAGGTCACCGGAATTTTCCGCATGCCCCACAGTAGAAGCGACTTGAGCGAATTGTTTAATAGTGTCTTTAATCTGTTTATCAAGAACCTTCCTATCGGTAACAACGATCATTGAATCAAAGACTGGCTTATCATTCTTCTCAACGGCAATAAGCTGATGCGCCAACCACGCAATTGAATTAGACTTCCCGCTCCCGGCCGAATGTTGAATAAGATACCGCCTGCCAACGTCAGACTCGCGTGCTTTAGCAAGCAATACCCTAACAACGTCAAGCTGATGGTATCGCGGAAATATCTGCCTTTGTTTCTTCCGGCCAGTACGCTCATCTTTCTCTTCTACGATCTGCGCGTAATTTTCTAATATATCGGTCAAGCCCTTCTTTGTAAGAATCTCCTTCCAGAGATAATCGGTCTTTAGCCCATTCGGATTGGGCGGGTTACCGGCTCCATCATTCCATCCTTTATTAAAAGGCAAAAACCATGATCCTTTGCCTTTTAAATGCGTACACATCCTCACCTCATGATCATCCACGGCGAAATGAATCATACATCGGCCGAACTGAAACAAAAGCTCCCGAGGGTCGCGATCTCGCCTATATTGCTGAACAGCATCCTCAACGGTCTGTTTAGTAAGGCTGTTTTTTAACTCAAAAGTGGCTATCGGTAATCCGTTTATAAAAAGGCACAAATCCAAAGACAGCTGGGTTTCGTCTTTGCTATACCGCAATTGCCGGGTAATGCTGAAGACATTCTGAGAAAAACGCTTTACCGCCTCTTTATTGCCCGCTGTAGGTGTACCATAAAACAAATCAATTGTGTGGGGCCCATGCTTTGCGCCATTACGAAGCACATCAATCACGCCCCGCTTTGCGATCTCCCCTTGGAGTCGCGCAAGGGATTGCTGACGCTTCGGTGAATCTGATTCTAAATCGAGAGCTTCAACTAATTTTGGCTGGGTTGTTTTTATAAAAGATGTGAGCTTCTTTAGATCGATAGCGTGATCCCTATCATAGTCTGCCGGGTCTCCAGCAACGTAGCCCTCTCCGCCGTAAGGAACAACTGGCTCAGCAACTGCGCTTCCTGATTTTGCCGGATCGCATGGGAGGCCCGTAAGTGCCATACAGATTAATTTTTCAAGACCCTTTTCGCTTGTATCACTCGTCGGCATTCACTACCTCCTCATCTACTTCCATGCTTAGCTCGCCAGAATCCTCTTCTTCTATTGTGATTGGGGATTCCTCTCGCAAATCTTTAGCAATAGAACGAACATCTAGCTTGCCCGTCACCACATCCGACACCAGCCGCGTACGGTATTCTTGCAGGAGGCACAGTTCCCTGCGGGCATTGTCAATAACGCTATCAATAGATGCTTTAGCTTTGGCGAGATATTCTACGATAGCAACTTGCTCTTCATGATTGGGATGCGGAACTTCAACTCTGTTTAGCTTTGTCATAGGGATTCTCATACGAATTGTGTTAAGTTTCCCTGAAGATTTGGACTGAATAACCATGATCCCATTACCCAATCCAAAAAGACTGCTCTGGAAAGCCCTGTCCTGAAAAACTGCATCAAAATATTCAACGACATCGTTCGGCTGGCGAGGATATAGCATGTAATAAACTGGGCTTACCACCCCAAAATATTTAGATAATCCAACTGAACCAACAACGACATTCATACTATTCAGCACAATGTCCCCAGGATAAGCCAACTTATACGCCGTCAGATCATCCTTCGCCTTGTTTCCTCCTGGTCTTTTATCAGCATATGGAATAACTCCATCGTGCAAGCTAAGAGACAAAATGTTGTCGGTCTTTATAGGATCGTTCTTCTCGTTTCGCTCGGCCAGCAGCCTACCTAACGGCAAGATATCCCAATGCTTTGGAATTTCGCCGAGCCATGGAACCCCAGAGGGCTTGAGGGGTACTGTGGGATTGATGCCACGCGTGATGGCACGGTGGATAATGGCTTGTTTTTGTTCGTTAAGCAGCACTATCCTCTTCCGCTTCGCCAGGATCGTTCGATCCAATCGCCCGTTTGCCCAATCTAAAAATCGCACGATGGCCGCTTGTTCATCCAACGTTGGTAGTGGAAAAAACAAGCTCTTTAATTCGGTTGGATAAATATGCTTAATGGTGGTACCTCTACACATGGTGGCCTTCTGGTTCGTAGTCGGACGACAATCCAAGGCGTAACCAAGAAATGGCGCTTGCGCAGGAATATTCGGTCTCAAGATAATCACATCGCCGCCACAATATGCTGCGCCATGCATGAGGTTGACCGCCGACTTCCCAATTTCTTCGATTTTTTCACCAGATGCCGCAAACAATACATCACCGTATTGAATAGGCATATAGTCCACAGCTCGGTTTTCAGTGATGAACGATTTTGTAGCGCGAATGAAATATGTGTATGTCGTATACAATTCGCCATAACGCACGCAGGGCACACCGGTCGGAGTGGCATCCTCCTTAGTTCCGCCAACGCCTTTGAAAAAGCGGCCAATGTGCCGTGCTTGGCGCAATTCCCAATGCCTCGGCACTTGCCCAATCCATGGAAGACCAGATTCCTTATAATCTGGATAATGTTTTAGATCGTCAATCATTTAACACTTCTTTTAAATAGTTCATCAAGTAGTCCGTCAGCTTCCTTACCCACAGTCAGTATGTCAGCACGAATTTCCTCCAGTGTGCGTAACTGTTGCGGTTTAAAGAAATACCGCGTAAAAGAAAACTCATACCCCACTTTGGTGGATGTCGCATCTATCCATGCATCCGAAATATACGGCAAAACCTCACGCCGGAAAAATGTATCGATGCCTCCTTTTTCAAGAAGTGGGATTTGCTCCGTATCACGAAGATCAACATCTGGCTCATACTCGACCACCTTTTCTTTCCCACCATCCTTTACCACAAACAATCCCTCGATGGGGTTCGGCTCAATCTGACCATGCTTATGTATCTTTTTAATTACAGGCTTTGCTTTCTCATCCTTTTCCGCCAATTCTACTTCCAATAACTTTTGGCGTTTTGTGGTCATTTTTACATTATGCTCACTGGCATCGTTATTAACTGCCTCCATAAAAACATTAAAATCTGTGTGTGGCCCGGTGCCAATCTTTTTAGAGAATCGCTGAACGAGTTTAACCAACGACTCATCGTCTGCCTCTTTACAAGCCTGAGCAAACCTATGTAGCTTCGCAGGCGATAAATCAATGCTGAGTCGAAGCGGACGCTCTACTACAACCTTCCGATAGCCAAATGCTTCATTCTGAAATATTTTTGATTCCGGCGTTTCTTTAAAAGCAAGAAACAAATCGCAGATAGTCTTTATGTCTTCTTCTGATAATTCGCAATTCTTCTTGCCGAGATTTCTTCGTAATGGCTTAAACCATGCAGCCGCATCAATAAGTTGAACCTTGCCTTTGCGTTCTGGAGATTTGCGATTAGTAAGAACCCAGACATAGGTCGCGATGCCGGTATTGTAAAATATATTCAACGGTAGCGCAATGATCGCCTCCAGCCAATCATGCTCAATAATCCATCGTCTGATATTACTTTCACCCTGCCCCGCGTCTCCGGTAAAAAGAGATGATCCATTGTGAACCTCTGCGATTCGGCTTCCCAGTTTTGTATCATGTTTCATCTTGCAAAGTTTGTTCACCAAAAACATCAGCTGGCCATCGCTTGACCGCGTAATCAAGCTGAACTCCGGATCCCCAGCATACTCAACAATAAATCTTGGATCTTTAATATCCGCTTTCCCGCCCATGCGATCAAGGTCTGTCTTCCAACTCTTACCGTATGGAGGATTGGATAACATAAAATCGAACTCTCGGGTTGGAAAACCATCTTGTGAAAGTGTAGAACCCATTTTAAAGTTTTCTGCCTCATCACCTTCCCCTTTAATCAGAAGGTCTGCCTTGGTGATAGCATAAGTTTCGGGATTAATCTCCTGCCCGAAAAGATGAATAGACACCTCTTTCTTTTGTTTCTTGGCAAGCTCAACCAAAGATTCTTCCGCCACGGATAACATGCCGCCAGTCCCGCATGCACCGTCGTAGACCAAATACGTTCCAGATTCGATTTTATCGGCAACCGGAAGAAATGTTAATTTTGCCATAAGCTTCACAACATCCCGCGGGGTAAAATGCTCTCCGGCTTCCTCGTTATTCTCCTCATTGAAACGCCGAATAAGCTCTTCAAAAATAGTCCCCATAGTATGATTATCAAGCGCCGGGAGCCTCACGCTACCGTCTTGATTGAAAACCGGATTCGGGCTAAGGTTGATCGAATTTTCCAAAAACTTTTCAATCATATAACCTAAGATGTCCGCTTCAACCATTGTCACTATTTGGTTGCGAAATTTAAACTTTTCAAGGATCTCTTGAACATTGGGAGAAAAACCATCTAAATAAGTTTCGAAATCGAACTTGAGTTGCTGTTGTTTCGCGCGGGCTTTTAAATCGTGAAGCGTAAATGGCGAAGTATTGTAAAACGCTTGCCCTGCGGCACTCCGAAGAGCGACATCCTGATTTGCTATTTTCCTCTTATCAAGACTCTCTTTCATTTTTATAACGGCCTGCTTGGTTGGCTCCAGAACTGCGTCAAGCCTGCGTATAACCGTCATAGGTAATATGACATCACGGTATTTACCGCGGACATAAACATCACGAAGAATGTCATCTGCAATACCCCAGATGAAATTCGCTATCCAATTGAGATCACCATTCGCCATAATTTTCTCCTAAGTCTAAATATTAATCCTTCTTCTTAGACCACTTATCTATTTCATCTTTTCGAAATCTCCACTGACCGCCAAATTTAAATGCCGGGACGCGTTTCTCCCGACATAATCTTCTGACTGTGTAGGGATGCAATCTTAAAGCTTCAGCAACTTCTTCTGCAGTATAAAACTCGATTTTCTCTTCCATTAAGACTCCGGTTACATTTCGTTACATTATACCACCGAAATCTAATTTTCAAGCATTAAATTAGGGCTTAAATGCCTATACCAGTGCTCTGTTCCGGTAAATTGCCTTAATTCATTTTTCGCTAACATTTCTCTACCTCCCCTTTAATACAGGAAAAATAGCAGTTCCCGCAATCATTGTTATTCTCTCTCACACACATTTCGCATACAGGCTTCTTGTCTACGGAAGCAATGGACCGTAAAAGCAGATTATCAACTACCACCGTCATCGGCCTTCCTTGCATTTGTTTTAACCTGTAAAGCGTTTTGACCATTGATTCACTCAACACTGGACTATACATACGTCTTTCACCTCCTTCTTTAAGATTTCAACGCGCAATACCCCATCCTTAAATTTCTTAGAACACATTTGATATTTACAATTTATCTTTACCCCCAAGCACTTAAAGCTATTTGCGTGCGGTAGCCTAATAGGCGCTT
>MHGF01000027.1 GCA_001805445.1 Omnitrophica WOR_2 bacterium GWF2_43_52
GATCCGCTTACGATTGTAGTTGCTATAGCTTCGCTTATTCTTTTGGCAAGATTCAGGCTTAATTCGACATGGCTTATTGCCGGCGGGGTCCTGGTCGGATTATTAAGGCTCTGGTTGCAATGATTACGCCGGCTAAAGTCATAAAGAGTCAAAAGCCGCCCTATGTAACTCATTGTCCGCACAATCTGGGGACACGATACTTAATTAAGAAGCGATGGGGTCAGTTAGGCCTTGTTCCGACGAAAAGTCGGGATTCCGACCTTGTCGGGAAAATGTGAAGAGATTTGGCAGGAAGGAAATTGAATTAAGTTTTTAGTGGGAAGGGGTAAAATATGAAGAAAGAAATAATTGCCGAGTTAAATAAAACATTTGAAGAATCAGCTTATACCCAAAACGGTGTTGAATACTGGATGGCGCGGGATATACAGCAGTTATTGGATTATGCGGATTGGCGCAATTTTCTATTGGTTGTAGATAAAGCTAAGATTGCTTGTTCAAGGTCTGGGCAAAATATTGCAGACCATTTCGTTGACGTCAACAAAATGGTTAAATTAGGTTCAGGTAGTGAGCGACAAATCGAAGATATAATGCTTACCCGTTATGCCAGCTATCTTATTGCTCAAAATGGCGACCCCCGTAAGGAGCAAATCGCTTTCGCTCAAAGTTATTTCGCTATCCAAACTCGCAGGCAGGAATTGCTGGAAAAACGTATCGCATTGGTAGAGAGGGTGCATGCACGCGAAAAGCTTGCTGATACCGAATCAGAGCTTTCAGGAGTTGTCTATGAGCGGGGCGTTGACGGAGAAGGATTCGCGCGGCTACGCAGTAAGGGCGACCACGCGCTTTTTGGCGGATACACAACGCTGGATATGAAAAAGAAACTAGGTGTACCTGAGAAGAGGCCGTTGGCTGATTTCTTGCCGACTATAACCATTAAAGCTAAAGATCTTGCCGCGGAAATAACCAGCTTTAATACAAAAAAGAATAATTTATACGGTGAGCCAGCTATAATAGGAGAGCATGTAAAGAATAATAGAGATGTCCGTGACTTACTTGGAAAAAGTGGCATAAGGCCTGAAGAGCTGCCTCTGGAGGAAGACATTAAGAAATTACAACGCCGGCTTAAATCTGAAGGAAAAAAGATTGCTAAGAATGTAAAAAAGATAAAGTAAGAGAAAAAAATGGTTCACAACACTTAATTCATTCAGGGTTTTCACAGAAGCCAGACAAAAAAGGCTAAATAAGTAATGTGTTCCTGGATTGGCAAGGTCAGCGCGGAAAAGGGAAGGGTGTGATGGCTGAAAGCATCGTAAAAAAGTTGTCATTTTTGGATAGGTTCTTGGCCTTATGGGTTTTTACCGCTATGGCGGCGGGTGTGTTGATGGGGTTTTTATTCCCGGGCATCGCCGGATTCTGGAACAGCTTTCAGTCCGGTTTGACCAATATACCCATCGCGATCGGTTTAATCCTGATGATGTATCCGCCATTAGCCAAGGTTAAATACGAAGAAATGGGGGATGTTTTCCGGGACTATAAGATTCTCGGGCTTTCATTGGTTCAAAACTGGATTCTCGGGCCTGTCCTGATGTTTGTCCTGGCAATCACATTCTTAAGAGGCTATCCGGAGTATATGGTGGGATTGATTATGATCGGCCTTGCCCGATGCATTGCCATGGTTATCGTATGGAATGATCTTGCCAAGGGCGATACGGAGTATTGCGCGGGGCTGGTAGCGCTCAATTCCATATTTCAGGTATTGTTTTATTCTGTCTACGCCTGGGTTTTTATTACGGTTATTCCGGCCTGGTTTGGGATGCGCGGTGCCGCGGTCAGCATCACTATTGCCCAGATCGCTAAGAGCGTGTTTATTTATCTGGGGATCCCTTTTATCGCTGGTATCGTTACCCGCTTTTCCTTGATAAGGTTTAAGGGAAAGCAATGGTATGAGAAACAGTTCATCCCGAAAATAAGCCCGATAACCCTGATCGCGCTTTTATTCACAATCGTGGTTATGTTTTCCTTAAAAGGCGGCTATATTGTGCGGATTCCGCTGGACGCGGTGAGGATAGCTTTCCCGCTGCTTATTTATTTTGTGGCGATGTTTTTGATTTCGTTTTATATGGGAAAAAAGTTTAATGCCGGCTATGCCAAGAGCGCGACACTTTCCTTTACGGCGGCAAGCAATAACTTTGAGCTCGCGATCGCCGTAGCCGTAGCGGTTTTCGGTATTAATTCTCAAGCGGCGTTTGCGGCCGTTATTGGGCCTTTGGTGGAGGTGCCTGTTCTTATAAGCCTGGTTAATGTTTCGCTATTTTTTAAGAAGAGGTATTTCAATGGATAAAACAAAAGTAAATGGTGTATAACAATATGCGGGATATGCAGTTATGAAGAGTGTCCCTGTTTTTGATGTTCTGGTAATCGGGGCTGGGGTGGTGGGGGCGGCTATCGCCAGAGAATTGTCCCGGTATAAGCTTTCTATCGCTGTCTTGGAGAAGGAAGAGGAGCCGGCGTTTGGGGTTTCTAAATCCAATAGCGGGATAATCCATCCCGGGACCCAGAATCCTGCGGGTTCGCTTAAAGGGCGATTATGCCTTGAGGGGAATATTTTAATCCGGGAGATTTCGCGGGAATTAGGGCTTGATTTCAAGGAAGCAGGTGAGCTGATTGTTGCTTTTACTCAAGATGAGATACAGCGGCTCTTAACGATAAAAAGCGAGGCCGAAACCTTGGGAGTGCCAGGGTTAAAAATAGTGGATATGGCATGGCTTAGAGAAAATGAGCCGAATCTTAATCCCGAGGCCATTGCCGCGCTTTATGCCCCCAGCGCCGGGGTTATCAGCCCTTACCGGCTGGTTTATGCTCTTTGCGAAAACGCCCTTAAAAACGGGGCGGAGTTTTATACTCAAACTAAGGTGGAGAATATTATTTTTACCAAGCCGGGTTTTGAGATCCAGACTTCAAAGGGCATGTTCAAGGCCAGGTATGTTATCAACGCCGCCGGTTTATACGCCGATGAAACATCCGCTATGGTTGGCATCAATGATTTTAGGATAGCCCCGCGCAAGGGCCAGGAGTTTATCCTGGATAATAAGAAAGAGAACCTGACTAATCATTTAATTTTCCCCCTGCCCTCCAAAGTCTCAAAAGGGATACTGGTAATCAAGACCGCCGACGGTAATCCTATGATCGGGCCGACGGCTGAAGAAGTGGAGGATAAGGAAGACTTCTCCACTACCGAGGAGGGCTTAAAAAAGGTCTTTGAAGGGGCAAGGAAGCTGGTGCCGTCCATAAGCCAGGACGATATTATTGCCTATTTTTCCGGTTTGAGGCCGGCATCGGGGGATGATTTTATTATTCGTTATGAAGATAAAGCGCCGGGATTTATTAATGTGGCTGGGATTCAATCCCCCGGCCTGACCGCGGCCCCGGCTATTGCCAAGATGGTGTGTGGAATTCTAAGAGAAAAGGGATTACAATTAGAGAAGAAAGAGGATTTTATTTGTGAGCGTGAGAAACCAATTCATTTGTTTAATATTTCTTTATCCGAAACCGAAAAACTGATTAAACAGGATGCCGGATACGGCGATATTGTCTGCAGGTGCGAGATGGTTTCAGCCAAAGAGGTACAGGATGCCATAACCGCCGGGGCGCGCACTATGGATGGGATAAAATTCAGGACTCGCGCGCAGAGCGGCAGGTGCCACGGCAGTTTCTGCACTACTCGCCTGATGAAAATTTTGTCAGAAAAAACCAAAACTCCTTTAACCGCGATTACCAAGAGTGGCAAGGGATCGGAGATAGTGAAGGGAGAGAGAGTATCTTTGTAATGGCGGGTCCTGCCAAGGGTATATTTTCGTGAGGGACGTTCGGCTTGCTCCTGCGGCAAGCCTCACTCGCCGTAAAAGGAATAAACTTGAATGTGTGAAAAAGACTTAGTGATAGTGGGAGCGGGGCCGGCGGGGATGGCGGCGGCAATCTCGGCTTATGAAAGCGGAGTACGGGATATCCTGCTTCTTGAGCGGGATCAGTATCTGGGTGGAATCTTAAACCAGTGCATCCATACCGGCTTTGGCTTGACTTATTTTAAGGAAAATCTCACCGGGCCGGAATATGCCCATAGATTCATAAAGAAAATAAACGCCATTAAAGAAATAGAGGTTAGCCTAAAATCATTTGCGGTGCATCTTACCAATGAGAACGTGCTTACCTATATAAAGCCCGGCGCCTTGGAAAAGATAAAAGCGAAAGCAGTGATTATGGCAACCGGCGCGCGGGAGAGGACGCGGGAGATGGTCCATATCCCGGGCACTCGTCCGGCGGGGATATTTTCCGCGGGGCTTGCCCAGAAGTTAATCAATATCGAAGGGCTCTTGCCGGGCCGGGAAGTGGTTATCATCGGCTCAGGGGATATCGGCTTGATTATGGCGCGCAGGTTTATCTTGGAGGGAGCAAAGGTAAAAGCGGTGATAGAAATCCAGAAGCAAAGCCGGGGGCTTACGCGCAATGTCGTCCAGTGCGTTGAAGATTTCGGAGTGCCGTTTTACTTAAGCCATAGAATCGCGAAGATTCATGGAAAAAACCGGGTGGAAAAGGTGGATGTGGTAAGGGTGGATGAGCATTTACATGAGGTTGCTGATTCAATGTTTTCAATTGAATGCGATACCGTGCTGATTTCAGTAGGGCTTATTCCCGAGAATGAACTGATAGAAATGGCAGGGGCAGTAATAGACAAAAAGACTAATACCCCTGTCGCGCAGGAAATCAATAAAACTTCTATCCCGGGATTGTTTGTATGCGGGAATTCTTTTAAGATATATGACCTTGTAGATTCGGTAAGTAAGGATAGTATACACGCGGGCTATCAAGCGGCAGAATATATCAGGGGTTTGGGATGATTAAAAAGATAACCTGCATAGAATGTCCGCAAGGATGCGCTTTAAGCGTTGATATAGAGAATTGCCGGGTAGTCAAGGTAGCGGGAGAAAAATGCCCTAAAGGAAAGGATTACGCGATTTCGGAAGTTGAAAACCCTCAACGGATTCTAACTTCCGCGGTTATAGGGGTAGGATTAAGCCTGAAAATGATTCCGGTAAGGACGGATAAGCCTATCCCGAAGGAAAGAATCTTAGAGGCCGCAGGGGAGATAAGAAAGATTAAAGTAGCCCGGGCAGTTAAAAGCGGTGAGATTATTGCTACGAATATTTTGGGGTTAAGGGTAAACTTGATAGTAACAAGGGATTGCTCGTAAAATAAGGCGATTCCAAACCCGCATTGGAAACTTGTTCCAATGCGGGTTTGGAATGAGGGTATTTTTCCTGTGAAATCAAAAGTGGTGGTAGCGATGTCTGGCGGCGTAGATTCTTCGGTAGCGGCTGGGCTTTTGCAAAGAAAAGGCTACGAGGTCATCGGCATCACCATGTGTTTTGGCCTTAAGGAGATGAATAAAAAAAGGCCAAGCTGCTGCGGGATTGAAGGTATTGAGGACGCCCGGCGGGTTGCCCATACGTTAGGCATTAAGCACTATGTATTAAATTTTGACAAGGCCTTGCAGGAGAAAGTAATTAAGGATTTTGTAACGGAATATCTTGCTGGGCGCACCCCTAACCCTTGTATTCGCTGTAACCAGTATTTAAAGTTTGAGCAACTTTTGGCCAAAGCGAAGAGTCTGGGCGCGGAATATCTGGCAACAGGGCATTACGCGAAAATATCTTTCAGCTCTCAGTTTTCAGCTTTCAGCGGAAAATATTTGCTTAAGAAAGCAAAGGATACGTATAAAGACCAGTCGTATTTTCTTTATCGGCTCACGCAAAAGCAGCTTGCCCACATCCTTTTTCCTTTAGGTAATTATACGAAGTTAGAGGTAAGACAGCTTGCTTCTAAATTGAATCTATCGGTTAAGGATAAGCCGGGGAGCCAGGAGATATGTTTTATTCCGGACGATGATTATAGGGAATTCTTGAAACGCGAATTTACGCGAATTAACGCGAATGTAAGGCCGGGGGCAATTCTGGATTTGAATGGCAAGGTGTTAGGCCAACACAAAGGCATTCCCTTTTATACCATAGGGCAAAGGGAAGGTTTGGGTATCGCGATGGGGTATCCTTTATATATTGTTAGGATTGACGCAAAAAATAACACGCTTGTGATAGGGAGAAAAGAAGATGTTTTTTCATCAGGATTAATTGCCGGGAATCTCAGTTTTACCGCGCTCGCCATAAAAAGAGAGATTGCGTTAAGGGTAAAAATACGCTATAATCATCCCGAAGTTTTATCCAGAGTAAGCCCTTATGGAAAAAGTAAGGTAAAAGTTGTTTTTTCTAAGCCGCAGTTTGCCGTTACCCCGGGGCAGGCGGCAGTTTTTTATAGAGGTGCCGCGGTAGTTGGCGGAGGGGTAATAGAAAGCGGATTCAGTAATGCAAAAATTAGTTGAGAAGATTGAGAAGCTGAAAAAAGAGCGTAACGCCATTATCCTGGCGCATAATTACCAGTTACCTGAAGTCCAGGATGTTGCCGATTATCGGGGTGATTCTTTAGAATTAAGCCGTATGGCGGCAAAGTCCGATGCAAAGATAATTGTATTTTGCGGAGTGCATTTTATGGCTGAGACCGCGTCAATCTTATCGCCGGACAAAACTGTGCTAATGCCGGATAAGAACGCGGGATGCCCTCTGGCAAATATGATTACCGCAGAGGACCTGCGCGAATTGAAGGAAAGGCATCCTAAGGCGGCAGTGGTAGGATATGTGAATACGCCGGCCGCGGTTAAGGCAGAACTTGATATTTGTTGCACTTCATCAAACGCGGTAAATGTGGTATTGAGTTTAAAGAACGCGGAAGAAATAATTTTTGTTCCGGATAAGTATTTGGGCGATTTTGTTTCTAAAAAGACCGGCAGAAGGCTTGTCCTGTGGGATGGGTATTGCCCTACCCATGTAAAGATTCTTCCGGAGGACATTATTCACTCGGTAAGGCTTCATCCTCATGCCAAGGTGATTGCCCATCCGGAGTGCACTCCGGAAGTTATTGCCTTAGCGGATGAGGCTCTTTCTACCGGAAAAACATGCGCCTATGTGAGGAAAAGCGACGCCAAGGAATTTATTATTGCTACCGAAGTAGGACTTGTCTATAGACTGCAAAAAGATAACCCGGGTAAGAAATTTTATCCTGCTTCAGAACACGCGGTATGCCCCAATATGAAACGCACCACGCTCGAGAAAGTGTTGTGGTCGTTGGAAGAAATCAAGGATGAGGTGCGGGTATCTGATGAAATCCGCAGGAAAGCAAAAAAGGCGATTGACGCTATGTTGGCAATACCATAGGATATGGTTTATTTTACTTGACAATGGTTACTGTTTGAGCATATTATAATCACATGGCGACAGAAGAAGATAATTATAGCGGAAGAGAAAGAAGGCGGTTTCCTCGCGAAAGCATTGTTGTGGTAGAGTATGTACCGCAAGGCAGGGAGGAGGCGAAGAAATTATGCTTTCCCCGCAATATATCGCTCGGGGGGCTTTCTATTATAGTAAATGAAGACCTGCCGCTTAATACCGTGCTTTTGCTTACGCTGTATTTGCCAAAAACCAATACGCCGATAGAGGTAAAAGGCATTATTCGCTGGAAGAAGGATATCCTGCACACCCCGCATAAAAAACACTGGATTTTTGGATTAGAGTTTACGGAAATACCAGAAGAGTTGCAGAAGAAATTAAGCGAAGAAATTGTTTAAAGCTTTAGCAGGGAGCTTTAGCAGGGAAGAAAAAATTCCTTGACAAACCTTAAAAGCCGAATATAATTAGTTTTGCAGGAAGAAATTTTTTTTGAAGATATTTGTGATTAAATTCACAATCCGTGGGAGAAGGCCATTTATGCATGAAACACATATAGTAGGAAATATATTACGCTACCTTGAAACAGAGGAAAAGAGCTTTCAGAAACCTGTAAAGAAGATTTCTATAGCGCTTTCAGAATTCGGCGGTATAAGTAAAGAACATTTCATGGAGCATTTCAAGGAGGCTGTAGCCTCAAGTAAATGGCAATCGTTAGACATAGAAATCAAGAAAGTCCCCTATGGGCCGGAATTAGAGATTACCAGAATAGAATTTGCAACCGCAGAAACGCAAAAATAGTAACTAAAATAATTTTCGCAAGAAGCGCGGAATGAGTAATAAAACGGATAACTGTTTTTTAAGTGTTTTTGCGGTTAGAGGGAGGATGAAAACGTGAAATACGCGGTGATAAAGAAAGAGGACTTAAATAAATGGTTTGAGTATTTAAAGAAGAAGGCGCGGCTGTATGCCCCGAAAAAGAAAGAAAATCTTTATGTGTTTAGGCCGGTAAAAGAGGTAAGTGAGATCTGCTTAGACTATATCCCCACTGTCTTGCCTCCTAAAAAATACTATTTCCCGCAAAAAGAAAAATTGCTTAAATTTAGTGTTCAGCCTTTTAAAACAGCCAAGGCAATTGAGGAGTTTGAGGAATTTATTCTTTTGGCGGTACATACCTGCGATATCGCCGGTATCCAGTGTATGGATGTGGTGTTTAGGGATGGCCCTGAGGATCCCAATTATTTAAACCGTAAAGAGAAGATGACCATTATCGGCATTGAATGCCTGAAATACTGTGACGATAAGGCGAATTGCGCTTCTATGGCAAACCATGTACCAAGGGGCGGCTATGATTTGATGATGGTGGATATTGACGAGAAATTTATCCTGCATATAAACTCTGAGAAAGGCGAACGCTTAGTCAAGGGTGTCGCTTATATTAAGGAAGCATCAGACAAGGATATGGCTTGTTTGGAGCATGCGAGGGAGGAAAAAAAGAAAATATTCAAAGAGGAATTTAAGGCTTCTTTGAGCGAAGTATATGAAAGCTTTGATAATAACTTTAATGCTAAGGTTTGGGAAGATGTGGGTAGGCGCTGTGTTGCCTGCGGCAATTGTACCGCGGTATGCCCCACATGCTACTGTTTTGATGTGTTGGATGATATGGATTTATCGCTCAATGAAGGCCTGCGCTACCGGATATGGAATTCCTGCCAGATGGATGATTTTGCCAAAGTGGCAGGAGGGGAGGATTTTCGTAAAGGCCGTGACCTGCGCCAACGCCACCGCTATTACCGTAAATTTAAATATCCTGTGGATAAATTCAACCGTTATTTCTGTACCGGCTGTGGAAGATGCACGCGCACATGTATGGCAAAGATAAGCCTGATTGAAACCGTAAACGCGTTGGTAGAGGAAAACGCCGTTTCCAAAAAGAATACCGCGACAGCCGCTTGATTTAGGAGGAATACCGCGATGATTGACAGAGAAATACTCTTAGAGAAGATGAAGACCTCTCCCTACCGGCCGATGAAAGCCCGTATCATTGAGGCGAAGATGTGCACCGATAAGGAGAAATTCTTTCGATTTGAACTTGAGGATAATATTAATCTCACCCACCAGCCCGGGCAATTTGTAATGGTGTCAATGTTTGGTTATGGAGAAGCCCCGATTTCAATATGTTCATCTCCTACCGATAAAGGGTATTTTGACCTCACGGTAAGGAATGTGGGGGTGTTTACTGATAGGCTGCATAGCTTAGGCGAAGGAGATGTCGTTGGAATCCGCGGCCCTTTCGGCAAGGGGTTTCCGGTTGATAATATGTTTGGCTATGATGTTGTGATTGTCGCGGGAGGTTTGGGGATTGTGCCGCTGCGTTCGCTTATCCGCTATATTATGTATAACCGCAATGACTTTGGCAATGTGCAGATGCTTTTAGGCTGTAAGACGCCAAAAGACCTTTTATTCGGAAGCGAGATGAAGGAATGGCAGCGGCGGGCAGAGATAAAATTTAACTGCACCGTAGACCGGGCGGACCCCGATTGGAAAGGTAATGTGGGTTTAATCACCAGTTTAATTCCGGGAGTGGACTTAAATCCTACAAGGACATATGGAGTCGTCGTAGGCCCTCCCATAATGTATAAATTCGTAATCGGCGAGCTTCTTAAGAAATATATCCCGGATCATCAGATTATTGTTTCTCTTGAACGCAGGATGCGTTGCGGTTTGGGAAAATGCGGCCATTGCCAGATTGAAGGGGTGTATGCCTGCCAGTCAGGGCCGGTGTTTGATTACGCGCAAATAAAAAAGTTTAAAGGAGAATGCCATGAAAAAGCACAGTAAACCAAAAGTGGCGTTTTTTGATTTTACCGATTGCGAAGGCTGCCAACTGCAGTTTGCCAATATGGGCTCGGCACTTTTAGAATTGACTGAGCTTGTTGATATCGTGAATTTCCGCGAAATTATGTCTGAGGCCGGTGAGGATTATGAAGTCGCGTTTATTGAAGGAAGCATTACCACCGATAATGATGTCAAGCGTATAAAAAGAATCCGTGAAAAGGCAAAGGCGATTATTTCACTCGGGGCCTGCGCGACTATCGGCGGGGTCAACGGAATCAAGAACAGAAGCCCCTTAGAGTTGGCAAAGCAACGGGTCTATGGAGATAAGGCGGATACCGTCAATACGATAAAAACGATGCCGGTGCATGAAGTAGTGAAGGTGGATTATTTTATTAACGGCTGTCCCGTGTATATCCCGGAAGTGATAAGCGTGGTTAAATGTGTTTTGATGGGCAAGCCTTACATCGTGCCTAATTACGCGGTCTGCGTTGAATGCAAGATGAATGAAAATGTCTGCCGCTATGAAAAGGATCAGGAATGTTTAGGGCCGGTAACACGGGCAGGCTGTAATTCCTGGTGTATCAACTACGGGAATAAATGTTACGGCTGTAGAGGCTTGGTGGATAATCCTGCTTCCGCGGGGCAAAAGGATATTTTGCTTAAGTATGGCATTACGCTAGACGATATACTCCAGCGTTTTACTTTGTATAACGATTCGATGGGAGAAAAATATGATAAAGACCTCAAGCAATAGTACTATAAACGCTAAAGACGTAAAAGTAGATGTCCATTATCTTACCCGCGTTGAAGGCCATGGCAATATTATTGTTGATGTAAAAGACGGGAGGCTTGCTAAATGCGAGTTTCAGGTAATTGAGTCACCGCGTTTTTTTGAGTCAATGCTGATAGGCAGGTCTATCTGGGAGGCGCAGCATTTGACCAGCCGTATCTGCGGAATATGCGCCTGCGGCCACAGCTTAGCCAGTATTAAGGCAGGCGAGGATGCCTTAGGGATAAAGCCGTCAGATGAGGTGGTGATGTTACGCAAGCTTCTTTTGCACAGCGAGATGCTTGACAGCCATATCCTGCATATCTATGTTTTGGTAGCCCCTGACCTTTTAGGGGTAAAGAGCATAATGCCGCTGATAAAGACAGATAAGCCGATAGTTGAGATGGCGCTCAGGATGAAAAGGATGAGCGATTACGCCGGCGAGGTGCTCGCGGGAAGGCATATACATCCAATCAGTTATGTTATCGGCGGGCTTACCCAGCTTCCATCAAAAGAGGGATTAGAAAAATTATACAAGCTGATGCTTGAGTCCCGTAAGGATACCGATGAGACCCTAAAGATTTTTAAGAAGCTTAAATTCCCTGAATTCCAGCGTCCGACACAGTATATGTCATTAACCAGCGATGAGGAATACGCGCTTTATGACGGGGATTTAGTGGTTAACGGCAAAAATAAAACCAAGGTAAAATATTACAAACAGCTTTTTACCGAGACGGTGGTAGAGTATTCAAGGGCGAAAATAGCCACTATCAATAATAAGCCGTACGCGGTAGGGGCGTTATCGCGCTTTAATAATAATTCTGATAAACTGCATAAAAAGGCCAAAGCCGCGGCCGCGGAATTGGGATTGAAAGCCCCCTGCCATAATCCGTACCTCAATACGGTAGCCCAGCTTGTAGAATGGGTACACTGTCTTGAGGAATCCATCACCATTATGGAAAAGATTCTTAAAAACGGGCTTGATGAGAAAAAGGTACTTACCGCAAGCTGGCCTAAACGCAGTGAAATCGGTAAAGTTACCTATAAACCAAATACAGGGATTGGCTGTGTCGAAGTGCCGCGCGGTTCATTATTCCATGAATACACCATCGATACGTCAGGCCATATCACCGCGTCAAATTGTGTTATTCCCACGAACCAGAATATGGGAAATTTAGAAGAGGATATGCGCCAGCTCGTGCCGCAGGTTTTGGGCAAGAAGACGCAGGAAGAAATTACCCTGGATATGGAGATGCTCGCGCGTTCCTATGACCCTTGTATATCCTGCTCTACGCATTTGCTGGATGTGAAGTTTGTGTGATAGTGCGGGCAGTCAGATTGTATTTTCGCAGCACCGCGCGGTTTTCCCCACCGAGGAAAACCGCGCTTGAAGAATCTGCTCGCTCGTCCCGCCTTTGGCGGGACACCGTGGCCGCTCGCATTTTCAACATGCTGCTCAAACACAACCTGGCTACCCGACAGATTTTTGATTAGTTGGTGATTGGAGAATATTTGTCTAATAAGATAGCAGTAATCGGTTTAGGGAATACCTTACGGAGAGACGACGGGATAGGGATAGTTATCCTTGAGTCTCTTCTTGCTTTTGACAAGAAAAAAGGAATAGAGTACCTTAATTTCGGGATAGCCAGTTTTGATTTGGTGCATCGGATGGAGCGCTATGAGAAAATCCTGCTGATAGACGCGATTGATACTTCAGGCTTAATGGCTGGAGAGCTAAAGATATTTGAGTTAAAGGATATTGCCTATAATCTTAAAAGCTCTGCCACCTCAACCCACGAATTTGACTTAAAAAGCCTCTTTGAGCTCTATAAGAGATTTGAGCTCAAATCTAGGATTTACGTAGCCGGTATTCAGGTTAAAGATGCTTCGTATGGCGAAGGCCTTTCAGCAGAATTAAAAGATAAACTACAGGCTATCATTGAAAAAATCAATACTTTTATAGCCAGCCTTTGAATTTCCTGCCCTAATTTTGACCTTTTTCCTCACTCACGTAATTTATTTATTTTCTAAAATCCGCCTGATTCGCCAAGCAATCGTTTTTCCTCAATCCGCGCAATCTGCGTTTAAGAAAGCGCTTTCCCAAACCCCCTGTTTTAGCCTTGTTTTGGGCTATATCATAGGGTATAGTTTAGGTAAGCAAAATCATAGGGTTAAGAACGGTTACTATCGGTTAAAAGCGGTTACCATCAGTTACGTAATGGTAACCGGTAGTAACTGTTATTAACCGTTTGTAACTGATGGCAACCTTAAGAAAATTATTATCTCTTTTACTTTGTTTTAGCTTTATCTTTGAACAGTCAGTCTTTGCCCAAGTAGCCCAGACCCTGGATATCTCAAGCTACTTTAACCAAGCCCGTAACGCGGTTATCCCCCAAGACAAATTCCGCCCCTTACACCTAAGGTATATCTCCTATGATAGCCAAAGTAATGACTTCAAGCTCCTTTTAGATAAAGGGGATACTAACTTTGATAACCAAACAGCTAATGAACTAACCAGCTCCCCAGCTAATGAGCTCAATAATGCTACCCAAGAGCTATTGAACTACTTCTTCATCGGATTAGCCTTACCCAATGAGGGGTTCTGGGTCAACCTAAGGCCGGATACCCCGGATAACATCATAGATGATGATTTAGCCAAGACTGATATCGGAAGGATATTATTAGAGGCTGATGTCCAGCTAAAAAAAGACACTGCCGGACTTACCTCTCCCCAAAGCCCTGAAGGCAAAGAATACTGGGATAAACTGTATAAGAGAGCAGGTGAGTTATTCGGAACCGAGAATATCACTATCCCTACCCTAACCCGGCCCTGGATAGTTCCCAATGAGATAATTATCCGAGAAGCCCCGGACAATGCTTACATCTATAAGGCCACCTTAAAAGTGATGCTGGAGGAAGACTATTTAACCGAGCACACCCCCGCGGTGTGGGCTCCACACCTCGGGGGTGTGGAAGAGGTTTACCGCTTCTCTGACCATAGGTTGAAGCAGTTGAATGAATACTCAACTCAGCTTATCAGAGAGTTGATAATCCCTAAGCTCACCTATCAGGTAAATACCGCAAAAAGATACGCTTCCCTTAGGCAGGTGTATTACTCACTCATATTGGCGCAGTGGTTTAAGGCTCGCTACCGCTCGCAGTTAACAGGGGACAGGGTTCAGGGTACAGATAAGAGCAATAATTACCTTAATCTAATTGATTCTGGCAATCTTGCTAATCTTACCGCCCGAGAGCCTTATGATAAGCAAATCTATTTCCAACAATACCAGAAGTCATTCCAAGATGGCGAATATAACCTCACAGAGCCGGTATATACGCCCCAGGGCCAGAGTATCAGACAGTATATGAGCGGGGGAGTTAATTTAAATGATATTGCGATCAGCTCAAGTTTGGCAGGAGGAGGCAATAGGGATTTCCTAAAACAGGCTCGCGAATATATTTTACCTGCAACATGGAGCAATAATTTGATTAATTTTAATATAGCGCAAGTGTCCTCTCCTATTAAGAGTATACGGAAGATAACAGATGATCCCTTTGGTATTGAGAGAAAAGAATATCTAAAGTATGTTCATAGAGGTAAGCTTTCAGAAAGCTTAGCCTCTTTAATTCATTCTTTTTCCTGGCCTGTTGATATGCTAGATATTAATAATCATATAGCAAACTTTGACGGGGTTACTACTATTATGCAGATTTCCGATAATAATGATGATATTCATGATGGTATCGATATACAAGTAGAGGCAGGAAGAGAGGTTAGTGCTGTAGAAGGAGGGGTTGTCGTTCGAACATATGTAAATCCACTGCTAAAGCATCTTATAGACATCTGGGTGTATTCAAAGGAGTCCGGATTACTGTGGAAATACGGACACCTTGATAAAAAAAGCGTTCCTAATAATATTCCACTGGGAACCTATTTTGATCTTTATAGTGATATGAAAGTGGAAGCCGGAAAGAGTATTGGAAAAGTGGGAATGTGGCCAAAAGAAGTCAATATCCCTATGCGTATTAAGATTCCTAAGCTCATTGAGAAATTTTACAAAAGACGTTTCCATCATTTACATTTAGAAGTTAGGCATGTGGGCGATCGCCCCTTTGATGGAATGACTGTACACCGGTTTTCATCTGTTAACCCTTTGCAATTGTTAAAGCCTTTATATGATGTGCCCGAAACTTCTTTTGCGGCTGCAGAGAAAGAAAAGCAATCCTTCTCTAGCTTAGGGGTGGCACTACAAGAACTAGGTGCTTTTGAACCGAGGCGTTTTTCAGATTTCGTATCTTCAGATTTTCCTGCAACTACAGAAATCCTTGAAGCGGGGAATGCGGAGGGAATTGCGTCTATTAATCCGCGCGGTATTGTTTTGGTACATGTTCACAAATCCGTTCCCCATGATGGAATTTTGCATCCTAACAGTTATTACAAAGATGGAACATTATTATTAAGAAGCCCGAGGGAAATTGTTGAGTTTTCCTGGAATGGTAGTATTGATTACGATTATATAAATTGGAAAGATGGCGATGTCGTTGTGCTCGTGCCTTTAAAAAATACACCAACTAATAACTTTCTAAACTTATGGTATGCAGCTACGTCTTATTTTGGAGCGTTTAACATCCCGCCAGGCTCATTGGTGTTAGTTAGAGAAGGTGTCAATTTAAATAACGGAGTAATTCAGCATTTTCTGGAAAGAAAAATTGGTATTATTCGCTTTCCTCAGGAGCAAGGCACAAATGAAGCGGTGAATACGGTTCTTTTAAAGTCAGGGTATGTGCCAATGACTATAAAATCCGATAATCCTTGGGAAACTGGAGATACTGCAACGTGGATAGATAAAAGGATAGGCATAGATTACGGTTCCTATGGATATATAAACAAGGAAAACCATTTTTCACAATTAGAAAGCTTTACTAGAGGTCTGGCAGAAAAATTAAAAATTCCATCTAATCCGTTTTTCTCAGGGGGATCCACTTCTTATGATTTAGGAAAGGTTACGATATCCATGGAGAGTATAAATGAACAACTAAAAAAATATGGAACATGGAAACATTGGAATAGCGATTTGCCTTCTTTTAATATAAGTTCAGAGAAAGCATATAATGCTTTAAGTCAAGAGCAAAGACAAAGTGATGCAGGAAGACGATTTCTCGCGATGACTAAGCTTTGTTCTAAGTTTGTCGAGTTAAATAAAATGCTCAATAACTTGGTAAAAGATCCTGCCTATTTTCTATTATCCATGTTGCAATCTCAAAATGAAACCTTGAAACAAGAAAGAATTAGGGAAAGCATCTCCCAGATTAATGCTACTTATGGCCTTGTCTTATTTCCCGAGGATTTACAGAATTTGGAAGATTTTTTAGGAATAGTCCAGTTGCTTGTAGAGAGAGACTTTCCAGGAATTTTTGATGTTTTTGCTTCAGAAAAAAGTAATGCCAAGAAAAAGCTAGATTCTTCTTCTCCTGTAGATTCACAAGGGGAAGACAAAGTAAAGATATCCGCTACTCCAGTTGGAGGAATCGACTTTCACGCCCTGCCTATCCAAACCGAATCTGTTGTCTCGTCTGCGTTGAGCCCTTTCCCCGGAGCTAAGGCTTTTCAAGGCGACCTGGATGTCGAATGGGCGCAGATACAACAAGTCTTTAAAGCTGGTATCCGGCCGTCTGTCCAGCGTTTGGTGGAATTTAGCGTCGCTTGCGCAAGCAGTCCTGCCGAGAGCCGGCGCAAGGAAGATGTTATCGGCCTGATTGCTGATCTCTTGCGCCGAGAAGAGGAGGATAAAAAACTTATCCTCACCGACCTTACCTTAAAAGGTCTGCTGAGCGCGCTGGAGACATAGCATCAGAGGCCTGCAATCTTTAGGAAATTCTGAAATAGCTTTCGTCCGATTGAAGTGTATTCATCAAGAAATGAATTAAATTCGTTTTGGAGTTGTTTTTTATTTAAGCGCAGTAAATCCGCGTCCTCATTGAGCCATACTTCAAACATTTTAGGGGTGAGTTCAAAGTGGCACTGGATGCCGTAGGCATTTGAGCCTACTTTTACAATCTGGTTTTGGCAGAATTTCCCTGTGCCGAGAAGCTTCATATCTTTGGTAAGCTCAACCGTTTCTCCATGAAGCTGGAAAACCCTGAAATTATCCCCTAACTCGTTAAAAAATTCATCTTTCTTCCCGTCTTCAGTTAAACTAATGATAAAAGGTTTAGCGTCAGGGCCTTTAAAGCCAACTTCCTTGACAGGGCTTTTTATTACTTTTCCTCCAGTCGCCTTTATTAAGGTCTGTAACCCAAGGCAGATGCCTAAATAGGGAATTTTAAGGGAAAGCGCCTCTCTGATTCTCTGTAATTCCAGTTTCATTTTCTCGGTAGTATCATTGGCGCTATCGGGCCCGCCTAAAACCACAAGCGCGGAATAATCTTGGGGAGAAGGGAAGGCTTGCCCTTTATCAAGGTCTATAATGGTATAAGGAATATCTTGTTCCTTAAGAAGGGCTTCAATAATCCCCGGCCCTTCGCGGGAGATATTTTTTACAATAAGAACCTTTTTGTCCATAGCAATGTTTCTTGTTAATGCCTGACATCTAAAAATATTCAATGCCAGGCATAAGCAAGTAGTATGCGAGTTGTCTATGCCTGGCATTAAGAAAGTTAAGATGTCAGGCATTATCTGGCTTCCATTAGTGATTATATCCCGCTTCTTTTTAAGGTCAAGTGAAAAAATACCCCCTACACATTCCTTAAGCGTGTGAGGACAAAAGCGATCATAAAAAGGTTGATTCAGAATATGGCTAATGTTATAATCGCAGATAATCCTAAATCAGGGTTAATCTAAAAACTAATGTTAAGGCTGAGCCTCGCATCGAGGCTCAGCCTTGCAAAGGTGCAATGAGGGGTGGCTATAGCGGTAGAACAAATGCGACTCTGGGTTTACGATTAGGAATTATTATAGCAATTACAACTCTCTCGGCTGGTGTGGAGTGTGATAGTCATGCGTAACTTATTGGCTTTGTTGTTGGTTTGTTTTTCCCTTTGCGGCTGTGTGATGATGCTTGTGGGAGCTGGCGCTGCCGGAGGCTATGCCGTTGGCAGAGACTATATCCAGGGGGAGATGGAAAAAAGTTTTGATAGTGTCTATGCTTCAGCGCTGCAAAGTGTTGAGAGTTTGGGTATTATTGAATCGAAATATAATAATTCCTCCGTGGGAAAGATTAACGCGAAAGTGGAAACAAGCAGCTTGCAGATTATTGTGGAACGCCTGACCCGCCACGCCGTGCGTCTAAGGGTAAAAAGCCGTAAAAATCTCCTGCCAAACCTGGATTTAGCCCATAAGGTCTATAGCCGTATCCTTGAAGAGGCTCGATGAAGCTTTCTAAAAAAGCGCTTGGAGTATTTATCTCGGCGTTTTTTCTGCTTGGCTGCCTTAAGTCCGAAACATCCAACAAGCACTATAACATAAAGCATGTTATAGATGGCGATACTGTTGAGTTGGAGAATGGCCAGTCAGTGCGCTATCTTGGCATTGATACCCCTGAAATAAGAAAACGGGAAGGTGAGAAATGGGTATATGCTCCTGATGCCTATGCAGAAGAGGCTAAAGAGTTTAACCGCAAGTTGGTAGAGAGCAAAACTGTGCGCTTAGAATTTGACGTTCAGAAAAAGGATAAATATGACCGTTGGCTTGCCTATTGTTTCGTGGGTGATATTTTTGTGAATGCCAAAATGCTTGAAGATGGCTATGCCTTGCTGTATACTTCGCCTCCCAATATTAAATACGCGGACATATTGGTAAAAATGCAGGAGGAGGCGCGTAAGAATAACCGCGGCCTTTGGGCAGAGATAAGCGTTATTGCCCCCAAAGAGGCAAAGCACTACCTTAATAAGATTGTAACCGTGGAAGGGAAAGTTACCTCAGTGCGCCAATCGCCAAAGGTTACCATTTTAAACTTCGGACAGAGTAAGTTTAAGGCTGTAGTTTTTAAAGATGATTTTTCGGCTTTTATGGCAGGAGGGGTTTCTTTAAAAGCGTATAAGGGGAAAACGGTGAAGATTACCGGTAAGGTGAAGGAATACAAAGACAACTTTGAAATCATCGTGCGCCATCCTTCGGCCATAGAGATCGTGGGATAAGGCAAAAATTCTCTTGTGAGGGTGAAAAAATATGTTATAATTGAAAACAGTAATTTTTAACTATAACGAAATAATGCCGAGGTAGCTCAGTGGTAGAGCGCGGCCCTGAAAAGGCCGGCGTGGGAAGTTCGATTCTTCTCCTCGGCACTCTTATTTTAAGAGGGGGTTTCCTAACCCCTCTTTTTTATTAAAGTTATGGCGTAATTGTTTTACTTATGAAGCAGTATTCCCTGCCTTTTCTCATCTTCTTTAGGCTTTAGCTTCCCTTGGTGGTTTTGAGTGATTTTTTTGGTGCCTGATATGCGGCAAGCCTTCGCAAGGCTTTTTGGAAGAATTGGGCGAAGGCTTACCGCAGGCAAATAGCTTTAAGTGCTTGGGGATAAAACCGTAATTCAATGGGCACGCTGTATATCCTGTTTCGTGAAGTTGGGTAAATCGTAACTTCATCAAACGTAATATACTGACTGTCCGTAATAAATGTATACACTTGTTAATAAGTAATGACCCTTATTGCGGGCGATTAGTCAATAAGTATTATTTTCAATTTACGATAAAGCTCCCTTCAGGGTGAAGTCTCAAACTGAAAGTACATCGGTTGATATTTTTGTTGACAACCCCAGTTTTTTGTTGTATAAGAAATTCATGATAATCGTTCAATGGCTGATAATCGTAAACTATAGGACAAAGGAATAGGGCCATGGCAAAATACTTTGGACCAAAAGAAACAGAAGTTATTTCTCGCCTTTCGTATGAGAAAGTAACACTTATTACTAAAGGGCAGTTTGACAAGCTTTTTGGGGAATCTTTTTTGACGCGTCAGATTATCTATCAACTCAAAAAGAAGGGTATTTTGAAACCGATCATTAAGGGCATCTATTATTATTCGCCCTTAGAGTCTGGGCCTGCAGGGAGAAGTGTTAATGAGTTTTTAATTCCACCAGTTCTTTTTCCGAAAGGCAATTATTACCTGGGCTATTCAACGATGTATAACTACTATGGTCTTACGGAACAGATATTTCAAACATTCTATATTTTAAATACATCGCTTCAGCGCGAGCGGGAGATTTGCGGCATTTCGTTTAAGCTTCTTAAAGTACCGGCCAATCGGATGTATGGCCTTGAAAAGGTAAAAATCAGAGAGTCTCAGGTTATTGTAAGCGATAGGGAAAGGACGCTGATTGATCTTGTCTATTTTCCCGATCCGGTAGGCGGGATTAAGAAGGCTCTGGAACTCTTTCAGGAAGCAAGCTTATCAAACAAAACCGATCTAAATAAACTAATCAAATATACGTCAATATTTCCCAGCGTTTCAACCCGCAAGCGAATAGGCTTTGTATTTGAAAAATCCGGAGTTTCCAATTCGATGCTTGCTCCTCTTCTTAAAAGCGTGAAAAATAGAAATACGCTTGTGACTCTCTATGGCTCAGAGGCTCGAAGAGGTAAAATCAATAACACATGGAAGGTTATTATTGATGATTCACGATAATAAAGACGAATTCTTAAACATTCTTGAACGCACGGCTGGCCAGACAGGCTTTTCATTGTGGCTTTTAGAGAAAGATTATTACATAACGATCTTACTCGACGGGATTCATAGCCTAAGCGACGGCCTGATATTTAAAGGCGGAACATGTCTTAGCAAGATATATTACTCATATTACCGCTTGAGCGAAGATTTGGATTTCTCAATGAAACTGCCCGCTGGAGACCTGACACGAACTATACGCAGTAACCTAATGAAACCCGTTAAAGATAAGGTTCGGGAACTTGCGAAAGAACGGGGAATGACTGTTGAAGGAATTGATAAAGCGGGGCGCAATGTATCAAAGCAATATGTTTTCTATATAGATTATGGCTCAGTGGTAGTGGAAAAACCACAATCCATAAAACTTGAGATTGGGTTACGGTTCAATCCGTATTTGACGGTTTCAAAAAAGAAAGTTAGCCATACTTTTTTGCATCCATTCACAAAAGAGCCGCTTTTTGACGCGGGATCAGTTAACTGTTTCGCGCTCAAAGAACTCGTATCGGAGAAACTAAGAGCCGCGGCAACGCGCCTTGAGATAGCTCCCAGAGATTTTTATGATCTCGGGCATCTTATAAAGGTGGGGTTTAACTTTAATGACCCAGAGTTTTTGCAGTTATTAAAAAAGAAGTTGGCCGAAGACGAATTTGATGCTGACTTGAAAAAATACCGGTTTAATTTAGGGCGTTCCGACAAAGAGATCAGCGATATGGGCGCTCGTATTGAAGCGGAACTTTTGGATGTTTTGACGCTGGAAGAGAAAAAGAAGTTTAATCTCGCGGCTACGCTCAAAAATATTAATGCCACGTTGAAAGACATGGAATAAATTACTGATTTTCAGGTTGTATTTTTAGGGTGCGAAAGTAACGTCAAACGTAACTTTTGAAGCACAAAAATACAATATTTAAGAGCAGAGAAGAGAAGAATGGCAAAAGAAGCGCTAAAGAAATGGATGGAGCTGCCTGCTAATATCAGAAGTAAGATTCTGAGCACTGTGTGGTGCGGGCAATGTAGAACCGCGGTGACTATATGCGATTACAGCACGGACTTTGATGGCGGGGTTGTGGTCCTGCGGGGATTTTGCGGTGCCTGCGGGCATAAGGTTGCCCGGGTTCTAGAAGGCTGTGGCGAAAGCTCAAAAAGAGCGCCCCAATGCGGGCTTGAATATTACATTTTTGATGTCTGGCTTTACTGGGATGAAAAATGTACGGATGAAAAGAAGATTCTCCGCAAGATACAAATCGCAGGAACAAAAAGTCTCTATAATTTTGCCAAAGTTATCACTCAGGCGTTCGGTTTTTACTTTGACCATTGCTTTGGCTTTTACAATAATTTTCAAAGATACGGCGATTCATCAATGGCATACGAACTGTTTGTAGATGTTGACGAGGAACCTTTGTCATCTACACGCAAAGGTGTGAAGAAGGTAAAGATCAACCAAGTATTCAAGAGCGCTGGCCAAAAAATGCTATTCCTCTTTGACTATGGCGATGAATGGCGGTTTGTAGTGGAATTGAAAGAGATCAATCAGGCAGAAAAATGTGATTTAAAACCGAAAATACTGGAAAGCATCGGTAAAGCGCCAGAACAGTATCCACCGTGCGAAGATGAAGTTGAAAATGATTAAATCGTGTGATACTATAGCTCATCGAGAGAGGATCGGCCTTGTTTCCCTATCTCGACACTTGAATTTTAACTCGAGGGGATGTGATTTTTCTCCTCGGCATTTTATCTTTGTGGCAAGCATAAAGCTTCCTGCGCAAAAGAGGAGTTTGAGGGAAAAGATTTAATGGTTAAGAATGGATTATCGAGAAGTAATTTAAAAAAGAAGATTCTTAAGGTTATCCAGGGAAGTAAACTTGCCAGCCTGGCTACTATTTCAGGTGGCAAGCCGTGGGTTAGGTATGTCGTTACCCGTAGCGAAGGCCTCTGCCTTTATATTTGTACCTTTAAGGATGCTCGTAAGCTCAAGCAGATTCAAAAAAACCGGAATATCCATCTTACGATTGGGGGTAGTATGGAGCATATGGATGCTCCTTACGTCCAGATTGCAGCGAAAGCAAAGGTGCGTTCTGACACCGGGATTAGGAAAAAGCTTTGGTTACCGTTTATGGGAAAGTATTATACCGGTGTCAATGATCCTAAGTATGTAGTTCTTGAGGTCAAGCCGGAGTTCATAGAATATATGGATTCTGAAACGCATATAGCTCAAATATATAAGGTGGCAGTAAGAAGATAAAACCAGCCTGATTATTTCCCTAACCTATTGTTTATCAAATAGTTATGTAGACCCGCTCTGTAAAGGAGCGGGTTTTTTAGTTTGACACCTAAATTGAGCTATGTTACACTTATAAGATTATGCGGAATATATATTTAGTGGGTTTTATGGGTACAGGAAAAACAGCGGTGGGTAGGGCCTTAGCAAAGAAATTCAAGGTAGAGCTTGTAGATATTGATGATTTGATTGTAAAAAAGGAAAATCGCAGCATTAATGATATCTTTAGCCAAAGTAAAGAGCCTTATTTTAGAAAACTGGAACAAGAAACCTTGCGGGAGATTACTCTTGGTAATGGGCAGGTAGTTGCTTGCGGGGGCGGAATTGTGATAAATCCCGATAATATCGCCATCATGAAGAAAAGCGGCACTATGATTGCTTTAACCGCTAGGCCTGAAATAATCTATGAACGCGTTAAAAGAGCCAGCCACAGGCCGCTTTTGAAGGTGGCAGACCCCCTGGAAAAGATTAAAGAGCTTTTGGCTCTTCGTAAGCCTTACTATGAACAGGCGCATGTCGTGATTGATACTTCTGCCCTATCGGTGCAAGAGGTTATGCGGCATATTTTGGATTGGGTAAACAGCCATGACTGAGCAGGAAGCCCTGATCGCGTTAAATTTAATTCCCGATATCGGCAGCGCGCGGTTAAAGAATTTATTAGAGGCGTTTGGCAGCGCTCCCAAAATATTCCTCAATTCAGAAAGCACGTTAAAGAAGGTAGATAAAATAAGCGATAAAATTGCGCGGGCGATTGTTGCTTTTTCCTATGAGAGCTTGAAGAAAGAATTAGCCTTAGCCAAGAAATTAGGCGTTACGGTAGTTACCCTCAAAGATAATACCTATCCGAAAAACCTTAAGGAGATTTATGATCCGCCCCTGTGCCTTTATGTAAAAGGGGCATTGTCTTCCGCTGATACCCTTGCCTTGGCAATCGTTGGTTCTCGACGGGCATCTTTTTACGGATTATCCTGCGCGGAGAAGTTTGCTTATGCCTTGGCTCAGTATGGCATTACGGTGGTTTCAGGATTAGCCAGAGGCGTGGATACCCAAGCGCACGCGGGGGCATTAAAGGCAAAAGGGAGGACTCTCGCGGTTTTGGGAAGCGGGCTCAATTCGCTGTATCCTCCGGAAAATGCAAAATTAGCAGAGAAAATAGCAGAGAGTGGCGCGGTAGTTTCGGAATTTCCTCTGAATGCCGAGCCGCTTGCCCGTAATTTTCCCCGAAGAAATAGGGTTATCAGCGGCCTATCGCTGGGGACCATTGTGGTAGAGGCCGCAAAAAATAGCGGGGCACTGATTACCGCTGATTTTGCCCTGGAACAAGGCAGGGAAGTGCAATTTATACAGCAGGAACTCTGCGAGGAGATAATGAGATCAGGCACCTCATCATTAGAATACCTGCAGATCCTAAAAGGGAAGTTGGAGTTGGTCGCAATGTAAAAGATAGTTCAATTAAGTTTATAAGATAGTTTAGCTCCTATTCAAAAGATAGGAGTTTTTTGTTTTTAAGGAGGTGGTTATAGAAAATGATCCCCACAGGTATATCCCCCACAGAAGCGGCATTTGAGGTTGTTGGCCTGGTTAATGCCAAGTCAATAATAGATTTTTTGTTTTTTGAAACCAAGATAGGTTTAGCAGTCTTTCTTATTGGAATGTTGACC
>MHGF01000028.1 GCA_001805445.1 Omnitrophica WOR_2 bacterium GWF2_43_52
ATAATAATTTTAAGGGGCCGTCTTATTTTTATCAGGAGGAGTGTTTTTTCTCTTGACGGGTATCTCAATGGGTGACCCCTATTGTTTTTTAAAAACCTGCCGCGTTTGCCGTAAGCTGATAAGGCGCCCCATTTTCCTCTCAAAACGATCGCTGTCCCAATTATTTAACCGTGTAAGGAGAAATGCGGGCTACCCTTCCATTCTCCCACACAACAAGAGGACGGCCTGTTTTTTTATGCTGTTGGACAACCTGCCGCACCGCCTTTTTCAATGCCGCATAAGCCTTATCTTGCAGAGACATTCTCTTTTTCATTTATACCCTCGCGCTTTTTTGAATACAGAAAAAAACTTATCTACTGCCAACTACTTTCTTACACCGTAGGCGCATCTCCGCCGCAGGCGGATCTGCCTACGGCATGACGCCTGCGGCGAAAACGTTGAAGTCCGCCCCCCTACCACTCGATAGATTATTTCATTAATGTCTTCTGTCCGTGTCTAACCCCTTTAGTTTATTATGAACTATTTCACATTTCAAGGTCTGACCCCTATATTCTCTTTCATCGATACCGACGGTTACCTCCGAGAGAATATCATGTGTAGTCCAGCGCTAGAGATTAAAAAACTTAACAATTAAAGCAAGTATTTTCGGCAAGAAAAAAGTTGTAAATATTAACCCTGGAATCGTTATAGATACTGTTCTTAGCCACCATCTCCAATATTTTATTTTCAAACTCCCTTTTCCTATACCAATTACAAGCGTAGGTAAAATTGATAAAATAATAGCCATTAGTAAGTAGACTTTTAATAATACTATAAAGCGCTTATTGAAAGACTGCTCTTTTTGTTTTTGGAGCTCAGGAATGTACTTTGATTGGATTTTCAGAGCTAATTCAACAGCTTGAGAAAGAGTATCATTTGTAATGCCTTTGGTTAAAAGCTTATGCGCTTCTACCTTATGATTTTCCAAAACGATGTCTTGAGAAGTTTGTATAAAAAAAGAGGAAAAAAATATGATTAAGACAAATATCGCCCAATGAAAACCTTGAATCTTTTTCCATAACCTTTGCCAAGGTGGTGCTTGATTTTGATAAGCCCAATCTCTTAATTCTACAAAAATTTCCTTTGAGAATTCATCAGCCTCAGGGGATGTCCTTATCAATAGACCAGATGACCATGAGAAGTGACCAAATTCTATTAAAACAGAGACATTTCTGACGCCATATTTAATTATTAAGCCTTTAATGTTCTCTTGGGATAGCTCTGGTGCCGATACAAGCTCTTTTAAGGTCTCCACAGAAAAAGATTTATTTTCTCCGAGTTCTGCAGTTATATTTTTGTATTTTTCGTAACGGTCAGCTATTAGCCTCCTAATTTCTTTTTTACTTTCTTCAATTTCAACTACAGTTCGACCCTTATAATGTGACGCGTATTCTTGCAGAAATACTCTATCAACCTCTTTTTCTAAATCTTCATCATTTATTTTAAAGATTTTCCCGGAAGTAGTCTCTATAATAGCGTGTAAGTTCTCAAGAGCTTTACGGTCTATAAGCAATGGAGCATCAATTCTAAATTCTGTATTATATATCATTCCCTTCATTTTCTATCTCCTGAGTTTTAGAGGTAAGTTTTAGGAGTCAGACCATGACATTAGACATTATCTTCTTTATCTCTAGCTACAAGCTTTTCTTTTGCGTTATAATCTGTCCCATGCGAAATATTAAGGGAAACTTCTCGTCAATTTTAAATCTTAAAGCTTGTATTATCTTCCCTCGTCTATCGTCCATCGTCCATCGTCTTTCGTATTTTGCGTATTTGGTGTCAGGTACGAAATGGCGTTTTAGTGCTCTTTAGCTTGCCAGCGCGGGTGGCGAGGTTGTGTTTGAGCAGGGCGTACGGAAATTTTTGCGGCTTGGACTCCGCCGCAGGCGGAGCGCAAAAATTTACGCCGAGTGAGGCTTGCCGCAGGAGCAAGCCGAACGTCCCTGCGAAAATACAACCTTGACAGGACCCGCGCCCTCACTCTTAACCTCTCTCCACAATCACCGCCGCGCCTTGGCCGCCGCCCACACATAACGAAGCCAAACCAAGATGTAAATTCCGGCGCTGCAGCTCCTTAAGCAGGGTCAATATCAAACGGCTTCCGGTAACCCCTACCGGATGGCCCAAGGCAATGGCCCCTCCGTTCACATTGAGTATCTCGCGATTAAGCTTTCCTATATTAGAGGCCGCCAAATGCCTCTCGCAGGCAATCACCTGGGCGGCAAAGGCCTCGTTTATCTCAATCAATTCAATATCGCTTAATTTCAAATTGGCTTTGGCTAAGACTTCCGGGATGGCAAATGCCGGGCCTATCCCCATCTTGCTTGGCTCAACGCCACAATAGGCATAGGAACGAATGAAGCCTAAAGGCTGAAATCCAAGTTCTCTTGCCCTTTCTTCCTTCATTACCAATAACGCGCACGCCCCGTCAGTCACCTGGCAGGCATTGCCCACAGTAACACTGCCGCTATAACGGTCAAAAAAAGGCTTAAGTTTTGCCAAATCCTCAATTGTTATATTTTTACGCGCACCGTTATCATCTTGGACTGCCTTCTCATACTTAGGCGGCACTAACACTGGGACAATCTCTTCCCGCAACTTCTCACCTGCCGCCGACGCATGTCTATGGCTCATCAGGGCAAATTCATCCTGCTCTTTGCGGGTAACTCCATATTCTTTTGCCAAAATCTCGGCGGTCTGGCCCATATTCAGGCCGCAGACAGGATCCGTCAAGCCCAGTTGCAAACCTATCACCGGTTTAAGAAGGTATTTTGGCTTAAGCAAACTAAACAATATCCCTACGCGCTCAAAAGGATTCTTGGCTTTAGAAAGCCTTAAAAACAGCTTGGCGGTTTCTTTAGGATAATACATCGGTATGTTTGACATTGACTCAGCACCCCCGGCAATGACTATCTGGTCAAACCCCGATTGTATCTTTTCTACCGCGCTAGTTACTGCCTCAAATCCGGAGGCACAGTTTCGCGAAATAGTGTAGGCGCGTTTTTCCTTTGGAATGCCGCTCAAAAGAGAAATCACCCGCGCCATATTCGCCGCTTCAGGGGGATTAGCCACCGCGCCAAAAATCACCTCATCAATTAAATTCGGCTCAATAGCTGTTCTTTCTAATAATTCCCTTACCGCGACCCTGCCTAATTCCTGCGCTGGCATATCCCAAAAATCCGTCCATGCCTTGGCAAACGGTGTCCGTATTCCGTTAACAATAGCAATTCTTGACATAGTTTTAAAAGCCAGCAGTCCGCGGCTACTATCTACGGATTTTTGGCTTCTCTTGATAATACTGTTTCTTTTTTACTTGTGTCTATAGCCTATCGACCATAGACCATTGACTATTTCGGCCTTTTATCCACTAAGCGCTTCACCTTATGGGAAATTTCCATTTCTACCCGCGTAAGCATCTCGTCATGCGGCAGGACAATTATTTCATTGGGGGTAACTTCAGTTGCCGAAAGGATTTTATGCCTTAATTCTTCCGTGAGCTTCCTAGAGTCATATCCGCCAGCCACACTAATATAAATCAACACTTCATCCACTTCATACGGGTCATTGTCTTTCTTGCGTATCTCAACCTGCCATTCTTCAATGCCTTTTTCAGCCTCAAGAATTGTGCTGAAGCTGTTCAGATTGACTAAAGTCCCCTTTACCTTAGAAAGCTGGAGGTTCTTGATATTAAAAGCCCGATAAATACCACTCGAGATTCTGGGGACGGTTCTCTTGCAATACGGACACGGTGAATAAAGCATTCCGCCTTTTACCAGGTCGCCGGTACGGTAACGCACCACAGCGCTTCCTCTGGCGTCTAGTGAAGTATAGACTAATTCTCCATCTTCACCCTCTTTCTTCACTTCTCCTGTTTCAGGGTCAATAATCTCAAAGATCTCCTTATCCGGATAGGTATGATAGCCGCTTGAAACGTTTATCGGAGTTGGGCACTCCCCCCACGCGCTTTTTGCTTCGGTGAAGCCGTAGGTTCCAAAGATATACACCTGTTCCGCTCCCATTTCAGCAAGCATCTGGGATAGTTTTTCCTTAAATCCCGAGGGCACCGCTGATGCCCCTAAAATTACCTTTTGTAAAAATCCGAAATTTTTCGCGCTCACTCTGGCACAACGCACCAAATGATACAAGTAACTGGGCACACCGATAATCATATTAGGCTTGACTTTCAAAATAGAGTCAATATTGCCTTGCGTTCCCATTACCTTTCCGCCGCCGGTACTCAGTAAAAAGGCATTATAGGCAAACCCCGCCAAAACCGTCTGCCAAAAGGCAAGATGCGGCGCGTAGGGAAAAAGGTTTACCGCTCTCACATCTTTTCCGGCGCCGAATACATCCAGTAAGCGATACCCTGAAATCTTCAGGTTTTCAATATCATAATTGGTATACAAAAAAGAAACCGGCTGATCGGTAGTGCCGGTGGTCGCGGTTAAAAAAATAGGCCGGTATTCTTTCTCAAGCCTGCCTTTGACGTATTCTTTACCCTTTAATGCTTTAGCCAAGGCTAATGACAGGAGTTTATTTTTTGGAAGGTATTTTTTGAGCGAAGCCTCATCCGGCTTCAGGATAAAATCAAGAAAGCGGCTGGGGTTTTCTTTGGTAGAGAGAAAATCATCTTTTTTGGTAAATGGGATAATTCGTAAATCTTCCACAGTCCTTATGTAGCGGGGTTTGATTTTATGCGTATCGAAAAGATTGCGGTAGTAGGTGCTGAAGGGGTATAACTGGTAGGAGATAAAATGGCGCAGCTTTCTATTCTGGAGATCTCGGAGTTCTTTCTGAGGCAAAAAGCTTAATCTTTTCCAATCGTTCATTGGATATTTCTTAGAATTTTATAAATTTCATTCGCAGCCGCAAAAATGGGCAATGCGCCTTTGCCTTTTTAGTTTTATTTGTAGATTCTTTTCTCTTTCCTCTTTTGTCTTCAAAATTAAGCGGGGAACCTCCATAGGCTTGCCTTTTTCATTCAACGCCACCATAGTTAAATAGGCTGAACCCACCTTAAGCACCTTTCCCTGTTTAATCCTTTCTGTCTCAATCTCAACCTCAACATCCATTGACGACCTGCCCACATGGTAGACTGAAGCCCTAAGAGTCAATACGTCACCAACGCCGACAGGGTGTTTAAACTCTATATAATCCATAGAGGCAACTACGACGTTTTTACGGGCATGCCTGGTTGCCGCAACATATGCCGCCTCATCAACCAGTTTCAAAATCGTGCCACCGTGCACACTACCGTAATGATTGGCGTGAAGTGGCATCATTACTTCTGATAATACTGTCGCAGAATCACTTACAGTCTTTATTCTCATAGTGAAATTATAGCACTTCTTTTACCTGTTGCCAATGAAATAATTTGGTGATATCATCAAGGAGTAGAAAGTAGTAAGTAGTAAGTAGATAGTAGTAAGTAATAGAAGACACCAAGCCAAAAAAGAGTAATGAAAATCACTATTGCCAAAAACGCGGGGTTTTGTTTCGGGGTCAAAAGGGCTATTGATACTGCCTTAGAAAGCTCTCAAAATAAAGAAAATCCAGTGTATATGCTAGGGGATATTGTCCACAATGAAAATGTAGTCGAAAAAATTGAGAGAACAGGGATAAAAAAGATAAAGAACCTCTCCCCCTATCAGAAGGGTTCACTGCTTATCCGCGCCCATGGCAGCGCTAAGAAAATTGTGGAAAAAGCCGCTACCTTAGGCCTTAAGGTTATTGACGCCACCTGCCCTATGGTGAAGGAAATCCATAAAATCGCCATTGAAATGGACGCTCAAGGCTATAAAATTATCGTCATCGGCGATCATAAGCACGACGAAGTTCAAGGCATCGTAGGGCAAATACCACATAAGGCGATTGTCTTGGAAGATATGGCTGATATCAAGAAGAAAATCACGAAAAAAATCCCCAAAGCAGCAGTCGTGATACAGTCTACGCAAAATCTGGAGAAAGTGCTCCAAATGAAAGCAGCGCTTGAAACCTATGTTGCTGACTTACAATTCTTCAACACTATCTGCTCGCCTACCCGCCTCAAACAAACCGAAATAAAAACACTCCCCCAACAAAATGATTGCGTGATTGTCATTGGCTCAAAAACCAGCGCCAACACCAAACGCCTCTACCAAATAGCCAAATCCCTAAACCCTAATTCTCATTGGGTTAATTCCGCGGCTAAACTTAAGAAAGAATGGTTTACGAGAGTACAGTCGGTGGGAATCACCGCGGGGGCATCAACACCTGATGAAACTATCCAGGAAATTAAAAGTTACATAGAAACAAATTTTTCCTAATCACCTAACCAGAGACGGTTTTGAATACGCACTGACAACCGCCTATTCTCACCCGTAAAAACTAAACAGAGCAGTTCTCTGAATCGGTAAAACGCGTCAAGATATCGTTCTCCTCCAGAAAACGCGAGACCTGGGTAAACACTGAGGTGCTTTCATTAAAATAGCTTCGGGGAGAATTATCAATATGAGGTTTAAGAAAATAAAGGTTTTCTTTAGCGCGGGTTGAGGCAACATAAAATAAACGCCGCTCTTCTTCAATGGCATCGCTGTCTTCCAAAGAAAGATATGACGGCAGATGGCCTTCTGCCACGTAGAGGATAAAAACGGTATGCCATTCCAGGCCTTTTGCCGAATGAATCGTTGATAGCCTCACACACGAGTCATCCTTATCCCTGAGGCCTGCCTCAATAATGCTTCTCTCCGGAGGCTCAAGAGCCATATCGGTTAAGAAACATTCTAAAGATGTATATCTGGCCGCTATTTTCAGTAGTGAATCTAAATCATTTAACCGCTTGTTAAAATCATCGTACTTTTCTTTTAACAACGGTTGATAGTGCTCTAAAAATATCTGAAGCATAGCGTAGGGGCTCAAAGCCTGCGCGTCGATCTTCTTCAAAAGTTCAAACAGCTTCGTAAGCTGAGCGGATTTCTGGAAGAACTTCCCGGAAGTATCGATCTCCAAACCCTTCTTTTGAAAAACAACATCTTCTAATATAGTTTCCGCTGTCTTTGGCCCTATTTTCGGCAGGAGCAAAAGGAGCCGATACCAGCTTACCTGGTCATAAACATTAAAAACAATGCGTAGATAGGTTAAGATATCCTTGATATGCGCTGCCTCGACAAATTTCTGGCCTCCGTATTTGACAAAAGGGATATCGCGGCTGGCTAATTCAATTTCCAAATCGTTGGAATGCCAGCCGGAACGAAAAAGTACGGCAATATCGTTAAGCTCAAGCCCCTCTTCCCGTAAGGCCAAAATCTTTTCCGCGACATACCTTGATTGAGCATGTTCATCTTCAGTTTCAACATAAAACGGAAGGCGGTCTCCCTGTTTTTTAGTATAGAGATTTTTTTCAAACCTTTCCTTGGCATAATAAATAATTTCGTTCGTCAGGTTTAAAATAGGCTGGGTTGAACGGTAATTTTCCTCCAAGGTAATAATTTTTGTCCCGGGGAATATTTTAGGGAAGTCAATAATGTTCTTAAAATTCGCCCCGCGGAAAGAGTATATACTCTGGGAATCATCGCCTACCACCATGATATTTTTATGCTCCGAAGCCAAAAGGCAGGTTATCTGTGCTTGCAGCTTATTGGTGTCCTGGTATTCATCAACCATGATGTATTTGTATTTACGCGCCAGATGTACGCGCAGGCCCTCATGTTCAACAAGAAGCCTGTGCAAATACACCAGTAAATCATCATAATCCAGAAGTGACTTCGAAAGTTTATACTGACTATAGGACTCTTGAATATTTTTTATCTCGAGCGCCCACTCAATAAACTGCGGGTATTCCGCGTACAGAATCCTATCAAGGTTTTCTGATTTATTGATACTCTTTGAAATCACATCAAGGATCGCGCCTTTACGGGGAAAACGTTTTTCTAGTTTATTAAACCCTAATTTAGTACGAATGACATTCAGAGTATCCTCACTGTCGCTTCTATCCAAAATAGTAAAGGCATTGGCGATGCCCATAACGCGCGCGTACTTGCGTAAAATCATATTGGCAAAAGAATGGAATGTCCCTCCGGAAACTCTTGTGCAACGGCTGTCCAGCACTAAAGAGGCGCGCCGAAGCATTTCTTCAGCGGCTTTCCTGGTAAAAGTAAGTAAAAGAATTCCCTCAGGGTTTACTCCTTTTTCTACCAAATACGCTACCCTATAAACCAAAACCCGAGTCTTTCCGCTGCCGGCTCCGGCAATCACCAAATAGGAGCCTTCAGTAGCATACACAGCCTCTAACTGCGCGGGGTTTAATTCTTTTGAATACTCTATTGTATACGGTGTATCTGCCATAGGTTATTTTGCCACTAATTCGCTAATCTTAAATATAGGCAAGAACAAGGCTAAGACGATCCCTCCGATAATGATGCCTAAAAAGGCAATAACCAGAGGCTCAATAATGCTGGTTAACCCCGAGACCGCGGCATCAACCTGTTCTTCATAAAACTCAGCGATTTTTCCGAGCATCTTTTCCAATTCTCCCGCCTTTTCGCCCACCCCAATCATCCGCACCGCCATCAAAGGAAAAACCTTCGATTTCTCGAGAGGCTGAGCAATCGGCTCACCTTGCCGGATTGCCTGACGGGCATTTTCTACCGCCTCCTCTATGATTTTATTGCCTGAGGTCTTGGCAACAATATCCAAAGCATTTAAAATGGGAATCCCGCTTCGCATTAACGTCGAAAAAGTCCGCGCAAACCGGGCGACAGCGGCTTTTAAGAAAAGCGGGCCGAAAATCGGCAGCCTTAGGATAAGCTTATCGAATTGATATCTTCCTTTTGGCGTGTTGATATAACGCTTCAGTAAAAACAAGGCCAACCCTGTACCCCCGAGCATAACGAAAAAGAATCTTCTGAACAGATCGCTGATAATGATTAATATCTGTGTCGGTAATGGCAGGGTTCCCCCCAAACTTTCGAAAATACTCTTAAAAGTAGGGACTACCTTCAATAAGAGCAACGCGGTAATAAGCAATGCCATGGTAATGACTACCGCCGGATACACCAGGCTTGCCTGAATCTTTCTTTTTAACGCGGCGGTTTTCTCCAGATAGACGGCTATCCTGTCTAAGACCTCATCCAAGGTTCCTGATGTTTCGCCCGCCCTAATCATGTTAATGTAGAAATTCGAGAAAACCGTGGGGAATTGCGCCACCGCGTCACAAAAGCTTTTCCCTGACTCCACATCCTGATAGATACGGGTGATTACCTGGACAAAAGCACGATTTTCAATCTGCCCTTTGAGGATATCCAGCGCGATTACCAGGGTTATGCCGCTGTCTATCATCGTTGCCAATTGGCGCGAAAAGATCACTAAGTCATCAAGGGTAACCTTTTGGGAAAAACGTTTCTTTCCCAAAGGCTGCGCGCTTTGCGTTAAAGACACAATGATAAGATTTTTCTGATGCAGGATAACCTCAGCATCCTTTTGGGACTGCGCCTCTACGACACCGCTTATAGTTTGGGCGTCTTTTGTTTTAACAATATAACGATACATAGCCATAGTGCTCCGTTAACTTAATTCTTGGGAGTATAGCGAAAGTTAACTCCGCGCTTCCGCTATCCCGCCTACGGCGGGCTTCGGCGCTCCGCCGACTTATCGTCGGCTACGCTGAGCACCCCCCAATCGTGGGGAAAATTTTTCCCCACACCCCTTTTAGTACACCGTCACACTAGTAAAAACTAATTTAACGGTGTAATAGTTACATTGTATCGGTAATTTCAAGATAATCATCTACCATGTTCAAATCACAGTGTGTGCCGGTAGACGGGTTATCTCTTCAATTACCTCTCCTTATCCTTAGTTTACTGCGCTGCCGTAACCCTCACCACTTCATCGACAGTCGTTATCCCCTTTTCTGCCTTTAGCAATGCTTCCTGGCGCAGGGTTTTCATCCCGGAATTACGTACCGCGTATTCCTGAATCTGCTCACTGGTTGCGCCTTTAACAACCATCTCTCGTATTATATCATCAATCATCAAAATTTCCAGTATTGCTTGTCTGCCATAATAGCCCGTATGCGCGCACGACGGACAACCTTCGCCTCTAAAAAATTGCAGATCAGGATTTAACCCAAGGTTCAAAAGCAATGCGTTAGGGGGATTATCCGGTTTTTTACAGCGGCTGCAGATAACCCGCATTAAACGCTGGGCAGAGCTCATAATAACGCTTGAAGCCACTAAAAAAGGTTCTAGCCCCATATCAATCAATCTCGTTATCGCCTGAGCCGCGTTATTGGTGTGCAGCGTAGACATTACAAACTGCCCGGTAAGCGCGGCCTTGATGGCGATATCAGCGGTTTCAGAATCCCGGATCTCGCCAATCAAAATAACATCGGGGCTTTGCCGCAGAATAGACCGCAGCCCCGCGGCAAAATTCATACCGATATCTGATTTTACCGGTATCTGGCTAATTCCTTCTAACTGATATTCTACAGGATCCTCAATGGTAATAATATTCCTTTCCGGGGTATTCAGTAAACTTAATACCGAATAAAGGCTGGTAGATTTCCCGCTTCCCGTGGGTCCGGTAACCACAATCATTCCATAGGGCCGCGCGATTGCCTCTTTCAAAAGCGCTAATGAGCCTGGAGAAAAACCTAAAGAGTCTAACCCTACTACTAATGATGCCCTATCCAGCACGCGCAGCACCAAGGTCTGGCCAAAACTGGTAGGAAGCAGAGAAACCCTGAAGTCAACCTCCTTATTTAAAAATTTAATTTTAAATCTTCCGTCTTGAGGGAGGCGCGCCTCGGTAATATCTAAACCGGAAATAATTTTTATCCTGGCAGTAATGGCGTTTTCGCTTTTTTTAGGAATAGTAAAGGCATCAATAAGCTCTCCGTCAATGCGGAAACGCACCCTCAGATTATTTTCCTGAGGCTCGACATGAATATCCGATGCCCTTCGTTTAAGCGCTTCCGCAAGCATCAGATTAACGATCTTAACCACAGGGACAGCATCGCCCTGCTCCTTACTATTATCCAATTCAAGCGTATCTTCTCCCAAAACGGTAGATGGGCTTTCCACAGATTCTTCTTGCGTAACCACAGATTCCTCTTTTTTATGGCTATAGACATTCTGAATCGCGTGCAAAATATCTTTTTCCAAGGCAAGCACGGGATCAATCCTATACCCGGTAATTATCCGTAAATCATCGAGCGCGAATATATTGAGAGGATCAAACATGGCAACGGTTAAGGTATCCCCAATACGTGAAACAGGCACCGCGGTATATTGACTGGCTAAACGCTCAGGAACAATGTCCGCAAGCGAACGATCGATACGGTAATGAGACAGGTTTAAGGTAGGCAAATAAAGCGACTCTGATAAAGCGCTGATAAGTTTTGATTCCTCCACAAATCCTTCTTTAAGCAGTACTTCCCGTAAAGGAAGGCCTTTCTTTCTTTGAATTTCAATTGCTTCTTGCAATCGTTCCTTAGAAAGTATTTTCTGTTTTATCAACAGTTCTATAAGCTTTTCCTTAAATAATGCCATTGCACACCTTCAATAACGGCGGTATCGTATCATTCCAATAGAGCTAGCCATACAAATTACTCATCACTGGCAGTAACCCGGATAATTTCCTCAAGCGAAGTAACGCCGTTTAAGGCCTTCGCAATCCCATCTTCCCGCAGCGTCTGCATTCCCTCAAGGCGCGCTTGCTGTTTTATCGTGTGTTCCTGCGCCCTCTCAAGAATAAGCTCCTTTATCCTTGGGCTTACCACAAGCACTTCCGCGACTACTGCTCTTCCTTTATATCCTGTATGATAACACTTTGGACAGCCCTTAGGCCTAAAAAAAGTATATCCTTTCTTCTGGGGTGGAAATTTTAATCGAGCAACGATATCATCCTTGAGTATATACTGTTCCTTACACGCCGGACAGAGAATCCTCGCCAGCCTCTGGGCTACGATACAGCTAACCGCGGAAGTAATCAAAAATGGCTCAACCCCCATATTGACCAGGCGTACAACCGCACCGCTGGCACTGGTGGTATGAATGGTAGAAAGCACCAAATGGCCGGTAAGGGCGGCTTTAACCGCAATATCGGCGGTTTCCGAATCGCGGATTTCCCCAACCATAATCACATTAGGGTCCTGCCTGAGTATTGAACGCAGCGCTAAAGCAAAGCTCAAGCCGATTTCAGATTGGATATTGACTTGATTGATACCCGGAATCTGAAATTCTACAGGGTCTTCTACTGTAATAATATTTATTTTTGGTTTGTCTACAAGCTTTAATACCGAATATAAGGTAGTGGTTTTTCCCGCGCCTGTCGGCCCACAGGTTAAAATCATCCCATAAGGCCTGAAGGCGCATTTTTTCAGGTCTAGAAGAGCCTTTTCCTGAAACCCTAAAGTATCAATGTCTAAGTTAACCCTGGTTTTATCCAGAATGCGCAATGCTACCTTCTCCCCAAAACTTGTCGGCAAGACCGAAACGCGAAAATCAACCTCCCTCGCCGCGAATTTCATCGTAAACCTTCCGTCTTGGGGAAGCCTGTGCTCTGAGATATCCAAGCCTGAAATAACCTTGATACGCGAAATAACCAAAGGGCTCATGCTGGTAGCACAATCAGGTTGTTCCTTAAGCATTCCGTCAATACGGAAACGTATCCTCAATCTTCTTTCCTGAGGCTCAATCAAAACATCCGAAACCTTAAGGTTCACCGCTTGTTCTACCATCTTATTGATAAATGAAACAATGGGCGCTTCTTTAATAAGCCTCCCAAGCTCGTCAAGGGGAAGCTCAAATCCCTTCTCCTCCTGAATCAATTCTATATTTTCTGCCGATATCCCCTGAAGTAAGCCTTCAATTTCAGTTTTAGCGCTCTGCCCATAATATTGCTCAATAGCTTGAAGTACCCGGCGCGAATCCGCGATAATAGGATTAATCTGATAACCGGTAAGCGTCTTTACATCATCGAGGGCGAGAATATTAAGGGGGTCAACCATAGCCAACGTCAGGGTATTGGCAAATCTTGAAATTGGCATAATCTGATACTGCCTGCAGATATTCGGGGGAATAAGGCTCAGGACTTCAGCGTCAATCGTAAAACGGGTCAAGTCAATGCTTGGCTTAGAAAATACCTTCGACATGGCGATAAGAAGTTTATCCGCGTCGATGAGTTTTTCCTTTACCAGGATATCACTTAAACTCCCCCCTTTGTCCTTCTGGATTTCTAATGCCTGCTTGAGGCTCTCCTGGGAAATAAGCTTACTTTCGGTGAGTGTTTGAATAATCCGCTCTTTGAGGGAAGGCATACTATGTAAAGGTTGCGTAAGGTTACGTGAGGTTGCGTAAAGTTACGTGAGGTTGCGTGAAGAAGTTACATAAGGTTACAAAGGCACCGTTACGAAACCTCACGCAACATTTCACTACTGGTTCTTGGTTTCTTTATAGTACTTTTCAATTGACTTACGGATATCAGAGGATGTAGAAACAAATGCCTGCACACTACAGTTTAACAGCGTTTCTATATCTTCAATTGCCTGGGTGTTTAAAGGGTTGCTCATGGCTATGGTAAGATTATTCGCTATTTTATCGATGGGTATCAAACAATACTGCTGAGCTACGCGCTCGGGAATCAGTTTAATTAAATCCTGGTCAATTTCATAATTGGCTAAGGGAAGAAACGCAAACCCATATTGCGCGGTAAGCATCTTCGCGATATCTTCTTCGGTAGTAAACTTCAACTGGACTAATACTTCGCCGATCAAGCCTCCTTTATCATTCTGAAGCTCTAAAGCCTCGTCAAGCTGCGCTTGGGTAATAATACCCGCGTCCACAAGCAGTTCGCCTAATTTTTTATTAATATTCTTTTGGGGAAGCATCGTGTTTCTATTGTATCATTACGTTTTGACCGTATCCAATGCCTTCTGCGCTGAAAGTATTAATTCCTGCGCCGTTACCCCGTCAAGCGGATTCTCCGCGACCACGGCAGATATGCTAAAGTTTCTTTGCGGATCAGGCTCTTTCTTGAAAAAACGCTCTACCTCCTGCTCCATTTCTTCAGCTATTTTCTGGGCCTGGCGCTTATTTTTTTCAGGGAAAATAACGGCAAATTGATAATCCGCGAACCTTCCTATACGCTCATCACCGATGAAAAGATTGCCCATGCACGCCGCTGTTTTTTTCAGTATCGCCTCAGCGGCAATTAAGCCGTGGGCTTTCTGATATTCCATGAAGTTATTTATTTTTGCCAACACCAACGCGCAAGGCCGCTGGTAAAGAATTGCCCGTTTTATTTCCTCGTCAAGCCGGCTGCGGATATAATACTCGTTATAAAGGCCGGTAAGCATATCCTTGATTTCCAGTTTTTCAAGGCGTTCAACCATACAGTTATTCTCAATAGCAATCGCCATTTGCTTGCCGAATATGCTTAAGAGTTCAATGTCGTCAGCACTGTAGGTAAAGTCTAAAAGGGCGTTGCCGATTCCCAATAAGGCAACAGGCTTCTGATAAGAGAATATGGGAACGCCCAAGAAATGCTTAATCTCAAATCCGGCCAGGAACTTTTGGAAAGAATGTTTCTGATTCTTACTGTCGATAACTGTAGGTATATCTTTTTCCAGCATCTGAATTAAGCACATATTATGCTCTGAAAAGGTTGCCTTAAGCTTTGCTTCATGGGTTAGCCCCCACTGCGCCTTGAGGCTAAAAATACCTTCCTCTAAATACAAAATAAATACCACGGAAGAATGCGCTAAATCCTTCACCTTTTCAACGCAAAGCGTTAAAACTGAATCGATCTCCCCTCCTTGAGCGACAACATCGGAAATATGCAGGAGTGCCGAAATAAAATGTACCCGCTTCTGGATTTCTGAATTTATCTGGGCGGTTTTAGAGCCGTAATTCTTTAACTCGTCCATATTGAGCCTTATCTTTTGTGTAAGCTGATTAAGCGCCTGCCCAAGCTGGCCGATTTCATCTTCACCTTTAATATCAATGTGCTTCGGCACGCCTTGCTCTGCAATCAAGGTGGCTTCCCTGCTCAGTTTTACTACAGGGTCAAAAATCTGTTTGAGAATCGTGGCCCCGAGAATGACCAAGCCGAGCATTATCGCGATGACAATAACAAAATTCGACTTGATGCCAAAGCCTAGAAGAAAACTTGGAAAAATATAATTAAAGCAGATGAGGATAGGAATAACCGACATAAGGCATACAGCGATTATCAGCTTATACTTTATGCCTCGTGAAGATAAAGAACTGCTCTTAGCCATGGGATCCTCCTTTAGTTATCACTGAAAAAGCGTCTTTTAAACACGAATTCCCACGAATTACACACTAATCATCACGAATACAGCGACGAAGTAATTCGTGTGTATTTGTGTGTAATTTGTGCCTATTCGTGCAAAATAAAGGTTTTTCAGCAGTAACTCCTTTAGAAACCTTAAGGGACATACGCACCCTTACCAGCCTCACCTATATGGTGGAATATACTATAACGCTATTGCTCCTACCCGTCAAGCTTAAGCTGTCAAAACAATATGCTGCCAGGGCAAAACCGTATCTTCTGATAGCGCCTGACAATACGATTCCATCGGCCTCTGGCATTCTTCAAAAGCCTTGCGCCAGGTATTAAACTTAAAATGTTCCGTCCACCCATCAAGCATACAGCCATCCTGATAGGCTTTTAACAAAACCTTTCCTAACCTCCTGTTGCCGCGGGATACTACCGCTTCTAAAAGGCTCGTTTCTAAGGCATGAAAATCAAGCCGTACCGCCTTTGGCAGGCATTGAGCTTTCTTTCGTAAATAGTTCCGCTTTTCACGCAGCACATCTAAAGAATCCATGGCAACGCGTTCAAAAGCAGTATGCGGCTTGGGCACAAAAAATGATATACTCGCGTGCACCTGCCCAAGGTAAGGGGTATATTCCTTTCTTAAAAACGATACCTGCCGGGCCAAAGCAATGAGCGCGTCTAAATCGTCATAGGTCTCATCGGGTAAACCCAGCATAAAGTATAATTTTATTGACTGCCAACCTGCCTTATATGCCGCTCGGATTGCCGCGTAAAATTCTTCAATATCAAAATTTTTATTTATTGCCTGCCTCATTCTTTCTGAGCCGGCCTCCGGAGCGAACGTAAGGGTGGTTTTTCGCACCCTTGATAGATACTCCGTTACATTGCCAAGATATGACTTTGGCCTTAAAGAAGGCAGGGATATCGCCACTGCCTGCTCTTGCATTCTTTCACGCAGGCCGTCAAGGACTTGCCTTAAGAAAGGATACTCGCTGGTAGATAAACTTAAGAATGAAATTTCTTCGTATCCGGAGGATCGAAGTATGTTCTCTGTAATTTCAATGATTTTCTCTGGCGAGCGTATTCTAAGCTTCTGATAGACAACTCTTGCCTGGCAAAAGCTGCAGTGGTGAGGACACCCGCGCATGAGCTCAATCGCCGCCCGGTCATGGACGATTTGAATATACGGCACAAGCCATTTTTGAGGATAATACGCGTTATTGAGATCCTCTACAATGCGCTTTGTAATTCTCTGCGGCACGCCAGGATACAAGGGTAAAAATTTCTTAACCGCCCCCTCCTCATCATAGTCTACATCATAAAAAGAAGGGATATACACCCCTCGCACAGCTGCTATTTTCTTGAGGATATCCTCTTTTGTGATTTGTGATTTGTGATTTGCGATTTGCGATTTATATATCTCAACTATTTCTAAAAGTGCCTCCTCTGCCTCTCCAATAAAAAAGATATCTATAAAATCCGCCAATGGTTCCGGATTCGTCACGCAAGGGCCTCCCGCGATAACTAAAGGAAACGCCAATGAACGATCTTTTGACAAAAGCGGTATCCCTGCCAGATCAAGCACCGCCAAAACATTGGTATAGGCTAACTCATAATTAAGGCAAAAGCCAAGAAAATCAAACTCGCTTAAAGGAATTTTTGATTCTAAAGAAAAAAGGGGAAGCTTCTTTTCTTTTAACAGCCCCTGCATATCTACGTCTGGCAAAAAAGCTCTTTCACACGCTATCCCAGGCTCTTCATTGAGCAACCCATAGAGTATCCGCAAACCCATATTACTCATCCCGATTTCATATAAATCAGGAAAACAAAGCGCGAAAGTCACTTCTTGCGCGTCAAAATCTTTCTTGACGGCATTCCATTCGTTCCCCACATACCTTCCCGGTTTTCTTACTTGTAAAAGTATATCCTCTATCGCTACCACTCTTTTCATTTTCTTAGAAAACCTTCTCTCCTAACCTTCAGGAATCCCTGAAAAGCTCAGCCCCTTGCATTGATATTCTGCACTATTCCCAGGCATAAAAAATTTACCAGCATATTCGAACCGCCATAGCTCATTAACGGAAGCGGAACACCTACAACAGGAGAAATACCCAACGTCATTGAAATATTGATATACACCTGAATAGCCAGCATAAGGCCAATGCCAAAAGCGAATAATTTCCCGAAATTATCGTTTGCCTTCTGGGCAATTCGAAAAGATTCGAAGATAAGAACTCCATAAAGCCCTAAGAGAAAAAGCGAGCCCAGGAAACCGGTCTCTTCAGAAAAAATGCCAAAAATGAAATCAGTATGTGACTCTGGCAAAAAGTTCAACTGCCCTTGAGTCCCTGAAAGCCACCCCTTACCAAAAATCCTTCCCGAACCTATGGCTATCTTCGATTGAATAATGGTATAGCCCGCGCCCAGAGGGTCAGAATTAGGATTAAGAAAAACAAGGATTCTGTCCTTTTGGTAGTCGCGTAAGCAATGCCATAAAAAAGGGCTCAAGGCGCTACCTACCACTAAAATTAAAAGAATATAGCGCATTTTTACTCCCGAATAATACGCCATCCCTAAGAAGATAAACATAAGTAAAAGCGCTGTCCCCAAATCAGGCTGCTTTACGATAAGCCCAAAGGGGACTAAAATGATCAGAAAAGGATACACAATGCCCCGTAAAAAAGAAAGGCTGCCAATATTAAGCCGTATCTGATTGACGGCCTTTCTGCTGTAATAATGGCTTAAAACAAGAATAATCGCGATTTTGGCAAATTCCGAAGGTTGAAAGTTAAACCACCAGATCTTTATCCAACGCTGCGCGCCCAAACGCGCCGCTCCCGCCACTAAAACAAAAGACAATAATACAATGATAACCACATAAAACGGATAAATAACCGCAAGAAGCCCACGGAAAGGAATCCTGCTAAAAATAATGAAGACTATCCACCCTAAAACAGCCCAGACTAATTGGCGAAAGAATACGGAACTTGTATCAAACGCATGCTTAGGATAGATCTCGCTGTAGAGCATCAGTAAGCTAAGGCTGACAATGACGAAGACTGCGATAGCAATCGCATGAGCCCTTATATTCATCGGTAGATAATGACGCATGAGATAACGATATGTTCCCTGGGTTGAACGCCTTTACAGCAGGTTCTCTTCCTTCATTTTATTAAAAACCTGATGTGCCAGGATTACGCAATTGATACTGGGGCCTGTATTTTCCAGAAAAAAACAAAAGGCAAACCTCGGCTTATCATACGGAAGGAAACCCGCAAACCAGCCGTGAGAGAGCTTCGTGTGCACCTGCGCGGTACCAGTCTTTCCGGCTACCCGAAGATCCCCCCATCCGATATTGGCGGTTCCGGTCTCGGCATTCACTACATTTTTTAATCCTTCTATCACTGTCTTGAGGGTAGCGGGATCTAAGGTGAGCATAGCCGCCTCCGGAGGAATTATTTCCTGATCCGCGATTTTACGCACTACAAACGGCTTTATGTATTTCCCGCCGCTTGCGATTATCCCCATGAGCCGTGCCGCCTGAAGAGGGGTTACCAACACATCCCCTTGCCCAATGCCGAAATTAGCGGTATCGCCGTCATACCACTTTCGCAATTTCATCCTCCGGCTTACTACCGAAGGGATATATCCCGATACTTCATGCAACAAATCGATACCCGTAGGCTTGCTTAAGCCAAATTTCAACGCGTATTCGGTTAAAGAATCCGGCCCCAGCAATAAGGCTAGGTGGTAAAAATAGACATTACAGGAATGTGTCAAGGCTTCAACCAAATTCTGGGAACCATGGGTACTCCAGCACTTGAATTCCTTTGCCCCTACCAAAAGTTTCCCCGGGCAAAAATACCTTTTATCAGGAGTTATTTTCCTCTTCTCTAAAGCCGCAATCGCTACGATAGCCTTAAATACCGAACCGACTGGATACAGGCCAGATAATGCCCTGTTCATGAGAGGGCTATCGGGAGAACGTAAAATGCCGCTCACATATTCGGCTTGATCGGAATCGGTAAAAGCCCCGGGATAAAACCCGGGGGAACTTACCAAAGCAATAATCTTCCCGGTATCAACCTCCATAATCACTGCTGCCCCTTTTCTTCCCGCGAAGGCATCCTCAATAATCCTTTGTATCTTTATGTCAAGGGTTACAGAAACATCCCTTCCTTCAAGAGGCTCCCTGAACCCCAAAACCTTTTGCACCCTACCCCGGTGATCCACCTGTATCTGCGTTCCGCCTCCTATCGCTCTTAAGTCATGCTCCAGATACTCCTCCAGTCCCCCAAAGCCAACGATATCGCGCATTTTATATCCATAGTCCTTAAGCTTGGTAATTCGCCAGGTATCTATCTTGGCTACATAGCCCAGGAGATGGCTTGCGGCATCATGATAGGGATAGTAGCGCTTAGGGATGATCTGAACGATGACTCCGGGAAGCTCAAATTTATTTTCTTCTATAAGAAAAGCTGTCTTTTTATCCACATCTTTCGCCACAACTATGGGGACAAATGAAGAAATAAAATCTTTTTTTATGGCTTTTGTTATTTTTGAGGTAGGCGTGCTTAATAGTACGGCTAATTTCGAAAGCGTTCCCGCATTCTGCCTGAATTCCTGCGGCAAGACACTAATGGCATATGAAATTCGATTGTCGACGATCAGCTCATTATGGCGATCCAAAATTTTACCTCTGACTCCCTCATGGGGAAGCAACCTGATACAATTCTTATTGCTCACATAATAATAGAAGTTCCCCTGTATAATTTGAAAATAAAAAAGCCTGCCGATTAAAATAATAAAGAGTATCCCCGCGAGAATCCTGACGTTACCTATACGCATGAAAAGGCGTGTGTTTTGCACATGGTAGTTCCAGGCGATGATACAACGCGCCGACAAGGGGTAAAAAAAGGCAATTTAAAATCGCTTCGATACAGCCGATAAAGATAAACGGCTTTTTATACATAATACTCAAGACTCCATAATTCCACACGGTAACTGCGGCTACCGCCAGGAATTGCACCCATTTCCTATCTTTATACACGTAGCGAAACACTCCATACATCATTGCCCCATTACAGGCAAAACCAAGAGTGCTCATCCCAAAAAAAGATACGCTAAAAAAATCTTTTAACAAACCGCAGAGAAGGCTAAAAACAATCATTTCTGAAAACACCGGCATACGCATCGCCATAATAAGCGTTGAGAGTAAAAGAAAATCAGGCGCTATTGGCAAGCCCCAGAGCGAGGGAACAACGCTTACCTGCAGAAGGCATACTCCTATGGCCAGGCCAACAAGCTTTCCATACGCACGATATTTTTTATCCGGGGAATAAAAAACCATGGGCTCTTATTGCGTGATGATTAACACTTCTTCCACCTGCTTTAAATCGACAAAAGGTTTCACGGTTGCATACTTACCTAATCCGTGAGACTCTTCCTGAACCATTGCAACGCTGCCCAGAGGAATAGCAGATGGGTAATTCCTGGTAAGCCCTGAGGTAACCACAATGTCCCCTACGGCTATATCGCTATCCTTCTCAAGATATCGCATGACTATCCCGCCTAAAAGAGTTCCGCTGGCCAGCCCTTCACTCTGGCTTCGCTGCAAAGACGCGCTTACAGCGCTATTGGCATCGTTAAGTAACATCACTTTCGCGGCATGCGCCCACACCTCTACCACCCTGCCTGCCAAACCAGCCTCTGTAATTACCACATTCCCGGATTTTACTCCCTGCTTAAAGCCTTTGTCAATCACTACCCCCCTTGACCAATTACCGCTATCCCTGGCAATTACTCGTGCTGCTATAGTAACAAACGGCGCCTGTTTCTTAAAAGAAAGAAGCCTGTTAAGGCGGTCATTCTCCGCGGCAAGCTCGTTTACCGTAATACTATTGGCGATCAGGCTTGCGATTTGTTTTTTTAGCTGCCGGTTCTCATTCTGAATAAATTTATACCCAACCATAGCCTTCGTATCAGCGATAAAGCTCGAAACAATTTTTGAAGGGAATAAGAGAACGTTGAGAATGAGTGGTTTGAGGTAAGAAATTGAAAGGATCAATAAGGCAATAAAAATAGTGCCTGTGAAAAACGCCTTATAGGGCTTGCGGTTAAACACATTAACCCGGATTTTGTATTAGGTTTTGAGGAAAATGGCCTAAATCTTTGTCAGAACAAGGCTTGCGAGCAAAAGTACCACAGCCGTACTCGGTGCAGTACGGCGAGGACACTTTTGCGAGTAAAACGCAGTTATGGCAAAGAGTTAGAGACATTTTACCAAAATCCTAATGCAAATTCCGGGTTAAGAAGGATAGCCTGTTATTGCTGGATTCTGGTAGGAACGGTGAGCCTCTTTAAGTAACTCTCTTCATCTAAAACCTTACCTGTGCCCCTAGCAACTGCGGTTAAAGGGTCGTCAGCAATATGCACGGGCAAGCCTGTTTCTTCAGAAAGTAGTTTATCGAGGCCTCGTAACAACGAGCCTCCCCCTGCCATCATAATTCCATGCTCAATTAAGTCTGCTGCTAATTCGGGAGGAGTCCGCTCTAAAACTATTTTAGTAGATTCCACTATCGCCCGCACGGGTTCGCGAAGCGCGTCGCGAATTTCCTCGGAAGTTATGGTAATGGCTTTAGGAAGCCCCGCGACCAAATCCCTGCCTCTGACGTCAAGGCTCAACTCTTCATCAAGAGGATAGGCTGAACCAATTTTAATTTTAATATCTTCCGCGGTGCGTTCACCAATCATTAAATTATACGCCTTCTTGAGGTACTCTATAACCGCCTGGTCCATCTCATCGCCTCCGATACGGATTGAGCGTGAAAAAACAATCCCCCCCAGCGAAAGAACCGCGATTTCTGTGGTTCCTCCTCCGATATCGATAATCATATTGCCCACGGGCTCCTGGATTGGCAGGCCAACCCCAATAGCCGCGGCCTTCGGCTCCTCAATTAACACAATAGAGCCCGCGCCCGCGCGTTCCGCGGATTCCCTGACAGCCCTTTTTTCCACTTCGGTAATACCTGAAGGGATAGCAATAACGATACGCGGACGAGCCAATTTTCTATAATGCTGTGCCTTTTCAATAAAATGACGCAACATGGCCTCGGTAATCTCAAAATCCGCGATAACTCCGTCTTTCATCGGGCGAATTGCCACGATATCCCCGGGAGTCCTTCCCAACATACGCTTGGCTTCAAGGCCTACCTTCATAACCCTGTTGGTTCCTTTTTCGACGGCGACAACTGAAGGCTCACACAAGACAATGCCTTCACCTTTTACATACACTAAGGTAGTTGCAGTGCCCAAATCGATCCCCATATCATTAGAAAAAAGCCCCAAGATATAGTTAATGCCCCGGCGTAAGGTATCCCACAATTTTCTTATTTTTCTCATGGATTACATCGCTACCCTGTTTTACGAATTACCATATCGTCTTCTTTTATCTGCCGAATACTCTCTTTTGAAACCGGTGTAGCAACTGACATAGTATCTTTAACCTCTTCGACCTTCAGTTCGCAAATCTTCTTACTGTTACGGAATACTTCTAACATATCAGAAACACTGATATTATCCTTCTGTCCAAGGTTTACCACCACAAAATCATATTCCTTATTAACCGCAAGCACCTTCCCTTGCCCAGGGGCTGCATTTTTCTGGCCGGAAGCTTCTGAAGGGGTTACCACGATTTTCTCTAACTGCAGGTCCTGTGCCTTTGCTCTTAATTCCTCGGGGGCTGAAGGAGCTGCCGCATGGGATTTTTCAAGGGCGGTCAACTTTTCCTGGATGCCGCTAAGAGTTTCCTTGGTAGTTTTTAATTCTGCTTCCAGGCCTGCTTTCGTTGTTTTTAAAGACGCCAACTCTTTTTTCGCGCTTTCGGCCTGTGAGAATGCGTCCTGTTTCGATTTTTGCTCTGATTCAAGCTCGCTTTGAACCGAGGTAAGAGTTGATTGAAGTTCTTTAAGCTTTGCCTGCTGCTGATCTCTTTGCGCCTGTAAATCTTCCATCTTAGCGCGTAAATCCGTAACCTGCTTATCTAATTCGCGTTTTTTTGTTTCTAATTGGCTCACCTGCTCGGTTAACTGCTGGTTCGTTGCTTTTTCCTCCTGTAGCTTCATAAAACAAAACGCCGCAAGCGCGCTAACCGCAAGCAAAAAAATAAATAAAATAATGACCGGAGCCTTTCCTTTAGCCATAGATACCTCCCTTATTATAAGCTTTTACTTTTTCTGCCTGACCAGAGCAGTTTTGGGCAGCTTCTTTTACACCTTTAACCTCAATTATAACAATGAGTTTAACAAATGCAAGCATTTTTTTATCTATGCCTAAGCCTAAGTAACTTAAAAAGCCTTACGGATCTCCGCTTAACTGTAAAAATCACTAAATTCTTCAGGCACCTTGGTAGAAAAAACAAGGAACTTTTTAGTCACAGGATGGAGGAAACCTAATTCTTTGGCATGAAGGGCAAGCCTGCTCAAAGCAGGAAGTTTGCCATACTTTGTATCGCCGACTATAGGATGGCCGATATGCGCAAGATGCACTCTCAACTGATGTGTCCTGCCTGTTTCCGGAGTGAGCTCAACAACGCTAACTTCAGGTAAACGTTTTATAACTTTATAGCGTGTGATTGCGTATTTACTGGAATCCGAAAAACGTACTGCTAAACGCCGAAAATCCCTTACATGCCTGCCGATAGGAAAATCAATAATCCCTTCATCTAATTCCAAACAACCATGCACCACGGCGACATACTTTCTCGAAATAGTATGTTTTGCGAACTGCTGCACCAGGCTCAAGTGGGCCGCGTTAGTCTTGGCAACTACCATAACCCCTGAAGTCTCTTTATCTAAACGATGGACAATCCCGGGACGAACGGGATTAATCGAAGAAAGGCACTGAGTATGCTTCAATAACGCGTTCACCAAGGTTCCGTCTTTGTTGCCAGCACCCGGATGCACCACAAGGCCTGAAGGCTTATTAATAACCAAAACAGCCTCATCTTCATAGAGTATTGTAAAAGGAATATCTTCGGGCACTATCTGGAATGGGGCTTGCCCAGGTACAACCACATGGACCATATCGCCTCTCTTAACCTTATAATGAGGCTTTAGAGAACATTGGTTAACCGTTACAGCCTCCTGCGTAATAACCCGCTGTATAAACGAACGGGAATATTCTTTGCCAAGCTTTTGCGCTAAAAATACATCTAAACGCTTGTCTGAGTCTTCTTCTGAAACCGTAAAATCATATACCATACTATTCCTGCGCCAAAAAAAATTGCTGCGCTCAACACCTGGAATACCGTTAATCCGTAAAAGTTACGAGGAGAATCCCCACGGAAGTATTCCTCTATGAAACGTTCCAAAGAAGCGCATAAAAGATAGGCAACCACAATGAAGCCATCTCGATGCGGCCTGTCTTGCAAGAGCCGTAAAATGACAAAAATAGCCAACAGGCCAAGAACAGAAAGTAACTGCGAAGGGATAAGCACCTCATTATGCACAGGGAAATACACTCCCCATGAAGCAACCCTGCCGTAACAACAGCCGTTAAGAAAACATCCTATTCTGCCAATGGCATGGCCTAATGCCACAAAAGGCACAACCATATCCGCGGTTTTAAAAAATGGTTTTTTCTTCAATTTCAAATATACGCTGGCGCTTATCAAGCCGCCGAAAAACCCTCCGTACCAGACTAACCCCCCATGCCAAAGCATAAAAATTTCCTGCGGGTTATCCAGAAAAAAGTCAAAATTAAGGATACTATAGAAGAGGCGCCCGCCAAGAATACCTCCTACTAAAATTACAAAAGCAAAATTCCAAAAAAACTCTTTATCATAGTGTAAAAGGCGGGCATAGCGGGAAAGCAAAAAGGCGGAAACCAAAAAAGCCGCCGCCACCATTAAACCATAACTATAGATTTGGATAAAACCAAATTTAAAAATAACAGGGAACATTTGCCTCTATTAGATAATGGGCAGGTGGATTTATTTGGTATACTCAATAATTTTTGTCACAGCGCGCTAGGAGCTCTGATGACGTGGGGACTTTTTCCAGACGAGATACGCTACCATCATTATCCCTATAGTAATAGCGCTGTCAGCGATGTTGAAGACCGGCCAGATACGAAAATCAAGGAAATCCACAATATATCCATATCTTAAGCGGTCTAACAGATTACCGCAGGCACCGCCTAAAAGCAAACTCAAGGCAATTCCTTTCGCGAGACAATTCCGTGTGTGGCCAACCATAAGCTCACGCGTGATAAAGGCGATAATAAATAAAGATACCACAACAAAAAAGATACTATAGCCTTTCAATAATCCAAACGCTATGCCTGTGTTATGGACAAGGGTAATATGAAAAATATTTCTGAGAACAGGAAGTGACTGGCCTACAAGAAGGTTTCGGGAAATATATGCCTTACTTATCTGGTCAAGGATAATGATACAGAGGCTAATAAACCACAACAAAAAGCCATGCATAGCCTATGAGGGGCGGCCCTGAAGTAATAAGGCTATCGGTTTTTTTCTTCTATACTCTGGCATTTAAGGCAGCATCGGGCAAAAGGTAAGGCCTTAAGGCGCACCTTGGCAATAGGCTTTTTGCACTGCTCGCAGGCGCCATAGGTGCCTTCGTCGATTCTCTTCAAGGCGTCATTAATCTGCAGCAAAACATTTCTGTCATTAGAAGCCAGGCTCAAAGAAAATTCCCGATCGTAGGCATCAGTTGCGACATCTGCAGGATGTAAGGTATAGCCTGACATATCGCCTGCGGCTTCTTTCTGCGACTTTTTGAGCGCGTCCTCAGAGATATGTTTTACATCCTCAGTAATTCTTTCCTTGATCTTTAACAAACTCTCCCGATACCACCGTGCTTCTTTTTTAAGCATTTTTGCCATTCTGTTAATTCCTCCTTAACCCATACACTAGGGGATGAGCTGTGTCTGTCTGACATAACCGCAGATTAGCCCGTTAATGCCCTAACGCATTTAGAGCATATCTGCGGGTACTGCGTATTTTCTCCTGTATCCTGGGAATAATTCCAACAGCGAGAGCACTTTGTGCCTTTTGCTTTAAGTACGCGGATAAAAGGCTCTTGGGCATCTTCTAATGAAACTGCCGAAACAATAAATACCTCAGGCAAACTGTAAAGCAATTCTTTTAAATAACTGTTTTCCTTGGTGATGCCAATGGCCAATGAGGCCTCAAGAGAACTCCCTATCTCCGCGCTTACTCTTTTCTCCTCAACCGCCTTTAACACCTTATTTCTAAATTGAAGGAGATTATACCATTTATTTTGTAATTCGTCATCAATATATTTACTCTTCTTTTCAGGCCATCGGGCGCAATGCACGCTTTTTTCCTTATCCTCAACCGCCACGTGGCGCCATATTTCTTCCGCGGTAAAAGGTACTATCGGCGCGATTATCTTTACGAGGATGACAAGGATATCATGCATTACCGTCTGGGCTGAACGCCGCTCTAACCCGTCCTTTTTAAAGGTATACATTCTATCCTTTATAATATCCAAATAAAAATTGGACATCTGCACAATACAGAACTGGTATATTTCCTGGTAAACCTTATAGAACTCAAATGCCTCATAATATTTAGTAACCTTTTCTAAGAGGCTATAGGCACAGGAAAGGATATAACGGTCTACCTCAAGCATCTGGGTATACTCGATGGCATCTTTCTCCGGGGAAAAATCTGAAAGGTTGCCCAGTAAAAATCGTACGGTATTGCGGATCTTACGGTAGGCATCGCTAAGCCGGGATAAAATATCCTTGGAGATACGCACATCCTCGCTGTAATTGCTAGAAGCTGTCCAAAGCCTTAAGATATCCGCTCCGTATTCCCTGATGACCTCTTCGGGAGAAACCACGTTTCCCATAGACTTTGACATCTTTTTCCCCTCTCCGTCAACAACAAAGCCATGCGTAAGCACTGCCTTAAAAGGAGACTTGCCTTCTATCGCCATAGAGGCAATCAAAGATGCCTGAAACCATCCCCGGTGCTGGTCCGAGCCTTCCACATATAACGATGCCGGAAACGCAAGCTGCGTATCCGCCATGAGCACTGCCCTATGGCTTACTCCTGAATCAAACCAAACATCTAAAATATCCTCACCGCGCCTGAAGGCCGTATTTTTACAATGGGGACACATAAACTTTTCCGGAATGAATACCGCGGCATCCTCCTTAAACCATGCCTGCGTACCTTCGGATAAAACTCTTTGCGCGAAATTCGCAATCACCCCGGCATCGAGGATTTCTTCATTGCACTGCGTACAATGCAACGCGGGAATCGGCACTCCCCAGTACCGTTGACGTGAAAGGCACCAATCAGGGCGCAGCTCGACCATTGCCTTAATTCTTCCTCTGCCGGACTCAGGGATAAAACAGATATCCTTTTCAATTGCCTTAACAATCGCCTTTCGTAACTCCTTATGCTCAAGCCCTAAAAACCACTGTTTCGTTGCCCTGAAGAGCACAGGGCTTTTGCAACGCCAGCAATGCGGGTACGAATGCTGCTTCTGTCCGTAGAATAAAAGGCACTTTAGCCCCTCCAGTTTTTCTATAATCGCCTTGTTTGCGCTAAAGACATGCAAGCCGGAAAAATCTTTTACCGTTTGATCAAACTTCCCCTGTTTATCAACAGGCATAAGAATATCCAATCCGTAGCGCAGGCCTGCGACATAATCTTCCATACCATGGCCCGGAGCGATATGCACTAAGCCCGTTCCTTCATCCTGAGACACATAATCGGCAAGAATCACCTTTCTGGTAATGGTATCTTCTAAAAACGGGTGCTGGTACAGGACACCTTCTAATTCCCTGCCAGAAATCGTTTTTAGGCACGTGCTATCATTTTCAGATAATTCCATATCCTTAAGGGCATTACGCAATAAATTTTTCGCGATAACTAGATTCCCCTTGCCTGTTTCAACAACAACGTACTGCACGTTACAATGGGCGGCTACTGCCACATTGGCATACAATGTCCAAGGAGTCGTGGTCCAAATTACCAAAGAAGAATCCTTGGGGAACAGAGAACCGTCAATAATCTTAAATTTCACATAAATTGAAGGAGAGGCTTTATCTTCATACTCAACCTCGGCTTCAGCCAAGGCAGTTTCACAGGTTGAGCACCAGTTTACCGGTTTTAGCCCTCGGCAGATAAATCCATTCCGCACCAATTCCCCTAATGCCCGAACAATTTCATACTCATAGCGCTTATCCAAAGTCAGGTAAGGATTATTCCAATCACCGAAAATTCCCAGGCGCATAAATTCTTCTTTCTGAATAGTGACAAAGCGCATGGCATAGGCATATGCTTTCTTCCTAAATTCAATCTGTGAAATCTGCTCTTTGGTTATCTTCAATTCTTTGAATAACTGATGCTCAACCGGAAGGCCATGGCAATCCCACCCAGGCACATAGGGAGCATCGAAACCCTGCATCGTCTTACAACGCACAATCATATCTTTGAGTATCTTGTTTAAGGCATGGCCGATATGAATACTGCCATTGGCATAAGGAGGGCCGTCATGAAGAATATACTTTGGTTTACCGCTATATTTTTTGCGGATTTCTCCGTAGATATCCTCTTCCTGCCAAAATCGTAATGTCTTTGGCTCGTTTAAAGGCAAACCCGCCTTCATCGGGAAATCAGTTGAAGGAAGATTAAGGGTTGTTTTATAGTCCATGTATCAGCTCTCTGCTATCAGCCATCAGCCATCAGCTGAAAGCCAAACGTTACGCTTTTATATATTTTCCTATAATAATCTTCAAATCTTCTTTGACCTGTTTTGGGATTAGTTTTCTATCAGTTACAATTGCATCCTTAAGCGCGCTGGCGCAGCCGCATGTTTTTCGGCCACCTAAAAGAGGAATTAATGTTTTGATAATATTTTTCGCGTTATGGGTATTTTTGTTTAAATTGGCAATAACCATCTCCAGGGTTACGGCTTCTTCTGACTGATACCAACAATCGTAATCGGTAACCGCGGCCAGGGTGCAATAACAGACCTCCATCTCTCTGGCCAGCTTTGCCTCCGCCATATTCGTCATCCCGATAATATCCATTCCCCAGCTGCGATAAAGCCTTGATTCGGCTTTTGTAGAAAAAGCAGGGCCTTCCATATTCAGATATGTCCCGCCCAAATGCACTCGTGCTGTAGTTTTCGCCGTCGCTTCATAGACCGCTTTCGCCAGCTCGCTGCAGACAGGCTCCGCGAAACTTATATGGGCAACAATTCCCTTTTCAAAGAAAGTCATGCCGCGCGCCTGATTCGTGCGGTCAACAAACTGGTCGGGAATCACGAAATCTAAAGGCCTCAGCTCCTCTCTCAGCGATCCACAGGCCGATACAGAGATAAGTGTATCTACTCCTAACTTCTTCATGCCGTAAAGATTAGCGCGATAATTAATCTCTGAAGGGCTAATCCTGTGGCCGAGGCCATGGCGAGGCAAAAAAACCACCTGTCTGCCGCCTAAAGTGCCGGTAATATATTTATCAGAAGGCCTGCCAAAAGGTGTCGTAAGCGATACCCTTTTCACAGCCCTTATTCCCTCAATAGCATATAAACCGCTTCCTCCAATAATTCCGATTTTTCCCATTTTTCTACTCCTCTTGAGACAGCTCTTTCGCTCGTTTTGAAGCTGCCTTAACCGCTTCCACGAGAGACCCTGTCCTGTGAAGGGCTTCTAAACCCGCCTCGGTAGTCCCTCCTTTTGAAGTAATTTGTTTTTTCGCTTCAGAAGGAGATATTTTTGCTTTTTCAAAATAAAGATTACTTCCTGTCCCCGTGCCTACGGCTAAAAATTCCGCATCCTGCTGGCTAAAGTTAACACTGATAGCCGCATCCGTTAATTCGGTGTTAAAATCCTTGAGGAATTTATCTGGATTTCTCTTATATTCCTGGTTGCGGGATTCAATCCTATCAAAATAATACCCAGGGCCGCTTCCGGAAACCGCGGTTGCGGCATTCATCAAGCTTTCATCTATAATCAGGCTCTTTCCCACATACTCAAAGAGCTTTTTGGCAAAAGCCAAATCTTCATCTAAGGCAAACTTTCCTTTACACAGGCAGGTGAGCCCTTTGCCAATCTTAGCCGGCATATTCGGCATTGCCCTGATAACTCTTACCTTCCCTAATCGTTTTTCAATATGTCCGGTACGTATCCCTGCGGCAATAGAAATAAATACTTTGCCGGAAACGGCATTCCTTATTTCGCTTATGGTAGTATCGGAATCCTGGGGTTTTACGGCTATGATAACAGTATCAACGTTATTGACTAAAGCGATAGTGTTATCGGCAATAACGACTCCCCGCGCGCCTTCAAGCTTACGATTATCCTTATCAAATATCCAAAGCTGATAATAGGCTTTTAATTGCTCGGCAAGAGCAGAGCCCATATTCCCAAAACCGATAATCCCAAGGGTAGGTTTCATCCTTCGAAAAGAGCCCTTCCTAAACGCACCATGGTCGCTCCCTCTAAAATCGCAGCCTCAAAATCACCGGACATCCCCATAGAAAGGATCGAGAGTTTATGGACACTTTTCTGGGAAAGACTATCTCGCAGCTGCCTCAGATCCCTAAAATAGGGGCGTACCTTTTGAGGGGTATCTACCATAGGAGCAATAGCCATCAGTCCGTTCACGCTTACATTTTTGAGCATTTCTATTTCCTTTAGTGCCTCTCCCACCGCTTGCGGAGCAAAGCCATACTTAGTTTCCTCAGCCGAGATATTAACCTGAATCAACACCTCTTGTATTTTTTGTATCTTTGACGCCTCCTTATCAATCTCAGACGCCAGATGTACACTGTCTACCGAATGAATCAAATCAAACATTTTTACGCAATCGTCTACTTTATTGGTCTGAAGATGGCCTATCATATGCCAGCGCAGCCTCATGAGGTGGTGGCACTGGGCATAGTGTTGCCTGGCTTCCTGAATTTTATTTTCCCCTATATCTGTTACGCCGGCCTGAGTTACTTCCTGGACTTCTTCTATACTACGGCCTTTGGTGACCGCAATCAGCGTAATCTCCCGAGGCTGTCTTTGGGCTCTGACACAAGCAAGCCGTATTTTTTCTTGCACCATGGCTACTTTTTGCCGTATCATGGTAGTGCTCCGTCAAATTAATCCTTATAGATTAACGGCACAGTAGTACACCGTGACATAAATTTCTGTTATCTAGGGCGGAGGTCCTGTCAAGGTTATGTCTTCGCGGGGACGTTCGGCCTGCTCCTGCGGCAGGCCTCACTCGGCGTAAATTTCTGCGCTCCCCGCCGTTGGCGGGGAGACCAAGCCGCAGGAATTTCCGTACGCCCCGCTCACACATAACCTTGCCACCCCCGCTTTCAAGATAAAACGCGATAGCATGAATTTATGTCATAACGCAGTAGTATATGAGTGTTTATGCGGCTGTTAACACCAAGGAAAAATTGAAGCCGCCTAAACACGCAATAAATTATAGCTTCTTTTGCGTTTTTTACAAGCACTTTTGGTAATAGCAAGTAATGCGCCACTGAACGAGAAAAATGGGTGGCCCCGCCGCAGGCGGGGACAGGCCTTCAGCCCCGATAACTGGCCGGCTACCAAAGCAAGTCTCCCCAAAACTTCAAAAGCCAACCGGTTAAAGCAAGGATTGTATTGCTTCAAGCAATAGCGCGGGAGGAGAATCCTTTAAAATAAATTTATCTGCGAGGCGGGCATAAAGAGAATGTTGGTATTTATGGTACGCGGTATAAATAATCACTTTGCTCTTTGGCTTTAAGCATTTTAGGCAATCAAAGACTTCGATACCGTCTTTCTCAGGCATCATCAAATCCAGCACTATAATATTCGGCTCGCTCTTTTTTAAATAAATTAAGAGCTCATAGCCGTCTTTTACCGTATCAACAGCATATTTATGTTCCATGAGAATATCCTTTAATGTCTGGCGGATATGCTCATTATCATCCACAACGACTATACGTACCTGTTTTTCAGGATTAAGCTCTTCTTTCATCGCGCTCTTTCATTGTTTTTAGAAACACCTCAACGATCTCCGGGTCAAATTGGGTTCCAGAGCCCTCCTCGATAATCTTCAAAGCCTCTTTCTTTGTACAGGCCTTGCGATAGGACCTGTCAGAAATGAGGGCCTGATAGACATCAGCGATAGCAATAATCCGTGCCCCTAAAGGAATTTCTTTGCCTTTAAGCCCCGAGGTATATCCGAAGCCGTCAAAACGCTCGTGATGGTAAAGAATCATCGGAACTATCTCTTTTAAGAAATGGATATTCCTGACTATCTCTGCCCCGATCTGCGGGTGGCGCTTTATCTTTTCCCTTTCCTTTTCGGTAAGGCTGCTTCTTTTGTGCAAGATCTTATCCTGAATTCCGATTTTTCCTAAATCATGGAGTATGGCAGCATGCTGCAGCATGTCTATCTCTTCTGAAGAAAGATGCAAGTCTTTCCCAATCTCGGTCGCGATTGAAACCATGCTTTCGGAATGTTTCCCGGTATAATAATCCTTGACTTCGACCGCCTTGGCAAAAGCAAAAATAGACTCCAAAAGCATCTGATTAGTCCGGTCTTCCATCTTTAATAACTTCTTTTTTAATTTCTCAACATTTTCCTTGCCTCCGTCTTTAAGGATATCTTTGACTTCCTTAGCGGATATGCTTTGATAAGGGATGAGCACATTACCGCCTTTATCCTTTGCTTCATGCAACGCCTTATCTATCGCATCAAGAAGTTCGGAAGGAGTCTCTATGCCGTTTTCAGGGTAACTTGCCACCCCCATGCTTATTCGTAATTTTAAAGACTTGCCCTTAGGGTCAAAAACATACTCTTTTAACATCTCCAGAAGACGCTCGCCAACAATAACCGCTCCTTCTTTATAGGTATCCGGCATGAGAATGATAAATTCCTCTCCGCCGTAACGGATTGCCACATCATTAACGCGCATATTGTTTTTCAGATAATCGGCAAATTCTCTCAGGATCTCATCTCCATACTGGTGGCCATAAACTTCATTAATAGACTTAAAATAATCCACATCCAACATTATCACCGAAAGAGGCAGGATGTAGCGTTTTGCCCTTTTAAATTCAGAGACTAATCTCTCAATTAAATACCGGTAGTTATACAATCCGGTCAGGGGATCCTTGAGGCTTAACTCTTTAAGGCGGTCTACGAGGCGCCTATTTTCCAGGGTAAGCGCCTGTGTCTTCAATGCCTTCGCTAAAGTGATCTTCAGCTCTTCCACATTTAAAGGTTTCTGCAGATATCCAAAGGCCCCTTCTCTCATGGCACTCAGAGTACTTTCTAAGGACGCAAAAGCGGTGAAAATAATCACCATAGTATCCTCATTGGCTTTTTTTATGGCTTTTAATAAATCCAGGCCTGTACCTTCATCAAGCCTTAAGTCAATGAGTGCCGCGTGAAAGAATTTCTTGGCAATACTTTTCTTTGCTAAGGCCGCGCTTGAGGCGGTCGTTACTGCATAGCCCTCTTCCGTTAAGATATCGCCAAGGGTCTCAAGTATCTGTGTTGTATCATCTACAATAAGTAGAGCAATGTCTTTTTCCATAATCACAAAACCCTTTTCTCCAATTTCATGCTCCCGCGTTTTTATCTACAGGCAGCATAATGGTTACGGCCGCCCCTTTGCCATATTCACTTTCCATCGTAATCTCTCCTCTATGGCCTTTGAGAATAATCTTCGCGGTGGCTAACCCTAAACCTGTACCCCTTGCCTTGGTGGAAAAGAACGGCTCAAAAATCCTCTTTTTGTCTTCATCCTTAACACCTTTTCCGCTATCACTAAAAGTAATAATAACATACTTATCGTTTTTTGTCACCTCTATTAGAATTTTCCCATGGCCGTTCATTGACTGAACGGCATTTACAATGATATTGGTAAAGACCGTGCTCATCTGCACAGGATCGGCTTCTATCAAAGGTAAGCCTTCCGCGGGCATAATAACTTCTATCCCCTCAGGGATAAGCACCCTTTTGATACTTGCTTCCAGTAATTCCTTAAGTTCGAACATTTGTAAGTCAGGCTGCTTATTCCGGGAAAAAGTCAGGATATTTTCAATAATCCTTTCGGTTCCCACCACCTGCTCATCCAATATACTCAAGTGGCGCTGGATCTTCTCATCCTTATCCTGTATCTTCATTTTAAGAAAATACACCGCGTTCCTTATAACCGCAAGCTGATTTCTGAATTCATGGGCTATAATTCCCGCCATCCTCCCGATACCGGCAAGCCGCTCCGCGAGCGCAAGCTGCTCTTGGGTATGGATATAGCCGCTGATATCTTCGAAAATCTCTAAGATTGCCTTCCTGCCATGATAGAGCATACCGGTATGGATAATAAGATAGGTCTTATCGCCGAGCACCCCTTTCACTTCAATTTCTTTCACCTCGCCAATTTCAACCCCATTTTTTAAAGGACAGTTAACACAGCGCTGCTTATCATCTTTGTAAAGAAGGTAGCATTTTTTCCCTAGGACATTCTCGCCAAAGGCTTTTTGCATCTTTTCATTCATATACAGTATATCGCCTTCCTCATCAACGATATCTATGCCAAAGGGAATCGTCCTAAGAAGCGCCTCGTCAAATTCATGCATACTACGCAACTGCTTTTCCAGCGCGTTAGCCTCTTGAATCTTTAGATGCAAGAGCTTATTTGTCTCTTGCAGCTGGGCCTCATTATACTGGAGTATCTGGGTCTTTTGCTGGATACGCTTAAGCATAGGGTTAAAAAGAAATACCCCGGTCATAAAAAGAATACCCGCGGTAATAAGAAACACCCATCCTTCCAAGGCCTTAAGCCGGCGTATCTTGGCCTCACTTTCTGCCTGATACTGCCAGACCGCCCTATCTAAAGAACGCGGCAGGTTTCCTTCTGCCGCGCTCACAACGTATTGGATATTGGGATCTTGAAGGCTCATCTGAGTATCGCTTAAGGTAAGGGATATCCTTGCTTTTATCAAATACTCGCGTACCTGAGCGTCTACGTTGAGAGGTTCAGAAAAATAGATATCCTTGGCTTCCCGCGAGAGTGCCCCGCGGCGTTTTAAAGGCGTAGTATCGCTTATCAAATCATGATGCGAACTCTCCATAAGGCTAATTGCCTTGCTTAATTCTTTTCTCAGCCTTTCTCTCTCTTGGCTGTCCTCTGTTATTGCCAGCGTTAGCGTAAGAAAGGCGATACGCTGAGAAAACATTCTCTGCCTGCCGCTGGTATTGATAAGAGCCGCGCTGCCTTCGTTTGACTTAATATTTTCTCTCAGGATCACATAATTGGCCAAAGCAAGCGCCGCCAAAATACCCAATACGCAAAGATACAAAAAAGTAAACCCCGTTAAAAATGACGGAGCTTTTACCCCGCCGTTTATGGCGGGGCTTTTTAACGGCGTAAAGGAAAATACTGGCGCGGCCTTTGTTTTTTTCATAGCTTTACCACGATCATCATCTGAGCCATCCGCAGAAGGCTAAGGCGCAGAGCGTCTTTGCATCGATAATTTTACCTTGGGTAAAAAGCCTGCGAACCTGTTGCCTGGTGACACTATATGTTTCTATCACTTCATCTTCTTCGGGACAAGCTCTCCCTACTTTTGTAAGGCCTTCCGCCTTATAGAGGGTTATTTTCTCTGTTGAATATCCCGGAACAGGGAAAATTTCACCCAAGCGGGTAAATTTTTTAGCCGTATATCCGGTTTCTTCCACAATCTCACGTTGAGCGCACAGAAGCGGTGATTCCTTATGCCTGCGTGTACCCGCGGGCAATTCGTAAAGATACGCGCCCACAACCGGCCTGAATTGTTTTAAAAGAAGTATCCGCGAACTTGAGATAAAAGCCGCGATAAGCGCTGCTCCCGGATGCTTAATGATTTCTATCTCGGAGGTAACCTTGTTTGGCAGCAAAAACTTCTCGCGAAAAAGACAAAGCAGTTTTCCTTTATAAAGCACGCCTGTTTTTGCCATACGATATCTTGTTTATACGTCCTTAACAAACGGCCAGCGGCTTAGAAATATTCATGGTACAGTTCTTTAACCTTTTGGATTATCTTCTGATACATATTTCCGTAGGAGGAAAGTTTAAAGAGGTTTATCTGGGGATGAGAGAGAACGGCATATTTCACTAAGCCGATACCAGCGCTATAACTAAGGTCACCAGCAGAAACATCTTCTATTGTGGCGATATGCGTTGGGGCTCCCAACGCGTGTTCAAGGCTTTCTATGAACCCTTCTAAAAGCGCTTCTTTCCCGTTTACTACCACGCCCGCGGGAAATTCAAATGCCCCGCGGTATGACACGAAGGATTCTTTTATTTGGGTAAAAAACTCCTGGAGCCGGTTCTCGATAATAGAGGCAATAGCCTTACGCTTAATAGGACGATATCCTTGCTCTTTTTTTATCAACACCTCCTGCTCCGGGCTCACATGAGATGCCAAAGCGCATCCGTGGGAAGCCTTTACTTCTTCAGCTAACGCCTGAGGCAGTTTTAGCTCCGCGGCAATCGCCTCAGTAATGTGGCGCGAACCAAAATTAAAAGACTCATATCCACGCAGTATTCCATCCTTGAAAATAAGCATTTGGCTCATGTCAAAGCCGATATCAAGAAGACAACATCCCTTTTTTTTTGCTTCATCCGATACTACCGCTAAACTCGTGGCTACACCCGATGCCACGACAGCCCTGATTTTATAGCCCGCGCGGTCAACCGCGGAAACTATATTTTGGATATCTCTGCTTAAGGCGGTAACCAGGAGCAGATCCGCTCCAAGCTTATGGCCATAGAGCCCCGCGGGCTCAAGGACCCTATTCTGATTATCTATGGTATATTCTTGAGGCGCCTGATACAAAATCTGTTCTTCTATGGTAAACCCGAGGCTGTAGGCCTGCTGATTAACCTTTGCCACATCGCCTGAAGTAATAATCTTATTGGCGCGCTCTGAAAGAGGTATTGTGCAAAGAGAATGCGTTGCTTTTATCTGCTGGCTGTGCATGGCTACATAAAAAGATTTAATTCTCACTCCCGTTGCGGCAGACAATGCTTCCATCACTGCCGCCACGCAATCACTTAAGGCACCTACATCCGTTACCCTTCCCTGCGTAACACCCGCGGATACTCCAGACCGGCATTGAATCTTAATTATTTTTCCGGCCTTGTTTACCACTGCCATAACAGCCGTTAGAGTGCCGGCTGAAATATCTAACGCATGATATACTGTACCTTTTCCCATTATTCCCCTTTTTTACTTAAACCCGGATTTTGCAGTGGCCTCACAATCCCTTATCCTTCTTCTCTAAGACTACTGGTGAAAAGGTATTCGTGAGGTCAATATATGCAATCCCTGCCAAAGAGCCTTTCCCTTCTTTTCTGGCATTCCCTGATGCTTTTCTTTTTTCTAAAAGCAGGCCCAGCACAGCAATGGTCTCGACAGGTTTATCGGGATCAAACCTTACCTCAATCTGAGCCTTGGAGAAGTTATCTTTTGACAAATCATCAGGCAGCGTATTTTCAGCGATAAAGAATGAACTGGTTTTTTGCTTGGCGAGGTTTATCCTGATGATAGTGTAGTCTTTTAAAGAATGCATCCTGTTTTTTTCCTGAATGAGAACAAGTATCTTTTTTGCCTCTTCAAGGGCATAATACTTCGCGTTTGCCTGCTGAAACTTATGCTCGAGCCCCTGGATAACCGGCAATCCCTCATAAGCAATGTCCGATGCCCCAGCCATGAGCATCCCTGACTCATCCACACAATGATAACGCAAAAACTTCACTTGCGCGATCGCGATACGCCTCTTTAAGGTAAACCGAAGTTCACCGGGAAGCCTGCGCTCCAGCCTGACGCATTCACTATCCCCTGTTTCCTGTTCGACCTGGTTCTTAAGACGGCCTAAATCTACGGAGAAAATGTTCCTGCCGAAAAGCCTTCGCGCGAAACTCCTATAGGCGCTTTCGTTTACTCCTACAATAGTAACCTTATTGATGTTAAAATACGCGTAACGGTTGAAAAAGCTTTTAAGCATGAGAAAAAAAAGAAAAATGCTTACGGCAACGAGCGAAAACACAACGATTATTTTCCCCGGGACATTGATTGTTTTATTTTTTCTTTTTGGCATAGTATTTAAACCGTGTTAGCTCTCTTATCTCTATAAGGATGGTATGGCCGCGTTTTGATTTTCCTGTTGAAGCGTTACCTTGCGCGCGTTTATTTTAACCTGGTCGGCCCTGCCGGATAAAGCAGCCTCAGATATCCTCACAATAAGCTCAGGGAAAGGAATCCCTTTATACAGCGCGGCCTTAGGAAGCAGGCTTGTGGCGGTAAATCCCGGGATGGTATTTACCTCAAGAATAAAAGGTGTATTATCATGACGCAAAATAATATCTACCCGAGAAAAGAAAGAACATCCGAGCGCCTCATGCGCCGCGTACGCGGCCTCCTTAACTACCCGCATAAGCTCTAAAGATAATGCCGCGGGCACACAGTACTCAGTCTGGCCTGGCTCATACTTGGCCCTATAATCAAAAAAACGGCGCTTCGGCTTTATTTCAATTGCCTCTAAAGGAGAATCTTCAAATATGCCCACGGTCAATTCTCTGCCCGCGATATATTCCTCAACGATTACTTTTCTATCGTAGCGGAACGCCTCATCTATCGCGCCTTTTAATTGTGTTTGATTTTCAACAATTGAAAGCCCGATACTTGAACCTCCGCCGGCAGGTTTAACAACCAAAGGAAACGTTAACACGCTTTTGCTATTTTTACGATTTTTCTCTATACTGTAATACCTCGGGCAGAGTAACCCCGCGTCCTGAAAAATTTTTCTTGAGGCAATTTTATCCATTGCCAGAGCGCTTGCCCGCGGCCCGGAACCAGTATAAGGAATACCTATTTCCTCTAAAATAGACTGTATCTTCCCATCTTCGCCAAAACTACCATGGAGCGCCAAGAATGCGAGGCCGATATCATAGGAAAGCAGTAAATCCCGCGCATACTGTTTATCAGCTTTCTTAATATCAATCTCTAGTGCCTCACTACCTCGGGATTTGAGCGCGGCCGCTACTGCTTTGCCTGATTTCAGGGAAACATCCCGCTCTGACGAAACCCCTCCCATAACCACACCAATACGGATGCCTTCCATCATCTTTGCCTCCATCGTACAGAGTATTTTGTTGACGTTTTAAATTTTTTTACGGAAAAACTCCCTATACAATCTGTATTTCAGCCTCTAAGGTAAGGTTAAATTTCTTCCTTACCTGGGTTTTCATAAGCTTCATTAAAGTTAGGATATCTTTGGCCTCGGCATTACCGCGGTTAATGATAAAATTCGCGTGTTTGGTGCTGATCATCGCGTCTCCAATGTGCTTTCCCTTCAGGCCGCATAAATCAATAAGTTTTCCGCTTGACTGCCCGCTGCTATTCTTAAAAATACATCCGGCGGAAAATCCATCCAAGCCTTGAGTTTCTTTGCGGTGGTTAAGGAATTTCCGCATCTTGATCTTAATATTCTCCTTTCTTTTCTTAAACAGCCTGAACCGGGCACTGACAATGATATATTTTTTAAGATTAGAATAACGGTAGCCGAATTCCAAATCATGGCGGTGCAATGTTTTTATGAGCCCGTTGTGTGTCATTACCTCAAGCTCATGGACAAAAGGGCCTATTTCCAGACGCTCAGGCCATCCGACCCCGGCATTAAGCATGACTGCCCCTCCCACACTTGCCGGTATCCCGCTTAAGAATTCTAATCCTCCCAAACCATGGTCATAAGCGGCCTTCAGCAAGGAAGAAACCCTCACCCCAGCACCGGCAACGATATCGTTATCTTCGGCACTACATGCCTTAAAATCTCCCGCGCCTAAGTGGAGTGCCAAGGGAAGGCTTTTTTTGGTAATCAACAGTTTCGAACCGCATCCAATCACAAGCCAGGTTAGCTTGCGGGCCTTTATTTTTTTAACCAGGAGCGCTAAGGATTGCCTGTTGAAAGGCTCAATCCATAGTCTTGCCACAGGGCCTAGTCGCAGTGTGGTATGCCTGGCTAACGGCTCGTCAAAAAGTATTCTGGCGTTTAAACCGCTGTACCAACTCATCGCTTACTTTTCCGATATCCCCCGCGCCCAAGGTAAGAATGACATCTGCCTTTTGAGCAATCCGCAGGATATAATCAATAATGTGTTCTTTCTTAAGGTAGACTACGTCTAAATCTGTAAACCGCTCTTTTATCGCATGGGCAAGCGCTTCTGAAGATACGCCAGAGAGAGGGCGCTCAGAAGCAGCATATATATCGGTAAGTATGAGGCAATCGGCCGACTGGAAACAGCCGGTAAATTCTTCCATTAGGAATTTAGTCCGGCTATAGCGATGAGGCTGAAAGATAACGATAATCCGCTTATGCGCGATATTCTTTGCCGCTTCAATAGTGGCCTTAATCTCGCTGGGGTGATGTCCATAATCATCGATTATCTTTATGCCGTTACTATCATATTTGAGCTCGAACCTGCGCTCGGTGCCTTTAAACGCGGCTAAGCCTGCCTCGATATTTTCCAAGCTAATGCCTAAGTGCCTGCCCAAGGCAATGACGGCTAAGGCATTTGAAACATTATGTTTCCCGGATAACGCGATGGTAGCTTTCCCCAAAGCTTCCCCTTTATAACAATACGTAAAGCTAGACGAAAAATCATTCAGGTGTATCTCGCGCGCTGAGAAATCGTTATCCGGCAATAGCCCAAAATAAGCTATCTGCTTTTGGTAGCCTTGAGTAATCTGGCGTAGTGCCGGGTCATCACCACAGCACAAAAGCCAGCCCGCGCTTTTAATATGCGCGATAAAATTCGTATAGGCGTTGAGAATATCCTGCCAGCTATGATAAAAATCCAAATGCTCCTTATCAATGTTGGTAACAATAGCATAGGTAGGCCGATAATAGAGAAACGTACCGTCGGATTCATCGGCCTCGGCAACAAAATAATCGCTTTTTCCCACACAACAGTTATCATCAAGATTCCGTAAAATGCCTCCGATGGCAACCGTAGGGCAAAAACCGCAATGCATAAGCAGATGGCTTGCCAGCGCGGTAGTAGTGGTTTTCCCGTGCGCGCCGCTGACGGCAATACAAATCTTATCCTGCATCAAGCCCGCAAGCGCCTGGGCCCTTCTCATAATAAAAAGCCCTTTTGCTTTTGCCGCTACTAATTCAGGATTATCTTCGGTAATAGCTGAAGAATACACCACCGTTTCCGCGTTGCCAAGATGCAGAGCGTCGTGGCCCTTAAAGATAACTATCCCTTCTTGCGATAATTTCCTCGTAAGAGCGCTCTCCTTCAAATCTGAGCCGCTTATGCGATAGCCCTGCTTTATTAAAATCGAAGCAATACCGCTCATTCCGATCCCGCCGATACCGATAAAATGAACACGCTTACCTTCAAATTTTGGTTTTTCGGAAGGCTCTGCTTGATTCGCGCACTTGTATGCTCGATGAGTATCTCTTGCCAACACGCTCGACCTTTCTTATTCCTTTACATACCTAAGCCAGCCTTTGTCTAATTCTTCAAGATTTTTAAAAACTCTATATGATTCTTCTATTGCCTGATCAAAGTTCTTGCGCTCCTTCAAGGCTTTACACAACCGTACAAAATTATCTCTACCGAATTTGGTAATCAAATACTCGACCACGCTGATTGCCTCTGTATAGTAAAGGTCAACAACTTCTGTATCTTTAACAAACATGATATTGATTTCTGAAAGCTTAGTGAGCGGAATAAGCTTTCTTTCTTCTATTGCCTTGAGGAGTTTCTTTTTAATGTCCTTTCTCCTGAATTTTTCCTGGTACATCGCGACCCCCTCATCGAGCCAAATGGGGGCATTGTTCTGGATGCCGATAAACTCCCTGAAAATAATATGCCCTAATTCATGGGGAAGCAACGATTGGAAGAACCCCTGAGCCCAGGGATAAGTCTCGATTGCCTTTTCATGATAAGAGGCAACCCCTCCGCTCCATGAAGGCTTGCCGGTCTTTTCCTGATAATCCTCGGCATTATTATAAATATAAATCTTTGCCCGGTTATCCCAACGCCAAAAGTTGTAACGGGTAAATCCTAATTCCTCTGCAATGCTTTTGTAATATTCCTCCGCGTTTTCAACAGTTTTCCGGACAAAATCTTCCTTAACCTCTTTATAGTATACGATAAAATGCTCGCTTTTCTGTGTATTCCACTTTTCATCGTCACCGGCAAATAAAAAGCGCTGGCCCGAGAATAAAAGAAATACCGCAAAAAGAATGCGTGTTGTCATTCCAGAGCATGTACGCGTTTTCTCCTCCATGATTACCTTATGCGTAGACATTGTATCAAGATAAAAATCTGACTGCGAGCCTCGCCAATCGTGCCGCGCCATCGCTAACACAAAATGTCCGAATATTTTTTTCTAGCGCCTGGCGTTCCGCCGCTGAATCCATCAGGCCGCGGATAGTTTCGCTTAACCTAACAGCAGTAAGCTCATGTTCTTCGATTACCACGGCTGCATTGTGCTTGGCTAACACAGAGGCGTTCTCCCGCTGATGGCCGCCGGCATAAGGATACGGGATCACTATCGCTGCCTTTCCATAATAAGCAAGCTCAGCGATTGTTCCAGCGCCCGCGCGGCAGACTACCACATCGGCTGCGCTATAGGCCCATTGCATCTGGGGTAAAAAATCAAAAAGGCGATGTTTAATTGTAGTATAGCGGGAACTTTTTTGCAAGCCTAAATAATCACGCCTTCCCGCGATATGAATAGCTTGCACCTCTCTTTGAGAGTCTAACAAAGAGAGCGCCTGGCTAAATTCATTGTTTATTCGATGCGACCCCTGACTGCCGCCAAGGGCCATAATGGTAAATCTGTCCTCCAAGTTAAAAAACCCGAGCGCCTCTTTCCTGTTTTTTGGCGTTAACGAAGCCCGTAAGGGGTTTCCCGTAAAAACACACCGGGGGCTAATTTTTTCTGACTCCTTAAAGCTTACGGCGATCGCGTCCGCGAAAGGGCTTAACCATTTATTTGCTTTCCCTAAGGATACGTTCTGTTCATGGAGTAGTATATGTTTCTTCAATAACGCCGCCTCAAGAAGTATAGGAAAACTCACATAAGAGCCAAAACCTATAACGACATCCGGCCTGAACTTTTCAATAATAAAAAATGACTCTATAAAAGATTTTATAAAACCGTATACTGCCTGCAATAATTTTTTAAGCGGCCCGCTAAAAGGGCGGATAGAAATCAGGTAGCACTGATACGGGGCAATGTTACTTTCTATTCCGTTGCGCCGCGAGGAAACAAAGGCAATCGTGCACAAAGGGTACTGCCGCGCGATACACTCGGCAAATGAAAGCGCCGGATAAAGATGCCCCGCGCTAGCCCCCGCGGCAATAAGGATACGCCATGCTCCGGCAGTCTTTGATGCGCTCTCTGAAGATAACGAATGCTCAGGGCTCATGGATTCTCGCCAAACCGTGCCACGTTAAGCAAAAGGCCCACGCCAATCATATCAAAAATTAACGATGAGCCGCCATAACTGATAAAAGGTAATGGCAGCCCTTTTGTAGGAAAGACGCCGGCACTTACCCCGATATTAATCACCGCTTTAAGAGAAATTAAAGAAACAATACCCAAACTCAAAAAGGCCCCGAAGGCATCAGAGGCGTATTTAATAATTTTACAGCTGTAAACAAAAAAAAGAATGAATAAACAAACAACAAACACCGCCGCTATAAATCCCAGTTCTTCCCCGATAATGGAAAAAATAAAATCCGTATGCGCCGCGGGCAGATAGGACAACTTCTGAATACTTTTACCTAAACCTTTGCCGAACCAGCCTCCTGAACCCAAAGCAACCTGTGACTGAATAAGCTGAAAACCTGAACCCAAGGGGTCTGCCCAGGGATTTAAAAATGCCATAATCCTCTGCCGGCGGTACGGAACGCTGAAAACTAACAGGTAAAGAAACGGCACAGCCGCGATAAAAATGTAGAAAAGATACCTAAGCTTTGCCCCCGCGGCAAAAAGCATAAGAGCCACAACCATACCCAAAGCCACAACCGTCCCTAAATCCGGCTGTATAAGAATTAAAATACTCACCACCCCTAAAACTATTATTGCCGGTAAGAATCCGCTGCTAAAACGCTCCATCCTGCTTACGCCTTTTTTCGATAAGAAGGCAGCCACATACGTAATCACCGCTAAATTCGCGAATTCAGAGGGCTGAAAACCAAACCCCCAGATACGAAACCACCGTTTTGCCCCTGAAATCTCCCTGCTTATTCCCGGCACATGTAAAAGCACCAATAATAATAAAGCGCACAAGACTAAGATTTTCGAGTACTTGGCAAGAACACGATAATCCATCGCCATAACCAAAAATGAGAAAAAGATACCCACGGTAATAAAGATCAGCTGTTTTTTAAGAAAATACGCGCTATCTTTATATTTTTCCCAGCTATAAATAGCAGTTGAGCTGTAAATCATGACTACGCCTATAGCAAGTAAAGTCAGCACAATCATTACGAGGGAAATTCTTATATGGCGCATATCAGTGAGCGGGTAAACGGGTTCGCGGGTGAACGGGTTAACTCATAAACCCGCTCACCGGCTCACTCGCTAACCGGTTAACCTATTTACTATCTCCTTAAACACCTTTCCCCTATGTTCATAGTTTTCAAACATATCGAAACTCGCGCACATGGGAGAAAGCAAGACACAATCCCCTGGTTGGGCATTACTAAAACTAACCTTAACCGCCTCCTCAAGGCTTGAGACTTCTGTAATAGGTAAAACACCGTTAAGTGCCGCGCGTATTTTATCTTTAGCCTCTCCAAACAAAACAAGGAGCTTTACCTTGAGCTTCATTACACTAGCAATCTGGCGGTAATCGCTTTTTTTATCCCGCCCTCCGGCAATCAAAAAAGCCGGTTTATGGATAGTATGCAATGCCCATACAGTAGAATCAACATTCGTTGCCTTTGAATCATTGATAAAATCTATTTCGTTAATGGTACGGACTACTTCCATACGATGCTCAACGCCCTTGAAGTTACAAAACACTTCATCACTCACAGCATCGGGGATAGCAAAAATAGTGGCAACCGCCTTTACCGCAAGGTGATTGGGATTCAGATTGCTTTCTCCACTCTTTAGGTGGTTGTGCATACTGAAAAAAACCGTCTTTGCCCTGGTTTCCTGTGACAATACCCTGAGTGATGGATCATCGTAATTAAGTACCGTAAAGTCATGCTCATCCTGATTCATGAAAATTCGTTTTTTTGCCTGAAAGTATTCCCGCATATCTTTGTAACGGTCAAGATGATCGGGAGTCAGATTTAAAATCACCGATACGCGAGGTTTAAAATTACGAATGGTTTCTAATTGAAAAGAACTTACCTCCAGTGAAACAAAATCATCTTTGGTAAGGTTCAAAACCTCTTGCGAAAACGGCCTACCGATATTGCCTAAGGCTAACGCCTTCTTCCCGGATGCCTCTAACACCTTAGCCATCAGGGTAGTAACCGTGGTCTTGCCGTTTGTCCCGGTAACGGCAATGACGGTTGCCGGGCACAACGACCATGCCAGCTCTATCTCGCTTATAACAGGAATACGCAATGTATCAGCCCACCGTAAGGCCTCTGAGGTATTACTCACCCCGGGGCTTACTACCAGCAAATCCTTGTTACGGATAAAATCTAAAGTATGCCCTCCGATTTCTACGATAAAACCCTTCCTTCGCAAATCCTCGGCACTTGCCTTTATCTTTTCCTGCGAGCCGCTGTCGCTAAGGAATACCTCGGCCCCTGCCTCTCTAAGCAAATGCCCGGCCGCAATTCCGCTTCGCGCCATGCCAACTACCACAACTTTTTTATTTTTGTAACTTAGCCCTTTCTCCATCATACTCTCTACTCTCTACTCTCTACTCTCTACTCTCTACTCTCTACTTTTTACCGTATTTTTAACGTTGCTAAGGTAAGCACCGCCAAGATTATCCCCACTATCCAGAAGCGCACAATTACTTTACTTTCCGGGCAACCTAAGACCTGAAAATGATGGTGTAAAGGAGCAACTTTAAATATCCGCTTTCCTTTTCGCAGCCGAAACGACCCGACCTGTAAAATTACCGATAATGCCTCAACAACAAAGATTCCACCGACAACAACCAAAAGAAGTTCTTTTTTAATAAAAACCGCTATAGTCCCGATAGCCCCTCCTAATGCCAAAGAGCCTATATCGCCCATAAAGACGCTTGCCGGAAAACAATTAAACCATAAAAACCCCAAACCCGCTCCTAAAATACTCGCGCAAAAAACAGTCAATTCCCCTGAGCCGGGAATAAAAGGAATCAACAAATATTTACTAAAAACAAGATGGCCAGAGACATAACTTAAAATAGTATAGGTCAATGTCACCATAATGGTAGAACCAATAGCCAGGCCATCCAACCCATCCGTAAGATTAACGGCGTTGGAACAACCCACAACCACGACCATAACAAAAAAGATATAAAACAATCCCAGATTAAGCATACTTTCTTTTAAAAAAGGGACATCAATGTGCGGCCCAAGATTTTTGTCATAATAGGCAAAGAGGCCAACACCTAATCCTATCAACGCCTGGGGGATGAATTTCTCCGTAATACTAAGGCCCTTGGAACGTTTTTTGGTAAGTTTGATATAATCATCGCGAAACCCTATCCAGCTAAAGCATAGAGTTACGACAAGAGTAAGAAGGATATAGCGATTCTGTAAATCCGCCCAGAGCAAAACCGAGAGCACAATACTTAACAAAATAAGGATCCCGCCCATGGTGGGAGTACCGGCCTTTGAGCTATGCAGCTGATATAAATCCAGGCACTCCTCAGCGCTGCGTAAGTGCTGGCCTATCTTTAACTGGGCGAGCTTACGAATCAGCCAGGGCCCAAAAATAATGCTGATAAGAAAAGCCGTCGTAGCGGCTAAGACGGCTCTGAAGGTGATATACTTAAAAATGTTAAAAAAAGAATGGAACTCTCTGAGAGGATAAAGGAGATGAAAAAGCATAGCTTACAATAACAGAGAGTACAGCATCAAACGCTGGAGCTCCGCATAGAAATAAAGTAGCGTTGAGAATTTAAGCATACTGCCGAACGACGGTTATCGCACATGCACATACATATAGTGCTCCGTTAACTTAATTCTTACTGGTATAGCGAAAGTTAACTCCGCACTTCCGCTAGGGGGGCAAGCCCCCCTTCGGCGCTCTCCGCCTACGGCGGATCGCTGAGCACCCCCCAAACGTGAGGGACGGTCTCCCCCACACCCCCTTACTGCGTTATGACATCAAAAATTAATATTACAACGCAGTAGACACTATAAAGCCTTACAGATTATGATTATATCAAAAGATCCTCAAGCTTCATTGCCCGCGAACCTTTAAGCAAAATGGTATCATTCTTTTTTGCTATCGCGGAAATGATAGTTCGTGCCTGCTCTAGGGATGAACATCGAAAAATAGACCGCGGATTAAACCCGCAGGTTTGGGCGGCATCACATGCGCCTTGGCTTAAAGGCCCTATGCCCACAATGACATTGACGTTTGTTTTACTAAGGGCTTCCCCCATTTGCTGATGGAACAGCTCCGCGCGATTACCTAATTCCATCATATCAGCCATGACCATGATTTTTCTTCCTGATGCCGGCAAATGATGAAACGCGTCGAGCGCGCAGCGAAACGATGCCGGATTAGCGTTATAGGCATCATCAATAATCGTCATTCCTTTTACTTTCTTCATCTGGAAGCGCGCCTTAGGAAACGCGAAATCCTGGAATCCTTTTATAATATCGTAGGCATCGACGCTAAAAAGCCTGGCTACGGTATACGCGGCCAAGGCGTTATAAATATTGACCCTAGAAACAGTAGTAAGGGAACAAGGATAACGTTTGACGTAAAACGAAATCTTTTTTTTGCCGCGGCGCACTCTTTGTGCCATGATATCCGCTTTATGATGTATACCAAAGGTGAAAAAAGTTACGTCGCCAGGAAGCCCCGAAGGCCTTTCTCTAAGTAAAGGATCGTCACCATTGAGTATGGCTATACGCGGCCAGGCCAATTCTTCGACTAAATCCCACTTCTCTTTTAAAACTCCCCCTTCATCGCCGAAGAACTCCAAATGTGCCGGGCCAATATTCGTAATAACCCCCACACTCGGCGCGGCAATCCTTGCCAGCTCGCGGATTTCACCGAAATGATTCGTCCCCAATTCTAAAACCGCCATTTCATGATGATGCCGCAGGTTAAGCAAAGTTAAAGACAGGCCGATACTATTATTCTGGGTACCTTCATTCTTTAAGACCTTGTATTTTGAGCTTAAAAGCCGGGAAATCATTTCCTTTGTTGTGGTTTTCCCATTAGAACCGGTAATACCGATAACCGGAATGGCAAAACGCTTACGATGATAATACGCCAAATCACTTAACGCTCCTAGGGTGTTGCCTACCGCGATAAGGCTATGAGGGATTGTGCTGCCAAGGAGAATAACATTGTAGCGAGAAAAAATAATACATGAGGCGCCTTTCGCGATTGCTTCGGGAATAAAGTCATGGCCGTCAAAACGCTCTCCCTTAATACAGATGAAAATGTCGCCCTTCTTAAGGGTGCGGGAATCTATGGAAATTCCCGTAAAGAGTTCATCGGGCTCACCGATGATTAAGGCTCCACCTGTTGCCTCTATTACTTCACCGGCAGTAAAAAAGTGAGCTGGCATTTTTTCTCCTGGTATTCTATGTCGAACCATGGCTGCCTAAGGCCCGCAGGCATTCTTGCGCTACTATTATATCATCAAATGCGACTTTTTTGTCCTTAAATATTTGGTAATTTTCATGGCCTTTGCCGGCAATTAAAATCGTATCGTTACTACCGGCTTTCCTAAGAGCTTCGTAGATAGCCTCTCTGCGGTCTAGAATTATTGTATACCTCTTAGTTGCGATTCCTGAAGCTATGGCTTCGGCTATATCTTTGGGCTCTTCGCTTCGCGGATTATCGGAGGTAATAATAATAGTATCCGCGTACCTTTCGGCGGCGCTTCCCATAAGCGGCCTTTTCAAGCGGTCACGATCCCCTCCGCAGCCAAAGACAACAATAAGCTTACCGCCTGACAATTGCCGTAAAATCCGCAAAACATTTTCCAAGGCATCAGGGGTATGGGCATAATCAACAAAAATATTTCTGTCGGCAGAACACACCTTTTCTAATCTTCCTTTTACGCCGCTAAAGGCTGTCACGGCCTTTGCGATATCTTCTAAGCCGATGCCTTGCGTTAAGCTAAAGGCAACGCTTGCTAAGATATTGGAAATATTGTGCCTGCCGATAAGCCTGGTGCTCAAGGTTACTTCGTGTTCCTTGCTGCGCAGGCGAAACTCACTACCGTCTAAGCTCAGTTTTATATCGGTAGCCCTGAGATCCGCGTCGGAATCTATGGCAAAGCTCACAACAGGCGCCTGTGTCATACCCACAAGCCTCCTGCCATACGGGCAATCTAAATTCAGCAGTGCGTACGCGTCTTTTGAGAGCGCGGTAAATAGTTTTGCTTTTGCCAAAAAGTAATTTTCCAAATGAATATGGTAATCCAAATGATCCTGGGTCAGGTTCGTAAATATACCCGCCGTAAAATCAATGGCTTCAACCCTTTTTTGATCCAAGCCATGGGAAGAAACCTCCATAACGCAATAGTGGCAGCCCGCGTCAATCATCTGTTGTAAAAGCGACTGCACCTCTATGGCGCCCGGGGTAGTGTTAAGCGCGGGAATCAGCGTATCCTTAACAATAGAGCCTATAGTCCCCAGTATACCGGCAGAGAAATGGGCTTCCCTCAGAATGCTCCTGATAAGATACGTTATGGTAGTCTTTCCGTTAGTGCCGGTAACCCCCACAACCTTAATCCTGCCTGAAGGATGGCCGAAAAATTCATCGGCCGCTACCGCTAAGGCATACCGAGTATCGGGAAAGGTGATAAACGGCATTTCTGCTGAAACAGGAGAGGGTGTATGGAGCGGCGCGATAATGCATACCGCGCCTTTTATTACTGCCTCCGCGACGAATTCACTTCCTTTTGCTTTTGCCCCATCAATAGCCACAAACAAGGCTCCCGGCCTTACCGCTTTTGAATCACTGCAAATGGAAACAATATCCCTATCGAAGCCACAAGAACTGAATCGCTTATTGTCTATTCTTTTCAGTAATTGAGAAAGTTTCATGGCCATCTCTTTGCAATTTCAAATAATTAACTACATCCTGGCTGATACGCTTAAATACCGGCGCGGCCACCACTCCTCCAAAATAATAAGGACGAGGCTCATCTAAAGTCACGACAACCGCAATCAAAGGATCATCCGCAGGGGCAAAACCGATAAAAGAGGCAATATACTTACTATGCGAATATGTTCCATTTGGCTCTATTTTCTGGGCAGTGCCTGTCTTGCCCGCTACCTTAAAATCAGAAACCCTGGCTAATTTCCCCGTGCCTTCCTCGGTAGCAAGCACCAAGATATCTTTCATGCGCCGCGCGGTAGCAGGAGAAATCACCCTGCGCACTTCCTGCGGCTTATATTCATCAATGACTTCACCGCTATCGTATCGAATCGACTTAACGATAAACGGCTTCATCAATACTCCTCCGTTTGCGATAACCGATATGGCGCAGGCAAGCTGCAAAGCGGTAACCCCAACCTCATGTCCTATAGGTACGGCGCCGATAGAAGTCTTCGACCATGTTTTTGGGGCCTTTAACACACCGGAGATTTCACCCGGCATGTATATCCCCGTACTTTTTCCAAAACCAAAGGCAGCCGCGTATTTATAAATGATATCCGCCCCCAAACCTTGGGCAATTTTGGTAGTGCCGATATTGCTTGATTCCGCGATGACATGGCTAAAGGTAAGCCAGCCATGAGGCTGATGGTCATGGAGGATATGGTTTGCCACTTTATAGGAACCGTTTTCGCAAAAGAAACGGTCTGACTCTTTGAATGTACCTTCCTCTAAGGCTGCTGAAGCAGTCACTATTTTAAAAACAGAACCCGGCTCAAACATATCGGCGACAGCCCTGTTTCTGCGCGCGTCAAGATTCGCGTTCTGGGGGCTATTGGGGTCATACGTCGGGCGGTTGGCCATAGCGAGGATTTCGCCGGTTTTAGGATCCATAACGATTACCGACGCGCCTTTTGCGCGGAATTTCCTATACGCTATATCCAATTCTCTTTCCGTGACAAATTGGATAAACTCATCAATCGTCAGCACTATTTCCTGGCCGTTTTTTGGCATCAGCATATCCTTCCAAAGAAGCTGATTCTGCCGGGCATCCCGTAAAACTTGAGCCCACCCGCTTGTACCTTTGAGATACGAATCATAAAACATCTCTAATCCTTCCAAGCCGGTATTATCTATCCCTACAAAACCGATTTCATGGACAGCAAGACTTTTATTTGGATAACAACGCCTGCTTTCTCTAACAAACCCAATTCCGTCAAGTTTAAGCTTTTTGATTTTCTCAACCTGATCAAAAGGCAATTTACGCGCAATCCATACAAAGGCTTTATCACGATAGAGCCGGCTTTTCAAATAGGCGTAATCAAGCCCTACAATTTCTTTTATTTTTTTTATCGTTGTTTCTTTGTCTTTGATGTTCCGCGCGGAGGCATAGAGTGAATCGCAGGGCAGATTAAAAGCCTGGGGTTTGAGATTACGGTCATAGAATGCCCCCCGCAGAGGCTCTAATTCTATAAGAAGATTATGCTGCTGATTGGCAATCGCGGAAAGGTAGCGTGATTTAAAAAATTGGATATAGGCGAGGCGGCTAAGGCATAACGTGAAGAGAAGGAAGAAAAATAGAATCGTCGCGCGTAAACGACGATGGCTGATGCTAATGTGCACTGAAGGTCTCTATACTGACTCCATCTCTTTCTAAAAACGAAAGGTGGAGATAATAAGTTAAAGCCTTTATTTATGGGTGATGTCCTGGGCTTGGGCCTGATTATTTACCATTGTTTTGAGAAACGACACAGGCCAGACATCCTGTATTCTTGAAAAACTTAAGAAGACATTATTATTAGTCGCGCTCTCACGTATCTCTGAGGGCCCTCGACGCGCGTAAGCAGTGCCGCCACTCTCTTCTTTTGGCGCTCCTAACGATAATATGCGCGATTCTTTCGGCACTTCAAAAGAAGTTCCTTCATTAAAGAGCTTATTGCCTAGATACGATGATGATTTTAAGATAGAAAGATTATAGCGTAAATAATGGTTCCTATCAAGCACTTCTTTGTAGATAGTGCTCGCGCGGCTTCCCTGATAGGCAAGTTTAATAATTTCAACCTGCTGCCAGGTATAGCCTAGGCATAGAAAAATCCCAAAGCACAAACCGATACTAAAATGTTTAAGTTTCATATTTTGCAGGATATCCTCATTTTTGCGCTGCGGGAGCGGGGGTTATCAGCTATCTCCTGCTCCGTTGGTTCAAGTGGTTTTTTCGTAACTATCGTATAGAGTTGGTTTGCCGCGTTTTCCCGGAAATTATGTTTTACGATCCTGTCTTCCAGGGAATGGAAAGAAATCACACACACATACGCGCCTTTGCGTAAAAGTTCTGGAAGCTTTGCCAATGATTCTTCCAACGCCTCTAATTCCCTATTGACCGCGATTCGCAGCGCCTGAAAGGTCCGCGTCGCGGGATGTATCCTCTGACGGCGCGTAACACCATGAGGCATTGCCCTAAGAACGGCATCTTTCAATTGGCCTGTGGTTGATAGAGGGCTTTGATTTCTCTGCCTGATTAAATGTCTTGCTATCCTGCTATGCCAACGCTCCTCTCCAAATGCCCAAAGGATATCGGAAATTTCTTTTTCCGTTAAATTATTGACAAGGTCATATGCCAGGATTTGGCTGGTCCTATCCATGCGCATATCAAGCGGCGCGTCATAGCGAAAGCTAAAGCCCCGTTCTTGTGAATCCAACTGATAGCTTGATATCCCTAAATCAAAAAGAATACCGTCAATCTTTTTTATCCTGAGTTCTGCCAGCACCTTATCAATGTTACGAAAATCAGCATGCACGAGGCTTACCCTATCGTGAAAGTCCTTGAGACGCTCTTTCGTCAGGGCTAAAGAATCTTCATCACGGTCAATACCGATCAACCTTCCATCAGGAGCTATTTCTTTCAGAATTTTCTGGGCGTGCGCGCCTGTGCCTATGGTCGCGTCAACGATGGTTAATCCGGCTCGTAAATGCAAAGCCTCTACCACTTCTTTGGACATAACCGGCTTATGCTCAATCGCTGCCACTTCAATTTCTCCTATCATTGTGCCTGTCCTCTCTTCAATGGGAATCATTCTTTTTTCTTATAAAACCTTATTCAACAGCCTTTCCTGAAACGGATTCATCCAGAAGATTCTGCGCGATTTCCTCAAAGGTCGCGCTTGAGTTCTGATAAAATTCCTGCCATATCGTCTTTGCCCAAATTTCAATGCGATTTGAAACCCCTACGACCACCACATCTTTTTTTATATCGGCATAATCCTTTAAATACTGCTGAATGATAATTCTTCCCTGGCGGTCAGGGATTACTTCAATTGCTCCGGAAAAATACAAGCGGTTAAAAGTCCGCGCCTGCTGCTTAGTAAAAGAGATATTTTTCAACTTACTCTCCTGGCTTCTCCACTCCTCTTCGCTAAACATAAAAAGGCATTTATCAAGCCCGCGCGTAATAAAAAATTTCTCTATAAAATGGGCTTTCGCGGCTTCTCTGAATTTTGATGGCATAATAAGCCTTCCCTTGCGGTCTATGCTATGCTGATATTCACCATAAAACATTTTATTCCACTTTCCTCCACTTCAAACCACTCTATGGGAAAGTATACTCAAAATTATGGTATTGTCAAGGTAAAAATGCGATAAATTTAATAACTACTATGGGTAGTGGCAATTGTAGCGATGAGGCTAGAAGCGTAGTAGGAAATAAAAAAGTGAGGAAATCTTCAAAAGGGAATCGTTAATGGGGGAGGTAAGATTTATTCATTTCTTAGGCAAGTCTTAGGCAAGGGCACAATTCTTATTTTAGCATTTCTTGTTTCAATCCACGTGCCCGCGCGGGGCGCGACGAGGCAGAGCGCACCATTAGTCCTGGCCGTTCCCATCTCAATATAACGGTTCATCCCCACGTGCGTGGGTAACATGTATTTCGGAATCAGAAAAATTATTTCTTAGCTTGAGAGATACTGCAGGGCTTTTTGCTGGTCTTTCTTAATTTGTAAACGCAGGGCTTCGCTTGAGGAGAATTTTTTTTCGTCGCGGATTTTGCGGATAAAGTTAATCTCTATATCTTCACCATAAATTTCTTTCGAGAAAGCACACATATGCACTTCCACAGTTTTGTTCTCGTCACTGCTTCCAAAGGTCGGCCTATAACCTATATTACAGACACCTTTATAAACTTTACACTTATACATAACTTTTACAGCATACACTCCTTCCTGCGGCAGGACTTCATGATGGGGATTAATATTGGCGGTAGGATAACCGAGTATTCTTCCCCGCTGTTTACCCCGAATGACGGTACCTAATACCGAGACATCGCGGCCAAGCAGTTTCTTTGCCTGAGAGAGCTTGCCAGTTCTAATCAAATCCCGGATATGCCGGGAACTTGCTTTTTGTCCTGAAATGTGCAGCTCCTTAATCCCAACACCCTTAAACCCATAATCCTCTCCCAGTGAAGCTAAAAGAGCGGCATCACCCTGGGCTCTATAGCCAAATCGAAATTGGCTGCCGACAAAGACAGCCTGTGGATGAAACCGCTTAACGAGAATATCTTTGACAAATGATTCCGCGGGCATTGCCGCGAACCTTGTATTAAACGTAATCACTACACAGTAATCAATACCCATGGCTTCAATAAGCCTAAGCCGGTGCTTCAGTGAAATAAGGTAGGGCTCGCCTTTTGGATGAGGATCAAAGGTAATACACACAGCGCTCGCATGAAGCTTTTTCGCGGCCGCGGCCGCCTTGTTAATCAAATACCGATGGCCCCTATGCAGCCCGTCGAATACCCCGATAACGACTACCGTATTATGTAATTCCCGGCTAAGGTTAGAAAGCCCGAATGTCGTCTTCATTGAAACTATCCACAGTTTTTGCCTGGCTTATCATATACGGGCCGATGGCAACCCGGCGTATACGTGAAATATGGCCGGCGGAATTAAGGCGGCTGGCAATGTCTTCACCTAAACTTCGGATATACGTGCCTTTGGAACATTTCACCTCAAACTCTATTTCCGGTAAAGAAAACCTTAGCAGCCTCAACCAGGAGAGAAAAATTATTCTTTTTTTTCTTTCGACAGTAATGCCTTTACGCGCCAGTTTGTATAAAGGTTTTCCCTTATGCTTAATGGCCGAAACCATGGGAGGGATTTGCTCACTCTCTCCTTCAAGGGATTTGAAAACCGATACAACAGCAGGCTCACGCAATCCCTCATAGGATGCCTGCGCGATGACTTTCCCCTGGGAATCGCCCGTATCGGTTGCAAAACCCAGAGTAAGCGTCGCGATATACTCTTTATCAAAGCTGGTAAAACGGCTGCATTCTTTGGTAGCAGCCCCTACCAAAATAATAAGCAGCCCTGTCGCCAGAGGGTCCAATGTCCCGGCATGGCCAACCTTACGAATGGCTAACTTCTTGCGTACAATGTCAACGACATCGTGTGAAGTCAACCCTTGAGGCTTATCGATTAAAAGTAAACCGGCCTTATGCATAGCGCCTCATTAACTCTTTCGCGCGCTTAATAATACTGCCTTTGACTGCCTCAAAATCACCCTCAAGCGTAGCGCCGCTGGCGTTTCTATGGCCGCCGCCGCCAAAGCGCGAAGCCAAATAATTGCAATCAAAATTATTCTGCGAACGGAAGTTAATACGTATCTGATCCTTTTTCCCCCTTACCTCTTTAAATACCATTGCCAGTTCAATGCCTTTAATCGAGCGCAAGAGGCTTAAGGCTACTTCCGCCAAATCTATCTCCGGATAAATATGGTTAAGAATTTTCCTGGAAATAGTGGCCCAGACGATTTTCCCCGACGGGTCTTTTTCGATCGAAGACACTATACTGCCTAATAATTTAATATCTTCAAACGGATTATTTTCAAAAAGCTTATTGTAGACTGTTGCCGGATTAATGTTTACAGCCAGCAACTTAGCAGCAATACGGTGGCACGACGCGCTCGCGTTACTATAACGGAAATTTCCGGTATCAACAACAATACCCGCATATAACGAGAGCGCCATATCGCTATCCAAAGCCACCTTAAGCTTTCGGCAAAGCTCATAGACCATTTCGCAGGTGCAACATGCTTTGACATCAACCCAATTCACTTTCGCAAACTTTGTATTCGAAATATGGTGGTCGATATTAAGGCTTTGGCACTTGGCTTTCATTACTTGCTGCACCTTGCCCACGCGCGAAATCTCAGCGCAATCAAGAAATACCGCGCAATCAAAATCTCTTATTTTCTTGGATACAGCCTGTACCGTGTTACTTCCAGGCAAGAATACGCATTCAGGGGGGACCTTACTCTCATTGACAATAAAACCTTCCTTCCCAAGCTTTCTTAGCATCGACAAAAATGCCAACTCAGCGCCTAAGCCATCTGCCTCAGGATTTATATGCGTGGTTATTAAAAAAACCTTATTTCTTCGAATTGCCTCGGCTACTTTGTTTAAGCTCATCTTTAATCCTTTCTATCTTTGAGGCGATATCAATGCTATACTCAACCGAATTATCCAGCTTAAAGATTATCTCGGGAGTAAGGCGCAGTTTTAGCTTTTGCCCGATAAGATGGCGTATCAACCCTTTGGCAGACTCAAGCGCGTCCTGAGCCTTCCGCTTCTGCAAGTCAGTGCCCATGATACTAATATAAATCTTGGCAAGCTGTAAATCCCTGGTTACTTCAACTCTCATGACGGTAACAAACCCCAGGCGGGGATCGCTTAATTCTGTCTGAAGGATACTGCCAACTTCTCTTTTTATCTCTTGCGCTACTTTTTCAATCCTGCTCATCTCTACACTCCTGTTTTTGATGCTGCCACTTTAAGGCTTTATGCTTTACATAATTGATTTCTTCTTCTTTTGTCCTAAACTTTCCATCCAGTTTCGCGTAAAAAAGCTCTCTCAGGATTTCCTTAAACCGCGGGCCGGGCGCCATGCCCAAGGCCTTGAGTTCCTCGCCATTAAGATGTATCTGTATTCCCTTATGAAAAAACAAAAAATCCGTAATCTTGTTTCTTATTTTCTGTTGGCGCGCCTTGAGGTACACAAGTAAAATTACTTCATCGGGGACTACTCCCAATACCCTGTAAATTTCGCTGGCACTCTTTGCTTTCTTGAGCCTCGCCAAGATCCTTTGCGATTCCTTTTTAAACAGCACAGCGGCATTGGTTTCATGTTTCCTAAAAGCAAACTCGGAGAGCACCCTCTGCAGGGTATGCGGCTCTAAGTCTTTCAAAAGAATGATTAAATAAAGAACCCACGGCTCTACTTTATGCCTATGGGGAAACTCTTTGATAAAACACTCATAAAGCTCTCTGATTTTTTTAAACAAAGGATAGCTCTTGGATGAGACTTTAAGCTGTGGATGGATAAATTCAAACCCGTAAAGTTGGTTGATTCTTCGCAGGCAGCCTACGACAGTATGCTCCTTTAAAATAAGGATAAGCTCGTCGCGAAGGCGGTGCTTATGCACCTTTTCAAGCATCGCGCGCGAGGCTGCCTCACGGAAAAGCCCCCGCGTTTGTTTTTCCATGGAAAAACCGAAACGCTGTTCAAAGCGGATGGCGCGCAGCATTCGCGTAGGGTCGTCAATAAAGCTTGCCGCGTGTAAAACCTTAATCACCTTCTTTTGCAAATCCTGCCTGCCGCCGAAATAATCGACGAGTTTTCCGAAGCTATTTTCTGAAATATCAACGGCCATGGCATTAATGGTAAAATCCCGGCGCGCGACATCATCGTGTATAGTCCCCGGGCTTACCTTGGGCAGGCTCCCCGGGCATTCATAAAATTCTTTACGAGCGCTGGCAATGTCTATTTTTACTTTGTCATGAGTAATCAGGGTCGCGGTTCCAAAACGCTTGTGCGTAACAAAATCTACTCCCATCTTTTTGCTAAGCTCCCTAGCAAACAGGATTCCATCGCCTTCAACTACAATATCCAAATCATAATCCTCAACCCCAAGGAGTAAATCCCGGACAAAGCCTCCCACCACGTACGCCGGATACCCCAACTCCTTCGCCAGGTTGCCAATAAACCTGAGGCGCTCCAAAACCTCTTGAGGCTGTGTATTTAATTTTTTGGTTACATTATCCATTATTTTCTAGTGCTCCGTCAAATCAATTCTTATGAGTAAGCGAAATTTGACTCCGCACTTCCCTGCCTCGCCTTGCTCGGCAAGGCTGGCGCTATGACCCGCCAGCGGCGGGACTGAGCACCCCCCAAAGCGTGGATGACGGTCTCCCCCACTCCCACTTTAGTGCACTGATAATCATTAAGAACTAAGTTTACAGTGCACTAGTGCTTCGTGACATAAATTTTTGCTATCTGCAACACTTCACTTGCCAGCGGGGGTGGCAAGGTTGTGTTTGAGCGGGGCGTACGGAAATTTTCGCGGCTTGGACTCCGCCGCAGGCGGAGCGCGGAAATTTACGCCGAGTGAGGTCTGCCGCAGGAGCAGGCCGAACGTCCCCGCGAAAACATAACCTTGACAGGACCTCCGCCCTATATTCAAACATGATAGCGCAATGTCAGAATCTAATGTCACAGCGCACTAGTATCCCTTATACACTTTACACTTACACACTTACACACTTTTTAAGGCCGGGGATGAAACGTTTTATGTATTGTCTTAAGCCTGTTTTTGTCAATATGCGTGTAAATCTGTGTCGTAGAAATATCCGCATGGCCAAGCATCTCCTGGACGCTGCGTAAATCCGCCCCCCCCTCCAGAAGATGGGTCGCGAAAGAATGGCGAAGCGTATGAGGCCTGATATCCTTTTTTATTTTTGCCTTACCCGCGTAATGTTTAATCAATTTCCAAAAAGACTGACGAGAGATACGTTTTCCTAAACGGCTTAAAAATAAAATTTGGTCTGACGGCTGCTTCACCAACTTCGGGCGGGATTTCTCTAAATAGAGCTTAATGGCATGCACAGCCTCTTTCCCCAAAGGGATAATCCTTTCTTTTGAGCCTTTGCCGATACAGCGTAAAAAACCTACATCGAGATTGACGTCGGTAACCTTAAGGGTTACGGCTTCAGAAACACGTACCCCTGTCGCGTACATAAGCTCTACAATAGCTTTATCCCTTAGGCCTTTGACAGAAGAAGTATCAACGGCCTTTAATAATAACTCTACCTCTGGCAAGGTCAAGGCATCGGGTATCCTCTTCCATAATTTAGGAGACTCAAGAAGGCTTGAGGGATCGGCCGCGAGAATGCGTTCTCGCACTAAAAAGCGGTAAAAAACCTTGATGGCAACTAAATTCCTGGCAATTGATGTGGGAGAAAGGCCTTTATCCTTAAGCGAAAACATAAAATCGCTGATATTCTTTCTTGAGCTTGAGGATAATATGGCAATCTTCGCGCTATCAAGGTATGTGGAATATTTCTGAAGATCACGACGATACGAAACAATGGTATTCTTGCTCAGCGCCCTTTCAACCGATAAATAATTCAGGAAACTATCAATAGACTGCTGCATAGTAATCACCGGCTCACGCCGCAACTGCCGCCTTCAGAATGCGTTAAAAAGGGATTGGCCTTTCGTTCTTTCCCTATCGTAGAGTGAGGGCCGTGCCCGGGATAAATAATTGTCGCATCGGGCAAAACCAATAATTTCTCACGGATGGATTTTATGAGCTGTTCATGGGAAGCTCCGGGAAAATCAGTCCTTCCCACGCTTCCGGCAAACAAGGTATCGCCGGTAAAGACAATGGCATCGCAGGCAAAACATATTCCTCCCGGGGTATGCCCCGGAGTAAAAAGAACCTTCAAGATTATCTCATCAAGGATTATTGTATCAGAATCCTGAACGGGCTTTATCTGGCCATCAACCTTAAAAGGATGGCTTAAAAAACTGGAAAGATTTTTATCGGGATTTTTTAAAAGTTCAACGTCTAACGCGTGAACATACACAGGAAGATTAAATTCATTATCGGCCTGAATATGGTCAATATGGCCATGGGTATGCGCGATTATTTTAGCGGTGAGCTTCTTCTTTTGGAGAAATGCCTTTATCTTGGGGCAATCATCGCCGGGATCTATCAAGATAGCATTATGTGTGGCGTCACTTGAAACGATATAGCAATTCTCCTGAATTTCGCCTACGCAAAGAGTATCAACACGCATCACAATAAATCCTTTCTAATCTTTAGAAAGGAAAAATTACGGCTGAGCCTTGATTTAATTCTCTCAACCTTGAGCCTGAGATATTCATAATCAGGGCCGTTCAGGCGGCCCGCGAAGACAATCTCCTTGACTGTCTTAAATTCAGCAACAAGCGGCTCCATGGCCTTTGCCTTTTGCTCAGATAAGAGCGACTGCATTTTCAGGAGATTATCCAAGGCTTCATAAGCGCATTCCTTCTGTTTTTTGGCGTTATCATTTTCATTGAGATGAAGCAATGCTTCGTCTGACCATGTCTGCCAAAAAAGATAATAATCCATGTAAAGCTGTTCTTTGGAAACACTCGTTTCTGGATAAACCTGAGGCTCAATGATAGGCTCTTCCCTTTTAATCTCTTTTGGCTTTCGGGTAAACTTACGCACAAAAGCCTCGCAGCCGGTTAAAGTAGTAAGGAGTAAGCAGAGAGTAGAAAGTAAAATTATTCTGGTAACCTGTGACCTGTGACCTGTGACCTGTGACCTGCGACTCATTGTATCATCTCCTTTCCCGCCTTACATTTAAAATAGCGCGGGATCCCGCCTTCCTTATAAAGCTGAAAGCAGGCGGGAAAACTCTTCTTCAGTAATTATTTTTACCCCAAGCTTCTTGGCTTTATCATATTTTGTGCCGGGATTCCTGCCTGCCACTACATAACCTGTATTTTTGCTTACACCGGATGAAGGGTTCCCCCCTGCCTGGCGCACTAATTTTTCAGCCTCAGGCCGGCTGAAGGCTTCAAGCTCACCGGTAAAGACAACGAATTTATCCGCAAGCAATGTCTTTTTTACCGCTGCTTCCTCTTCTTTTGTATTCACTTGAGCGGCTTCTAATTTCTTAATCAGCTTTCGCGTAGCTTCCTGCTTGAAAAAACTAATTATAGACTCTGAAATCGCCGGGCCTACTTCATAAATAGAGTCCAAATCTTCCTTACGCGCGGCCATAAGGTTCTCGATAGTTTTAAATCTCTTGGCTAAAATATACGCTGCCTTTTCCCCCACATGGCGAATACCCAACGCGTATACAAGCCGTGCCAAAGGCTGGCGTTTACTCTTTTCTACCGCGGTAAGAAGATTTTCCGCTTTTTTTTCCTTAAACAGTTCTAACGTGAGAAGCTGCCCTTTGCCAAGGTAGTATATGTCCGCGAAATCTTTCACTAAGCCTCTTTCTATAAGCTGCCTGACTACTGACTCACCCATACCTTCAATATCCATACACGAGCGGCCGGCAAAATGGATAAGCCCTTTCTCAAGCTGCGCAGGGCACGAAGGATTAATGCAGCGATAGGCTACCTCTTCCTCTTTTTCCTTCATAATCGGGCCGGCGCATACGGAACAGGTTTTGGGGATTTTAAATGCCTTTTCTCTTCCCGAACGCACAGACTCAACTACTTTGATAATTTTAGGGATTACCTCACCTGCCCTCTCCAACACAACCCTGTCGCCAATTTTTATCCCTAAGCGCTCCACTTCATCAAAATTATGCAATGTTGCCCGGCTAATAGTGACACCGCCGCATTCAACCGGCTCTAAATCCGCAACCGGCGTTACCACGCCGGTCCTGCCTACGGAAACGATAATCTCTTTTAACCGCGTAGTCGCTTGATGCGCCGGGAATTTATAGGCAACTGCCCAGCGGGGGCTTTTTAAGGTAGCGCCCAGTTTTCTCTGTTCTTCCAGAGAATCCACCTTCACTACCACCCCGTCAATTTCATAGCCAAGTTTCTTTCTTTTTTCCTGCCACAGGCCGCAAAAGGCAATAACCTCATCTAAATCTTTGCAGGGCTTGCTTTCGGGATTCACGCGCATACCGTAGCGTTTAAGCCCCTGTAGAAACTCCCATTGGCTAAGAAATACGTTTTGGCTTACCTCACCCAGGGAATGGGCGAAAAAGTTGAGGTGGCGCCTGGCAACCAGCTTTGAATCCAATAATTTTAGGGAACCGCTTGCGGCATTACGCGGATTGACGAATACCTCGTCCTCCGCTTCTTCCCGCTCTTTATTAATTGCCAGAAAATCCTTTAACTCCAAATATACCTCACCCCGTATCTCAATACGCTCAGGCGGATGGATAGTTTCTAAACGTAAAGGTATCGCGCGTATGGTCCTGATATTTATCGTTACATCCTCACCTGTCTGCCCGTCTCCGCGGGTTGCCCCCGAAACCAATATGCCGTTTTCATAGCTCACATTGGCGCTTACCCCGTCAATCTTTAATTCCGCCACGTATCCTGCCGGCCTATGGCCTAACCCTTTTTCTACCCTCTCTGCCCAGTCTTTTAATTCTTCGCGGGAATAGGTATTATCCAAAGAAAACATCTTCTGGCGGTGCTTTATGGTTTTAAAACCTTCCTGGATGCCGCCGCTTACTCGTTGAGTCGGCGAATCTACAGTAATCAGCTCGGGGAACTTAGTTTCAAACTCCCTAAGCCTACGCATTAAGGTATCATATTCTTTATCAGAAATCTCTGGTTGGGCTAAAATGTAATAGTGCAAATCATGATGGCGGATCGCTCTGCGTAATTTTTCAATTTCCTTTCTTGCTTCGCTTACATTCATCTTATTTACCCTGGGCAAGGCGCAGAGCCAAGGATTCAGGCAGGCCGCTTTTAAGGATTTTCTTCTGGGTAAGGCTGAAGTTATATTCTACCCTTTTTACTTCTATTGTTTTCGCGTCAGCGTCATATACCACAAAACACGCCCGCGGATCGCCATCCCGGGGTTGTCCGACACTGCCTACATTCACAATATATCTTTTATGCGCTTCTAGCTCTAAAACCCCTAAGGCTTTATGAAATATTTCGCCGTCTCTTTCTACGAATACCCCCGGCCTATGGGTATGGCCCACAAAACAAACCTGTTTTTCTAAAACGGCAAAACTCCTATCTGCTTCTTCAAAGTGATTGAGGTAATAAAATTCTTGAGGGGCATCTAAGGTCCCGTGCGCCAAAACAAAATTCTCTTCACTATGCACAAGCGGCAGTCTGCATAGAAAATCAAACTCCTCTTTAACTAATATCCCTTGCGTCCATTGCAAGGCCTCTTTTGCCCTCGGGACAAAATATTCCAAATCAAGCTTGCCGCAGGCTCCATAATCATGATTTCCGGCAACAATGACAGGGGCTAAGTCCTTAACCATCAGGATACACTCAGAAGGGTTGGTGGCATAGCCTACGATATCGCCGATACAAAAGTAACGCTCAATACACTCTTGTTTTAACGCGTCAAGTACTGCCGAGAAGGCCTCAAGGTTAGAGTGGATATCGGAGAAAATCGCATAACGCATTTAATAGTCTATAGCCTATGGTCGATGGTCAATAGCCTCCATGCTATCACCTATCAGAATGACAGTCATCGGGCCTAAAACCTTACTTGAAAGCTGTTGAATTCACCAGAGGCATCCTGCCATTGGATAGCACTATCCTTGAGATAACGAGAAAATTCCTGTTTAATCTTTTCCAGAAATTCCTTTATCGCAGCCTCTTGACCCTCAGCAACCAACTGAACCCTACCGTCAGAAAGATTTTTCACCCATCCGTTAATACCCATCTTAATAGCAAAACTCTCCGCGGTAAAACGAAACCCCACACCCTGGACCTTCCCCGAATAAAAGGCTTCTACGCGCTTACGCATACTTATCACTTCTTAAAGACAAAAAATACCGCGCCAATCATCATGAGGAATCCCACAATATAATTCCACTTGAGCCCTTCCTTAAGATACACGACAGAAAAAACAGAGAAGACAATAAGGGTAATTACTTCTTGAATGGTTTTTAACTGAGCCGCGGAAAACTGGTAATGTCCTATGCGGTTAGCCGGCACCTGAAAGCAATATTCCACAGAGGCAATGAGCCAGCTTACCAGAATCACCATCCAAAGCGGAGAATTTTTATATTTCAAATGCCCATACCAGGCAATCGTCATAAAGATGTTTGAGATACTTAGGAGGATGATTGTTTTCATATCGATTTCATCTCAATGCCTGGCACTAAATGGCGTTTTGCCTGCCGTCAGGGTGCCAGACATCGGTTTGTATTTATGCGCTCCTTGAGATGAGTGTGTCCTTAAGCAGCTTGCTCTGCCTCTCAAATGCCTGGCGAGGGTTACGCTGGTCCTTCATCAGGCAAATTTCCTGAGTAATGAGCCGGGCGATGTGCAGCTCATAGGTGTCCCGCCTCTGCGCCTCTTTTTGATACAATGGATGGTCGCGGTTTATATAAATAATCGTGCCTTCGGTAAAACATTCCGGGCCTTCAGGGGTAAAATGATCTATCGCGCAGCTTACCCCCTGCTGGCCTATTTTTAGTTTTTTGATCACCGCGGTATTGGTCAACCTCTTTACCGAGGGGGCTTTCTTGCGTTTCTTCTTAGGCTTTACTTCAGCTTCCGCCTTTTCTTCCTTTTTCTCGAGTTCTGCCCTTGATGAAGGGATATAGCCCGGTTGTCCGCTCGCGGAAATGCCTTCCCCTATCGGAATCAACCCTTCAGGGCAAAAGTCCGGGTTAAGTAAAAGGGCGTGTTTAATCTTATCCAACACCTCGCCCAGAGACTTCCGGGAGCGGCGATTTTCCTTCTGATCAGAAAGCTCTTCAATAACCGGCTTCGCCCGGTTTATCACCGTTTCCATTACCTCTAAAAATTTCTTATACTGCGGCGTATCGCGGATAAAACCGCTTCTGTCGCTGGTGATAGGCAGAAAATCCGCGTTTACCTCACCCCGTATCCGGGCAATATTCTTGACCAACTTATCCAAGTCGAAAAAATCCCTGGCTACGGTTACCTGTTTCACCTTACATTCAATGCCTGCCTCAGAGATATCCTGCTCCAATGAGGAACTGATAACTATCTCGCCATAGATTACGCCATATTCTGTCCCTTCCAAAAAAGGAATCTTATGGCCGGGAATAAACCTGGCGCTTATTTTATGATTATTGAGGTACACCGCGAAATCAGGAGCCTTTATCGGAACAGCTTCTATAAGCCGCCTTTCCACATCCGCGAAATCAAATCTTTTCGTCAAGCCTTTCAAAATTACCTTAGTGCCGTCTTTAAGCCTATGGTCAACCTCTTCAACCTCAAGGGGAATATGCCATTTATCTTTAGACTTTGCCCATTCAGATTTATCAAAGATAACCTTCGCCTGAAAATCGCCTTTTTTGGTCCAAACCTCAAAATGCGAACAGGCGGACAAAGAAGCAAATTTTCCAATGCCAAACTCGCCAATCCTCTCCCTGCCAAACCTCGGGGACTTGGGATTGTTTTTCTTAAAGGAAGAGCCGATATTAAAATACTGTTTTAGGCCGCTAATATCCATTCCCACACCATCGTCTTCCACCGCTATCACATCCTCTTGTAGCGTTACCTTGACTTCCGCGGCGTCAGCATCATAGGCATTATTCACCAATTCCCGGATAAGCTCAATAGACTCGCCATAAAGCCTCTCGCCAATAGTCACGATATGGCTTTTATCAACGGTAACCTCAATAGTATTTAACGGCTCTTGCATTTTATAACGAAAGCCTTCTTTTAAGAGAATGCGGTATACGCTTAGCTAACACTTTCCTTGTTTCCAATAGGCGCAGGATATCCGCCAAATCCTTCTGGCGTTTGCTTGGCCTGCGGCTTTCATCCAGCGCAGCCCAAATCTTTCCTTGTAATACATCTTCAATAGCGGCCACAGGAAGGGCATAGCCTAAGACATCCTTATTTTTAGCTCTTTTGATAAAATCCTGATATCTAGAATCGGTCTGGATTTGAATACGCAGGTCAGAAAAAGGGCTGGATATATTTACACTGTGAGGATACTCTTTGACTTTATATTTCTTAACGAATATCTCTTGCAATTCTTTAATTTGTTGCGCCACAACCACCACATCCAAGTCCAGGCTTACTACCGGCTCCGCGTAGGCATTTACTCCTAAACCACCTATTATACAAAAGGGAATCTTTTTTTTCTTAAGCAAAACCACAAATTCCTGCAACAAATCCGTTTTTCCCTTAGTAACTTCCCTAAAGAATTCTTTTTTAGTCATAGTTAATTGCAATTATATACTGTTACCCGCACCTCATTTTCAAATTATCCAAGCGTTGAACCAATCCAATCACCGACAAAATGGGTTAAGCTTATAACTACAAGGGCGATAATCGAAAGAGTGATTCATTTATTCAAGGCCTCAGGTATATTGTAAATGTATATTTCACTTATCGAGAGAGAGGGGCGTTTTAGAAGCTATCTATCAACTTCTAAAGTTGAGGTCTAACCACTCTGCTCCATCTTTCATTAGCCTAAAGAAAGCTTTTAAAGATTGCATATAACAATACCACTACCACTACAATTAAAAAAGCAGTCTTAATCACTCGAATAATCTCATATTCAAAATATCGATTTTGCCATGTTTTCATGGGGTCAGGAACTTGCTGTGTAGAATAGTCTATAATATCCTTTACAGAATTGAAAGTAGGGTTGCCATTTTCGTCCTCGCCTATATAGGCGTGTACTTGCTTTTCTATTCTCATAAAGACCAAAAAGATAACAAATAAAAATAACCATATTAAATTACATCTCATGATTATTCTCCTTCACAAGATTCGCAAAACGCTTAACGAACCTCAAACTTCAAAGTAGAGATATAGGAATTCATGAAAGTCGGGGAGGGCGGATTTGAACCGCCGGCCTTGTCGTCCCGAACGACACGCTCTAGCCAAGCTGAGCCACTCCCCGGTCTGCTTCGCTCTACAACTTCTAAGAAATTATGGCATGAGCTTCGCAGACCTTCTTGCTGCGAAGCCATACTCTTACAGATGGGCGGCTTCCCGTTAAAGGAAATATCTGGATACCCCAAATCCCAGAAACACCAAGCCTATTCCTAAGATATTGCTAAGGGCAATATTTAATACCGCCGAGAAATTTTCTCCGCTGCGCAATAAATGGAAATTTTCCAAGCTATAGGCGGAAAAAGTAGTAAAACCTCCCAAAACCCCGGTAAAGATGAACGCCTTCCAATTAGGATGAAAAACCGCCTTTTCGGATATCCCCCAAAACAGGCCGATTAGAAAAGATCCGCTCAGGTTAACCAGCAATGTTCCCAGGGGAAAATTAGCGCCGGCCTTGGAAAAAGCCCCAGATACGCCATACCTCAATAAAGAGCCTATTGCTCCTCCCCCTAAAACTAATAAAAACCTCATTTATACCTTTCTTATATCCCGCATGAAAAAGTAGTATAACAAAAAACCTGTCGATTAGCAATAACTGATGTCAACTTGCGATGCGGGGATTATTATACTTAGCCAGGATGTCCGTTTCAATATTCACTTCAGAAGACGGGCCTTTAAAACTCAAGGTGGTATTCTGGAGAGTATGGGGAATAACATACACTGTAAAGGCATTGGAATGCTTGTTTACCACGGTCAGGCTTATTCCGTCTATGGCCACAGAGCCCTTTGGAACAATAAATTTCAAAAATTCCGATTTAAGAGTTATTTCAAAGCAGAGATTGCCGCTTTTATGGCTCTTAGCGCGGATAAGCCCAAGGCAGTCTATATGCCCGGTAACAAAATGGCCGCAGAGCCTGTCTCCCACCTTCAAGGAACGCTCTACATTTACTTTTTCACCAACACTAGCCTTGCCTAAATTGGTAAGTTTCGCGGTTTCTTCTAATAGTTCAAAACTCAAAACACTGCCGGCTTTTTTTACGACTGTTAAACACACTCCATTAACAGCAATACTATCACCAACTTTCGTGTCTTGCGCGGCTTTATCAGTTTGGATAGATAAGATAAGCAAACTTCCTTTACGAAGCGCGCTTTTAACCTGTCCTAATTCTTCAATTATTCCGGTAAACATTTACACTCTGTTTTGGGCAGGCACAAGGCCTGCCCCTACAATTCAATACTCCTTAACCGTTCCTTCCACCAGAAAATCCTCACCGATTCTTGAGAGCTTTACTTCTTTTAACTTGACCGCTTTATCTACCCGCAAGGCTCCCTTACCCATGACTGAGCCTATAGAATCCTTGCCGCCGATAATCTTGGGAGCGATAAAAAATAAAACCTTATCCACCAAATTGTAATCAAACAAAGAGCCTATTAAAGTCCCTCCGCCTTCAACTAAAATATTGGTTATTCCTAAGCGGGCTAATTTCTTAAATAAATCATAGAGGTTTACCTGCCCATTATTCTCTCGAATTTCTAAAATCTTTGCCTTCGTCGCTAACAAATTCCTGTTCTCTGTTTCCTGGCCCAGGGCTTGCGTAAGGGTAGCAATGATGACCGGATCAGGCTTCTGGAACAGATTAGCTCTAGCGCTCATGCTGAGGCGGCTATCAGCGATAATCCTGGTTATCGGCTTCTTGGGATATCCAGATACCAAAAAAGGGTCATCACGAATTACCGTATTGATCCCCACCATTATCCCATCGTAAAAACGGCGTAAATTATGAGCAACAACTCTTGCTTTATCTGAAGTAATCCACTTTGAATCCCCATTTTTTGTGGCAATTTTACCATCCAAAGACTGCCCTGTCTTTACCGTGATATAAGGTATTTTCTTAGTGATATATTTGATAAATGGCTGATTTATCTTTCGCGCCTCATCTTCGCAAAAACCAACTTCAACTTTTATGCCATGCTCTTGCAGTAGTTTTATCCCTTTACCGTTATTTAAGGGATTTGGGTCAACCATAGCCACTACGGCCTTTTGTATCCCTGCATCCACTATCTTATCAACGCAAGGAGGAGTCCTCCCGTAATGAGCGCAAGGCTCTAAGGTAACGTAAAGAATGGCGCCTTTTGCCTTATAGCCAGCGTCGTTAATAGCCTCAACCTCAGCATGAGGCAAGCCGGCTTTTTTATGATACCCTTTCCCCACGATCTTCTCATCCTTGACTACCAGCGCGCCAACGAGTGGATTAGGAAACGTTTGGCCTTTGGCCTTTAACGCCAAAGAAAGCGCCTGACGCATAAAACTCTCGTGGAAATTCATATTAATTTTCATTCATTACCCTTTTGCGGGCATCTTTAAGGGCATCAATCAATTCACTGCTCACCTCAATCATTCCAATGGTAACATCAGGTTTTAGTTCTCCGTGATAATCAGAGCCGCCGGTAACCACTAAGTTGTTATCCTGGGCTATCTTCAGATAGGTGGCAATCTGCGCAGGAGTATGTTCCGGATATAACACTTCTAGGCCCATAAGGCCGTCTTTAATGAAATCAAAAATCATATCCTGAAAAGGAAGGCAATACGGATGCGCCAACACAGGGACTCCGTGTGCCTTACGAATTAATGCTATCACCTCTTGCGGGCTAAGCCTGAAATGAGAAACATAGGCAGGCCCTCCATCTCTGATATACTTATTAAATGCCTCCTGAACGCTGGATACAAAGCCTTTGCGCGATAGCATCCGCGCCAGGTGGAGCCTTCCCACGCAGTTATGCCCCGCGAATTTCGCTATTTCTTCAACAGCTATCGGCATCCCTAAAGCGGTCAGCTTCTCACACATTTCGCGCATCCGCGATACACGGACATCACAAATATCATTTAGTTTTTCCTGAAACCACGGCTGGGAATAATCAATACAATACCCCAATATATGCACTTCCGTATTATTATAATCCGCGGTCAATTCTATTCCCGGAATGATTTCAATATCTGAAACAGGCAACGCTGGTAAATACGCGGCAACCGAATCATGGTCAGTAATACTGATGCATCGCAGGTGCGCTTCCTTGGCTAAGGCGATAAGTTCTGAAAGGCTCTGTGTCCCGTCAGAAAACGAGGTATGAAGGTGCAGGTCGGCATATTTCATTTAGGTTTTACCGCAATCGGCTTTGATGCGGTCGAGGATACCATTGACAAACTTACCCGACTCATCCCCTGAATACTTTTTGGCTAAGTCTACCGCCTCATTAATAGAAACCTTAGCGGGGATATCTTTCACATACAACAATTCGAAGCTCCCTAACCGCAACACATTCCTGTCAACTACGGCCATACGCCCTAATACCCAATGCTCGGCAAAAGAGGATATCTTCTTGTCTATTTCCGCTAAATGCTGTATGGCGCCTAAGACAATATCCTGCGTAAAATCCTTAACCTCCTGATTTTCCTCCTTCTGGCTTTGCCAGAAGGATTCCAAATCAGTGAGCATAACTTTCTCAATATCATACTTATAAAGCAACTGTAAGGCGTATTCTCTGGCCTTGGTACGTTTACGCATTTCTCCTCGCTTCGCTCGGGTCTGTTTTTTTCGTTCTCTAACGTATTATTTTATTTGCTGGATAAGGTTTGCCATCTCTATAGCGGTAGTCGCTGCGTCTTTTCCTTTATTTCCGTCTTTCGTGCCCGCGCGTTCAATCGCCTGCTCAATGGTATCCGCGGTAATCACACCAAAGATAACGGGGACACCCGTGTCTAACGAGACATGCGCGATGCCTTTTGAGACTTCAGAGGCAATATAATCAAAATGTGGCGTTGCTCCGCGGATTACGGTGCCCAAACAAATCACCGCGTCAAAGCGCTTAGACTTGGCTAACTTTTGCGCTGCCAGGGGAAGCTCAAATGCCCCAGGGACAAGAACAACCTGTAATTCATTCTTATCTACACCGTGGCGGATAAGCGTATCCACGCATCCGTCAATAAGCTGCTTGGTAATAAAATCATTAAACCGGCTGGCTACAATACCAAAGCTTTTCCCCTTTGCAATCAATTGTCCTTCGATAGTCTTTACCATTTTTATTTCCCTCCCTATTTCGTATACAAATGCCTATTTCAATTTATGCCTCAGTCAATAAATGCCCTAGTTTTTCCTTCTTGGTCCTTAAATATTTTTTATTCACTTTTGTCGGTTTCATTTGAAGGCCGACCCGCTCAGTTATTTCCAATCCATAGCCCTCCAAGCCGATAATTTTACGCGGATTATTGGTAAGCAGGCGTATCCGCTGTATCCCTAAATCAACCAGAATCTGCGCCCCAATGCCGTAATCGCGTAAATCCGCCGAGAATCCCAACGCCTCATTTGCCTCAACGGTATCCATGCCTTTATCTTGCAGAGCGTAGGCATGGACCTTATTGGCTAAGCCTATGCCCCGGCCTTCTTGATTCATATAGATAATTACTCCTTTGCCTTCATCTTGGATCAAGCGCATAGCTTTCTTAAGCTGCTGGCCGCAATCACAACGCAAAGAAGAAAAAATATCTCCTGTCAGGCAGGAAGAATGCACCCTTACCAGAGTCGGCTTATCTTTCTCAAAATCTCCCATCGCTAAAGCCAAATGGTGTGATTGGTCAATAAGTGACTGGTATAATACTAAGGTAAATTCACCAAAAGCCGTAGGTAATTTTGTCTCTTCGAGCCTTTTGATTAAAAGCTCTTTTCTTCTTCTATACTCAATAAGAGCGGCAATGGTACAAATTTTAAGCTTATGGGTTTTAGCGAACGCCAGCAACTCCGGAGTCCTGGCCATAGTGCCGTCATCATTCATAATCTCACAAATGACACCCGCAGGATACATTCCCGCAAGGCGCGCCAAATCCACCGCGGCCTCAGTATGTCCTGCCCTTACCAGCACCCCTCCTTCTTTTGAAGCCAAGGGAAAAATATGGCCCGGGCGAACTAAATCCTGCGGCCTGGATTTTTTATCAATCAATACCTTCATGGTATGCGCCCTGTCAGAAGCAGAAATACCGGTAGTAACGCCACTGCGCGCGTCAACGGAAATTCGCCAGGCGGTCTGGAACTTATCCTCATAGCCTTTGGCTGCCTCATGGGGAAGAAAATTAATCATCGGATGTAACCCGAGTGCCTCAAGGCGCTCATGAGTCATAGGCACGCAAATAAGCCCCCTGCCAAACTTAGCCATAAAATTTATCTTTTCCTTCGTAGCAGCCGCGGCCGCCATCAGCAAATCGCCTTCATTCTCACGGCTTTCATCATCAATAACAATAACCATCTTGCCGGCTTTTATATCACAAATTATTTCTTCAATCGCGTTAAATTGTCCGCTCATAATAAAAAACCCCAAAGGTATACTTCGGGGTTATGGTATTTGTATTCTAACGTAACGTATCAGAGCAATCGTATACTACAAATACTCGGTTCTTTGCGCGTTTTTATCTTCTCCCATCTAGACTTTCGCCAAAACCACTATGGTGGTTTGGCGTGCGCCTCTGCGCTAGCCCAAACTAATCTGATAGTTTGGCATGCGCCTTCTACGCAACTATCGGCACTGGACTTACACCAGTTCATGCCCTATTTCTACTGGAGCTCGCGGGCTTTACCGCCGGTCGGGAATTGCACCCTGCCCCGAAGATTAAATATATTCTACAATGAAATTTCACATTGTCAAGCCTTTTGTATTCGGATATAATGGCACTATCGCATCTTTAAATTAATTTTATATGTTAACGGAGCACTATGCTGGCTGAAGTAAAACTCGTAAAACTACTGGAGCAAAAAAAGCTAACCCTGGGTATCGCGGAATCCTGCTCGGGGGGATTGCTTTCTAACCGCATCACCAATATCCCTGGCAGTTCTACAGTATTCCTCTTAGGAACCATAACCTACGCTAACGAATCAAAAAGCAAGATTCTTCAGGTGCCTGCGCAACTCATGAAAACCAAAGGCTCGGTTTCAGTTCACACAGCCAAAGCTATGGCACTCGGCATCCGTAAGTTATCAGGCGCTTCTTTCGGCGTAAGCATAACCGGTATCGCCGGCCCTGCAGGAGGGACAAAAGACAAACCCATAGGCACAGTCTTTATAGGAATTTCTTCGGACAAAAAAACTTTTGCTTCTCAATTCAATTTTTCAGGAAACCGTTTAGAAATAAAAAGAAAGTCAACAAGTAAAGCCATTACTATGCTTTTACAATACTTAGTTACTGCTGAAAAAGCCTGTAAATCGGCAAAAGGCTAAGGTTAGGAAGCCAGTATCGTATAACAGCGACGGTAACGTAATCCTGGCCGATTGACGATATGGGCATCGTTACCCTATCCGTAACCGAAAGACAAGCAGAATCACTAAACTATTTTGTCATCTGAATTCAAAGGTTACTTTGGATATAAGTAATTAATCATACACGATCAACTATACACTCGAAATGCGCACCTTTATCGCTATCGAATTAGAAGAAAAAATAAAAGAATTTCTTTCTAAGATTCAGGCTGAATTGAAAAAATTAGATGAGGATATAAAATGGGTTACTCCTCACAATGCGCATTTGACCTTAAAGTTTTTAGGAGAAGTAGAAGAGCAAAAAATCCCAAAAATAATCCAACTACTTAAAGAAATAGCCTGCGCTGCAAAACCATTTACTATTGAGATAAAAGATATCGGAAGCTTTCCAAACCTGAAATCACCGAGGGTTATCTGGGTAGGCGTTGAAAAAGGCAAAGAAGAATTAACGCGCCTGGCACATACGGTAGAAGACGCGCTCGTAAGCTTAAAATTCCCTAAAGAGAGCAGGGCTTTTTCCACCCATTTTACCTTGGGCAGAGTCAAGCATATTAAAGATACGCAAGGTTTTCAGAAAGAAGTTGAGCAAATTCAATTTCCCTTACTTGCCCAGGAAGTCACCTCCGTAACCCTCTTTAAAAGCACCCTTACCCCAAAAGGTCCAATCTACGAGAAACTAACCGAAACAAATTTAAGCGGTAGATAACAAAAAAGGGGACGGGTTCATTTTTTATCACGTATCTTTTTCTTAAAAAATGAACCCGTCCCCTTTTTTGCTTTTAAAATAAATGGGCAGGAGAGGATTCGAACCTCTGAAGCACAGGTGCAACAGATTTCAAGTGCCCTCAAGTTACCTCGAGGCTTGGACTATCTCATCATCCTTTTTGCAGGATGGTAGGCGCTTAGTCTCTGCACCTTCCCCGATAATCCCTAGATAGAAATAGGCACATATCGGGGCTTGGCTCAGGATTGCCCGCCACAAAACTCTGGCGGGGTTCCCTGAATTCACCTACTTTTCCACCATGCATTACTGCATGGCGCTGCGTTTACACAGTCTGTCCCCTTTGGCCGCTTGGGTACCTGCCCATAAAAAACTATATTCTTTTACCCAATTCTTAATTACATTTAGTAATTTCTTGTCATTATATCTAATATGCACTAAACCGTAAAGCAATTTTCTCTTACTCACATCCACCTTATTCATTATTATATTTGGAAATTTCCTGGTTATTGTAATTTTTGTCTCAGCATAGAGCTTTAACTATATCTCAATTTAATTTATCTATGTACATATTTTACTGAATAATTTATCAAAATTATTTAAAAGCTGGCGACCCGAATTGAACGGGCGACCCCCTCATTACAAGTGAGGAGCTCTACCAACTGAGCTACGCCAGCAAAGTCTATTTTTCAAGCAAGTCAAATCTCGATTCATACTTTCTAGCCATAATCACAAATTTCTTTTGCTTATTTTTAGTTGGTGATAAACGTAACTTGAGACATCTCTTATTTCCAACGTTATTAAGCGAAATAAAATATACCTTGTTTGATTGAGGAGAATAAGCAGCAATAATGTCTACATCTTTTCGTGAATAATGTATTATGTTATAATTATTTGAGCTCCTAAAAGATATGTCTATTACACCGTTTTTAGGTGTAATATATTTAACTTGAATGCGCTTAAAAATTCCATTCTTCTCGCTCACAAGGTCATACCGGCCATCTTCTCCCCATGGAACAAGAACATTAAACCCTTCTTGTTTTAATAAATAGGCTACATATGCTTCGGCAATATCGCCTTTTTGCTTTGTAATAGCCATCTCAACCACTCTTTTTTATCGCCGCGGGAATTTTATCTATTATATCAGAAGCAATCATGCCGGCCTGAGTTTTTTCCTTTGCGGCTAAATCTCCTGCTAAGCCGTGCAGGAATACCCCTATTCTTGCCGCCTCAAAGCCGTTTAAACCTTGTCCAAGTAACGCGGCAATCATCCCTGTCAACACATCTCCAGAGCCTGCGGTTGCCATTCCGGGATTGCCGGTTGTATTGATATATACTTTTTTATCAGGCGAAACGACAATGGTCTTATGCCCCTTTAAAACAAGGATTATATTATAATCAGAAGCAATTTTTTTTGCAAGCTTTTCCCTGTTTTTTTGGATATAAGTAACAGGCTTGCCAATCAGACGGCTGAATTCCGCAAGATGAGGAGTCAGTATCGTCGTCCTCCGTCTCTCGTCATTCGTCCTTCGCGAGATATCTAAACTGCCAGCTAACGCATTCAGGCCATCCGCGTCTATAACCATCGGCTTATCTATAGTAGAGATAATCTTACGAACTAACCTCTGAGTTGAAGGATTCCGTGATAACCCCGGGCCCATCGCCAAGACATCTGCTTTTTTCGCAAAATCAAAGATTTTCTTATACGCGGCAAAGCTCAAGGTTTTCTCTTTCGTTTCAGGCAATGGTTTTGTCATTACCTCAACAGAAACCCTCTTTGCCACAATGCTATACTGGCTCTCAGGTATCCCCAAAGTCACCAGCCCCGCGCCTGTGCGCATCGCGCTATTGGCGCAAAGGATGGCCGCGCCGGTAAAACCTCTTGAACCGGCTAAGATAAATATATGGCCGTAATCGCCTTTATGGGTATCGAGCTTTCTATGAGAAAAAACACTAGGTACTGCTCTTTTTGACGAGGATGACATTGGCAACGGCAAAAGTATGCGTATGCGACATACTGATAATAATATCCGTGATTTGTTTAGCCTCTTTTATCTTTAATGCCTCACCTGAGAGGCGGATATAAGGCTTCCCGAATTCATCATTTAATACTTCTATATTATGCCACTCAATATGCTGAATCGAAGAATCACCAATTGCCTTAAGTACTGCTTCTTTAGCGGCAAAACGCGCTGCCAAATGTTGATAGGCAAACTTTTTATTCTGTGAATACTGTACTTCATTATCGGTAAATATCCGTTTTAAAAAGGCGCTATCCCAGCGCTCAACAGCCTCTTTAATCCGCGAAACCTCAATGATATCTACTCCGATTCCCGCGATCATGTGGCTAAAAGAAGCATCTGCCTTACCGCGGCCTCAAGGCCTACAAAGATACTCCGGCAAATGATAGAATAACCGATATTCAATTCTTCGATACCGCTTATGCGCGCGATTGGCTTGACATTATCATAATCCAGGCCATGGCCGGCATTCACGGTTAAACCCAAGGTTTGCGCGTACTCAGTTGCCTTAATAATTTCCGTTAATCGCGCCTCCCTATGCAGCTTTGTTTTTGCCTCCGCGTAACGGCCTGTATGAATCTCAATGATCTTTGCCCCGACTTCAGGCGCTAAAGCTATCTGTCTCTTATCCGGATCAATAAACAAGCTTACGTCTATACCGCTCTTTCGCAATTGCTCAATAACCTTGGCTAACCGGCGCTTATAGGTAATGATACATAAGCCTCCTTCAGTAGTAAGCTCCTGCCTTTTTTCCGGAACCAGCGTTGCCTGGTGAGGTTTGAGCCGACAGGCAATCTCTACAATCTCGGGAACAATCGACATCTCCAGGTTAAATCTTGTTCTTACCGTCTTTTTCAAGCGCTTCACATCGCTATCATTAATATGTCTTCTGTCCTCTCGCAGATGCGCTACAATAGAATGACTTCCTGCCTTCTCGCAAAGAGAAGCCGCAGAGACAGGATCAGGAAATACTCCCTTGCGCGCCTGGCGCAGCGTTGCCACATGGTCGATATTAACACCCAATTTTGCCATGCGTTACATCCCCAAAAACGGAATCACGAGCTTCGTTATTTGTCCGTTAATATATAACCAGGTAAGAATTGCCAAAATCAAAGCGATAAACTTTAAACTGAAATTTTTAAACAGCCGGATTCTCAACTTTTTCTCCTGTTTATCCTTACTGATTTATCATTTTTCTTTGGCTTAAAATAACTTTTAAAATTTTCAAACAAGTCATCAGTAGACATATCCCGCGTCAGCCTGCCTCCATGGCACATAGAAATATCTCCGGTTTCTTCTGATACTGTGACAATGACCGCGTCTGTCTGCTCCGCTAAACCAATAGCCGCGCGATGGCGCGTGCCGAAAACACGGCTCAAATCCTGTTTTCCCGTGAGCGGGAAAAGGCACCCCGCGGCAACAACCCTGCCTTGCTGTATCACGATACCTCCATCGTGTAAAAGGCTGTTAGGAGTAAAAATTGTCTGCAATAATTCCGCACTAACCTTACTATCGATGGGAACTCCGGTTTCGACATACTCTTTAAGGCTTTCCTCCTTCTCCAGGGCAATTAATGCCCCCACCTTTTGCTTGCTCAAGATCTCCACAGCCTTAACAATCTCGCCGAGCATAGCATCAACCTCTTTTTCAGGAATAACGGGTATGAAAACATTGTGCTGTCCTAAGCGGGCTAACCCTTGCCGTATTTCCGGCTGAAAAATAATCAGAAAACCGATAATGGAAATACCGAACAAATGGGTGAGCAGCCAGTCTAAGGTCTCTAAACGCAGTATCTGGACAATAAAGAAAGCGAACACCAGGATAATAATGCCTCGCAGCACCTGAAGCGCCCGCGTTCCCTGAAAAAACAACATAATCCGATAGATCACAAACCAGAGAATAATAATCTCTAAGGTTATTTTCCAATTAAGGGTAATAGCGCCGATTGTTAGCATTCTAATAGAGTATCCAAAACAGCCATTGCCTTTTTTGTTTCCTTAACATCATGGACTCTTACTATGTGCGCGCCGTTTGTGACTGCAAAACAATTACTGCTGATTGTTCCCGCAAGCCTTTCCGATACCGGATCCCCGGTCAGTTTTCCGATAAATGACTTTCGCGATGTACCAATGACAATAGGCCTGCCCAGGCTTTTGAGCTGGCTCAACGATTTAAGAATAGCGATAGTATGGTCGAGGGTCTTGCCAAAGCCTATCCCGGGGTCAATCACAATTTTTTTAAAATCAATCCCCGCGCTAAGGCAGGCCATTATGGCATTCCGCAAATAACCGGTAACTTCTTCCATCACGTTGTGATAGACAGGCTCAACCTGCATAGTCCGAGGCTTTCCTTTCATATGCATAAGCACGACTGCCGCTTTATGGCGCTTAATTACTTTTGCCATCAGGGAATCGGCGCTTAATGCGGTAATATCATTGATGATGTCGGCGCCATTGGCTAACGCTTGACTGGCCACCTCAGATTTATACGTATCGATGGAAAGAGGGATCTTGACCTTTTTTCTTATTTTTTTTAAAACAGGAATCAATCGCTGTAATTCTTCTTTTACGCTCACCGGCTTCGCGCCGGGCCGTGAAGACTCTGCTCCTACATCAAGAATATCAGCGCCTTCATCCACTAACTTCTGGGCGTAGTCTGTTATATAATTTAAATCTGGTGACGTGGTGACGTGGTGACGTGGTGACGTAAACAACCCATCACCGCTAAAAGAATCAGGAGTAAGATTCACGATACCCATAATATGGGTACGAGAACTCAAATTGAGCCGATAGCTGCCTGCTTCCAAGATAAAACCATCATAATGGTAATAGGCAAGCGCGCGCTGAAGTTCAACCGACACCTGGCTTAATTTATACGGCTGGCGCTTGAGCTTCTCACATAGCTTTCTAAAATGCAACAAGGTGCCAATAATAATGCAATCGGTATGCTTGATTTTTCCCGTCATAGCGTTGCGGGAAACCGCGGTATCGGCACCTAAAGAAAGCGTTTCCTGCTTTAAGATATGTGCGGCAAAGATAGGGAGTTTGCGAATCCTGACTAAATGAACAACGGTTTTAGGGGCCATAATCTCGATACCCGTAGGATCAACCCCTAATTCCCGCATCAGCTTTTGCGCTTCTTTTTGATTACGGCAGGAAAGGATGCTAATATTCATCTAAAACTAACACATAGTAGACCGTGACATTAATTATTGCAAAACAACCAAACATCAATTTCCAATAACCAAATAATAACCAATGTGCAAATGGCCAAACAATTTGATTATTGCCTTTCTGATGGGAGGCAAGGGCATTGGTGATTTATACTCAATAATTTTAGTCACAGTGCACTAGGAAGGTTTTGAGGCAGGGGGCGGAGAACTTACCTCCAGCCCGATCAAGCGCCTGACCTCTTGTCCGTCAAGGACTTCTTTCTCAAGCAATGTCTTAGTCAAAAGCTTGAGTTTATCCAGATTCTTCTGCAGCAATTGTTTTGCCTGTAAATAGCATTCATCAACGATATGCTTTACCTCCGTGTCAATGAGCTTCGCGGTATCTTCACTATAGTTTCTTTCCTCAACAATATCCCTGCCTAAGAATAACGGCCCATGCCGTCTGCCTAAAGTAATATTGCCGAGCCGCTCACTCATACCTAAATCACACACCATATGCCGCGCCATAGAGGTAACATACTCAAGGTCATTCTGCGCGCCTGTAGTCACCTCGCCTAAATTCACCTCTTCTGACGCCCTTCCGCCAAGCGATATGATAAGCCGCGCAACAAGCTCCTTCTTGGTGTAATAATGACGGTCCTCTGTGGGAGGCGTCAAGGTATAGCCGCCGGCTAAACCCCGGGGGATAATGGAAACCTTTTTTACCGGATCCGCCTCAGGGAGCAATAACGATAAAATAGCATGGCCTGCTTCATGATAGGCGGTAACCTCTTTTTCATGTTTTGACATCACCCTGCTTTTTTTCTCAGGGCCTATCATCACCCGCTCTATCGCCGATTCCAACTCTGCCTGTTCTACTGCCTCCTTGTTGCGCCGGGCAGCCAGAAGCGCTCCCTCATTACAGAGATTAGCGAGGTCCGCGCCGGAAAATCCCGATGTTTGCTGCGCGATAGCTTTCAAATCTACATTAGGCGCTAATTTTATTTTACTGCTGTGCACCTTAAGGATTGCCTCGCGTCCGGCGATATCCGGGAAGTTAACCACAATTTGGCGGTCAAACCTTCCCGGCCTTAGTAACGCGGGGTCTAAGGTATCCGGGCGGTTAGTAGCGGCAATCAAAATAATCCCCTCTTCAGTAGCAAAACCGTCCATCTCAACCAAGAGCTGATTCAAAGTCTGCTCGCGTTCATCATGGCCCCCGCCGATTCCCGCGAAACGCAAGCGCCCCACCGCGTCAATTTCATCAATGAAGATAATAGCGCCTCTACCCGAAACCTTCGAGGCTTTACGCCCCTGTTCAAATAAATCCCTTACTCTTGAAGCGCCGACACCCACAAACATTTCCACAAAATCAGAGCCGCTGATAGAGAAAAACGGCACCCCAGCTTCACCGGCAACCGCCTTTGCCACTAACGTCTTCCCGCAGCCGGGTGGGCCGACGAGCAATACCCCCTTAGGAATTTTACCGCCAAGCTTCTGAAATTTTTTAGGGTCTTTCAAAAATTCAATGACTTCCTGTAATTCTTCCTTTGCTTCATCGACGCCCGCGACATCATTAAAGGTTGTCTTTTGAGCCTTTGTCTCATCGGATAATTTCGCCCGTATCTTGCCAAAACCCATAATACGGTTGCCCAACTGCTCGCCTCTTGCTGCCATAAGCCACCAGAAAAAAATCAACAATAATACCGGCCCCAGAGAAAAAAGAAGCGACATTAAAAGCGGCTGGGTTTTAATTTCAAAGTGCGAGACATTTTCCCTAAGAAGCGCTAATAAGTCCCTGTCATTATCCGGGATTAAGACTATAAATTTCTTTTTATCCTTTAATTCTCCTTCAAGGCGGCTGTCTATTTTGGCAACTCGCGCAATCGCTCCACTCGCGGGATTTTCTTTTAAAAGCCGGTAAAAATCACCGTATTTTATTTCCTCAATAGGCATGATATTAACAAAATTAAGAAAATAAATGGCTCCGAGAATAATCAACAGCCATGCCATATTCGGCCGTTTCACATTTAATGGAGAATTAATTTTAGGCTTTACTTTTGGTTGTTTACCATTCATGAGGGGCATCCTTTCTTGAGATTGAATTATAAAGCTAAAAACAAATAAACGCAAGCCATATTTATCCTGAGCTTATCGGTTGCGAAAATACGCGCAGATACAAGCCTTATCTAAACGCAGAGAAATTTTGAAGGGTAAATCAACAATTGATCCGATAGGTCGGTTATATGCCATATCTTTAATCTCTTTAATATGCCTGGCAGTAAGCCTGCGGGTATCACCTTTTAAGCGTTCAAACGTAAACCTTAGGGCTAAATTCTGGAGCGCAGGATGCAGGAGAAAGAATTTTTTTAGGTCTAGTCTAACACAGCTTCCGGTTTCAATTGTTTTAATAGCTTGAAAAGCCTTAGAACCCGCAGCCAAAAGGTAATCATAATCCAAGGCGATATGTTCAGCGGTAGCAGCTAAAACTGTTTTGATATTAGGATTGTATTTTTTTAGTTCGCCTAACAGCTTGTGCCGGATCCTGTTACGCAGATAAACCTCGCTTTGATTCGTTATATCTATCCTTGGGGTAATCTTCCTTAATCTAAGGAATGTTTCAATTTCACTTCTTTGAATTTCCAGTAATGGCCTGATAATAACAAAATCCCCCATCTTTTTACGAGGCAGAATACCCGCCAGCCCCATGAGCCCGCTGCCGCGGAGCATACGCATCAGCACGGTCTCCGCCTGGTCATCTAACGTATGGCCTAAGGCAATCTTTTTGGCTCCGACTTTCTTTGCTGTTTCAAAAAAGAAATCAAAACGTTCTTTTCGCGCCAGCTCTTCAAACGAGCCTTTTTGCGCGAGTTTTGCGATAGCTACCTTTTTAAAGAACGCGGGGATCTTCAATTTCTCTGATAACTCAAAAACAAACCGCGCGTCTTTTTCAGAGTCTTTACCTCTGAGCATATGATCAAGATGAGCGATAGAGAGCGTCAGGCCATATTCTTTTTGCAGCGCCCTTAAAAGATACACCAGGCATACCGAATCCGGTCCTCCTGAAACACCGATGACAATCGTATCGTTTGCGTTTATTAACTGAGAGCGCTTTACTGATTGCTTAAACTTACTAAGAAGGGGCATTAAGAGGGGGCTGCTGCTTCTTTTCTTTCTCTAAATCAATCTTGAGAAATTCATACAACTGGTCTTTAAGCTTTTTGATTCGCTCATTCTCTTCAGCTTCTGCCAAGGCATCCTGCTGATCAATGCGCTTTCGATAGGCTTCGTTATGCTCGTAACGGTATTCGGAAATAATATGAAATGGCATCTTAAGGGTATTGGCAAACACACTCCAGATAATCTTGGGGAAATGAGTTATATACCTGGTCAGATAATCTTCAATCTGCCCCATCTTGAGGTAATAATTCTCAACGGCAGCCTTTCTCCTTAAATAACGGATTTTGGCTTTACCACGGTCTTCTGGAGCTTTATTATCTAAATCAACCGTATATTCAGGTATTACATACCCAAACCTCGCCACAGTATATCCGCCGAATGTTTCTGACTTCTGAAACGTATGCACCGTACAGCCGGTAAAGCAAAAAAGAGCGCAAAAGAATACCAGAAATTTCTTCATTATTACCTCCTATACCAGCTCAGGGCGGAAGAAAAAGGGGACGGGTTCATTTTTTCTGGAACTATCTCTATTTTTTTATAAAAAATGAACCCGTCCCCTTTCTTGGTTTTTTGGTGGTGGCGGGAACTGGATTTGAACCAGCGACCTAACGGGTATGAGCCGTCTGCTCCACCGGGCTGAGCTATCCCGCCATTATTTCTTGTTAAACCAACCTCGTTTAAGCTCCTTGCTCAATGCTTATTACTTCTTTCTGTAGGCATCAAGATAGGAATCACAATAAATATGCTTATTCAATACCAAATCCGAGGTAATCGCGCTATCTACAAGCTCCTTATCCAAGGGATCAAGAATTGCCGCGTCCAGGCCAAATCCGACTGCCATAATCAGGAAGGTTCTGTTGACCAAGCTTCGCTGGCAGGTACCTTGCGAAACATTGCTTAAGCCCACCACTGTTTGAGGCGCGGGATCTGAAATTATTTTAAAATCATGGATTGATTCTAGAATATCCCTCATCTGTGACTGAGCCACATTGACCGGCATAACTATCGGGTCGAGATATAAATCCTCTATAGGAAAACCTTTCTCCTGCGCGAAAGCCACAATGCCTGCCGCTAGTTCTAGGCGCTGATCCTTATTCTGCGGAATCCCTTTTTTGCTGATGGTCAGGCCAATAAGCTTAGCGTTATAACGCAGCGCAAGAGGAACTAACCCTTCAAGCTTTTCCTCATCAGCAGTAGTAGAATTGATAATTGCCTTACCCTTTAAGACCTTTAATCCCGCCTCAACAACCGCGGGCCTGCTGGAATCAATGGCAATAGTCTTATCCGTTACCTCCTGAATAGTAGTAATCAACCATTGGATATCATTCACCGGATCCTTCGATGCCGGGCCGCAGTTTACGTCAAGCGCGTCCGCCCCGGCCTTTATCTGGTCAAGGGCCTTTTGTTGAATAACGCCTTTGTCCTTGGTTTGAATGGCTTTTCCAATGTCCTTATACATTCCATTAATTAATTCACCGATTATAAACATCGCCTCACTCCTCTTGTAATAGCCAATAACTTCGGGTCGATAGTCTATGGTCAATAGTCTATAGTTTACGTTTTCTATTGACTATCGGCCATAGGCCATAGACCCACGTTATTTTTTCCTATCCCCTCATTAATTCATCAATATGGTTCCTGACTAATTCCGCGCTTTTAGGATGCCTCATTACCATAATATTGGCTCCCGACTGCAAAAACGCCGTAGCCGTAAGCGCCTCCCAGGTAACACCTCTGTCTAATTCAGCGCCCCAACTGGGAAATTCAGAAACAAGGGCCTTTGCCTCTTTTGCCCTCCAGGCTTCATACCCTACAAAACAGATAAAAGGCATTGCCAGCATCTTATCTCCCGAGAGTGCCGCCAAACGCGCCCTTTCCATAATCGAATACGCGTATTCTAGCCCATAGCCTAACGCCCCTACCGTAGGATTAATGGCGATACGCTCATGCGGCAGGCTCATATCGGTAATAAGAATATTAAGCTGTTTAGCGATATTGATATCGATGGGCGACTGGGCGATAATACTATGGCCATCTGCCAACACACTCGCGGTAAGTGTTTTATAATTATCCTGAACCACTTCACCGATTAAAATCTTTTCTCCTTTTGCCGCCTGAGAGCATCGGGGAAGAACCTCATTATCCCGTTTATCTTCACCGCACCCAACTAAAATCAAGGGGATGGTAGTTACCTTTAAAACATCAATAACTACTTTGACTAAGTGGTCAACGGGCTTATTCTGGGCATCAGGGTGCGCGCCCGCGAGCCGAAGGCACAGCAGGTCTGCCTTAAATTCTTTTTCACACTTTATCGCCCACTCGACGGGGTTTTTGATGGCGCTGCCGAGTGCCGAGGTAAGCGTCAAAGGCCAGTCATCAGGAGGAGTGTCTAAAATTTCCATGGCAATGACCGGGCGATGGGGAATTTTACCTTCACTAAATAAAAATGGCAGTGATTCCTCCCCTCCGCATTGTACAACCTTTTGTCGCGTTCCCCCTTCTTCTTTTATCGCGCCTATAGTTAACGTACTTACCGCATTTGACCATTTTTCTTTTACCAACTCAAGCGCCATAATAATCCTCCCCCTCGTATATTATGTGTAATTAGCTATGTTAATTGAGAGAATCAGGTAATAGGGGAATCAGGATTTGATAATCAGGGTATCAGGATATTGGGGACAAAATATCAATATTTTCCTAATCCCCTGATTTCCCAATCCCCAAATCCTAATTCCCTGATACCCTGATATCCGCTTTTAACATGTTGCAAACCCACTATCTAGCTAAAATTTTCTCAAGTATCTTCTTAACTTCTACAAACGCCTTTGATGATTCTTCTAAATCCGTTATAGATTTACCCTGGCGGCTTAAATTCAGCAGATTCTCATCCTCGGGGATTACCCCCGCGATTTCCACTCCTAATTCCTGTATCTTATCGCTTAGTATAATGCTATGAGTACGGTTTAAGATCAACGCTATATTCTTGATGTCTATTTCTAATTCCTTGACCAACGCAATAATCCTTTTTGCCGCCCGTAAGCCTGCCTCTGAAGAATCTGAAACCAGAAGCAGCCTATCCGCCCGGCGCATCGTTTTACGGGATAAATGTTCAAAGCCAGCCTCATTATCGAGCACGATATAATCGTAATCATCAGCGATATTTTTAATCAGGGTACGTAACAGATTATTCACATAACAATAACAACCCGGGCCCTCAGGCCTTCCCATAGTCAGGATATCAAAACCGTCATTCTCTACGATACTGGTCTGAATACGGTAATCGATAAACCTATCCTTACTCATACCTACAGGCACAAGCCCCGGATTCTTAGCGATTGCGTCAACAATACTCCCTATATCTTCTTTTACCTTTAAGCCTAATGCCTCGGCAAGGTTACTGTTGGGGTCAGCGTCAATACCCAGCACTGAGCCAATGCCACGCCCAGCAAGCATATTCACTAAAAGCGATGACACTGTTGTCTTTCCTGTTCCGCCTTTTCCCGCTACTGCTATTATAAAACTCATTTTTAGCCTATAGAGCGTAGAGCCTATAGAGTATAGGTACAGCTTACTTCTATACCCTAAAAAACTATTCGCTCCTTCCCCTAAAATCTTACATTTGGAAACTTTGCCAAATCCGTATGCGGGAAAAATAATGCCGCCACATACTCATCCATATAGTTAGGCTCAACCGAAAGCTCAAAATACGTCAACTGCTTGGCAATGGCATCCGCGTCAAAAAGCGCGTCGTGAGAAAGGATAATCTCTCTCGCCCCTATCAGAGAGCTATTGCCGACGAAAAAAAATTTTCCGCTCGGCAAATCCGGAAGCAAACCTATAGCGATGGCATTGGCCATATCCACCGAAGTGCCGAATCCGCCGGCGATAAATACCTGCTCCAAGTTATCAAAGGATAAATCCATATGGCGTACCAGCATTGAGCTTGCCGCGTAGATTGCCCCCTTTGCCCTTTTCAGATTCTCTATATCCATCTCATTAATCACAATATCGCCTGTAGTACCCACATCTTCCTTAAAAGCGATAACAAACTCTTTGCCGTATTCACCATCGCGGATACGCTTATGTATAAGTGAGCCGTTTATTTTTCCGCTTCGGTCAATTATTCCCGCGCGTAAAAGCTCTGTGATAATATCAATGTACCCGGAACCGCAAATCCCCGAGGCTGCTACCTTCATTATCGTTTCATACTGAACATCAAATGTCGCAGGGTCAATTTTGACTTTTTGGATGGCGCCTTTTGACGCCCGCATGCCGCAAGTAACTCCGCTTCCTTCAAAACACGGGCCGGCGGAGGCGGCAGCTGAAATCAACCAGTCTTTATTGCCTAAGACTATTTCCCCGTTTGTGCCGATATCAATAAGCAGGCTTAGTTTTTCTGTCTTATCCATGCCGCAGGCAAGGACACCCGCGGTAATATCCCCTCCCACATAGCTTGAGACCCCCGGCACACAGCCAAGCAGGCCTCTGGGGTTGAGCTTGATACCGGCCTCTGCCGCGCGTATTACCGGTACAAAATTCGCCGTCGGCACATACGGCTCGCGGCGGATGTAGGTTGGGTCAACCTTAAGGAGAAGATGTATCATCGTGGTATTTCCGGCGCAGACACAACAGGTCACATCATTTAAATCTATAGCATGTTCCACAGTCAATTCCTGAATCATCCTGTTCATTTCATCAATAACCACATGGTGCAGCTTTTCCAAGCCATCGGGTTCATGGGCAAAAATAATCCGGGTAATGACGTCCGCGCCATAACTTGCCTGTTTATTAAAGGCGGCCTTGGTGCCTAAGATTTTTTTTGAGTTTAAATCAATGAGCTGGCCGGAAATAGTAGTCGTCCCGATATCAAAGGCAAAACCGTAATTGCGGCCGGAGGTATCCCGTGGCTCAACAATGACAATTTCGGTTGTGCCGTTACGCTTGCCCAAGGTTACCGTAATCTCCCAATCACTGGTTCTTAAAAGCTCACCTAAGCGGCGGATATTGGCAATGCCTGTCTGAAGTACCGGGATATCCTGAAAAGCGCGTATTACCCGGTATATCCGTTCCAGGTCGCTTATCTTGTCATCCAAATTCGGTTTGGGCAGTTTTAAAAAAAGCTTGGTAGCAAGGGGCGAATGAATAAAAAACTCCTCGCTTACTACTGACTCACCCTTATCTACATCAACCGGCTCAGAGAATATCCCTTTAAGCCGAAGCATATAGCTATCATCTTCAGAAATACTCCGGGAATCAAGGCGCGATTCTTTAGGAATCTCTACCTCTACATCGCTCTGGGCAACGCTCAGGCAAGAAAGATGATACCCCTGCTTTCTTTCTTCAAGAGTAATCCTTCCCGTAGGCAGGCTTGCCACCTGCCCTTTTTTCACAATAACCTTGCACCTGCCGCAAACACCGTCTCCTCCGCAGCTGGAATTGATATGAATCCCCGCTGAGATAGCCGCGGAAAGGATAGTTGCCCCTTTTTCCACTTCAATTACCTTGTTATCCGGAAAAAACTGTATTTTATATTTTTCCATATTTACAGCTATAAGCTATCGGCTGAAGGCTTCCGCCGTAGGCGGATCCGCCTTCGGCGAGGATAGCCAACAACCAAATTATTTCCTATGATAAATTTTTAAGAAACGTGGGTATTCCTGCCGCTTCCTTCGGCCCTACCACGATTTTCCAGCCGCTTTTTTCCTCTAAATCACCACTCATAACCGCTACGTATCCGGGAATAATGAGATTGCGGTGTTTCAGCTTCTCTTCCACCCCTGATTTCTTCAGGCTCTCCGCTATTTTCTCGGGAGTGAATTTCTCCGCTGCCCAGGCAGTCAAAACCGACATACCTTCAGTATTCACGCTTAAGATATACGTCGGTACCTTACTAGCCTCTACCTCACCTAAGACGGTATAATAGGTGAGTGAAAAATTCGTCGTCACTAATGCCGGAGAATTTTCCGTAGTATTGCCTATCGCATAGAGCTTTGATTCTATTTGTAGTGGTTTTTGCGGGTCGGTATAAATATTCTGGCGAAGAGTAAGTAATGCCAAAACCGCCCATTCTTCAAAGGTGTTAAGCAAAATAATCCCGGCATATTTGGCGATATAATCCCCTGCCCTGATGACTTCCGCCTGCGAGGCAAGCTTATCCATGACGCACATCAAAGGATATCCTACAGCACGGTTTGCTTTTTTAAGCGCAAGCCTGCGTAGCTGCGTCATCTCTGCAATGACTTTAGCCTGCTGGTTTTTAGTATCAACATCAATGACAAGATCGAGAACGCCAAGTTCATTTGCCTTCTTAGTTAACTCCGGCAGGGTATCCCAGGATTCAGCCTTTATCGCAAGAGGGCTCGCGTTTTCTTTCGCCAAGGCGGATAGATCAGCGATAGTCTGGCTGTTTGCAGCGTACACAAGAGGCCTTTTGCCAGCCAAAATCTTTAAAGCACCAGCCAAAGCCTTGGTATCCTGGCTCATCAATACGATTCCTACGCTCGTTAGGCCGGAAATCAGCGTTACAACATCAATAAACCTCTGCGTGTCTTTAGTCTGCTTTATGGCTATAAGGTCGGTTTTTAAATGCTGGCCAACACGCTCAAAATGAAGTTTCCCTATCTTCAGAAGGCGCTCTTTAATTTCGGTATCTAACAGGCTGTCTTCAATAATAAATCCGAGAGCCGCGGGATGGTGAAACTTCTCCTCATGGCGAAACATTACCGTTTCATTGCCTATCTCAGACTTATTTTTCTCATCACCGATTAAAGCCAGCCGTATGGGCGGCTGAGACTGGGCATCGAGCGCCTGTTTTGCCTCTTTGCTGACATAGGGGCACTTCTCTAAAGACACTGCTTTCTTTGCTAATGAAAGCGCGAAGGCAAGGCAGGTAGGGAACCCGCATTCACGGCAATTGGTCTTAGGAAGAAGCTTGTAAATATCCAATCCTGATAGTGCCATCTAACACCTCGCTTTATATACCATCGACGTTTACTTTTCCCACCCCGCCCTCCTCAACCTACGCGGTTGAATTTTCAACCGCGTAGGTTGAAGGTAACGGTTAGAGAAGGATAAATATTTCTTCGGGACATGCCTTATACAATTCTCGCGCTAAACGCTCACAGTTTTTGTGATCATTGGCTTCACGCAGTTTTTCTATGATACCCTCCTGTAAAGCCAGGGTAATATCTTTTTTATTCTCACAATGTATGAATTTGACTTTAATACCTTTACCGTTATATTTTTTGATATTCCCTTTGCCATAGGTGCAACCGGTGGAAAGTTGCAAGCCGTCAATCAAACAAGACTTGGGCTTCTGGCTTGCTCCCCAAATCTTAACCTCTAATCCGAAATGCGGTTTGGCTTTGATTTTTCTAAGCGCGTACTCTCCCATCAATAGCCCTAAAACTAAATAAGGGCCAAGATGCCCATGGAACTCTATCGCCCGCTGTAAAAAAGGTTTCTTCACTTCTATCCCCTAACCTCTATTTATCATTCCCGCTAAATACCCTGCGCCAAAACCGTTATCTATATTTACCACCGCCACACCCGGAGAACAGCTATTGAGCATGGTTAAAAGCGCTGAAAGCCCCTTAAAATTCGCCCCGTATCCGATGCTAGTAGGCACGGCAATCACCGGAACCGCAACCAGCCCCCCAACCAAACTTGGCAATGCCCCTTCCATGCCCGCGGCGACAATAATTACTCTTGCCTTGCGTAACAGATTCTTCTTATGCAAAATCCTATGCACCCCGGCAACGCCGACATCATAAAGGCGCCCAACCTTTGCTTGCATAAGCTCTGCTACCACTGCCGCTTCTTCTGCAACGGGAATATCTGAGGTTCCGGCGCTTATCACAAGGACAAAACCGCGTAACTTTACTGAAGCTTTGCCTTTCTGATACGCAATCTGGGCATGAGGATTGTAGTATAAGCCAGGAAATGCCTTTTTTAGGTAGGAATACGCTGTCGCCTTAAGCTTAGTAATTAATAAAACCTGGCCTGATTGAACAATCTTCAACGCGATTCGTTGAATCTGTTCATTTGTTTTGCCGGGCGCGTAGATAACTTCAGGAAAACCTCTTCGTCGCGCCCTGTCTGTGTCTATTTTGGCAAACCCAAGCTCGCAATAGCCTTTATTTTTACGCATACTCCCGTGAGGAAATCATCCCCCGTTTTAGAAACCTTGTGATTCCCTACGGTCTTTATCCCCTGCTGATAATCACCAAAAGCGTCACGATAATCGCTATAGCAATAATATAAAAATCGTAAAAGTAAAAAAAATCCCTCAGGCGTTCGCCGGATGTAGAAACGACTTTCTGAGGGGATTTCTGGTTCTGAAACGTCTGCAAAAGCTGGTCAATCTGATCTTTCTGAAACCTCAAATAGACTCCTCCTACTTTATAGGCTGGAATCTCCCTCTTCTCGGCAAGATCAATCACCTCTTTCTCGCTGATTCCTAAACTATAGGCTACTTCTCGTATCGTTAATAACTTCTCAGCCATTACCTATTCTCCCTGCAGCAAGCCACTCATCAATAGCCTTGCGCTCGAATTTCCAACTCTCCCCATCTTTAAGCGCGGGAACCTTTCCTGTGCTTGCCCATTCTGTAATCAAGGGTAATTCTACCTCCAAATATTTGGCTAACTCATCAATACTAAAATGATCTTTAAGCATGTGGCAGGTGCCTTCAAACACCGCGCCTTCATTAACAACCAGCCTCGCGGTCCTTGCCTTGATTTCAACTACTGCGCTCGGCAAAAGGATGAGTTTTTGTTTGGCCAATATATCACCTTTTAGCCTGCCGGCAATAATAATTTCATCACCAATAAGGTGCGCGTTGACTATGGCGTTTGGGCCGATAACAAGGCTGCCCTTTGTCTCAAGCGTACCTTCAAATTTACCGTTAATCCTTAAGTTCACCGGGTCGCGAAAGGTAAGGCTCCCAGACATAGCCGCATCAACATCAAGAATCTTCTCCACATCCTGCCTGTGCTTGTCTTTAAATGACATGGTTACCTCCTGGTTTTATCGGTTTTTCCTCGCCTGGCCCGATGCCAGGCATTTCTGGATAATGCCAGAAAGGAATAACGATCACCCTTTGGGGTGTTTATCGCCAAATATCTTATTTTCCAGGCGCCTCAAAAACATAAGTGTTAACAACACTATTACCGTCGTCGCGATGGCGGCGGTATAAAAACCACAACCCACCGCCAGGCCTAAGGCCGCGACGACCCACAGGCTTGCCGCGGTGGTTAACCCGCGGATTTCCTCGCCATATCGGATAATCGTACCCGCGCCTAAAAAGCCAATTCCTGTGATAACTCCCGATGCAATCCGTGATGGATCAACGGCAACTTTATCTTTATATATATCAAAAATATAAAGTGATGTCAACATAATCAATGTTGAACCGACACATACAAGAATATGGGTGCGTAAGCCAGCTGCCCTGCGATGCAGCTGGCGTTCTAATCCTATGAGGCCGCTTACCAAAACCGAAATAAGTAACCTGATAATAATCTGGGTATTACTCATTGTTATTTCTCCTATAGTAATAGTAACAATTTAGGGTCGATGGTCGATAGTCAATGGTCAATAACGCAAGGAACCATATGCTATCGACCATAGACCATAGACTATAGACTATAAACCCTTTATCTGTGTTTTTACTATACTATCACGATTATGAAAGTTCAGGGCCAAGATAATAATTTGAACGTTTCCCTCTCTTATACAACTGGTACCCCAACCCCGCGATCATCGCCGCGTTATCCAGGCTCAAGGCAAAATCCGGGAAAAACACATCCACATTCTTGAGGCGCGCTTCTTCCTCCATACGGCTTCTTAAATAACTGTTTGCCGCGACCCCTCCTCCCACTACCAGAGTCGCGATCTTCCTGCGCTCACAAGCAAGAAGCGACTTTTCGACTAATGCCTCCACCACCGTCTTCTGAAAACTCGCCGCCAAATCTTTATTTGTGACCTTGTGGCCTTGTGACCTTGTGACTTGATAAAGAACCGCGGTCTTTATACCGCTAAAAGAAAACCCAAGATCATCCGAAGTGCCGCAGGAAAGCTTTACACTCTCTGGATTGCCCTGCCTTGCCATTTTTTCAATCACCGGGCCGCCAGGATAGCCTAAGTCCAAAATCTTAGCCACCTTATCAAAGGCTTCACCGGCGGCATCGTCAGCGGTTTGGCTTATACCTTTAAAATCGAAATCCTTACTTATTAAAAACAAGCTGGTATGCCCGCCGGAAACGACCAGCCCAACGCACGGTAACGCAGGGAAACCACAGCCTTGTTTTTTATCTTTGGCCAGGAAACTCGCGTACAAATGCGCCTCAAGATGATCAACGCCAACCAAAGTTTTCTTTGTAGCGAAACTCAGCGCCTTAGCAAACGATATGCCTACCAAAAGCGAACCCACTAACCCCGGGCCCTTGGTCACGCACACGAGCCCTATATCGGTTATCTTTTTCCGCGCTTTTCTAAGCGCGTCTTTGACTACAAGTGACAGAGACTCAATATGGGCGCGGGAAGCAATCTCCGGAATTATCCCTTTGTATTTCTGATGTAACCTTAGGCTGGAGGAAACTACATTTGAAAGCACATATCTGCCGTTTTCTACCACTGCCGCGGAGGTTTCGTCACAGGATGTTTCAATACCAAGGATTATCATTTCTATTTCACCAATTCCGATACGCGGACAAACCTAAAACCGCGTTTTTTTAATTCAGGGACAACCTTCTCTAACACCTCGAGCGTCTTCTGCCGGTCATGGCCAATACCAATAGCATACCCTGATTGCCTGGCAATCTTAGCCAAAAGCTCAATCTGTCCTAAGATATACCGTGGCTCATTCTTATTATCCAAAAACACCTGTCTTCGGGCATAGGGAATCGCTATATCTTTTGCCAGCTCCTTACAAACAGTCTTACCGGTAAAGCTATCCAAAAAGAATAAATTTCGCTTCTTAAGGTCAGTTAAAATAATTTTCATTAATGGCTTACTTTCGGTTGCCCTCGAACCCTGATGATTCGATACCCCTTTAATTCCCGTAACACTTTTTATATCCTTATCCAGAATTTTCAGCACCTGTGCTTTTTGCATAACACTACTTATAGTATCCGGCTCAGGATGCGATTCTTGCCCTTGATATGACTCAAGAGGAAGATGAAGGATTGCCTCTTTGCCAAGTTCAAGAGAAAGTTTGGCAATCGCTTCTGAATAGGTGCGCCGAGGTAAAATAGCCAGCGTTAACGGCTCGTCAATTTCCCTGAGAATTTTGACATTATTCAGGCTATATCCCCAGTCATCAAGGACAATGGCAATCTTTGCTCCCGCGCCATCTTGAAGAATAACCGGTTTTTCTTCTTTTGGCTGCTCTTTTTGTTTTACGGCTGTTTGAACCTTTTGCCTGGGGGCAAGCTCTTTTTGCTTTTTTATTTTCTGGGGCTCCTCTACCCTGACGAACACCTTCTTTGGAGTAACATCTTCTTTTCTTCGAAAACAAGAGCTCAACAGCAAAAGAGACTGGACCGCGATTACCCCTGTGAGGATATAAATGGTCTTTAGGTACGGCCGGTTATCTTTGATTATTTTCTTTGCCACGTTGTTAAAAAACAAACCGTACGTAAGAAATACGGCGCTCTTTGGTTATACCATCGCACAACTAAAACTAGTGCATTATGACATACATTCATGCTACAGCGCCCTATCTTGAAAGCGGGGGTGGCAAGGTTATGTTTGAGCGGGGCGTACGTAAATTTCAGCGCTCCCCGCTGTTGGCGGGGAGTGCTGAAATTTATGTCACGGAGCACTAGTGTTCAGTAACATAGATTTATGATAGCTATAATGTTGCTTCGCACTTCCTTACCTACCGGCAGGCAGGCGCTATGTGCTCGAATGCCCGGATTATTGTTTCTGAACTTTGATTTCTTTTTGCGTGTCCGAACCAAACATGTTCTTATACACCTTAATCCCTTTAATGATATCTATGGCACTGACAATCTGATTATCTTTCTTATAGTCAAAGACGGCCTCTTTTGGCTGCACTTCCTTTACCGCCTCCGGAGTTTTTTCCTTCATCGTCTCAAAAATACTTTCGATACCCGGCTCGTTTGCCACAAAATCAAGCCTGCCGGCACTCACCAGGACATCGGGAGTTACCCCCTGATTATGAATCATCCTTCCGTTAGGGGTAAAGTATTTACTGGTAGTCAATTTCAATGCCGAACCGTCAGACAAGGGCAATACCGACTGTACCGAAGCTTTACCGAAGGTCTTATTACCGACGATTACCGCCCGCCTGTAATCCTGGAGTGCTCCGGCAACAATCTCACTGGCTGAGGCAGAACCTTCATTTACCAAAACAACCATAGGGATATCTAAATATTCAGGCCCATTTGAAGATTTAAACTCCATATTTTGCGATGCGATTCTTCCTTTCGTCGAAACCACAACCTTATTCTCGGGGATAAATCTATCCACTACTTTTACCGCCACATCCAGGAGGCCCCCGGGATTATTCCGTAAATCTAAAATGACGCTATCCATGGCTGATTTTTCAAGCTGGCTAAGGGCCGCGTCTAACTCACTGGGAGTATCTTTCCTGAATTCAACCAACCTCACATACCCTATTTTATCCTCAAGTATCCGCACATTCTTGATAGCCTTTATCTTAATGATATCCCGCGACAGCTTTACCTCAAAAAGCTTAGGCGCGCCTTCCCGCAGTATCGTAAGGGTTACTTCGGTCCCCGGCTTGCCGCGCAATTTCTTAACGGCATCGGTCACCGTGAAATTTTTAGTCAGTTCATTTTCTATTTTTACAATCCTATCCCCGGGTTTAAGCCCTGCCTTCCACGCCGGGCTGTCTTCAATAGGGCTTATAACGGTGAGCAGATCATCCCGTATAGCAATCTCAATGCCAATGCCTCCGAATTTTCCCTCAGTGTCAGTTTCTAATTCTTTACGGCTCTCAGGGTCAAGAAACTCGCTATACGGGTCTAGCGAAGCCAGCATCCCTTTGAGTGCTCCGTACATTAAATCCTGAGGTTTGGGAGTATCAACATATTCCTCGCTGACAAGGTTTAAAGCATCGGAAAATAACTCCAGATGTTTATACATCTCGTTTCGCTGTTTTCGCTCATTTTCAGAAAACACTAAAAATGAAAAACCAAAACTTGCAATAACAATAAAAGCAATGACTGTTCTACGTTTACGCATAGAGTTCTCCTTGCTATCCACTCGTTTCCGGGGTCTCCTAATCATACATCCACCTTACGCATCGGCTTTCCAAAACCAACCTTTAGCGTTATTTGATTATTGATACCTGCGATATGTTTGGGTCACGGATTTTTCACTTTTAATTTTTCTCTCAAAACATCCTGGGCCACTTTAGGATTTGCCTTACCTTTACTTGCCTTCATTACCTGTCCTACTAAAAACATAAAGGCATTGCCTTTACCCGAGGTATAATCCCCTACGGACTTGGCATTTTCCGCGATCACCCTATCCACAATCCCTTCAAGTTCTTGAGTATCTGAAACCTGCAGTAAATCTTTTTCCTTAACAATTACCTCCACAGGCTTGCCGCTGTTACACATCTGAGCCAAAACCTCTTTTGCCGCCAAATTATTAAGTTTACCCTCTTCAACAAACTGCAACAAGGAAGATAGCGCCTGCGGAGTAAAAAGAAGAGATTCAATACTACTGTTACGCGCGTTCAGCTCATAGCTTAAAGGGCCAATACACCAATTACAGACAATCTTGGCCTTAGGATAAAATTTAACCGTATCTTCAAAAAATTTGGCGAATGCCTTCTCAGCAGCCAGAATCCCCGCATCGTAAGCGCTCAATCCATAGTCTGAAACGAACCGCTTTTTGAGTGCCTCAGGTAGTTCCGGAAGCGAATCCCTCAAGGCTTTTATTACGGAATCCTGTATAGTAAGCGGCGGTAAATCCGGCTCTGGGAAATAGCGGTAATCCATTGCCTCTTCTTTACTGCGCATAGAAACAGTCTTTCCCGCAACCTCATCCCAGAGGCGGGTTTCCTGCAGAATAGGCTTTTGCGCTTCTAAAGATTCCGTTTGCCTTTTTATTTCATAGGTAAGGGAGTCCCGCACTGCCTTAAACGAATTCAAATTCTTCAATTCCGCTTTTGTCCCTAATTCTTGCACGCCATGTTTACGCAAGGAAATATTGGCATCGCACCTGAGCGAGCCCTTCTCCATATCGCAATCGCAGACCTCCAAATATTTGAGAATAGATTTTAATGATGTCAGATACTCATAGGCTTCTTCAGGAGAAGAGATATCCGGTTCGCTTACAATTTCAAGAAGAGGAATCCCCGCGCGGTTATAATCCACCAAACTACAGCCCTCCTGGTGAATCAGCTTACCCGCGTCTTCTTCCAGATGCGCCCTCCGGATACCGATAGATTTCTTTTTTTCTTTAAGTTCTATGGTTAAAAATCCCTGAAGCGCCAGTGGCAGGCCGTACTGCGATATCTGATAGCCTTTCGGTAAGTCGGGATAGAAATAGTTCTTGCGGTCAAACTTAGTAAATTTTTGAATCTGGCAATGAAGCGCTAAGCCTACCTTAATCCCGTATTCCAGAGCCTTTTCGTTTAAAACCGGCAAACTCCCCGGAAACCCCAAACACACAGGACAGGCCTGGGTATTTGCCTCTTTACCAAATCCAGTCATACACCCGCAAAAGGCCTTGGTCTGGGTCTTTAATTGCGCGTGGACTTCTAAACCTATAACGGCTTCGTACATAAGTAGTAAGTAGTAAGTAGTAAGTAGTAAGTAGACAACAGACTGCCTACTATCTACTCCCTACTTACTACTTCTTAGATCTTTGGTTTTTCCTTATGCCAGGGAGTACTTTGCTCGTAGGCATGCGCCACTTTTAAAAGCATTTCCTCATCAAAGGCTTTCGCGATAATCTGTAAACCAACAGGTAATCCTGCCTTACTCAAACCGCAGGGAACAGAGATTGCCGGAATCCCCGCGAGATTGACTGAAATCGTATAAATATCCGATAAATACATGGCTAAAGGATTCTGCGTCTTTTCCCCTATGGCAAATGCCGGCGTGGGAGAAGTGGGGGTTACGATACAATCACACTCTTTAAAGACATTCGCGAAATCATTGGCAATCAACGCCCTGACTTTCAATGCCCTCAGATAATAAGCCTCATAATAACCGTGGGAGAGCACATACGTTCCCAGAATAATCCTCCGCTTGGCTTCATAGCCAAACCCGCTGTCGCGTGTTTTTTCATACATATCATGAAGGCTCACGGCACCCTTGTGCCTAAGCCCATACTGGACTCCGTCAAAACGCTCCAGGTTAGAACTCGCCTCCGCGGTAGCAATGATATAATATACCGGCACCGCGTATGCTGAATGCGGCAGGCTTACCTCCTTTACCTGGGCACCCAATTTCTTTAGTTGAAGAATGGCTTCTTCTACGCATTGCTTGACTTCGGGGTCTATTCCGGTAAGTTGATTTTCTTTTGAGAGGGCAAAATATTCTTTAGGAACGCCTATTTTTAAACCCCTGATATCCTTTCCCAGAGATTGCGTATAGTCTGGAACACCGGTATTTACCGAGGTAGCATCACAGCGGTCATGGCCGGCAATCAGTTTTAAAAGCAGGGCGCTGTCTTGAACATCTTTGGTTATAGGCCCTATCTGGTCAAGGCTTGAGGCAAAGGCAATCAAACCATAGCGGGATACGCGGCCATAGGTAGGCTTGAGCCCAACCACACCGCAGAATGATGCCGGCTGGCGTATGGAACCTCCGGTATCAGAACCCAGCGCCCAAAAGGCCTCGTCCGCGGCAACCGCGGAGGCGGAGCCTCCGGAAGAACCTCCGGGAACACACGCCAGGTTCCAGGGATTACGGGTGGGGAAATAACAGGAATTCTCGCAGGAAGAGCCAAAGGCAAACTCATCCATATTGGTTTGGCCATAGATACCGCAACCAGCCTCTTTGAGTTTACGAATTACCGTAGCGTCATAGGGCGGACGAAATCCCTCCAGAATCTTTGAGGCACAGCTCGTCAGTTGGCCCTGAATGCAAATATTGTCTTTAACCGCGATGGGAAGGCAATATGAGTCAGCGGGTGCGCGGGTGTGCGGGTGCGCGGGTTTTTCTACCCGGACGAATGCCTTGACCTTAACCTCAACATCTTCTATTCTTTTTTTGAGGCTGGCTAAAATTTCTTCTTGAGTTGTCTCCTTGCTCTTTAATTTTTCCAGCAGCTCATGGGCAGTCAATTGATGGATTTCCATTATCTATACCCTCACACTAATGCGCTGTCAACTTAATTGTTAATGGCTAATCAGCTAAAGAGCTAACGAGCTAAAAAACTACCGCTAAATTATTTTTAACAGGGCATTATTCAATCACCTTTGGCACCACAAAATGCCCCTGAGCATTGTGCGGCGCGTTCGCAAGGACGGCATTCTTATCAAGAGAACTCGCTACCACATCAGGACGAAGGACATTATTGATTTCCAATACGTGGCTCATAGGCGTAACCGAAGAAACATCAACTTCTTTAAGCTTATCTATAAAAGTAATAATATCCTCTAATTGCCCGGAAAATAATTTTAGTTGTTCTTCGCTTAAGCCGATACGCGCTAAGCGCGCCACCTTCGCTACATCGCTTCTTTCGATAGCCATGGCAGGCTCTCCCTTCCAATCTTATAAGGCCATTATAATAGATTCACTTATTTTTGATACTCAACTATAGCATTGCTTGAACAAAAAGTCAACACCTTGACAAAACCCGTTTTTGTGTTATACTTTAAGTAGAAATTTGAACTTTGACACTATGTGTAAACGTACCAATTGTCCCGGCCCTCGATAAGCTCGGTCGGGATCCCGCTAAAGCGGGAAAAAAGGCTAACTAAGGGTAACCTTGGGGCGCAAAGCTACCTGTCCGCCAATCACTATGGCGGATAGAGGAGCTGCCAAGCTGGTGAAAAACCTCAAAAATGCCTTTTTGAGGTTTTTTGTTTGTAGAATGCTTGTTCCTAAACCATGCCCGCGAGATTTATCCCCAAAAAGCCTTACAAGCTTAAGGAGGATTAAACATGAACACGGTAACAGCCATTCGGATTATGTTCATCGCGCTTACCCTTATGCAGTCAATGATAGATACTGTGTATGGGGGGGATTCGGCTTCGGTAAGGGTTTCCTGCATTATTCCCTCAATTCCCGGGGTCAATGCGCCGCTTCTTGACACACTATCAACGCAACAAGAAACTCAACCGCTAACGGAAGAAAAAGAAACCCAAGTAATACAAGAGGAAACCCAAGAGAAAAAACCAGGATGGCTGCAACAGACTACGCAGGTAGCAGCGGTAGAGAAAGAATCGGGGAAAACACAACTCGTGGCTATTGATACTTTTTACAGCCGCTAGAATTTATTTCTGTATTTTCTTAAGCGGAATGTTATGCTTAAAACTCATTCCTTCGGTAACCTGAAAATCTTTATAGATGGAAACGGAAGGCAGATACTCCGCGGGTAAACTCTCCAAATCCAAAGTCACGGTATGCGCGCCTACCTCAACCCTAAAAGAATATTTTCCGGAACTATCAGTTTTTGCCTTGGTGCCGTCTTCTAAAATTACACTCAGGCCTCTTATCCCTTTATCATCAGAATCTAATACTCCATTAGCATTGGTATCCTCAAACACAATACCGCTTATTTCCGAACGATTGCTTAATCCAAAGTCAATTCTCGTTGTCTGGCCATGGCTCATTTTTATTTCCTGGGTCAGGCCGGATAACAACATATAGCCTAGAGGGATAGTCTTGGTATCAATACTCACATAGGCCTTCTTTGCCTTTACCTTGGTTAAACGGTAATAACCGGATGCGTCAGTATCTATTGATTTTTCCTTGCCTAACCAAAGCTTTACTCCGGAAATCCCCAGCTCATTTGATTCCTTAAGCCCATCCTGATTATCATCGTTAAACACATAGCCGTCTATCGTGCCAATAGACTCCCATTTAACCCCCGTATCCCAGACATAGCGCATTCCGGTATTAAAGTTTGCTTCCATGCGTTTAGACGCGTTTGGATTTTCCGCCCAGATATTGCGGAAACGGCAGGAACCAAAAATTTCCATGTCGCTATTGGGCCGGTAGGCCAATTCCGCGTAGTTCTCAATATAATCTTCACCCGCGAAGAACCCAAGATTAGAAACCGTCTTTTCCTCATCGCGATAGCTAAAACGGAAATTCCCGTAAAAAGGAGACGCCTTGCCGAGGGATCCATACCATTCAACGCCTGTTTCATAGGCATGCGGCATGGTATGATTACCGTTAAATCTCTCTTCAAACCAGTTCAGGTCCTTATTAAAATAATAATACAAATCGCCGATAATGCCAAACCGCAAGCCGGCAGTAAATTTATCGTTGATATAATCCGAAAGCGGCGATGAAAAACTTTTATTTTCCTGATGATAATAATTCGCGTAGGTATTAATATCCCGCAGCAACCTGAACTTGCGGGTTACCCCAATGCCGGAGCTTTGGTAGCGTACCTGGCTTACCCTTCCTAGTTGATTTGACAGATTATAACTTAAGCTATAGTATGTCACAGGGTCTGCCTGATAATTAGCGTTCCAGCGGACGTCTTCATTCAGACGCGTATCGTTATCCAAAGCCGGATTAATCGTATCCCTATAGACGTTTACACTGCTATTAATGCCTAATTTCTCCGTAGGCGAATAACTTAAATCAAAAAGCCCGCCCTGCTCTCCCTGACGTGAAGCTGATCCCCGCACTGTGTTATAATTCTTATCAATATCCCTAAATTCCGCGCTGGCAACAAACTTAGGCTGATTATAGGTAGCCTTCAAAATATGGGCAAAACGTTCTGTATTATTGGCTATTTCATACTGCAGGCCCCAAATATCATTAAGCCTCCAAGTGCTGGCTAAATCATAGGCATAGGAATTCAAGGCGCTTTGCCGGTCATGGCCCCATCCATGGGCAACATTGAACTTATAATTTTGTTTCTTTGTTGGTGAAAAGCTAAAATTTACCCCTTCAAGGAATAGATCATTTTTAGTAAATACCCCCGGAGTAATATTCCCGAACGACCCTCCAGATTCCCGGCCATGATAGACACTATAATCAAGCTTGTTATTTAACATCGCAGCCTTCACCATTGCCCCGCGTAAGGCTACGTTTGAAACCGCAAGGTTTGAGGCAAATACAGGATAAAAATCAAAACCCCTGACGTCAAAGCCTTTAAACGGCCCAATGCGGCTATTGGTAAGGCCTGCGGTATAATAGGTAAATTCCAAACTGGTTTTAAACCTTTGTACCACAGCATAAGAATCAAAAGCCCCATAGGGTGTATCACCGGCTAACCCAAAACCCTGAGATGAAGAATAACTGATGCGGTTAAAACTCGCTACTCTCCTGCCACTTTCTATTGATGACCAGTCAAAGGCATAACGCAGTTTAAAATTACCCGCTTTTTCCGCCTCAAGCCGCTGCGCTTCTTCATACGAATTTACTATTTCCGGCAAAACCCCGAAGATTTCTATGGTTGAGCGCCCCCGGTCATCCCAAATATGTAACTCGGTATACCCAACATTCTTTCCGCTAAGTAAAAGCTCGTCCACCCCCTGCTTTTGCGCATCAATAATATTGGCTTCCGTAACCAAAAACCGCTGGATATTCCTACCGGAAAACACGATGCTTTCACCTAACTCTATCTCCAAAGGCTGGGTTGCCGTGCTTAAATATTCCTCTAAGATAAGCAGGGTAGGTTTTAAGGCTTCCTTCTTGAGCGCGTCTTTCGCGGGCACCTTAACAGCCCGCGAAGAAGGAATGGAGGCAACTGATGACTTCTCAAATTGTTTCAATTCCTTATCTATAAGCTTATTTTTTTTCTGTAATTCTGTTTTTGCGGTCGCGGCTAGTTTTTGAGAGGCAGAAGATATAGGATGCTCAGCTTTCTCTAACGCTTTAGAGACAGCATCCTTTGATTTTAACTCTTTAACGCTTGGGGCTTCTTGAGCAGGCTCTATCACCGGCTCAAAGGTTTCCTGAGCAAAAGGCGCTTTAATCTTTACAGCTTGGGGGGGCTCATTCTTTTTTATTCCTTCAATGAGCCTGATATAGCGCATAGCCAGTTCATTATCTGACTGGATAAGGATGGCCTTATTAAATTCATGCAAGGCATCGTCGTAATCACCTTCATTATACAACTTTATCGCGTATTCACACAAAAAATAGGGGATTTCCGTATAGGCGTAAAGAGGATACTGTTGACCGCTAAGAAAAGCTATCAACAGAAATAAGCTGATTATCTTTTTCACTTATATTTTTATCATTTTAACTGGCCAACCCTGTTGACCTTACCGTTATAGCCAAATTCTATTTCCGCTTCTTTAGTAATAATCGGGCCCCTGCCTAAGCCGGCTTCTTCCTGGGCTTTTCCTATGTCAACAGTTACTACCATATCATAGGCCCCTTCAGGTATCGGCTCGTTATGGATATCCCAGTTTGCCTTAAGCTTAGCTGTATCACCGGGAAATGTATACGCCTTATTAAATCCCGAGCGGGCATAGACAACGCCTTTTTTATCTATAACGTGGAAGGTGCCACCTGCGGTAATATCCACGTTACCGGTATTCTTAACATCAAGCTCTATCTCAAGCCTGTTTTTGTAGGGTTCTCTTTCTACGCTGAGGTTATCTATAATTCCTTCGCGTTTGGTTGCCCCTTTAATTTCTACATACACTATCGTCCCCACCCTGACCGTCAAATCAATGGCGGCACGGTCTTCTTTCGCAGGCTCTGCCTGGCCAAAGACGGTTTCATGGAACAAGACAGCATAATAGCCGCCTTCCACATCTTTATCCGGGACACTAATAGTATAATGTATTTTTTGCTGTGCTTGGGGAGGGAGGATAAATTCCTGCGGGGTAAATTTTATCCAAGGGGCGCAGGAACGTTGGGTAGAGCCCGCGGGGAAGAATTCCTTGGCGCCATCAGCGCCGGGGGCATAGCGCCAGTCTTCAAGGTATAAACGGATACTTCGTGTTTCTGAACTAGGATTAGAGAGGACCAGCTCGCCAAAATATTTCTCACCCTTAGCAATAACGTGCCGGACCTTCGGCTGGCTCATTACCGGCAGGTCTACTGCCCGGGAAAGATTGGTAAAGCTGACAAGAAAAAAAGATGCAATAAATACTATTTTCTTAATGCTTGGCAAAAATCTCCTTTCCATTTTTTTGCTTTACTAGGTTGTTATACACTTTAGTTAACGCTGAAAAAGCATGTCAATCGGCAACGGCTAGGGTAACGAAGCCCGTATCGTCTAAAGGCAACGGTAACGTCTAAGACGACAATCCTCACCGAACTACGAAACGGGCATCGTCACCGTAGCCCGTACACTTTACCAAATATAGGATTTTTCAGGTAAACTAATTTATATTATATAAATGCTCTTCTTCAACGGTAGAGAGCAGTATTGATTATAGATATAGCCTCTACCGTCTCCAAAGAATAGCCGCTCTATTAACCCAGTTTACGGAGCAAGGGTTAAGGTTACACTACCGGTATACGTTCCACCCGGCTGCGTGGCATTAATAGGTCTTACCCCCGGGTTATCCGTAGTATTTCCTGTGCCTATGCCATAATAGATTCGTAACCATCCCGTTGAATTAGTGCCAAGTATTTGGGCCTTAGTAAATGTTGCCGCTGACCCAGTTGCATTGGCATAGCTTAATTCAGCCAAAGGAGTAAGAACACTCGTATTACTACTAAGCTGTCGGATAAAGTCAACATTGATGTTATTATTAAGAGTTGCGTTACCATTGGCCACGTTTGTACGCGCATGCGTAAGCGTCCAGGCATTCCCGGTATTATCAACTACCCCGCAATCTACCGCATAATAGGAAGTGGGGAGAAAAATACCAAGAGTTGAATTATAGGTCAAGGTTCCGAAATCAATGCTGGTTGCATTTGCCCAAGTGGTGCCAGTAACCCTAGAAACTGTCAAATTCAATGTGCTTGATGTTGGAATAACCGCTCTTACGGTTACTGTCTGCGTGCCGCCGGCATAACAAAACAAAGGCACCCCTACTAATAACGCCCCAATTATCAGGGCAAATATTATATCACCTGTCTTTTTCTTCATTGTATCCTCCCTTTTATTAATAATATTCCTAAAACTTTACTTTCCATCAATTCTTTCTCTTTTTTCTACTTACTACTCACTACTCGAAAACCAACACCTCCCCTCCCTAAAATTTATATTTCTAACAAAGAATAGCTAATCTTTGTCGAATAATCTCCTGCCTTGACATCCATCGGGCTGGCTAATTCATAAACAGCCCTGAATTTATCCGATGAACCCGCGTCATCTGAAACAAACAAAACTACATCTCCCGGACTTACCTCCTGGCTCTGAGGAATCTTTAAGACTCCCTTCGTTTCCATTGCCTCGGTCTTTACGGTAAAATATTTCGGCTTTATCACATTGCCTTCTTTATCAGACAAGGCCGCGATAACATTCTGGTTGACCTGATATTTTTTTCCTGTATTAGTCTTAATTTCGATAACCACCTCATTTTTTTTCGTTCCTTCGCCGGGCTTAATATCACGAAACTCTATCCCCGCTCCGGGTTCCTGAGGGGTAAGTATAATATCAAAGACCTGTTCATTCTCTACTTCCAGCTCCAGTGTTTTACGGTCAAGCTCTATCCCCATTTCTTCAATACTGTATTGCAGGCGGGAACGGTATCTTCCTGCCCGGCTAACCTCTGAATCTTCCAAACGATACCTTATGCTAAATCCGGCATCTGCTTCACCAGTGGGTTTTGAGGTATAGACAACCTGAGGGCTATCCGACAATACTCCTGGCGCCGGAACCGTGCCAAGCTTTACTCCGGAGACTTCTATAGCTATTATTTTGGGCTCAAGAGACTTACCTTCTACGGTTTCAAGGGGCTTAAGCAGGGTCTGTTTTATAGTAAATGGTTTTGTATGGCTTCCATTGAGTGTAACGCTAACATCGCATAGTTTCTTTTCTTCGCTCTTTGAATTAAGGTAAATAACGCTTGAGCCGCTGGCTGTGGTTACCTCAAGAGATGGCTTCATTGCTGCCTCATCAGCCTTTACTATTAAAATCACATTCAAGATTGTAGAAATTGAACTTTGCCCGGAGCCTACGGGAATAAAGGTAAATCTCATCTGCCCGCGGTATAAGTCAGGAGTAATTCCTTGCGGGGCTACATACGTATATATTAAAGTAAAAGAATCGGGAGAACCGTTTTGGTTTGAAGTATAGAGTACAGAATTAGTGAGCGCTTCGGGGTTAACCTTTAACCTGCCGAATCTATTGGTTCCTGACAGGCCGGAGACTAAAAAACTACTCCAGGGAATCTCACTTCCTTTGGCATTACGCAGAGCCGAAAATGGCTCCTGGCGTATCTCGTATTGCGCGCTTGTGCCTAATATCTCAACATCAACTTCGCTATTGACTTCACGATAGAGGGAACTGCCCTGAGAAAAGCTCAACTCCTGAGCGCCGGAATGAGGCCTTGCGGTAAGAGAAACATCGGCAAAACAATTAGGATAGAAAAGGAGAAAAGATAAAAAAAGACCCACACACACACTTGAAGCCTTCAATAAATAAGGGTATTTTATTTTCATGGATTTCACACCCCTTTTCAGTTTTATTTTACTCCCTCAGCCTGATAGTGTCAAGCAAAATAATCTCAATTTCTATAACAAAACAAAAAGCCGGATTGACCCATTTCTGTCAATCCGGCCATAAAATTCTCCCACCTTACGGTGAGGCTATCGTGGCAGCCCTTGACTACCTCCATAATCAAGGACACCGGACCTAAAATGTTTTAAAAAACTTAATTAAAGTATATACCGCAAGACAACTTTTGTCAAGTACAATTGCTCTGTTGAGCTGTTGCTAACTCAATTCTCAATGAATGAATAAACGACACTAAAAACACTTTTTCGCTAGTTGACAAATACATCTGCCCCTTAATCCTGCAGTAGAAATGCTCTACCCTGCACCTCGTATCCTGCTTTCTGACTACGTAGAGCGTTGGTTTAGGCAAAATATCGCTCGATTGGGCAATACTGCTAATCCTACAAACCAAATGACGATGTACACAGCTGCGCACCCCCTTCTGCTCCATAAATTCAGAGCTCGAGAGGATCCTCTGCTTTCGATCATCAGAAGTAATATTTTTAAATAGCAGGTTTCGCATCGTCTCACCTTTGATTGAATAATCCATACGCATTACCTTACTTTAAGAATTTGCACCACCGTGGCTGGCAGAGAAATAATACTATTTTAAAAAGTTTTTATTAACTACTTACAACAACATCTTACTTAAAGTATACCACCAATTACCTTAAATTCAATAGTAAAACAGCTATATTTTGGAAGCGTTTTCCTGAATAGTCGTAACGGAAGGACTCAAGATGTCAACAAGTGAGCACGAAAGGAAATTTTAAATAATCTTACTTACTCTTTTTAAAATTTAGACGTGGCTCTTTATTCTGTAACATCCTTATAATATTAGGCTTATGGCGGATGATTATAAATGATGAAAGGCACAGGCTTGCAGATATTAAGGGCAGGGGTTGTTTTAAAATTATAAAAAAGATAGGGAAAAAGACCGCGCTGACTATGGACGCAAGGGATACAATTTTACTTAACATAAAAACAATAAGCCAAAGCAAAACCTCAGCCAAAAGAATAAGTTTAAGCGCGGGGAATTTAAGGGCTAAGCCAATCAAAACACCCAAAGTTGTTGCCATGCCCTTGCCCCCCTTAAACCTCAGGAAGATAGTCAGGCTATGCCCTACTACCGCGGCAACACCACATAAAACCCTCAAGACTAATTCATCAACAGGCGCGCCGAGCTTAAGGCAATAATCCGCGATACCGGCTACACACACAACTCCCTTAAGAGCATCGAGCGCCAATACGCTAATGCCCATACGCTTGCCCAAGACCCTAAAAGCATTGGTCGCTCCTACATTTCCAGAACCATATTTCCTGATATCTATACCCTTGGCTATTTTACCGAAAATGTAAGCGGTAGGTATCGAGCCAACCAGATAACTAAGAAGTATGCCGAGGCTCAGAAGCATATAAAACCTTTAACCCTTTCTTTAAATAATCTACTGCTGAGAAAACTGTAAAAACAGCCGCGAACATTACGATGTACATACTATAGCGAAACTGCAGTAAGACCGCGATTATCGTCAACATCTGAAACAGCGTTGCATACTTACCCCAGCGGCTTGGGGTAAGCACCAATTCATCCTTCGTGACATAAATCACTGCTGAGCCAAAAAGAATGAGTGCGTCACGGCTTAAGACGGTTATCACAAGCCATAACGGCACGTTTATGCCTTGAGGGAAGGTATCCTTTATGTAAATAAAAATAAACGCGCTCGATAAAAGCACCTTATCCGCCAGAGGGTCAAGAATAGTGCCTGCCTTGGTCTTCTGCTTCATCACCCGCGCGAGGAAACCATCGAGAGCATCAGAGAAAACCGCCAGAAGGAATATCGATAGCGCAACAAATCGCAAGTGGTCACGATATGGCTGATAATATAAAATAGCGGCGATAAAAAAAGGGACAGAAATAATCCTGAAAATAGAAACCTTGTTGGCAAAGGTCATTGCCCCTTGAGCCTTGGTGGTCATCGAATTATCCTGATACGGTTTTCCGGCCACAGAGGCCAAAAGATTACAATTGCCTTACCCAAAATATTCTTTTGAGGAACAAATCCCCAATAGCGGCTGTCAGATGAGGAAGCAGAATTATCCCCCAAGACATAATACGAATCCTCGGGCACACGGACAACCTGTTCTTCCATGCCAAAAGTACTTTCAGGCTTATTATAATAGGTGTGGTTATAGATAAACGGATCCTTACAGACAACCCCATTAATATAGATATTCCCCCCGCGTATCTCTACCGTTTCACCCGGCAAAGCGACTAAACGCTTGATGAAATCCTTTTTGGGGTCCTGGGTTGAAATAAACACAATCACATCTCCCCGTTTTGGCTTACGAAGGGCGGGCAATCGCATAGCGGTAAAGGGAACCCTTGCCCCATAGATGAATTTATTCACCAATATCCTGTCTCCTTCAATGAGGGTCATACGCATTGAGCCGCTGGGTATTTTAAACGGCTGAATGATAAAATGACGGATAAAAAGCGCCAAAAGAAGGGCGACGACTATTGACTCTACCCACTCCCAGATTACTGACTTCACTTTTTCTTTCTGATGAGCTGGTGACGCGGCCGTGTGGTGGCTCATATTTTAAGCACCTCCAAAAAAGCTTCCTGAGGAATTTCAACTTTTCCGAACTGCTTCATTCTCGCTTTCCCTTTTTTTTGTTTCTCCCAGAGTTTACGCTTACGGGTAATATCGCCGCCATAGCATTTGGCAGTAACATTTTTTCCGGCCGCCCGGACTTTCTCCGACGCTATAACCTGGCTTCCCACTGCCGCCTGAATGCTTACCTCAAATAACTGCCTCGGAATCAAATCCTTAAGCCGGCTGACCAAGTTCCTTCCTTTTTCATATGCCATCTCCTTATGGAGGATACTTGAGAAGGCATCGCATTTATCTCCGTTAATCAGGATATCTAATTTGACTAATTTTGTCGGGAAATAACCGATGAATTCATAATCCATAGAGCCATAGCCGCGGGTAACAGATTTTAACTTATCAAAAAAATCCACCAAAATCTCCGAGAGCGGCATATCAAAAACCAATTTTACCCTGTCCGATCCCAGAAATTCTGTGGCATTATACATACCCCTTCTGGTGCGCGATAATTCATGCACCGCGTCAAGGCTATCGGTAGGAATAAGCATGGTGACTACCACATAAGGCTCTTCAGCTTCGTCAATGTCCTGCGGGCCGGGGAATTTTTCAGGGTTATCCACATCAATAATTTCCCCGCCCTTCTTTTTAATTCGATACACAACGCTAGGCACGGTGAGAATCAAATTTAAACTATACTCCCGCTCCAGGCGTTCCTGGATAATTTCCATATGCAGTAATCCTAAAAAGCCGCAACGAAAGCCAAAACCAAAAGAAACCGAGCTCTCCGGCTCGTAGACAAACGAGGCATCGGTAAGCCGAAGTTTTTCCATCGAGGCGCGCAGATTATCGAAATCTGCGGCATTAACAGGGTAGAGCCCGCAAAAGACAAGCGGCTTTAATTTCCGGAAACCCGGCAAAGGCTCTTCTAAGGGAGTGGAGATATTAAATACCGTATCTCCGATTGCCACCTCTGCAGCGCTCCTGATATTAGAGATAAAATAGCCGACTTCGCCGCAGGATAGGCTCTCAACCTTCGTCATCTTGAGGTCTTTTAAAACCCCAAGCTCTTCTACCTTATACGTTTTTGACGCCTGCATCATTTTTACGGTATCGCTGGATTTCATTGTCCCGTCGATAATCTTCAGATAGACAATCACCCCGCGATAGATATCAAAGACGGAATCAAAAATAAGGGCTTTTAAGGGTTTTGTGCCGTCGCCCGACGGAACCGGCACTGTGGCAACAATCTGTTCTAAAATATCTTCTATGCCTTTGCCTTCTTTAGCGGATGCTAAAATAATATCTTTTTCCTCAAAATTAAAAACCTCAACAAGCTGAAGTTTAACCCTGTCGGCATCGGCACTGGGCAAATCAATTTTATTTATCACCGGTATTATTTTCAGATTCAATTCTTTCGCCAGGTTAAAATTGGCAACGGTCTGAGCCTCAATGCCTTGCGTGGCATCCACCACTAAAAGCGCTCCTTCACAGGCTGCTAAGGCTTTTGAGACTTCATAGGTAAAATCAACATGGCCCGGAGTATCAATCAGGTTTAAGGCATAAGAAGTGCCGTTTTTGGCCTTGTATTCCAGCCTTACCGTTGAAGCCTTGATCGTAATACCCCGCTCACGCTCAAGCTCCATATCATCAAGCAATTGATCATGGAAATTGCGCCTGTCTATGGCGCCCACAAACTCAAGTATCCTGTCGGCAAGGGTAGACTTGCCGTGATCAATATGGGCGATGATGCTGAAATTACGAATTAATGATTTATCCATTTTTAGTCAATAGTCTATAGTCAATGGCTTATAGCCCCAAGAACTACACAGCGCCTCTCTGAGTTGACAGCTTGATATGTTCTAACAAAACTTTGACAGTTCCTTCAATAGTCATCTTAGTCGTATCTATGTAAATCGCGTCTTTAGCCTGTTTAAGGGGGGCGCATTTGCGGCTGGAATCAATGGTGTCCCGGTTGCACAGGTCTTTTTGCACATCCTCCAGGGAAACGTCCTGGCCGTTTTCTTTCAACTCTTTATGGCGCCGCCGGACCCGCTCCTTTAAATCAGCATCTAAGAAAAATTTCTTATCCGCGTCAGGAAAAACCGCGGTTCCGATATCTCTTCCGTCTAAGACGCAAGAAACCTTAGAGCCTAATTCCCGCTGACGCATAAGCATTTCTTTTCTGACCCCCGGCACTTTGGCAGTATCTGAGACAAACTTGCTGATATTGGGCTTTCTAATATCCAAAGAAACATCCTCTCTATCCAATAAAACCCGGATCGTGCCATCGGGTTTGTTCTCTAAATCAATCCTGGTCTTTTTAGCCAGGCCGGTCAATTGCCGGCCTTGGGAAAAATTTATCCCCTTCCTGATTGCCTTCAAAGTTAAAGCCCGATACATTGCCCCGGTATCAATATAAAGAAACTTCATCTGCAGGGCTAAGAGCTTAGCCACAGTTGACTTCCCCGCGCCTGCAGGCCCGTCAATGGCGATAATCAGCTTTTTAGGTTTAGCAGGCAATGGCATTTCTTTTTTTTCGTGATTTCGTAAGGTAAGCGGCTATCTGCTTTGATTGGCGGGCATTAACAAAAGACTCTAAGCGTCCAAGAGAACGCTTAAAGTCTTTTATTGCTTTCAGAAGCTCTGCGCGATTGGTCAGAAAAATATCTTTCCATACTACCGGATCAGACATGCTGATACGGGTTGTATCTTTTAAGCCGCTTGCCGCGAACCCCAGGTAGCCCGGTTTTATGCAGTCAATAAGGCAGAATGCCACCGCGTGCGGAAGATGGCTGACAAAGGCAAGGACGCGGTCGTGTGAACGCGCGTCCATAGTTTTGGTATGCGCGCCTACTGCCTCCCACAGGGTTTTGACTTTAGCGACGGCTTCTTTTCTTGTCTTTTTCGCGGCGATAAGAAGGCATAAAGAATTTTCAAAAAGAGCGCTTCTGGCGTTTTCCACACCTCTCTTCTCCATGCCTGCCAAGGGATGGCAGCCGACAAAATTCAGGCGGCATTTTTCCGCGGCCTTGACAATCTCCGCTTTCGTTGAGCCGACGTCAATAACAATACACTCTTTACGGATAATTTTCGCGATCCGGGGAATACTCATTTTTATTTCATTTACCGGTGTAGCCAAAATTACTACATCGGCATCCATGAGTTTATCTAACTCCAGATACCCTTCGTCAATGGCTCCTTTTTCCAAGGCTACAGCCAAAGACTCGCGCCGATGGCCTATACCGATAATCTTTTTCACAAGGCCATGGTGCTTCATCGCCAGGCCCAGTGAGCCGCCAATTAAGCCAACCCCGACAATGGCAACAGTATCAAACAAAATCATATGCTCCTATTGACAGCCTTAGCAACTGCTTTCATGGAGGCAACCAGCCCTTTAAAATTATCAGGGGTAAGGGATTGCGCTCCGTCCGACATTGCCTCCTCCGGATGAATATGCACTTCAATAATCAGGCCGTCGCATCCTGCGGCAACAGCGGCCTTTGACAATGACCCCACCAAACCCCAGCGGCCGGCGGCATGGGAAGGATCTATGATAATCGGTAAATGGCTAAGCTCTTTTACGACGGGAATCGCGCTAATATCAAGGGTATTCCTCGTAGAATCCTCAAAAGTCCGTATCCCGCGCTCGCAAAGAACCACATTCATGTTGCCGCCGGCAAGGATATATTCGGCAGACATAAGCCATTCCTTGACTGTCGCGGAAAGCCCGCGCTTTAAGATAACCGGCTTCTTTATCAGCCCTACTTCCTTTAAGAGGTTAAAATTCTGCATATTGCGCGCGCCAATTTGCAATACGTCCGCGTAACGGGCCACGAGCTCAACATCACGGGTATCCATGACTTCCGTAACCGTTACCATGTCTAATTTGTCGCCAACGTCTTTTAAATACTTTAACCCCTCCTCGCCTAATCCCTGAAAAGTATAGGGTGATGTCCGAGGCTTGAAGGCGCCGCCGCGAAGGCATTTTGCTCCGAAAGACTTAACCACTTTTGCTGTCTCATACAGCATGGCGTGGTTCTCGATGGCGCAGGGGCCCGCGAACATAACAATCTCTTCTCCTCCTATGGCTACCCCCTTACCCAAATCAATCACTGAATTTTCTTTACGGAACTCGCGGGAGACTAATTTATAGGGCGCAAGAACCGGTATAACCTTTTCCACGCCGGGGAATGCCTCAAGAGGAGTAGCGCGAAGAACCTCTTCGGGGCCGATAACCCCGATAATCGTACGCTCTGTGCCTTTGGAGAGCATCGGCTTAAGCCCAAGCTTGGTTACCCTCTCAACAATATGCTCAACTTCCTTATCCGTTGTTCCCGGACGTAATACGATTATCATACCAATCTCTCCTTATAAGATATTCTCAACTAGTTAAATGCGGGGATTAGATGACTAGGGTATTAGGATTTGGAGATTAGGATATTAAGCCTGGTGAACAAATTTGATTCTTTCTTAATGTCCCACTATCCTAATCCCCAAACCCTGATCTCCTAATTACCTAATATCCGCTTTTAGGATGCCACTATTCCTCTTTTTATAGAACTTTCCTTAACGCTTCAACGAATTTCTCATTTTCCTGCTTAGTCCCTACCGTTACCCGCACATAATCCTTGAGGCCATATTGGCACATATCCCGGACAATCACTCCCCTTTTAAGGAGTTCTTGAGAAATCGTAAGCCCATCTTTATTCACTTTAAAAAGGATAAAATTTGCCGCGGAATAAATAGCCTCTAAGCCTAATTGCTCAAAGTGGCGCAGGAGATAACGCTTCCCTTCCCACACCAATGCCTGGGATTTCCTGACAAAGGCAGTATCTGACAACGCGGCCAGAGCAGCTTCCTGAGCCAGGCTATTGACATTAAACGGCTGGCGCACGCGTTCCATATACCCGACAAGCTCCGGGCTTGCTATCCCATAGCCTATACGCAGGCCTGCTAATCCGTAAATCTTGGAAAAGGTACGCAGGATAATAACGTTTTTTCCTTCTTTCACATAGCGTATCGTCTCCGGAAAATCTTTTTCTTTAACAAACTCAAAGTATGCCTCATCAAAGACAACAATGACATCTTTCGGAATATCTCTTAAGAAACTCTCAACTTCTTTTTTATCCACATAGGTCCCTGTAGGGTTATTGGGGTTAGCAATAAAAACAACCTTCACCCTTTTGTTCAAGGCCTGTTTCATGGCTGATAAGTCATAGCGAAAGCCTCTTAAAGGAAACATCTTTGGCCTGCGTCCATTTTGCTGGGCGATAATTTTATACTCTAAAAAGGTTGCCTCGGCAGTCATGATCTCATCGCGAGGGCAAGAGAAAGCCTTGATAATAATATCAATGAGTTCATCTGAACCGTTTCCAAAAATAAGATTGCGCGGATTGACTTTCAAATGCCTGCTGAGGCGCTGACGAAGATAATAACACGAGCCTTCGGGATAGCGGTTAATTTTAGGAAGCGCCTTTTGAATGGCACGCAGCGCCTTGGGGCTTGGGCCAAGAGGATTTTCATTTGAGGCAAGCTTTATGACTTTCGATAATCCTAATTGGCGCTTGACCTCCTCAATGGGTTTACCCGGCTGATAAGGAGTTATTTCTAAAATCCTGTTATTTACCATTGATAGAGGGGTCTGATAGAAGGGTCTGACCTCAACCTTAGAAGTTAATTTCTATTGTTGAGGTCTGATCCCATTGTTTTATTCCACATTCGGATATGAACCAAGTATCTTTAAATACTTGGCATAGTGCTCTAATGACTCAAGTGCCCTGGCGACATTTTTATCCTGGATATGGCCTTCTAAATCAACAAAAAAATAATAATCCCATGCCTTTTTCTTAGAAGGGCGCGATTCTATTTTCGTCAGGTTGATACGGTATTTCTTAAAAGGCACCAGCATATCATGGAGTGCCCCGACCTTGTCTTTAATGGAGAAAACCACTGAAGTCTTGTCATTTCCCGTAGGGCCGGCGCCATTAGTGCCGATAACCAGAAAACGGGTAATATTACTCGGGGAATCTTCTATATTCGCGGCAACAACCCTGAGCTGATACACCTTTGCCGCCAGAGTAGACGCGATACAGGCGGCATTCTTTTCTTTCTTGACTATCTGGGCGGCGCGGCTGGTGCTTGCGGCATCAATTAAATCTGCCTTTGGGAAATTCTCCCGCAGCCACAGCCGGCATTGAGAAAAGACTTCCGGTTTAGAATAAATCGCGGTTATTTTTTCCTTTGTATACCGGCTCAAAAGATTATGGGAAACATTCATCACAATCTGAGAGCATATCTTTAGATCAGAATCTATAAGCATATCCATGGTATGAGTAATAGCGCCCTCAATGGAATTTTCTATCGGCACTACTCCGTAATGAGCGCTGCCTCTTTCCACCTCTTTAAAGACATCGCTTATAGAAAAACACGGGATATACTCAAGCTGCAGCCCGAATCTTTTTATCGCCGCTAAGTGAGTAAAGGTAGCCTCCGGCCCCAAGTAGGCGATTGCCAAGGGCTTCTCCAGGGAAAGCGCGCTTGACATTACCTCGCGGTAAATCGCCTCTAACGCGCTATCAGGGAGAAGGCCGCGCTTTGTGCTTTTGAGCTTTTGCAAAACTTCATACTCGCGTTCCGGAGAATAAATCCCTTTGCCAAGCTTCTTCTTGATGTTTCTGATTTTAAGGGTAATTTCCAAACGCTTATCCAAATCATTAACGATATGCGCGTCAAGGCTGTCAATCTGCTTTCGCAATGTTTTAAGATTCATGGGCGCTTCCTTCCTTACTCTTATCTTGGGATTCTTCCGCCGAGACAACCTGAGTTGGCTCAGGGCTGGTTTCATGGGCTTCTGAGGTATCCGCGATAAATGCTTCGGTTCTGTTACTAAAGGTAAGCAAGGTAGAAGAAGCCGCCTCAGCATTTTTTACAAACTCCTCTATTTTCGGTAAATCCTCCAGCGATGCCAGCCCAAAATATTCCAGGAACTGCCGCGTTGTCCCGTAGACAAAAGGCCTGCCGATAACCTCTTTCTTCCCGGTAATACGAATCAGATTTTTCTCCAATAAATTTCTTACCATAGAGTCGACATTGACGCCCCGCAAAGACTCAATATCAAGGCGTGTTACCGGCTGTTTATAGGCAATAATTGCCAGGGTTTCTAAGGCTGATTTACTTAAGCGCTGCGCGTCGCGCAGTTTATAGAATTTCTTTAATATCTCCGCGGCTTCCAAAGAGGTCACAATCTGAAACCCTCCGGCAACCTCCGCGATACGCAGGCCCCGCTGGGCATTTTCATAATCATGTTTAAGCTCTAAAACAATTTCTCGCAGTTTGCCTGGCTCGATATCCTCAAAGACACCCTTTATTTGGTCAATCATCAGGGGCTTTTCGCTGATAAATAAAAGCGCCTCTATCGCGGCTTTCGTTGATAAAGATGAAAACTGACTATCGTTTAATGCTTCACTCATTTTTTGACCTTATGTTTATAGACCTCATTGAGCAGGGCTTCGGTGGTAACGCTATGAGGCGCTCGTTCCAAGGCCTTGTGCACCATTTCCTTTGCTTCCTGGCGTTTGTACTGCAACTGAACCAATACCTCAACCGCTTCTAACGCGATATCGCTTGAAGTTCCAGCTTCCTTAACTACAAAATCTTCGTCCTGGATAAGCCCGTATTTTCCGACTTTACCCTGGAGCTTAGCAACAATTTCCTTTGCGCGCTGCTGGCCGATTCCGGGAAGAGATTTTAAAAAACTGATATCCCCCTCATCTATTGCCTTGGCAATCGCGGAAAAAGGCATTGCCAATGCCTTTAAGGCGGCGCGGGGGCCAATGCCGGACACCGAAATAAACTGCTGAAAAAAATCTTTTTCAATATCGTTTAAGAAGCCAATAAGAATAGGAATAGACTTTGACGGTTCGACATTATGATAGTGATAGGTAGCCAAGGTAACTATCCCATCATTCCCCAGAGATTTCTCTATTTTCTGTATAATCGCCGTGGGGACCAACACCTCATAACAAATCCCCGCGATATCGATGAACAAGGAATTGGGATTTTGCCGTATTACCTTACCGCTAATTTGAACAATCATTTTCAGCTATCAGCTATCAGCTATCAGCTATCAGCTGAACGCTGAAAGCCGACATCTGAAAGCTGTCAAGGTTATTTTCTCGTCATATACGAATGTCCTATTGCCAAGGCTAAGGCATCCGCCACATCCGCGGGTTCAGGAAGAACTGCTAGCTTGAGGAGGCCTTGTATCATCCTCTGGATTTGCAGTTTCGAGGCATGTCCTTTTCCCACAATAGCTTTTTTAATACGGGTTGCGGCATACTCAAAAACCGCCACATTATTTTCTTTCGCGCTTAAGCAAATGATCCCTCTGGCGTGCCCTAACACATAAGCGGTCGTAGGGTGTTTCCAATGGGCATAGAGTTTTTCTAAAACCAGTACCTCCGGCTTGAACTTGCGAATTATTTTCTCTATTGCCTTGTGGATATGCTCAAGGCGGCTCTCGGTTTCTTCTTTGGGATTGGTGCGGATATATCCAGCCTCAATAAGGCTTATTTTTAACCCTCGCCCCTCAACCACACCATATCCGCTCGTATGCAACCCCGGATCAATTCCTAGTATGCGCATTCTCAGCTCTCAACTCTCAGCTCTCAGCTGAAGGCTGACAGCTTCTTTATTCAGCAGCTGCCAACTGTTCAATAATCTCATCAGGAATATCAAAATTCGCGTAGACATCCTGAACGTCGTCCTGGCCCTCAAGTGCCTCAATTAAATTCAGAACCTGCTTTGCCTCCGAGCCTACCACTTTAATGGTTGTGGTCGGAAGCATCGTGACCTCAGCGCTTTGTAAATTGATGCCCTTTTCCTGCAAGGCAGCCTTCACCTTCTCAAAATCACCTGCGGCTGTAATTACCTCAAAACTCTTCTCCTGAGCCTTGATATCTTCCGCGCCGGCACTCAGGGCGATATCCATCAGAGTATCCTCTTGCACGACAGCCTTATCAACGACAATATAACCCCGTTTATTAAACATCCAGGCGACAGAACCAGCGCCTGCCATGTTACCGCTTTTTTTGGAAAGGATATTACGCAATTCCGCGGTAGTGCGGTTTTTATTATCGGTTAATGCCTCAATGATAATTGCAACCCCACCAGGGCCGTAAGCCTCATAATTAATGGTTTCATACACCACTCCCGGTAATTCGCCCGTGCCGCGCTTGATGGCGTTCTTTACATTATCAGAGGGCATATTTGCCTCTTTAGCCTTTGCCATCGCGGTACGCAGCGAGGGATTCATATCCGGATTCCCCCCGCCGTTTCGCGCTGCCATAGTTATTTCTTTAATAATTCTAGTATAAAGCGCGCCTTTTTTAGCATCCGCAGCGCCTTTTTTATGCTTTATACTTGCCCACTTTGAATGTCCAGACATAAAAACTCCTCCCTTACTTTACATAGTTACAGCTGAAAAATTTATTTTTACCGCGAGAATCAGCGTCAAAAGATGCTTTTTCAGCGATAACTACATAGCATAGTATCTTTGGTTCCTCTACAATCTGTACCAACCCTGCGTAAACCTCTGTTACTTGCGTTTTAGCAATTTTTGTGAAATTTAATTATACTATAGGATTACCCGCGAGGCAAGGCTTTTTAGGATTTAATTGTAACCAGTCAGGTCCCCCGTTTACTGACGCATTGTATTTAGTGTAGATTTAATTATAGAGCATATCCGGCGCAAGCAAGGCGCGACGAAGCTCAGGGCTGCTTTCTTTGCCCGCAAGCTCCTCAAGCCTGCAGGCATCACTGAGAGTAATGATGATATCCTGAAGCCTTCCCTGCAATTCATCCCTCTGATAGCAGGCCGCGATAAACTCAAGGATGCGTAAACCATTGGGGATAATCCCTGCCTTCATGGTTGCCTGAATCTGGCTGAACTCATTATCAAGGTCTATCAGCTCTGCGTCGCGTAGTACGGGCAAATCTAGATTCAATCCCGCAAAACTCCCCCTTCGCTCAAGCGTAGTGGCGTCATTCATTATTGTATCCCTAAAGTCCAATCCGCCGCGCTTTTCTCCACGAAAAGAGGTTTCTGTATCCAACGATAGAGCGCTTGAACTCTCCGCGAAGGCACTCGCTGCGATACTCGCAAAGCCTAGACTAAAACTAATTATTGTATATTTTTCTCTCGGCAGCTCATATCCTGTGTCCCTACCGAGGAAAATCCTTGTAATCCGTATAGCCTCCCTTAAAAAATCCACTTTAAAGCTTAAGGCTTCCTTGGAAATATGCTCCTTGAGCCATTCCTCCTCTTCAGGGCGGAAATAGTTTCCTTCTTTTATTTTTTCAAAGAAATGTTCAAGCCTGTCATTATTCTGCGTAAGCTCTTGCTCCACTTTCTCGTCAAGCTCTAGTTCCACCTTAAGAGCCATTACAGAAAAATATTCTTTCATTACTTTGAGCAAAAATTCATCCCTTTCTTGCATCTGAACATCTTTTTCTATTTCTTCACTCTTCATTTCCTTGACCCAAGAGGCTAAAAAGTCCCCTCTCGTATTTCTGCCATCAACAGACGTTAAACCATCAACTAAACTGATAATAGCTTTATTCTCCGCGTAGCGCGCGTTATCAGCAAGCTTTTCAGTTATCACTTGTTTTAACGCGTCAACCATTATAAATCCTGCTTTTTCTCCGTACGCGCCCAAAACATCAATAATCACATCTTTCTGGCATTTAAGAAGCGGCGGGGCTACCGATAGATAAGGAGCGGATAAGATTTCAGAAACGCCCGTTTTTTTCTGCCAATTTTTTACTATAGCTTCGGCTTGGACATACTCTACACGTATCAACTCGCCTTTCTTTTCTAGCCTTTTCTTACCCAATAATTCATTCAACCAATTGAGTACGTCGTTATTTTTTGAGGTATACTCACTATTTATTATTACAGGCTCTTTGTCCTTAGCAGCTTCTAATAGCTCGCTCATCCCGGCAATTATTAACGCCTTATTTATATCCAATGTTTTTCCATTGACATTAGTAATTATTCGCGCTTTCTTCTCTAAAACAAGCACCCCCACTACTCTATCCCCTGCCCCTAAGGCAATACGTATCCTGTCCGATTTTTCACCCGATAGATAAGCTACGGTAACTTCCCGATTATCAAATGTGTAAAGCTCAACAGGCCTTTCCAATGTCGTAAGGACAAAATTCATAGCATTCTCGGCAGAGGCATAATGAAATTTATACGGCCTTTTGTGAATAGGTACCGATAAAGTCCTCCAGGTCAGCGGTGAGGCGGAATAGGCTTTCAGTGGCGACGATACCTGGGATTGTTCCCAATAATACCTTATCACCTTCAGCATCCCCTCTTTTACTTTCCTCGTTTCTGGAGTGCCGATAACTATACCAACCTTAGGCCAATCAAACCGGGCATCCTTAAAAAATTCCATAAAACTCCCCAGCGGTTCAAGCCCCGTCTCTTTATTCTCGGCTTTCCAATTCATCCCTATAGTTAAAATTTTATTCTTCTTCGCTCCTTGTCTAAGTGCCGCCTCTACAAAGGGAGTAAGTGCCACAACTGTTTTCGCGGACTTACCCAAAATCGCCCCATCTACAGAAGACAGGCCAAGTATCTCATCAGCATTCTGCGCGGTTAAGCCTCCTACAAAATAAACATCAAGATCAATGTGCAAGGCTTTCTTGAGTGCGTTTTTTATGACGGAATGCTCTTTTTCAATCTGCTCTCTTTCACGAACCTTTTCTTTAGGCAATTCGCGCGGTTCATAGGCAATCCTTAAGCCAATGGCACCTGCGTCCTCTGCCGTTATCCCTTCTAGAATTTCCGCTATATCTTTCTCAAGAATCTCATTAGTCTTTCCTTGTTCCCTCTGCCAGGATACTTCACCAAGAAAAAGAATAGTTCGCTTTATCGGATGGTTCTTCGCAAAAATAACAGTTTTCTTCAACTGTAGATTCGTTATTGTGTTTGCAACATAACGGGCCTTAGCTGCCAAGCTTATAGCATTGAGGCCTACATAAGTATTGCTCTTAAGAGAAAGGCTTTCAATCCCTTCAAGATTTACCCCTTCTGCTTCTAACGTTTTTCTCCATTTTTCATCTCTTTTTGCTTCAGTTTTATATTCCGGATTATTGAATATATTACCCAAAGCGTTTTCAATCCTTTCCTCAATCTCTTTTCTCCATTCCGGATGATTAGCAATGATCCCGTCTAATAAACTGGCATTGCCAATATTAGTCCGCCCAGTACGCGATCCCTCTGGAAGTGATATAGTATTAGCCACGACAAGAAAATTATCCCTTATTCCGAGCGGCAAGGCAGAGGGCTTCCTCCCTAACGCCTTATTTTTGACATCAACGCCTTCAAGCTCCTGAAGCGCTGACTTTGTTCCATCTGCGGCTGTTCCCTTCAGGACAAACGCGCGAATCTCTTCAGAAAGGCGAATGAATCTAAATCCCAATTCAACATCGTGCAATGTATTCTGAGCTATTGAGCTTAATTTATTTGCCGCGGAAACAAAATCATTGTTATAGAAATATCCTTTCAGTTCTCTTTTATCTTCTTCGTCTAAATAATTCTTACGCTCTAATTGGGCAACAAACCTATTTATTTCGCTTTCATAGCGGGCCATACGCAATAACCATACGCGTATCTTTTCCCATTTTGCTTTATCATCATCGTTGATACGCGGAAGTATAATAGTTTGTTGAATTAAATTGCTGAGATAATTACAAGATATTATTTCCCCCGCCTCTTCTCTTTCCTTTATATCCCACGCGTATCTTACACCGAGATTCCTTATTTCAACTTTTATCTCATCCATGGTCAATGGCGAAGCGGCCAAGGCTAAAGATTCTTCTGTAGTAATGTGTGGGTCAATAATTTGCAAATTACTATCAAAGGCTGCTACATTGTCCCTCTTTACAAGCCACTGAGTAACCTCTGGATTTACTCCTCTGTACCCTCCACCGGTCAGTGGACTTGAGTTGCCCACAGCGCGATGAGTAGACGTAAAAATATTTTCTATCCCCTCCAAAGTAAGCCCTCCGCTGGTATAGTTCCGGACACTATGACCGTAAGGCGTATACACAGAATCCTTGATAGTGTACTCACCTTTATTAAAAGAATTCTTGTATTGATTAAAGTAGGTGGTTTTATCCCAGTTCTCTTTGGAGGTGAGGTTAGTGAGATTACGTGAATCTATAAGCTTACTATAGTCTGGTGTGCCGGTAAGCGGGTTAACCGGTTCACTGACTGACCCGTTCACTGGCGGTTCACCAAAACGAGCCTTAAACCATCGTGAGAGTATCAGCGAATAATACACCTGTCGTAGTTTTGCGTACCGTTGGCTTGAGTTTACTTCTCTGGTAAGTTTGGGAATTATGCTTTCCCTGATAAGCTGAGTAGAATATTCATTAAGTTCTTTGAGCCTTTTGTCATTAAAATTATACTGGTGACTGGCGACAGGAGACTGGAGACTTTCTTTCAAATAGTCTTCTTCCAGCAATACCTTAAGCGTTGCCTTATACACATACGCAGAATCATCTGTCTCTCTAACGATAATTTCATTGGGCACTATCCATGGGCGGGTTAAGGTGGGGATGGTAATATTCTCAGAACCAAATAATTCCCCTGCCTTTTTATAGAGCTTATCCCAGTAAGCCTTGCCTTCCGGGGTTTGTGGTGAGGTAAGGCTTGCGGTATCCTTCTTAAGCTGTAAATCTGCCTCTAAGAATACCTTGCCTATATCAGTCATCTCTAACTCTGGGTCTATGATATTCTCAGGGGCATCCGGCCTTAGGTTTACCCAAAAGGTATCATTCGGTAGGGTTACTCCTATCAGAAAGTATCTCATTAACTCCTGAGCAGTTTCCTTGAGTACACTATCTTCCTTTTCTGGTGACGTGCCTGCCCCGACCGAAGCGTCGGGGGTGACCTGGTGACCTGGTGACGTGGTGACCTGGTGACCTGGTGACCTTTCATAGTCTCCCTTGTCTAAGAGTATCTTATAGCTGTTATTCAGGCTGTCATAGGAGAAATATCGTAAGTGCACAGGCCGAAAGATATCAGGCTTAACAAGAGTAGTATGCAACTGGCTCAGATAGCTTGAAAGGTTAAGTTCTCCTGCGGCATAGATAACCCCGCCCTGGTTAAACAGCAAGCCGATAGCTACTACTATTGAGATTACCCTACGTAACATCCTAAAACCTCCTCAAAAAACCCCCCTCACCAAATTCAACCTCGTAGGTTGAATAAATTTACCGTCGAGGAAAAAATTCAACCTCGTAGGTTGTTTGGGTTTTGGTATAGACAAATAAAAAAATGCCGGGCTGACCTTTTTTGTCAATCCGGCATTATATATTACTTAGTTGCTAATATACCTCCATACACTAGCAACATATATAAGCTAATTGTTAAGAGAAACTTAACAAAAGTATACCATAAAAAGTTACCTTATCAAATAGATCTTTTTCTTAACATCTTAGCGCCCAAGGACTTCATATCTACGACAAAATCAGGATAGGATTTGCCAATAGCCTCGGCATTCCTAATTTTGAGCCCCCCTATCCGTAAGCCCGCAACAGCTAAAGACATTGCGATACGGTGGTCGTTACAGGAAGAAACTACCGCAGGATGCAAAACCGACTCCCGAATTGTTACACTATCCCTGCCTGCTTCAATGCGAGCGCCTAATTTCCTCAATTCATTAACAGGGGTTAAAATTCGGTTACTTTCTTTATGCGCTAAATGGCCGATATTACGAATTTTTGTCTTACCTTTAGCAAAACAGGCTGCCACAGCAAGAATAGGGACTAAATCCGGTGTATCCGAACAATCAATATCCCTGCCTTTTAATTCAAAGGGGCCATTGATATAAACTCTATCGCCCCTATGCCTTATTTTCGCGCCCATACTGTTTAAGATATCAATAATTTTTCTATCTCCCTGTTTATCTTTGCGCATACCGGTAATCACCACATCTGAAACAATTAAACACGCGGCTACCATCAAAAAGGCGGCCGAAGAATAATCTCCTCCGACTGCAAGGTTATCCTTGAATCTAAAGTGCTGTCCTGCCTTAATATAAAAACGACGGTAGCCCTGTGTTTGCACCGTGATCCCTGCCTGACGCAATACATCTAAGGTAACGTCTATGTAAGGCTTAGAAACCACCTTATCCTTAACAACGATGGTAACATCTTTCTTAGCCAAAGGAGCAACCTGTAACAGTGAAGAAACGGTCTGTGAGCTGATCTGCGCGCTCACCGCGACTTTTCCTCCCTTAAGTTCGCCTTTTCCTACTATAACAATAGGGAGACGAAACTCCTCATCTTTACCTTTAAGAGTAACCCCTGATAACAATAACGCTTCAGCAATAGGTTTATTGGTCCTCTTTAATAGGGTGCCTCGCCCCTCAATACGACACTTGCCTGCTCCTAAAGCGATAAGTGGAAGGATTAACCGCAAGAGAGTTCCTGATTCCCCGACGTTTATCCTTGCCCCCTTAATATGAGGCTTACCCTTAAATCCTTTTACCACAATCCCATCGTCGCGCTTTTCAATAACCGCGCCTAATTTCTTCAGGCATTGTATCGCCGCCAGGGTATCTTCGGAATAAAGAGGGTTACGAATCTTTACTTCGCCGTTTAATCCCGCGCACAAGAGAGCCCGGATAGTATAGGATTTTGAAGCCGGAGCCTTCACCTGCCCCTTTAAAGATTGAGTTTTTTCCACGCTAAGGTCAAATTGTTTCATATGCATAGGTTCATACCTAAGGCTCTTCGTTTATGACGGTTCAGGGGAACGAGCGTCTTTAGTCTCTGTGCCGGTTTCCTCTTCTCCAGGAGCTTCCTGCCGCTTTATTCTTTCCTTAAGCTCATCGTATTCTTTTTTGGAAACCCACTCAGTATGGTCGTTCTTTTTCTTTAACTCCGCGACAAGTTGAGCCTGAGCCTTTGACTCCTGCTTATAAGCGGCGTTCTGCGCTTCAAGGATCCGAAGACGCTCTGAATTTTCACGGTTTAAAGTATCCGCAATCTCATATTTCTGCTTATACTCAAGCGCGTCTTTTTTAAGGATGAGGTTTGAGGAAAACTCTTTTTCATACTCCTGGTCCTTCTTCACCAGTTTTTCCTTAAGCTCGGCAAGTTCTTTTTTCACGGCTTCTTCCTGGGTTTTTTCCTTTTCCATCCAACTTTTTATTTTCTCTAGCTCCGCGAGGCTTAAGGCTTCACTCTTTTTGGTACTGGCAAGTTCTTCTTCAAGTTTCTGATAATCCTCCTTAAGTTTCTTCAATTTGGCACTGAGTTTATCTATCTGGCCTTCCTCTGGAACAACCGCCTGCTGGGGTTCCTTAAAAACAGGCTCAAGCGATAATGGCTTAGGGTTATGCCGCGGGGCTTCGCCATCCTTTACGGTAAAAAGTATAACGCCTAACACACAGGCTAAAAAAACAAAGGCTAACAGTAATAACGGCATTTTTTAACGGCTGTATTCCTTCATAAGAAGGGTGTACCCCAGGGCTCCGGCGCCCATTATCTTTAAGGGAATCTTACGCTCATCGGCGCTTATCCAAATTTCAAACCTCTCTGGGACACTGGTAAAATGATAGGCCTTAAATGTGCCCGCGGGAACTTTTACATCCTCTATCGAAGCCAGCGTGATTTCAAACTGCTGATTCGGAAGATTAGCGCGCATGCTCCAGCCTACGCTAAGGCCATCCATACGCCGCACAGAAAAGGGGAGTAAAATCGCGTTCTGGATGGGGCCGTCCTTTTTGATTACCTGCGTCTGTGTCGTCTTCCCTTTCTTTTTAACAATGGTAAGCGTAAAATTTTTCTGGTCATACTCTTCGCTGATATTTTCCGGATTGGGCCATGTCGATATAGAACGCTCAACCTTAAGAGGAAAAAAACTTCGGGAATCGCTGTAAATTGCCTCTCTATCTCTAAAGCGCACTAATCGTGTCTCAAAGGTCATGAGGCTTACCATGGTGCCATGAAGCTCGGTTTTAGGCAAATGTGTGTAATAAGCAGCCCCTAACGATACCTTGCCTAATTTGACCGTGTACACTATTTTTTCCCCTACAGGCTCAACCGGCTCTGGCGGCCCCATCTTCTTTACCAACGCCTTATCAATCCGAGGGAAAGCCTTGGGAGAGACGATTATCTTTTGCTCTTCAAATCTCAACCATACCGCAAGAAGAATGGTAAGAAGAAGCAAAAAAGGAAATAGTATTTTTCTCATAAGGAATCTACTGAATTTCGTATTAGAAAATGCGGCATCCGGGATTATATGCTATTGACGATAACATGGGAAAAAACAGAAATATCCTCCATGGTATAGAGTTTAGATAAATTTTTATCAAAGAGAACTGTTGCCTCAGAAGGAAATTCTTCATCCGCCTTCCAGACAATGATCCTTACTCTAATATCGGGAAAAGTCACTAACTCTATTGCCGTATCGGAAGCGTCTATTCTATTCCCGGAGAAACGCTCCAGCACGCTCAAGAGCCCCTCGGGAGTTCTGCCGTATTTCTTCAAAAGATGGGCTATCACTCCTTCTTTGTACGCGGGGTAATAAATCTCACCGCCTTCAATATCCTTAAAAGAAACCCACTCCCCGCACGGAGCATACTTATTCTCCAATGACCCAACCAAATAGTGTAAAATAAGTATGACCAGATACTCCTTGGCGGGAATATTGCAGGAATTAGAAAGCACCAATTTTTCCTTGCGGTTTACCTCATAGGTGTCACCTAAGAGCGAGACGCTATAAGAAGGCGCGTCTGCTATTTTCTCTAAATCTTCCCATGCTTTTTTTAAGGCAGCATCGTAACTCATCTATTCCTCCTTCAAAGCTGTAACGTTGCTTTTTATGCCACAGACATTCTTCAAATGTTTTATTTCCTGAGCGCTCAGCAGGCGCCATTTTCCCTGAGAAAGTTCACCCAGCCTCAAAGGGCCATACTGGACGCGTTTTAATCGGCTAACCTTATACCCTAAGGCAGCAAGCATCAGGCGAATCTGCCGCTTCCTTCCTTCATGAATAGTCATGGTAAAACGGCTTTGCTTGGGCCTAGCATATACCAGCTCAACTTTTGCCGGTTGTGTACGCCTGCCGTCAATAAGAAGCCCGTGCTCTAAACGCAGGATGCTCTCCTTATCTATACACCCATTAATCTCCACAAGGTATACCTTATCAACTTTAAAGCTCGGATGCAGTAACCTGTGGGTAAGCTCGCCGTCGTTAGTAAAAAGAAGCAGCCCTTCAGAATCCTTGTCTAATCTGCCTACAGGATACAGATGGCGGTAGGCAGAAGGCAATAAATCAATGACGATATGCCGCGCATGGCTATCCTCAAGCGTCGTAACAAAACCAGCAGGTTTATGCAACATCAGATAGCTTTTCTCTTTTAATCCTATTCTCGTTGTATCTAAAAAAACCTCATCTTTTTCGGCATCAACATCGTATGAGGGTTCTCGCACAATCGTAGCGTTAACCCTCACATGGCCTTCCTGTACTAACACAAGCGCTCGCCTGCGCGAGCAGACCCTGCTATGGGATAAAAACACCTGTAAGCGCATTATATGTTTCTTTGCCGCACTGCTTCATAAAGCACTATAGCTGCTGATGCCGAGACATTCAGCGAATCGGCCTCACCCGCCATAGGAATACTCACCCGGTAATCAGCATTATCCTTCCAGAGAGAGCTCAAGCCTTTATCTTCGCTCCCGAGCACTATAGCAAAGGGCTTCTTAAAATCAATATCCGTATATACTGTTTCTGCCTCAATGAGAGCCGCGATTATTTTGATATTATTTTTTTTCAACCAGCGCAATGCCTCTTCTGATGACGTATTCACCACCGGGATAGTAAATACCGCCCCTCTGCTTGAACGCACGGCGTTGGGATTATACGTATCAGTAACGCTATCTGCCGCGATAACCATGTCCGCGCCCGCGCCATCGGCAGTCCTGACAAGCGCTCCGAGGTTACCGGGTTTTTCGATATGCTCCGCGATAACAACAAAGGGAACTGCTTTACATCGTGTCTCCGACAGGTTCAGGTGTGGTCTTTTGGCAACCGCAAGCAGTCCTTCCCGCCGATTGCCATAGGCAATTTTCTCATACACTTGTTTACTTACCTCAAAGATAGCTACCTTTGTATTCCTTATCCTGGCAAGCAATTGGCCATGAATATCGTTGCCGAGGAATTCAGGGCAAAAATAAAACGACGTAATAGCAATACCGGCCTCTAAGGCAAGAGAAAGCTCTCTACATCCTTCAATGATAAAAAACCCTGAAGCACGCCTCGCTACGGATTCGCGCAGGTTCTTTACTTCTTTAATTCTGGGATTATTAATGCTGGTAAGTATCATGATAAAGCGCTCTATGGATACACTGCAGCTATCACAAAATCAAATTATTTCGGTAGGCAGCAAATCGGCTGTTAATCTCTTTCAACGTTAAGCCAGATGTCCTTTCCAAGCCAAAACCTTCTACATTATAGGAAGCAATGACCGTGCCATAGCCGACAGCCTTTTTGATTGTCTTCTTATTCACTGCTTGCGCCTTGGCCAGATACCCCATAAAACCTCCGGCAAATGAATCGCCCGCGCCTGTAGGATCAACCAATTTTCTCACCGGATACGCGGGCAGGGAAAAGCTTAACTCATCCGAATAAAATAAAACTCCGTGCTCGCCTTTTTTAATCACGATCATTTTAGGCCCAAGCTTACGCAAGGCAACCGCGGCCTCAAAAAGGCTATGCTTCGCGGAGAGTTCCTTTGCCTCGGCATCATTGGCTACAAAAATATCCACTCTCTTAAGAAGCTTAAGCAGGCTTTTCTGTTTATGCTTAATCCAATAATTCATACTGTCTAATGCCACCAGCTTAGGTGAATGTATGGAATCTAAAAGTTTTGCTTGTATATCGGGGTCAACGTTCGCGAGAAAAATATATTTCATCTTTTTCTGCTCATCGGTAATTTCCGGATGAAAAGCCGACAAAACCCCAAGTTCCGTATTTAAGGTAAGCGCGGCATTCATATCGCCATGATATTCACCCTCCCAACGGAAAGTCCGGCCTGATTCTTTTTTTAATGAAGCAGTAACAATCCCCTTTCTTCTCAAAAAGTCAATGTGCTCGGAGGGAAAATCTTCTCCTACCACTGCTACTAAATTGACAGGGATAAAAAAACGCGCTGCCATAGAAAAATGCGCGGCTGAACCCCCAAGCATATTCGTTTTCTTCCCATGCGGAGTCTTCACGGTATCTAACGCTACTGTCCCTAACACAATTAAACTCATCGCGTTTCTCCTTGTATACTATGTGTCATTAACCATGTCACATGCGGGAATTAGGTAATCGGGAAATTAGGATCTGGTTATTTGGATATCCGGATATTGGGAAGAAAATATCAGTTTTTCTCCAAATCCCCAAATCTCCCAGTCCCCTAATCCAAATTTCCTAATAACCCAATATCCCTGCCTGCGGCTCGCCTCACGGCGAAGCCGTGGGCAGGCAGGCGCTTTTAACATATTAGCCCTGTCTCTCTTACCTATAAACTGACATTGACTGTTGGCGCCTGCGTAAGCGTGTTATGCACCGGGCAATTCTTCACAAATTCTAAAAGCGCCTCTTTTCTTCTGGAGTCTATATCCGCGCCTTTCAATTCAATTATAACATCAATCGTTTTCAAATAACGCGGGGATTCCTTACAAATATCCGACTTTACGTTGATAGAAAAATTATCAAACTTTATCTTCGCGCCGCGTAAGTACCGCTCCAAATATACGGCAAGGCAGCTGCCAAGAGATGCTAAAAACAGCGCCGGCGGCGTTATCCCATCTATCGAACCGTCTGGCTTGGGAAAATCAACAGCCACTTCGTAACCAAGGGAGGTGACTTTATATTTTGAACTGCTTTGATAACCTACAGCTACTTCATACATATAATTATTCAGTTAATATCAATTAACAATCAATCATTTAGCGTCTATGGTCTCAGCCGTAAGCTGATCCGCCTGAGGCGGAGATGGTCAATAGTCAATGGGCAGTAAGGGGAAAACTATGGGCTATCGACCATAGGCTATAGACTATCGACCCTTACTTATCTTTTCTTATCTAAAAACTCCCGCATATCTTCTGGCAATTCAGCCTGGAAGCTCATCCGCTTGCCGCTTACCGGATGGGTAAATTCAATATCCGAAGCGTGCAAGGCAACCCTTCTAAACTTTATATTAAAATCCCTGGCAAAGGCAAAACGCCTTTCCCCTACCAAAGGATGGCCTATCTGCTTAAAATGTATGCGTATTTGATTAGTCCTGCCGGTAACCGGAATAACCTCTACGACTGAAAAATCTTTCCTGAATTCTAATACTTTATATTTAGTTAACGCTTGTTTAGCCGCTTCACAGGGATTATCTCTGACCTTTTTGTCTATCACCGCGTTCTTGTGAGGCAATCTGCCGTGCGCGAAGGCAATATAACGCTTCTTTACCGTATGTTTCCTAAACTCATCCATCAAAATTTTTTGGATTTCGCTTGTTTTGGCAAAAAGGATGACTCCCGAGGTTTCCCGGTCAAGCCTATGCGCCGGATACGCGCCGAGCAAGGAACTAAGGGTATATTTCTCTTTTTTGGGAGTAGCCACTGTGAGCAAGCCCGAAGGCTTATCCACCACCACAATAGCTTCATCCTCAAAAAGTATTTTATACTTACTCACGTTGAAGCATTATAACATCAAAAAGTTTACTTTGCATATAAATTCTGGAGAGAATATTTGGGAAATATAAAGAAAAGCGGTTAAGCACAGCCATGCCCCGCGCACCGGCTATGTTCCTCTTTGAGGCGCTCGTGGAGGGTTTTTTCTAAGGCAAGAGACTGATTAAGGGTATCAATATGGCGCTCCAGGTCTTCGTACTGCTCCTTGAGCCCCTGATACATTTCTTGAGTAGAGTGAAGTTCCGCGGTGAGTTTTTCAGCACTTTCCTTGGCGCTTTGCGCTTCATGGCGGGATTTCTCTTTCTCTGATATTTCTTTTTTACACGTTTCTTCAGAAATTGCTAAATCCTGTTTAAGCTTATTTACCAGGCAAATCTCTTTTTCTTTGGTATCAAGCTGGATTTTCAGCGTCCCGGCCTGGCCTTGTACGTTACGTAACTCAAGCAGGAGCTTCTCCTTAGCGTCAATTTCATTGCGAAGAGCCTCTTCTTTCTGGCGCAATTCCGCTTCCTTGCTGCTAAGCTCTTCTTCTTTTATTTTAGCCAGTGATTCTATCTGATGTGCCTGGGCATCAAGTTGCAGCTTAAGGCTATCAATTGACTTTAAAAGCCCGTTATTTTTGGCTTCGTATTCCGTAGACTGCTTCTGCCAGGATTGGGTAAGCCGCCGTTTCTCATCTTCTTCTTGCCGCGACTGTTTTGCCGCCTGCTTGCTGAAAACAAAAATCACTAAAATTGAAACACCGATAAGGCTCCCTAAGAAAGCCTTAAAGATTACAGGCTGAAAAAGTATTTCGCTGATTTGTAAAATCATTGATAGAACCGCGTCCATAAGAAGAAAAAAATCAGCCCTTCCCGCAGAGTGTATCTCTTTTTAGAAAGGGCTGATAATTATTATTTCTTTGCTTTTAGCTTATTCAAGAATTCCTGTGTAAGCTTTGCCGCGATATCCCTGCAGCCAAGCCCAAAAGCTAAAGCAAATGCTAAACCCACAGAACCCAAAATAATCACAAAGGCATGCTCTATGCCACCTATATCAATCTGTAACTGCCTCAAAGAAATATCTATGGCAAAAACCACAATAATAGCTTGTGCCAGATGCCCAAAAAGAGTAGATTGCTCTATCCCCGTATTAGCCGCGGCAGTCTGCACGCTAGAATTAACAAATGAAGCAAAAAATAACCCTAAGACAAGAATAAAAATAGCTGAGATAACCCTCGGGATGTAAAGGACAATGGTATTAAGTAATCCTGCTGCCTGCTGGTTTAAATTAACCGCGCTCATCGCGATGACCAAGGAAATAAGCATAACCACCCAATACGTTAAAACCCCAATCAACTCTGAGATACTGTATTTGATCCCGCCTTTGGCAAGAATTTTATCAACACCCACTCTTTCCGCGTAGGAATCAATCTGCAGGATATCCAAGATACGGATGATTAAATTCTTTATAACTTTCGCGATAATCCAACCCACAAGCAAAACAAGAATTACCGCCCCTAGCGCAGACACAAAATTACCTACTTGCGTAAGCATGTTTTTTACAGGGTCTAGAAATAATTCCTCTATCATCATCCACCTCCCGTGAATCCTGACACAAGGTCAGGGTGCCTTGGGTTTTATGTTTTGCCTTATTTCGCAAAACACATTCATTAGCTTTAACTTTAACAGAATAAATATGTTATGTCAATATAAAATTACGAAGGGTATGAAGTGAATTTTACCCGAAAGCCCCAAGATAGAAGTACTTACCATCTGAAGCCTCCCCTTCTATCAGGGTAAATCAAATCTCATTCCATCATAAGCAGCAATCACCTCTGTATGCAATTCATTCGATAATTCTTGCGCTAACACATGCGGCTTATGGGCAAGCATAGTCATTCCGAAATGAGTCAAAATCGCGGCCTCTGGCTTAATCTTTTTGATAATTTCCTTCGCGTCTATGAAGCTTAAATGCTCAACTCCCGGGCGCTCCTCATAGAAAACCACATTGATAATCACGATGTCCGCCTTGTAAATATCTTCTATGCCCGCGAAATATTTCGTGTCGGTTATCAAAGAAACTGTTTTTTTAAAGTCAAATCGTAAACCGTAGGTTGCCACCGGATGCTTTTGACGGGAAGGCGCGCTAAAGGCAATCTCTCCAACAGTATACGTTTTCTTTTCATCCAGAATTTCAATTCTTTCTACCACCGGGCGTAAATGCCTTAATATTACCGGCTCATCTTCCATCGCGTCCGCTGGCAGAAAGACCACCCCTCTCTTTTTAAAACCGCCTTCGGTCATTGCCTCAATCATCACATTCACGTCGTTAGAATGGTCGAGGTGGCGGTGGGTAAGGATAATGCCGTCTAACTGGGTGGGATCCATCTTTGGCCTACTCAGCGCGCAACGCGCGATGCTCCCCGGGCCAGGGTCAATAATCACATTCGTCCCTTTATAAGAAACCCAGATACCCCCTGAGGAACGCAACTGCTTAATCATCACAAACCGCGCCCCCGCCGTCCCCAGGAATTTAATATAATTTCCCTTTTCTTTAGTGGCGGCCTTGTGACGTGGTGACCTTGTGACTTTTTTTATTTCAGCCATATTTTTTTCATTTCCTCGGTAATCTTCGCGGCGTCACAAGGATGCAGGAGAATCTTATCATCAAGGGTTTTCTTTGTTTTCGGCGGATTAAATTTCTCCATAAATACTTCTACGGTTTTTACCTGCGCGTTATGCTGTTGGGCAAAAAACTGAATGTCTTTGTCGTTGGTTACCACTACCATAGCCTTGGGATTTTCGGCATTTCTTACTAAATGTTTAATCGCCTCATCAGCGCTTTGGCCTTGGGTAAAAATAATCGAAAGAGAGGTACTCCCCTGGCGATAAAACATCCCCTCCTTACCGTCAAAAACAACGGTAACCCTATTACTGTGGCTCCCTTGAGGCCTAGAAACGGAAAGAAAACTCATGAGCGCCTCACGAGAATCTTCCAAACTCGCTTTATTAAACAGGCGAGTTTGTTTGATGAGATTGTAGCCGTCTATAACGAAGTGTAGAGACATAGATTATGCCTCCAATAAGGCCAAATACCAGGATAATCGTGAAGTTGAGAATTGACTGGGCAAGGGCTATATCTTTCGGAACGCCTGCCTTGGCATAAAAGAACACGGTTGCCGCGTCCCGTAAGCCGAGCCCTCCCAGAGAAATAGGTAAGCTGGTAATCACGGTTATCACCGGATTAAAAATCAGAGGATATACCATATTGATGTTAACCTTTAAAGAACGTAAGATAAAATAAGACGATACCGATGCCCCTGCCTGAATAATGATTGAATAGAATATGTTAAGGCAAACCACTGCCGGCTTTGAGCGAAAAAAATATACCTCCGCGTGCAATTTTCGGATTACATCAAATATGCCTTTTTTCGCGTGTAATAAGCGGTTAAGCCAACGATAAATTGCGTTGTTAAATATTACTAACAATACCGCTATCAAAATCCCGGCAAAAAGAAGGAGTATCATAAGAACTGACGGCTCATTGACCAGCTTAAAACCAAAGAAAAGAGCGCTCAAGGCGACAATCACCAATCCTATGAAACCGCTGAGCCTGTCCAAGAGGACACTTGCCGCGATAAGGCTGCGGCGCTTTGTATGCAGGCCTAAATCAACGGTCCTTGCCAGGTCTCCCCCGATATTGGAGGGCAGGAATAAACTAAAGAATAACCCGCCCGCGTAGGAAACAAGGATCCGCTGTAACGGCAAGCTTACTTTCTGCGCGTCTAAGAGCATTTTCCAACGAAAGAGCACAAATATATATAAGATAAAAAAGATTGCCATCGCGATAAAGAAATACACCACATCCAAGCGCGCGATAATCTTCAGGGAAGCGTTAAAATCAATTTTGCGAAAAAGGATATAAAGAAAAATCGCGCTTATGGCAATCCGCGCGCTAAAGGAAAGTATTTTTTTCACAGCTTATTCCCGGTAAGCCGCTGGTAAGCCTCAAGGTATTTTTCGGATGTTTTATCCACAATCTCCTGAGGAAGCGCGGGAGGGGGAGGATTTTTGTCCCAGCCTATTGACTCAAGATAATCACGCACAAACTGTTTGTCAAAACTCATCTGCCCCTGCCCACGACGGTAGGTATCCCCTGGCCAAAAGCGCGAAGAATCAGGGGTCAAAACTTCATCAATAAGAATAATTTCGTTTTGGAAAATGCCAAATTCAAACTTGGTGTCGGCGATAATGATGCCTTGGGTTAACGCGTGCTCGGCCGCCTTTTTATATACGGCGAGAGCTTTTTCCTTTACCTCTTGAAAAATATTGTCACCAACGATTTTCTTTGCCTCTTCCTCATTGATATTGATATCGTGGCCCTCCTCCGCCTTAGTTGAAGGCGTGAAAATGGCTTGAGGAAGCCTTTCAGATTCTTTAAGCCCTACAGGCAGGGAAAAGCCGCAGGCAGTGCCTTTGGTTTGATACTCTTTCCATGCCGAGCCTGAGATATAGCCTCGGACAATACACTCTATTGCCAAGGGCTTGGTTTTTTTCACTATCATTGAACGCTTCTCTAAAGAATCCCTATACTTCATTAATTCCTTGGGGTATTCATCTATAGCCGCAGTAAGTAAATGATTCTTGACGATATCCTTGGTAAAATTAAACCAAAACCAAGACATCTGATTTAAGACAATGCCTTTATAAGGAATCGGCGTAGGGAGCACTACATCAAAGCAGGAAATCCTGTCCGTAGCCACGATCAAGAGGCTATCCCCCAAATCATAAACATCCCTCACCTTGCCCCGGCGGAATAATTTCAAATCCTTAAACTCTGTTTTTAATAAAGTATTATCTCTCATCTTCTGAATTAGGGACAGACACTAATTATCCGCGCACAACTCTTGAACTAATAATTAGTGTCTGTCCCTAATTCCTTAATCTTTCTTCGAGCGACTCATACTCCTGCCATAACTCTGGAGGCAAGTCCTTCTTAAACTGCCCGAAGAATTCTTTTATGCCTTTTAACTCCTCAAGCCACTCTTTTTTATTAATCGCGAGAAGTTTCTCTAAAGCCAAAGGCGCAAGAGGCAATCCCATCATATCAATATCCGCCACTCGCGGAATAAACCCAATAGGCGCTCTTACCGCGTCCATCTTATTATTGCAGCGATCAAGTATCCACTCTAAGACTCTTAAGTTCTCACCGTAGCCCGGCCATAAGAATTCTCCCTTTTCATCGGTCCTAAACCAGTTCACGTGAAATATCTTTGGTGGATGAATCATACGTTTCCCCATTGAAAGCCAATGCGCGAAATACTCCGCCATATTATAACCGCAAAAAGGAAGCATTGCCATAGGGTCGCGCCTGACCTGCCCGACCTTGCCTGCTTGTGCCGCGGTGGTTTCCGAGGCCATAGCCGCTCCCACAAACACCCCATGCTGCCAATTAAATGACTCATACACCAAAGGAGCCAAATGCGCCCTGCGGCCGCCGAATACAATCGCGGAAATAGGCACACCGTGATGCTGTTCAAGGCGAAATGAAGCCGACGGACAATTCATAATCGGCGTAGTGAACCTACTATTTGGATGAGCGCCTCTTATAATGTTTCTATCACCATCTAACATCCCCGGTTTCCAAAGCCTGCCCTGCCAATCGACACCCTCAGCGGGGACATCCCCATCCGCTCCTTCCCACCAGACTGTTTTATCATGCTTCAGAAGCACATTGGTGTATATAGTATTCTTTTGAATAGTCTTTACCATCGTGGGGTTAGTCTTTGAATTTGTCCCCGGGGCAACCCCGAAAAATCCCGCCTCAGGGTTAATTGCCCACAGCGCGCCGTCTGAGTCAATGCGCATCCATGCAATATCATCACCCACAGTCCAGATTCTATAGCCTTTTCGCTTAAGCCCTTCAGGAGGAATAAGCATGGCCAAGTTAGTCTTACCGCAGGCGCTGGGAAATGCCGCGGCAATATACTTAATATGGCCGTCAGGCTCTTCAATCCCCATAATCAGCATATGCTCAGCCAGCCATTCTTCGCGTTTGCCCAAATAGCTTGCGATACGCAGCGACAAACATTTCTTCCCTAACAATACATTCCCGCCATAGCCTGAGCCCACGCTCCAGATCGCATTATCTTCTGGAAAATGTAAAATCAGCCTTTTATTTATATCTAATTCTGCCTTTGAGTGTAAACACTTGGTAAAATCACCGTCTTTACCTAAGTGCTTCAACACTGACTCGCCGACTCTTGTCATAATGAGCATATTCAAGACTACATAAATTGAATCGGTTAATTCCACGCCAATCTTGCTAAACGGAGAGCCTACAGGGCCCATAGAAAAAGGAATCACATACATTACCCTGCCCTTCATCGCGCCCTTAAAAATACTTTCCGCCTTTTTATATGCCTCGACAGGCGGCATCCAGTTATTGGTAGGGCCGGCATCGCGCTTTTGGCTTGTGCAGATAAACGTAAGATGTTCGGTGCGGGCGACATCGTCCTTTGCCGAGCGATGATAGAAACAACCGGGGAGCTTTTCCTGATTCAGCTGGAGGATTTCACCCGTAGTCAAAGCTTCCTTCTCCAAAATCTTTTTCTGGTGCTCTGAGCCGTCAATCCAGGCAATACTGTCGGGTTTACACAGTGCTGCCATCTGTTTAACCCAGCTGATTAATTTTTTATGAGTAGTAGGATATACTGATGTTTTCATTGTAGTATCTCAATCTCCTTCTCCATGTTGTTATCCCTGGAATCCGCGTCCTTTAATCCGTGTTACTTGTGTAACTCCAAATAGTGATTAACACTAAATGCCGCGGTCGCCCCGTCACCACAGGCGGTAATAACCTGAGCCAGAGTTTTCTTACGGCAATCACCGGCGGCAAATATTCCCTCAACCGAAGTTTTCATTGCCTCATCGGTAAGAATAAAACCCTGTTCATCTAATTTTATCAAATGCCCAAGGGACTCCGTATTCGGATGTATACCGACAAACACAAAAACCCCTTGGCAGCTGGCATCCGCGATTTCGTTGTTTTTCAGGTTTTTTATTCTTATGGCTTCCACCTTATTTTCACCCACTATTTCTAAAGGAACCGTTGACCAAAGGACTTCTATTTTTTTGTTCTCAAAAAGCCTCTCCTGGATAATCTTGCTTGCCCTTAACGTATCCCTGCGGTGAATAAGGGTAACCTTCTGGGCAAAGCGGGTTAGATATATTGCCTCCTCAACAGCCTTATCCCCGCCACCGATAACAAAAACATGCTTATTCTTAAACAAGGGCCCGTCACAGGTACCACAATAAGAAACACCTTTAGCAATAAGCCTTTCTTCTCCCGGGATATTTAATTTCTTAGGAAAAGCCCCCGTTGCTATAATTACCGTCTTTGCTTCATAGTTTCCTTCCCGGGCAGAAACCTTAAAATAGGCATCACCAACTATGCTTACAACCTCATCTGACTTTATTGTTACTCCGAGTTCATCCACCTGCTTTTGCATCGCGGAGATTAAATCACTGGTGGCAACGCCTCCGACAAAACCAGGATAATTTTCTATGGTAGGAGTTAAAATAATCTGCCCGCCAAGCCCCATTTTTTCCAAAAGCAATGCTTTAAAGCGCGATCTTCCCGCGTAGAGCGCCGCGGTTAAACCCGCGGGGCCTCCTCCGATAATGATGACATCATACATAGTTTAGCTATCAGCTTTCAGCTATCAGCTTTCAGCTATCAGCAAAAGCAGAATGCTGAGAACTGACAGCTGATAGCTGAAAGCTTATATGAATTTATGCACTAATTTGTGCGTACACTTCCTCAGCTTTGTAAGAACTGCGCACCAAGGGCCCCGAAAACACCGCTTTAAAACCGATTTCAAGCGCTTTGTGGCGATAAAACTCAAATTGCTCTAAAGGGATAAATTCTTTAACCGGGGCATGCTTCAAAGAAGGCGCGAGATACTGGCCTAAGGTAATAATATCACAGCGTGCTTCTTTTAAATCAGCAAACACCTGCAGCACCTCCTCGGCATGCTCCCCAAACCCAAGCATTATACCAGATTTTGTAAAGCCCGCAAACCCTATTTCCTTGATGTTTTTTAACACTTCTAAAGAACGCCTATACCCAGCCTGAGGCCGTATTGTAAGATACAAGCGCTCTACAGTTTCCATATTATGCGCGATAATATCCGGGGCCGATGCGATAACTAACGACAGGGCTGCTCTGGAATTTCTAAAATCAGGAATTAATAATTCTATTCTTTTGCCGGGATTAAGGCTGCGTATCGCGTATACCGAGCGGGCATAGTGGCTTGCCCCGCCGAAAGGCAAATCATCGCGGGTAACTGAGGTAATAACACTATACTGTAAATTAAGATTCCGTATTGTAAGCGCTAAATTATACGGCTCTCCTAACTCCAGAGGCCTAAGCCTGCCTTTACGCACCGCGCAAAAATTACAATTGCGGCTGCAGGTATCGCCTAAAATCATAAAGGTGACGCTGTTATGCTCAAAACAATAGTTAATATTCGGGCAATGCGCGCTTTTACAAACCGTACTAAGCTTAGCATTCTCAAAATCGCGTAAACGGTTTTTAATAAAATTTATATCTTTGGGGATTTTCTGCGTAAACCACGAAGGCAAACGGGCAGAGGCGGCTCTTGATTTTCCCGACACTGTCGAGATCCCGATAAATCGGGAAAAGCAAGAAGTATCCCCTCCCTGAGAGGATTTGGGGAGGCTTTTGTGATTATTTTGAGAACCGTCCCTGAAATGAGGCTCAGCCATTTTGTTTATTTTTCAGGGCCTTTATTTTTTCTTTTAAAGTAAGTTTCTGCCACGGGGAAGCGTAGTCAATAATCATCTTCCCCGAGAGATGGTCTATTTCATGCTGAACAGCGCGCGCCAATAGCTGTGAGGCATCAAAGGTAATCAGCTCATTATCTTCGTTAAGCGCCCGGCAAGTAATTTCTTTTGCCCTTTTCACCTTTACCGTAATTCCGGGCAAACTCAAACAGCCTTCCTCAAAGACAGCAATGCCTTTCTTCTGGAGAATCTCCGGGTTTGCCAATTTTAAGGTTTTATCACCGATACAGATTACGCACATCTGCATATCAATGCCTGCCTGATTTGCCGCAAGGCCTACACCTTCCGCCTTGCGCATTAAGGTGAGCATTTCATCAAAAAGCTGGCGCTCTGCCTGCGTGACTTTTTGCACGAGTTTAGTCTTTTTCCTTAAAATCGGCTCGCCGATTATGTAGATTCGTCCTAACATATTTTATACCCGAATTTTCACGAATTTTTAGCGAATTTACACAAATAGATTTCGTTTTGGGAATTCGTGTGAATTTGGTATTTGATTCGTGTTAATTCGTGCTTATTTTTTCTTACTGATACGGTTTTTCTCATCCACAAACACAATCTTTGGCTTGAGTTTTTTCGCGCGATTATCTTCAATCATTCCATACGCAAGCACAACGAGAATATCTCCGGCACAGGCATGGCGCGCTGCCGGGCCATTAAGGCAGATAACCCCTGAGTGAGCCTTACCCTCTATAGCATAGGTTTCCTGGCGTGTGCCGTTATGCAAATTGAGTACTTCAACCTTTTCTCCCGGTAAAATATCCGCGGCCTCAAGCAATTTTTTATCAATCGTAATGCTCCCCTGATACTGCAGGTTTGCCTCGGTAACCCTTACCCGGTGAATCTTTGATTTTAACATTATCCGTAACATTGCCTTTACCCCTTATTTTTTACTCACTACTATCTACTTTCTACTTCTACTTGCTACTATCTACTCACTACTCACTACTCTCTACTTACTACTCTATACACCTGCCTGGCAATCATTAACTCTTCATCCGTAGGAATCACCATTACCTTTGGCTTTTGCTTTAGATTATCAAATAAATTCCGGCAAGTATCTTTGATTACCTGCGGCTGGTTCTCCCCTATTCCGGCAGTAAAAACAACCGCGTCCGTCTTGCCTAATATCCCTAAATACGCGCTGATATACTTTTGGATACGATACACGAATATCTCTATAGCAAGTTTTGCCCGCGGATTACCTTTTTGCGCGGCTTCTTTTATTTTTCGCATATCATTGCTTACGCCCGAAACCCCTTTAAGCCCGCTCTCCTTATTTAAAAGCACATCCACATCTTGAGTGGACATATTTTTCTTCTGAATTAAATAAGTAACGAGCGCCGGGTCAATGTCTCCTGAGCGCGTGCCCATAAGCAGGCCCTCAAGAGGGGTAAACCCCATACTCGTATCTACAGACTTACCTTTTTTTACTGCCGTAATGCTGCAACCGTTCCCCAAGTGGCAAGTAATCAAATTTACTTTTAAGATGCTCTTTCTTAACCTTTTTGCCGCTTCTATCGCCACATACTCATGGCTTGTGCCGTGAAAACCGTATTTACGTATTTTATCTTTCTGGTAAAACCTATACGGCAAACCATAGATAAATGCCTTCTCGGGCAATGTCTGATGAAACGCAGTGTCAAAGACCGCTACCTGCGGAATCCCTTTTAAGATGTCACTACAGGCAAAAATACCTTCCAAATTAGCAGGGTTATGTAAAGGCGCAAGCGCGCAACAGGCCTTTATTTTATTAATTACTTTTCTATTAAGAAGGGTGGGCTCCTTAAATTCCTCCGCTCCATGGACCACCCGATGGCCTACTGCCTGAACGCCATCAATTTCTTTAAGGATACTCTCTAAGCCCTGGCGGTGGTTTTTTATTGAGCCGCCTTTTTCGCCTATCCTCTCAATCGCCCCCTTAGCCAGCAGCCTCTCCACAGGCATCTCATAAAGCTTATACTTTAACGACGAACTCCCGCAGTTAACCACCAATACCTTCATAATAACCATTATTATACCCGTTTTTATCTCTGAGGCAAGACCTTTCCTCAAAGGAAGGGAAAGCCTGCCCTTCTGGGCAATCAAAAAATTAAACCCGCCATTCGTAGTTTATGGCGGGTTTAATCGGTAATTAACAAAAAACGCGCGTTATTTTACACTGGCCAATCTCTCCTGCGGCAGACAATAGCTTCTGGTATCAGCCATAACCACTGCCTCCCTTTCCTCAGCCGTACTTTCTATCCCTTCCTCGGCCTGAAGCTGAAACACATCCAGCATAGAGAGGATAAAGTCATCGGCCTTTTCCCCTATCTTTCCCTTAAAAATACAGGCGCTTATATATTCTTTCAGCCTTTGCGGCGAAGGAAGGATACTACTTGAAGCCATCTGCTTGATGCCCTCAAGGTCTTTGTCTAAATCCATAGACTCAAGCGCCGAACTGCTTAAGCGCGCGGGGCTAAAGTCCAGCCCGCTAAAACTGCCCATCGGCTGAACCAACATATTCATTTTACGAAAGTCAATCCCGCCAAAAACATCTTCATTAATAACCGGAGAAGAATTAGGTTTAGTTATTTCTCCAGCAGCGGCTGCCTTTTGGGCAGAACTCAATACATAAGCAATAACCGCTACAATTTCATATCCATAAGAGCTCATGTGCATGGTACCAACATATTTGCCTTTAACATAAAACTCCACAGAATCAGAAGGGTCTGGTACCTGTGGACGACGAGCCTCTATGCCAGTTTTTGGTTCCACTTTAATGTTCCAGCTTTGCATAAAATAAGCAGAGTGCGTTCCTTGAATTTCGGTGCCATCTGGCAGCGTAACTATAAGAGGCCCATTCCCCCCCGGTCTTTTAACGTCAATCTCAGTTCTCCCCTTTAGCGTTGTAACTTCCTTCAAAGAGCCGGAAAAATCCTCTAATGGCTTTTTGTCTATTTCAGTCTCGCTTTTATCTATCCATTTAATTATATCATCGCATACTCTTTTAATCACTGCTAGGTCATCCGCGACATTTAATCTAAGCATCCATACGTCTTTATCAAGCTGAGTAATATTTCTTGATTTCTCAAACGCCACTTTCATTATTTCTTTCAGTTCTGCTTTTTTAGCATTTATTTCTTTCTCCTCCAGCGGCGAGGCGGCGGTTTTGGATATGTTAGGAAAAACCCTGCCCTGAGGAATACGCTGTTCCTTAATCATCTCTCTCCAATCGCCGTTGGAAATAACTTCACGGCTGGAAAGTTCGTAGGCAGGCCTAAGCGCGCCATAAACCCTCGTTTCATCAACAGCATTCCACTCTAATCCTATCGGCGCGCCATTGGCCACATAGGTAAACATACCGGTGTCATAAGCAATCTCCCCTATCACGGGAAGTTTATTTCCCATTGTTTTATTAGTAATCCACCCAAAAATTATCTCCCCCGTTTGGTCGTCCAGACGAACCATCCGTTCTTCGTTATTTGTGCCCTTGGAAGATTCTCTAAAACTTAGGAGCACTTCTTTCAGCACGGAAAGATCCGTTAATTCTTTTGGCTGCTTAATGTCCGCGATAGAAAGCAGTTCACTGAAATGTGCTACTTCCGCTGCGATATAATTAGACAATTCTAAATATGTCTCTTCTAGGGGCAAGATGTAGATACCCTCATAGGTTGGCCCATTAAAGCCCCCTCTGGTTACCATAGGCAATTCTCTGGAAAGTAACGTCTCCTCGTTCTGGTCAGCGTAACCGGCTAACACGTTAGCGACTATCACTTCCCGGGCCGCAGGAGAAAAACTTTTTGTCTCCGCCAACATTACACCCAGCGCGCTCAAAAAAACTTCCGCGGAACTGCCTCCCAGGCCTTTAACCTGCTCGGGAGACAACTGCCCCAAGACTTCAAGAGGAATATCTACCGAGGCAGACTTACCTTTTTCCATCTCCTCCTGAATCCGGGCATTAATTACATCCACAGTTCGCGGAAAAATTCTCAGCCCCGTTCTTTCCGAAGCGGCAGTCTTACCTAAACCATATACCCTGTCTGCTCCCACTGAAGGAGTTTTAATCATTTTCATTACTTCCTGAACATCCCAGATGTCTTGATCAATAACCGTAGCAGGAAACACACCTTCAACTTTTCCAGTCCCTGCCGCATATTTCTCAATAAACCTAAAACTTTCCAATTCTCCGCTATCCTTAATTGCCTTATAGAGTTCTAATCCCTGCTTAATCTGCTCTGGATCATCCTTTTTGTAAACAATGCCGGACAATACTAAGAAGGCGCGAAAAAAAGGCGCCAAAAGAGCATGTTCTTGGTGATAGCTTCTGGCATGGGT
>MHGF01000029.1 GCA_001805445.1 Omnitrophica WOR_2 bacterium GWF2_43_52
GATGCAGGTGTCCTTAAGGATAGTTCTGCCGGCGGCTTTTTCCGGGGTCTGCGCCGCCTGCGTTTTGGCCATATCCAGGGCGATGGGCGAGACGATGATAGTGGCCATTGCCGCCGGCCAGCAGCCCAGGCTGACCTTAAATCCTTTGGTTCCGGTTGAGACAATTACCGCCTATATTGTCCAGGTAAGTTTAGGCGATACTCCCCATGGCAGCCTGGAATATAGCACTATCTTTGCCTGCGGGATGTTTTTGTTTGTGATGACCTATTTTTTAAATATCGTAAGCTATAAATTAAGAAAACATTTTCAACAAGTATATGAATAAAAGAATACTCAATAAGAGGCTGGATGGGTTGTTTAAGGTGTTGGGCATTCTCACAACGGTATTTGGAATGTTGGTGCTATTGGTTCTGTTTATTGATGTGTTTTTAGATGGCGCGTCAAGGCTTAGCCTTGGCTTCTTTACCAGTTTTCCCTCGCGTAAGCCGGAAGCCGCGGGGATACTTTCGGCCTGGGTGGGTACGCTTTGGATTATGGCGGTTACCGCATTTATCGCTATTCCTTTGGGAATAGGCTCAGCTATCTATCTTGAGGAATACGCCCCCAAAAACAGGCTCACTGCTTTAATTGAGATAAGTATTGCTAATCTTGCCGGGGTGCCGTCGGTAATCTTCGGGCTTTTGGGTTTAGGGCTTTTTGTGCGCTGGTTTAATCTGGATAGAAGCGTCCTTGCCGGAGGGCTTACTTTAGCCATTTTAGTCTTACCGGTAATCATTCTTTCTACGCGCGAGGCGCTTCGAGCCATACCTTTTTCCATCCGGGAGGCCTCCTACGCCGTAGGGGCAACCAAGTGGCAGACGGTATATCTCCAGGTGCTCCCCGCGGCGCTGGGCAACATTATGACCGGGGTCATTCTGGCAATGTCCCGGGCAGTGGGAGAGACCGCCCCGTTAATCACCATAGGCGCCCTTACCTATATTGCTTTCCTGCCCCAGCCGCCGGTTATTTTATCGGGAGAATTCCCCTTTATCCGTGTGGGCCTTCAGGGGTTATTTGACCCTTTCACGGCATTGCCTATCCAGATATTTAACTGGGTGTCCCGCCCGCAAAAAGGTTTTTCCGTGAATGCCTCGGCAGGCATTATTGTTCTTTTGGGAATTACTTTGGCAATGAACAGTATTGCCGTAATTGTACGTTACCGTCAACGAAAAAAGACAAGGTGGTAAAGATGGATAATGCGGCGTTCAGCATAACACAAATGCGCGTTTCTTACGCGAGGAAAGAAGTGATAAAGGGAGTGAGCGTTTCTATTATGCCCAATACGGTAACGGCCTTAATTGGCCCTTCCGGATGCGGCAAAAGCACCTTTATCCGTTCACTTAACCGCATCAATGATTTGATTCCTTCTTTTCGGATTTCCGGAGATATCATTTACCGGCAGAAGGATATTTATGATAAAGAAACGGATGTGGTCGAACTGCGCCGGCGTATCGGCATGGTATTTCAGAAGCCTAATCCCTTTCCGAAGTCCATTTATGAAAATATCGCCTACGGCTTAAGAATTCACGGCTTAAATATCAAAGATACTATAGATGAAACTGTAGAATCCAGCCTTAAAAAAGCCGCCCTCTGGGATGAGGTAAAGGATAATTTGAAACAGAACGCGCTCACCCTTTCCGGAGGCCAGCAGCAGCGCTTATGTATTGCCCGGACATTAGCCACTCAGCCCGAGGTCATCCTCTTTGATGAGCCGTGTTCCGCGCTTGACCCGATTTCCACCGCTAAAATAGAGGAGCTTATTCATCATTTAAAACAAAGCTACACTATCATTATCGTGACCCACAATATGCAGCAGGCGGCGCGGGTATCTGAATACGCCGGTTTTTTCTTGTTAGGAGAATTAATTGAGTTTGGGAAAACCCAGGAACTCTTTACCGCGCCCAAAGACAAGCGCACCGAGGATTATATTACGGGAAGGTTTGGATAATCGGAGGAAAAATAATGGAAAGGCATTTAGATACAGAATTGCAGGAACTCAAGGCGGATATCTTGCGTATGGGCAGCCTGGTAGAATATGCTATCGGTGCCGCTATGGAAGCTTTGAAACAATTAGACAGGCCTGCGGCGGAAAAGGTTATTTGTTCCGATAAGGCGGTTGACGAACTGGAGCTTAGCATTGATGAAAAGAGCCTGGATTTACTCGCGTTGTATCAGCCTATGGCGGTGGATTTACGGTTTATTACTATGGTAATGAAGATTTCAACCGATCTGGAAAGGATGGCCGATTTAGCCGTGGATATTGCCCAGCGGATTCTGGAGCTTGCAGGGAAGCCCCTGCTTAAGCCCTTGGTGGATATCCCCCAGCTCGCCGTATTAGCTCAACATATGACCAAAGACGCCTTGGACTCCTTTGTCAAGGCAGATGTGTTTTTAGCAAAGAAGGTGATTTTACGCGATAAGGATGCCGATAGCCTGCGTAATAAAGTGCAGGCTGAATTGATCAATGACTATATAGCCAAGGATAAATCTGCTGTTTCCCGCGCCATCCCTTTACTTTTGATTGCCCGCCATCTGGAGCGCATCTGCGACCATGCCACCAATATAGCTGAAGACGTGATTTATATGGTTAAGGCTAAGGTGGTTCGGCACCATCCTGAAAAATTGAATAATCATACTTAGTTTTCCGCACCCAAAGCACACCTGCCACACCTGCCCGCATTCTCTCTTTACATTGTCATAATAAAATTATATAATATGTTTTCACATTTGAGGTAGAGGCGTTTGGGTATCTTAAAAATCTTGTATTTTTCTAAAAAGGAGGCGGTATGCGAATTTTAAAAGGAATATTAGGAGCATGTTTGGTGATGTCTGTTTTGGGCGTTCAGGTTTTCGCTGAGGAGTTAAAAGGCGCAATCCAGATTAAAGGCTCGGATACTATGGTCAATCTTGGCCAGGCTTGGGCTGAGGAGTTCAGTAAAAAGAATCCAGGGGCAAACACCGCGGTTACCGGAGGAGGCTCAGGGACAGGCATTGCCGCGCTGATTGGGGGAACAGCGGATATAGCTATATCTTCACGGACAATGAAGGCGAAGGAAATCAATAAGGCCAAGCAGAATGGTATTGAGCCTTTTGAGATCAAGTCGGCCTTAGACGGCTTGGCGGTAGTAGCGCATCCGTTTAATCCTGTTTCTGAGTTGACCATTAGCCAGCTTGCGGATATCTTTACCGGTAAGATCAAGAACTGGAAAGAGGTGGGAGGCAATAACCTGCCGATAGTTATTCTTTCCCGGGAGGTTAATTCAGGCACCCATGTATATTTTAAAGAACATGTCTTAAGAAAAGGCGATGAAAAATCGCCTGAGGAATTTTCTCCCTCGGCGCTTTTAATGCCATCAAGTCAGGCAATTGCCGAAGAAGTCTCCCAGAATCCCAATGCCATTGGTTATTACGGGATGGGTTATATAAGCCCGAAGCAAAAGGTGATAGCTATCGCAAAAGACAAAGGGTCCGCGTACATCGCTCCAGGGATAGAGAATGTGCAGGATGCCTCTTATCCTATTTCCCGGCCTCTTTTACTCTATACGAGAGGCCAGCCGCAGGGAATAGTGAAAGCCTTTGTTGATTTTGCCTTGTCGGCAGAGGGGCAGGAGATTGTGAAAAATACGGACTTTGTGCCCTTGAAATGAAATTGCGCCAGATCAAAGAATTTATCATTGAGAAGCTTATCTTCTTAAGCGGCATACTTTCTATCCTGTTTGTCGTTTTAATTTTTACCTTTCTGCTTAAGGAAGGTTTTTTGTTTTTTAAGGAAATAAGCATTAAAACCTTTATTACCGGGAAGTATTGGTATCCGATTTCTGACCCGGAACAATTTGGAATATTACCCTTAATATTAGGCTCGCTTATTGTTACCTTAGGGGCAATTATTGTTTCTGTTCCCTTAAGTATTGCCTGCGCCTTTTACATTTCAGAGGTTGCCCAAGGAAGAATCAAGGATATTTTAAAAGCCGGGATTGAAATGCTCGCGGCCATACCCTCGGTAGTGTTGGGTTTTATCGGTATGACAACCTTGGTTCCTTTTCTTAAAAATGTATTTAATCTTCCTACGGGCTTGACCGCTTTATCCGGTTCGATTATGCTTGGGTTGATGGCAATGCCTACTATTATTACTATATCGGAAGACGCGATTAATGCCGTGCCAAAATCATACAAGGAGGGGGCCTTGGCGTTGGGGGCTACTCGTTGGCAGGCGATGTACAGGGTGATTATCCACGCGGCACTCCCCGGAATTATAGCCGCCTCAATGCTGGGTATTGGCAGGGTTATCGGGGAGACGATGGCGGTAATGATGATTACCGGTAACGCCGCGGTAATTCCCACTACTTTTTTGCAGCCGGTGCGCACCCTTACCGCGACCATTGCCGCGGAAATGGGCGAGACAGTGCACGGCAGCATGCATTATTATTCCCTGTTTGCCATCGGCATAATCCTTTTTGTGATTACTTTTATTATTAATGTGACGGCGGATATGTTTTTGCATAGGAATAAAAAATAAATACACGAATTAACACGAATGAAAAACCGAATTGACACGAATAGATTTGTGATAATTATTTGAGCATGAAGACGACTACTAAGCAGAAAATCGCTTTTAGCATCCTTTTTTTGTGTACTATTATGGTAGTGCTTCCGGTGCTTTTTGTTCTGGGGATTATTATCAAAAATGGCTGGCATGGGATCAACTGGCAATTTTTGACTACCATGCCTAAGGATGGCATGCGCGGGGGAGGGATTTATCCGGCAATCGTTGGGACATTGTATCTGGTTTCCTTATCAATAGTTTTTTCTCTGCCCATAGGGCTCCTTGCCGCCATTTATCTTAACGAATATGCCAAGGATAATTTACTCACCCGCCTTATACGGCTTGCCATTGTTAATCTCTCAGGAGTTTCCTCTGTAGTCTATGGTTTATTCGGTTTGGCATTATTTGTTACGTTTATGAAATTTGGGGTTTCAATCCTTTCCGGAGCGCTTACGTTAGCGATAATGAATCTTCCGATTGTGATTACTGCCTCAAGAGAGGCATTGGCGAGTGTCCCATATTCTTTTAGGGAGGTAAGTTATTCTTTAGGTTTAAGCCGTTGGCAGACTATCCGGCATTCGGTATTGCCTTTTGCTATCCCCGGGATACTCACCGGCGCGATCCTTAGCTTAGCCAGGGCGGCAGGTGAAACCGCGCCTATTTTATTTACCGTAGCCGCTTTTTATCTTCCCAAACTTCCGGATTCTATTTTTGACCAGGCAATGGCGTTACCGTATCATCTGTATATTATTTCTACTCAAATCCCTAACATTAGTACGGAAACCAGGTACGCGACCGCGCTTGTTCTGGTAGGCATTGTTTTTAGTATGAATATTATAGCGGTAGTGATTCGTGCCCGCTTAAGGAAGAGGAAAAAATGGTAACCCACGCCACCAGGTCACCAGGTCACCAGGTCACCAGTAAAATTATTATACAACAACTTAGCATTTGGTTTGGAAAGGTTTTGGCTTTAAGGAGCCTGAACCTGGAAATACAGGGTAATGAAATCCTTGGCGTTATTGGCCCTGCCAACAGTGGCAAGACTTCCTTTTTGAGGCAGCTTAACCGCCTAAATGAATTGGAGGCGAGTTTTCGGATGAGCGGCGAGGTCATTTTGGATAACAAAAATATCCAGCACATAAAACCTGAAGCGTTACGAAAAAGGGTGGGGATGATTTTTGCCCTTCCGCAGGTTCTTCCTATATCTATCTATGACAATGTTGCCTATGGGGTGCGGATGCACGATGGTAAGAGTAAAAGTGAACTAGACGGTATCGTTGAGGATTCGCTTAAGTCATCGTTTTTGTGGGATGAGGTTAAGGACAGGCTAAAAGAATTAGCGACAAAACTCTCAGGAGGCCAACAGCAACGCTTGTGTATTTCCCGCACTTTGGCAGTAAAGCCTGAGGTAGTTTTATTCGATGAGCCTTGCTCCGGTCTTGACCCTATTTCTACTGCTAAAGTAGAGGAGTCAATGCTTAAGCTGAAAGAAAAATATACTATTGTCTTGGTAACCAATAATACCAAGCAGGCAGCCCGGGTAAGCGACCGCACAGCTTTTTTCCTTACGGGTGAGTTGGTAGAGATAGACAAAACGCATAAACTATTTACCGCTCCCAAGGATAAAAGGACAGAAGAGTATATACAGGGGAAATTCGGGTAAAAAAGCTCAATGTTACGAAGGACGTATGATGAGAGACGAAGGATGTGAACAGCAAGGTGATTTCCAACAATGTCAAAGATAATTGCAAAAGACTTAAATCTCTGGTATGGCGCTTTTCACGCTTTAAAGCATATTCACCTTGACTTTGACGAGAGGCGTATCACTGCTATTATCGGCCCCTCCGGATGCGGCAAGTCTACGCTTTTAAGGGTTTTTAACCGGATGAATGACTTAGTTGAAGGCGTGCGCATGAAAGGAGAGGTGTTGATAGATGATAAGAGTATTCTTGACGGCGGGTTTAATGATTTGGTAAAATTGCGTAAAAAAGTAGGTATGGTCTTTCAGAGGCCAAACCCTTTTCCACTTTCGGTGTATGAGAACGTTATCTTCGGCCTTAAAGTCCATCACTTGGCAAAAAAGAATGATTTTGACGCTATAGTACAGGAAAGTTTAGAGTCCGTGCTGCTGTGGAATGATTTAAAAGATAAACTGCGTAAGAATGCGTTAGGGTTATCGTTAGAGCAGAAGCAGCGGCTTTGTATTGCCCGGACTATCGCGGTTAAGCCGGATATAGTGCTGATGGATGAGCCGTGCTCAGCGCTTGACCCGCAGGCAACCCTCAAGATAGAAGAGCTGATGCAGCGGCTTAAAAAAGAGTATACGATAGTGATAGTGACGCACAATATGCAGCAGGCAGCGCGGGTTTCTGATGATACGGGATTTATGCTTTTGGGTGAACTGATTGAATTCGGAAAGACAGTAGAAATATTTACCGCGCCCAAGGACAAGCGGACAGAGGATTATATTACAGGCAGATACGGGTAATTGCAACCGCGGAGGCGCTGAATAACTGTTAGAAGTAAATGTTCCGCAGAAACACAGAAGAAGACTTATTGAATTTCCGCGCTTCAGCGGAAAAGCATAATTTTTATTCAAATTCCGCGTTTCAGCGGTTGCAAGGGAGGAATAATGGAAAGAATCTTTGACGAAGAATTGAAGCAATTGCGCCAATACATATTGACTATGGCATCATTGGTTGAAGAAGCCATTTTTAAATCAGTAGAGGCGCTTAAGCAAAGGGATAAGTCGCTGGCTGAGGCAGTGATTGCTTCTGATAAAAAGATAGATGAGTTAGAAAATAAGATTGATGAATTTTGTTTGGACTTAATCGCGCTTCGCCAGCCGGTTGCCCAGGATTTGCGTTTTATTACCATGGCAATGCAGAGTGATGCTGACCTTGAGCGGATGGCGGATTTGGCGGTAGATATTGCCCAGAGGGCGGAAGAACTCATTGCTCAGCCACCGTTAAAACCGTTAATTGATATCCCGAAATTAGCCGAAATTGCCCAGAAAATGGTAAAAGAGGCAATAGATGCCTTTATCAATAAGGATGTGGAATTAGCAAAGAAGGTTATGCTTGCTGATAGGGAAGCGGATGCGCTTCGTGATTTGGTCCAGAAGGAATTGATTTATGATTATATGGTAAAAGACGGCACAACCGCCCCGCGCGCGGTTCCCTTAATTTTAGTTACCCGCCACTTAGAGCGTATCTGCGACCACGCTACCAATATTGCCGAAGACGTGATTTATATGACTGAGGCAAAGATGGTCAGGCACCATCCGGAGAAGTTGTAGCAATCATTATTACCGTTGAGCATCGCATTTTCTTATGATATGATAATGCTATGCCTAAACTGGAAAATTACCGTAAAATAAAAAAGTTTTGCCTGGAATGGGGCGCGGACCTCTTTGGGGCGGCGGAGATATCCTCGTTAAAAGGTACCTTTGTTATTACTCCAAGAATCGTTGAGGGTTTACAGAGCGCAATCAGCCTTGGAGTACGCGCTTCGTGCGAAGTTTTAGGTGAAATTGAGCAGCAACCTACCAAACTTTATTTCCATCATTATCGCACCATTAATATGTTTTTGGACCAATTAGCGCTGCGGTTAAGCAATTATATCCAGAATTTAGGTTTTCGCTCGCTTCCTATACCCGCATCGCAAATCGTTGACTGGCAAAAACAAACTGCTCACCTTTCCCATAAGCATATAGCGTATTTAGCGGGATTAGGCTGGATTGGCAGAAATAATTTAATGGTAAATAATAAGTTAGGCAGTCAGTTCAGGTTGGTAACGGTGCTTACGGATATGCCTTTAAAGTCAGATAAGCCTACGCAAGAAGATTGTGGAAATTGCCGCGCGTGTGTGGTACTATGTCCAGTAAAAGCAATAAAGGAAAAAAGAGAAGATTTTGACCATTTAGGGTGTTTTGCCTTATTGAAGGAGTTCCAAAAACAAAAGATTGTTGACCAGTATATCTGCGGAATCTGCGTAAAAGCCTGTCGTGGAAAATCGCCCTTTAATAAATCTTAAGCGGTTTTCCGAAGGCCCCGCCTACGGTAAGGCCAAGACGCGGGGTGTCGCTATAGTTAAAGGAAAAAATGCCAAAAACCACTAATCAGATTGAGGCGCTTTCTCAAATCGCGCAAGCAATTACCTCGGATTTATATTTAGACGATATCTTGCGGCTTATTGTCACAGTTACTGCCCAAACCTTGCGTTCGAAGATTTGTTCGCTTATGCTTCTTGATGAGAAAAAACAAGAATTGATAATCAGGGCAACACAGTCAATATCCGAAAGCTATAACAAAAAATCTCCGCTTAAGGTTGGTGAGGGCATAGCGGGAAAAGCTGCCTTAGAAAAAAGGCCTATTGCTGTCTATGATGTGACTCAGGAAAAAGAATATAAATATAAGGATATTGCCGAAAATGAAGGGCTTGCCTCTTTGTTGTGTGTGCCGCTTATGGTTAAGGGAAGGGTCATCGGCGTAATAAACCTGTATACCTCAAAACCGCATAAATTTACCAACAATGAAGTGCATATGCTCACCGCGATAGCCAATCAAGCCGCGATGGTGATTGAGAATACCGAGCTTATGGTAAAATCAAAAATTATTCAGGAAGAGCTTGAGACACGTAAGTTGGTAGAGAAGGCAAAAGGCATTCTAATGAAAGAACAAGGGTTATCAGAGTCAGATTCGTACAGGACGATTCAAAAGTATAGCATGGATTCTCGTAAATCAATGCATCAAGTTGCTGAGGCAATTGTCATGGCGCAGGCAGTGAAAGAAAAGCGATAAATACTTTAAATTGCTGCATTTCAAACTGTTAAACTGCTAAATGGCTAAACTGCTTAACAGTTTAACGCTTTAACACTTTAACAATTTAAAATGGATTGGCGTATTTTTTTTACCGCATTTACCACAATACTTGTCGCGGAATTAGCGGATAAAACTGAGATGGCAGTCTTAAGCCTGACCGCGAAGACTAAATCTCCCTGGCCGATATTTTGGGGGGCAATGCTGGCGTTTGCGGTAGCAACTCTCTTAGCGGTTTTGTTAGGGGATGTGGTGGCAAAGTTTGTGCCTATCCATATCCTGCGTTTTGTCAGCGCAGGGATATTTATTCTTATCGGGATTTTAACTTTATGGGGTAAGCTATAATATCTTGTTAACCAAATAAAGTTTCGTGTACCGTGTACCGTAACGGTAAACGTAACATGTCTTCAAGATATAACTATTATTTTATGAAAGTTACTTTGTAAGATGCAGGAAACGGAAGCGGTAAAAGAGGCGGCGAAACTTATCGGGATAGCCATCCGCACCGCACCCAAAAGCGCTGGGGTTGACGATATTTCGTATACGATAGTGAGTGATTCTGAAAAGGCAGCATCGGCAGATGAAATCAGAAAAATCGCGGCCTTTCTGATTAAAGAAAATAGGGAAGCAAAGACGAAAAAGGCAATAGAGTTGGATTGGCATAGCGACGCGGAGGTGATTGACAAATCAGATTGCCTTATACTTTTAGGAGTGAAGGGCCGTAAACCATTGGGGTTTAATTGCGGGGGCTGCGGCTTTAAAGGCTGTCAGGAATTCATGAGCGCTAAGTCGCCTGAAACTATCTTTATGGCGGGACCCTTTTGTATGTTTAAGCTTTTGGATTTAGGTATCGCCGTCTCAAGCGCTGCCAAGGCAGCGGCACATTTTAATATTGATAACCGTATTATGTACCGGGCAGGCTTGGCAGGATACAAGTTAGCTTTATTGAAAGAGTGTAATCCTGTTATAGGTATTCCTCTTTCCGCCTCTGGTAAAAATATCTATTTTGACCGTAAGGAAAAGGTAGAAGCCAAAGAACTTTGGAGGCAGATTAATAGTTCTCTTCTTTCTAAATAATGAGCTATTAGCAAGAATTCGGTAAGGAGTGCGGTAATATGTTGCAAACGGATATCAGGGCATCTAGGGGATTAGGATTTGGGTATCGGGACATCGGGGAATCAGGAAAAAGACCGTTGTGTTGTTCCCGACATCCTGATATCCTGATTACCAAATTCTGAGCACCCGATTACCTGATTTCCGCAGTTAAGATGGTTAACTACACATAGTATACGAGGGGGAAAGCAATGGATGAAATTTTAGAGATTTTAGAAAAAGACGCGCGCACCAGTCCGGAAGAAATTGCCAAGATGCTTCATAAGGATGTTTCAAAGGTAAAGCAGGCAATAAGGAAATATGAGAAAGAGGGGGTAATCTTAAAATACAAAGCGGTAATCAATAAAGAGCTTACCCGTGACGAGGAGTCTGAGGTGCGGGCACTCATCGAGGTAAATATCGTGCCGCAAAAAGACTTAGGTTTTGATAAGATTGCAGAGAGGATTTATTCGTTTCCCGAGGTTACGAGTTGTTACCTTATTTCAGGAACGTATGATTTGTTGGTAGTCATTGAAGGTAAGAATATGCACACGGTTTCGAATTTTGTTGCCGAAAAGCTTTCTTGTATGGAGAATGTTAGGGGAACCGTGACCCATTTCCTGCTTAAGAAGTATAAGGAGGATGGGGTAATGTTGAAGCATAGAGAAGAGAATAAGAGGATAGCGATATCGTATTAGCGTATAGCGTGTAGCACATAAGCTGATTAGTTTATGGGTAGGCAGTAGATAGTAATAAGAAAAGATGTTTTTTGTTTTACTAAACAGCTAACGAGCTAAACAGCTAATGAACTAAGCATTGTTATGAAAGATATTATTTCTAAAGTAGTCCAAGAAATGCAACCTTCAGGTATCCGTGCCTTCTTTGACCTTGTGCTGGGAATGAAGGATGTCATCTCTCTGGGCGTGGGTGAGCCGGATTTTGTTACCCCTTGGAGTGTCAGGGAATCTGCTATCTTTTCCTTGGAACAGGGGTATACCAGCTATACCTCGAATAAAGGGATGATGAAGCTCAGGCTTCAAATTGCGCGTTTTCTTAAGAATCATCATGAAGTTACCTACGATCCAGACGATGAAATCCTCATTACTGTGGGAGTGAGCGAGGCCTTGGATTTAGCCATGAGGGCTATTATAAACCCTGGAGATAAGGTTTTAATTCCTGAACCCTGTTATGTTTCTTACGGGCCAGTCACAGCGCTTGCCGGGGGTATCCCTGTGTATGTTTCAACCGCCCCTACAGGCTTTAAAATTACACCTGAGGCAATTGAGCGGCACTGCGATACGAAAACCAAAGCCATCATTATTAATTATCCTTCTAATCCTACGGGAGTATCGTATAGTAAGAGGGATCTGGAGTGTTTAAAAAAGGCTATCCTTAAGCATAAGCTTATATTAATTAGCGATGAGGTCTATGATGAGCTTACCTATGATTTCGCGCATACTTCGTTTGCGGCGCTCTCCGGGCTAAAAAACAATACCCTTTATCTAAACGGATTTTCAAAAAGCTATGCTATGACCGGTTGGCGGGTTGGGTATGCCTGCGGCCCGAAAGAGATAATAGCGGCTATGACTAAAATTCACCAATATACCATAATGTGCGTGTCTATAACTAGTCAGATAGCAGCCTGTGAAGCTTTGCAATCGGGGAGAAAAGCTGTCGAAGAAATGAAGCGTGAGTACCGGCGCAGAAGGGAATTTGTGGTAGATAACCTCAATAGGATAGGATTATCCTGCAATAAGCCTCAAGGGGCGTTTTATGCCTTTGCTTCGGTAAAAAACACCAGCTTAAACTCAATAGATTTCTGCCAGCAGTTACTTAAAGAGCAGAAAGTGGCGGTAGTTCCCGGCAACGCCTTTGGAAAGTCGGGAGAAGGGTATATCCGCATTTCCTATGCCTCCAGCTTTAGCAATTTAAGAGAGGCGTTAAGGAGGATGGAGATATTTTTAAAGGGATTGTGAGATAGAAATGCGAGTGAGCAAAAAGGCTTAAAAAAGGAGTAGAGCGGCGATGTTAGAGGAAAAAATTTTAGAGGATTATAAGCAAGCATTGAAGGCCAAAGACGCAGAAAAGGTGTCTACCATTAGTTTTTTACGTTCACAAATGAAAAATCTAGCCATAGATAAAAGGCAAAATGCTTTAACCGACGAAGATGTGATAAGTGTTTTAAGAAAGCTGGTTAAACAGCGCAGGGATTCCATCGAGCAGTTTAAGGCCGGCAACCGCCAGGATTTGGTGGAAAAGGAGGCCAAGGAGCTTGAGATATTGTTGGCATACCTGCCCCAACAGGTTTCTGATGAGAAAATGAAGGAAATCATTGAAGAGGTAGTGAAGGCAACGGGTGCAACCAGTATTCAGGATATGGGGAAAGTAATGAAGGAGCTCATGGCTAAGTTTGCCGGCAGGTCTGATAATAAATTGGTGAGTGAATTAGTGAGGCAGCGTTTAACGCAAGGATAGCTATGGCAACGGTTAAGAAACTGGTGGATATTTCCCATCACATTGCTAAAGAAAAAGGCTGGTGGGATGATGCTAGGAATGATGGGGAATTAATTGCCCTGATGCATTCAGAACTTTCAGAGGCGCTTGAGGCAATGCGTAACCATGCCCAAGAAGAGGATGTTGCTGAGGAATTGGCAGATTGCTGTATCCGGATATTTGATTATTGCGGGGCACGCGGTATAGATTTGCAAAAGGCAATTACGCGGAAGATACAAAAAAACCGTAAACGCCCTTATAAGCACGGGAATAAAAAATTTTAAGGAAAGATAATAAGGGGTCGATAGTCGATGGTCAATAGTCAATAGGGAAAACATAGGCTATAGACCATAGACCATGAGCTCTCCATTGGTCTAATGTTTACACACGCCGTATTATTTGAGATTAAGGCTAAGGAAATCAAGGCTTATTGTAAAGACTGTAAGATGTGGGCCGGTTATGCCAAGAAGGCTAAAGGGTTTATCCGCTATCTTACCGTAAAACGCCTTGAGTATAAGAACCAGTATGCCTCAGTTTACGAATGGAATTCCAAGCAGGATCACGGCCGTTTTATGAAAAAATTCCATGACTGGCTGGTGAGCAAATCAAAAGCAAAAGTAAAGGTCATAGGGTATTATAATCTTAAGGTAATAGATGAGATTAGGTAAGCACGAATTTGCACGAATAAAAGGCCGAATGGACACTAATTTATTAAAAATAATTTATTCGTGTTAATTCGTGTGAAATTCGTGTCTATTCGTGTTTAAAAGGAAGAAATAATCATGGCGGACGCGAAATGCCCGGGGCAGAACCCGCAATACTGGAAGCCGGAAGATGCCGTTGAGGTGCAATGCCCTCAGTGTAAAGAGATAGTCGAGTTTTTTAAGGATGAACCGAAAAGGAAATGTTATAACTGCAAGCATGAGGTAATTAATCCTAAAGTTGATTTTGGCTGTGCGTTGTGGTGCCCCAAGGCAGTGGAATGCATTGGCCAGGAACGTTATCAACAGCTTTTAGCTTCCGCGAAACAAGCGCCGGCAACAGATAAATACAGGACTAAAAAGGATCTTTTGGTTTTTGAAATGGAGCGATATTTCGGGAAGGATACTAAAAGTATTACCCATGCCAAAAAAGTGCTTAGTTTTGCCGAACAGCTTTTGGAAAAGGAAAAGGCGGAGCCTTTAGTGGTGATTGCCGCGGCTATTCTTCATGATATAGGGATATGTAAGGCAAAAGAAAAGTACGGCAGCCACGCGGCCGGGTATCAGGAAATTGAAGGCCCCGCGGTTGCCCGGGAAATGATGGAAAAAATCCAGCTTAAAAAAGAAGTCGTTGATGAAGTCTGCGCGATTATTGCCCATCATCACAGCCCTAAGGAAGCGGAAACATTAAATTTCAAGGTGCTCTATGACGCGGATTGGCTGGTGAATTTTAAGGATGAGTATGCCAGGTATCATAAGGAAGAGGTATCTGAGGTAATAGAGAGGGTTTTCTTGACAAAAAGTGGTAAGGAGTTGGCGCGGGAACTTTATATTTTGCCTGAGTAAGAGATGAGAAAAAGGCATTCTCTATGCAGAACGATAGCCCGTTAGGTTTCAAAGATTTTGTGAGGGACATGTAACCTAACGGGATTTTTGTTTCCAAAAATGATGCCTTCAAAAAGAGCATAGCTATGGATCTTGAAACAGTTTTTCACGATTTTCTTAACAGTTTTAAAGTCGCGCTGAATAATGCTGCGGTGTATTTTCCTGAGCATCCCGTTTTTAAAAAATCAATAGAAGACTGCAAACTGAAAATAGAACTACTGGTAACATTTGTTAATCCTATAAGAATTGCTTTTGCTCCGGTTTCGCTATTTTTTAACGGAAAAGTCTTTGAGAAAACGCAACTCTATGAAGACCTGGCAAGGTTTTTCCATTTCCGCAAGATCCAAAGCGTAGAAATTAGAAAAGGGGTATCGTTGGAGGAGTTGATTAATTTTTTCCTTAATGTTTCGAAGAGTCCCCGCGAAATTTTCAAAAAAGGAGTAATAGAGAGCATTGCTAAAAAAGAGAGCATATCTTCTATTAGGGTAGAAGTGTTAGATTATTCCCAGTTTCTTTGCACTGATTGGGGAGAAGAGGGTAAGGATGTCTGGGCATACCTGTTTAACACTATTATGTCGGAAGAGGATACCCACAAGATTGATCATCTTGCTGATAACTTTGAAGAAGTGGTGGGTAGGTTAAAAAGCAGTGATTTACTCGAGAATGAGGAATTGCACTACAGCATGGTTAAATTCCTTGAATATCTGCAAAGCAAAGAACACCAAAAGTTCCTTGAATGCTCGAAAGCAGTAATGAACCTTATCTTAAAAGACAGGAATATTTCTCAAGAAGCTATGCTTGAGAGGGCGCGCACCTTTTTTAGAGGATTAAATGCGGAACAATTGGCAGATACCTTGTGGCAGGAAATTGTAGGGAATGACAGTTTTAACTCCTTAAGCTTTGGCCTGTTTTCCACCTTAATTAGGGATAAAAAACAACATGAGCAAATTGCCGTTTCTCTGGCGGATAAATTTAAAAAAGACAAGCGGGTTGTTGATAACCCTCGCGTAAGAAAAAAGATTCAAGACTTGTTTTTATCTGCGAATACCTCTGTTCCCGAAGTGTATCGTAGCACGCTTTCGATATTACTTAAGGAGCTAACTACTTCAAAAGCAGGCCAAGCGCTCTTCAATACTCATTCCGTACATAACAGCTATCGTTTTCTTATCCTTAATTTATTGGCGCAGGAAAGAAATCGCAGTAGGCTGGCGCTACTATCGGAAAAACTGTTGGCTGAGTGGTCTTCTGTTACTGCCGATAGTGATATAGAGTTTCTGAAAGTGTTTCTAGTAATAATGCAGCAAAAAGCAAACGATGTATCTTTTTTTGATACTCTTGAACCGTTGAAAATGCGTGCCCTAAACTTTATAGAAAACGCTCTATTCGAAGAAGAGAATTCTTTAGGTATTGAGCGCATGGCTGATTTTCTGACCAATAGTTCTTTGTCTGCAGATGTCTATTTTAATAAGATATTTAAGGAACATAGAGTACATGCTTCCATTTTACGCCTGTTTTTCCGTTTTTATTCTAGACGTATGCCTGATTTTTACGCTCTTCTGCAAAAGAAATCTAACGATGGCGTATTTCTCAAGGCTATGATGGATAGCTTAAAGGAGGTTAATTCAGCCTTGAGCCTGGAAATACTTAAATACATTTATTCACTTGGCGGTATTTTTGTAAAAAAAGAGATACTTGTCGCCATGCGCCAGATGACAACCCGAGATGAAAACTTTTTGTTTTCCGTCCTCAAGGAAAATAACGTGCTTCTCAGGAAAGAAGCATTCTTGTTGATACGCAATGATCCTCAGAGCATGGAAAATGCGTTTGAGCTCTTACTATGCATTTCCAGCCCTTTTGGAGTACATAATAAAATTTTGCAGGAAAATATAGAAATAGCGGCAGAAGCAAAGGCGGCCAAAGAGGCGCTTAGTTATCTTACACTATTAAGCAGGAAAAGGTTTTTTTGGAACCGAGAGGTTAGGGAAAAGGCGCATGCTGCCTTAATGAGGTTGAATGCAGAAAAATTTTGAGACATCTTTAAGAGATTTAATCAATTCGTTACAGTTAGCAAAAATCTACCCAAGAGAACATCCTCAATGTAGGAATGCTCTGGATAAGGCGTATGAAAGTTTGCAACATCTCCTCCAAGGCAAGGAAGAGATTGTGGTGGGGATTGTCGGTGATGAATTAGCTTTTGAGAAGGAAATTTTTCTTGATTTAAGCAGGGCTGTTAAACCGCTCATCCAGTTTCTTAAGGAAAGAGGAGTGGAAAGGATTGTATTCAGACGGGGAGTGCGAAGAGAAGAGCTTCTCGAATTTATTGTTTTCTTGATTACTCCAAAAGAAGATATTGGAAATAATGCACAACACTACTTATTACTTAAGGGTGTTGAAAATATATTTGTTAGTAAAATAAGGCTATCATCTTCGTCTTCTGAAGAGGTGAGGAAATCAGTGCGTTATTTAAACTTATATCACGGCTCCCTTGATGCTATATCGAAATCTATGAATGCAGTTTTAAATAGTCAGGCACTCGATTATATAGATCTAAAGTATGCCTTTACTAATATTACGGAGAAGTTATTCGGTGATTATAAAGATTTTCTCAAATTAACGACGTTAAAAAAGCACGATGTGAGTACATTTGTGCATATGCTTGATGTGGCGATTTTAGCCATGTATCTTTCTTATAGGATGAACTTCAGGAAAGAAGAGATTTATAGTATTGGTATTGCCGCGCTTTTTCATGATATCGGGAAGATCTATATTTCGCGTAAAGTAATTGATAAACCTGATAAATTGACAGATGAAGAGTTTGCCATGATGAAAAGTCATACTGTCTTGGGAGCGGAAATCCTTTTGAAATATACTGATAGCCTTGGCATCTTATCGCCGACGGTTGCCTTCGAACATCATTTGCGATACGATGTTAAAGGTTATCCGAAATTAAGTTTTCCGCATATGCCGCATCAGGCCTCTCTTATTGTTTCAGTGTGCGATGTTTATGATGCGCTTAATCAGCGCAGGAGCTATAAAAACAGTTATTCTCCCGATATGATTTATAATTTAATGCTTAAAGAAAAGGGTGGATTATTTGACCCTGAAATCCTGGAAAGATTTTTTAAGGTGATTGGTGTTTGGCCGATAGGGGCAGTAGTAGCTTTAAGTGACCAGAGGGTAGCTGTGGTAGAAGAAGTAAATGAGGATGATATTTTTTCCCCTCGCGTTAAAATTCTTTCTCCCGATAGTAAGGAAGAGCGGATAGATTTAAGAGAAAGAAAGCCGGAAATCAAGGTAGAGCATATTGTGGAGGGGTTTGACTACAAGAAAAATTTCTCTTGACAGAATTATTGTTTGTGGTATAGTTTAGGTATTGTACAAAGCTGTAAAGCGCATAGAGGCGTCCAGAACAAAAGTCTGGACGTTTTTTTTGCAGCTATATAAAGGCTCGCTTAAGAACGTAAAGAAAACCATGAAGAAGTAGCTGTAGGTTTTAAAAGCAGCTTTTATAATGTTTCATTAGTGTTTTGGTGATCTCGGGATAACGATGTCCTGAATATAGCAAGGCTAAAGAAGCTATGTTTGGGACATTTTTTTATGAAAGAGGCAGCGGGAGAATTTTCATATACTGTGAGAGAGCAAAGTTTTGATACCATAGTCAATGCACTTATGCCGAGCATAAAAAAAATCTGCACAAAGAATAGATTTTTGGGATGTATTGATAGGGATGATCTCATTCAGGAAGCGCTTATAAGCCTATGGAAACGGTTTGCGTGCGGCCAATTGCGTGATAAAACAATAAGCTATGTCCTCAAAGGGTGTTATTTTCATATACAGAATTATATCCGGACACATAAAGTGCGTTGCGATATAAAAAGCCTTGATGAACCTATAGCCAGAGAAGGGCCTGATATTATTTATCTTAAGGATATCATTCCCGACACAGTGGAGAGTCCTTTACAGAGGCTCAATTGTAAGCTTATTGTTGATGACTTGATGCATAACGGATTAAGGAGCCGCGAGAAAGAGGTAGTGAGTTTGCTTTACAAAGGCCTCACGCTCAGGGAGGCGGCGGAAGCGTTAGGTATATCTCATGTGCGTGTTTTCAAAATAAAACAGGCCATATGCTCAAGGTATAAAGATAAGTTTTTTGATACTAGCAGCGCTGCCAGGTAAGTCATATTCCTTAGCTGTGGTGTACACAGGCGAAAACAATGCTGTTACGCTGATAAAAAATAGTAAAGGGTAAAAGCACCGGGAAAGAAGGGTTAAGACAAAGGGCGTCTTACAAAGAAGGCGCCTCTTTTATTTTTTAAATAAATGAATGGGTGAGAAAATGAAAAAAATTGAGTGTATTGTCCGTGAGGAAAAACTGAAGGAGCTTACGCAAGCACTGCGCGAGGTAGGTATAGGCGGCATGACCGTAAGTGAAGTGCGGGGTTTTGGCGTGCAGACCCTGCGCCCTGAAAGTTTTCTTTTTGTGCATAAGGTAAAAATAGAGATTTACGCCGCGGATTCACAGGTAAATGAAATTGTGGATACGGTTGTCTCCCATTGCGCTTCCGGGAAATTGGGCGATGGTAAGATCGCGGTGTTACCGATGGAAGACTGTATCCGCGTGCGTACAGGAGCGCGTAAGCAAACGGCGCTATTTTAGTTTTAAGGCTAACAAAGATTCACAAAAAAAAGGAGGAAGAAAGATGATAAACTCAGGAGATACCGCATTTGTCTTGATGTCGGCGGCATTAGTATTGCTCATGACGCCGGCATTGGCATTTTTTTATGGAGGCATGGTAAAACGTAAAAACGTATTGGGTATTTTGATGCAGTGTTTTATTCTGATGTGCGTGATAAGCCTGCAGTGGGTACTCTACGGCTATAGCCTTTCTTTTGCCCCCGGAGAAGGTTTTTGGGGTGGGTTTAGCTGGGCAGGGCTTACTAATGTAGGTTTAGAGCCTTACGCGGATTACGCGGGGACGATTCCTCATCAGGCATTTATGATTTTTCAGGCAATGTTCGCGATTATTACCCCGGCTTTAATCCTGGGCGCGTTTGCCGAAAGGATGAAGTTTTCTTCCTTTTTAGTTATCATGATTCTTTGGGCGACATTTGTCTATGATCCGGTCTGCCATTGGGTTTGGGGGCTTGGCGGCTTTATCAGGAAATTAGGCGCTTTGGATTTTGCCGGCGGGACTGTAGTGCATATCAATGCCGGTATCGCGGCGTTAGTAACGGCGCTTGCTATAGGAAAGAGAAAGAATTTTAATCATAGCCCTACCCCTCCGCATAATGTCCCTTTTATAGTCTTAGGCGCGGGGTTATTATGGTTTGGCTGGTTTGGGTTTAATTCAGGAAGCGCTTTGGCGGCAAATGGCATAGCGGTGAATGCCTTTGTGGTTACCAATACCGCGGCAGCCGCGGCAGGCTTAAGTTGGGCGCTTTTGGATTGGATGTTTAACGGCAAGCCCACTATTTTTGGATGTGTCACGGGTGTGGTTGCCGGGTTGGTCGCGATTACCCCCGCGGCAGGCTTTGTGAATGTTATTTCGGCAATAATTATAGGAGTGGTAGTGAGCATAATATGTTTTATTTCGGTTACCGTGCTTAAGCCGAAACTTGGCTATGATGATTCTCTCGACGCCTTTGGGGTGCATGGTGTTGGCGGTATTTGGGGGGCGCTGGCAACAGGCTTGTTTGCTTCCAAAAGTGTTAATCCCGCGGGCGCGGACGGATTATTTTATGGTAACCCGCAGCTTTTTATTATCCAATTAAAAGCAGTCGGAATAACCGTCCTCTATTCTTTGATTGTTACTTTTGCTATTTACAAGATTGTGGATATGGTAATGGGGGTGAGGGCGTCAGAGAAGGATGAAGTTGTTGGGCTTGACCTTACTCAGCACCATGAGGCCGCATATACACTTTTGGAATAGAGATTTCTTTAAAAATGAGGAGCAGCGCTGAACATGTTACATAGGAAGATGATAATTGTTGCGTGTACCGCTCACCGTAACGGTAAACTGTTGGCGGTAAACGGTAAACGAAACAGTATCTTTAAACAGAGGAGGTTATATGAAACTTATTATCGCGATTATTCAGCCGCATAAGTTAGAGGATGTCAAGGCTGAACTCTATAATACAGAAGTAAACCTTATTACCGTAAGTGAAGTTTTAGGCCATGGCCGGCAGAAGGGGGTCACTGAGGTGTATCGCGCGGCAAGGGAAAAAGGAAACCTTTTACGAAAGGTTAAACTGGAAATTGCCGTTAACGATAATTTTGTCGAGCCAACCATAAAGGCGATTACTAAGGGCGCGCGGACAGGTGAGATAGGCGATGGTAAAATCTTTGTGTTAGATTTAAAAGATTGTGTCCGTATCCGCACCGAAGAACGCGGGCCTATGGCTATAGGATAAAAGAGATGATGGAAGCCGCATGGCCTCTTGGGTGCGCGAGGGGAGGCCTGCGGTCAAGAAAATATGGGTTACCAAAGTAACCATAAAATTACTTATCATAATAATAAGGTTATGGTATACTCTTTTCTTGGCGGAAAGTGTAAAAAGGGCAAATCGGTTTGACCGTTAGCCCCTAGAGAGACAAAAAAATTACAGTAGTGCACTGTGAAATTAGTTCTCAATAGTTGACAGTGCACTAAGGGGGTGTGGGGAAGACCGTTACCCACGATTGGGGGGTGTTCAGCGTAGCCGACGATGAGTCGGCGGAGCGCCGAAGGGGGGCTTGCTCCCATAGCGGAAGTGCGGAGTTAACTTTCGCTATACTACCAATAATTAAGTTAACAGAGCACTAGTGCGGTAATATGTTAAAAGTGCCTGCCCACGGCTTCGCCGTGAGGCGAGCCGCAAGCAGGGATATCGGATGATCAGGGGATTGGGAGAAAAAGGTAATATTTTGTTCCCAATATCCTGATGCCCTGATTACCAAATCCTGATACCCTGATTGCCTGATTTCCGTATTTCACATCTATTATAACACATAGTATACGAGTGGAGGAGGATCATGAGTATTCGAGAAGAAGTTTTATTCAAAATTAAGAGTGTTGATTTGGAGAAGAAAGAGCAGCCTGAAAGTGTATCGAGCTATTATGGTGAGAATACTTTTAGTGTCTCAACAATGAAAGAGCATATTTCCGAAAGCACATTTAACGCCTTTAAGCGTTGGATGTCCGAAGGAATAACTATTTCCATGGACCAGGCTAATGAGATTGCCGAGTGCATGAAAAAATGGGCTATGTCTAAGGGAGCGACGTACTATACCCATTGGTTTCAGCCGATGACGGGGTTAACCGCGGAAAAACACGATAGTTTTATTTCCATAATCGCGCCCGGAAGAGTTATCGAGAAATTTTCAGGGAATAAGCTTATTCAGGGTGAGCCTGATGCCAGCTCTTTTCCTTCCGGCGGCATACGCGCGACTTTTGAGGCCAGGGGTTATACCGCCTGGGACCCTTCAAGCCCCGCGTTTATCATTGAAAGCACATTGGGCAAAACGTTGTGCATCCCGAGCATTTTTATTTCCTATCACGGAGAGGCATTAGATAAGAAGCTTCCGCTGTTGCGTTCTGATGAGGCTTTAAATAAAGCCGCCATAGGCCTGTTACAGCTTTTTGGCCATAAAGATGTTAAAAAAGTAGTTTCTACCTGCGGGCCGGAACAGGAGTATTTTTTAATAGACAAGCATTATTATAATTTGAGGCAGGACTTGGTATTGACCGGGCGCACCTTGGTAGGGGCGGGTTCCCCTAAGGGCCAGCAGTTAGAAGACCAGTATTTTGGGACCATTAAAGAGCGGGTGATTAATTTTATGTTTGAGGTGGCTGAGGAAGCCTATAAGTTAGGCATTCCGGTTATTACCCGGCATAATGAAGTCGCGCCGCATCAATATGAGTTCGCGCCTATGTTTGAAGAATCAAATCTTGCCGCTGACCATAATCAGCTCTTGATGGAGTTAATGAAGAAGGTCGCGCTTCGCCATAACATGGTGTGCTTGTTGCACGAAAAGCCGTTTGCCGGCATAAACGGAAGCGGTAAGCACCTTAATTGGTCCTTGGCGGATGATAAAGGCAACAATCTTTTAAATCCCGGAGAAACCCCTGAGGATAATCTGCAGTTTCTGGCGGTATTAGCCGCGGTGCTTCGGGCAGTCTACAAGCACTCTGACCTTTTACGCGCGAGTGTGGCAATGGCAGGAAATGAGCACCGCTTGGGAGCTAACGAGGCCCCGCCTGCGATTATCAGTGTCTTCCTGGGAAGCCAGTTAACCTCTATCCTGGACATGCTTGAAAAAGGAGCTAAGAATAAGGTTTCTAAACGCGACATAATTGACTTAGGCATTGCCCGCCTGCCCAAGTTTAATAAAGACACCACCGACCGTAACCGTACTTCGCCATTTGCCTTTACCGGTAATAAGTTTGAATTCAGGGCGGTAGGCTCTTCTCAGAATATTTCAACGCCTATTACGGTAATTAATACTATTATCGCCGAGAGCCTGGATTACGTAGCCGATAAAATACGCAAGGCTTCAAGCGGTAAAGATTTTAACACCGCAGTGTTACGGGTGGTTGCTGAGCTTACCAAAGAAACCAAAGATATCCGTTTTGAAGGCAATAATTATTCCGAAGAGTGGCTGAAAGAGGCCAAGAAACGAGGCCTTCCCAATGTCGCTTCTACCGCGGAGTCATTAAAGGCGTTGGAGAAGAAGGATAATATCGCCCTGTTTGAGAAATATAAGGTTTTCTCAAAGGAGGAACTTATAGCGCGCTACAAGATTTGGATGGATATGTATAATATAACCATAGGAATTGAGGCGAATACCCTGAACGAAATGGTCAATTCCTGTATTGTGCCCGCGGGCTGCGAATACGAGCAATTATTGGCGGATAATCTTTTAAAGCTTACACAGCTTAAGAAAGAGGTTAAGTTGGAGTTAGATGCCGCGGTGTTAAATGACCAGAAAGCTCATTTGAGTGAAGTGGCGCAAAAGATTTATTACGTCAGGCGCAACTCCAAGGAGCTGGAGAAGCTTTTGGAAAAAGCCGCCGGCCTGCACCACGAAGAGCGCGCGGAGCTTTATTTTGAAGAGCTCAAGCCGCTTATGGAACATATCAGAAAACATGTTGATGCCTTGGAGCGGGTTGTTTCCGATGAACATTGGGATTTGCCCAAGTATCGCGAGATGCTGTTTGTAAAATAGCAGCCGCAGTGAAGGAAAAAAAGGGGAAACAGGAATAATGTTTCCCCTTTTTTTTCTTGCCTAAAGCCCGACTTTGAGATATTATAAATATTCGTTTAAGGAAAGGATAAGTGATAAATTATGAATGATAAATTTAAATTTTCCCCCCTCCATGTTTTTATGCAGGCTATTCTTGTCGTAAGGTACAACGTAAAACTTATCATTTATAACTTATAATTCATAATTTCTAATGAACAGCCGTCAAAACTTAGAAAAATACGGGCTTTATGATTCGCGCTTTGAACATGATTCCTGCGGCGTGGGTTTTGTCTGCGACATTAAGGGAAGAAAGGCAAATGCCATTGTTACGCAGGGCGTAACTGTGCTTAAGCGCCTTTCGCATAGGGGCGCAACCGGCGCGGATCCAAAAACAGGAGACGGGGCAGGGATACTTATTCAGACGCCTCATGAATTCTTTTGCAAAGCCGCGGAAGCCGCAAAAATTACCCTCCCGCCTTTTGGAGAATATGCTTCGGGTTTAGTGTTTTTGCCTACCAACGCCAAGGAAAGAAAGTTCTGCAAAGAAGTATTTGCCCAAAGTATAAAAAAAGAGGGGCAAACTCTCTTAGGCTTTAGAAAAGTTCCTGTTGATAGTTCTGTTATCGGTAAAGCGGCGCAAGATAGCCAGCCGGTGATTGAGCAGATATTTATTGGCAAAGATAGAAGTAATAGTACGGGGTTCAGGGGACAGCCTGCCTGCCGGCAAGGTAGGGGTTCAGGGGACAAGCCGCAGGCAAAAAGTCAAGAGTCTCTCGAATTTGAGAGGAAGCTTTATGTTATCCGAAAGCAGGTAGAAAATACCATTCGCTCGTCAAATTTAAAACAAAAATCATTCTTTTATATCCCTAATCTTTCCAGCCGCACGTTTTCCTATAAAGGCCTGCTGATGCCTGAGCAGGTGGATAAATTTTTCCTTGATTTGCAAGACGAGAGCATAAAAAGCGCGATCTGCCTGGTGCATTCACGGTATTCAACTAATACCTTCCCGACATGGGATTTGGCGCAGCCGTTTCGGTTCCTGGCGCACAATGGCGAGATAAATACCTTACGCGGCAATGTTAACTGGATGTCAGCGCGCGAGGGATTATTAAAAAGCGAGCTTTTCGGTAAAGATATTCAGAAGCTAAAGCCGGTTATCGTGCCAGGGGGAAGTGACTCGGCAATGCTGGATAACGCCTTTGAATTGCTTGTGCTTTCCGGAAGGCCCATTTATCATGCCATGATGATGTTGATTCCGGGCGCGTGGGAACAGCATGCGTTAATGGATGAGAAACTCAAAGACTTTTATAAATACCATGCCTGTTGTATGGAGCCGTGGGATGGCCCTGCCGCGATTGCCTTTACTGATGGTATCCAAATAGGCGCGGTGCTCGACAGAAACGGCCTTCGCCCGGCGCGGTATGTGGTGACTAAGCAAGATTTAGTGGTTATGGCATCGGAAGTGGGGGTATTGGATATTCCTGCTTCAGACATTGTTACTTCAGGCAGGCTTGAACCGGGGAAGATGTTTTTTATAGATACCCAAGAGCAGCGCATTATTAACGATGATGAGGTAAAGCAGAGGGTATCCCGCCAACGGCCCTATGGAGCGTGGCTTAAGGAGAACCTGTTAGAGTTTGATGCGTTGACAAGAAAGACGAAGGACGTGGGACGAAGGACGAAGGACGATTATGACATACTGACGCAACTCAAAGCTTTTGGGTATACTCGCGAAGATTTAAAAGTTATCATCAAGCCAATGGCTGAGGAAGGAAAAGAGCCTACGGGCTCAATGGGTAATGATGTGCCCCATGCCGTGCTTTCTAAGCATCCTCAGGTCCTGTATACTTATTTTAAACAACTCTTCGCCCAGGTTACCAATCCGGCGATAGACCCTATCAGAGAAGAATTGGTGATGAGCCTTTTTAGTTTTGTGGGCTCGCAGAAGAACATCCTGGATGAAACTCCGCAGCACGCGCATAAATTACTGGTGAAAGAGCCCATTCTTACCAATGACGGCTTAGAGCGGTTTCGCGCAATCAAAGAAAAGGGGTTTAAATCCAAGATAATCTCTATACTTTCTCCCGCGGAAGGCGCGAAAAAAGATAAAAAAAGCGGCTTCCTAAAAACCCTTAACCGTATCTGCCAAGAGGCGGCCTCCGCTATAAAAAAAGGTTATAGTTTTATTATTTTAAGCGACCGTGGGGTGAATAAAAACTATATGGCCTTACCCGCGCTTTTAGCGGTGGGCGCGGTGCATCATTATCTGGTCAAAAAGGCATTACGCACCCAAATCGGTATTATTTTAGAGGCTGCCGAGCCGCGGGAGGTGCATCATTTTGCTTTATTATTCGGTTATGGCGCTGATTGTATTAATCCCTACTTGGCATATGAGGCAATTAAACACCTCATTAATGAAGGCCAGTTAAACTTAGAGCCTGAAAAGGCATTAGAAAATTACCGCCATGCCCTTGATAAAGGAATATTAAAAATACTCTCTAAAATGGGTATTTCAACCTTACAGAGTTATCGGGGCGCCCAGATATTCGAGGCTTTGGGGATACATCAGGAAGTCATTGACAAATGTTTTAGCGGGACTGTTTCGCGTATCGGCGGAGCCGGCTTTCAGGAAATTGCCGAGGAGACACTGCTTAGGCATACAGCCGCGTTTTCTGAAAATTTATTGCACTTCCCTTATTTAGCAAGCGGCGGCGTATATCAATGGAAAAAAGACGGAGAATACCATCTTTGGAATCCGGACACTATCGCCGCGTTACAGGATGCCGCCCGGCGCGGGGACCATAAGAAATATAAAGAATTCGCAAGCCTCATTAACGACCAGTCTAAAAATCCCACTACCTTACGAAGCCTGCTGAAATTTTTCTCCGAAGGCTCATCCGCCTCTGGCGGAAAACATACCAAAGCGATTTCTATAGACAAGGTTGAGCCGGCGCAGGCATTATTTAAGCGTTTGGCTACAGGAGCGATGAGTTTTGGCTCTATCTCCCGCGGCGCCCATGAAAATTTGGCCTTTGCCATGAATAAGCTTGGCGGCCGTTCAAACACCGGTGAAGGCGGCGAAAACCCTGAACGCTTTAAACCCCTTCCTAATGGTGCATCAGCTCGCAGTGCCATAAAGCAGGTAGCTTCGGGTAGGTTTGGGGTTACTGCCAATTATTTAGTTAATGCAGATGAGCTGCAGATAAAGATTGCCCAAGGCGCAAAACCCGGAGAAGGAGGCCAGCTCCCCGGGCATAAGGTAAGCGCGATTATCGCCAAAACCCGTTATACTACCCCGGGAGTAACCCTTATTTCACCGCCCCCGCATCATGATATTTACTCTATTGAAGACCTGGCGCAATTGATATTTGATTTAAAGAATGCCAACCCCCGGGCGCGTATAAGCGTAAAATTAGTTTCAGAAATCGGCGTAGGAACCATTGCCGCGGGCGTGGCAAAGGGGCACGCGGATATGATTTTGATTTCAGGTGGTGACGGCGGCACGGGAGCGTCTCCGGCGAGCTCGATTAAACATGCCGGGCTCCCCTGGGAATTGGGAATTTCTGAAACCCATCAAACGCTTGTGCTTAACGATTTAAGGAGCCGGGTGCGCCTTCAGACAGACGGACAAATGCGTACCGGACGCGACATAGCGATAGCCGCGATTTTAGGGGCTGAGGAATACGGTTTCTGTACCGCGGCGTTAATCATTTCAGGGTGTGTGATGCTCCGGCACTGCCATTTGAATACCTGTTCTGTGGGGGTAGCCACGCAGGATGTGATGTTAGAAAAAAGATTTAGCGGCAAGCCCGAATACCTGGTTAATTATTTTACTTTCGTGGTAGAAGAATTGCGGGAGATTATGGCCTCTTTGGGGATAGCCAAGCTTGATGATATGATTGGCAGGACCGAGCTTTTAGAAGTTAATTCAGAAATTATTCCCTGGAAGGCGAAAAGAATAGACTATTCCCGTATCTTGTATAAGCCTAAAGCCCCAAAATCTATCGGCACCTATTGCATGATTACCCAAGATCACGGTATTGATACAATCTTAGACCGTAAGCTGATTGAGCTTTCCAAACCCGCATTGGAAAAGGCTCAAGGAGTAACGATAACTTTACCCATTGAGAATGTGAACAGGACAACCGGAGCGATGTTAAGCGGTGAAGTCTGCAGGCGTTATGGCGAAGAGGCATTGCCCGATGGGACCATCACTTGTAAGTTTAAGGGAATCGCGGGGCAGAGCTTTGGGGCATTTTTGGCAAAGGGCATTACCTTTGAGCTTGAGGGCATGGCAAATGATTATGTGGGTAAGGGTATTTCCGGCGGTAAAATTATTATCTATCCGGATAAGCGGGCAACATATGTCTCCGAAGAAAACATTATTATAGGAAATACCACTTTTTACGGGGCAATTACCGGCGAGGCATATATTCGCGGTGTTGCCGGTGAGCGCTTTTGTATACGAAATTCTGGGTTATTCTCGGTGGTAGAGGGCGTGGGTGACCACGGCTGTGAGTATATGACCGGCGGCAGGGTAATAGTGCTGGGTAGAACAGGACGAAATTTTGGCGCGGGTATGTCCGGCGGAATTGCGTATGTGTACGATAAAAATGGCGACTTCAAAAATAAGTGCAATATGGAGATGGTGGCATTAGAAAAGTCTGATGCCGATGATGAGCTTACCATACGCGATTTACTGCATAATCATTACCGTTATACCAATAGCCCTGTGGCCAAGCAGATGCTTGATAATTTTAATGATACGCTCAAGAAATTTGTAAAGGTTATGCCGCTTGAGTATAAGCGGATTTTAGAACAGAAGAAGCTGGAGAAGAAGCTGGATTTGGCGGAAGTGTCGGATTGATAATAGTTGAATAGTTACGCGGGTCCTGCCAGGGTTGTATTTTCGCAGGGACGTTCGTCCGCCGTAGGCGGACTCACTCGGCGTAAATTTTTGCACCCGCCACGGAAGTAATAGCGGGGCCAAGCTGCAAAAATTTTCGTACGCCCCGCTCAAACACAACCCTGTCACCCGCTATAAGTGTTAAGAATTATTCGGAGAGTTCCTAATGGCAGTTGATATCAAAGGTTTTTTAAAGGTGAAACGCGGGCATGCTGAATATCGGCCGGTCTGCGAGCGCGTTAAGGACTATAAGGAGGTCATTGTCTTAAGGAGCGCTTCGCAATCTGAGGAGCAAGGCTTGCGTTGTATGGACTGCGGCACGCCGTTTTGCCATTTTGGCTGCCCGGTTGGCAATTATATCCCGGAATGGAATGAGTTGGTGGCATCCGGCAAGTGGCAGAAGGCATTTGAGCTCCTTAATGCCACTAATACTATGCCGGAGATTACCGGGAGGCTTTGCCCGGCATTATGCGAATATGCTTGTGTATTAGGAATTAACGATGACCCTGTAACTATACGAGAGAATGAATTAGCAATTATAGAAACTGCCTTTAAAGAAGGATTTATTAAGCCGCAGCCTCCTAAGAAGCTCACCGGAAAAAAGGTCGCGGTAGTCGGCTCAGGCCCCGCGGGGTTATCAACTGCCAGCCAGTTAAATAAAGCAGGCCATACGGTCGTGGTATTTGAAAAGTACACGCACGCAGGAGGTATTTTACGTTACGGCATCCCTGATTTTAAACTTGAGAAACGGGTGATTGATAGGCGCGTTGCTATCTGGAAAAAAGAAGGAATAAAGTTTAAGACCAATATTAATGTGGGTATAGATTATCCGGCCTCAAAATTATTAAAAGAATTTGACGCGGCCTGCCTTGCCGGCGGCTCAAGGGTTGCGCGCGATTTAAAGATAGAGGGCAGGGAATTAGCCGGGATTCATTTTGCCATGGATTATTTGATTCAGTCTAACCAGAGGGCTAGTGAAGAAAAACCAAACCCGCATTGGAAAAATTCCAATGCGGGTTTGGAAGTAGGTCAGCTTATTGATGCCAAAGGAAAGCGTGTATTGGTAATCGGCGGAGGGGATACTGGTGCTGATTGCGTGGGGACTGCCAATAGGCAGGGCGCGTCTTGTGTGGTGCAGATAGAGGTTATGCCTAAGCCGCCTGAATGCCGCACTGAAGATATGCCCTGGCCAAGATATCCGATGCTGCTAAAAACTTCTTCAAGCCATGAAGAGGGTGGAGAGCGCCAATGGGCGGTTTTAACTAAAAAGTTTATCGGTGAAAATGGAAAGGTTACAAAGGTTTCTTGTGTAAGGGCGGAATTCCCGGGAAAAGACGCCAAAGGCTGCCCTGTGATGAGAGAGGTTGCGGGAAGCGAATTTGAGATTGAAGCGGACCTGGTAATTTTGGCAATAGGTTTTGTCCATCCCGAGCATGAAGGTTTGTTAAAAGGGTTAAAAATAGAGTTAGATTCCCGCGGTAACGTCAAAACCGACGAGAACTATATGACTTCCAAGAAGGGTGTGTTTTCCGCAGGCGATATGCGCAGGGGTCAATCCCTGATTGTCTGGGCAATCCACGAAGGCAGGCACGCAGCCCGCGCTATTGACGCCTACCTTATGGGTAAATCTTCATTACCCATTCTTTAATAAAAAATTTAAAAACTAATTTATATCTTGGCTTGATTTTTTTCTGATACATGTTATACTTTGTATAGAAATATGATTTTTATATGTATATAGATAAGCAATTCGCGCATACAAGTTATGTTCACCTGCCGCTTTGCGGCGGTTCCATAACTTGTGCGCTCATTAAGGAGGTGTGATGGTAACTACCTTTGAGAAGAAGCAGATTGTCAGCAGTACAGAGCTTGTGCGGTCATTTAAAAAGTATGAAAATGAACTCCCCTTAGGAGATATTTTTATATTTAAACGCAATGCCCCTGAGGCTGTATTAATGGATTATTCCCGCTACGAGAAAATAAAGCAAAAGCTGGAAGAATTGGAAGAATTATTGGAGCATATAACTATTTATGAAATGGCTCAGCAAAGAAAATCCAGCCCAGCCAAGAAGGTCTCTTTAGAAAAACTGAAGAAGCAATATGGTTTATAGCCTAAAGTGGAAGCCGGAAGCCGAACGGGAATTTAAGAATCTTGATAAAGCAATTCAAAGGCAGGCATTTGCTCAGTTTAAAAAGTTGGAAAATTCGCCAGAACTTGGTGAACATTTAGGAGATAAGGCGGGTTTTGACCTTACAGGTTACAGAAAGCTTTATTTCTTTAAGAAAAAATACAGGGTAGTTTATGAGCTTGACTTAAGAAATAAAGAGGTCATTATCTATGCCATCGGCAAGCGGGAAAATATGAAGGTTTATCAAGAGCTTGCCAGGCGATTAGGAAAAGTGAAATAATTCAGCTTTCCCGACTTTGTTGCATGCATTATTTGTAACGCTTTGTTTACCAATGAGTTCTGATAGATTTTTACGCATTGATTCACTAACACGAATGCAAACGGATTGTAGCGGATGCAGACAGATTGTTTTTATCCGCGACATCCGTAATCATCCGTCTGAATCAGTATATCTAAAAACACAGGTTCATTAAAAACTATGTTTTATCTTTAACTCAAAAGTTGCAACAAACTTAAGAAACTATCGAAATAATAACTTGACAAAATAAGTTTCTATGATATACTTTAAATAAGTATTTAACAACAATTAGCTTATATATGTTGCTGGTGTATGGAGGTACGCCAACAACGTAACTAATATATAATGCCGGATTGCCAAAAATGGTCAGTCCGGCATTTTTTATTTTTTGTCCATAACCAAACCCCGCAACCTACGCGGTTGACTTTTTTCCCCGACGGTAAATTTCCGCAACCTCCGCGGTTGACTTTGGTAAGGGGTTTTTATAGGAGGATTACAAAGATGGTACGTAAGATAATCTCAATAGTAGTAACGATAGGCTTACTCTTTAACCAAGGCGGGGTTATTTATGCCGCGGGTGAACTTAACCTTTCAAGCTATCTTAGCCAGTTGCATACGAGCCTGGTTAAGCCCGATATCTTCCGGCCGGTGCACCTGCGCTATTTCTCCTATGACAGCCTGAATAACAGCTACAAGATACTCTTGGATAAAGGAGACTACACCAAGTCACCAAGTCACCAGGACACCCCCGACGCTTCGGTCGGGGCAGGCAGGTCACCAGAAGAAGATCTCGTGCTCAAGGAAACTGCCCAGGAGTTGATGGACTACTTCCTGATAGGAGTAACTCTCCCCAATGATACTTTTTGGGTAAACCTAAGGCCTGATGCCCCGGATACCATCATAGACCCTGAGTTAGAGACAACCGATATAGGTAAGATATTCCTTGAGGCCGACCTCCAGCTCAAGAAGGATACCGCGAGCTTTACTTCACCCCAAACCCCTGAAGGCAAACAGTATTGGGATAAACTCTATAAAAAGGCAGGGGAATTATTTGGCTCGGAGAATATTACCATACCTACCTTAACCCGCCCATGGATAGTGCCCAATGAAATCATCGTAAGAGAAACAGATGATTCGGCCTATGTGTACAAAGCAACGCTTAAGGTGTTGCTGGAAGAAGATTATCTAAAAAGCTCTCAGCCTTCAGCTCTCAGCCCTCAGCAATACAATTTTAAAGATTCAAGGTTAAAAGAGCTCAATGAATACTCTACCCAGCTTATCAGAGAAACTATAATTCCTAAGCTTACCAGAGAGGTAAACTCAAGCCAAAGGTATGCTAAGTTACGGCAGGTATACTATTCGCTGATACTTTCAAGATGGTTTAAGGCTCGTTTTAATAGTAAAGAGTCACAAGGTCACCAAGTCACAAGGTCACAAGGAGAAAATTACATTAATTTAATTGATAGGCGTAATCTCACTAACCTTACCTCAGAAGAACTATGGGATAAGATTACCTATTTTAACCAATACAAAGACTCCTTCAACAAAGGTGAATATAATATCAAGGAACCTACGTTTACTGCCTACGGCCAGAGTATCAGGAGTTATACCAGCGGGGGGATTGGCATTGGGCAAGCGATATTACCTTTTGAAGCTGATATGCAAGGTCAAGGCGCAGGGAGTCCAATACGGGGAGGAAGTTTTCAAGGGAATAATCCTGTTATTTCTGATGCGGTAATTGGCGCAGATGAAAAGAGTATAGTTTTAGATGAAAATCTTGAAGTTGTTGAACAGAAGCCTGTTGCCCTCGCCGCCTCGCCGGTGACTGTTGAAGATGCAGATCAAAAGATTCTGGATATTCTTGAAGAAGAATTTATTTCAGATATTTTCCCAAAAGATGTGGTAGAGAAGTTTAAAGAATATAAAAGCATTAAAATTAGCAAATTTAGCAATATTGATAAGGATGTTGGAATGCCCCATGCAAGAAAAGATATAGAGAAATTATCCAGAATAAAAGGCTTTCTTAGGTATGTTATGAATGAGTACACTAAAATAAAAGAAAAAGATGAGACCCGAGCGCGGGTACTCCTTAATAAGATAAAAATCTTGCAAGAATATCTAGAACAAGCATTAGGTGGAGAATTGTCAGTGCTTAAGGAATTTGCCGCTAATATTAATGCTGGAAAAATAACAGTTATTAGCGTTGCCATATTAAAGCAATGGGAAAAATTAATGGCTGATATGCTTATTTCTGAAAGATACCACGCATTTGTTAAGCATTTGACTAAGAGAAATATAGAATTCTCTCGGGCAGGGAGCCTGATGAAGATATTGAACTTAGAAAGAGCAGGTAAGCGCGCCACGCAATTTAAAATTAAAGCTGGAGAGACTCTCGAGAAAAAATATAACCCCGGAGATAAATTTATTTTCAACGATGTTTTGCCGGATATTGCTTTAGGAATTAACTTTGGGGGGATACTTACTGATATAATAGTAAACGCTAATCCGCTCTTGTGGGGAAATGTGCTTATTCTTCCCGATCCCAGTAAGTGCCTTAGCCAATATTTTAACAAAGAAGCAGCGATAGTAGCTCTTAATTTATTGGATAAGTTTAACAACCCGGGTTATAAACTAGGATTTAATGGCCCTGGGGCTTTTGCTTCTGTCCCTCAACTTCATCTGCAGGGATTTGATTATTTTGACAGCACTGGAGAAGATAAATTGCCCGTAGAAAACGCTGAAAAAACTTCTTTTTTCAGCAATAACAACGTATCCATTATGACTCTATCAGATTGGGCAGTCAATACCATTGTTTTAAACGGTAGTTCATTAGATTCATTAAACAAAGCGCTGGTATTACTTACCGATATATTGCATAAACGTAATCAACCGTTTAATATCGTTTTCACAAAAAATAGTGATAACAACTATGCTGTGTATGTTTTTCCTAGAAAGCTGGAAGGCCCTGGGGGGGTTTTTGGCACAGGCGTTGCATTTTTAGAGTTAGCCGGAGCAGTATTGTTTACTAATCAGAATTTTGGCGGAGTGATGTTAAAAGATAAAGATAAAGAAAATCTTGAACAGCGCATAGCTTATCTTAAAAACATACGTCAGATAATATTTGGGGGTGGGACTATTGCAGAAGACCTCGTTCAGAGTGTTGGACTCGATTGGAAGGATGTTTCCAGCAAATTGATCGAAAATGGTTGGGCGAAGCCAAAAAATAAAACAGAAGTGACTTTAACAGCAAGTTTGGAACAGGTAAAAGACAGCATGTCAAGAGTTTTTGGTGATAAATGGGAAAAAATTATCTCAATCCTGGAGATTGATGACTTTCGTTATGAAAATGAAAAAAACAAAGACGGTGATTATGTTTATTATGCTCGTCCCAAGAGAAGCGGTGAAAGCAAAGAAATTACCCCGTCGGATCTTAGCAATAAATTTATGCACTATATTGATTTATCAAATATAGTGGAAATTCTTTATCAGAAAGCTGGGAGAGAGCCAGAGTTGAGAAAGTATTATGAGAAGATAACAAGCGAGTTTTATAAGGAAAAATCAGTAGATAATTACAAACAAGCTGAAGAAGATGATTTGCGAAAAGATATTGCCGCCGTGGGGATAGATGATGGCACATTTGAGAAAATTTTAGAAGTTTATAAAGATCAGTTAGTAAATTTATTCTCTGCCGCCTCGCCGCTGACAACGTTGAAGGAGAAGATAAGCGGGGTGTTCGAGAAAATACAGGAAAAGATAAATGACCAAGGACTCTTAAATTATAAAGAAGAATTAGCATCATTCTTGGAGAATTTAGAAAAAGATTTAGAAAGGCCGTTAAATGAGATAGATAATGTTGTGAACGGGCAAGGCACTCTAAAAGATGCTTTTAGCGCGATTGAAAAAATATCAACTATTCTATTTAATAAGGAAGGTGAAATAGGCAGTATCCATACCGATATCAAGTCTATGATGGTAAGTTTGCACAGGTATGAACTGCCATCGCTTATGAGGCAAATTGAAAAGAGCCTTGGGCAGAGGGAAATCACCGCCTCGCCGCTGACGAAACAGACCGTAAAAGATGTACAATTTAACCCAGGAGAAAAGGTGTTCTTGCGCGCTGAGGTTAATATGCCAACCGATGAGCAAAGAAATATCACTGACTATACGCGCCTTAAACAGGCGTTACCTACTATCAAATATTTGATAGGACAAGGAGTGAAGCTTGTTATTGCAGGACACCTGGGCCGGCCGCAGGAGGAGAAAAACAAGGATTTCAGTTTAGATATAGTAGCTCAGGCTCTACGATCTGAGTTGCCAGGAGTAACCATTACATTTGACAAGACAATCTTTACCCCTAAAGACGCGGAAGGTTTTATTAATTCCGAGATGAAAAACGGGGATATTTTACTTTTAGAAAACGTCCGGATGAATAAAGATGAAGAACAAAAAGAAGGGATTAATAGCCAATTCGCCAAAGATTTGTTTTTTGGCATAGATAAATATGTTTCAGATGCCTTTGGGGTTATGCATAGAGAAAACAATGTTTCAATGGTTGGCGCTCCTAAGGGGATGCCGCGTGTTGCCGGGCTTTTAGTCCAGAAGGAAATAGAGTACCTGAATAAGATTTTGAATCCTGATGTGGCAATTGTCGGAGGAGCAAAAGTATCCGATAAAATTAAAATAATAGAGAAGCTTTTAGAAAAAGCGGATAAAATTCTTATTGGCGGGGCAATGACATTCGCTTTTGAAAAAGCCATGGGGAAAGATATTGGCAATTCTAAGCTTGGTAAGAATAAGGAAGAGGCAGAAAGAGAAACGCAATTTGCAAGGCAGCTTCTTGAAAAGGCGAAAGGAAAAATAATCCTTCCTTTGGATCATATAGTTGCAGATAGATTTAATAATGATGCGGAAAGAAAATCTGCGGAGTCAGGCAAGATCCCTGACGGCTGGATGGGCTTAGACATTGGCCCTGAGACTATTAAGCATTACAGAGCAATCATTGAGGAGGCGGAAACAGTTATCTGGAACGGCCCTATGGGGGTATTTGAATTTGATAATTTTGAGCAAGGCACGAGAGTAATAGCCGAGGCAATGGCAGTGGTAAAGAAAAAAGGCGGTATCGCGGTGGTAGGAGGGGGAGATTCTGCTTTCGCGGTAGAGAAGTTTGGGCTAGCTGGTGAAATGTCACACGTATCTACAGGAGGAGGCGCGGCCTTAAAGTTTATCGAAGATGATGGCAATTTGCCAGGAATTCTAGTGTTAAGTGATAAAGTAGAGGGCATCACCGCCGGCCTGCTGGGAGAAGAAATGTCGGGGGTGTATGGCGAGAATGCGCAGCCTTTACGCTATGTTTCTGTTGAAGATTTAACTGAGGGGGAACTTAGCTCTTTGAGAAGTTCCATCGTTGAGCGGATGACGTTGTCTGCAAGGGAAACGGATAATACATATAAAAATGCGCGCTTTGCGGTTGAAATAGACCAAGGTAAGATTATTGTCTGGGGGAGGTTGGAATATAATGAAAAGACAAATGCAATAAGCCAGATTATCTTCCCGAACGCTCTAAACCTGAGCGAAGATAAGAAAAAAGATATAGAGGCTGCCTTTATTCAGGCATGGGATGAAGAATCGAAAATAAATGTTCTTTACACCGCCTCGCCGTTAGAATCTACTCCAGAGATATATGTGTTGGATAATCATCTATCGCTTGCAGAAGGAGCTAAAACCGGGAAGGCTAATATTGGGCTTGCTAAATCTAGCCTATACGATGGAGGAATTTTAAATCATTCTGAGGAGCGTGCCAGGCTTGAGTGGGCTATAGGGAATGTATTAGGAAGAATACTTTATTTTGGGTATGAGCGGTTTGACAGTGAACTTAACCGCATGGTTTTTGCTGATGAAGCAGTAGGAATTTGGAAAGCAACTTTAGCAACCGAAGGTATATCCGAAACTGATTATAAAGAATATTTTGATCTTCAAAAAGAAAAGGACAAGATTAATCGTGATAATCTGCAAGATAGCGCACGCTCTATAGTGAACAGAATAATTAATCTTCAGTTGAAAAAACTAATAGCTTCTACAAAGGGGGAAAAGGGGTATCCAGTCAAACAAGTTGTACTTTGCGTTGGTGAGGATTTAGGTCAGCGTTACGCAGGGCGGACGCAGGATGTTTTAAGGCAGGACATAAAGGAAATTTTAAAGGACATAATGAAAGAAGATGTGCAGAAATATGGGGGTATTGGTTTGAGGATAGCCTATGAGCCGCGCTGGGCAATTGGAACAGGCAAAACGCCTACATTGGAAGAGATTCAGAATGCGCATAGATTTATAAAAGATACTCTAAAAAGCGCAGGAGTACTAGGCATAGAGCTTGATGTTGATTATGGCGGAAGCTTAAACGCAAAGAACAAAGAGATATTATCTTTGCCTGACGTTGACGGTGGGCTTATTGGCAGTGCTGCCAAAACCGTTGAGGCAATCAAACCGGTTATAGAGGAAGCGATTATTCAAGGGGAGAAAAAGGGGAAAATCCTCAATATCGGGATGAACTGGAAGGCTGAAAATAGAGGAACTGGTTTAGCCCCGCTGGGAAGCTTTATGGCATTTTTCAAGAGCCCTGGTTTTAATATTGTGGGTAAGCTAAGCATAGCCATTGGAACTACCCGGGTTAGAGATGTTAAAATGGCAGTATTGGGGGTTAAAGAGTATTATAAAAAAATTTACCAAGCAGCCGCCTCGCCGCTGGCGCTGGAGAATGAAGTGAAGGTGATACAGGAAGTAAGAGAAAAATTAAATGCATATCATAGCGGTACTATACTGCAATTCTCAAACGTATCGCTATCGAACCTTATAATATCAGTCACAAAGATGGCTAACGAAATTCAGCCAATGAATCGTATGGCTTTACCCGAAGAAGCACAAAAATGGTTTGGTATTGAAGCAGGGCTTGTACGGATTCAGGCCAAAGTCAGAGAAAATATGGAAGCATATAAAAAAGAGTTGGCAGCTTTTTATGCGGAAATCGGGCAGCATTCATATATTAAATTGGATGAAGAGCAGAAATTATACTACACTAATAAATATGCCCGTGATATTGAAACGACGAATGACGTAGATGTAATTATTGAAGCGGCAGAACATGCCTATCGGCTGCGGGAGACTTATTTAGCGCAAGAGGCACAAAAAAAGATTGTTTCTCAGGGTAATACTTCCGCCGCCTCACCGTTGACGCTTAAGGAATTCTCTAAAAAGCTTGATCAGATGCCTAATAATAAAGTGTCGTCTCACGAAGCATTTTTAGAATTAATTAAGATGGCATCAGAGCTTTCAGCCCGGGAGGAGATACCGGAAAATATCCAAGAGAAAATATACGCGGCAGTCAGCCGTATCATGCCTGTGGCAGGTGAATATGTTGATAAAGAGCGTAAGGATATCCCCGGGCAGGCCCGTACTATAGAACCTATCCTGGCTATAATTGAAAGCGGATTAGAAAATTATATGGTTAAAGAGGATATGGGGTTTAAATTAGTGGACGCTATTGAGAAGGCCTTAACAGGGCATCTTGCCTATTCAAGGTATACACAACAGATAGATGATGTAATAACCGCAATAAAAAAAGATCATATTAAGATAGAAAAGATTCAAGAGTTTATTAAAGATTCGTTTAGCCAGTATGATGGCATTAAAGATGCGATTGATTTTAAGAGCGGAGAAATCGCGGAGTTGCTTGAGAAAAATAAAGAGGCTAATGCATTACTCGCGTCAGTAAGGCAGGCAAAGGAGATAACCGCTAAGCAAAGCGGCAATACAATCAAAGGCACGTATATAGACCAATCCCTCTTTGACGCTATGGCTTGGGATATAATGATCCAAAGAGTAAGAATCGATAAATTAGAGGAAATTCTGGATGAACAGGTGAGCCGGACGAATCAATTTTTTACCAGTGATTCTATCAAGCTTTTCTGTAAGGAGTTTAAGGAAGCAGGCAAAACCGGGAAAAAACGCGTATTAGTTTCCAGGTTTAATGAAATCCGGGAAGAGGGCTCAAGAACCGATAGCGAATTGATCCAGCTAAGAGATTACTTAGCCGGGATTTTAGGAGTATATTATTTAAAAGCGGCTGAGGAGGTAAGAAGCAAGCTTACGCCACAGGATACAGTAGAATATAAAGAAGCCCTTGATGCGGCAGGACAAGTTATTGATCTTCTTCTTAAAGGTAACGTAAAGGATCAGTTGTTTTCCGCGCAATTAGATACCGTTGTCAAGGCGTGGGATAGTATGCAAAAATCCCGTTCATCGTCGGCGCTTACCGCTGAAGAATTTATTCTTGCGGTAGATGCTCTTGGGAAAATGGCCAAAGAGAAGACGATCTCATATGAAACTGCTTTTGACAGAATGGTAGGAGCGGTTTCGGCTCTTGAAAAAGATGTAGTGGTTCCTTATGCTAAAATAGCCGATGAGTTGTATTCAATAATTCACAATGGGGTGGCGCTTGACCCTTATAGGTTAACTCTCTGGGAAGATGCCAAAGAAACGTTGTTAAGAAGGAAGAAATATGCCAGAGAGGGCATTCTTGATATGATTGAAAAAAGATTAGAGATATATAAGCGTGATTTAGCGCAGAAAGCGGGTAAAGATCTTAGCAAGTGGATAGGCGCGCTCACCGCTCACTTAGGCGCAGGTATCCGCGACTATAAAGAACACATAAACTCTATTAAAAGTACTGAGGATTTATTGTTGACTAAGGTTCAAGAGTTTTCTTCGGTCAATCGAGCGGTACAGAAGAAAGAATGGTCTGATGATAAAGAGAAGTATTATGAAGCTATGAAAAGGAAAGGCGTTTCTATTGACGAATTGAAAGGGAAATTGGATGAGATAGATAAATATAACGAATTCCTCTTAACAGTAGCTAAAGCGCGAGAAGCCATCTCTGCCGGCCAAAAATCGTCTTCGTCGTCGCTTGTCGCTCAAGAGCCTGCTCAAGACTTTGCTATCCCTGAAGCCCAAAATACCTTCGGTGGTATTGATATGACCGACAGGGCGCTGCATATTAACTTTGAGCGCTGGGGAAGCCTTGCGGATATAGAGATGGAGCTGCCAAAACTCAGTCATGTGGAAGCGATTGATTTAGACAATGAATACCAGCAGATACAGGCCATGGCCTCATCCGGCATCAGGCCTTCAGATACGCGTATTTTGGAGTTTATCGCCGCCTGCTATTATAGGGAAGAATTTAGCCAAAGGCTTTCTGAAATCACCGCCTGCCTTAAAGAAGCGCATGCCTTGGATGAGCGTGAGGGAAAAGAAAGCAGCGAGACCCTGCGTTTAGCCACCTTGCTCCCTGATGCGTTGTACGTAAATAGCCTGAATTAACCGATAGCTACCAATGCCCGCCAATGCCAGGCATAGTCAAGTAAGAATTGTTAATGCCTGGTATCTTAGTGTTATCAGTGCCAGACATATACAACGCGTAAACAACTTGCCTATGCCTGGCACTGTCTATTTATAGATGCCAGGCATTGCTCTTTTTTTAGCAGAAAAAATATTTGACAAAAGAAGAAAATATGTTACATTATAGGCACGTTATGAGGCTATAAAGACAAGGGTGTCTAAAAAGGCTATGTGTGCCTTAAAAGCTAAACCTAAAGTTTAGTACCCCGCACCCGTAATAGTAGTAATCCCAAAAGGTTACACTTCTGCTTTAATACTTAACAGGCGAGGCATTTGCTGAATCCCGCGGATAACAAAGACAAAAACGAGAATCTTAAATACTTAAAGGTTGTCCTTGAGGCTACAAGCATCCCCTTTGTATTGCTTGGCGGGCCGATGGTGGGATTTTTTATCGGGGCTTTTCTTGACCAAAGGTTTAATTCCGGGAAGTTATTTACTTTTCTCTTTGTAGTGTTGGGTTTTGTCGCGGCAGTCAAAGAAACTATTTATATTATTAAGAGGGTGCAAAAAGGCATATAAGCGTGGAGATCTCTTTTATCTACAAGTCGCTCAAAGTAAGCTTTTGGTTTACTCTACTGCTTTCATTATTTTCTCTTTATTATTTCGGCCAAAAATTCACATTAGGCTTAATCAGCGGCTCTTTCTGGAGTATAGCTAATTTTTTGCTTTTTGTTGGGCTTTCAAAAGCTTTTACGGATATTGCTCATAACAAGCTGAAGATAGCCTTGTATGCTTTTATTAAGTTTGGAGCGCTTTATATTACAGGTTATTTGATTATATCATCGTCTAAGGTTTCATTGCCCGGTATCAGTGTGGGGTTTGGCATCATTTTTACGGTGATTTTTCTGCAGGCAATAGGAATGGTGTTTGCCTCGTTGGAGACTACAGCGCAACCGGAAAAATTAAAATGTCTCTGACGGGGTTTACTCAAAAAGAGGTGCCTTGTGTCAGGCTCTGAAAGCTCCTCACAGGAATTAGCAAATTTTATCGGTATCACGGTTAAAGGTTTAGGTGATTCAGGCCTTGGGATATTCCTTCATCGCTGGGAAAATGTGATTTTTTCCTTGATAGCGGTGGTGTTTCTATCTCTTATGGCTTACTTTGCCCAGCGTAACCGCTCTTTTGTCCCTGAGCGAAGGCTCCAGAATATGGTTGAGGTACTGGTTGAGAGTTTAAGTAATTTTGTCTCCGGGGTCCTGGGTGAAAAAGAAGGCAGGCATTATCTTCCGTATATAGGCACGCTTTTTCTCTATATCTTAATTATGAATTTTATGGGTATGGTGCCGGGAATGAAATCGCCCACGTCCAGCCTGAACACGACTGTGGCACTTGCGCTTTGCACCTTTATCTACGTGCAATATACCGGGATACGGAGGCTGGGAATGATCGGCTATCTTGACCATATGGCAGGAAGCCCGCGCATGCCTGAGGAAAAAGGCGTTTTTAAAATATTCTTAATTTTACTGTTTATTCCTATCCATATCCTTTTATTCATTATCCATATTATTGGCGAGTTTGTAAAACCAGTAAGCTTATCCCTGCGTCTTTTTGGGAATATTACCGGTGAAGACGCGCTTTTGTATGTGTTTGTTATGTTGGGGCTTTCAATGTTTTCTGCCTGGAAAAGTCCCGTAGGGTTCCCTCTGCAGATACCGATAATGTTTTTGTCGTTAATCGGGGGGGCGGTGCAGGCAATGGTCTTTAGCCTGCTTTCGGCAGTGTATATCTCGATGATGCTTCCGCATCATGAAGAAGTGAAACATTAATAAGAAAGGAGAAACGTAAAAAAATGGATGCAAATACAGCATTAGCACTTTCTTTGCCGTTTGGATTGGCAATCGCCGCGCTGGCAAGTGCCTTCGCGTTGGGCAGGGCAGTGTCGGCAGCAATGGATGCCATGGCGCGCCAGCCTGAGGCAGCCCCGAAAATTCAGGTGGCGATGATTATCGGATGCGCTTTTATTGAAGCATTGACGATTTACGCGTTTGTTATCGCGTTTCTTTCAATGGCAAAGATACAGGCGGTTCATTAATCTACAATGTAGGGCTACGCGAATAAACGCGAATAAAAAGATTGAGAATATTCGCGAATTAAAATTCGCGTAAATTTACGTAACAATGTAAAGTTGTTTCATTGCAGTAACTTTTTAGTAAGGCACGAACATGATGAATCTTGATTTTCAACAGGTACTTACCCAAGCCGTAGGTTTTCTCATCCTTTTGGGGCTGCTCAAGCTGTTTTTCTGGAAGCCGGTCATATCTTTACTTGACCAGAGGAAAGAAAAGATAGCCGCGGAGTTTAAACACATTGAGGACGCCAAGGCAGAGCTTGCTACATTAAAGGCTGAATATGAAACAAGGCTTGCCTCAATTGAGGAAATCGCCCGGCAGAAGATAAAAGAGGCTGTTGAAGAAGGAAAAAGAATAACCGATGAGTTGAAGTCCAAGGCTGAGGAGCAGGCACGCCAGATAATAGAAAGTGGCCGGGAGAATATCAGGCAGGAGCTCTTAAAGACAAAGCAGGAATTAAAAAGCCATATCGTGGATTTGGCGTTAAGGGCTACTGAGAGTATTATCCTTGAGAAACTCACGGCAGATCATGACAAGAAGCTGGTTGAAGATTTTCTTGACAAGATAGACAGGGCCTGATGAACCCCGCGCCTTCTAAAATGTTTAAAAGATTAAAAATGAATAAGAACGAAGGTGCGGGGTGAAGGACGATGTGCTAGCAAAGAGATACGCCGATGCCTTTTTAAGCTATGCCTGCCAGGGCCTAAGTGAAGAAAAGGCGCTTGACGATTTTAAAAAGGCAAGGGAAATTCTCTTAGAGAATAAAGAGCTTATTCTTGATTTCTTGGAAGCTCCGGCAGTAACCGTGCTTGAGAAAAACGCCTTTATTGATAAGTTCTTTGGCGAGGGCTTCTCAGAAGAGTTCCGGCAGTTTTTAAAATTTCTTTTAAAGAAAAACAGGATCGACAAACTCTGGGATGTCGCGGAATATGTCAGGGTCGCCTATTCTCACGGCAAAAGCGTAAGGGCGCTGCTTAAGACGAGTTTTCCTTTAGATTTGGAATTGGTCCAGTTGATTATTGACAGCCTGGAGAGAAAGTTCCAGAGAAAAATCAAACTGTATATAGAGCTTGACGGCGAGCTGTTAGGGGGAGTTAAGGTGGTCATAGGCAACAAGGTAATTGATGGGTCCGTGAAAAGGCGTATTGAAAGGCTTAAAGAACGATTTGAAACACTAAGGACTGCGTAAAATGGCGATAAAACCGGAAGAAGTAACATCAATACTCAAGAAAGAATTAGAAAAGTACCGTTCAAAGATTGAGGTGGAGTCGGTTGGTACCGTAATCCAGGTGGGAGATACTATTGCCCGCGTCTATGGCCTGGATGATGTGATGATGGGTGAACTGGTGCAATTCCCCGGCGGGATTATGGGAATGGTGTTAAACTTGGAAGAAAATAGCGTGGGTGTGGTTATCTTCGGGACTGACAATGCTGATATGACTATCCGCGAGGGGGATATTGTCAAGCGCACAGGAAAAATTGTCCAGGTCCCTGTGGGTAATGCCCTGGTGGGACGGGTAGTAAACGCGCTGGGAAGCCCGATTGACGGTAAAGGCGCCGTGGTTACGGATAAATATCGGCCTCTTGAAGCAGGCGCCCCTAATGTCATTGACCGTCAGCCGGTAAAAGAGCCGCTTGAAACCGGCATCAAGGCAATTGATTCAATGATTCCTATCGGTAGAGGGCAAAGAGAGTTGATTATCGGCGACCGCCAGACAGGAAAAACCGCGATTGTTATTGATACTATCATCAATCAAAAAGGAAAAGGCGTTTACTGTATCTATGTGGCGATAGGCCAGAAGATGTCAAGTGTGGTGGCTATACATGAACTTCTGAAGACCTATGGGGCAATGGAATATACTACTATCGTCAGCGCCTCAAGCCGGGCATCAGCATCGTTACAGTATTTAGCGCCGTACGCTGGATGCGCGATAGGCGAAGAGATGATGTATTCGGGAAAGCATGTGCTAGTGATTTATGATGACCTTTCTAAGCATGCCCAGAGCTATCGGCAGCTGTCGTTACTTTTAAGGCGCCCACCGGGAAGAGAGGCATATCCCGGTGACGTGTTTTATCTGCATTCCCGCCTTTTAGAGAGGGCGGCAAAGCTCAAGGATTCCTTAGGCGGAGGCTCGCTTACCGCGTTACCTATAATTGAGACACAGGCCGGAGATATCACCAGCTATATCCCGACTAATGTTATTTCAATTACTGACGGCCAGATTTACCTTGAGAATGACCTATTTTATTCAGGGGTGCGCCCGGCTATAAACGTGGGGCTATCCGTTTCAAGAGTCGGAGGCAAGGCCCAGATAAAGGCAATGCGCCAGGTGGCCGCGAAGCTGCGCCTTGACCTGGCCCAATACAGGGAATTGGCGGCGTTTGCCCAATTCGGAAGCGAATTGGATAAGACTACCCAGATGCAGCTGACCCGCGGGGAGAAGATGGTTGAAATACTCAAACAGGCGCAGTTTGTGCCGCTTCCGGTGGCAAGGCAGATTTTGATTATTTATTGCGGCACGCGCGGGTTTCTTGACGATTTGCCGATACACTTACTCAAGGATTTTGAGGCCAAAATCTTCGCGCATATCGAGAAGGAATATCCTGACCTTGAGTATGAGATTGAGAATAAAAAAGAATTAAGCCCTGATTTGATGAAAAAGCTTGATGAGATAATTGCTTCGTTCAAGCAGTATTTCAAAGGCACAGGCGCAAGCTAACCGCATTCAGTCGTATGAGCCAGTCCCTGAAACAGATAAAAAACAGGATCCGCAGTATAGAAAATACCCGCAAGGTAACTTCGGCAATGCAGATGATTTCTGCTACCAAATTAAGCCGAATAGATTCGTATTTATCGCAAAGCCGCCCTTATGCTCAAAGGTTGACTATCCTCTTAGATAAGCTTTTGCAAGGCAGGACTGCCTCAGGTAATCCTTTTCTCAGGAAGGATGAAGCGAAGGGGAAGATACTTTTATGCGTGGTAACTTCAGATAATGGCCTGTGCGGGGTGTATAACAACAATGTCATTCGCCTCGCGGAAGAGTTTATCAGCCGCTACGAGAGAAACAAGGTGAAATTAGTGGTTATCGGTAAGAAAGGCTATGCCTATTTCAGAAATTACAAGGAAGCCGTACTCCATACCTATGTGGGCCTTAACGGTAAATATTCGGATAAAGTATCGCGGGAAATATGCAAGGCATTATGCCAGGCATTTTTAACGGCTGAGGCAGATGAGGTGTATATTGCCTATACCCGTTTTAAGAACGCGCTTACCAACAAAGCGGTCGTTGAGAAGTTTTTGAATATTGACTGCAAAGAGGCGCAGGAGATAGGCTATATTTTAGAGCCAAACGAGGCAAGGATTTTAGAAGAGTTGATTCCGGAGTATTTATCGGCTAAAACCAGGCTTATGCTTTTAGAGTCATTTACCTCCGAGCATGCCTCTCGTCTGATGGCAATGAGGACCGCGACCGAAAACGCGAAAGAGCTTTTAACCGGCCTTATCTTATTAAGAAATAAAGTGCGGCAGGCAAATATTACCCGCGAGATTATTGAAATTGTTTCCGCGGCAGAGGCATTGAAAGGATAATACCATGTCAGAAGGTGAAATTATTCAAGTTATAGGGCCAAGCGTTGATGTAAGGTTTCCAGAGGGAGAAAGCCCCCAGCTTTTAAACGCGATAAAAATAAATTATCCGGATAAAGGCATAGACTTGACCTTAGAGGTTTCCCAGAATATCGGGCATAATACCGTGCGTTGTATTGCCCTTGCCTCAACCGAAGGCCTTGTGCGGGGCATGAAGGCTAAGGACACAGGAGCACCAATTAGTGTTCCTATTGGCCCTCAGACATTAGGCAGGATATTTAACCTTTTAGGCGAAGCGATTGATGGTAAAGGAAACCTTCCGAATCCGGAACTTCGCAGCCCCATTCACCGCCAGTCTCCAAATTTTGAGGAACAGCTTCCTATCCAAGTCATGCTTGAGACAGGCCTTAAGGTGATAGACCTGCTTGCTCCGATACCTCGGGGTGGGAAAGTAGGGTTGTTCGGCGGAGCCGGCGTAGGCAAGACCGTTATTGTTATGGAGCTTATCCGCACGATTGCCACAGAGCACGGAGGCGTTTCGGTATTTGCCGGCGTGGGGGAGAGGACACGAGAGGGGAATGAACTTTGGCTTGAATTGAATGAGTCAGGGGTAGTAAAAAACAGCACCCTTGTGTTCGGGCAGATGAATGAGCCTCCGGGAGCGCGCTTAAGGATTGCCTTGTCCGCGCTTACTATGGCGGAATATTTTAGGGATCAAGAAAAAAAGGATGTGCTTCTTTTTATTGATAATGTCTTTCGGTATATACAGGCAGGCTCTGAGGTTTCTACTCTTTTAGGGCGCATGCCTTCGGCAGTAGGGTACCAGCCGAACCTTGCCACAGAGGTTGCCCAGTTAGAGGAGAGGATTGCCTCAACCCGGTCCGGTTCCATTACGTCTATTCAGGCGGTGTATGTCCCCGCGGATGATTTAACTGACCCCGCGCCTGCGGCGATATTTGCCCATCTTGATTCTAAGATAGTGCTTTCCCGCCAGATTGCCGAACTGGGGATATACCCGGCGGTTGACCCTCTGGATTCCACCTCGCGGATTATGGACCCCCGGATAGTTGGCGATGATCATTGTAATACCGCCCAAAGCGTGCAGAAGGTTTTACAGCGCTATAAAGATTTACGGGATATTATTTCCATTCTGGGTATGGATGAGCTTTCTGATGAGGATAAGTTGACTGTTTCCCGGGCAAGAAAACTGCAGAGGTTTTTCTCTCAGCCGTTTTTTGTGGCTGAGGCATTCACCGGAATGAAGGGAAAATATGTCAAACTTGAGGATACTATTAAAGGCGTAAAGATGATCATTGAAGGAAAACTCGACCATCTTTCCGAGCAGGCATTTTATATGGTAGGCACTATTGATGAGGCGATAGAGAAGGATGGCCAGCTTAAAAAGCAGAGTGCCGCCTAAGATAATGGAAAAAGACTTTTTACTTACCATACTTTGCCCGGATAAAAAATTATACGAAGGGAGAATCAAGTCGTTAATAGTGCCTTCTGAATTAGGGTATCTTGGTGTCCTCGCTAACCACGCCCCGCTTATCACTAACCTTGTTCCCGGAAAAATCACCATCCGCAATCCATCCGATGAGATAACCGTACTTCATGCTCACGGTAAAGGCTTCTTAGAAGTTTTTAAGAATAACGTCACCCTCCTCGTAAGCGCCGCCTGATGCGCTTAACCACGTTCATTTAATTATAATAGTCTAAAGAATTGACAGCGTCTCTGGACACTAAAAAACAAAAAAGCCCTTTATCCAAGGGCCCTTTTGGAGGCTATAAACCTCTAGCGCTTGTCGCTATTTTTTTCCTCCTTTATTTATGAGTTCTTAGGGATTGTTGCTTTAGGGAGGCAGTTCCCCAAGACTTTTAGAAAACTTGTAACTAAAGTATGCCATAAGAAAACAAAAAAACAAGGGGTAAAAAGCCATTTTTAGAAAGCGTTTTCTCGGTGTTTGAAATAATGAAAACTTGGATAAACGAATTCAGGCGGATGGTTACGGATGTCGCGGATAAAAAAATCTGTTTGCATTCGTGTATTTAATCAATGCGCAAAAATCTATTCTGATTCATTGGTAAATAAAATATTACAAAAAGTGCTTACAACAAAATCGGGAAAGCTTCCTTGATTTTGGTTGACAAGCTTACCTTTTATGCTATCCTAAAATAAATAGATTTATAAAATAACGCTGCGGTAATGATAAGAATTAATTTCATAACAGGAAGGCGCGCTGAATAAATAATAAGTGCGCCTCTCTCACTTTTAAAGGGGTATCTATGGCTAAATATATTTTTGTTACCGGTGGAGTAATTTCCAGCCTTGGTAAAGGTATTGCCACAGCTTCTATTGCCAAGATTTTAGAGTCCTGCGGCTTCAGGGTGAGCCTGATGAAGCTTGACCCCTATCTTAATGTTGACCCGGGGACAATGAATCCCTATCAGCATGGCGAGGTCTATGTTACCTATGACGGAGCAGAGACTGACCTTGATTTAGGCCACTACGAGCGTTTTACTCATGCCCGTCTCGGCCGCATCAACAATGTGACTACCGGGCAAATCTACAGTTCGGTTTTAACTAAAGAAAGAAAAGGCGAATATTTAGGAAAGACTATCCAGGTTATTCCTCATATTACCAATGAGATTAAAGACCGGATAAAGTTAGTTGCCAAGGAAAGCCGTGCGGAGATTATCCTTATGGAAATAGGAGGGACCGTCGGTGATATTGAATCTTTGCCATTTCTAGAGGCTGCCAGGCAATTTGGGTTGGAGGAGGGCAGGGAGAATGTTATTTATATACATCTTACCCTTGTTCCGTATATTAAGGTAGCGGGGGAAATAAAGACCAAACCTACCCAGCATTCGGTAGGGACGTTACGAGAAATAGGAATTCAGCCGGATATCCTTTTATGCCGGACAGAAAAGCCTCTTGCCGATGATGTTAAGGCTAAAATCTCGCTTTTCTGTAATCTTCAGCAGAACGCGGTTATTGAGGCGCTGGATGTTTCAAGTATTTATGAGATACCGCTCATTTATAAAAATCAGGGGTTAGATAAAATCATTCTTGACCATTTCAGGCTTAAGCCTAAGCATACGAACCTAAAAGACTGGCAGGATAAGGTTGTCGATAAGGTAGTATATCCGAAACATAAAACAACCATCGCGGTAGTCGGTAAATACATTGAGCTGCAGGATGCCTACAAATCTATTTATGAAGCCCTTCGCCACGGAGGTATTGCCAATGACTGCCATGTGGAAATACAAAAGATTGATTCGGAGAATATTGAGCTTGATGGCCCTGAAAAGAGTTTAGCGGGAGTTTCCGGAATATTAGTGCCCGGCGGCTTTGGGTATCGCGGTATTGAGGGTAAGATAAAGGCAATTCAGTATGCCCGCGAAAATGAGATTCCTTTTTTTGGAATATGCTTAGGGATGCAGTGCGCGGCAATTGAATTTGCCAGGAATGCCGCGGGATTAAAGAAGGCAAATTCAACGGAATTCCTAAAGCATGCCACAGAGCCGGTTATAAGTTTGCTCGAGGAACAACGTAAGGTAAAGCTCATGGGCGCGACCATGCGTTTGGGAGAGTACCCTTGTCAGATAACCAAAGCAACGAAGGCCTATCAGGCATATAGGAGAACGCTTATCTGTGAGCGCCATCGCCACCGCTACGAATTTAATAACCGCTATCGGACGCTCTTTGAGAGAAAAGGAATGATTTTTTCAGGGGTGTATCCTAAAAAGAATTTAGTTGAGATGTTAGAGGTAAAAGCGCACCCCTGGTTTGTAGGGGTGCAATTCCATCCGGAATTCCAGTCAAAACCAGATAAGGCTCACCCGTTATTCCGCGAGTTTATCAAAGCAAGTATGCGTTAGTCGCGAATTTTCTATCTTCTTTCTCCGTTATTGTTATCCTGCCTAGTTAAGATCTCCCTCCTCGCTTGCCTGCCGGCAGGTAAGCCGAGGCAAAATCTCTAATCCAGAGGAATATATTTTTCTCTCCATTAAAAGAAAGGTTTTCGATAATTTTTGCCTCAGTCGGCCGGATAATTAAGTTATTGCCTTATTAAAGAAAACGCTTTCCCGAAACCCCTGTTTTAGCCTTGTAATCCTAAGAATCGAGGGTATACTTTAATTACCAATTGAAAACTCAAAAAAGTTTATGTTTTCCTCTAAAACAATTTTTAGGAGATATGGCCAATGCTAAAAAAGACGATAGCCGTTTTTTTATCTTTTAACTTCCTCTTCACCCAATGCCTTTTTGCCCAAGGCGTAGCCCAACTTAATATAGGAAGCTACCTGCGTACTGCAACGAGCAGTATGGCAGTGGATAAATTCCGCCCTGTGCATATGCGTTATTTCTCCTATGATATAGCAACGGATAAGTTTGAAATGCTTTTGGATAAGGGAGACAATAAGGATATAAAGGAAGATGAGCTTAAGGATAAGTCTAAAGCATTGATGGAGTATTTTCAGATTGGATTATCTTTGCCTAACGATAAGTTTTGGGTGAACTTGAGGCCGGATGCGGAAGACCAGATAATTGATCCGGAACTGGAAAAGACTGATGTGGGCAAGATTATGCTTGAGGCTGACCTGCAGTTAAAGAAAGACACCGCAAGTTTTACTTCGCCTCAAACTCCGGAAGGAAAAGAATATTGGGATAAGTTGTATAAAAAAGCAGGTGAGCTCTTCGGAACAGAAAATATCACTATCCCCACTATAACCCGTCCCTGGATAGTCCCGGGGGAGATAATTATAAGAGAAGGGGAAGATTCTGGTTCGACTTCGCTCACCACAAGCGCCTATATCTACAAGGCGAATATGAAGGTGATGTTAGAGCAGGATCACCTTCAGGGGACAGGGGGAAGAGTTCAGGGGATAGATTACAGTTTTAAGGACCCACGAATGAAGGAATTGAATGAATATTCCTCACAGTTAATCCGGGAACTGATTATCCCTAAGCTGACCAAAGAGGTAAATATCTCCAAAAGATACGCCGCTCTTCGGCAGGTATTCTTTTCCTTGGTAATGGCTCGCTGGTTTAAGGATAATTTCACCGGAAAACCCGGCACCTACGCCAGCCTGATTGACAGCCATAACCTTAATGATATTAGCTCTCAAGAACCCTGGTCAAAGACTGTTTATTTCAACCAATACAAGGAGTCTTTTGCCAAGGGCGAATATAACCTCAAAGAGCAGGTAGCCACTCCCTATGGACAGACGATTCGAAGTTATGTGAGCGGGGGAGTTGTGATGAATTTCGCTAAGAACATATACGAAGGAGGTAAGAAATTATTCTTGCCTGTTTTGTTTGCAGGAGTCTCAAATTTATCTCTTTTTGCTGGTAATGGTGATACGGGAGCAATGAGAAAGGTGGGGGCTGAAGAATATTCTGTAAGGCAAGAGAAGGCATTAACAGTGGCTAATTATCTTAGAGCAAAGAAAGAAACGCAGGATAATATTAGAGCATTTACGCGCGATCTCGAAAAAAAATTTCCTCTTAGCCCCCAGATTATTAGGAAAATCCAAGAATATATTATTGGTTTTTCTTCAAAAGTTCTCAGTTTAAGTCCTCAAGACTCGAGAGAGAAAAGAATAGGAGATATCCTAAAAGATATAAGAGAAGAATTCGGACAAGATTATCCAATTACAGGTATGAATGAATCTCTGGAAGGAATACTCAATCCGCTAGATACACTTGCAAATGAAAATAACTCTATAGAGCTTAATGAGGCAATAAGATTAGCGATAAGACAAGCTACGTTAGATTTAAGGTCATCAATTGAACGAAGTCTTAAGGAGAGAACAGGCTCTTCGCCTCTTGCGGAGAAAGAAAAGATATCGAGGCAAATTTGGCTGGCTATGGCTGATTTGAAAAAGCTGCTTAATGATTTGGATGGAAAGATTACGCCTGAGGATATGAAGCCAGCCCAGGTACCTTTTGGTCCGGAGGTGCCAACGGTAAGATCTCCTGAGAGGGCTGTAAATATATTGCTTAATCTTATAGCGGATTATTTAAAAGATATGAATAGTATTCCATCAGGCCTGGATACTTTCATAAGGATAATGGAAAACTATCGTGATAAGGACTTAAAAGAGGTTTTAGAAAAATATAAGTTTGTGGATAAGCTTAATCAAATTATTGAGAAGCTTAGCCCTAAGCAAAAAGATGCGGTTTCTCCGGAGGTGAGCATAGAAGCAACTCGGGAGAAGCAGGCAGCAAGCCCTCTTGCAGGTAGTGAGCCCTCTAGAGATACCTTAGGCGGTATTGACTTTCGTGCCATGAATTACCTCACGCAGCCGATGGGTAGTTTTCAGGGGCTTAATTTTACCCTGCCTCTGCTTAGCAGCAGCGCTCTTGAGGCAATAGACTTGGATGAAGAATTAGACCAGATAACGAATATGGCCATGCAGGGGATAATTCCTTCCGGCCAAAGGATAAAGGAGTATTTGGCTGCTTGCTTCCAGAAAGGCAAGATTGAGGATAAACAGGAATACTTGCTCTTATGCTTAGTTGAGGTCTGCCGCCTGCTTGAGGATGAGAATATGGAGAGCGCACCTGAGCTTCGGGAAGCCATAGTCATTGCCGATTCAGGGAGGTTTGTCTTGCAAGCAAAAGAGAATATTTCGCTGAATTAGTGGTGCGGTTTTAAAAAGGTTGATTATCATTATGGGTATGTTATAATTAATCCCATAATGAACAGAAAGGCCAAAACCTGGCTGGAATTAGCCGAGAATGATTTAGAGCTGGCTAAAGAGCTTTTAAAGCGTAACGGAAAAGTTTATTATTCCGCGCATTTTTGCCATTAGGCAATTGAGAAGCTGCTAAAAGCGATAATATCCCATCGCACTGAGAAAATCCCTCTACCTACCCATAATTTTAAAATCTTGCTTGATCAAGCTGAGCTAAAAGATATTCCTGAAGACAGAAAGAAATTCCTGTTTGGCTTAATGCCGCATTATATCGGAACAAGATATCCTGAGGATATCGCTAAACTTTATAAGCAATATACGAAAGCTTTTGCGATGAGATTATATAAAGAAACTTACGAGGTTTTTAAATGGTTAGAAGCTTATCTGAAATAAAAAAGATAGTTAATGCCTATAAAGGCGAATTGAGGCGCCATAATATCCGCATTACCAAAACCATCCTTTACGGCTCTTACGCCAGGGGAAATCCTAAACCTTATAGCGATATAGATTTGGTAGTAATTTCTCCGGATTTAGCAAAATTCCCTCCTTTAAAAAGGCAGGAATTGCTTGCCCGCTTCACTATGGATATTGACGCTCCCCTTGAGGTAATAGGGTATACTCCCAAGGAATTAAGGAATTCTAATAATACCATTTTCGGGCAGATAATCCGCGAAACCGGGAAGGTTTTGCCTGCTTGAGGCCTGCCGCCAGTCATTGCTGATTCCGTAAGGGTTGTCCTGCAAACAGAAGATCCTTCAGAATTAAAAGCTTGTTTTAATTCTGAAGGCTAAGCCTCGTTACGAGGCTTAGCCTTGACAAAATCCAATATGCTTTTGGCGGCGCGAAGGGGGGCGCCTGGCTCGCCTAAATTTTCCCTCAAGGCAGTGAACTCTCTCTTTAGCTCATCTAATCGTTGTGTATCGCTCAATATTTCTAAAACTTTTTTAGCTATTGCCTCTGGTTTTGCCTTGAATTGAATGAATTCAGGGGCTATGCATTTTCCTGCCACGATATTTTCCATTCCAATGTAAGGTACCCTTACTAGCGGCCGGTAGAGCATATAATTTAACGCTGACATTTTATAGATAACCACATTCGGTTTTTCCATTATGGCAGTCTCAAGGGTCGCTGTTCCAGAACTCACCAGGACAAAATCCGCCACATTGAGGCAGTCATACTGTTTTCCTTCAATAATCTTGATTTCTAAATTGAGATTGCTTCGTCCTGCTTCGGCTTCGCCTCGCAGTCCTGGCAATGACGACTGAATAATTTTCTCGTATAGAGTAGTGTCGAGGGATGAGGGTTTAGAAATAATAAACTGGGCGTTAGGTATTTTTTCTTTGATCAGCCGCGCGCTTTGGAGCATAATGGGTAAGATATTGTTTATTTCCGAGGCCCGCGAACCCGGTAAAAGCGCGAAAACAGGGCAGTTTTCTTTTAAGCCAAACGCCTGTAATGCCTCTTGCCGGCTAAGGGTTGGTTTTACGATATCTAAAAGCGGATGGCCCACAAACTCCGCGTCTATCCCGAATCTCCGGTAAAACTCCCGCTCAAATTTAAAGATAACAATCATCTTGTCAATACATTCTTTAATGGTTTTTACCCTGCCCTGCCGGGAAGCCCAGACTTGAGGGCTGATGTAGTAGATGGTTTTGGTGAGGGTATGTATCCTTTTGGCAAGCCTAAGGTTAAAACCAGAAAAATCCACGAAGATTACCGCATCAGGCTTAAGCTCTTCAATCTTATCCAAGACCAAGCGCATCAATTTTTTGAACTTATCGAGATTCTTTAGAACGTCAAAAAAGCCTAAGACGCTTAAATCCTTGATATCGTGAATAATTTCCGCCCCCGCGGCCTTGAGGCGTTCACCGCCAACAGCAAAAACCTCTAAAGTGGTATCTAATGCCTTTAATTGGGAAACAAGCAGTCCAGCCTGAAGGTCTCCTGATGGCTCTCCTGTAACTATGAGAACCTTTTTCATACCCCTGGCGTGTGTAAGGGGTTCTATCGGTGTTTCCATATTAAATTTTGGATATGGAGGGCTACTTGAAGCGCCTGGCGGCCTTCAAGGCCAGAGACCAAGGGTTTTTGTTTGTGGGCTACACATTCAAGGAAAGAGGAAAGTTCTTTTTTGAGGGGTTCTTCTTTTTTTATCCAGATGGATTCCTTGGTTATTTTCTGGCTTGGGCTAGAGGAAGCCCAACCATTGCCCTCTGGCTGATCGCCGTCTTTGCGGTAAATGACAGCTTCTTCGTTCTTATAATCTAATGAAATATAAGTATTGTTTAGGAAAATGCGGATTTTACGTATGGATTCATCAGAGATACGGCTGGCGGTAAGATTGGTGACGCATCCATTTTTGAAAGTAATTCTCGCGTTGGCAATATCTTCATGTTTGGTAAGTACAGGGATGCCAACTGCTTCTATACGTTTAATCGGAGAATGTACTATCCCCAAAACAATGTCAATATCATGGATCATCAGGTCCAGCACCACTCCGATATCAAGGGAACGCCCGGGAAAACCGCTTAAACGGTGGACTTCGATAAATTTTGGTTCTTTACAGATATGGGTGATCGCGGAGAACGCGGAATTAAACCTTTCGATATGCCCAACCTGCACGGTCAATTTCTTTTTTTTGGCGAGCTTAAGCAGGCTGTCTGCATCTTTGAGGCTGGTAGTGAATGGTTTTTCTACCAGGACATTGATTCCGGAAAGCAGAAATTCTCTGGCGATTGCGTAGTGGCTCACGGTGGGGGTGGCAATGCTTACTGCCTGCACGCGGGAGAAAAGGCCTTTATAGTCAAAAAATGCCTTGGTTTGGAGGGATTCCGCGATGCTGAGCGCCTTGGAGTGCTCAGTGTCGCAGACTCCGATGAGGTTTGCCTGAGGCAATTCGCTGTATACGCGCGCGTGGGCTGAACCCAGCCGCCCTACGCCAATGACTGCTACGTTGATTTTGGTAGACATTAAACCTAATCATAACAAATAGCTTGTGAAAAGTCAATAAGTTTGGTATACTTAAATTTCACTGAAAACTCTTTTAAACACGAATTCTCACGAATTGCACACAAATTGACACAAATATAGTCTTGAAATCATTCGTGCGTATTCGTGTGTAATTCGTGTCTATTCGTGCCTAATATTTCTTAAAACTATATAATTTTCTATGAAAGAATATCGCAGGTTTATCCGGTTTCTAAAACCGCATTCAGGGATTTTAGGCTTGGCAGCGGTGTTTATGGCTATTTCCAGCCTTTTTGACTGGGTTTCCATTGCCATGCTTGTACCGGTTACCGATAAAGTCTTTAATAACGGTAAGATTGTCTTTCCTGTTAAACTGCCTGAGGCCGTTGAAGGCTTTGTGGGGAGGATTAACAATATCTCGCAGATAGACTTACTGCATATGCTTATTCTTTTTATTCCTCTTCTTTTCCTCTTAAAAGGGCTAACCAATTTCCTTTATTCATACTATATGTCTGATATAGGCCAGCTCTGCGTGCGGGATATCCGCAGCCGTTTGTATGAGAAGCTTCAGAGCTTATCTTTGGAGTATTTTACTAAAAAACGGGCTGGTGAGCTTGTTTCGCGGATTACCAACGATGTGAAACTGGTAGAGAATGCCCTTTCCTATGGCACTACGGATTTGGTCTACCAGTCATTTTTGATTATCATTTTTGCCTTTACCATATTTTTTATCCATTGGAAATTAGCCCTTCTTTCCTTACTGTTGATTCCTTTTATCGCTCTTCCTATTACTAAAGTAGGCAGAAAGCTGCGCAAGATCTCCCGTTTTTCCCAGGAAAAGATGGCGGATACTAATTCGCTTTTGGTAGAGACGATAAGCGGGGTGAGGATTGTGAAGGCTTTTTGTATGGAACCGTATGAAATAGCCAAGTTCAAGAAGCAAAATCACGAGTATTATAAATTGTCCATGAAGTCAATAAAGCGTTCGCTGCTCTTAGGCCCGCTCACAGAACTTATCGGAGTTTTCTTCGGGATTTTTATCCTTTCATGGGTGGGTAAAGATGTGATTTCCGGGAAGCTTTCGTTCGGGGTATTCGGGCTTTATTTAGGCTCGCTTTTTTCCTTGATCCGTCCGCTTAAAAAACTCAGCCAGGTGAATTCTATCAATCAGCAGGCGCTTGCCGCAAATAGCCGTATTTATGAAGTGCTTGACGCCCCGATAGCCGTTAGGGAGGCGCCGAATGCCTTTGATTTAAGCAGGGTTTCTCAGCAGATAGAGTTTAAGGATGTTTCTTTTAGATACGAAGAGGCGCAGGTATTAAAACATATCAGTTTTTCGGTTAAAGTGGGGGAAGCGATTGCTATTGCTGGCCCCAGCGGCGTGGGTAAAAGCACGTTGCTTGATCTGCTGCCCCGTTTTTATGACCCTCAGGAAGGCGTGATTTTAATTGACGGGATTAATAGTAAAACTATTTCCCTGAAATCGTTGCGAAATCAGATCGGCATAGTGACGCAGGAGGTTGTGTTATTCAATGATACCGTAAAGGCGAATATCAGCTATGGCCACTTGGATGTTGATGAGAAGAAAATAGTTGAGGCTTCTCGTATTGCCAATGCCCATGATTTTATTATAAAGCTTCCGGATGGATACGATACGTTTGTGGGAGACAGAGGGGTGAAGCTTTCCGGAGGAGAGCGCCAGAGGCTTGCCATTGCCAGGGCATTATTCAAGAATCCTCCGATTCTTTTATTGGATGAAGCAACCAGCCAGTTAGACAGCGAGTCGGAGCGTTTGGTCCAGGAGGCGCTTAATCAACTGATGCGGGGAAGGACCGTGTTTATGGTAGCCCATAGGCTTTCTACGCTTAAGAACGCGTCGCAGATTATTGTTTTGGATAAGGGGGCTATTGTGCAGTCGGGCACCCATCAGGATTTACTTGAAAAAGAAGGCCTGTACCGCAGGCTCTGGGATATGCAAAATTTTAGTAAAATTTGAGTTGCCATATTGCTTTTTTATGGTATAATTTTTTTTTACCTGTAGAGTGTTTAGTTTTTTGATGATGAGTAGTAATTAATAACATAATACCCTGACAGTTGAGATGCTGTAGCGATCCATTCCTTTGGCTATTACTAGGAATTATGTACGGTAATAGCAGATAAAAAGGTTTGGCAGTGGGTTTTTAACCTCTATTAGATATTAGAAGTTTTTCTAAAGAGCGTGGCATTAAAGGAGGAGAATACAATTGGCAGAAGAGTTAGTTAAGCAGTTACTTGAAGCAGGGGTGCATTTTGGGCACCAGACAAAGCGCTGGAATCCTAAAATGGCGCCTTTTATTTTTGGAGAGCGCAACAATATCTACATTATAAACCTTGAGAAAACAGTAGAGTATTTGCAGCGGGCTCGGGAGTTTCTAAAGGATTTAGCCAGAAAAGGCGAGATTGTGCTCTTTGTCGGCACGAAGAAGCAGGCCCAGGACATTATTGCCGAGCAGGCGAAAGCATGCGGAATGTATTATGTCCCTCATCGTTGGTTGGGCGGGCTTCTGACCAATTTTAAGACGATCGAGAAGTCAATCAACAGGCTCAAGGATATCGAGAAAATGAAAGAAGACGGCCGCATGAATAGCTACATCAAGAAAGAAGTGAGCATGCTGCTTAAAGAGCAAGAGAAGCTGGAAAAGAATCTTGGGGGCATTAAGGATATGGAACGCCTGCCGTCTGCTTTATTTGTTATTGATTCCAAAAAGGAATCGTTGGCAGTCGCTGAAGCGCGGAAATTGGGTATTCCTATTATTGGGCTTATTGATACCAATTGTAATCCTGATCTCATTGATTATCCTATCCCGGGTAACGATGACGCGATTAAATCAATCCGCCTTGTCACGACTCTCATCGCGGAATCTATCGCCGAAGGCAGAAAAGGATTCCTTGAGTATTTGGCACAGGTGAATATAAAAGCTCAGGCCGATGAGGCAGCGATAGAAAGTCAAACAATAACCTTCGGCGAAGATGGAAACGTAAAAGAAGAAATTATCGCGTTAGCCGAAGAAGTCGTAGGCGTTGACAAGGAAGAAGCCGGTAAAAGGCCCCTGAAAGCGAAGCCCATAGATGCCGCAGCCGACCAAAGGGCAAAGAGGAAGGGTAAAAAATAAGCTGTTTTAGAATCAGAAGAGCCTTTTCGCGGATATGAGGCATGAAAGGCATGCTTCATGAGAAAACTACCGGATTTTCTGACTAAGGTAAGCGCGGGTTTAAGAAGAGATAATGATAGTCGAAGCTATAGACGTTAGAGGTGAGGAGGTTTCATGGGAATACATGGTTCTTTAGAATTAATCAAGCAATTGCGCGAAACTACTTCCTTGGGAGTGTCTGATTGCAGAAAGGCTTTGTACGAAGCAAAAGGAGATGTCACTAAAGCAAAAGATATTTTAATGAAGCGAGGCCTCGAGATCGCTGCTAAAAAATCCGATCGGATAGCCAAGGCAGGCAGAATCGCGAGCTACATCCATCATGATAATAAAACCGGGGTTCTGGTTGAGGTAAATTCAGAGACTGATTTTGTGGCGCGCAATGAAGAGTTTATCAAGTTTTCCAGTGATGTGGCTCTGCATGTGGCAGCAATGAAGCCTCGCTATGTTAAGAGGGAAGATGTTCCGCAGGAAACGGTGAAGGAGCAGGCTGATGGAGAGGCTTTTTGTAAAGAGGCCTGCCTCTTGGAGCAGCCGTTTGTGAAGAATCCTTCTCTTACCATCAAGGAGTATCTTAATTCAATCATTGCTAAGGTGGGGGAAAATGTAATTATCCGGCGTTTTACGCGTTTTCAGATCGGAGAATAAAAATTCTGGCATATCCTTGAGCGTAATCATTCAATGAATCAAGGATAATACTCTCCACTCTTTGCTGTAGGATACATAAGACAATAAACCTTTGTAACGGATACAATGATCAAAAAGCCTGTTTATAAACGTGTGGTCCTGAAACTAAGCGGCGAAGCCTTGCAGGGCGCGCATCGCCACGGTATAGACCAGAAGACGCTTTTCTCCATTGCGACGCAAATAAAAGAAATTAAACAGCTAGGGATTGAAGTCGCCCTTGTGCTGGGCGGCGGCAACATATTCCGGGGACAGGAAAATGTAGAGGCTAAGGGCCTTGATATGGACCGTTCGGTAGCCGATTATATGGGAATGTTGGCAACAGTGATCAACGGCATGGCGCTTCAAGACGCATTGGAAAAAATAGGCGTGGCTACTCGAATTATGACCGCTATAGAAATCAGGCAGGTCGCGGAATCCTATATCAGGCGGCGGGCCATGCGCCACTTAGAAAAGGGGAGAGTCGTCATTTTTGTAGCAGGGACGGGAAATCCTTATTTCACTACCGATACCACAGCGGCATTAAGGGCAAAAGAAATTAATGCCCAGGTTGTATTAAAGGCAACGAAGGTCGATGGAGTATACGCGGCAGATCCCTTTAAAGTCAAGGGGGCCAAGAGGTTTTCCGAACTTAAGTATATTGATGTGGTAAGAAAGGGCTTGCGGGTAATAGATTCGACAGCTGTTACGTTGTGTATGGAAAATAAACTTCCTATTATAATTTTTGATATGACCAAGGAAGGGAATATCCACAAGGTAATAATGGGCGAGAAAATAGGGACGATTATCCAGTAAAAAGGCGGATATTAGGTAATCGGGTGATTGGGATTTGGGTGTCAGGGAATTGGGGATTAGGGACAGAAACCCCCCAATATCCAAATCCCGATACCCTGATTTCCCGGTCGCCGCATTTAAATATTATTGATAACATAGAGCAGCAGGATAGAGAGGTAAATATGGCAGTAAAAGACATAATAAAAGACGCGGATGAAAAGATGAAGAAGGCTCTCGAGGCGATGCAGAGAGAATTTTCGGAAATTAGTACCGGGAGGGCAAACCCTCATATGGTAGAGGGCTTGCGTGTTGAGTGTTACGGCTCTCCGATGCTTTTAAAGCAATTAGCATCGATTAGTGTTCCCGACGCGCGGACACTATTGATTCAGCCCTGGGATACCACAGTCATTCCGGAAATAGAGAAGGCAATTTTGAAATCAAACCTTGGGGTTAGCCCGGTTAATGATAAGAAAGTGGTAAGGCTTGCAATCCCGCAACTTTCTAAAGACAGGCGCGATGAGCTGGCCAAAGTGGTAAAGAAAATGGCAGAAGAAGGAAGAATCTCCTTGCGGACTATTCGCCGAGACATGAAAGAAGCTATTGATAAGCTGGAGAAGGATAAACGTATTTCAGAAGATGATAAATTCAAAGGCCATGACAGTTTGCAGAAAGTGATGGATTCTCACATAGAGAGAGTTGATCAGATATTGGCAGCAAAAGAAAAAGAATTGGCCGAATTCTAAAACACGAATTATCACGAATGAAAAGCCGAATTAACACGAATAAAAACCATGCGGTTAATTCGTGTTATTTTGATTCAAATTCGTGTAAATTCGTGTTTATGGGCCGCTAGCTCATCAGGTAGAGCATCGGCTTTTTAAGCCGAGTGTGCCGTGTTCGAGTCACGGGCGGCTCATTTTTATAATTTCGCAGGTGACGTAGAACACAAGGGGGTTGAGGGGGAAGCATTTCCCCCTCGCTTTCGGGGTAACAGTCCGCCACGATTTTTGGCGGACGCCATAGGGGCAGTGGTTCGATTTTGCTTACCATCCTTCGAATCATCCTGAGCGAAGTCGAAGGAAGCCTCTTTGGATAGTGTTCGAGTCACGGGCGGCTCATTTTAAGTGTAAAGTGTGTAAGTGTAAAGTGTGTAAGTGGGATGAGTGTGTATGAGATTCACGAAACTTTACACTTACGCACGTACACACTTTTTGTCTGCCTTACCGAGGGCGGATGGCGGAATTGGCATACGCGATAGCCTTAGGAGCTATTGGGGAAACCCTTGGAGGTTCAAATCCTCTTCCGCCCAGTACATCAGAACTAAGAGCTAAGAATTTAGTTTGTAGCCACAGGTGGCTTTTTAACAATATCCTGCCTTCGGCAGGATAATTGTTGTAAGCAAACATAGCCGATTGTTAAAAAGCCAAAGGGGTGCGGGGAAGGAATTTTCCCCGCGCTGTTGGGGTGACAGCCCTAACGTAACTTCGGGGCGCCATAGGGGCGAAGCCCCTATGGGGAGTGAACGTCCGTCAATAGGAGATAAGTTTTTGATAAGGCAAAAAGCTTTATTTGTTTACTTGCTAGCCTTGAATAGTCTATAGTGAACGACGCGGGAGTAGCTCAGTTGGTAGAGCGCAACCTTGCCAAGGTTGATGTCACGGGTTCGAATCCCGCCTCCCGCTTATTTACCCCAGTAGAGAAAGCCACCGAATTTATTCGGTGGTCATCACCTTATAAAGTCGACGGTGGTTTAATGCCACCGTTGGCGCGGACCGTTAGAGAACGTAATTCTCTAACGGGGTTTACTTTAGCGTGGAAGTTTTCATTGTATTTTTAGTTTAACAAGTTGTTGCTATCGGTATTGTGTTGAAGGAGGAATGACTCGTATGAAAATTATAGAGTTTCTGTCGAAAGACGCAATGAGCGCAGATATTAAAGCAACCAAAAAGGAGGATGTGCTCAAGGAAATGGTTGATTTGCTTGTCTCTGCCCAAGCGATCGATAAAAAATGCCGCAATAAACTTGTCGAGCAGCTTATGGCAAGAGAAGCGTTAGGTTCAACCGCGATTGGACAGGGAGTAGGAATACCCCATACTAAATCGGATTGCGTCAATAAGCTTACTGCTGCCTTTAGCCTGTCGCAAAAGGGCGTTGATTTTGATTCCCTTGACGGAGAGAAAGTGTATATCTTTTTCCTGCTTATTGCCCCTATAGATTCCGCGGGCCCTCATTTAAAGGCCTTGGCCAGGATTTCCCGTCTTCTTAAAGACAAATATTTCCGTGACAGCCTTAAGGAATGTAAAGATGAAAAGGCTATTTTTAAAATCATCATTCAGGAGGATGAAAAAAGAGTATAGCCCTCTAGGTGTTTTTAGATGAGCCATTGGCGGTTGTGGCAGGAAAAGAGATTCATTATGGCAGCGAAGCTATGCTTTGTTGGTACGAATGAAGAATAATTCAAATATATTCTTTAAGGTAATAAAGTGGCTTTATCCTGGAATGAGGGTAAAACGATGGATTGCCTTGCTTACCCTTGCGGTAGTACTGATTACTTTTGGCAGCGCCCGCCTTTTGGTTGAGCCGAGTGTCTTTTACCGCGCGTTTTATATTTTAGCGATATTTACCGGTGTGTTCTTAGGCATTCTTGGCTTACGTAATATCCTTGGCTCGTTTATTAATGTCTTTATACCGCCCGGTGAAAGAGAAATCGTAGATATGATCTACCGCAAGCGTTATCTCGAGAAAGGGCCGCGGATTGTTGCTATCGGAGGAGGCACAGGGTTATCAGCATTACTCTACGGACTCAAGGAGTATACTTCTAATATTTCGGCAGTAGTTACCGTGGCTGATGATGGCGGTTCTTCAGGAAGGATACGGCAGGAATTCGATATCCTTCCACCCGGGGATATACGCAATTGCCTTGTGGCGCTAGCGGATGCGCCGAGTTTGATGCAGGATTTATTCCAATTCCGGTTTGATACCTCAAGTGAATTGTCCGGGCACAGTTTTGGGAATTTATTTATTACCGTTATGACGAAACTCACCGGTGATTTTGAGAAAGCGGTTAAGGAATCAAGCAAGGTCCTGGCGATACGCGGCCAGGTAATACCATCAACGTTAAATAAGGTATCGTTGGTTGCCCGCTACAGAGATGGTACAACTACCGAGGGAGAGGCCTCAATACCGAAAAAAAAACAGCCTATCGCGAAGATATCATTAAAACCTCAGGATGCTATTGCTACTCCTGAGGCCCTCAAGGCAATTTCCGAGGCACAGGCTATTATCCTTGGGCCGGGGAGTTTATATACGAGCGTTATTCCGAATCTTTTGATTAAGGAAATCAGAGACGCGGTTACCGCCAGCAGCGCCTTAAAAATATATATATGCAACGTCATGACACAGCTCGGAGAAACTGAAGGCTATAGTGCTTTTGACCATATCAAGGCGGTCATCGACCATAGTTCTCCCAAGATCATTGATTACTGCGTTGTGAATGTTACCCACATAGCCAAGGAGTTATTGGATAGATATAGCCATGAATATTCATATCCTGTAGTTGTTGATATGGAAAAGATACGGCATGCCGGCTATAGGGTTATCGAGGCGGACATCATCAACGCGAAAGATTATGTGCGCCATGATTCGGGGAAGCTCGCGCGTATTATTAGCGATTTGATTCAAGAAAACTTTTAAAAATAGTTTTCAGCCGAAGGCTGATAGCTTGCGCCGTAGGCGCATCCGCCTGCGGCGGAGATAACTGATAGCTAAAGAAATGCATACTGTAAAAAAGAAAATAATAGTGAAAAACAAGCTCGGCCTTCATGCCCGGCCGGCTGCTTTGTTTGTGCAAATCGCGAATAAATTTGAAGCTGATGTTAAGGTTACCAAGGATGATATGGAAGTTAATGGTAAGTCCATCATGGGAATATTGATGCTTGCGGCAGAAAAGGATAGCACTATCACTATTGTAACTACAGGAAAAGATGCTCATGAGGCAATGGCTGAGCTTGAGAAAATGGCAGGGACCGATGATATGGAGCAGATGCTTAAACCTGTCAATCCAGTGCCGGCAGAGAGAAATCCATCAAAACATGGTGAAAAGAAGGCGAAGAAATGATTAACTTAAAGGGGATCCCTGCATCAGGGGGCATTGCTATAGGCCCGGCCTATTTATGGACAAAAGAGGAGCTCATTGTCCCCAAGCAGGTTATTTCAGATGACCAGATTGCAACCCAAATCCAGATTTTTGAAGAAGCATTAATTAAAACGCGCCGTGAGATCCTGGATTTGCAGAAGAAAATAGCAGATGAGATGGGGCAGGATGAGGCGGAAATTTTTGATGCTCATCTTCTCGTTCTTGAGGACCGCACGATTATAGAAGAAGTAATTTCCCAGTTGAAGAAGGATAAGCTTAGTGCCGCGTATGTCTTTCAGGATGTGCTGCGTAAGTATGTTCAGGTATTTTTAAGGATTGAGGATGAATACCTTAAAGAGCGGGTGAGCGATATTAACGATGTAGGCAGGCGTGTGCTGCGTAATCTTTTGGGCAAAACCGCTAAGCCTCTTGAAGAACTCCAGGAAAAGGTCATTTTGGTTTCGCATGATTTGTCTCCTTCAGATACGGCAATGATGCATAGGAAAAATGTCTTGGCGTTTGTGACTAATGTAGGAGGCAAGACTTCTCATACCGCGATTATGGCTAAATCTATGGAGATACCAGCCGTTGTCGGCCTTGAAGTGGCAACGCTTAAGATTAAAACCGGCGATACCCTTATTATTGATGGAAGCACGGGATTGGTTTTTATTGATCCTGACAGCCAGACGCTGGAAAGCTATCAGCGGCAAAAAACAGCATTTAAAGATACTACTCAGCGTTTTATCGGCCTCAAGGATAAGCCCGCCCTCACGCTTGACGGAACGCGCGTGCATATAGCGGCGAATATAGAACTTCCTGATGAAATCCCTTCCCTCAAAGAGCATGGGGCAGATGGGATAGGGTTGTACCGCACGGAATTTTTCTATATGAACAGGGTTGACCTGCCCACAGAAGAGGAGCATTATGAAGCATACAAATTTGTCGCGGAGGCGATGAACCCTCATTCTGTTACTATCCGGACCTTGGATTTAGGAGGGGATAAGTTTATATCTCACTTGGAGATTCCTCGTGAGATGTCTCCGTTCTTGGGGTGGAGGGCAATCCGTTTTTGTTTGGCGCGGCCCGATATGTTTAAGTCGCAGCTGCGGGCGATCCTCAGGGCGTCAGCCCACGGGAAGCTTAAGCTTATGTACCCTATGATTTCCGGGATTGAAGAGTTGAGGCAGGCAAATGTGCTTTTGGAAGAATGTAAAAATGAATTGCGCCAGCGTAAGAGCCCTTTTGATGAGTCAATTGAAGTAGGGGCAATGATTGAGGTGCCTTCCGCGGCAATGACCGCCGACATTCTGGCACGAGAGGTTGATTTCTTCAGCATTGGCACCAATGACCTGATTCAATATTCTATAGCGGTTGACCGCAGCAACGAGAAAGTAGCGTACCTTTATGAACCCGCGCATCCGGGGGTGCTGCGTTTTATAAAACACATTATTGATATAGGCCATGCCGCGGGTATTCGTGTGGGGATGTGCGGGGAAATGGCAGGGGATTCGCTTTTTAGCCTGGTATTGCTGGGTTTGGGTTTAGATGAATTCAGTATGCCTTCGGTGATGATTCCTGAAATAAAACATGTCATTCGTTCTGTGACGATGGCTCAGGCAAGCCAGATTGCTACCCAGGCGTTATCGTTACCAACGGCAAAGGAAGTTGAAAGCTTTATCCAGAGTAAATTGGATGAATTAGAGATTGTGCGCTAAGTTTATACAATGAAAACATTGATATTAGCCGCAGGCTACGGCACGCGGCTTTACCCATTAACCAAAGAGTATCCTAAGCCGCTTCTTCCTGTGGCCAAAAGGCCCATACTTGACTATATTGCTGAAAAGTTGGCCAGGATTAAAGAAATAACGCAGCTACAGGTAATAACGAATGATAAATACTATAAAAATTTCTTGGCCTGGGCGGATAATTTTAAAAAGTCTTCTCGTAAGTATCAGCGACTATCTATAAACGTACTCAATGACGGCACAAAAAGCGTGGAAGACCGCTTAGGAGCAATTGGGGATATACATTTTGCCCTGCGTCAGGAAGAGAGTACGGAGGATGTCCTTATTTTTGGAGGGGATAATCTTTTTGAGGAAAGCCTGGATAGTTTTATCGCGTTTGCCTTAAGCAAGAAGCCGCAGGCAAGTATCGGTGTTTATGATATCGGGCAAAGGGAACTTGCTGCCAAATATGGAGTCGTGAGCCTGGATACCAGTAATCAAATTGTTGATTTTGTGGAAAAGCCCTCTGTGCCGCGGTCATCATTGATTGCGACATGCCTTTACTATATTCCTCGGGAAAAAGTAAAGTACATTAATGAATATGTCCAGAGCGCGCATACGGAAAAGGATGCCAGCGGCAGTTTTATACGTTGGCTAAGCAGCAAAGAAACGGTGTATGGCTTTGTTTTTAATAAGCATTGGTATGATATAGGTGATCCGCAGGTGTATCAGGAAGCGGATAAGGTGTTTGAAAAATTTAAAAAAGGAGAAGAGTAGATGGAAAAACGCAGGTATTTGTTTACTTCGGAATCAGTCGGTGAGGGCCATCCGGATAAGGTCTGTGACCAGATATCGGACGGTATTTTAGATTGTGTTTTACGCCAGGATCCTTATGGAAGGGTTGCCTGTGAAACATACGTTACCATGGGGCTTCTTATTGTCGGTGGTGAAATTACCACTACAGGTTTTGTAGACGTGCATAATTTAACCAGGAACATATTAAAGGAAATTGGCTACGATCATCCCAAGTATGGTTTTGATTATCATACCTGCGCGGTTATTAATACCATCCACAGCCAGTCTCCGGATATTGCCCAGGGAGTAAATACCGGAGGCGCCGGCGATCAGGGATTTATGGTTGGGTATGCCTGTAGGGAAACCCCTGAACTTATGCCGCTTCCCATTATGCTCGCGCACCATTTGGTAAGGAAAACTGCTGAGGTAAGAAGGGCAAAGATTCTCAAATATCTCGGCCCTGATTGTAAGAGTCAGGTGAGCGTGGAATATGTTGATGGACATCCTAAGCGAGTGGATTCCGTGGTTATTGCCTGCCAGCACACTGAGGAAATCCTTGATAGCTCAGGCATGCATATCACCAAAAAAGCGAAGCAGGAAATTATCGATGAGATTGTCAAGCCTATAGTGAAAGAGTATTTAGATAAAGACACCAAGTTTTATATCAATGAAACCGGAAAATTTGTGGTTGGTGGCCCTCAATCGGATACCGGAATGACTGGGCGAAAGATAGTGGTTGATACCTATGGCGGAATGGTTGCTTCAGGAGGCGGGGCGTTTTCCGGGAAAGACCCGACAAAAGTTGACCGTTCGGCCGCCTATATGGGCAGGTACATTGCCAAGAATATCGTTGCCGCGGGTATCGCCGAGAAATGCCTTATTCATGTTGCCTATGTTATCGGCAAGGCGGAGCCTTTGGCGGTAATGGTTGATACCTACGGGACAGGAAAGATTTCTGAGCCCGCGATAGAAAAGCTTATTAAGAACAATTTTGATATGACCCCTCAGGGGATGATTCAGAGCCTGGATTTGCTCAGGCCTATATACAGGAAAACTGCTTGCTATGGGCATTTTGGCAGGACCGAGCCGGAATTTAGCTGGGAATTGACCGATAAGGCGCAGCTTTTAAAAAAGCAAGCAGCCAAGTTATAAAACGAGAGACGAAAGACGAGGGACGTAGGACGAACAAAAACGTCTTACGTCTTTCATCCCTCGTCCTTCGTAAATTAAAAATAACAGGAGTATACATGGACTATGATGTTAAGGATATAAAATTATCTACGGCCGGACGATTAAGGATTGAGTGGGCAAGCAACAATATGCCGGTATTAAAACTTATCAAAAAAAGGTTCAGCAAAGAAAAACCGTTGCGGGGAACGCGTGTTGTTGCCTGTCTTCATGTGACTACGGAAACAGGGGTGTTGATGGATGTGTTAAAGACAGGCGGCGCGGAAATACGCCTGTGCGCGTCTAACCCTTTATCGACGCAGGATGATGTTGCGGCATCATTGGTAAAAGATTTCAAAATCGCGACCTTTTCCATTAAGGGCGAAGATACACGGACATACTATCACCATATCAACAGCGCGTTGGATGGAAAGCCCACTCTTACTATGGATGATGGCGCGGACATCGTTTCGACTATTCACCAAAAGAGAGAAGATTTGTTATCCGATATATTGGGGGGAACCGAGGAGACAACGACCGGCGTGATTCGCTTGCGGGCAATGCAAAAAGATGGAAAGCTGCACTATCCCATTATCGCGGTTAATGACGCCCAGACCAAGCATCTTTTTGACAATCGTTACGGCACAGGACAATCTACCATTGATGGGATAATCCGCGCGACCAATACATTAATCGCTGGATGCGCTTTTGTAGTCTGCGGCTATGGCTGGTGCGGTAAGGGTGTGGCGATGCGCGCCCGCGGCATGGGAGCAAGAGTTATCGTGGTTGAAGTAGATGCCATAAGAGCGTTAGAGGCGACTATGGACGGTTATGAGGTGATGCCTATTGGGGAAGCGGCAGAAATCGGAGAGATATTTTTGACTGTTACCGGCGATATCAGTGTTATCCGTAAAGAGCATTTTACCAAGATGAAAGACGGCGCGATTGTGGCTAACTCCGGGCATTTTAATGTGGAAATAGATATTCCGGCTTTAGAGGGCTTAAGCAAAAAGAAAAGGACCCTCCGTAATTTTGTGGAAGAATATACGTTGGCTAGCGGCAGGAGGATTTATCTTTTAGGCGAGGGTCGTCTCATTAACCTTGCTTCCGCGGAGGGGCATCCGGCAAGCGTTATGGATATGTCGTTTGCCAATCAGGCGCTGTCTGCCGAATATATCGTAAAAAAACATAAAGAGTTAGAGCACGCGGTGTATTCAGTGCCAAAGCATATTGATGAAAACATCGCTAAGCTGAAATTAGACTCAATGGGGATAAAGATTGATACGTTGACCGCGAAACAGGAAAAATATCTTTCCAGTTGGGAAGAGGGAACGTAGGTTTATTGCAAGGCAGGGCTTCCCTAAAATAAAGCTTTGTCTTAGAAGCTCGCAGAATAGCGAGCTAGTAATATGTTAAAAACGCCTGCCTGTGGCAGTCAGGGGTATCAGGATACTGGGAGATTGGGATTTGGGAATCGGGGAAGCCGGGAATTTCGATTTTTTCCTTATATCCTGATATCCTAGTCTCCAAACCCTAATTCCCTGATTCACCTAATTTCCTCATTTTCATGGTTATTTACACATAGTATGATAGGAGGCACGCAGAATGAAGCTAAAACATAAAACAGGAGTTTCCTTGTTTTTATTTCTAGCGTTTGTTATCAGTATACCTGCGCTGCTTCTGGCCGGAGGGTTACAGGAAAAGATTCAGCAAAAGATTAATGCCTCGAAGAATATGCAGCAGGCTGCTCAGTACGAGCCGTATTATGTGGATAATGAGCAGCAGAGTAATAAGCCGCAAGAAGAAGGCAAGAGCCAGCAAGCGCGGAAAGCGGCAAAGGCTGACCGGGATGTTTCCGCTGACATGCTTCAAAGGGCGGAAGGAAACGCGCCGGTGTTTTCTTCGTACGCAATCTACAGAACAGATTATAAGGCGGAAATAGAAGAAGATGTGGTAACGGTTAAAGGCAGTATTGTTTTTGAGGTTTTTAAAAAGGGATGGACGCAGATTCCTCTGGCAAAGAATACTGTAGGGCTTATTGAAGTAAGCGTAAACAGAGGAACTTCTTTTGTGGTCATGCAGTCAGGAAAATATTACCTGATGATAGATAAACCGGGCAGGTATACTTTGGATATGGAGTTTTTAATCAAGGCTTCCCGAGAAAGAGAAAATGGCCCGGGGAATTTCAGCTTTGAATCTATTCCCGCGCCGATTTCCCAGTTTGAGTTTGCTATGGAAGAGGATGATGTAGAGATATTTGTTGAGCCTTCAATCAGGCTGGAGGTAAAGAAAGCGCCTAAGAAGACGGTTGCCTGGGCGGTCATGCCCAATACCAATACCATAACCGTGCGCTGGTCAAAGGCCCTTCCGAAAGAGACTATTACCCCTGTTAAATTGGAGCCAAAGGTGTACGTGGATACGGTAAGCTCTGTTTCTATTGGTGAAGGCTTGATACGTTGTCAGTCTATCTTAAATTATTCCATACTGCAGTCAGAAATTTCCAACGCGCGCATTGCCTTGCCGGAAGATATCGCTATCCTTGATGTCCAGGGAAAAAATTTGCGGGATTGGAAAATTTCCCAGAAAGAAAACCTGCAGTATGTGGATGTCTATTTTACTTTTGGCACAAAAGGTAATTATACCCTTAACGTAACCTACGAAAGAAAAATCGGAGACGGCTCGGTCGTCGCGCAGATCCCCTGGATTCAAGCTTTGGGAGCAGAAAGGGAAAAAGGTTTTCTTGGCTTAGCCGCGGCAACAAATGTAGAGCTGGCGATAAATAAAACCGAAAATGCCACGCTTATTGATGTAAAAGAATTACCCTCCTCGCTTTGGGGCATGACGGCTAATCCGATTCTCCTGGCTTTTAAATACCTGAAGCATCCCTTTACCATCGCGATAGATGTTACCAAACATGAAGAAGTGCCTGTGCTGGTGGCGACGATTGATTCCGCTGCTTTTGTTACCTTGCAGACCAATGAAGGTAAAAGCCTTACCAAAGCAATTTACCAGCTCAGAAATAACGTCAAACAATATCTCCGATTGACGCTGCCTGAGGAATCTGTTTTATGGAGCGTATTCGTGGCGGGTAAGCCGGTAAAGCCAGCCAAAGACAAGAATGGGCATATTCTCATTCCTTTAGAAAAATCGCAGTTAAGGGAAGAAGGGCTTACGCAGTTTCCGGTAGAAATTGTGTATTTAGATAAAACCCCTACCATGAAATTTTTGGGAAACATAAAACTTAATTTACCGCAAAACGATATACCAATAAGCAGTTTGCAGTGGTCGCTTTATTTACCATCTGAGTATGCTTATTTTAACTTTGGCGGAGATGTTAAGCAGGTGAAGGCGAGTATGTTCCCTGTTGCCGATGATTTTAGAACTAAAGAAAGGGCGCCAATGTCAAAAGCCGCTGGCTATAGGCTTGAATCAAATGTTGGCCAGCAGTTTGCCGGACAGTCTGTGGTGACGGAGGGTTTTTATGATGAGGTGCAATCCGCGCAGATGAAAGGGGTATTACCCATTAGGATTGATATTCCACAAGAGGGCAAGCTTTTTTATTTTTCAAAATTAATAGTGACTGAGAAGGAAAGCCCTAGTGTATCGGTAAGGTATTGTAAGGCGTTTCGTCACGCCTTTACTATAGTAAAACTTTTACTGTTAGTCATTGTTATCGTTCTTTTTGCCGCGGGGCTAAAAAAAATATTTCCTAAAATGAGCCGGCAGGGATCGTGAAAATTAGGCAAAAATAATATGGCACTAAAGAAAATCGGGGTCTTAACCGCTGGCGGCGATGCCCCGGGAATGAATGCGGCTATCCGCAGTGTGGTTAGATACGCGCTAAGCAGGAAAATAGAGGTTACCGGGATATTCCGCGGCTGGTGGGGCCTCATTAATGAAGAAATAAAGCCTTTAGACCATCGTTCGGTCTCTGGTATCATTAATCAGGGAGGCACGATACTTAAGACCGCGCGCTGCGCTGAATTTAAAACCGAGGAAGGCCAATCGCGGGCATATCAGACAGTAAAGAAAGATTCGATTGACGCGCTTGTAGTTATTGGAGGCGACGGCAGTTTCCGGGGGGCATACGAGTTTTATAAAAAATACAATGTCCCTTGCGTAGGTATTCCCGCGTCAATTGATAATGACATAAACGGCATAGATGAAACTATTGGAGCGGATACCGCAATCAATACTGCTCTTTTGGCAATTGATAATATCCGAGATACCGCAACCTCAATGGAGAGAATTTTTGTAGTTGAGGTGATGGGGAGAAGCTCAGGCTATATTGCCTTACAAGTGGCATTAGCCGGCGGATGTGAAGACGTCATTATCCCGGAACGGGAATTAAATTTAGAAAGTATGTGCCATGGCATTGTGGAGGGAAACATAAGGGGAAAAATCAGCTGGATTGTAGTCGTGGCTGAGGGCGCGGCAAAGGCGCAAGACATTGCCCGAAAGATAACAGAAATGACCAGCCTTGAGACCCGCGAGGTGGTTTTAGGCCATGTGCAAAGGGGTGGCCGCCCCACGGCATTTAGCCGGGCATTGGCGCTGGGCCTGGGACATGCGGCAGTTGATTGCCTGTTGCGCGGTGAAACACATAAGGTGGTCGGGATTAAGGACAGTAAGATTATAGTGCTTGATTTGGAAACCGCGATACGAAAGAAAGATTTAAAAGTAGACCATTTTTATAATTTGGTTAAGGTGCTCACATAGGTATGGTTAAATAAACACAAATTCCCACGAATAAAAAGCCGAATTAACACGAATTCTCGTTGAAAGTAATTCGTGGAAATTCGTGTGTGATTCGTGTTAATTCGTGATAGTAAAATTAGGTAGTGTATTTGTATTGATAACATAATTGAAAGGAGAGTTTTAAGAGATGGCTAGGCGTGGAAAAGATATAAGCGGTTTTGTGAAAGACTTAATCGCGATAGATGATGTTGAAACCAAGAAGAGGATTTATAAAAAGATTTTAGGGATTGCCTATAAGAGCGGTATTTATCCGGCATCCATACATGATTTTTATAGTGCCCGGGCAAAAGAAGGCTTTGGCGGGTTTACTGTGCCGGCAATCAATTTACGTTCTATGACCTATGATTTGGCACGGGCACTATTCAGAGTAGCCCAGCGTAATAACTCAGGGGCGTTTATTTTTGAAATTGCCAAGAGCGAAATGGGCTATACCAGCCAGCCGCCCTGTGAATATGGAGCCATGATACTGGCAGCGGCAATTAAGGAAGGTTACTCAGGCCCTGTGTTTATCCAGGCAGACCACACCCAGGTGAATATCAAGAAATTTAAGGAAAATCCGGAAAAAGAAATAGAAACTTTGCAGGCCCTCATTGCTGAGGCAATTGAGTTCGGTTTTTATAACATAGACATAGATTCATCAACGCTCGTTGATTTATCGCAATCGAGCGTAAAAAAGCAGCAATATTATAATTTTGATACCTGTGCCAAGCTAACCCAGTTTATCCGGCGGATTGAGCCTAGAGGAATCACCGTTTCCGTAGGAGGAGAGATTGGCGAGGTTGGGCATAAGAATTCAACGCCTGAGGAGCTGCGGGTATTTATGGATGGTTTTAAGGAGAGGCTGCGAAAAGGATTAATCGGCATAAGCAAAATTTCTGTGCAGACCGGCACGTCTCATGGCGGAGTGGTCCTGCCTGACGGCACTATTGCCCAGGTAGCCCTTGATTTTGACACCTTAAAGGCGTTATCTGAAATTGCCAGAAAAGAATTTGGCTTAGCCGGCGCGGTTCAGCATGGAGCATCAACATTGCCGTCAGAGGCATTCCATAAATTCGCGGAATGTGAAACTGCTGAAGTGCACCTGGCGACCGAATTTCAGAATATGATCTATGACTCACCACACTTTCCTCATGAGTTAAAAGAAAAGATTTACGCGTGGCTTAAAGTAAATGCCGCCTCAGAAAAAAAAGAGGGCGAAACCGATGAGCAGTTTTTCTACAAAACAAGAAAGAAGGCGTTAGGGCCGTTTAAGCGCGATATTATGGGCTTAGCCGATTCAGTCAGGGACGCGATCGCGGGAGAAATAGAAAAAAAATTTGAGTTTCTTTTTAAACAGCTTGCTATGATTAATAAAAAAGAACTGGTAGATAAATATGTGAGCCTCAAGAGAGTTATTTCTCGCAAAAGAAAAGAAGGCGCGCAGGTAGTGCATGACGGAGAAGGGGCAGATTAAAAAAGTCACCTGGTCACAATGTCACCAGTCACCAGTAAAAAAACCGGTGACTTTGTGACGTGGTGACTTGGTGACCAGTACATTGAAAGAAGGTGGCTATGCGTTCGGATACAATTAAAAAGGGGGTTGAGCGAATTCCTCATAGGGCATTGCTTTTTGCAACTGGGATTACCCGGGAGGATTTAAGCAAGCCGTTTATCGGCATCGCCTCAAGTTTTACTGACCTTGTCCCGGGACATACCCAAATGCGCCCTTTGGAGCAGGCGATTGAAAACGGAATTTACGCCGGAGGCGGCAGGCCCTTTGTATTCGGTATCCCCGGTATTTGCGATGGGATTGCTATGGGGCATGCCGGAATGCATTATTCTTTGGCCTCACGTGAGCTTATCGCGGATATGGTTGAATCTATCGCCAATGCCCATTGTCTGGATGGATTAGTGCTTTTAACCAACTGCGACAAAATTACTCCCGGCATGCTTATGGCTGTGGCGCGGCTTAATATACCTTCGGTGGTGGTTACTGCCGGGCCTATGGTCACAGGGCGATTGCGCGGTAAACGCTTATCACTTGTGCGTGATACCTTTGAAGCGGTAGCCAAGGCAAAAAAGGGAGAGATTTCTAAGAAAGAGATTGAAACGATAGAGATGTGTGCCTGCCCCGGCTCCGGTTCCTGCCAGGGGCTCTATACTGCTAATACGATGGCGTGCCTTACCGAAACCATGGGGATGAGTTTAACCGGTTGCGCCACCAGTATGGTGGCTTTAGCCAAAAAAGAACGGATTGCTTTTGAATCCGGCAAGAGGGCGGTGTACCTGGTGCAAAAAGATATCAAACCTCGCTCTATTATGAATAAGAACGCCTTTTATAACGCGGTTACGGTAGATATGGCATTAGGAGGTTCCTCAAATACTGTCTTGCATTTATTAGCCATTGCCAATGACGCGGGGGTAGATTTGCCTTTGTCTGTTTTTGATGAAATATCTAAAACTACGCCAAATATTTGTTCACTTGAGCCGTCAGGAAATTTTTATATGGAAGACTTGGAATACGCAGGAGGTATCCCTGCCGTATTAAAGCGGCTTAAGGAGAGGCTGAAAAATAATCCCACGGTCAATGCCAAGAGCATTTATGCTATCGCTGATGAAGCAGAGATTTTCGATAACGACGTTATCCGGCCTTTGGATAAGCCTTACCATAAAGAAGGAGGGATTGCTGTTCTTTATGGCAACCTGGCACCCAGCGGCGCTGTAGTAAAACAAGCGGCTGTTTCAGAAAAGATGAAGGTTTTTTCCGGAAAAGCAATTTGCTTTAATTCTGAAGAGGAAGCAATGAAGGCGATTTTAAACGGAGAAATCCATAAAGGCCATGTCGTAGTCATCCGCTATGAAGGCCCTGCTGGAGGACCGGGTATGCGCGAGATGCTTTCTCCAACGAGCGCGATTGTAGGGATGGGGTTATCTGATGATGTCGCACTTATTACAGACGGGCGTTTTTCCGGAGGTACCCGCGGCCCTTGCATCGGCCATATCTCGCCGGAAGCCCAAGGATGCGGCCCGATAGCCGCAATACACGACGGCGACCTGATTAAGATTGATATACTGAGGAGGAAATTAGATATCGCCATAAGCGATAAGGAATTACAAGAGCGTTTAAGTAAATGCAAACCGCACAAGCCAAAGATCACCACAGGCTATTTATCGCGCTATGCAAGGCTTGTTTCTTCGGCGGATAAGGGAGCCATCTTAAACTGTTAAACTGTTACATTGTTAAAGTGTTAAAGTGTTAAACAGTTTAGCCATTTAGCAGTTTAACAGTTTTAAATGTAGCAATGAAAATATGACTGGCGCGCAAATATTAATTGAGTGTTTGGAACGTGAAGGGGTAGAGGTTATGTTTGGCTATCCCGGGGGAGTGGTGCTGCCTATTTTTGACAAGCTCTATGACTCTAAAATACGTTTTATTTTAACCCGCCATGAGCAAGGGGCGGCGCACGCGGCAGACGGCTATGCCCGGGCAACCGGTAAAGTGGGAGTCTGCCTTGCTACGTCAGGGCCGGGGGCAACGAACCTTACTACCGGAATTGCCAATGCCTATATGGATTCTATTCCTATGGTGGCAATCACAGGACAGGTAAAGACCTTCCTTATCGGAAATGACGCCTTTCAGGAAGCAGATATTACCGGGATTACCAGGTCTATTTCCAAGCATAATTATTTGGTGAAGGATGTGAAGGATTTGGCCTTAGTAGTGCGTGAAGCATTTCATCTTGCCTTAACGGGAAGGCCGGGCCCGGTGGTAATTGATTTGCCTGTTGATGTTCAGCAGGCGGAGTGTGATTTCCTGTGGCCGCAGGAGGTTTTTATCCGCGGATATAAACCTACTCTTTTTGGCCATCCCGGCCAAATCAAAAAGGCGGCAAGGTTGATTGCGGCGTCAAAGCGCCCCATTCTTTATATCGGCGGAGGAGTGATTATTTCTGGGGCGCATCAGGAAGTGAAAGAATTAGCGGAAACAATTCTTGCGCCGGTGACAATGACGATGATGGGGTTAGGCGCTTTTCCGGGAACGCACGAATTATCATTAGGGATGCTGGGTATGCACGGGACAGCCTACGCGAATCACGCGACTATGGAGTCGGATTTAATTATTGCCATTGGCGCGCGTTTTGATGACAGGGTTACCGGAAGGGTTTCCTCTTTCGCTCCACATGCTAAGATAATCCATATTGATATTGACCCTACGTCTATCAGCAAGACTGTGCGGGTAGATATCCCTATTGTAGGAGACGCTAAGAATATTCTAGGCCAGCTCTTAGAAGAGATAAAAAAGAAGCCAGATACTAAGAAATGGCTTGAGCAGGTTAAAGAGTGGAAGGCAAAACATCCTTTACGCTATCGCGATGAAGGCAATAGGATTAAGCCGCAGTTTGTGATAGAACAGATTTATGAGGTTACCAAAGGCGAGGCGATTATTACCACGGAAGTCGGGCAAAACCAGATGTGGAGTTGTCAATGGTATAAATATACTAAGCCGCGCACTTTTATTTCAAGCGGCGGGCTTGGTACTATGGGTTTTGGGTTTCCCGCGGCAATGGGGGTAAAGGTAGCTTGCCCGGATAAAATCGTGTTTGATATTGCCGGTGATGGTTCGATACAGATGAATAGCCAGGAGCTTATGACGGTGGTCTGTAATAAAATACCGGTAAAAATCGCGATTCTTAATAATGGATACCTAGGAATGGTGAGGCAGTGGCAGGAGCTATTTTATAAGAAGCGGTATTCTTCAGTGAAGCTTTGTAATCCTGATTTTGTGAAGTTAGCTGAAAGCTATGGCGCTGTCGGAATGCGTATAACCAAAAAAGAAGATGTGCGTGCCGCGATTAAAAAGGCAATAGCAATTGATAACACTGTGATGCTTGATTTTGTGGTTGAGGAAGAGGAGAATGTGTATCCTATGGTGCCGGCAGGTGAAGCCATTAATCGAATGATCGGCGGCATGGCGTGAACGCGAATAGACGCGAATTATAAATCGAATTTACACGAATACATTCGTGATAATTTTGTTTTTGATTCGTGTTAATTCGTGTATGAGGAGCGGTAGCGACGAGTGAAACATACAATATCAGTTATCGTGGAAAATAAGTTCGGGGTCCTGGCGCGTATTGCCGGGTTGTTTAGCGCTAGAGGTTACAATATAGCTTCGTTAGCGGTGAGCGAAACGCACGACCCCGCGATATCGTGCATGACCATTGTCGTGGACGCCGAAGATGAGAAAATATTGGAGCAGATAAAAAAACAGCTTAATAGGCTTATTGATGTGCTTACCGTTACTGATTTTACCAAAAAAGAGCATGTTGAGAGAGAGTTAATTTTAGCAACGGTCGCGTATTCGGCTAAAACAAAGGCTGCGTTAGAAGGCCTCTTGGATAAATATAAGGCAATCATCGTTAAGCGTAAAAAAAATAGCGTGATAATTGAGTTTATGGGAGAGCAGGGTGTTATTAAAGAATTGCTTCGCGAATTAAGCCGGTTTGGGATTAAGGAGCTCATCCGGACAGGAAGAATCGCGATGGCGGTGTAAGGCCTGCTACTACGAACGCAAAAAATAAATTGATATTGTTAAGCACGAATTAATACGAATTGCACACGAATCAAAAGCCGAATTACCACAAATAAAAAACGAGATTTAATTCGTGTGTATTTGTGTGTAATTTGTGCAAATTCGTGTTAAATGTAAAGCTATTTATTCGTTTGTATTAACCAAGCAGAGAAAGGGGTTATCCATGGTAAAAGTGTATTATGACAAAGACGCGGATGTGAACGTGTTAAAAGATAAAGTGATTGCCATTATCGGTTATGGAATTCAGGGAAGAGGCCAATCTTTATGCCTGAGGGATTCAGGCTGTAAAGTGATAGTTTCGGAAGTTGAGGGTACGCCTAATTACGAGCAGGCAAAGAAGGATGGGTTTAGCCCCTTGAGCGCAAAAGAGGCATGCGCGAAGGCTGATATTATCCAAATTCTTACTCAAGACCATGTGCAGGCAAAGGTATACAAAGACGCGGTTGAGCCAAGCCTTAAAAAAGGTAAAGCTCTTTGTTTTTCGCACGGGTTTAATATCCATTTTAAACAGATTGTTCCGCCAAAGGATGTGGATGTGTTTATGATTGCCCCGAAAGGGCCGGGCGCTTTGGTAAGGAGGATGTATGAGGAAGATAAAGGAGTCCCGTCGTTAGTCGCGATTTATCAAAATGCAAGCTCTCAAGCGCTGAATATAGCCCTTGCCTATGCCAAGGCATTAAAGGCAACGAAGGCCGGGGTAATTGAAACTACTTTTGAGGAAGAAACCGAGACAGACCTTTTCGGGGAGCAGGCGGTGCTTTGCGGAGGAGTTACCGAATTAATCAAGGCTGGTTTTGATACGCTTATCGATGCCGGATACCAACCGGAAATTGCCTATTTTGAGGTTTTGCACGAGCTTAAGCTTATTACCGATCTGATTCAGGAGCGGGGTATCAGCGGAATGCGCAGGGGGGTTTCTAATACCGCCTGCTACGGAGACTTAACCCGAGGCCCGCGAGTTATCAATAAAGAAACGCGCAAAGAGATGAAGAAAATCTTAAAGGAGATTCGGACAGGCGCATTTGCTAAGGAATGGATCAAAGAGAATGAACGGGGAAGGCCCAATTTCAATAAGCTTATGCAAGAAGGCGATAATCACCCCATCGAAAAAGTGGGGGCGCAATTGCGTGAAATGATGCCGTGGATGAAAAAATAGCGCTAGGGTTAAAGAGGCTTTAAACGGATAAGATGAAAAAATGGTTAGGGATAACCTTGGTTTTGGCGCTTGGGTCGGCTGCGGTTTTTTATTATTATAGTATATCGCGCCAACCAAAGATTAGTTCTTTAGAAAGCTTGGTTCCTGACGACGCGCTTTACTATGTGTATGCGTATAATCCCGCCGAAAAAATAAAAAATATTTCCTCTTCCTCGTTTTTTCGTCAGTTATCAGCATCTTCGGTGTATGAGAAAAGTATCAAACCCCAGATAGAGAAGCTACGTGCAAAGGTTCCTTTTCTAGCCGATTTTACCCAGCGTGATACGGCTCTTGCGGTCTTTTCTCTGGGAGGGGAAAAGATCTCCGCTGCGGAGAGTGGCATTGGAGATTTTCTTCTCTTAACGCGCGTGGATAACAAAAAACATGTACGCGTCAAAAAGGCAATTGCTGATTTCTATCTTTTGTTTACAACCAAAGATAAGAGTGCGCATAAAAAATACAAGGGAATAAGTATCACCAGTTATACTTTGCCTGCTTTAGCAATGTCCGTGCACGCTGCCCTTATCAGCGATGTAATGATTGTCTGTAATAGCAAGCTGTATATTGAAAAAAGCATCGATTTATTCAGGGATAAAGAGCATCATGGCAGCCTGCTTACCGCGTCCGATTTCCAGAATGCTACCTCAAAAATCAAAAAAGACGCTTTATGCTGGGGCTACAGCAATACCAAACGCTATTATCAGGAAATTCTGCATCACTACGCGTCTAATAGGCTTGGCTCACAGCAGTCTAAAGAAAAATCCATAGAATCGTTTGCCGCTATGAAGCCGATGGTAGAGCTTATGGATACGTTTGGCGGCCAGGCATTTTATATCGATTATGCTGAGGCGAGGGCCGGTTTTGTCTTTAAATCATATGCCCTGCTTAACAAGAACGCCGGTGAGGCCGGTTTACTTGAGGGTATCATTTCCGATAAAGGGGTGGACCCGCGGGTGAATTCGCTTGTGCCCAGGGCGCCTATCCTCTATTACGCGGGCAGTCAGAATTTCCCTGCTAGCTGGATATTTTTAAAGAAGTTTTATTCTTCCTTTCAGGAGATGCTAAGAGCAGAGATGAAAAATGACCCCCGTTACCAAGGGCATACAGGCCAGTTAGAAAACATGAGCTTTGAGGCCGTGTTGAAAACGGTGGAGTCGTTTTTAGGGGTGAATATAGAGAATGATATCGTTTCTTTATTGGGAAATAATTTTGGAATGGTGCTGGTTGATTTGAAAGAGAGTAATATCCGGCAGGGTGTTTCAGGATTAGAGCCTGTAGCAGAGCACAGTGTAGGCGCGGCTATGGTATTGCCGCAATTCTATATCTTTTGTGAAGTAAAGGACAGCGTTAAAACACAGGCAGTGTTAACACAAGCGCTTGAGCATCTTTTGGATACCGCGAACGCGTTCGTGCAGCAGATAGAAAAGGCGCAGGCGCAGCAGGCTCATGAACAGGCTGTACAGGGAGTCCAGACGCAAAAGCCTCTCTTGGCGTTAAAGAGTGATGACTATGGCGGCGTATCTATCTACAGTATCGATATCCCTGGTTTTCCCATAGAGGAGCTTAAGGTAAACTATTGTGTTGTGGATACGTATGTTATTTTTTCATTATCTCCAGACGTAACCAAAAGAGCCATCGATGTCTATAAGCATACGCTGGGTTCTTTTGATTCAAACCTGTATTTTGAAACTGTAAAGGCTACTTTGGGTGAATCTTATTCTTACATGCTCTATTTTGATGTAACACGGTTACTCGATAATCTGAGATTAATAAAATCCTTTAGACAATGGAAAAATAGCCTTACACCAAATACAAGGGTTGATTTTTCAAAGGAAGACATTGATGGCCTTTTAGGTATAGCTAGTAACATCAAGGCGTTAACGATGGCCTATACCTTATCCGAAGGCAAGTTCCTGGAATCTTCGGGATATATAGAGATAGAAGGGTTGTAAGCCACGTGGAAAAAATAATTATTTTTGATACGACACTCAGAGACGGCGAGCAGGCTCCGGGAGCTTCTTTAAATCAGAAGGAAAAGCTGGATATTGCCTTTGCGCTTGAGAGGCTGGGAGTTGATGTGATAGAGGCAGGGTTTCCTATTTCGAGCCCGGGAGATTTTGCCGCTGTTTCTCTGGTTGCAAAAGAAATCAAAAAATCTGCGGTCTGCGCCTTAGCGCGGGCTATCCCTAAAGATATTGATAGTGCCTTTCAGGCAACAAAAAAAGCACGCCAGGCGCGCATCCATGTATTTTTGGCGACATCGAAGATACATATGCGGTATAAGCTTAAAAAGGCTGAAGATGAAATCCTGCGTTTAGCGGTAAAAGCAGTCAAATACGCGCGGAATCTATGCGGAGATATTGAATTTTCTCCGGAAGATGCTTCGCGCACGGAAAGGGAATTTCTCTTTCGAGTTGTTGAAGCCGTAATTACCGCGGGTGCCAGGACAGTCAACATTCCCGATACGGTTGGCTACAGCGAGCCTTTTGAATATGGCAATGTGATAAAGTCTCTTAAGGAAAATGTTCCTAATATCAGCCGAGCCGTTATTTCGGTGCATTGTCATAATGATTTGGGCCTCGCGGTGGCTAATTCATTGGCGGCAGTTCAAAATGGCGCCCGGCAGGTGGAATGTACTATCAATGGAATCGGCGAGCGGGCGGGGAATGCCTCAATGGAGGAGATCGTCATGGGGCTCGTGGTGCGCCGAGACAGATTTAAAGCAAAGACTTCAATTAATGCCAGGGAGATTTATAAGACATCGCGCCTGGTGAGTAAATTGACCGGTTTTGTTATTGCCCCAAATAAGGCAATCGTGGGGCTTAACGCCTTCAGGCACGAGTCGGGAATCCACCAGGATGGTGTGTTAAAAAAAAGGGCTACGTACGAAATAATCCGCGCGGAAGATGTTGGCTTTAAGGTTGAAAGTTTGGTATTGGGAAAACACTCCGGACGCCATGCCTTTAAGGAAAGGCTTCTAAAGCTCGGCTACAAACCCAATGATCATGAGATAGATGAGGTATTTAAGAAATTTAAGGCCTTGGCAGATAAGAAAAAGCAGGTTTTTGACGATGATATCATGGCGCTTATACAAGAGGAGATTGAAGGGAAGGTGCCTGAGGTCTGGCGCCTGAACACCTTTGTCATTAGCTCAGGTAATCGTATCCAGCCGAGCGCGCGGATACGCCTTGTTTTTAGAGGAAAGATTTTTGAGAACACCGCATCCGGGGATGGCCCCGTAGATGCCTGTTATAAGGCGATAGAGGGGATTACCCGCGTGAAATGCCAGCTTTTGGATTATAGTTTACAATCGGTGACCCGAGGTGAAGACGCCCAAGGAGAAGCGAGCGTGCGCCTCAGATGTAATGGTAAAGAAATTTCCGGCAGGGCAAGTTCTACCGATATTATAGAGGCTTCAATAAGGGCGTATTTGCAGGCGATTAACAAAATAGTCTTTGCAAAATAAGCTTTTTTCACGGCGATAGTCAGATTCTTGCTTATGTTAATGGTATTTGGTGCTAGTACACCGTTAGATTAGTTTTTATTAGTGTAACGGTGTACTAAAAGGAGCGTGGGGAAAAATTTCCCCTACGATTGAGGGGTGCTCATCCGCCGTAGGCGGAGAACGCCGAAGCCCCACAAAAGGCGGGATTAGCGGAAGTGCGGAGTTAACTTCGCTATACTACTAAGAATTAAGTTGACAGAGCACTAGGCATGGATTCACCATACAGATTAAAGAAATGGTTCGTTCTTCTCGCAGTTTTTGCTTCTCTACTGTTTATTGCAAGTAAAAATCTGCAGCAGGATGGAAAAGATTTGCTGGAAACTGTTAATATTTATCTTGCTAATATAGGCACGGCATTATACCCTGAAAGAAGAATACCTATTTTCCTTTCTGATAGAGAAGAAAGTTTAAGAGGAATAATAGGTGAACCTTTTATCAGTTTTCAGCAGGAAGACTGGAAAAACTTCTGGAATATACTTTATGGGGTGTTTCCCCTAGAACATCCAGAGAATACCCGTTTGCCTACAAAAGTAAGGCAACTTACTTTTGCTGAAATTGAGCTGCGTTTGAAAGAGGAGTATCCTATTCTTAATGATTTTTATCAAGAGCAGTGGCAACAGTTTTTGCAAATAGCGTTTGGTAAAAAGCTTGAGCGTGAATGAAAATGGAAAACTCTCCCTCTCTCTACGGCTTGATAGGATATCCGGTTACCCATAGTTTATCCCCGGCTATGCATAATGCCGCATTTAAGAAGTTAAAGCTCAATGCGGTGTATATGCTTTTTGAGAAATCAAAAGAAGAATTTTCTGGGGCGCTTACGCAATTAAAACTCATGAAGGTAGCCGGATTCAATGTTACCGTTCCTTATAAGGAAATGGTTATTCCCTATGTGGATGAGTTGGATAGCCTGGCCAAACAAATCGGAGCGGTAAATACTGTCGTTAATACAAGAGGCCGGTATATCGGCTATAATACGGATGCCGCGGGCTTTATTGCCTCTCTTAAAAACGATTTGAAATTTAGCCCGAGGGCAAAAAATGTGTTTATTATAGGCTCCGGAGGCGCTGCCAGGGCAATAGGTTTCGCGTTAGCCAAAGAAAAGGCCAGCACGATTGTTTTCTATGATGTGGCAGCGGCTAAGGCCAAACAATTATCAAGGGCTATTCAGAACGCGTTTCCAGCGTGCAGGGCTTCGGCAGCGGAGTCTGCTAACTCTGATGCGTTGTCCGTAAGTGATTTATTAGTGAATGCGTCTGTCTGCGGTATGAAGAAAAACGATCCTCTCCCTATTAATACCGCGCTCTTGCCTAAAAGTATGGCTGTGTATGATATTATCTATAATCCTTCACCAACGAAGTTAATCAAAAAAATAAGAGCACAAGGTATGCGAGGGTGTAACGGCTTAGGGATGTTGCTTTACCAGGGAACCGCGGCATTTGAGCTCTGGACTAAGCGTAAGGCTCCTCTTGCTACGATGCGTAACGCGTTAGTAAGGGCGTCACATCAATAAGGCGAAAATGTGGGTCAATAGTCTATAGACTATTGACCATAGACCATCGACGAGCATGTTTTTAATATGACCATGGAAAATTCCATTAACGTATTTGTTTTTTTATTAGGCAGTATTTTTGGCAGTTTTTTAAACGTTTGTATCTTCCGGATGCCTTCGGAAGGGTATTCCTTGGTTCGCCCTTCTTCGCACTGCCCGCTCTGTAAGAAATCGATTCTTTGGTTTGATAATATTCCTATCATAAGTTTTCTTTTTCTCAAAGGCAGATGCCGGTATTGCCGGGAACGGATATCATTTCAATATCCTTTGATAGAAGCATTAACCGCAGTTATCTTTCTCGCCGGATATGCCCACTACGGCCTGTCATTTAATTTCTTCGTGTATGCGGTATTTGCCTGCGGCCTTATCGTTGCTACGTTCATTGATATCAGATGGCGTATTATTCCTGACGAAATTTCGTTGGGAGGGATAGTGGTTGGCATACTCTTCGCGCTTATTAAAAGCCTTCCTCACCTTAAGAAAATAACGCAGAGCCCTTTAATGGATTCTGTGATTGGCGCGCTTGTCGGAGGGGCATTGATTTATGGAAGCGGCCTTTTGGGGAACCTTATCATTTTTAAGCTGATGAAGAAAGGGCCCATAGAAGGCGAAACCGAATCTATGGGCGGCGGAGATGTCAAGCTCTTGGCAATGATCGGCAGTTTTATCGGCTGGAAGCTTACTGTCCTCACCTTTTTTATTGCCCCTTTTTTTGGCGCGGTAGTAGGCGTCTATATTTTACTTTTAAAGAAAAGCCACTTGATCCCTTATGGGCCGTTTCTTTCATTAGCGGCACTTATATCTCTTTTCTGGGGTAAAGATATCCTGCGTTTTTTCTTTCCCTACTAACCTGTCATGGAAGAGCCTTCCCGCCACAATACAGAAGAATCCGCTCAAGGTTTTCATGATGTTTCAGAAGGGCCGGTAGCCTTCGCTGAAGAAAAAAATGAGCGCCTGCAGCATTCCTTTTCGAAAAAAGTCGGTAAGGCGATTTTTGATTACAACATGATTGATGAGGGCGACAGGATTCTCGTTGCCGTATCCGGAGGGAAAGATTCTTTAGCCCTTCTTAATATTTTGCACTCTCGACTTAGCTTCAGCCCTATACGCTATAGCGTGATTGCTGTGCACGTTGATTTAGGGTATCAGTGCGTGCATCCAAAAATATTGGAAACGTATTTCGCGCGCTATGGCTATGAATATAAAATAGTAACGGTCGATATCTTAGAGGGCGGCTGTAAATCCCGTAAGGATATTAGCTGTTTCTGGTGTTCATGGAATAAGCGAAAAGCCGTTTTTGAAACCGCAAAGGCGCTTAGCTGTAATAAAGTTGCCTTCGGCCACCATAAAGATGATATTGCCGAAACCATTCTTATGAATATGTTTTTTAATTCAGAGATTTCGGGAATGAACCCTAAACAGGTTCTTTTCAACGGGGAGCTTACCTTGATCCGTCCTCTTGCGTATATCGATGAGAGTGAAGTTGCCGCTTTTGCCAGAACACAGGCATTTCCGGAGCATGTTTGCTCCTGCCCCAACCATGCTACTACTAGGCGTAATGAGGCCGCTAAAGTTATCCAGATGATAGAAAAATCATGCCCTGAGGTAAGGACGAATATCGTTGGTTCCCTTAAGCGCATTAAAAAAGACTATATCCTTTAAGTCAACCGCAGGTTAGCGCTTTCTCAATACTACGGGTTGTTGGTTATAAGAGAAAATACAGTAGTGCATTGTTACATAAGTTCTTTGATAGATATGATGGTAAAAATGGGTCCTGTCCAGGTTATGTTTTCGCGGGGACGTTCGGCTTGCTCCTGCGGCAAGCCTCACTCGGCGTAAATTTCTGCGCTCCGCCTGCGGCGGAGTCCAAGCCGCAGAAATTTCCGTACGCCCCGCTCAAACACAACCCGGCCACCCATTTTTACAGCTATTTTAAGAAACTTATGTAACAATGTAGTAGTACACCGTGACATAAATTTCTGTTATATAGGGTGGAGATCCTGTCAAGGTTATGTCTTCGCCCGCCTGCGGCGAGGCTCACACATAACCTTGCCACCCCCGCTTTCAAGATAGAGCGCGGTAGCATGAATTTATGTCATAACGCCGTAGTACCAAGGTTTTATCTTGAGAAAGCCGGTGGTATAATAAAAAAGATGAGGTATGATGTGGTTAAATAGCGTATTATTTTTGTTATCTGTTGTTATTATCGCGCTTTTATTTTTTAAAATTTCCGCGCAGACTAACGCGCAGCTGCATGCCGTTACGGCACAGCTTAACGAACGCCTGAAAGAGATGTCTTTGGCAATTCAGGAAACACAGCGGGGCGTTGGCGAGCGCCTGGACACTACTGCCGGCATTATCGGCAACCTTCAGAACAGCTTAGGAAAGCTCGAGCAGACAAATAACCAGATATTTGAAATAAGCAAGGACATCTCCGGCTTGCAGGATTTATTGCGGGCGCCTAAATTTCGAGGGGAGATGGGAGAGACTATGCTCGGGAATTTACTATCACAGGTATTACCCAAGGACCATTACAGGATGCAATATTCGTTTAAATCCGGCGAGACCGTTGACGCGGTTATCTTTTTGGGCGCTAACCTTGTTACCATCGACGCGAAATTCCCTTATGAAAATTTCAAGGCCGCGGCGGCGGCAGCCAATGATGAGCAGAGGACCCTGTACACTAAAAAATTCGTCAATGATGTGAAGAACCGTATCAACGAAATCGCTTCCAAATACATTGTTCCTGACGAAGGAACCTTTGACTTCGCGCTGATGTATATTCCCGCGGAAAATGTATACTATGAGGCAACCATAAAGCAGGAGCTCTTAAGTTATGCCCTCATCAAGCGAGTCATCCCTGTTTCTCCAAATACTTTCTATGCTTATTTACAGGTGATTTGCCTGGGGCTCAAGGGGCTGCAGGTTGAGCAGAACGCCAAAGAAATTCTCGCGCATTTAGGCCGGTTGCAACAGGATCTACTACGCTTTAGCGAAGATTTTCGTCTTGTTGGTTCGCATATTAAGAATGCCCTGCAGAAATACGCAGATGCCGAAAAACGCTTGGATAAATTTCAGGATAAATTGGATCTTTCTCCCTCAGGAATGAATACGGGCATTGAAGCCAAAGGATGATTCTTAAGGTTAAAGTTATCCCAAGGGCAAGGCGTAATGATATTAAGCTCTTGGGCGAAGATTCATTAAAGATCCATCTTGTCGCGCCGGCAGTAAGCAATAAAGCTAATGAGGCATTAGTTGAAATACTCGCTCACTATTACACGGTTAAGAAGAACCAGGTGTGGATAGTTCGTGGGAAGCATTCGCGGAATAAAGTAGTGGAGATCAATGCGAGGTAGTAACATGTTAGAATCGGGTATTGGGAAATCAGGAGATTAGGATTTGGAGATTGGGAAATTGGAAGATTAGAAAAAAACCGGCATTTAGTTCCTAATATCCTGATTCCCTGATTACCAAATCCTAATTCCCCGATCTCCCGATTTCCGTATTTAACATGGTTAAATTACCATATAGTATAGGAGGATAAAGGTATGGGCAAAAAGGTGATGGGCGTAATGTTTTTTTTATTAACCTTTATTTTGGGAGGGCAGATAATGGCGCAGGCACAGCAAAAAGTCGTCTTAGAAACAAATCAGGGAAATATCGTGATAAAGCTTTTTCCTGATGTCGCGCCAAAGACCGTTGAAAATTTTACCGGTTTGGTTAAGAAAGGCTATTATAACGGTATTATTTTTCACAGGGTAATTAAAAGTTTTATGATTCAAGGCGGAGATCCTACCGGAACAGGCATGGGAGGAGAATCGATCTGGGGTAAGCCGTTTGAGGATGAGGTTTCAAAGGATGTCGTGTTTGACCGTAAAGGCCTGCTAGCTATGGCGAACGCCGGCCCAAATACCAATGGCAGCCAGTTTTTTATTACGACCGCGGCTACCCCGTGGCTTACTATGCGCCATACGATTTTTGGCGAGGTAGTAGAAGGATATGAGGTAGTTGAAAAAATAGAAAATTGCCAGACCGGCCCTTCTGATAAGCCTGCTTCTGAACAGAAGATTATCAAGGCGTATATACAGGAATAACCAATAACCAAACAAAAACGGGTGAATTACAAGAAGTCTGTTTATTGGCTATTGGGTATTGGAGTTTATTTGGTGTTTGAGATTTGGTGATTGGTAATTGCGATACAATGCCTAAAACAAAAATAATCGCTACCCTCGGCCCATCGAGTTCAACTGAAACAATTATCCGGAAGATGGTTTTCGCGGGTATGGATGTTGCCCGGCTTAATTTTTCTCATGGCGATACAGCTGCTCATCAGGCGCGCTTAGATAGTGTTCGCCAGGTCAACCGGAAGTATCGGCGCAGAGTTAAAATTCTTCAGGATTTAGCGGGTAATCGGGTTAGAGTGGGCAAGCTTAAGGATACAGGGCCTGTTGAGCTCAAGAAGCGGGGAAAACTTTGGCTGCTTAGGAAAGAGATTGTCGGCAGTGATTGCGAGGTTCATCTCGACTATAAAGGTTCATTTTTTGATATCCCTGCTGGAGCAGAGATTTTTATCGATGACGGCACTATCAGGCTTAAGGCCAAAAAGGTCTTAAAGGATAAGCTTCTTGCCGAAGTTATCGCAGGGGGATGGCTGAAAGAGCGAAAGGGAGTCAATATCCCGTTGGCGCGCCTAAAATTCCCGCGTATTACCGAGAAAGATATACAGGATATTGGTTTTGGGATTAAGAATAAAGTTGAGTATATTGCCCAGTCTTTTGTTCGGGATAAACAAGATTGCCTGGCAGTAAAAAAACTTTTGAAAGAAAGGCATCCACAGTGCCTTTTTGCGGCAAAAATAGAATCGCGCATGGCAATAAGGAATATCGATGAGATTATAAAAGCAAGCGATTGTATTCTTATTGCCCGAGGGGATATGGGGATATGTGTACCTATATGGGAGGTCCCCGTAATCCAGAAAATGATTATAAAGAAATGCAATCAGATGAAGAAACCGGTGATTACCGCGACCCAGATGCTTGAGCATATGGTGGAATCTCTTCAGCCTACCCGGGCTGAAGTAACCGATGTAGCCAATGCCGTACTCGACGGCACAGATTGTGTGATGCTTTCCGCCGAAACCGCCGCGGGCAGGTATCCGGTTGAAGCCGTATGGATGATGAACCAGATTATAAAATATACCGAGCGTTCATCGCTCCCTGTGAAAATATGCCGCTGACAGAGGTTTTGCCGGATACCCCGGGCTACTATATGTTTGATGATTTTAAAGCATATCATTGTCTTGCTGCTTTTAGCAGCGGCAAGCAGGATTTAGGCTTTCAAAATAATCCTAACCTTAGAAAAAACCGCAGCCAGTTCTTGCAAAAATTAGCAATTCCTTCGCGTGAGCTGGTATGTTTACAGCAGGTTCACGGGAATAATGTTTTTGTGGCTACGAAAAAAGACAAAGGGCATGGCGCTTATGATTATGCTTTGGCGATTCCAGGTTATGACGGGATAATTACCGCGGAGCCTCAGTTACCTCTTGCAGTCTTTACCGCGGATTGCCTTTCTGTTTTTATGCTTGATACCGAGAAGAGAGTGGCAGCGGTATTACATTCCGGCTGGAGAGGGACAAGAGATAATATTGTAGGGGTTACCCTTGATATCATGAGCAGTAAATTCTCAAGCCGGGTGGAAAACATCATCTGCGGTTTAGGCCCGGGCATTCGCTCGTGCTGTTACGAAGTAGGCACTGAGTTTAAGGGATATTTCTCTCAAGGGTTACTTAAAAGAAAAGGTAAAATCTTCTTGGATCTGGCGCGGACCAACCTTTCGCAATTACGCGGTGCCGGGATAAAACCAGAGCATCTCTATGACTGCGGTATATGCACCTGTTGCCGGAGGGATTTCTTTTCTTACCGCCGCGACGGCCAGGCCGCGGGAAGAATGATGTCGGTGATTATGTTAGAGTAAGAGAAAGGATACTGAGAGGTCAATAGCCGATAGTCTATAGTCAATAAAAACGATAGACCATAGACTATTGACAATAGACCTGCAACTATTGATTTTTAAAATTTAAAATATAGGAGAAGCAATGGCAAAGATACTGTTAGCCTATTATTCACAAAGCGGGCATACCAAGAAAATGGCTGAGTTTATTTTTGAAGGCATGAAAAAGGAAAGTGTTGATGTGGTTTTGAAGAATGTGGAAGATATCAAGGTTGATGAGCTTTTGGATTATCAGGGCATTGTCTTTGGCTCTCCTGTCTATTACGGCTCAATGGCAGCCGCCATAAAGAAGCTTTTTGACGACTCGGTTAAGTTCCATACAAAATTAGACGGGCGGGTCGGCGGTGCCTTTGCCTCAAGCGCTAATATCGGAGGAGGCAATGAAACCACTATCCTGGATATCTTGAATGCCATGCTTATTCATGGTATGATAATTCAAGGTGACCCTAAAGGAGACCATTATGGCCCTGTGTCAATCGGTATGCCTGACGAGCGTTCACAGAAGCAGTGCCTGCGCTATGGAGAAAGAATAGCCCGATTAGTGAAGAAGGTGTTCCCATAAAGAGCGGGGTAGTAACACGTTAAAAGCGGATATCGGGTGATTAGGATATCGGGATTTGGGTATCAGGAGATTAGGGGATTGGGAATATTTGCTTTTATTTTTGTTCCTAATATCCTGATATCCTAATTACCAGATCCTAATTTCCTGATTACCTAATCTTCGTATAGAGGATAGTTAATTTCACAGAGGAGGATAGTTATGCATATCGTAACCGTGTATTCTACCCCCAATTGCCCGTATTGCGTGCGTTTAAAAGCACATTTGAGCCAACAAGGGATTGCTTTTACCAATCTTGATGTTTCTGTGGATAAGGTTAGTTTGGATAAGATGATAGAAATTTCCGGACAGATGGGTGTTCCGGTAATCGATATTGACGGCCAGATTGTGGTGGGGTTTGAGAAAGAGAAGATCGATAATTTGTTAGCCAGTTAGCCGGTTTGCGGGTTAACCGGTTTACCCGCAAACCCGTTAACCAATTTTATATTTTATTTTAAATGTATATTGTTATCTTCGTTACTGCAGGTTCAAAAGAAGAAGCGCAAAAAATAATTCAAGGCTTACTTCAGGAGAAATTAGTTGCCTGTGGCACTATAATTGATGGGGCAGAGTCTCATTTTTGGTGGCAGGGAAAGATCGATCAGGCAAAAGAAACACTGCTTATCCTAAAAACAAGAAAAGCCTTGTTTCCCAAAGTAGTAAAGAAAGTGAAGTCTTTGCATAGCTATGAGGTCCCGGAAATTATAGCCTTGCCGATTGTTGCGGGCAATAAGCAGTATCTAGAGTGGATTGATGAATCTACAAGGTAATTTTCTCGATTACATAGGCGCATTCTTGGGAGGATTAGTAGTAAGTTTTTCTCCCTGTGTGTATCCTCTCATCCCTGTAGTTTTGGGTATTATAGGAGCAAAAGGCGCAGGGAGCCACGTAAAAGGTTTCTATTTAAGCTTAGTCTATGTTCTTGGCCTTGCGGTTACGTATTCTGTATTAGGGCTTATTGCCGCGCTTACAGGGAGATTATTTGGCCAGATTTCAAGCCATCCCCTTTCTTTTTTGGTTGTAGGCAATATTTGTATTATTGCCGGGTTATCTTTTCTTGATGTTATACCTTTGAATTTTCCGGGTATTCATCTGGAGGGTAAAGTTAAACACACAGGTACTTATTTTTCCGCATTTTTGCTTGGGCTTGTTTCCGGACTTGGCGTGGGATCTTGTACTGCTCCAATGCTGGGGGTAATACTCAACTATGTCGCAATTAAGCAAAATCTGGTTTATGGCGCAAGCCTTTTATTTGTTTTTGCATGTGGCGTCGGTTTTTTATTAATTTTGGTGGGGGCATTTAGCTCATTATTAGTTAATTTACCGAGATCAGGAAAATGGCTTATGCACATAAAGAAAACCTGTGGCTTTATTCTGATTGCTATCGGCGAGTATTTCCTTATAAAAGCGGGGAGGTTTATGTGAAGAAAGAAGTATTTTTAAATATTGGGTTGATAGTAACGCTACAGTTTATCCTTTCTTCTTGCAGCGGAACCGTTAAAACGCAACCTTCTGCTCAAGGGGAGGTTAAGGAGAGTGTTCCGATAAGCAAGGCACTTGAGGTTCCTTCTGTCCCTGAAGCTGTTTCTTTTGTTTCTCAGCCAGTCAAAGATGTTTTTCCTGCCCCTGTTATAAGGAAGCAGGGTGTCTTTGAAACCCTTGATTTTACCATTAGTGATTTGGATGGTAAACAGGTTAGTTTAAGCGATTTTGCGGGTAAACCTGTAATATTATTCTTTTGGGCGGTCTGGTGTCCTTTTTGTACTGAAGAATTGCCGCATCTTCAAAAGCAGTATCCGAATATCAAAGCCAAGGGGATAGAAGTGCTGGCAATCGATATTAATGATTCTCCCGAACGGCTTAAAAAATTTCTGAGTAGGCGTGCTATAACGTTGCCTGTTCTTATGGATGAAAAAAGTCACGTTGCAACAGCGTATAAAGTAATTGGTATCCCTACCTATGTTTTAATTAATGCCAATGGTGAGATACAGTTCCATGGCAATATCCTTCCTGACACATATCTTGAGCTCTTAGCCGAGAAATAATATGCGCCGTTTGAGCCTTTTGCTTGACCTCTACGAGCTTACCATGGCGGCAAGCTTTTTTGAGCAGAAGGTAAGGCTCCAGGCGACCTTTGACCTTTTTGTCCGCACACTGCCTGAAAACCGTTCTTTTTTTGTTGCTGCGGGCTTAGAAAATGCCCTGAAATTCCTCGAAGGATTTTCCTTTAGCCCGCAGGATATCGATTTCTTAAAGCAAAAAGGAATTTTTAAGGACGCCTTCCTTGATTATTTAAAAACCTTGCGCTTTACCGGAAGCGTCCACGGCTTACCTGAGGGGACAGTATTCTTTCCTAATGAACCGCTGATACGGATAACCGCTCCTATCATTGAGGCGCAACTGGTCGAAAGCTGTCTCCTGAATACATGTAATGTCGCGACGACGCTTTGTTCCAAAGCTTCCCGGGTGGTAGTGGCTGCTAAAGGAAGGGGTGTTTATGATTTTTCTCTGCGCCGTACTCAAGGAGCGGACGCGGCAATGGCTGCGTCACGCTCAAGCTATATCGCGGGCTGTTGCGGAACTTCAAATACCCTGGCAGGTTTGACCTACGGCATTCCTGTTGCCGGCACTATGGCGCATTCGTTTGTGCTGTCCTTTAAGTCAGAATTAGAAAGCTTTCGCGCCTATGCCTCTACGTTTCCTGATACTACAACACTTTTAGTTGATACCTATGATTATTATAGGGGTGTTGCCAACGCGATTACCGTGGCGAAGGAATTAGAGGTAAAGGGGCATGCCTTAAAAGCTATACGGCTCGATAGCGGAGATTTAGCCGCGATTTCAAAACGCGCGCGGAGAGTGTTAAATGAAGCAGGTTTATCCCATGTCAAAATCTTAGCTAGCGGTAACCTTGATGAATTTAAAATCGGAAAATTAATCGCGCGGGGCGCGAAGATAGATGTTTTTGGGGTAGGTACAAATATGGGTGTTTCAAGCGATGCGCCTTATTTGGATGTGATCTACAAATTAAGCCAAATAAGCGACACCAAAGGCAGGGTAAGCCCTGTGATGAAACTGAGTAAAGAAAAAGTGACCTATCCGGGCATAAAACAGGTTTTTCGCGTCTACACCAAGAAAGGCCTTTACCAGAAAGATAGTATTGGCTTGGAAGGAGAAAAGGTTGAGGGCAAGCCCTTACTTGAAAAGGTTATGGAACGTGGTAAAATAACAATTGTTTATCCGTCCTTGGAGAAGATAAGAAGCTTTGCCGCGGATAACCTTAAGGCGCTTCCTACGAAATACAAAAACTTGAAAGGCCGGATACGCTATCCTGTAATCTTGAGCCGCTCTTTACAACGAATGATCGTAAAGGTAAGAAAGGCCAGTAGCAGTAAGAGCGCAAAGGTATGAAAGAAATAGTTTTTATTGATATTGATACCCAGGTTGATTTTGTGCTTCCTTATGGGAAACTCTACGTCCCGGGCGCGGAAACGCTTATTCCTCATTTCAAGGCTTTAACCGCGATTGCCCGTAAGAATGACATTCAGATCATTTCCTCCGTAGATACCCATATAAAAAATGACCCTGAATTTAAGCAATTTCCCGCGCACTGTGTCGTAGGAAGCAAGGGACAGAAGAAAATACCCCAGACGTTGCTTAAAAGGCGCCTCTTTATCCCTGCTACTATTATCAAAAAGAAAGAATTGTTACGCAGGATTAAAGGCTATAAGCAGCTTATAGTACAAAAAGACAATATATACATTTTTATGGATTTAAACCTGTTGCGGATACTTAAACCTTTTAAAGCTGCCTTTGTGTATGGCGTGGCCTTGGATTATTGTGTAAGAGCGGCAGTTTTGGATTTGCTTCGGGCAGGGCTTACGGTAAACATAATAGTGGATGCGGTCCAAGCAATCCAGTATCAAGAGGGTAAAATATTCTTGGCTCAATTGAAAAAGTATGGCGTGAAATTAATCAGAACAAAAGATGCCCTATCGGAAATTAAAAAGTATGAGTATGCGCAATAAGCCTCACTACTATCTTAACCAAGAAGGAACATTTGTCATTGAGAATTACCATATGGCAAAACCCTTTTCCAGTTTCTTTCCCGGCATTGCCGGAGTATGGGGAATTCCTTTATGGGCATTTTATGTGAATAGGGGCCAGGCAATAGCGAGCTTTGGGATAAAAGATAAGGATCATCCGATTCTTGAATTTTATCCCGCGAATAAGGCCTATCAATTCACCTCACTATTGGGTTTCCGCACTTTTATTAAAATAGCTAAGGGCAAAAAAGATATTTTTTACGATGCGTTCCATAATGGGGCAAGCTCGCTCTGTTTTGATATAGAAAATAAAATGTATATCAATGCATCAGAGCTTAAACTCAAAGAGCTCAATCGTACGCTTGGATTAGAAGTTGAGGTGGAGTATTTTTCTATTCCTAACGATAATTACGCGGCCCTCGCAAGAAGGCTTTTCGTGAGGAATGTTTCAAAACATACGGCAGCACTTGAATTCTTAGACGGCCTGCCGCAGATTATTCCCTATGGGATGAATACCTTTTTATTGAAGGAGATGTCCCGGACTATCGAGGCATGGATGGATGTGGAAAATCTTGAGAATGGCATTGCCTATCTGCGCCTAAGGCAAGACCCCGCGGATAGGCCTGAAGTAGCGCATATCAGCGAGGGGAATTTTTACGCGGCATTTGATGGCCAATCGTTAATTGCCCCGATAGTAGACCCGCGGCTCATTTTCGGCAGTGTCAGTGATTTTACGTATCCGCAAAGCTTTATGTCTAAGGCTGCCTTTCGGTATCCTCACAAACAGCTTACTACCAGCCGCACACCTTGCAGTTTCGCGTATCGCGCGATAAAACTTAAGCCACACCAAGTGTACAGCCTGTATTCTTTAATCGGTAGCATGGACAGCCTGCAGAAACTGAAGCTTAATGCCAAGCGAATTACCTCAAAGGACTATTTTTTCCGGAAGCAGGCGGAAAACAGAAAGGTTATCACTGACATAGAGAGTGTGGTGGAGACTCACTCTTCCTCAAAAAGCCTTGATTTTTATACCCGTCAGAATTTCCTGGATAATGTGCTGCGGGGAGGATGCCCCGTAGCCATGGATACGAAAAGTGGAAAAATAAATATCCAGCTTTTTTCGCGTAAACACGGTGACCCTGAGCGGGATTACAATAGGTTTCTGCTTGAGCCAACCTATTTGTCTCAGGGCAACGGCAATTATCGTGATGCCAATCAGAATAGAAGAAGCGATATTTGGTTTAATCCCGCGGTTAAAGAATCTGGGCTTTTTACTTTCTTTAACCTCCTGCAGGCAGATGGCTATAATCCTTTGATATTAAAACCGGATCAATTTTTGTTTCAAGGCAGGCCAGAATCCTTCAACAGGTTTTTTAAGAGCGAAGATGCCAAAAAAGTAAAAAAACTTCTGGAGAAACCTTTCACTCCCGGTGAACTCTTCTTTTTTATTGAGCATACGCTCTTTAAAGGGCTGAAGGTTTTTGAAAAAAAGGAAGAGTTTTTATCCATTATTTTGGCGCATTCCGCGCGTATCCTTAGCGCGGAGCACGGTGAAGGCTTTTGGATTGACCATTGGGCATACTGCCTTGACCTTTTAGAAGCATATATAAGCCTTTATCCTGAGAAGTTACAGCATATTCTTGTGGAACATAAAGAATTCACCTTTTTCGATAATAGTGAAGTCTTAAGGCCAAGAAGTGAGAGATATGTTGTAAAAGACGCTAAGGTGTTCCAGTATCATTCGGTAGTCAATAACCATGCCAAACTCGCGATGATTAAGAAACGCGGCAGCCTTGCTCACGTAATGCGCGCGCGGCGCGGGCAAGGGGATATCTATAAGACAAGCTTATTCGTTAAAATGCTTGTGGTCATTGCCAATAAATTTTCCAGCCTTGACCCTTGTGGCGTAGGGGTGGAGATGGAAGCCAACAAGCCTAATTGGTACGATGCCTTAAATGGACTTCCAGGGCTTTTAGGCTCATCAACCTGTGAAACCTTTGAATTAAAACGGTGGCTTATTTTTATAAAAGAAAATCTCGCGAACATGGCGCTAGGAAACGGTTATAGTATTTTGTTGCCTGTTGAGGCCTATGATTTATTGCGTGGTTTAGGCATTCTCGCGCGGTCTGAAGTAAACGAGTATGATTTTTGGGATAAGTCTCACGCGTTAAGGGAAGAATACCTGAAAAGAACCCTCATGGGTTTTGAGGGGCAGGAGATAGCCGTTTCTCTCTCTGAAGTAGATTCTATTGCGGAGAGTTTCTTGAAGAAAATAGACTCCGGACTAAAGAAGGCTTATGATACAACGCGCAAACTGTATTTTTCTTACTTTATTAATGAGGTTACGGAATACGAGAACGTAGAGGCTCATGAGCATGGCCATTGTGTAAAGCCAAAAGAATTCAGCCAAAAGCCCTTGCCGTTATTCTTAGAAGGCATCGTGCATTCTTTAAGGGTTACTGAGGATCAGGCGGAGGCAAAGAAAATATTCCAATCTGTGCGCGGTAGCCCGCTCTATGATAGGAAATTAAGAATGTATAAGGTGAACGCGCCCCTTAAGGATATGCCTGAGGAAATCGGCCGCTGCCGCGTGTTTACCCCGGGCTGGCTTGAGAATGAATCTATCTGGCTGCATATGGAGTATAAGTACATTTTAGAACTGTTAAAAAACGGGCTGTATGATGAATTCTTTGAAGATTTCAAAAATGTGCTCATTCCTTTTCAGAATCCTGAGCGTTATGGAAGAAGTATTTTAGAAAATTCTTCTTTTCTGGTTTCCAGCGCTTTCCCGGATGAAACATTACATGGCAACGGCTTTGTGGCCCGTTTAAGCGGCTCAACCGCGGAATTTATCAGTATCTGGCTTCTTATGTGCGTGGGCAAGAAGCCCTTTTATCTGGATAAAGATAAGAAGCTTTGTTTAGAATTTAAACCTGCCTTGCCTTCGTGGCTCTTTAGCCAAAAAGCGCAAAACGGCCTTCCTAAAAATACCTTCGCCTTTAAATTCCTTACTAAAACCCTCGTGGTGTATCATAATCAAAAACGCAAAGACACCTTTGGCCCTCAAGCGGCAAAAATGAAAGAAATAACGATAACGTATGGTGATACCACTGCCTCTGTTATAGCCGCATCCGTTATTTCATCCCCAGCGGCTCAAAATATCCGAGAAGGCAAGGCCTCGCGGATAGATATAGTGCTGTCTTAAAAAAAACAAAAAAGGGGACGGGTTCATTTTTCTTTATAAAATTTCTGCTTATGCCACGAGTTGCTAGAAATACTATAATCGATATTCCTTACCATATCATCCATAGGGGGAATAATAAACAGAAAATCTTTCTTTCTAATGATGATTACCACTATTTCATTTCCTTAATAACGCAATCTAAGAAGAAGTATGCGTGTAATGTGTATTCCTATGTTTTGATGCCTAATCATGTTCATTTTATCTTGGAGCCTAAAGAACAGCCGCATAACCTAGCTAAGTTTGTAAAATTATTAGCACAGAAATATGCGCAGTATAGCAATAAAAAATATAAAAGAACGGGGACTGTGTGGGAAGGAAGATTCAAGAGTTCTCCTATTTCAAAAGACAGCTATCTCTTGGCCTGCAGCAGGTATATTGAAATGAATCCTGTAAGAGGATGCATTGTGAAAGATCCTGCAGAGTATCGCTGGAGTAGCTATCGGTATAAAAGCGGACTTGATAGTAATCTTTTGCTTCTTGATAGAGATCCTTTATATTTAGACTTTGGCGTGAATGATGAAGAAAGACAAAGAAAGTATAGAGAATGGTTTAAACAGAATCATTCATCAGAAAGCGATTTGCATTTGATAAGAGAAGCGATTAATAAAAACACAGTGTTTGGGAATAGAGAATTTAAGGAATCTTTAGAAAGATTATTGGGAAGGGATTTGACGATTAAGAAGCAGGGTAGGCCAAGAAAAGGTGGATGAAGAGGTAGAAAAATGAACCCGTCCCCTTTTTTTATTTGAAACTTTTTGGCACTTGGTGCGTATAATAAAGTGGAGAAGGGGAAAGGCACGGTAAAAGGATGCGGCAGTTAGCAGATGATGAAGTAATGCTAAAGTATCAGGAAGGAGAAGCCTTAGCAATGGATGAGCTATTGAGGCGCTATAAAAATCCGGTATACCATTTTGCCTATCGCATGTGCTTTAATGCGCATGAGGCTCAGGATGTAACCCAGGAGGTATTCTTGAGGGTGCATCAGTATAAGGATACCTATAGGCTTCAAGGCAAGTTCTCTACCTGGCTTTTTAGCATTGCCCATAATCTGTGCGTAAGCCGGCTGCGCAGGAAAAAGTGGTGGGGTTTATGGCCGCGCATGCAGGATGACCCCGATGAGTTAGTTGAAGTTGAAAGCCCTGACCCGTCTCCGTCAGACATAGCAGAGGAAAATGATCAAGCAAAGCAAATAAAACAATGCATCCAGGAGCTTCCCTTTCTCCAGAGAGAAGCCCTGATGTTACGTGAATATCAGGATTTAGAGTATCATGAAATAGCCAAAATTTTAAAGAAGCCTCTAAACACAGTCAGGACATTACTTTACAGAGCGCGTCAAACCTTACAGGCTAAACTCCTTATGTATGTAAGAGAGTTTGGGGAGGTTTAGAATGAATAGATGCCGGTGTATCAAAGAGTTAAGCAGTTACTTGGACAGCCAGCTTTCAGGAAAAAGAAAAATTCAGATAGAAGAACACCTGAAGCGATGCGCTCTATGCAGTCAGGAACTAGAGAAGCTTAAGGCTCTTTCTGAAAAACTAAAAAGCTGGCAGGCACCTGCTCTTGATGTTTCTTTTGACAGCTCTGTAAAAAATAAGATTGTGGCATTAGAGTTAGAAAAGGAGCGAGTTAAAATGAACAAGAAAACTTTAAGTATATTGATTCCAGCAGGCGCGATAGCAGGGATTTTGATTGTCAGTTTGCTGAGTCTTAATGTGTATATGAAAAGAGGTGTGCAGGGAAGATTCAATGACGAAGTCAAAGAACAGTATAATGCGGAGACAGAGTATGGTCAATTAGCGTATACTCCTCGCCCCGATGGAAGGGTTGCTGTTGAACAAGACAAGAAGTTAGTCAATGTGCGCTATATTAGGGCAGGAAAAGAAATGCAAGTGGCAGAGAAAAGTAGGGCTGTGGGTTGGCAAGAGAGTAGCTCTTTCGAGGAGAGCGACGCTGTAGGCGCTTATAGAAGTGCCGGGAAAAGGTCAGGATTAGCAAAAACAGATAGTTTCCTAAGGAGTTCTTCTGAACAGATGCCTCCGGCGTCAGTTTCTAATATGATGCTCGCAGATAAAATAAGCCCTTTGGCGGAAGATTCCCGGGTGATTGTGATACAGCCGACACTCCCGGCAACCGGCATTGGCGATATGATTATCCGTACTGCCGAGCTTACTTTAGAGGTGGAAAACGGTAAGGAAACTTATAGAAAGATTGCGGATATCTGCCGCGAGTTTGGCGGGTATCAGGCAGAGTCAAGTTTTTCTAAGAATGATCAGGGAAGAGAAGCCGGGAGAGTTACTCTGCGTATTCCAAAGGATAAGTTTCTCGCTGCCTTGGATAAGTTGTCCGAATTAGGAAAGGTAAAGGCAAATAATACCCATAGCCAGGATGTAAGCCAGGACTATGCCAACCTGAAAGCGGAGCTGGATGCGGCAATGGTGGTCTATAACAAGATGCTCGAGGCTCTTCAGAAACGCCAGACTAGCATCCCCGAGGCAATGAGGTTAGAGTCAGAGCTTACCCCGGTATTAAAGAAAATTGAGCACTTGAAGAACCAGATTGAGAAACTGAACAATCTGGCTTCTTTTACCACCGTAACGGTCAATTTCTACGAGGCTGAAGTTTCGGCTAAAGTCTTGGAAGAAACCACGAAATTGGTAAAAGAGAATATCCTTGCGGCTAAAATCAACGCGGTAAGATATTTCGCGACCCATTTGCCGCTTGTTGGCTTGGTGGCAGGGTTTACGCTTATTGCATTTGTTTTTGTGATACTGCTGTCAATCTTGATTTCCCGCCTTAAGAAACGCGGCTAATTAGTCAGGGACGGTTCTTGAAATAATCGGAAAAGTGTCCCCTCTTTTTTTACAGGAGGGGACACTTTTAGCTTTGAATCTAGAACCGTCCCTGAAGATAACTTATGCCAGAACGTATTATTTTACACATAGATATGGATGCTTTCTTTGCCTCGGTTGAGCAAAGGGATAACCCAACGCTGCAAAATAAGCCTATTGCGGTGGTAGGCCCCGCGGAGCGCACGGTAGTAGTTACCTCTTCGTATGAAGCGCGGGCATTAGGAGTAAAAACCGGAATGAATAAGTATGAAGCAAAAAGGGCATGCCCTCAGGTTATTTTTGTCCAGGCAAACCATGAAAAATATACCGAGGCCTGCGATGAGATTGTAAAAATACTCTATACTTTTAGCCCGGATTTAGAAGTGTATTCTATTGACGAGTCGTTTCTGGATATTGCAGGGGTTATCCCTTTATTCGGAGAACCCCTTGAAATAGGCAAGAAGATTAAGCAGGCAATCCGTGAAAAGGTAAAACTTAGCTGTTCTATAGGCATTGCCCCGAATAAGCTCCTGGCAAAACTTGCCAGTTCCCATCATAAGCCTGACGGCCTGTTCCAGATTACAGACGATGCCATCCCCGCCCTTTTACACGATTTAGCTGTCCAGGAACTTTGGGGTATCGGTAAGCGTACCCAAGAACTCTTAAATAGCATGGGGATTTATACCTGTTCTCAGCTATCTAAGGCTGATCCGCTTTTCCTAAGAAAAAGATTCGGTATTTTTGGTGAGTCGTTAAAAGAAATGGCTCAAGGTAAAGATGATGCCTCGGTAATGCCTTTCGGCTATGAGCCAAAGGCGCGTTCCATAGGCCATAGCATGACGTTACCGCGGGATACTAGTAGTGATGACGAAATATTGAAGCATATCCTGGAATTATCAGATATGGTAGCCCGCAGGATGCGCAGAGAAGGCTTGGTAGGCAGGACCGTGACGGTTATTGTGCGCTATAAGGATTTCCAGACTTTTAGCCGCCAGAAAAAGCTTCCGGATTCCAGTGACGATACCAGAAAAATATATCTCTACGCGAAAGCGATTCTTAAAAGTATGTCCTTAGTAAAACCTGTACGATTACTGGGAGTAAGTATCTCCGGATTAGAAAGGCATCAGGGTGAGTTGTTTCTTTTTGAAGAGGATAGGAAAGCGAAAAGTTTAAACAGTACGCTGGATATGGTACATCAACGTTTTGGGGATACCATGTTGACTTTTGCCTCGCTTATCCATCATAAAGAATACGACAAGGTGATTTCGCCATCATGGCGGCCCTACGGAGCGAAAAAATATTAGTTTTAAAAATCTTGAATGTATTGTATAATTAAATTCCGTTAACTATTGGAAAGGGACAAAAACATGCTTGATAAAATGAAAGCTTTGTGGGATATGAAGAAGAAGATGGAAGAATTAAAGCGGGAATTAGACGCTGTTACCTTTGAGATTGAAAGCCATGATAAAAGCGTCAAGATAGCCATGAATGGTTCTCAGGAGGTCAAAGAAGTAAAACTCCATGGTGATCTGTCAACGCTGAAAGCGGCTCATCTTGAAACCGCTGTCAAAGACACTTTTAACCGTGCCTTAAAGCGTTCTCACGATATTGCTGCCGATAAAATGAAATCAGTGACAGGATTAAACATCCCGGGAATGTTTTCGTAACCAAAAGCGCTGATGACATCGGGTACTGACGTGCCCGCATAGGTTGAGTACTATGCCATGAAACAATTTGATGATTTAAAAGCAACCTCTCTGTATTGCCATGCCTGCGGCGGCTCTATGCCGGTAAGGGAACGGTTGCTTTTGATTTTACCTGACGGTTATTTGTTTGAGTATCATTGTACCTCTTGCGGAGAGGTCTTAGGCGATAAAAAGACTAAATTAAAGGAAAGAGATAGGCTTTTGTTACGATGATAAGGTTTAGCCGCATAGTAGAAGAGATGTATGCCAAGGATAATCGTTATAAGCCTGATGGCTATGAGTTTGTTATTGAGGCATTGCATTTTTCCCAGAAGAAACTAAAAAAAACAGGCCACCTCACCGGAAGAGAGCTTGCCCAAGGGGCGCGCGACCTCGCTCTTGACCACTATGGGCCAATGGCAAAGGCTGTGTTGACGCACTGGGGAATACATAAGACCATTGATATCGGTAATATCGTCTATAATATGATAAGCGCGAAGTTGCTGTCAAAAACCGACGGGGATTCCCTGGAGGATTTTAATGATGTGTATGATTTCGAAACCTCGTTTAAAGATGCCTTCATAAAAAGCCCTTCCGAAACGAAAAAAAATAACAAAAAAGGCGATAAAAAAACCTTGCAAAATCAGAATTAAGTGGTAAAATAAAATCTCCGTGCTTAAAAATTCCGCGGAACAATCCATACGTCGTATGGGTGCAGGAGAAACGCATTCAAGAATGAAAGAAATCAGAATACATGCCAGGGCAGGCCAAGGGGCAATTACCACAGCAACAATTCTTGGTTATGCCTACTTTATAGAGGGTAAATTCCCGTATGCCTTTCCTAATTTTGGGGCAGCTCGAATGGGGGCACCCATGAATGCCTTTGTCAGGGTTGATAATAAGCCGGTGCGCCTTCGTTCGCAGATTTATGAGCCGGATTATCTTTTAATCTCCGATGCCACGCTTTTACGGGGATTTAACTGTTTCAAAGGCTTCAAAGACAATGGCATCGCGATTATCAATGAGCATGAAGATTTTCCAATCCCGGAGCATAAGCCGGCACAGCAGATTTATGTAGTTCCTGCCCAGGCTATTGCCATGGAGACTATAGGTAGGCCCTTAAGTAATACCGCTCTCTTAGGCGCGTTTGTAGCCGCGACCAGCGAATTGAAGCTAGATTCCTTGCTTGAGTCAATTAAACACAGATTCTCCGGAAAAGCCGCAGAGCAAAATCTTTTGGCAGCCAGAAAAGGGTACGACTATATCGTGCCGAAAAAAACAGCACAGCCGAAGAAAGCATTGGCTGTTGCCAAATAAAGGATAGAGAATGTTTGGGCCGCTCTTATCAAAAGCTATAACCGCAAAAGCAAACAAAACAGGTTCTTGGCGGGTTGACGTCAAGCCGAAGTTCCTGCGGAAGGATTGTATTGCCTGTAAGATGTGCGTATTGATTTGTCCTGAGGCATGTGTTACCGGTGACGCTAAGAACACCTATATGTGTGATTATGAGTTTTGTAAAGGCTGTGGTAATTGCGCGGCAATATGCCCGAAAAAGGATATTGCCATGGTTAAGGAAGAAGAAAAATGAGAGAGTTATTGGAAGGCTCAGAGGCAGTAGCTGAAGCAGTGCGGTTATGCAAGCCGGGGGTGGTTTCGGCGTATCCAATTACTCCGCAGACCCATATTGTTGAGGGCTTGGCCGCGATGATTGCCGATGGAAAATTTACTTCTCAGTTTGTCAATGTTGAGTCAGAACATTCTGCCGCGAGCGTGGTGTTGGGCTCGGTCGCCACAGGGGTACGTTCTTTTACCGCCACTAGTTCTCAAGGGCTTCTTCTCATGGCGGAAGTTGTGTTTAACATCGCGGGGATGCGCCTTCCGGTAATTATGACGTGCGCGAACCGGGCAATTTCCGCGCCATTAAATATTTGGAATGACCATCAGGACGCGATTACCGTGCGCGATTCCGGATGGATTCAGATGCACGCTGAAAATATACAAGAAGCCTTAGATTTGCATATTCAGGCTTATCGCATCGGTGAATCGCCTAAGATAATGCTTCCGGTAATGGTAAATATGGACGGTTTTATACTTACCCACGGCCTCGAGGTAGTTGATGTGCCTACCCAGGCGCAGGTGGATAGCTTTTTGCCCGCGTATACTCCGCTTTATAAATTAGACGTAAATAACCCTTTGACCTTTGGCCCTTTGGTTGACCCTGACTATTATATGGAGGCGCGCTACGCGATTCACCAGACACATAAAGATGTGTTGAAATTGATACCGCTGGTCAAGGATGAGTTTCAGAAGGTATTCGGCCGCCCTACCGGAGGCCTGATAGAAGGATACCGGATTGATGATGCTGAAAAAGTAATCGTCGCGATGGGCTCTGTCTGCGGCACGATCAAGGATGTTGTGGATAGTTTAAGAAGTAAGGGAAAGAAGGTGGGGTTATTAAAAATTATTACTTACAGGCCTTTTCCCGCGGATGCCATTTACCAGGCTTTAAAGGATATTCCTAAGGTTGCGGTTTTGGAAAAGGCGGTCTCTTTGGGGTCTTATAGCCCGGTATTAACTGAAATCCGCTCTGCATTCAGCAAGCCTGAGGGCAGTGGTTTGGCTTCCTATAGCCAAAGCCACGGAAAAAAGAAATCCCCAGTTATAAGCGGATTCGTTATTGGCTTAGGCGGCAGGGATATTACTATAGATTCGATAAAGGAAGTGTATAAACGCTTAGGGCCAAAACCCATAAGCGAGGAATATATTGATTTGAAACCGGAATTATTAGAGGAACATATATAAATGGCACAAGAGAACGGACATCTATTCGGTTCAGGGCATACTGCCTGCGCGGGTTGCGGCCAGGCTATCGCGGCCAGGCTTGTAGTCGATGTGACAGGTAAAAATACTATTATTGCCAATAATACCGGCTGCCTTGAGGTTTTCTCCACGAAATATCCGGAATCGGCATGGGGGGTCCCTTGGATACATTCATTATTTGAGAACGCGGCAGCAGTTGCCTCAGGGATTGAGGTGGCATTAAAATATTTAGGGCAGAAGGAAAATACCCATGTCATTTGCCAGGCAGGCGACGGCGGGACAGCGGATATCGGATTACAGGCGCTTTCCGGGATGTGGGAGAGAGGCCATGATATTTTATCTATTTGTTACGACAATGAGGCCTATATGAATACCGGCGTGCAGCGCAGCGGCCTGACTCCTTTTGAAACCAGTACTTCTACGACACCAATTGGCAAGCTATCATTGGGAAATCCCCGCCCCAAGAAGCCTATGCCGGAGATTGCGGTTGCCCACGGGCTTGTGTATGTAGCAACCGCTTCAGCCGGGTATCCTCAGGATATTCAGAAGAAAATCAAAAAGGCTATTTCTTTGAAAGGGCCTAAATATATTCAGATTCATGTGCCCTGCCCTTTAGGCTGGCGCCATGATTCGCAGCTTACCTATGATATTGGAAAGCTCGCGGTTGAAACCGGGTTATACCCTTTGGTAGAGTATGAAAATGGAAAGCTGACGAGTGTGCGCAAGCTCACTAAAATTAAGCCGGTAGAAGAATACTTGAAATTCCAGGGAAGGTTTAAGCACATTATGAGTTCCCCGGAATTGATTAAGCAGATTCAGGCAGTTGCTGATTATAATATAGAACGTTATGGCTTAAAGATGGAGGTTGCTGCTTCGGCAGCTGTGCCGGTGACTTCCCAGCCAAAAGCTTAATATAGTAAACCTGACCCCCGGGGGTATTTTACTGATAAGGTATGAGGGGTCACATTCCCCCGGCATAACGTCTGGGATATTTGAGGAGGAAGAAACAAGATGAAGGTAAGCGTGGATGTTGCGACGTGTGTAGGGTGTGGTTTATGCGAACAATCGTGCCCTGAGGTATTTCAGGTGCAGGGTGATGGTATCGCTCATATATTAGGCCACAACTGCTTGGCAAGTCATAATTTAAAAGAGATAGCGGATAGCTGTCCGGTCAATTGTATTAAAGTAGAGTAAATAAGGAAGAAAAGAAATAGTGAGGACGGTGTTTGCGTTAGCGTAAACACCGTCCTTTGTTTTTTCTTAAGGCTTGCCTGCTGTAGAAACCGTCTCTGGGAGAAACGCGGTAAGAATTATTGGCTTGAGTCAAACGCGGTGTAATCTTTGGGGGTAGCTTTTTCTATGATTGCCTGCGAAAGGGTATTAAAGGCGTTTTGTTTTTTACGCTCAAGAAGTTTTTCTCGGTAGCTTTCTTTTTCCTGCTTAAATTTCTCCTGGTCAATATCTACCATTTTCTCCTGCTCAATAATAAAAAAGGAAGAATCGGCTTCGATGAGGCCGCTTATTTCTTTAGGCTTAAGGGTAAATGCCGCCTCAGTTATTTTCTGGCTCATCGCGATACCTTCTATCGGTTGGTTGCGTTTAAACTCAGGTGTGGTTTTAAGTTCCGTTTTTAGTAGTGACGCGATATCCTTAAGGCTAAGCGCGGGCTGTAAGGTAATGAGCTCATCGATTTTCTTTTTATATTCCTCGCCCTTGTTTTTAGCTAGTGCTTGCGCCTTTTCCATTTTTAGCGTTTCGGTAACCTTATCTTTTATTTCCTCAAGCGACGGAATATAAGTTGGTTTTTTCTGTATCAGCCGCAGCACATAGGCGCCCTCTGGAGTTTGAATGATAGGGCTGGTTTCTTTTTCTGCTAGCGAGAAGGCATAGCGGTAAAATTCATCTTTGACTTCCAAGGCAGGCTCGTCTATAGAAAAGAAATCGGTTTGATGATACGTGAAGGGGGAATTTACTGCGTCTTGTAAACTGTTTGAGGCTTTCAGGTTAGGGTATATGGTTTTTAAGTGCTCAAAAAGCTCAAGCCTGTCGGCATCCTGAGCTTCTGGCGGATAATCAATTCCCGCGTATTCAATCTTTACCGAAAGCTGGCGCCGGAATTTTCCCGCGTTTTTCTGGTAGTAGTCATTGAGTTCTGCATCGCTACTATGCGCCTGGGAAAGAAAATCTTTGGCATCAGTCTTGAGGTAGCGGATGCTGAGTGCCTCGTGTTCGCTTTTGTAGGTTGCGGTTATTTCCTCATCATTAATGAGGATGCTTTTAGTCAGTTCTTCGTAAAGTTTTTTAAGCATAAGATCATTGCGGGTTTGCTCCTCAAACTCGCGCGGGGTGGTGTTGAAAAAGTAGCGTATGACATTTTTGTATGTCTCCTGGTTGAATACGCCGTCTTTGACGAAAAGAGGGATATCCGCGATAGCCTGGACTATTTCCTGGTCGCTTACTTTCAGTTTAAGCGCCTTTGCGTGTTCCAGAAAAATAAGTTGCGTCCATACCTGTTCTCTAACATTAAGGTAGGGGAGGACTTGTTGGTAGTTATCTCCGAGGCTAAGGCGTAATTTGTTGATCTGGTAAGAATATAAGCGGTTAAAGTCTGAAACAGCAATCTTGCGGCCGAATATTTCTCCCGCGTAACTGCTGGTTTTTGCGCCTTGACGGTAAGCTCCGGCTCCCCAAAAGACAAAGGCGATGACCATTACCCCAATGATGACCCAGAAAATTTTTTTCGCGAGCCCTTTTTGGCGAAGTATTTTTAACATAAGAAAAGCATTATACCTTTTTACTTCAAGCTATGCAATTATTTTTTTTGCTTTACAAGGTAACAATATCACGGTATAATTGAAAACAGTTTTTTATGGTTATCGTAGCCAGGCGTAAAGCCAAAGGAAGAAGCGGATAGAGCGGCAATGACGAAAATATTAAAACTGGGATTACCCAAAGGGAGTTTGCAGGAAGCAACCTTCGCGATGTTTAAGAAGGCAGGCTTCACTATCCACGCGGGGGAGCGTTCTTATATCCCTTCTATTGATGACGTTGAGATTGACCCGGTATTATTACGGGCGCAGGAAATGTCCCGTTACGTTGAGGATGGGGCACTTGATTGCGGCATTACCGGTAACGATTGGATAATGGAAAATGGCTCTGAGGTTATTAAGGTTGAAGGACTTGTGTATGCCAAACAGAGTTTAAATCCGGTGCGCTGGGTGTTGGCGGTACCGGAAAGCTCGGGGATAAAAGAAGTGAAGGATTTAAACGGCAAACTCATTGCAACCGAGTTAGTTAATGTAACAAAAGCCTATCTGGCCAAGCATAAGGTTAAGGCCGAGGTTGAGTTTAGCTGGGGCGCGACTGAAGTTAAGGTTGCCTCGGGCTTGGTTGATGGCATAGTAGAACTTACCGAAACAGGCAGAAGCCTCCGGGCGCATAAGCTTATTCAGATTGCCACCATCATTGAATCAACGACCCAGTTTATCGCTAACAAGGTTTCCTATAGGGATGGCTGGAAAAAAGCAAAGATGCATCAGATTTGCCTTTTGCTTAAGGGTGCGATTCAGGCGGAAGGAAGGGTTGGGCTGAAGATGAATATTCAGGAAAAGAACTTAAAGAAGATAGTGAGCCTGTTGCCGGCATTGAAGAACCCTACCATATCGCACTTGGCGCAAAAGGATTGGCTTGCGGTTGAAACGATCATTGAGGAAAAGATAGTTCGTAATATCATCCCCCAACTGAGGGCCGCGGGTGCCCAGGGGATTATTGAGTATCCGTTGAATAAATTGATATATTAATGTTAAGAAAGTAGCCAGTAGATAGTAGGGAGTAGTGAGTAAGCGGGAAAATAATACTATCTGCTAACTACTATGTACTGTATACTCCCGAGCGACTGAAAGGAGCGAGGTAATGCCTTGCGGTAGGAAACGGAAGAAAAAGAAGATTCGCACGCACAAAAGAAAGAAGATGCTGCGTAAGCGAAGACATTTAAAGAAGAGAGCGTGGGGTTAAAGAGCCGATAGTTCATAGTGTAGAGCTTAGACTCTCCGAACGTTGTCTGAAGAAAAACCAGCGTGGCGAATCTTTTAGAAAGTATCGTGGTTTAGTATGTTACTTTTTGTAAAGAGTAAGCGGCAAATATTACTATGGCAACACGTGTGGTTTTTTCAGAGGGGAAATAAAGAGCGTGTAGTGTTAAGCTCTTTAGGTAGAAGAATAGATGCAGCTTTGTAAATCGGCAAAATGCGCGGTAGGTATTTTTGTCTTGAGTATAGCTTTTTGCTTGCTAACGGTAAACGGAAGTTACGCAAGCCAAAGAGACAGGAAAAAAGTGCAGGCCCAAGCCCATTACATGATGGGCTTGTTTTATGAAAACCAGGAAAAGTTTGATGAGGCAATTACCGAATACAAAGAGGCGCTTAGCCTTGAGAAGGATATCGCGAGTATTCATGTGCGCCTGGCTTCACTTTTTATCCGTAAATCAGATACCGCGAAAGCCATTCTGGAATTAGAAGAAGCTAAAAAGTGCGATCCCGATGCTTTAGAGCCGGGGCTGATGCTTGCCCTTTTATACGCGACGGATAATTCCCCAGAAAAAGCCGCTTTGGAATATGAGGAGACGCTCAAGAAAGCATCTCATCAAGAGCCAAAAAATATCTATATCCTGAGAAGCTTAGCCGCGCTGTATTATCAGCAGAAAAAGATTGAGAACGCGATAGAAACCTACCGGCTTATTCTGGGCGTTGATGAAAAAGATTATGAATCTGTTTTTCTTTTAGGGAGCCTTCTTGAAGAAACTGGCAAACGGAATGAAGCGATAGAAAAATTTAAGCAGGCCCTTGCCATCAATCCTGAGTATCCGGATGCCCTTAATTCCTTAGGCTATATCTACGCTGAGGAAGGCATCCATCTGCCTGAGGCGGAGAATGCTGTTAAAAAGGCCCTTGGATATGAGCCGGATAACGGCGCATATATTGATAGCCTTGGATGGGTCTATTTTAAGATGGACCTTCTTGATAGGGCGCTGGAGCATTTGGAGAAGGCAAGTTCATTACTTTCAGATCCGGTGATATTCGACCATCTTGGCGATGCCTATCTAAAGAAAGGCTCGCATGATAAGGCCAGGGCAAACTGGGAGAAATCCCTGAGTTTGGACGCGCAACAGGAAAAGGTTAAGGAAAAACTCAATAAACTGAAAAAATGAAAAAGAGCATAAGCGATAGTGAAGTCAAGGTTTTAGAAGAAAAGGCAAAGCATATCCGCCGGTTGATTATCCAAATGCTGGCCAAGGCAGGTTCCGGCCACCCCGGGGGAAGCCTTTCGCTAACGGATATCATTACCGCGTTATATTTTAAGCAGATGCGCCATAATCCTAAGGATCCTCAGTGGCCGGAAAGAGACAGATTTCATTTGTCCAAGGGCCATTGTTGCCCCGCATTGTACGCGGTGTTGGCAGAGTCGGGATATTTTCCTATGGAACACCTCTGGACATTACGTAAATTGGGTTCAATACTTCAAGGCCATCCCGACCGCAGGACCCCCGGGGTAGAAGTTGCCAGCGGTTCATTGGGACAGGGCTTATCTGTTGCCTTGGGAATGAGCCTGGCGGTTCGTATTGATAATCGAGCCTCCCGGGTATATTGCGCTATGGGTGACGGCGAAACGCAGGAAGGCAATGTCTGGGAAGCGGCCATGGCCTCAAGCCACTATAAGAGCGATAACCTCTGCGCTATCATTGATTATAACGGATTCCAGATAGACGGCTGCACCAAGGAGATAATGAATTTAGAGCCTATGGTAGATAAGTGGCGTTCTTTTGGCTGGCATACGATCGAGATAGATGGGCATAACATGAAGGAAATACTTGCTGCTTTTAGTGAGGCAGAAACGATAAAAGGTAAGCCCGCGATTATCATAGCGCATACAGTAAAAGGCAAAGGCGTTTCTTTTATGGAAAACGTCCTTGAGTTTCATGGGCGGGCGCCTACACAAGAGGAAGCGGAAAAGGCATTGAAAGAATTAGAATAAAATTAAACTGTCAAATTGCTAAACTGTTAAATTGTCAGCAGTTTAGCAATATAGCAATTTAGCAATGGAATTTTTATATCAACGCGACGTGTACGGCAAGACATTGGTTGAGCTGGGCAAAAAAGACCCGAATGTGGTGGTATTTGATGCCGATCTTTCAAGCTCTACGAGAACATGCATTTTTAGGAAGGAATTCAAAAACCGTTTTTTTAATTTCGGCGTTGCCGAGCAGAATATGATTGCCGCTTCTGCCGGAATGGCAAGCTGTGGGAAAATAGTTTTTGTTTCAACCTTTGCCATTTTTGCGACGGGAAGGGCATGGGATCAGGTAAGAAATACGGTTGCCTATAATAATTTTAATATCAAAATTGTTGCTACCCACGCGGGAGTAAGCGTCGGCCCGGACGGGGCAAGCCATCAGGCATTGGAAGATATTACCCTAATGAGGCTCATTCCGTATATGAAAGTTATCGCTCCTTGTGACGGCCCCCAGACACACGACGCGGTGGTCGCGGCGTACGAGACTCCGGGGCCGGTCTATGTAAGGCTTGGGCGCCCCAAAGTCCCCACCATTGAGGGCCGGGGAGCCTTTCGATTTGGGGAAGCTGAAGTTTTAACCCAGGGTAAAGACCTTACTATTATTGCCTGCGGGATTATGGTCAAGCAGGCTCTCGACGCGGCGAGCGCGCTAAAAAAAGAAGGTGTTACCTGCAGGGTGATCAATATGCATACTATTAAGCCCATTGATACGAAAGCCATTATCAAGGCCGCAAACGAAACGAAAGGGATTGTTGTCTGCGAAGAACATACGATTGTCGGGGGGCTTGCCTCCGCGGTTGATGAGGTGGCCGCGGAAAATAAACCGACTACGGTTTTGCGGGTGGGGGTGAGAAACCGCTATGGCCAGTCAGGTGAGCCGGAGGAATTACTTAACGAGTATAAATTATCGGTAAACGATATCATTCTCACGTGTAAGAAGGTTCTTTGATAGGCATGGATAAGGCAGTAACGATAGCTTCACCCGCAAAGGTAAATCTCTATTTAGAGATTCTCAATAAGCGCCCCGATGGTTACCACGCCATTGTAACCCTTTTTGAGCGGATATCCTTAAGCGATGAAATTATTCTAAGGCAAAGAGAGGATAGCGCTCTTCTGATAGTATCTAAGGCAAAGAATATCCCTTTAGGCAGCAATAACCTTGCATATAAGGCTGCAGCCTTGCTCAGGGAAGATTTAGGCATTAGCCGCGGGGTATCTATCGAAATCAAAAAGCGCATCCCTGTAGGGGCAGGCTTAGGCGGAGGATCAAGCAACGCCGCGAGCACGTTACTGGGGCTGAATCGGCTCTGGGATCTTAAGCTCAGTAAAAAAAAGCTCTTAGCGTACGCGGCGAGGTTAGGCAGCGATGTAGCCTTTTTTATTGAGGATGTTTCGTTTGCCTGGGGAAGCTCGCGTGGCGAAAAGATAACACCGTGCTTCGGCGCTCATAAAAGCTTGTGGCATATACTTCTGACGCCGGATGTGAGCGTATCAACGAAAGAGGCCTATCAGGAATTTGATAGGGTGGTCAATAAGCCGCCTCTCTCTCACGCAGCTCTTGAGGGCTCAGGGTTTCCTGCTCGCCGGTTGCGCGTAGGGAAGATACTTTTTAATCATTTAGAAGATGTTACCTTCAGGAAATATCCGAAAGTAAGAAAGCTTAAAGAGAGCCTGCGTGCATATGGCATAAGGCGCGCGCTTATGTCTGGTTCCGGAGGGTCAGTCTTTGGAATCGTCAAGTCAAGAAAGGAGGGCTTACGAATCGCGGAGCGTTTTCAGCATCGTAAGGGACTAAAGGTTTTTGTAGTAAAGACAATGTAATCAACATGTGTTTGTTGCGGGAGGGTTCACAGCTATGGAAATTACCGAAGTAAGAATATTTTTGAAGGATTCACCGGATAAGAAATTAAAGGCATATGCCACCATTACGCTTGATGATGCCTTTGTCGTAAGAAATATAAAAGTTATTGAAGGTACAAGCGGTTTGTTCATTGCCATGCCGTCGCGAAAGGTAAAACAGCCGTGCCCGAAGTGCGGTTTTAGGAATGAGCTTCGCAGTAAATACTGTAATCAGTGCGCGGGGCAGCTTCCTTTGGTATCGCAGCCGATTACCGGAGAATCCCAGGCTTCGGATATGCAGTCAGAGCATAAGGATATAGCCCATCCTATTACGCAGGCCTTCAGAGAGCAGTTACAGAAGAAAGTCCTCGAGGCGTACGGGCAGGAGAAGAATAAAGGCCAGGCGCAGCAAGTTAAAGAGTAGTTTAGGTTTATAGCTTCAAAACAACATCTTTTTCCGATTCTGCATTAGGGAAACCATAAACCATAAACTGTTATCGTGAAAAATTTGCCCGGTTGTGTAATGGTAGCACATCAGAATTTGGGTCTGACTGTCAAGGTTCGAATCCTTGCCGGGCAACTCGATTGTTGAATGAATAAGGAAGTTTAGAATGTGGTTCTCCCACCTTTCTAAATCATTTTGGAGGGCGGGATCCCGCCAGATTTTTAAGCAACGGGGCGGGAGAATCCATACGTCCCAACCAAAAACCTATGAACAAACAATGTGCGGCCATAATTCTAGCAGCGGGTGAAGGCACGCGGATGAAGTCAGAAACGCCGAAAGTAATGCATCCGCTTTGCGGCAGGCCTATGGTAAGCTATGTCCTTGATTTAGCCAAGGCATTAAAAGTAGCCACGATGCTTGTTGTTGTTGGCCATAAACGGGAACGCCTCCAAGAAGTGCTTTCAGGCTACAAGGCAAAGGCCGTGCATCAGGATAAGCTTTTGGGTACCGCGGACGCGATAAAGCGTTGCGAAAGCGCCCTAAAGAATTTTTCCGGGAATCTTCTGGTACTCTATGGAGACCAGCCGTTATTATGCAAGGAAACTTTAGCCAGCCTCATCCAAAAGCATGAGGATTCAAATGCCGCGGCTACGGTGCTTACCGCGTATGTTGATAATCCTTTTGGCTATGGCAGGATTATCCGCGATAATTTCGGCAGGGTAAAAGCGATTGTAGAAGAAAAGGATGCAAGCGAAGAGGAAAGAGCTCTTACGGAAATCAATACTGGTATTATCTGCTTTAAAAAGCAACTGCTTTTTAAAGCCATTGCCGGAATAAAACCTAATAACGCGAAAAAAGAATATTATTTAACCGATGCTATAAGAATAATGTTTGAAGCCGGGCTTGCCATAGAGTCATTTATTCTCAAAGGCGACGCGCGCCAGGCACAAGGTATCAATACCAGAATAGATTTGGCCCAGGCGCAAAACATTATGCGCCAGCGTATCTTAGAGAAATATATGCTTGACGGCGTAGGGATAATCGACCCGCAGACTACCTTTATAGACTATGGTGTCACGATAGGACAGGAAAGCGTAATTTATCCCTTTACAGTTATTGAAAAGGATGTTATAATTGGAAAATTATGCCAGATAGGCCCTTTTTGTCATTTGCGGCCAGGAACGGTCATTGAGGATACTGCTACTATCGGTAATTTCACCGAGGTAACCCGTTCCAAAATCGGCAAGGGAAGTTTTATGAAGCATTTTAGTTACCTGGGGGATACCTCTACCGGAAAAAACGTGAATATCGGTTGCGGAACCGTGGTGGCTAATTTTGACGGCAGGCATAAACAACAGACTATTATCGGTGACGGCGCTTTTATAGGTTCTGATACAGTGTTACGGTCACCGGTGAAAATTGGTAAATACGCGATTACCGGAGCAGGCGCGGTCGTAACCAAGGATGTTAAAGACGGTACGGTCGTTGTCGGGGTCCCGGCAAAAGAGTTACCGTATAAGAAGCGCTAACCTGAGGCTTTAAGGGATAGAGAGGTACCTATGGATAAATTAGCTGTAGTTACAGGGAATGCCCACCCCGAACTAGCCAAGAATATTTGTAAATACCTCAAGATAAAATTATCCGAATGTTTAGTCGGAAGGTTTAGCGAAGGCGAGATCAGGGTTAAGATTGAAGAAAATATCCGGGGCAAAGACGTCTTTGTGATTCAGCCAACCTGCCCGCCGGTAAATGATAATTTGATGGAATTGCTGATACTTTGCGATGCCTTAAAGAGGGCATCGGCTAAGCGCATTACGGCGGTAATGCCTTATTATGGGTACGCGCGCCAGGACCGCAAAGACCAGCCGCGCGTGCCGATTACGGCAAAACTTGTGGCGAATTTAATTTCAACAGCCGGCGCGGAAAGAGTTTTAACCATGGACCTGCATGCGGGGCAAATTCAGGGTTTTTTTGATATACCGTTAGACCATCTCTTTTCAGTCGGGGTCTTTGTGGAATATTTTGAGAAGCTGAAACTGAAGGATTTGGTGGTGGTATCTCCGGATGTCGGGGGGATTAAAATGGCCAGAGGCTATGCCAAGAGGCTTGGCGCCGGGCTTGCCATTGTGGATAAACGCAGGATTTCTCCTGAAGCTACAGAAGCAGTGCATATCCTTGGAGATATTGAGGGTAAAAATATTATCATCGTCGATGACTTGATTTCGACGGGTTCTTCGTTGATTGAGGCGGTAGAGATCCTCGCGAAACACGGAGCGAAGGAGATACGCGCCGCGGTAAGCCATGGAGTGCTCTGCGGCAGTGCCATAGAACGGATTGATAAATGCAAGAATTTAAAGGAACTCTTGATAAGCGATAGTATCCCTTTAGATAATAGCAAGAAGCATCCCCGGATAAAGGTGTTATCCATCGCCGAGCTTTTGGGAGAGGCGATAAAGAGGATACATAACGAAGAGTCGGTAAGTTCGTTATTCGACTAAAAAACCGCTGAGAAAACGCTAAAAAGATAGCGCGGAATTGTATAAAAAGGAGTGGTAAGTAAAAATGGAAGATGTCATTTTAGAGGTAGAAAAAAGAGTGGATACGGGCACGGCAAAGGTTGCTCGTTTACGCAAGAAGGCATTGTTTCCTGCTGTAGTCTACGGGGAAGGCAAGGATCCCCTTTCCGTACAGGTAGCGGCAAAAGATTTTCTGCGCCTGATTGGGATTCATAAGGGCGAGTCTTTTGTCATTAATCTGAAGGTTAAAGACGGCGCTCGCTCGGAAAACAAATCAGTATTGATAAAACAGATACAGCATGACCCCGTTAGCGACGGCATTATTCATGTTGATTTTCATGAGATATCATTAACCAAAACCATCAGGGTAAAAGTGCCGCTTACTGCTAAGGGCGATGCCCTCGGCGTGAAGCGAGACGGCGGCGTTTTAGACCATACCATGTGGGATCTGGAAATCGAATGCCTCCCTACGCAGATTCCCGAATCGGTTGAGGTAGACGTTTCGGATTTGAAGATTGGCGATTCGCTTCACATAAAGGATATTCGCCTGCCGCAGGGAGTAAAGGTTTTAAACGATCCTGAGTCAGTGGTCTTGGCAGTCGTTACGCCGACGAAAGAAGTGCCAGCCGCTGGTGAAGAGGCGGCAGCAGGAGAAGCTAAGGCAGAGCCCGAGGTAATCAAAGAAAAGAAGGAAAAGCCTGAAGGCGCCTCAGAAGCCGGCGGAAAGAAAGAAGAAAAGAAATAACTCATTTATCGTGGTGAAAGCGGTTGTTGGATTAGGTAATCCTGGCCAGGCATATAGAAATACCCGCCATAACCTTGGCTTTATGGTGATAGACGCGCTTCTTGAAGAATTCGAGGGCGCCCTTAAGACATCTGTAAGAGCCAAGGCGCAAAAAGCCAAAGTCCATTTTAAAAAAGAAGATGTTGTTCTTTGTAAACCGCTGACGTATATGAATCTCTCCGGAGAGGCAGTCTTGAGGTTATCGCAAGAATTCAAGCTCCATGCCGAGGATATCCTGGTTATCTGCGATGATATCCAGGTAGCCTTGGGGAGGATAAAATTTAAGGCAAAGGGGAGTGCCGGAGGGCATAACGGGTTGGCCTCAATTATTCAATGCCTCAAGACGAGCGAGTTCCCGCGGCTGCGGATAGGGATTGCAGCCTGCCCCAGGCCGCCTGATTTAAGCGCGTACGTCTTATCGGAATTTTCAGCGCAGGAAAGAAAGGTAATGCAAGGTTCTCTGCGGAGCGCCAAGGATGCGGTGTTGTGTTGGTTAGAAGAAGGCACAGAGACGGCAATGAATAAATTTAACAGAGTAAGGGAGACAGATAATGGCTAAGTATGAAGCAATGGTGATTGTAAATCCGAATCTTAACGAGGAACAGAAAAAAGAAATTTCTGCTCATGTCAGTGATGTCATTGTCAAAAACCAGGGAGAAGTCGTCAATCTCACCGTCTGGTCAGAAAGACGAAAGCTTGCCTACCCAATGAAAAAATTTCAAGAAGGTATTTATTACCTGCTTAATTTTACGGCAGATCCGGCAAGCATCATAAAACTCAAGCAGGCCTATAAGCTTAATGAAAATATTATCAGGATGCTTATTTTACGTAATGGCTGATAGGGTATTTTTTTCTCTAGTCTAGTAAAGGAGAAGGATTATGGCGAGCTTAAATAAAGTATTGCTTATAGGAAACCTGACAAAGGATCCGGAATTGCGTTACACGCCCCAAGGTACGGCGGTAGTTAATTTAAGGCTTGCGGTAAACAGGAAGTGGAAGGATAAGGCCGGAGAACAAAGGGAGGAAGTCTGTTTTATTACAGCGGTAGCCTGGGATAAGCAGGCTGAGGTTTGTAATCAGTACCTGCGTAAAGGCGCTCCCCTTTTTGTTGAAGGAAGGCTTCAGTCACGCTCTTGGGATGATGCCTCAGGGCAGAAGCGCAGCGTCATAGAGGTTAGGGCGGAACGGGTCCAATTCTTGGGCCAGCCTCAAGGTGCTCAGGGCTCCAGAGGCCCCGCGGCCTCGAATGAGATGTCAAACGAAATCCCTCAAGGAGCCAGCGCGGGAGTTCCTGAGGAAAATGTTTCTTGGATGGAAGGAGATGATAGCAGTGGCAATGTATAAAAGAGAAAGAAAAACACTCGTTAAGCGCAGAGATAAGGATTTGGAATTCGGCCCGATGCGCAAGAAATTCTGCCGTTTTTGCGTGGAAAAAGTAAAAGACATTGATTACAAAGATATTAAACGGTTGGAAAAATTCATTAATGACCGATTAAAAATGATATCCCGCAAGTATTCGGGGACATGCGCCAAGCACCAGCGCAAAGTCAGCACTGCAATCAAGCATGCCCGTTATATTGGTTTATTGCCTTATGTCCGCACCTAGTAATAAATGTCACAACGGCCCCAAGAACGCTTGATACGTATGGATCAATAGTTTTGAGCCGCTAAGCTGATCCGCCCGCGGCGGAGATGGCCAATAGTCAAAAAAAAGAAACGATAGGCTATCGGCAATAGGCTATAGGCCAGTAAGTATAGATTTTATAGAGGAGTAGAGTATGAAAGTAATATTAAAACAAAGAGTGGAACATATAGGTAATGCCTGGGACACGGTAAGTGTCAAGGATGGTTTTGCCCGCAATTACTTGTTTCCTTTGGGGCTTGCCTTTGAGGCAACCAAGGGAAATTTGAAGATTACGCAGGATTTAGCGAATTCAAAGGCAGCGGTGCAGGAAAAAGAAAAAACCGATGCCCAGGGCTTGGCGAAAAAGCTGCAGAATGCTTCTTTTACCTTGTCCTGCGAAGCAAATGTTGATGATAAGCTTTATGGAAGCGTTGATAGCCTTGAGGTATCGAAACTTTTGGTAAGCGAAGGCTATACCATTGATAAAAAAAATATACTTTTAGACGAGCCGATAAAGTCTCTCGGTGTCTACGAAATTCCTCTCAAGCTGCATCCGGAAGTTGTATCAAAAATCAAGGTGTGGGTAGTTAAGAAATAAGCTTACAATCCTAAAGAGGTTACGCTTCGGCTTCCGCGAGGAGCCTCGCGGAAGCCGCCAGGTTTTTAGCGCTGATGGCAAGCCGTGGCTATCTTCGTTTAACCATATAAAAATGCCCTCCGACCTTATCTTAGAAAAAATCCCTCCGCAAAATCTTGAAGCAGAAATGGCAGTCTTGGGTTCGATGCTTATTGATGAAGAAGCCATTGCCACTGCGATAGAGACGCTTTCCTCGGAATTCTTTTATAAGGAGAGCCATCGGGCTGTTTATAACTGCATCTTAAACCTTTTTAATCACAATAAGGCTGTTGACCTTATTACTATCTGCGATGATTTAAAAAAACAGGAACTTTTAGAGCAGATTGGCGGCTCAAGCTATATCGCGTCTTTGGTTAACACTGTTCCCACCTCAGCAAACATTCACCACTACGCGTCTATTGTCCGCGAGAAAGCAATCCTGAGGGCCCTCATTAATAATTCTACCCGGATTATCAATGATGCCTTTAATGCCGAAGGCAATATTGAGCAGGTTTTGGATAATGCTGAGCGGCTCATCTTTGAAATCCGCGATCAGCGTAAATCCTCAGCGATTGTCCCGCTCAAGGAAATCATTAAGGATTCTATTGAAGCTATCGATAAGCTTTATCAGAAAAAAGAGCATGTTACCGGGATCGCGACTGGTTACGCGGATTTTGATGTCAAGACCGCGGGGCTGCAGCCTTCGGATTTAATCATTGTTGCCGGCAGGCCTTCAATGGGAAAGAGTGCCTTTGCCATCGGTATGATAGAATACGCCAGCGTCATCGATAAAGTGCCGACCGCTTTTTTCAGCCTGGAAATGTCCAAGGAGCAATTGGTGCAGCGGCTTCTGTGTTCTCACGCGAGGGTAGATGCCCATAAGGTGCGTACGGGCTTTTTGTCGGTTTCCGACTGGCCAAAACTTACCGCTGCCGCGGGAAAACTTTCAGAGGCATCTATTTTTATCGATGATACCCCGGGTATCTCGGTTATGGAATTAAGGGCCAAGGCCCGCAGGCTCAAGGCGCATTATGGCATTAAGCTGCTTGTCCTGGATTATTTACAGCTTATGCGCGGCTCAGGAAGGATTGAAAGCAGGCAGCAGGAAATCTCGGAGATTTCCCGTTCCTTAAAAGCGCTTGCCCGCGAGTTGGATGTGCCGGTCATTGCCATAAGCCAGTTGTCCCGGGCTGTTGAGTCAAGGACCGACCATAAGCCTCAACTTTCTGATTTACGGGAATCAGGGGCCATCGAGCAGGATGCTGATGTCGTGGTATTATTGATGCGCGAGGAATATTATAACCCTACGGAAGAAAATAAAGGTATTGCCGAGATAAATATCGCCAAGCAGCGTAACGGCCCCGTAGGCTCTTTTAATCTGGCGTTTATCCGCGAATATACCCGTTTTGAAAACCTTGCCCGTCCCGGCGAGTAATAAGTATTGATTTTTTATTTTGTATTTATTATAATAAACAGATTATAGGGAAATTATCATAGCTGCAGGAAGCAAGACCACCGGATTCTTTACCAGATAAAGGAGAGCCTTGAAGATAAAACGATATGTTGTTATCGGTATGCTTATTTTGGCGCCTTTTGCCAATGCGTACGCGCAAGCGGAAAACAAAGCAATAGATGAGGGAGCTCCCCAGGCCAAAGAACGAGAAGACGCGATTTCTTCGACGCTGAGTGCCATAGATACCGCTCAAAAACTTAAAGAGGGCGTAGAGAGGGAGAATCGTTTAGCCCAGGCGCTGAGTGAGCCGCGGGAATCATCTTCCAGCGCGGAGCCGGCAAAACCGGTTGAAAAAAAAGTTACCGCTATTGAAGTTAAGGGAAACAAATCTATCAGTACCACGGTTATCCTTTCCAAAATAAAAACCAAAGCGGGGATGACGTATTCTACCACTATTATCAGTGACGATATTAAGCGTCTTAATGAGCTGGGGTATTTTAGCGATATCAAGATTGATACGCAGGATTATCAGGACGGCTTAAAGGTTTTTATCATTGTGGTAGAGAAATCATTGGTGGAAAAGATTATTTTCAAAGGGTATTTCTCGCGGATTATCAGGGAAGAAAACCTCCGGGAGACCATTAAATCAAAAGAGGGGCAGTATCTGGATGAGGTGCAAGTGCGGGAGGATATCGCTACGATTAGGGACCTCTGTATCAAAAAAGGCCATTCTCAGGTAGAGGTGACTCAGAAGGCGGAGCTTAATCCCCAGACGAATAAGACGATTCTTACCATTACTATTGAAACCGGGAAAAGGATTAGAATTAGGAAAATTGATTTCAAAGGCAATGCCGTCGTTAAGTCAAGAAAATTGCTGAGGCTTATTAAGAGCCGCAAGGCCGCGCTTTTTTCCTCAGGGTTTTATAAGGAAGAGCTCTTAAAGGATGATATTGAAAGGCTCAAATCCTATTACCGCAGGCTCGGTTATACCGATATAAAAGTAGATTACGAAACCGGATACGACGCGAAAAAGGGAACAATGTTTCTCATTTTTAACCTTAGCGAAGGGAGAAAATATATCGTCGGCCAGGTATATGCCAAGGACAACACGGTACTGAGCGAAGAAGAGATACGAAAGTCGCTTAAGGTGGTTACTCCGGGGAAAGTTTTTAGCCCTGAGGCTATGCAGGAAGACGCGGGGAATATTCAGAGCATTTATTTTGATCAAGGGTATATTTTTGTGCAGGTTAATGAGTCAAGTTACCTTAATCCGGAGACTGATAAGGTAGATGTTACCTATAGTATCAATGAAGGGGTTATCGGGTATGTGGATAAGATTAAAATACGGGGTAATATAAAAACCAAGGACGTGGTGATCCGGAGAGAATTAAGGATATTCCCCGGTGAGCGTTTTGACGGTAATAAGCTTAAGCGCAGTAAAGAACGCCTGCAAAACTTAGGTTTCTTTGAGGACGTCAGCTATGACATAGAGCCTTCGGTAACGGGTGAGCCGAACAAACGGAATCTCCTCGTTGATGTCAAAGAGTCAAAAACCGGAGAATTCAGCTTTGGCGGCGGATATAGTTCGGTAGATAAGCTCATTGGTTTTGTAGAAATAGCCCAGAAAAATTTTGATTGGAAAAATTTTCCTTATTTTACCGGTGGCGGCCAGGATCTGCGGCTGCGGGCTGAGCTTGGCTCAATCTCCCAGAATTTCGAACTCAGTTTTACCGAGCCATGGATGTGGAATTATCCTATCTCTTTTGGTTTTGATGGTTACCATAGAGAGCGGGATAGGGAAACCGATGTGGGTTATGGCTATAATGAAAAGCGCAGCGGAGGTGACCTGCGGATAGGGAAAGAGCTTAATGAATACCTGCGGGCTAACGCGATGTATCGTCTGGAGAAGGTGGATATTTCGAGCGTTTCGGATGAGGCTACCAGTGACCTTAAGAAAGAGATAGGCTCAAATATCATCAGCTCGCTGCAAGTAGGCTTAACCAAGGATACTCGGGACAATATCTACAGCCCGTCGACAGGCTATGTATTGGCAGGCAGCGCTGAGGTTGCCGGAGGGCCATTTTTTGGGGATAAGGATTTTACGAAAGTCACCACTACCGCCAGTAAATACTTTGGGCTCATAAAATCTTCCACCATTGAATTCAGGCTGCGGGCTGGGTTTGCTGACGCGTTCGGTGACTCTAAAGATTTGCCTATCTATGAGCGTTTTTATGCTGGTGGCGCCTATAGTATTAGGGGCTATCACGAGAGAAAGGTCGGCCCTGTGGACAGTGTTTCTAAAGACCCTATTGGCGGAGAATCAATGCTCATCGGGAATATAGAATATTTGTATCCGTTGATTGATATTTTAAAGCTGGCTATTTTTTATGATGTGGGAAATGTCTGGGCGAAGATTGATGATTTTGGCTCTGGCGGCTATAAGTCAGGGATGGGTTTGGGTATACGGCTTAAGACTCCTATCGGGCCGTTACGCTTAGACTACGGCATTCCCTTAAGCAAAGAGCCGGGTGAACCGGAAAAAGGCGATGGGAGATTCCATTTTAGCTTAAGCCATGGGTTTTAGGAATAACGATTGGTATGAAATGGTGTGTTTTGTATAGGAGAGACTGTTTATTAGCAGCGGGAAAGTTTTTATAAAAACAGTACGTATAAGGGAGGAGAAAAATGAAGAAGGGTAGTTTAGTAATAGCTGTGGCAGTGGTATGCTTTGGGGCATGGGTAAGTTCCGCTTTCGCGGTTGACAAGATAGGCTATGTTGATGTAGGCAAACTTTTTGATGAATATCCGAAGACAAAAGAGTACGATAAAAACCTTGAGTCAAAGTCAAGCCTCTATGAGAAGGACCGGGACGCCAAGATTTCCGAGATAAAGCAAATGCAGGAAAAGCTTAGCCTGCTCTCTGACGCGGAAAAAGAGAAAAAAGAAAAAGAACTGCAGGATAAAATAAAATCAGTGAAAGATTTCGCCTTTTCCAAAGAAAGCGATCTGAAGAAAGAAAGAGACGACAGGTTAAAAGAGGTTCTCAATGATATTGAAGGCGCGGTTAAGCAATATGCCCAGAAGGAAGGCTACACCATGGTGTTTAACGACCGTGTCTTTATGTATAAGACTAACGTAAACGATATAACGGATAAAGTCTTAGAGGTACTGCAGTCCGGGTATAAGAAATCAGCGCCTCCGGCCGCGGCAGTTAAAAAGGCTAATTAGTAACCACTGAAAAAGTGGTAACTAATTAGTCAGTATCTCTTTTCCAGGATGCGGCCTGATTTTGTTTTTGAGAGATGTTTTTAGTCAGCCGGTTGCGACCATAGGGATAATAGGTGGTTATGAAAAGTACCTTGGGTGAAATTACCAAGCTTATTGACGGTGAATTGATAGGAGACCCCGGGATTGTTATTACCGGGGTCTGCGGGATAAAGGAGGCCAAACAAGGCGATATTACCTTTCTTGCCAATCCCCGTTATACGAATCTCATAGAAGAAACAAAGGCTTCGGCAATTATTACTTCCCGGGAATTTTCCCATAGCGCCAAGCCTATTATCCGGACGGAAAATCCCTCTTTTGCTTTTGCCAAGATAGTTTCATACGCCTATCCATCCTCCCGAGTGGCGTACCAGGGCATACATCCGAGTGCCATTATCGGTAAGAACGTTATCCTCGGTAAGGATGTGGCGTTAGCCCCCTATGTCGTCATAGAAGATGACGCGGTAATCGGCGATAAGACGGTTATTTATCCGGGTTGTTTTATAGGCTATGAAACAGTTATCGGCAGCGAGTGTTTACTGTATCCTAATGTTTCAATACGGGAAAGAACCCGTATTGGCAGCCGGGTGATTATTCATAGCGGCACAGTGGTTGGTTCAGATGGTTTTGGTTTTGCCGATGTCAGTGGTGTGCATGAAAAGATTCCCCAGGTAGGGATTGTTGAGATACAGGATGATGTGGAAATCGGGGCTAACGTGGCTATTGACCGGGCGCGTTTTGATAAAACGGTAATCGGCAAAGGAACAAAAATTGATAATCTTGTGCAGATTGCGCATAATGTAATTATAGGAGAGCATTCACTTATTATAGCGCAGGCAGGTATCTCAGGAAGCACTGTAATCGGCAATAAAGTGATTTTAGCGGGGCAGGCAGGCCTTGTCGGGCATATCAGCGTAGGGGATGGCGCCGTGGTTGCCGCTCAGGCGGGTGTAACCAAGTCGGTTGCGGCACATACCGTTGTTTCAGGCTATCCCGCGAGAGCGCATGGAGAAGCAAAGAAGATTAACGCGTATGTACAAAAGCTCCCCCAGCTTTCCGAAACGATTTCAGACCTAAAAAAACGCGTGAAGGAATTGGAAGAAAGGATACATAAAGGCTAAGCATGGAGCTTTTACAGAAGACCATAAAAAATCAGGCAGTAATCTCCGGGGTAGGGCTGCATACGGGTAATAAAGTCACTATGGTTTTTAAGCCTCTGGCGGTAAACAGCGGGATACAGTTTACGCGTAGTGATATAAAAGATAAACCGTTGATAAAAGCTGACTACCAGCACCTTTTGGCCCTCAACCGTACTTTACGCCGGACATCGCTGGGAATCGGCAGCGAGATTGAGATTCAGACGATAGAGCATTTAATGGCAACCATATCCGGGCTGCAGATAGATAACTTGCTTATTGAAATCGATAATAATGAGATTCCCGGGATGGATGGATCAGGCCTTGAGTTTCTCAATGCCTTAAAGGGCGCGGGGATTATTGAACAGGATGCTGCGCGTAAGTTTTTTTCGCTTAAGGAGCCTATTTGCGTTGAGGAAGATTCTTGTTTGATTGTGGCGTTACCGGCAAGCGACTATAGTATCCGTTACACCTTAAGCTTTAACCATCCTTTACTCAGGGCGCAGTATATGGAGCTGGCGATAACACAGGAGAATTTTGAAAAAGAGCTCGCCTGCGCGCGTACCTTTTGCCTTCAGGCAGAAGCGCAAGGCCTGCAGAACCAGGGTTTAGGAAAAGGCGCTAATTATCAAAACACACTGGTGGTAGGTGAAAAAGAGGTTATCAAAAACACCCTGCGTTTTCCTGATGAATTTGTGCGGCACAAGATTTTTGATTTGATGGGGGACCTTTCTCTTCTGGGAGTACCGCTTAAGGCAAAGATTATTGCCGTTAAGAGCGGCCATTCCCTGAACCTGAAACTGCTTCATAAAATACAGCAGCAGAAGGTCAAATACGATGCCGGAAGCATTGCCTTCGGGGCTATCCCCAAAGACGGCGAACCTATTGATGCCGCGGCCATTATGAAGATACTGCCCCATCGCTATCCCTTTCTTTTAGTGGATAAGATTATTTCTCTGGAAAAAGGAAAACGCGCGGTAGGCATTAAAAATGTGACGGTGAATGAACATTTCTTTGTCGGGCATTTTCCCGGGAAGCCGGTCATGCCCGGAGTGCTCATTATAGAGGCCATGGCTCAGGTAGGCGGAGTGATGATGCTTTCTCCCGAAGAAAACAGGGGTAAGCTCGCGTTCTTTATGGCCGCCAATGACGTGAAATTCAGAAAACCGGTATTGCCCGGGGATCAGCTTATGATCGAGGTCACCGTCGGTAAAATAAAGTCAAGGACCGGGCAGGTATTTGCCAAGGCATATGTAGACGGAAAAGTTGCCACGGAAGGCGAATTGATGTTTGCGTTAGTTGAGGGATAGGTGATACACAAAACGGCAATAGTTTCAGATCAAGCGCAGATTGCAGGCGATGTAACCATAGGCCCGTTTAGCGTCGTAGGCCCTAAGGTAAGAATCGGCCACGGAGTCACGGTTGCCAATAACTGCCTCATTGACGGAAATACGGAAATAGGCGCGGGGTGCACAATTTATACCGGCGCGGTCATCGGCAGCGCGCCCCAGGATTTAAAATATAAAGGCGAAGATACAAAACTCATTATCGGAGAGAATAATATAATCCGCGAGTACACGACGATTAACCTTGGTACTATTGAAAAAGGCGTCACTACGGTCGGCAATCATAATCTGATAATGGCCTATTCGCATATTGCCCATGATTGCCTGGTAGGCGATCACTGCGTATTGGCAAATTGCGCGACCTTAGCCGGCCACGTAACGATTGAAGATAACGTTGTTATCGGCGGGCTTGCCGCGGTTCATCAGTTTACCCGTGTAGGCAAGCTTTCTATTATCGGCGGCTGCTCGAAAGTAGTCCAGGATATCCCTCCTTTTTCAACCTGCGATGGGCATCCCGCGCGAGTCTATGGCCTCAATTTAGTCGGCCTGCGGCGCGCGCAAGTACCCGCAGCCGTCATCTCTGAGTTAAAGGCCGCCTTTAAATATCTTTTCTTTAGCGGCTTGCGTAAGGGGCATGCTATAGAGAAAGTGCAAAACTCTGCCTTAAAAAGTCCCGAAGTTCTCTATGTCGTCAATTTTCTGAATGCTTCATCGCGCGGCATTACCCGGGCGGCGAAAACTCCTGAAGCCGAAGCCGCAGTTTCGTAAGTTTTCCTTCTATAACACAATGGAAAGAATAGGCCTTATCGCGGGACGGGGAAATTTCCCTTTACTTTTTGCCCAGGAAGCAAAAAAGGCAGGCTTTTATGTGGTTGTCGTCGCGGTCAAAGGCAATGCCAAGAGGCAGTTGAGGAAATACGCGGACGCGTTCTTTTGGGTAGACGTAAGGCATTTTAAGAATATTGCCGGCATATTTAAAGGACAGGTTATTTCTAAGGTGGCGATGGCCGGCCAGATCAACCCTTACTTCCTTTTTGATCCTGCAATTATGAATACTCCCGATGTCCGTGATTTTTTCGGCGTCGTAGAGGACCGAAGGGCGGATACCGTGTTTACATGTTTTGTCAACAAGCTTGAGGCCGCGGGGCTGCACTTCATGGATTCGACCTCATTCTTATCGGCATATCTGCCCGGTACAGCCATTTTAACGAAGCGTAAGCCTACTCCTGAAGAAGATAAGGATATCCAGTTTGGCTTTAAGCTTGCCAAACATTTAGGCAGAATGGATATCGGTCAAACGGTGTGCGTTAAGCAAGGTGTTGTCCTCGCGGTAGAGTCGATAGAAGGCACTGATAATGCCATCAAACGAGCGATAAGTTTAGCGCGTTCTCCAATAGTGCTCGTGAAAACAAGTAAGCCCTCGCAGGATATGCGTTTCGATGTCCCTGTTGTGGGCTTAAAGACCATTAAAAATCTTCCCTGTGGAAGCTGTGTGGCAATAGAAGCGGCAAGGACGTTATTTCTCGATCAAAAAGAAGCGTTGATACTTGCCGACCGTAAAGGCATTGCGCTAACCTCGGTTTCCTTTTCATCTGCCCAATAGAATAGATGAGGTTACTGAAAAATTAAGTTAAACACGAATTTTTATTACATTTACGCGAATGTGTCTCGTCGGTAATTTGTGGTAATTCGGTATTGAATTCGTGAGAATTCGTGTGAAAAGGTATTTTTTTCAGTACTCTCTAGATTTTCTCTTGACACTACGAGAGTAGCTTGTTAAAATAAATTGAATAAAGGGTCAAAGGAATAATAAGAAGGAGGAGGGCACCATGGTAAAAAATGCAGTTACACCAAAAGCAAAAGTAAGCGCGTCCGCGTCAAAGGCAGTGGAATTCAGGCTGCGCGCGCCGCAGGCAAAGAGGGTGAGCCTTGCCGGCAGTTTTAACAATTGGGATGCCAGTTCTTTAACAGCCAAGAAAGATACGAATGGCATCTGGACCATCAAAGCAACACTTAATCCCGGAAGATATGAGTATAAATTTGTGGTTGACGGTTCATGGGTTACGGATCCTGTGTGTAAGGAAAATATCTCAAATACCGTTGGCAGCGCAAATTCAGTGGTAGTAGTCAGGTAACTCTTTCGTTGAGAGATTCTTTTACAAAAACCCCGCACCTATTCCTGCAATAGATGCGGGGTTTATTTTAGTAATGTGCTTTTCTGCTTAGGAATTTATGGTTACATTGCTACACTATGAGGGTATCCCGGTAATAATAAAATGCGTTATTTATACGGTCCGGTACAGTCCCGGCGCCTAGGATTATCTTTGGGGATTAGCTTAACCCCTTATAAAGTTTGCTCATTTGACTGCCTCTACTGCCAGTTGGGAAAAACCACCCTTAAAGTCAAAGAGCGCAAAGCCTATGTGGAGATTGATGATGTCCTTAAAGAACTTCAGGAATTCTTAGATACCTATGACGCTCGCGCTTCTTCGCTTGACTGTATCAGCCTTTCAGGTTTTGGAGAGCCAACCCTTGCCATTGATATCAGCCGGATTATCGCGGAGATCAAAAAACGTACTTCGATACCGCTAGTTTTGATTACTAATGCCGCGTTATTCTCAGAGCCTGAATCTTGGAAAGATTTTCTAGGAGTTGATGTCATCATTCCTTCGCTCGATGCTGTAACGCAGGATATTTTTGAGAAAATTGACCGCCCCGTCTCCGGCATAAGGATAGAAAATATCATAGAAGGCCTCTGTGCCTTTCAGAAAATGTTTCAAGGGCAGATGTACTTAGAAATTATGCTGATTCAAGGAATCAATGATAGCATTGATTATGCCTATAAATTTAAGGAAGCAGTTGAAAGGATAGCTCCCCATAAAATTCAGCTCAACACCCCTGTGCGTTCAACGACAGAAAAATCGTTAGAGCCTCCGGATAAAAAGCGGTTATTAGAGATAAAAGAGATTTTGGGGCCAAGATGCGAGATACTATAACTCTAAGTTAAAAGCGGATATCGGGTGATTAGGAAATCAGGGTTTAAGGATAAATACCAAATTTCCTGATTCTCTGATATCCAAATCCTGGTACCCTAATATCCTAATTCCCTATTTTTAATAAATTGCGCCCATAGCTCAATTTCCGCCGCAGGCGGACCCGCCTACGACGGGGGTTAGAGCGTCGGATTCCAGGAATAGGCTTAACATAATAATTGCGCCCATAGCTCAATTTCCGCCGAAGGCGGACCCGCCTACGGCGGGGGTTAGAGCGTCGGATTTCTGGAATAAACCTGACAAGTTTTCAGAAGGTTTTTAAAGTTTGCGCCCATAGCTCAACCGGATAGAGCGTCAGTCTTCGGAACTGAATGTTGCAGGTTCGATCCCTGCTGGGCGCGTTTCAGGTAAAAAATATTGACTCGGCATGGTTCGGAGCGTATAATTTGAAGTAACGTTAGTAGTTTTAATAACAAGAGGAGGCCGTATGATGAAAAAGGTTTTAGCGCTATGTCTGATTGTTCTTTTAGGTGCGGGAGGTTCGGTGTACGCGGGGGAATCCAATCCTTTCCAGTTGAGTGTTCTTAACCCTCTCCAGATAGTCCCTGAGGAGAATTCCATCAGTGGTTTGAGATTGAATTTACTTTACTCTGATAATAAGGATATGTCCGGGCTTACCTTAGCCAGCGGTTGGACCAAAACCCGCGGTGATGTCAAAGGCTTGGGGTTGAGTGCCGTGCATTGGACTGATGGTTCGGCTTACGGCTGGCAGACAGGGCTTTTTAATTATGTAGGGATGCGCTCTGTAGGCTTGGAGTTTGGGGCGGTGAATGTGATTAAGGGTGATATGAGCGGGATTCAACTCGGCATTCTGAATATGAATGAAGGCTTTGTCCACGGTTTGCAGTGGGGTGTATGGAATTACGTGACCGGACGCTTTATCGGCCTGCAGAGCGGAATTATCAACGTAGACAAAGGTGATTTTTCAGGCTATCAGTCCGGCATTGTTAACTACGTTAGCGGAGTCGTGACAGGATTGCAGGTGGGCCTGTGGAATTACGCGAAACAAATGGATGGCGTTCAGATAGGCCTGATTAATGCCACGGGTTCTCTTGATAATGGCTTACAGTTTGGTTTAGCTAATTATAACGGCAATGGAGATCCCTTGGAGTGTATGATAGTGGTCAACTGGTCATTTTAAGAAAGAATCACGCAATTCCTATTAAAGGCTGGGCTTAACCGTCCGGCCTTTTTTGTTGCACGCGAGAAGAGGGGACGTTGTTAATTTGTAAACTTATCCCGACGCTTCAAAACCGCGGCTTCCAGGCCGCGGATGGAGTTCCGACGTTTCCGGTCGGAACAGGTCGGTCGGGATTCCGCCCAGAAAGGGCAAGAAGAAAAGGAACCTCGGGCTTTAGCCCGGGTGGGCTCCATTGGTATGTTTTGGCAATTTGTATAATCATGCTGTATGTAATAATATCGCAAAGAGGGGTAAGATTTAGGTTAAATTGAAAATTAACAACGTCCCTTATGTCCGTGGTATAATAAAAACATGCAGGAACGAAGAACATATATAAGGTATAAAATAGAGGGTACTGTAAATCTCAGTATGGGTGAGGGTGCCTCCGGCAGTATACAGGCCGATTTAGTAGATATTTGCAGCAGAGGGTTTAGCGCGTACGCGCATGAGGCAATTGCAGTAGGTGCTGAGGTTGATTTTGAATTATCAGTTAAATCCTGGGGAAAGCCTATAGCCGGTAGAGGCATAGTGAAGTATGTAAAAGAAGAAAAAAGAATGGATACGGGTGTCTTTAGGGTGGGTATAAATTTTATTGATACTGACCAAAGTGCGATAGGGTGTATAATAAGGCAAATCGTAGAAGATATTTGCGCAAGGGTGAAGAAAAAGCACTCTAAAGGCACATAAGCCGCTATGTATCTGTCTTCGCGCTTGGGATAGAGGGGACGTTGTTAATTTGTAAACTTATCCCGACGCTTCAAAACCGCGGCTTCCAGGCCGCGGATGGAGTTTCGACGTTTCCGGTCGGAACAGGTCGGTTGGGATTCCGCCCAGAAAGGGCAAGAAGAAAAGGAACCTCGGGCTTTAGCCCGGGTGGGCTCCATTGGTATGTTTTGGCAATTTGCACAATCAGGCTGAATAATATCGTCAAGGGGAAGAATTTAAGTTAAATTGACAAATTAACAACGTCCCTTATGACCTAACGTATAGTCCAATACAGGTATAAATAAATATATAATAATATACTATAGTATAAAATAATATTGACATTCCTCAGCTTTTGTAATATACTTTGTATTAGAAGGAGGGATAAGATATGATTCATGAGGTAATGACTACTGAACAATTGGCGAAGTATTTACAGTTGGATGAGCAAACTATTTATCGTAAGGCTAGTATAGGACAAATTCCTGCGGTGCATATTGGTAAAACCTTAAGATTTAAAAAGGATGTGATTGATAGTTGGTTAAGGATATCTTCTCTTAAATGGACAGCTAAAAAAAGGCAAAATCTAAGGGGGTGGGCGAAAGATTTTGCTGTCACCAAAGGGCTTGAGGAAGAGGATATAGAGAAATCCATTCATAAAAGACGGCACCATAAATGACAAAAGATGGGACGTAGTTAATTTGGGCATATTTTGGCAATTTGTACAATCAGGCTGGCTGTATGTAATAAAATAATATCGCCAAGGGGCAGAACTTAGATAAATTGACAAATTACTACTCTCCTTACCCTTGCGAGATTGATAAAAGAAAGGATTCTTAATGCTAAGCCACCCACTACACGAAGAAATAGGAACTCTGATTAGCGAACAACGGTTTTCTGGTTGTGAAATAAAAAGAGACCCTGCATGTACAAGGAAACATGAATGTATAGGGAAACAGCACATTTCTTTGTTCTGCGTAGAAGATCCAGCGAAAAAATCTAGGAAGACTAAATATTGCGATGTTGATCTATTGATAGCCAAAGATCGCCAGGTAAAAGTCATTGTGGAAATCGAAGAGTCAAACGTTAGGCCGACTCAAGTATTCGGAAAGTTCCTTGCCTCCGCATCTTCAACTCATTATATACACGGTACTGAAATATACCAAATGGCAGATGAGGTGCTTTTTATTCAGATATTGGATAATTCAAAATTGATAAAGGGCAAGACCTCTAAAGAGGCGCAGTGGCTGAATATTGAGAAATCCATAAAAGAAATAGTGACAACCATGGGTGGAAAGATTAAAATTGCTGATTACAAATTATTTTTCGGTAATGCTGCGAAGTTTAGGGCTGGCGAGAGCGGAAATGGACTCTTGGGCTACATTGATAATTTTTTAAAGAAAGGCCGATAATAGATATTCAATCCCGGTATGAGGCATTGAAGAAAAAAGTAGTTAAGCGTAAAAAAGAATTTGATGCTTTTATCGCTATGCTTGAAAAAGACTCATCGTGGCTTATTAGCCCGGCAAGCACGAAATACCATCTGAATAAAGAAGGCGGGCTTTTGGAGCATAGTGTAGGCGTTGCAGAAGCGCTTTTACGATTTAGAGATGCCCTTGCCCCGCAGATTTCCGAAGAGTCTTGCGTTATAGTCGGGCTTTTGCATGATGTGGGTAAAATCGGCATGCCGGGGAAACCTAGATATCTTAAGAATGATAACCGTTGGGAGATTGAGAAGAGGAACATGACATATAAGATAAATCCGGATGAGGTTTATATGGGGCTGGCCGCGCGCAGTTTATACTTAATCGCCAAATATATACCTTTGTCTGATTCCGAGGCGCAGGCGATTCTTTATCATGACGGCCAGTATGTGGAAAGCAATAGAGAAGCCGCGCATCATGAAATGCCGCTTACGCTCTTAGTCCACTTCGCGGATTTATGGACCGCGCACATCATTGAAGAAGGCCGCGTTATAGAAGAAGATACGGATTATTACGATAAAAAGGCTTAAATATGAATATCCTTTTAACTAATGACGATGGTATATATGCTGAAGGTATCCGGGTGCTATACGAATCCCTTAAGGACTTAGGCAGTGTGACCGTGGTTGCTCCGGATACCGAAAGAAGCGCGGTAGGCCATGCGATTACGCTTTCTGACCCTTTAAGAGTGAAGAAGGTAAACAGGGGCAATAAATTCTTTGGTTACGCTACTACCGGAACCCCCGCGGATTGCGTGAAGCTGGCTATCCGGGCTATTTTAAGAAAGAGGCCGGATATTGTCATCTCAGGCATTAATCTCGGGCCAAATACAGGTTACAGCGTATTATATTCCGGCACGGTTTCCGGAGCTACCGAGGGCGCCATATTAAATATTCCCTCTTTTGCCATTTCCCTGGCAACTTTTGAGAATCCTGATTATAGTGTTGCCGCCAGCTTTGCCAAGAAGCTTGCCCGCTTAATTATGCACAATAAAGGCATCCCCCTTGGCACCCTCTTAAACGTTAATATCCCGGCAGTAAATAAAAAGAATATTAAGGGGGTAAAAATTGTCAGGCAGAGCAGGACCGCGATAGAAGAGAGGTTTGATAAGCGGGAAGACCCCCGGATGCGCACCTATTACTGGCTTACCGGAGAAATTATCAAGTCAGACGGCCAGGATGACGCGGATATAGAAGCAATCCGCAATAATTACATTTCCATCACTCCTATCCGCTGTGATATGACCGATTATGGTTTTATGGAAGAACTAAAACAGTGGAAGATATAGAAAAGAAAGGAACTCAAAAACTTCCTTTACAGACTTTTAAAAAGCAGGTATAATTAATTTTCCTTTCCCCACCCATGTTTCTATCGTCTAAAGGTAGCGCGGGAAAAAGGTATTTTGATAGATTTTTGTGACTCAAAGGAAAGATTTCAGGGTCATTAGCTCTCCGCCATTAAAGCATTGGCGGATTCACTAATGGCATAGCGATATACAGGGCCATTAGCTCAATTGGCAGAGCAGGACACTCTTAATGTCAAGGTCGCAGGTTCGACTCCTGCATGGCCCACTTTCAAATTTCCGGCAAGGAAATTTGAAAGTGCACTCAAGCGGGCGTGCCCTTTGGGCAAACCGCGATAAGCGGTTTAGCCAGCGGAGTGCAAAGCGTCCGACAAGGAAATTTGAAAGTGCACTTGAGTGTAGCGACGCAGTCCCTCGTCCTTCGGACTCGGGATAATTCGGCAATAAATTGTAGCGGACGAATTAGCAAGCGCCGCCCGAGAGAAAGTGCAGAATAAATACGGCAGGACAGGGAAATTTGAAAGTGCACTCAAGCGGGCGTGCCCTTTGGGCAAACCGCGATAAGCGGTTTAGCCAGCGGAGTGCAAAACGTCCGACAAGGAAATTTGAAAGTGCACTTGAGTGTAGCGACGCAGTCCCTCGTCCTTCGGACTCGGGATAATTCGGCTATAAATTAGAGCGGCCGAATTAACAAGCGGTTTAGCCAGCGGAGTGCAAAGCGCCATAGAGTTACAATAATATCTCTTAGCTGAATAGGCTAGGGGATTTTTTGTTGATTTAACGCTCATGTCGTTATATAATTAACAGACCAAAGCAAGGGGTGCTAAGAGAGGTAGTGTGTTTTTCTTGTGAAAAAATACGAATTCTTTGAGCATACCGCGGATATCGGGCTCAAGATTTATGGGAAAACCTTAACAGAGCTATTCATCAATGCCGCAGAGGGTATGTTTGAGGCCATCGCGGATACCGGCACTGTAGCAGCTCAACATACGATAGAAATCAGCATAAGCGAGCAGGCTGAAAATGACGCGGAATTGCTGCGTCTGTGGCTCCAGGAATTGCTTTATTACTATAGTACTACTGAAATTGTCTTTGTCGAATTCTTGATACATACGCTTACTTTGAATAATCTGAAGGCAACTGTCAAGGGCGATAAAGCTTTTGGTAAGATTAAAACCGAAATAAAGGCGGTTACCTATCATCAGCTCGAGGTTAAACGCAGTAAAGACGGCTATGAGGCAACCGTAATCTTCGATGTCTGAAAACAAGCCAAAAGATTCTCCTGAACGCAGATCATCACGAAGGATAGAATTAATTACCGATCTGAAGTATTCGGTAGTCATGCCTTCGTATCAGTCCGGGATAATTAGAGATATTAGTGAGGGAGGCTTGTGCCTTTTGTTGCCTCAGGATTTGCCTGACGGCACAATTCTCAATGTGGAGTTTGACCTGCAGGGTGATAATCCGGAACATATCAAGGCGTTGGTGCGGGTTATTTGGAGGAAGACCCAAGGTGATAAATTCCTTACCGGAGTAAAATTTTTAATGTAACTTCCGACACGATAATGGCGAGTGAAATTTTTGAACATTTAAAAAAGATTGACGAAAACCGCTGGAGGATCCCTAAGGATACAAAACCCGGCATGCAAGTTGACGGGGTTGTGTATGCCGATGAAAAACTGCTTAAGGATATCCGCCAGGACAAGGCGTTAGAGCAGGTGGCCAATGTGGCTTTCTTGCCGGGCATAGTCAATGCCTCGTTCGCGATGCCGGACATCCATTGGGGTTACGGTTTTCCTATCGGCGGGGTGGCGGCGACGGACCCAGAAAATGGCGGCGTCGTTTCTCCCGGAGGAGTCGGGTTCGATATAAATTGCGGCGTCAGATTAGTGAAAACGAATTTGGAGTACGAAGAGATAAAAGATAAAATCAGGGAATTAACCTTAAATCTATTTCACGCTGTGCCTTCAGGAGTCGGTTCCAAAGGCGAAATTAAGGTAAGCGTGAAAGAAGAACGGGAAATAATGGTGAAGGGCTCGCGGTGGGCGGTCTCCGAAGGCTATGGCGTAGCAGAAGACTTAGAGGCAACTGAAGAGCGCGGGGCGATTTCCGGGGCGGATCCTGACGCTGTTTCAGAAAGGGCTTATGAACGGGGCAAGGCGCAGTCCGGAACTTTAGGAAGCGGGAATCATTTTATTGAGGTGCAGGTTATTGATAAGATCTATGACGGCGAGGTTGCTGACGCGTTCGGATTAAGCGAAGGGTTGATTGCCGTCATGATTCATTCCGGCTCCCGCGGTTTCGGCTATCAGGTTTGCGATGATTACCTTAAAACCATGGGTCGGTGCCTTTTAAAATACGGAATCAATGTTCCTGACAGGCAGCTTGCGGCTGCGCCGGTAAATTCGCCTGAAGCGCAAGCGTATCTAGCCGCTATGCGCGCGGCGGCAAATTATGCCTGGAATAACCGTCAATGCCTGATGCATCTGACGCGTAAGGCGTTTGAGCGCACCTTTAAGAAGTCCTGGCAAACAATGGGAATGGATTTACTTTATGATGTTGCCCATAACATTGCTAAGCTTGAAAAGCACAAGGTTAATGGCAAGGAAAAGACGCTCTGTGTCCATAGGAAAGGGGCAACCCGGGCGTTTCCTCCGGGCCATCCGGAATTACCCGTGCAATACCAAAAAACAGGCCAGCCGGTGATTATTCCTGGAGATATGGGCAGGAATTCATATTTATTGGTGGGTACAGAAAAGGCCGCGGAGACGTTTTATTCAACCTGCCACGGCGCAGGCAGAGTGAAGTCCCGAACCGCCGCGACCAAGGCCTTTGATAGCAATAAGTTAGTCAATGACCTTGAGGCCCAAGGGATTTATGTGATGGCTTCAAGCAGGGCCACTATTGCCGAAGAAGCCCCCTTAGCCTATAAAGACGTTAACGATGTAGTTCGGGTTGTGCATGAGGCCGGCATCTCTCGGCGCGTCTGCCGTATGCGGCCATTAGGGGTAATTAAAGGATAACCGCTATGTTAGACTTAAAATTTATTCGGGAAAATTTTGAGGTAGTCAAAGACTCACTCAAGAAGCGAAACCTTAATCTGGATTTGAATAATTTTATTGAGATGGATGATAAAAGGCGAAAGGCCTTGCTTGAGCTTGAGGATTTGCGTGCGCGCAAGAATAAGGCAAATGAGGAAATCACGAAGCTCTTAAAAGAAAAGAGCGACCCTAAAGAAAAAATCGCCTCAATGAAAGATACTGCTTCTAAGATTGGCAGCCTGGAAAAGGAAGTAAAAGAGTATGAGTCTATCGTCAATCGTATTCTGCTTACGATTCCAAATATTCCTCACAATTCGCTTCCGGTGGGGGATGCCAGCGTTAATAAGGTTGTGCGCAGTTGGGGTGAGCCTAAAAAGATTGCTCATGCTAGAAGCCATATTGAGTTAGCCGAGCATTTGGATATCATTGATTTTACCCGGGCTGCCAAGCTCACAGCCTCCAATTTTATTCTGTATAAGGGCGATGGCGCGCGTTTAGAGCGCTCACTCTATAATTTTATGCTTGACCTGCATACCTCAAAGCACGGCTATACGGAAATATTCCCTCCGTTTCTGGTGAATCGCGCCTCAATGACCGGGACCGGACAGCTTCCCAAGTTAGAAGAGGATATGTACAGGCTTAAAGACGATGATTTGTTTTTGATACCCACCGCGGAGGTTCCGGTTACCAATATCTTTCGCGATGAAATATTAAATGAAGAGGAGCTCCCTATATATTACACCGCGTATACCGCCTGCTTTAGGAGAGAAGCAGGTTCTTATGGCAAAGATACCCGGGGTTTAATGCGGGTGCATCAGTTTGATAAGGTTGAGATGGTGAAGTTTGTCAGGCCTGAAAATTCATACGATGAATTGGAGAAATTAGTCAATAACGCGGAAACGGTTTTACAGCTTTTGGGTTTGCCTTATCGTGTTGTGCTGCTTTCAACCGGCGATGTCAGTTTTGCCGCCAGTAAATGTTATGACCTTGAGGCATATGCCCCCGGGCTCGATAAATGGCTCGAGGTTTCAAGCTGCAGTAATTTTGAGAGCTTTCAGGCACGCCGGGCGAATATAAAATACAGGCGGCAGACAGCTGATAGAAAACAGGTCACAGAATATGTGCATACCTTAAACGGCTCGGGAGTAGCTTTAGCCAGAACCATGGCTGCAATCTTGGAGAATTACCAGCAGCCTGATGGGACGGTCTTTATTCCTGAGGTATTACAACCCTATTTCAATGGAAAAAATAGAATCACACGATAAGGTATTTAGCGATTTAAAACCTCCGTCAAAAAGTAAGCTAAAAGAATTTTTTTCGCTTTTCCTGAAACTGACGATCGGGATATGTTTATTGCCGGTCATCTACGCGGTTTCAGTATGCTTTGTGGATGAGCTTATGAAAGTGGAGCTATCGGTAAGTCGTTCTTTTACCGCGGGATTGGGTGGGTTTCTCGGGGTATACCTTTTTGTCTGGGAGCCGGTGGTTTTCTATAAAAAAGGGCAGAAGATGGTTGAGGCGTTGGTTAAATTCTTTTCACCGCTAGTGAAGGTCGCCCCGTTTGTCCTGCCTATTTACACTATGTTTATTTTTACCGTTTTCCTATTATTAAATCTTTGGAGGAACGTAACTGAGTATATACCTGTTTTTATGTTTCTTATAGGCTTTAGCCTGGCGTTACACTTGGTATTTTCCGCGAAAACACTACGTTCAAAGCAAGGCGATTCTTTAAAATCAGGGTATCTTTTTGGATTTTCCCTGATTTATATCCTGGATGTGGTAATTGTGGCGGCTTTTTTTAACAGTGCCTTCGGGAGTTTTTCTCTACTTTCTTTTCTTAATGGTTCCTATCAAATAAGTAACGATATTTTTGCGGCTGTTTTTAAACAACTCTTTATGGTAACCTAAAACCGTTTTTTTTCAAAAGAACTAAAAGAACTTTGGAAAGGTGGCTCAAGCGGTTGGCCGCCACAAAGAGTGGCGGGTCCGCCTTCGTGGAAAAATGCGAGTAACTTATCTTAGTTCTTAGCTCTTAGTTCTTAATTCTGCTTTACTGGAGAGGTGGCTGAGCGGTTGAAAGCGGCAGTCTTGAAAACTGTTGTGGGGGCAACTCCACCGTGAGTTCGAATCTCACCCTCTCCGCCAGTCAAGACAGCCCTGCGATTCGGCAACGAATTCAAAGGGCTTTTTATATGTAACGCAAAGGGTTGCGTCTTTTAAAACGAGGTTCGAGCCGCAAATTTTCAAAAAATCTTTTTTGGGGCTTAAAATTTCCTGCCAAGCGACAGAACTGGCTTTGTTGCAAGTAGTTATGAAGTTTTTGGAGGGTTCGAGCCAGCCGCCGCTATTTTTCTCTATCTCTCTTAACCTTTCCTCTAAATCCTTCTTTTCATTGAGCAAGCGCGCCTTTCTTTTGGTATATTCTTCCTGTGTAATCTGGCGCTCAATGAAAATATCAATGAGCCGCTCAATCTTTGCGTCAAACTGTTTAATCTTATCTTTAACCTCTTGAGATAGAGAAAAAGAGGCTTTGCTTTCCTCCTGAAATAATTCATCCAACCGATTAAACATTTTATCTTTTACCTCATCATCAATATGAACTTTCTCAATCGCCTTATTTATCTGGGAAAGCAAAGCCTCTTCTCTAAGAAACTTTTTGCTGGGGCAGGGGAGCTTCTTTTTGGTGCAATGATAATATATATGACCTTTCTGGATTTCCGCGGTGATAGCGCAACCGCAATATTCGCACCTGATTAATCCGGTAAAGGCGTATTTGGGCTCCGCGGGTTTATGGTTACGCAAGCGGTTATTTAATATATGCTGAACCTTATCAAAAAGTTTCTTAGAGATTAACGGCGGATGGCTCCCTTCGTATAACTCGCCTTTAAATTTAAACACCCCATAATAAATAGGATTTTTAAGTAATCTGGCGAGTTGTGATTTACAGACAGGCTTGCCCAAATTACCTTTAAGTCCCCATCTTTTAACTTCCTCGGTCATTGAGGCAAGGTTATAATCACCGCTTGAATAGAGCTCAAATATCTTTCTGATAAAGGGGGCTTTTTCCGGATCAGGGTAGATATTGCGCTCTTTATAATTATTCAGATACCCTAAAGGGGCCCAGCTAGGCCATATTCCCCGCCTTAACTTTTCGCGTATTCCGCGCTTGATATTCTCAGAAAGATTATCTATATAATATTTGCTTTGCCCAAAGGCGATAGAGAGCATAAACTTGCCCTGCGCGGAATTATCAAAGCGAAAAGTAGGGAAGCGTAAGTCAATAATCTTAGCAATATCTACCAGATAAATTATCTTTCCCCCGTCAACAGAATTACGGCAAAGCCTGTCTGGATGCCATGCCAAAATACCATCACAAATGCCTGACTCAATCTGCTTAAGCATAAAATCAAAGATAGGCCTGCCGGGTTTCTTGGCAGTTTTTGTCTCAATGAATTCCTCTACTACGAGCAAATTCTCTTTCTTCGCGTATTCCCTTAATTCATTGAGCTGTGATTCAATAGACAAAATCTGCCTATCCTCATCATCAGTTGATTTACGAGCATATAGATAATATTTTGGCATGGCATTACCCTCCAAAAACTTTTTTTGTTCTGTCGCTTGGCAAAGATTATTTTGAGATCCCAACAAATCTCAAAATCAGATTATTCGTCGTAAGACGAAAGGAAATTTTAAGCCCCAAAAAAGATTTTTTGAAAATTTGCGGCTCGAACCTCGTTTTAAAAGACGCAACCCTTTGCGCTACATATAAAAAGCCCTTTGAATTCGTTGCCGAATCGCAGGGCTGTCTTGACTGGCGGCGCGTTTGCAACGAAATCAGAACCTGCCACAAGGAAACAATCCTAATCTAATGCCCCGCCCGCTTGGGCGGGCTTCCTAATTTCCCGCGCCCCATTCGCCCCGCTTGGGAGCGGGGCTCATTCCGCGCTCGCTTGGCCGCTCGCTTCGTGCTAATGCGACAGAATGATTACGGCTTTCGTATTTGCCGTATTTTGCCCCCACCCAAAATACGGCAAATACTTGCGTCCTTCGCCCTCACAAAAATCTATACATATATATTTAAAACGACGCCGAAAATTTTTTTATTTTTTGTTTTTAA
>MHGF01000030.1 GCA_001805445.1 Omnitrophica WOR_2 bacterium GWF2_43_52
CTAAGATAGCAGTCTTCCAGGATAGCCATGCCTCAAGTGCCCTAGAGTCAGCCGAGAAGATACCAGGCTCGCTGGTAAATACGCGGATGAGTTCCAGCGGGGTAGAGAATCCGTTACAAGTGGCTTGGTATGTTCGCTTGGCAGGAAGAGTAGATCCGTTTACCGGAGGCCTATTGTTAAAGGCGCTTAAACGGCTCAAGGTGTTTTCTATTAACGATGTGTTGTATGCCCTTATTGTTCAGCAGGCGTATATTGGCTTGGTGAATATGGATGCCTTGCGCCGGATTATCGCTTATAAAATTGGACCGTATAGCATCCGCTATGTTCCGGGAAGGGATGAGGCAAAAGTAAAGAATGGAATAGTTAATGCCTTGCCTCAAAACTACATTGGATTATTTAATCAGTATGGAATTGATGCTCTGCATTTAGCGGTAAAGTCAGTTTTCTTAAAAATCAAGGAATATTCTTATAGCAAGCCTGAGGTAAAATGTCATCTTTGCCCTGAATTCAGGCCGGTTATTCAGAGGACATACCGCTGGAGAGACTGGGAAATAGGGGTCAATCCTTTTGCTAATAGTTTCGGGCATTTTACCGTAATCAATAAGCAGCATACTCCACAGGATTTAACCGAGGAGGATATCCGGGATATGATTGACTTGGCTGATCAGTCGCCGGGATTCAGGGTTTGCGCCAATGACCGGAATTTTGACCCGCAAAGAGGGGGCGGGGCGTCCATTCAACTTCATAAACACCTACAATTAATGGCGATACCTTTTAGCATTGAATCCGTTGATAAAAAAATAATACGGCAGATAGGTGAGGTTCAGGAGAGCGAGCTATCTTGGATGGTAAAAGTGAGCCTGTTAGAAGGAAATGCAGGGGTAGTTTTGGCGAAACAGGCGTATGAGAAATATGCCGCGTTAAGAGTAAGGTCTCCGGCCACAATATTCGCGGTTAAGGACGCGAAAAATAACGGCTTGGTTAAAGTGTATATTGCCGAAAGAAACCGCGGCCGGATGAGCCGTATCGGGGATTTGGGAGCAGGGGTCCCGGAGATAAGCGGGACTTTTGTTATTACCAGTAAGGAGGCATTTGATAAGGTTGACCGCAAGAAGGTGCCCAGGGCGCGGATTATAAAGATTTTAGAGAATACGCTCGATGAGATTGGGATAAAATCATCTTCTTCCGTTATCTTATCCAACGATAGATATACGTGCGCGCAAATACAGGAACAAATGCACTATGGTAAGGAAGGATATTATACTTCATCAGGTGAAATTAAATTTCATACCAATATAAAAGAGGGAAAAATATGCGAAAAGATTGCTGAGAAAATTTATGTCTCTTGGCAGGAAATGGGCAGGCCTTTACAGTTCAAAATAATCGAGATTGGCGGCGGCGAGGGAGAATTAATGTTAAATATGATGCCGGTGTTTAGTAAGCGCTACCCCGATTTGTTTGACAACCTTGCTTATATAATCGCCGATATAAGCATGCCGTTACTGTTTAATATTAAAAATAAAATTGATCCTGAATTTAAAGATAAGATAATTCTCTTGAAAGCATCTGCTTTGGGGCTGCCTTTTAAGGATGGCGCGATAACCGGCATCGTGATTTGTAATGAATTGGTTGATGATTTGCCCGCGCATATGGTAATAAAAAGAAACGGAATTTTAAAAGAGATTTATTTCGAGAAAGATTCCTCGGGATGGTTTAGTGAGAAAGAAGATGCTGTTTCCCATCCTGAACTCATTGAATATTTTAACATTGCAAAGGGCGCTTATCAGCTTCCTGACAATCAAGAATTTGTGGTTAACATAAGCGCTTTGAAGTTTTTAGAGGGAGTATTCAGGCCATTAAAACAAGGCTTCTTTGTGATTATAGATTATGGCGAGTTACTGCGGGAGGATTTTTACGCGCGGTGGCCAAGCGTTTACTGCTATAGTTTGCAATTTTATAGTATTCGATCTTTGTTGAATTCCGGCTTGACCATTAATTTGACTTCCGGTGTTGATTTCCATACTCTAAAGGATTACGGAGCAGGATTAGGTTTTAAAGTAAAAGAAGCGGTTATGCTCAATTATTGGCTCAACATACCATACATTACCGTGCCTTCTCACGTTTTGGTCTTTTCTAAGGATATAGCTTCGTCAGCGGCGGCGCCGGTTGATGAAAGGCCTTTTGCCATTCAGCAGGTAGAAATTGTATCGCCCCGGCCGGGGAGCCGGTATATTATTCTGCCGAATTATAAGGTCGCCGTAACCGTTGATGTTATCGTGCCGGGATATTTTGATCCTATCAAGGATAGGGAAGCCGTCCAAGAACGCGTTAAACTAATTTTACACTCGAATCAAAGCGGGAATTGGCAGGATGATGAAAATATGTCATTTTATCTTATGGGGATGAAGGGTAATCGTTGGCGCTTTATGGGAACTATAAAAGGAGAAGAAATCGGACGTTTTGATTTTACGGTATACGCCTTAGATAAGAAAGATGATAAACATAAGAAGGAATTCGCTGATAATAAGGCTGGAAAGACTCTCGATAATCTTTACGGCAATGTGATTGTTGAAGTGATTTCAGCGTTATCCCTGGAGGAAAAACATAAGCAGTTGGAAAGAGATAGTATTAAGCTTGAACTTCAACGGCAGGCAGTGGATACCCACCTGAACGGGAAGAAAGTAATTGTGTTTATCGCGATGGAGGGCTGGTCTAAAAAGGGCGGGGAAGGTGATTATGTGCGAGAATTATCTCAGGAGCTTGCCCGTCAGGGGCATATGGTAATAGTGGTTAATCCATTTTTTAGCGAGCCGTACGCGGATATTTCGCCCGAACCGGGAAAATTACTGCTTGATGTGAATATTCCTATTGGCGAAGGCGGCATTGATTTGAATGTGTTTTATAACCTTATTGATAATGTGCACTATCTGCGTTTCAAAGATGTAGAAAATATCCTGTATCCTGTGGTGTATCCGGAGACCCGTATTAATGAGAAGTTATATTCTGATACGATCTACGGATATATTGAAGCAGTAGCGCTTTCTAAGGCCGGTTTTCATCTTATTCGGGATTTATATTTAACTCCCGATATCTTGCATTTTAATGATTGGCAGGCGGGATTGGGGCCGGTATATATGGAAACACTTTACCGTCATCATCCGGAATTCGCGGCCAGTTTCTCCGATACCGCTACTGTTATTATTACCCATAATATCGCTTATAAGGGGGAGTTTGACGGGGAATTGTATATCCCTGAGAATGATATTTTCGCGCGGACATTAATGAGTAGAAAGATTATTCCCGCGCAGACGCCGGTAAATCTGGAGGGATGGTTGAGGATTCCAGCTTTTAACCTTACTAATCTGCCCTGGGAAGTGTTCCGCAGTGAGGGGGGAGTTGAATACTGGTCGGATCGCTATCCAGGAAGGCATAGTTTCCTTAAGGGGGGCTTGGAGTTCGCGAATATGATCGCGGGTGTAAGCAAAGGAAATATAAAGGAGATAACTACCGAGAAGCGCGGATTTGGGCTGGGTGGGGTGATGGCGCGTAAAATGAGCCAGGGAGCGGTTGGCGCGGTTTACAACGGAATCGATACTAAGGCATATGACCCCACTACCATGAAGGAACTGACCGAGGTAATTGATGCCCCGCGCGATATACGTTTTACGCAGTTTTCCCCGGAAGATACAGCTCTTCTTAGTAAGCGGACACAGAATAAGCACGCTTCACAGGTGAAAATCAACAGGCTTATAGCTGATGAGGCGGAAAAGCCTCTTGAGCAGAGGAAAATTTTCGGCAGGCTTGATGAAGAGGCACTAGGTGATTTTATGATTACCGCGGTATCGCGCCTGGTAGTGCAAAAGGGTTTCCGATTGTTATTTACAGAATTGAATGAGGATAAAGAGCGCGGCATAGAAAAAGGCGAACGGCTGATTGATTTATTGCCGCGTTTACGCGGGCCAAAACAAGAGAAAGTCCAGATGGTTTTTATGGCATCTCCCGGAGATTCTGAAGGATATTCTCTTGTTCCGCTTTTACAGCAGTCCGCGCAAAGATATGCCCCGACAGGCCAAATGGTATTCCTCAATTTATTTAATCCCGCGCTGGCAAAGCAGATTTTTGCCAGCGGAGATTCGTTCTTTATGCCTTCATACTATGAGCCGGGCGGAATTTCCAATGCCCAGGCGGCCTGTTGCGGCAGTATTCCTTTTGTTACCTTTACCGGAGGGTTAAACGATTTCGTGGAAAAATCAGGGACGCTTCCGGAGTTTACCGCTTTCGAATTTGAATATGATGATCCGGAAAGCATGAAACGCAGCGCGGTTTCCTTTTATGACGCGTTTAGAAAGGGCTTTGAGATATTTACTACTGATAAGAAGAGGTGGGAAGATTACGAGCGCGGCCGCATGAGGTTTAATAACGATTGGAAGATTCGGGTGCCGGAATATGAGGCGCTTTATGAGCAGGCGATACGCAGGAGACAGCAGGCAAGCAGCGGGATAGATATGCCTTTTAATAATAAATTAACAGAGATTGCTAAGCGAGAAGGTGTAGGGTTACATAAGGATACTCGGGTTGCCTTATTTATCGGAGGACCTCATATCAAGGGTGGCTATTATTATAAATTATTTGAGGATGTTATAAGGCAAAGATTAGGCATAGATCTAGTTTATCTTCCTTTTGTCATAGAAGAAGGCGAAACGGCAATTCATCAGCTGGCGTTGGTGAAAGAACAGTTAAGAAACAATCCTCGTCTTGTGGGCGCGGTTATTACCCGGCCGTGGAAACAGAGCTTTTTAGATATTAAAGCGAGCGAGCAAACCAGGAAGATAGGGGCAGTTAATTATATTGTTAAGAAAAATAGTGAATTGGAAGCATTTGCAACGGATGGGCAGGCCTGGATTGATGGTTTGTATAGGGATTTGGGATATAGATATGATTTCAAAGGCAAGAAAATTGTGATATTAGGCGCAGGCGGGGCAGCCAGAGAGTTGGCGGATGTTTTAAAAGGCAGGGGAATAGCTAAAATAACATTTACTGACATAAAACAAGACAGGCTTGCCGATATAAGGGAAATGCTAGAATCCTTATCTGTAGATTATGCTTGGGAATATTCGCCAAGCCCGAGCCAAGAGTTGGATGTGAATTTACAAGAAGCGGATATCATAGTTAACGCGACTGGGATAGGTAGAGGAGCGACCTTAAATCAGAGCCCTCTTGCTAATTACGAAATCTTCAATTCAAAACAAATAGTCGTGGATTTAATCAGCAACGAAGATACTTTAATATTGAAAGAAGCAAGGAAAAGAGGGGTTAGGCAGGTATTTAACGGTTATTCAATGTTCGTTTATGGGATGGCGGGATTTATGAAGGGATGGTTAGGGCAGCTTAAACCAGAAATTATTTCAGTTGATTTTGATAGTAAGTTGTTTAAAGAAATTGATGATTATTTAAAAGCAAAGAATATTCCATCTAGCCCAATTATTCCATATCCATTGCTTGTGCCATATGAAGCTCAAAGAGAATCCGAGCAAAGATACGGCAGGGATAAAGTTTTAGCTGATGTTGCCGTAAATGGCTTTGACTTGCAAATTCCGCAGGGATTGTCCGGAGATAGTATTGAGTTGTTAGGACAGATACAGAAAAGATTAAATCAGCTAAGCGGGCTTTCGCCCCGCGCGCCGCCTGAGTGGAGGCTGATCATTCCCACTAACTTGGCCTCTACACAAGATAATGTTGCCGCCTGCGATATCTCATCAAAAACAATTTTTATCCATCCTTATTTCTTTGGCCTGTCCGAAACAGAACAATTAAATATCATTTTAGAATTATTAAAATATGTTATTGAGCAAAAGGCCTTGTCAGATCCCATCAGCGGCGTGTGGAATTATATTAGTGGAGATATTATGGAAAAAGATCCTCATGTTGCCAGTAAGACCGCGCCGTTTCTTTCGCGGCTCTATCATGCCTTGGAGAGAACCTTTTCGGGAATTAGGCAGAAGGAAAGGGAAGGGTGTATTTATCCATTTGTGGGGTTAAAGGCGCTTGAGTATTCAGAAGAACAGCAATTATTTTCTCCCCAAGGGATTGATAGAGAAATACGGGTGGGTTTTCTGCCTATAGCTATTAATCCGCTTAATTGGGGGCATATTTTGATAGCATTTATGGCTATTAACGCGCTTTCGCTGGATACGGTTATTTTTAGGGGCCAGGGAGAGATTCGGTACAAGGATATGCCGGAGTCAGACCGTGTTCCGATGCGCGATAGGCACAATGTTCTGCAAGAGGTAGTGCGTAGGCTTACGCCGCTTATTCGCTATACGGATATAGGCACGGCACCTAATGACGAAAAAGAAGGCTTTGAGCATATGTACCAATTCTTAGGATTAAATCCAGAGCAAAAAATACATGTTTTCTATCTCTTAGGCATTGAGAATAAAGAACGGGTGGTTAAATACAGCCGCCAGCAGTATGAGTTAAGCAAGAAATATCAACTTCATCAAAACCACCGCGTTACTGTTGGCTGGATACAGCGCGGGGCATATGGAGCTTCTGTAACAATGGAAGAGATGGAAAGCCTTTACCGCGAGGCTCAAGAAAAAGCAGGGGTGAGTGAAAAATTCAATATTACGCTTATCAAAGACCCGGATATTGACTTGAACGTTTCTTCAACCTATTACCGCAACAGCCATGATGCCGCCATAATACCCGGTATTGCTGATAAGCATGCTCGTGCGCATGGTTACTACGGACATCCTCCGATAGACCCGCGCACCGGAAAGCCGTATGATATATCAGAAGAAGAACAGTTTAAGGTGAAATTAAGGCCGATAGCCGAGGGAATTGCTAATCAGATAGTGCGGCGAATGGAACGAATGGACCATGCGCCGGTGATAGTAGTCGGTATTGATGGGCCTTCAGGCTCAGGCAAAACCACGATTGCTAAAGAGATAGTGAAGTATACCGCGTTACGGGAATATGAATATTGTATTATTGGCACGGATATTTTCTTGAAGGTAAAAGAATGGCGGGGAGCTATTGAGAAACTGGTTATCGGTGAGCCTCTTACTGACAGAGATAGGGAATTATTAGGGACGTTAAAGGATTCCATACAGCAGGGAACATTCTATGGTGAAGAAATATTCTGGGATAACGAGGATATCGTAAGGGTGCTGAGGGAAGTAGATGCTTTTAAGACATCAGAGGAGACATCGCATACAGTAATTGTCAAAAACGGATATAATCGGGATACAAAAATACGCCAAGATTATTCTTTCTTCTTAAAACGTAAAATGATAATTATCTTTGAGGGGAAATTTACTTTCCTTGATGAATTTACGCGATATTTTGACCTTACCTATAGAGTCCACGATAATTCGGATAGAACTAAGGCTAAGTTTGAAATGCGCACCAGAAAGCTAAGCCCGAATACCGCTGATAGGCAGATGAAGTTTTATGAAGCTGGGATGGTTCCCAGTTATGATAAATATGCGGAGAAAACGCAAAAGGCTGTGCATTATCTGGCTGATATAGCTACAGATGATTGGAGATTAGTAGCGCTTAAAGAAGAAAAGAATAACGATGAGACAGCAAGTAGCGCTATAGAATATCTTCCGGTAAAGGGACAAAGCTTAGTGGCAAGGCTTAAAGAGCAGAATCTTCTACCTCAAGGATATAGGGCGCAGTTGCCAGAACTATTGAGGGTAAGAGAAGCTGATGCGGCGCGCGGGTTTACTATTATCGGTACATTTGGCAAAGATAATAGCGGTTTGCATCTGGCGTTTGACCAAAGTTATGGCGGGTTGTACGTTGTCAAGAAATTGTACTCGAAGGATATGGAACAGCATAGTTTCGCGATTTCAGATATGATTAAACGGTTACCAAAAGGCTATCAGGGTATTTATCAACCAAAACTTGTGTGTGCGGGCAGAAATACGTGGACAGGCCTGCGTAGGGCATACGCGGTCATATATCCTTTTATTGTGGGAGAAACCTTTGAGCACTATTTCAACAAGTATCGCGGCAGGCCTATGTTTGTGTATGCGCGAGAGTTGTTTGATATGGTTATCGCGGTGGCCAAAACAGCGGTATCCCTTGAAAAGTATGGTGTCTTCGGCATATGGGATATTGCGCCCAGTAATATTATTATTACACCGCAAAAAGAGGTTATCCTTATTGATTACACCAGAAAGTATGTTTGCCCCATTCGAGAGTTAGAATATCTTCTCTACTCTGTAGTTGATAACGTGAATGTAAAGGGTATAAAAAAGATATTTCCCAGTTTACAGGTTGTTTCTCAAAAAGATGTTAACCGGAAAATTATACATCGCGCAACGGTTTTACATAATAGGATAAAACAAGGGAGAGTTACATCAATTGATGAATTCTTGAAAGAGTTAGAAATAATCCAGAGAATCATTAGGCAGGCCTGTGTTTCTTCCAGCGTGATCCCTGGAGAATTACCGACCGCGTTTATCTTTGGCGGCGGCCATGGGACGCTGTTTTACCTGGAGGCTCTGAAAGGCAAATTTAAGATTGTCAGAAGCATCACTTCATTTGACGGCGGTATATTTTTTGATTCAGACGGAAAGCTCATTTCCCGAATCATGGATAATCCCAGCAGTACGGGGGCCCTGCGCGCGATGATAGAAGAAAATATCCCCGCGGTCGGAGATATTGCCAATATAATCGTAAACCACTCAGACATGCAGTATATAAGGGATTTTCTCAATGCTCGTTTTACCCAGTGGTATATTCAACAGGAAGAAGAAGGCATTGTTTATGTGGAAAATGGAAAAAGGTTTACTGCTTTTGAAGAAGTTATTCATACCTTGACGAACAGATATGAAAATGCCCCGGAGCGTAAACTGGACAATAACCATCCGGTAAAGGACAGGCGCTATCGCGATTTTGTCAGCCAGTTGGTTGAGTATGCGGGCATTATTGATAAGGATGCTAAAACGAAAGGATGGGCTATATTCGATGAGTCCTTAGGTAAGGCGCTTGGCGAGGTTAAATTAAAGGTTGAAAACGGCGATAAAGACATAAGCCGTCATTTCCGGCATTCTATCAGGAACTTCATACTTTACGCGTGCCTGCTTAAGCAAAGAAAGAATAATCCTGATAGCGAAATCCATCAACAATGGCGGGATGCCCTTAGAGAATTCACGCAGTTAACCCGCACGGGTGTTTCAGTGTTAGAGCAGATAATGCTTACTTCTTGCGATACCGCGGGGGTAGAGCCTGTAGCCCAGTTGGCAAATGGCAAGTATCTTTACGGCCAGGAGGAAATAACCCAGCATTATCGTTGTGAAGAGAATAGCGGAATAGAAAAAGTATTTTTTGCCGCTAAGGAAGATATTAAGGCTGCTTTGAAAGAGAGAAGCGAAGTCAGAAAAGCCCTGTATTATCCACAAATTAATCCTCAGGTAGTTAATGAACTTAGATTGATTGATGAAGGTAACCAGAAGAAAAGATATGCCTTAGACAAGAGTATGGTTATCTTCGGCCCCGGCTCTCAGTTTACCAGCGTACTTCTCCATTTGATGATTCCGGGGGTTATTAAGCAGCTGGCGGCCCTCAGGCATAGCCCGCGCGTCCTCATGCTTAATTCCATTAAAGACGCAGAAACTGAAGGCATAAAAGATGATGATTATTTTGAATGGATAACAGGGTTTATAGAATGTTTGATAAAGAAGGAAATCCCTGATGGAGATATTTCATCCATATTTGATTTTGTGGTGATAAATGACGTGCGGTTTAATTCCGATGAAGTAAAGGATGCATCAGTTAAAAGCAGCTCGGAGAATAAACCAAGAGGCAAGTTACGGCAAGGGCTTATTAACTTTAATATAGATGGAATTTACGCGTTTCTTAAAAAGAAGAATAATAATATCGCTTTGGTTACCGGTGATTTGATGGAAGCGATACAAAGCGAGTTTACCTATACAGTTACGCGTATGAACCATATTTTTTCAGGAATGCAGGAATTTTATATGCAAAATAGCGGCGGTAATCTTCAGGAGTCGCCCAGAGGAATAATGCTTGTGTCGGATACGCATGCTTCCATAGATGGCGCCTTGCGGCTTATGCTATCCTTTCCTCATGATCCTTTCGCGGTTGTGGGGGACTTGAGTGACCGCGGGCATTCTCTCTTTCAGCTGCTTCGCTTGGTAGATAATTTTACTTCCGCCGATCACGAACTCTGGGCGATTTCCGCTGTTCTTGGAATTAACCGGTGTATGAGCGCGATGTATTTACGCATGGCGTTTGCTTATGAAAACGATGACCTGCTCAAGATTTTAGGGTTAGGCGAAATCCTCGAGATGGCCTCGGAGAAAATTAATCAAATGATGAAGCAAAATCCGGCATGGGGAAAATACTTGAAAGGAAAATCTGTTTCCCAGCAGGCGGGGAAACTATTTCAATATTTGTTTGCTAAGGCGCACTATGAAGTATATTACAACGAGGTTTATGGCCCGGAAAGAGACACGAAAGCGCGGGAGAAGCTGCTTGCCGAGCTTGCCCAGGTAATTGTTTACGGAATTCATCCTCAACAGGAATTATTCGCGCTGCCGATACATGAGGCGGTGTTGAAGATTTTTAAAGACGCGTATGGGAATAGTAAGGACGAAAATTCCAGGGCGTCGTTATTATGGGCATTAAAGAAAAAGCGGGAGGAGATAAACAAGGAAAAAGATAAGAGCAAAAAGGCGCTGTTAAAAAATGGGACTATTGAGAAATTAATGATTTCCGGGGTTAGTGTAAATGGACGCATGATCTTAAGCGAGTTAATGAAAAAAGGTATTTTTGAAGAAATTTCTTCAGAAGAGGTGCGTTTAGGCGCAAACAAGAGTCCAGATGAAGCAGATATTCGAGAGATCGTAAAGGATGATTTTGAGAAGGTCTGGGATATTTTGCAACAGTCCCAACAAGCTATTCGTTGGATAGCTTCCGAGACCGAGGCTATAAGCGAAATGAAAAAGATTATTGGGGCGGAGTTGATTGGCAGGAACGGGCAGTTGAAGCTAATGACGCAAGATGAGCGTGAATTTTTGAATACTATATTGCTGGTTATCGCTCATGCCCTTGATGATAAAACAGCAACGTTGCCGGCATTAACAGCCCATTTACTTAAGGCTCCGCTTTACCAAGTAGTGTGCCCTGCCTCACAGATACCGCGCACAAAAGAACTGGAAAAGGTAAGAATCGTTGATCCTAAGAATGATAGCCCAAGGATGCTTTTGATACATGTGCTTCCCGCGATGAATGAGAATTTTGAGTTTGTGGATATGATGGGAGTCCCTCTCCCTCCCCGTAAGCTTAAGGAATATTACGATAGATTAAACCAGGAGATTATAAGGATACGGCTTGAATTTATTAAAAATAAGTATGTTGACGTTGATGGCCGTTTATTTTGCGGATTCGATACGCAAGGAGGAGAAATACGCATTCCCGCCGGCGAATGGTTTATGCGCCTTTCGGACAGTAAGTATGGCCCAATGTTTGGCCGAGAGCATAAACGTATAATCGGTGAGTATGTGGAAAAGGAAGCGCCAGAGCCGGATAACATTGTGTATGACCTTTTTTATAAAGGAAAAATAGAAGGATTTAAGATTCTAAATAGAAAGGAAAATAGCAAGAAGGCGTATTTGAGGGACCTTTATGGATTATCCGATGAATGTTTTATTTCTGAAGGTGATTATTTAAAGCTTGATAAAGCGAAAATCAATGAAATACAGGAAAAAGTCCTGGATTATGTCTTAAATTCTTTTAATGCCGACTATATCGTTGTCGGCCACAAAAAGATTAAAGATAACCAAATTAACATAAAAGTTAACAATAAATTAGTCGTGCTTGATCCTACATTCGCTGAAAAAGGCGGGAAAGTAGGCCTTTTGGACGCGACTCCTTATGGCGCGGGTTTTTGGGTAACTCGCAGCGGTTATGCCATTCTTAAGCTTATCAGCATGAAACAGGTTTTCATGGAAAAGGGGGAATTTGTAGAAAGTTTGGCGCGCGATGATGAAAATTTTAAGGGCTTGTGTGATACGCCTCATTTTGGGTATGAGAAATTGGAAGCCATTCAATCTCTTCTTATAGAAAGGATGACTCTGCGCGATATCTACTATTATGAAATAGAGCTTCCTTTAAGCCGGCTTTATTCTCTTTCCGGAAAGATATATCAAAAGGACCAAGCCGGACGTTTCAATCTTTTTGGCGAATTAAGCAGGATTTTAGGGAAGATTACCGGGAAACAAATTTTGAGTGTTGATGATACCCGGGAAGCTTTAAATAAATTAGCGGGATCCGCTGATACGGGATCGCAAATAATGCTTAATCCTGAACTCATAAGGCGTCTGATTTTTATCCTTAAGACGATGGAATTGACGGGGGAGAGTTTCGCTAACTTTGACGATGCAGACGTTATATTGCAATCAGCGCTTATCGATAAATTAGGCATACATGGACAAGAAGGTAAAATTAAAGAGATAACGGATATTTTTGAAAAGCACAGGGTTGATTTTCCTCCGAAAGAGTTGATACGACGAAGGATGGATGATTTGTTTAAAAAGTTGGATGAGGTTAGAAAGGATAAATTTGAAGAAAAGAGTTTTTATCTGAGCGATATATTAAAAGATAAGCCGCAGAGATTTTTGCTGCCGGTGATTTTGGCAAAAACAAAGGGAATCCCGGCTATCCATAAGCTAACAGAATTTGAAATCAGGAGGGTGGATAATAATGGTGAAAATATTGTAATTATTGATACCGATGAAACCTTAGATAGGTTGAATGTCCCTGCGCTTTCTGAAAGGATTGCTGATGACGGCCTGAGAAGCGCCAATTTCTCATTGGGAAATATTAGCGATTCCCTCCCGATTCCGTTAAAAGCGTCTTCAGCGGTTTCTGTTTTCTTCAGGCAGATAAAGGCCCCTGTGGACTCGCTGTGGCAGTATTCCAGAGGCAAGGAATTAGATTCTTTAGCGCAAAGTAATAATAGCGAAAATGGGGACAGCACCGAATTATCTGATGGTAAAGACGCAAAAAAGGAGAAGAAAACTAGTAGCTGTATTTTTGCATTAGCCGGAGAGTTATTAAGCAAAGAAAAGATAACTGTGTTGGCAGAAGACAATGAGGGGTTTGTCTTTGAATTGAGGCATATAGACAGAAGAAGCAATGAATTAGAAATAATCGTTTCTAAGGCAGATAAAGAAGCCGGATTTATTGATTTTACCATCGGCGGAATGAAATACGCGTTTAATAAAGGAATCCCCACCTACCCTGCGATAGAGTCGTACGAAAACGGGCATAGCGGCATAGGAAGGGCATTGATGTCTCTGGCGCTTGCACTATCAAGAATTAGGAATGAGGCTGAGTTTAGAGCCTATCAATGTTGTAGGAGCGAAGAGCAGTTTTTCCTTGATTTTGGATTCCGCCGCGTAGGCAACAGTTCGGATTTTGTCTTTGATTTAATCAATACGCCTATTCCGGAAATTATGATAAAAGGAAGTTCTCCGTTGCGGCGATTTGGCGCTTTGCTGCGCATGGAGGCAAAACATACTTTTACTTCGAGAATGGCAAGCCCATTAATCATGAGGGATGAAACGCGGGAATTGTCTAATGTCAATAGTGAACAGGTGGACGCCAAGATAAAAGAAACCGTGTCCGGCGCCTTAAAGGGGAAAATGCGGATATTGACGAAGCCTGATAAAGAAGCCGCGGCACTCTGGATAAAGTATGCCGATAGCAGGCTTAATGCTATTTCTGATGAAATCAGCGGTAGGGGAGAAGAGGCGTATGTACAATATAAAGATACATACCTGGAATGGTTAAATAATAGGATATTGCTATCAGTTGTATTCCATGAAGGGATGCTGCCCCGGGATTCTTCTAAATACAGGCGCGCCAGGAGGATTTTGGGAAGAATACAAGAGATAAACAACATGCCTTACGAATATCCTCTTATTATCGTCAATCCGCGCGTGCCGGCATGCGAAATATTCGCGGCAACCCACAACATAATTTTTATATGCAGCAGGACATTAGATATACTTGATGATAACGCGATGCTTGCTTTGGGCATATTCCATGAGGCAGCGCATATTGAAAAGCGGCATCGGGAGAAAATAACGCGTTTAGAAGCAATGCATCCACTGGATTATCCTTACAGAAGAAGCGTGCTGGATGAAGAGGCCTTGCGCCAGGAAGATGAGGCGGATGATACGGCTTGGGAGTGGGTTATTAAAGCCGGATATAACCCCAACAAGGCGATTGAGATGTTTAATGCCTTACTTCAAGGGTACCTCTACGATTTTTCTCCGCGAACGCTTCTTGATATTAAAAAGAGAGTTTCCCGCTTAAAATCCAAGATAAGTATTAGTGAAAGCGCAAGCCCTGTAGTAAAGAGAATTATTCTTGCCGCGGTTTTCTCTGCTGCAATGCTGGGATGGGGTATCCCGCGGTCAGTTGGCTCAGAAAGAACTATAGAGTTGCCTTATTCCAATGGGGATCTAGAGGAAGAAGTAAGCTTAATATTGGTGTTAGAGAATGCTGACGAAATATTAGATGTGGCTCTTGAGCAGATAAAATGCGGAGATCTTTACGGAACCCGTAATTCGTATATACAGGCAGGTAAGTCTTTCCACAAGGCATTGATGCTTTATAAACAGGCAATTGATAAACTCAGGAAGCAAGAGAAAACGGAAGAGGAATTCCTTCAGGAAATAGTTGACAGGATAAGGTTTATAAAAGGAAAGCAGAAAGAATTACGGGATAAGAAAATAATTTTTCCGGACGAAGATTCTCCAGTATTCTTAGTTTTTAAATCCTCTGCCCTGAGCAACCCGATTTTTAGGGGAGGGGAGTATCCCCTGGAAAGGGGTCAGGCCTCGAAATTAGAAACTAATTTATGTGGCCTTCTTAGTTCGCCGGTAAAGGAGCGAGAAAATAAATCAGGCGCAATTCAAGATTCAAGACTTGACCCCAATGATGGCCACAATGACCAAAAATCTGCTTCTCCTCTTTCTGAAGACAACTTAGGGCTGGTGCTTATCCATTCGCTTACGGAATACGGGGCGCAAGTGAGCGCGGACAAGAGCAGGATTGAAATATCTTCGGATAAGGCTATAGTCAACGCAAAATCGGTCATTAGGGTTACCAATGGTTTGGGAGTAAAAACCACGGATTATCTTTTCGGGCTGTATAAAACATCCTATATTTCTCGCTTGGTTCACGGGTTGGATTATGGAATGATTTATGAAAAAAATATGGAGAATCATCAGCTTAATGAATACATAAAGAAGATGATGAAGGCTATGGATATAGGTGAGGAATTCAAAGTTATTGAGGCTAAACGTATCCCGGAAGAGGATACGAAAGGGATCCCGAACGGGAAATACCGGATTTTTCTTACCTTTAGAAATAATAATGGCCCGGCAATTTCTATGGCAATAGGCTATCCCACCAAGAAAACAATATATCAGCATGAAGGCAAGGCCATAGAGCATTTCGAACGCTTTGGGAATCATTTCTCAACTATGCATACGCCTGAAGGTGTAGCAGTAGTATCCCCGGAAATAAGTGAAGAAGGTATTAAAGAGGTTGTGGCTGAGTCCCATGCTTTAGGCCGGCAGGCCCTCTTTGATTTTATCGCCTGGTGGAGCCCTGAGGAATTAACCGAAGAGAACGATGAGAATTTTGTCCATGATGGAAATAAGTATAGCGTAGAGAAAAAATGTGAAGATATTTTAAAGGAAAAGAGTTATGCTGGTGTAGTTTTACATCTCAAGGACGGGCAAAAGGTTTTTGTGGAATGCAGAAAAGACTCGCAGGATCAACTTGTCCCTGATTTAAAGCAAAGAAAGTTCTGGAGGGAAAAATATCTTAATGATTTAAAATACAAGATCGATAACTACAGAGGAGATGGCTGTAGAGTTGACCTGCCGCATGAATTGCATGCCCCTGATAATAACCTTGATTATACGCTTATCTATGGAGTATTTATTGAGGCGATAAAATACGCAAATGAAAAACATAAGAAAAAACTTTATTTTCTACTTGAGGTATATAATCAGGACCACCGAGATCTTTTTAGAAGTTATAATGAAAACATAGGATATGCCGCTTTCAAAAATGGCGATACTGTAGATTATGATTCTTTGAATTATCCCGCGTTTAAAACATATTTTGGTGCCTTAAGAGAGAAGATTACGGAAAAGAATTTAGACATACTCATAAAAGTTATAAAATGGCTTACCCGTAAGCCTGCGGCGTCTGAAGCAGAGGCTGGCTATCTTTCAAATTTTGATGAGATGGCAGCGAAAGACGCCTTAGCCGATGAAAATTACAGGAGAAATGCCATTGCTTTAACTATTTTCTTAGCTAAGGCAGGATTTAATATTCTGCTTTATATGAGAGATTTATTAGAATTTTCAGGTGACTTCATTCCCGTAGTCGGAGGCGCGAGCGAGCAAGATGAGGGGAAGATTTATACTACGCATAGATTTTTAACCCAAGAGGAATTTGAGGCAAGGTTGAAAAATTCATTAGAAGCGTTAATTACGAATTCCTTTACGTATAAGTTTATAGAGACATGGAAAAATAAAGTGATAACCCTTTCCGAAAACCAGATGGAAGACAGTAAGGTTATTTTTAGCGTTAAAGGCAAGGGGGGGATAGAGTGTGTGGGAAGCCAGACGGAGATACACTTTGATTTAAGAAGTATGACATTCTCTGAGGTAGTTTCAACAAAAATTGACCTAAGCACGATAGGAAAACAGGTGTCTTCGTCGATTGCCGAGGTAAGTCTTAGTGAATATAGTTTGCCTCGCGGGCGTTCACCGCCTTTTGCGCAAAACAATAAGCGCTATGCTTCCTCTAATATCCTCTCTGCTTCTTCCGCCGTAACCAGGCAATCGTTGTTATCTATCCCCGAAGAAATTATAAAACACCACCGCCATATCCTGCCCCTCACAGTAAAAACAGACAAGAAAAACAGGATGTATGCCGAATGGGCAATGCTCTTTGGTTTATGCGAAAAACTGCTGGAATTGAATGACGCGGGAAAATTACCC
>MHGF01000031.1 GCA_001805445.1 Omnitrophica WOR_2 bacterium GWF2_43_52
CGCTCTCGACATAAAAGCAAATTAGCATAATAAGCTAATATTGTCAATTTGTTTGTAACTTTATCAAAATAATAGCGTTACGCAGAAACGACACTATTTTTACTCCATATTAGTTATACTAATATGGAGTAAATCTCATTATAGTTAAAAAGTCAAGCTTTTACTGAAACGTAGCAAAAAAAATAACATCAGAACACGAGGGGTCACGAGGAATCACCCTTCTTCTTGATAGAAGCCTGTCTCCATTTATTTTGTTCTATTTACTTGCTTGAATGATTTGTGAGAGCCTGCAGTACTGACTCATCGAGCGTACCCATGAACGACTCGACTGCGTCGGTATAGCTGCCTTCGGTGCCCAACTGTTGATTGATGTCTTTGTGTGAGAGGTCCTGCTCCAGCACCCTTGCGCGCGCATTCAGCGAGGTTGCTTTGGTGACAAATCGACTTGCCTGTGGGCATGAGTTGCTGCGACGGGTGGAACACACGGCTACAATTGGGGTGGCGGTTTCAGAAAGCGCATGGAATGGCGACGATGCTCTCCAATACGCGGGGTCGCTCCCAAAGGCGCGGTCATAAAAGCGGGAGTGCTTCTCCTCCATTAACTTTACAACATCAAGTGCCGCGCTATCGAGTAAAACAGTACCAAGCCAGGGCCTCGCCCCTATCTTCAAAGCCATAGCAGGAGACGAGGCCAAAAGGGCAACAAGATGCGCACCGGCTGAGTGGCCCATCAAGATGAACTTCGTAGGGTCTCCCCCTTGCGACGATACCTTGTCTTGCGCTATGGCAAGCGCACAGGCAACATCTTCTGCCTGCTCCAGCGGTGCCGTATTTGGTAATAGCCGGTAGTTAATCGAGATGAAGATAAATCCTTTGGATACCCAGCGGGCTACTTTGTTTTCAACAACAGCCTTCGAGCCTTTATCCCCCAGACGCCATGCGCCACCATGAACCATGAAGATCACCGGAGCCCCTGCTGCCTCCTGAGGCATATAAATATCCATGCATTGCCGGCGATCTTTTCCGTAGGGTACATCTCGCAGGAGTCGTACCCCGCTGGGCAGCGACACACGGCCAAAGGACTCGCCATCCTCAATATTCTCCTCCTGCTCTGCTGACCTATGCTTAATGACGCGCTCACGGATCGACCCAGCGTACGAAAACTGCCACATAAGTAATAGCGCTATTATCGTCAACGATGCCAAGCAAGACAACCTTAAAGGATTATTGAATACCCGCATCCCTCTCTCTTCTCAATGATTTTTTTAAAAAGTACACTGGGTAACCCCTCGCACCCTCTTGCCAATTTATTTGTAACTTATTCATAATTAAACTGTTACGCAGAAACGACACTATTTATTCACTATTTATTTCTATTTATTTATTTTGAAACAGGATTTTAATTTATTCTATCAACCCAATAATCGGGTTTTCTGTGTAAATGGGCAAACGCGAGAATAACGATAATTTCTTTTTGAACTGAGTAAATAATTTTATAGGGGAATCTATGGATAAGACAACGCCGGATCTCTCTGCGTTCAGATGGCCATGCTGCGGGGTGCTGCCGGATGCGAAACAACGCCTGCTTTATTTCATTTTCAAATCTTGCGCCTAAGCCTGACTGCTCAAACTCGTAAAACTCTTTGGCAATTCTAAATTCCCTCTGGGCGATTTCGAGGATTTCAATTTTCATGCGCGGCTTTTAAACATATCCTCAAAAGAAACAGTCTTTGCCTTTCCTGCCTTATACGCCTTAAGCCTTTTTTCCGCTTCAACAACCCACACTTTTTCAATTGCCGGGTCAGGATTGTCCAGGCTCTTGATTAAAGCTTCAATTACAATAAAGCGTTCCGCGGGCTTTAAATGTAATGCTTGAGATATAACTGTTTTTGCTGGCGACATAATTTTCACCTCCGCCTAAATTATACCATATTTTATCTTATTTCTCGCTCCCCAGCATGTTTTACCTAGTTATTGAAACGATTTTATATTTTAGAATGCCGGCGGGGACTTTTATTTCTACGACGTCATTAACTTTTTTCTGCAGAAGCGCATTTCCTACGGGGGAATCGAGGGAGATTTTTCCTGCTTCATAATCTGCCTCTTCTTTTGAAACAAGCATATATTCAAACTCTTCATCGGTATCAATATCAATCAGCGAGACCTTAGCGCCCAAATAAACCTGGTCTGTGGGGACGTCCCGGGAATCAAGGATTTTGACCCGTGATAATTTATCTTTTAACTCCGCGATTTTCTTTTCGCAATGCGCCTGCTCGTTTTTTGCCGCGTCATACTCGGCATTTTCCTTTAAATCCCCGAGCGAACGCGCGTGAGCAAGAGCCTTGGCAATTTCCCTGCGTTTTGTTGTTTCCAGATACTCAAGCTCCTGCTTTAATTTTTCATACCCCTCGCGTGTCAGGTACACCTCATTCAACCCCATATCACCTGCCCCTTTCGTAACTTTGTTCTATCAGGAAACCTGATTGTGGATAAGATAGCGAAAAACCGTCAGCGCGGCTTTTGAGCCTTCGCCCGCGGCAATAACAATCTGTTTTTCAGGCACATCGGTGACGTCGCCCGCGGCAAAAATCCCAGGGATACTGGTTTCATTATAGGAATTTACCTTAATTTCACCGAGTTTGTTTTTCTCCACATCTTTAATAAATTCGGAATTGGGAATAAGGCCGATTTCAACAAAAACTCCCTCAACAGGCAAGATTTCCTCTTTATTCCCGTTTTTAATCTTAATTTCCGTAACCGCCTTACTTCCCTCAATAGCGGTAACCTGAGTATTATGTAAAACTGTGATTTTCTGATTGGCAGTGACGATATCCCGCATCACCTGGTCACCGGTAAAATCTGAAGTAATATTAATGATATGGATTTTATTAGCAATCTTGATAAGCTGTATCGCCGCATCCAAGGCGGAGTTTCCTCCTCCGATAACCGCGACATCCTTACCGGAAAAAATCGGGCCATCGCAGGTCGCGCAATAGGTCAGGCCATGATTCTTAAACTCTTTTTCTCCCGGAACACCCAATTCCCTTGAACGCTTGCCGGAGGCAACGATAACCGCTCTTGCTTCATAGAAACCCTTATCGGTTTTTACCTGAATACTATTATTTATTTTCTTGATTTCCTCTACCGCCTCATTTTCTTTTAAACCAATATCAAATTTACGCAAATGCTCTTCAAACTTAAACGCGAGTTCAGGCCCGCTGATAAATTGATATCCGGTATAATTCTCCACGTCACCGCTTAACGCGGCCTGGCCTCCGATATCTTTGCTGATAACCAAAAGGCTTATTTTCTTGCGGGCGGCATAAATCGCGGCAGTGATGCCCGCGGGCCCCGCGCCTACAATAATCACATCAAACATTTTTCTTCAGATGCTTTGGGGTAAGGTCTATAACTTCTTCTACCTCGGCCATAATCATATACTTCGGCTTAGGTAAAAGCGCCTCAGGATGGGCATGGTGGCCTTTTTCTCCGCGCATATTACGTAAGAGCCGGTTCGTCACCCGGCTGGTTATCGTCTGATCCCAGTCGTTGATTATCTCCGGGGCAAGCTCTTCTCTGGGGACTATCTTTGCTTTTCCCTTAAGACAATAGCCGGTAAAGGTATGTTCATCGGCCGCGGTAATACTGAGCGCGGGGTTTCTTTTTAAATTACGGTAGGTCTTCCCCATATAGAGGTCAAGAAGAAACAATTGGCCATCTTCCGTAATCCGGACGATATCCTTACAGGCGATATGAATTGTCCCGTCTTCGTCAAGCGTAGAAACAAACGTAAACCCCTGTTTCCTGAAAAAATAAAGTATCTCTTCTGATAAATGAACCATACATATATCAAGGACGGTTCTGCTATAGAAGATAGAAGCTCTCCTCGTAAGGACACACTTCTTGGCTTATTTTAGAGAACCGCCCCTGGACAAAAGCTTATTTCTCTTCTAAATTCTCCATCATCTCTTCATGGGCTATTTCTTCGCCCAGAATATGGGTAACCAACTGGTACGTATCGTGGTCTTTGCCAAAGGTCATCTTGGCGATTTTATTATATACGTCAATCGCCCCTGCCTCGGCATCTTCTACCAGCTTAATAATCTCATCATAGTCATACAGTTTTTTCATAACTCCCGGATATGGCGCGTTGCCATTTTTTTCTAAGTTTGCCGGGCGGTTAGTCGGCAGGCCGCCTAACTCTACAATCCTTTCAGCAACTTCCTGGGCATGTTCAAGTTCATCCTTGGCTATTTTGCTTAAAAATTCGCCCATATCCTCATACCCTCTCCCAGAAACTGTATGAGCCATGTACCAATAAGCATAAAATGCCAACCACTCATCGCAATATGCCCGGTCAAGGGCCTTAATCAATTCCTTTAAATCCACTCCCGCGATTTCACGCGACTTTCTTCCCATCGTATCTCCTCCTTTAATAGACTATCGTCCATCGTCTATCGCCCGCCACAATGCTTTGGCGGGCGTCCGCCAACGTTTTGTGGCGGACGTCTATCGGCCATCTATTTCTTTGCTTTCATCCCTTCACCGCAGCAAACAATATCACACGCATCCACACAGCCGCAGAGAGTATCTACGGTAACAACCAATCCGCATACATTGCAGGAATACCGGCTGCCTTTCTTGCTTTTTACCGCTTTTTTCACAGTTTTCTTAGCCATACTCGCCTCCTATGCCTTTTCAAACATATCCTTACCCACCCCACACTCAGGGCATATCCAGGTATCCGGTAAATCAGCAAACGGCGTTCCCGGCTTTATCCCCTGGGTATCATCGCCTGCCGCGGGATTATAAATATAGCCGCATACGGTACAACGATATTGTTCCATATCACCACCTCTTTTACAGTGCCCTTATTTTACTCCTTTGCTCCATAACCGATATTGTTTACCTTACTTATCTTTACCTTCACCGCGTACTTGGCATTAGGATGATTAAGCTGGCCTCTGCCGGAAAGTTCTTCACTAAGCCGGGCGTATTCCTTTCCGCGTTCAATAACCTTTGCTTTCCCCTTAAGCTGATAGCCCTCATACGCCGCGGGATTCACTATGGTGACTGCTATGTTGGGGTTAGCCTCAAGGTTCTTTTTCGTCTGGTGCGAATAGAGATCGGCAAAAACAAGGTACGCGCCGTCATCGGTTATCGCGATTTCCCCTTTTGGCACGACATTCGGCATCCCTTGGGCGTCAACAGTTGCCACATACGCTAAATGGTTAGTTATAAAATCATTGCATTCTTGGGTAATTTTAGCCATATATCTTTTTCCCCTTTTTTAACCCCACTTTCCCTTACCCATATGAACCTCAATCTCCGCTTTAATAAACTGGCTTAACCGCGCTGCCTCATCCCGCGCCTTGGTAAAAATAGCAACACAGCCGGGGTCAAGATTATCCTGTATGCCGCTTTCGGCGATAGAATGCATCTGATCAAGGACACTCACCAGCCCCATATGCAGTTGATTAGTGCAACGCGACTTTTCAATAAGCCTTACCTTATCTTCTGAAAGCTCCACAAACCTGTCTTTCACAGCGCTGCATCGCGGGCACTTATCAGGGGCATCTGAGCCCTCAACGATATAATTACATATGCTGCATTTAAAGGTATTCATAGTCACCTCTTTTCTTTACGCTATTGTATTATACCACAATTCAAGGTTTCTTTCCTTAAGATTACTTTTCATGTTTTCACTGTGCAAAGGGAAAGCTTAGTCCCGAACGACAAAGAGCCCTACCGTCAACAGGATGCCGATACTATAGAGTAAAAATGTATTCGGTATAAGATAAGGATACCCCATGAGCACAACGCCCATCGCCATAAGCTTAAAGTTAAGCTGTTTTTTCCCATACGCAAACGCCACAAACCCCACGCCTCCAAACAATATTCCACCGATGATATTAGCAAATGACATTTTTCCTTACTGGCTCTTTTAAAACACATTCAAGAAACGCTTATCTACGTCTTTTATTCACTTTTCACATATGTTTTTATCCACCCGACAGTTTCCTGTATGGCCTTATTTCTTCCCGGCTGCTCAAAGCCATGAGTAGTGTTCTCAATAATGACCGTTTTCTTCGGCTCATTCAAATCGCTTTCCCATTTCTTCCACATGCCTTCCGGCCGGTTAAAAAGCCCGGAGGCGTAAAAAGGCAGGGGCCGGTTCAAAAAACTGCCGCGCACTTTTGATGTTGTTTGCGATAAAGGCAGAAAGAAGGTTTCCCCTAAATGGCTCTCTTTAATCGGGCGCAGCACGTCTTCAGCTATTATATGCAACACCGCTAAAGGCCTTTCCATCTGAACTTTGCCCAGCATTTGGGCAGAATGACGGTAATACTTAAGAACCTTCTCAATTTCAGCGTAGATTTCATCAAGGCGTTCGCCTATGCCCCTAAAAGAGGCCACCTCAGGGGCGCTGACAGGCAAATTTTGCTTGAGTGACACAAGATATGTGCGCTCAACTAAAGGCGCGGGATTGCCTCCCGGGTCAGAGGCTCCCGGAACAATATGCATATCATAAAAGTCAAAAGGGCAATCCCATAAGATAGCAGCCGATATCCTTTTGTCCTCAATCGCCGCGCAGGCTGACGGGTACGCCCCGCCTCCGGAATGGCCTCCGACAGCGAATTTTGTCAGCCCGAATTCTTTTTCCAAATAATCAATGGCATAACTAAAATCTTTAATCCTTCCCTGCCATTTGGTATAACCCTGGCTTTCGGCACAGCCTTCAAGGTCTATAGCCAAGGCGTATACATGGGCCTTTTGTGAAACCTCTTTCATCAAATCAACCCAATATTCCTTCCTCCCAAAACCCCCGTGAGCAAAAATGAATCCGCTTTTACTCGGGGCCTCCGGAATAAACAGATACCCCACAACCTTTACCCCGTCAAGGCTCGGGAACACAATTTTCCTCATATCGGCAAGCGCGGATTCTCTCCCTAATCCGCAAAGCCCAATAAGCGCCGCGTCAATTAAGCTACCTGCCTGCTTAAAATCCCCTTTTGCTAAGATATCCAGAATCCGCGCGTACTTATGAGGAGGCAAAACCTCATCGACTTTTGCCTGTCCCGATACGGGAATAAGCATTTTTGCCACATTCGCGAGAATATCAAAACGCTCCTGCGCATTTTCCCGGGATGTCGGCTCTTTCTTTACCTCATTCTCAATCTGATCAAATAATTTTTCCGCCTGCGCCTCTTTGGCAAAGGCTCTTTGGCTGCCGCAACATACCAGAAACGCTACAACACTGTAAACAAAAACCGTCTGTAACATCAGCCGTCTCTTATTCTTTATCACTTTTTTTATCCCAACCCTTCCTTTGCGCCTCTTTTTTCAGCATGGCTAAAACCTCGTCATCCTCTACCTGGGTAAAATCACTATAGTATTGTCCGACAGCGGCAAAGAATGAAGGCACGCGCAAACACAGCACCTCATCCGCGTCATGCGCTAACTTGTCTATGGTATCCGCGGGGCCCACGGGTAAGGCGGCAATAAGCCTTTGCGGCTTCTCTTGACGCACAGCCCATAGCGCGGCCTGCATCGTGGCTCCGGTTGCCACCCCGTCATCAGTAACAATGACAATACGGTTTTGCAAGAGCACCCGGGGTAAAATCCCCCTATACTGGAGGATCCTTTGCTTAATCACTTCCATTTGACGCGCCTTTTCCCGCGCGATATAGGTGTCGTCATTACCAAAGGACGCGGCAATCATCTCATTAAGGAAGAGATGGCCGTCTTCGCTTATCGCGCCAAGGGCAAACTCAGGATTAGACTGCGCCCCCAGCTTTCGCGAGAGCACCACATCCAAGTCAGCGTTAAGGCCAGAGGCTATTTCACAAGCTACTACTAAACCGCCACGGGGAATTCCCAAAACAACCGCGTTAGCGTTCTGAAATCTTTTCAGCTCCCGCGCAAGGAATAAACCCGCTTCCTGCCGATTGCTAAAAGGCTCATCGCTTTGCGAAATGATACGCGCTTTTTTCATGAGCAAACATTTATGAAGTATCGTCCTCTTCCAAAACCTTCAGGAACGCCTCCACCACCTTGGGATGAAACTGCGTGCCGCTATTTTTCTTAAGCTCACCTATGGCATGCTCTTTGCTTAACGCCCAGCGGTAAGCACGGGGCGACGTCATCGCGTCATAAGCATCAGCAACAGTAACAACAGCCGCGAGGATATTGATATTCTTTCCGCTTATTTTATCGGGATAGCCGGTACTGTCATAACGCTCGTGATGATTCCTTACGATCGCCAGCATCTCCTCGGTTAAGACCACGGGCTTGAGGATTTCTTCGCCGATTTCCGGATGTTTACGGACAATTTCCCACTCCGCGTCAGTCAATTTCTCCGGCTTATTCAATATATGCTCATGAATGGCTAATTTCCCGATATCATGTAAGAGCGCGGTATCCTTAACCAGCTTGACTCGTTCCGGAGGAAGCTGCATCGCTACGGCAATCTGCTGCGCGTATTCCGCGACCCGCTCCGAATGTCCTCTGGTATAGGTATCTTTTGCCTCTAAGATCCTGACAAAAGACTGCACCGTGCAATAAAAAAAATCCAAAAGCTTTTTCTTTGATTCAAAGAGGCTCTTTGCCATTTGATTAAATGACTTAGCCAGCTCACCTATCTCATTAGAGCTCTTAACTTTTACCTCATACTGCAGGTCTCCTTCGGCAATATGGCGGGTGCCCTCCACTAATTTATGTATAGGCTTGGTAATCCTGCCGGAAATAAACATCCCTAAGACAAAAGAAACCATAATTCCCAATAGTAATACCAACAGCGAGCGTGTCCGCACTGCCTGTTCAATCCGGTATACGGTATCCGCGGTAACATCCACCCCTAAAACAGCTACGGCCTTACCGTCTTTATCCCTGATCGGGGCATACCCGGAAAGGGTCACGCCCCATTCATCGCGTTCAAGCTTCTTATCCGCGGACGCTCCGTTATAAGCCTTGAGCATTTCCGGAAAACGCCAGGCCTTGTATTTATCTCCTGGGTATGAAGTCACTCCATTGCCCTTTATTTTCTCGATATACGGGGCGATATCAACGATAAACTGCCAGATGCCTTCTTCTTCGGTTTTGGTTAAGGTATAGGCATATTTTATGGGCGGGTTCACCCGCTTGATTTGCTCTAATTTTTCGGCAATAGCCTTATACTCCGGAGTCTCCATCCCCTCTCTGTTAAGCGGGATGCGCATCAGAGTATCAGCATCAACCATCAGGCTCGCGGTCTGGGCGATAATCATAAGCTTGTTTCTTAAGTCATTGAATTGGAGACGGAGGGTATAGCGATAGATAAGGAAATTACTCATTGCCCCGGCAAAAAGCAAGGAAACAATGATTACCATGGTAACCTTAGTCTGAAAGCGCCTTAAAAAGGGAATGGATGTCTTCATGTTTAGTAGAAATAGTATAGCATGAAACTTTTAGCTGTAGAAGAATTTCTTCTTAACCTGAAAATGGAGCCCACCCGGGCTAAGGTCTTACTGAAATTCTCGACCTCTGTTATTAACTCTTTAACTCCTTGTTCTTTTTTTCTTGGCCTTTTTCTTTCTTCTCGATAATCTCCTGAGTAATCCTTTTTGATTGCGCATTGCCTTTTACAATGACATAAATAAAGAAAAATACCGCTATGCCTAAAAGGCCATATGCCGGCCAGTCTTGTTCAACATTTATGTACATGGCAATCCTCCTGTTTATACATATACGACGTCTTGCGGATAATATAAGGAAAGAAACAAAAGCATATACTCTTTTAAATGGCGGGTAATCAAAAAGTTATTGCGCACATGCTCTCTGCCGTTTTCGCCTAATTTCCTGGCGTAGTCCGGGCTGTGAAGGAGCTGTTTTAAGGCAAAGGCCGCGCCGTCCACAGAATGGCAAAGCATGCCTGAGTATTTATGCTTTATCTGTAACGGTATGCCTCCCACGTTAGAAGCGACCACAGGCTTTGCCTTCCATAACGCCTCGCTCACCGTGAGGCCAAAACCTTCTTTAAGCGACTTTTGGATAATCACGGTTGATGCCCTCTGCAGGGCGTTGACCTCAATATCGTTTTGGGGAAGGAGCAGAATGTGGATATCGCTGTCCGCCTTTGCCTTTTCCCTCGCCTCTTCCAAAACCTGCAGCCCTTCAGGGTCGTCTGCCGCGGAGCCTCCCGCCAAAACCAGCCGGCAGTCAATATAACGCTTCACCTGCAGGTATGCTTCAATCACTCCCAAAGGGTCCTTTAAACGGTCAAAGCGCGAGATTTGGGTAAGAATCGGCTTATCTTTGGGAATAGCATACTTCCGTAAAACCTTATCAATCGTTTCCTGAGGCAGTTCTATATTCTTATCGCTTAACGGGTCGATGGAAGGGGAAATAAGGAATTGTCTTATGGGAAGGCGCGGGGAAAAGCCGGGCGCGGAAAATACCGCGGCATCATACTGAATGATAAAATTCTTCAAGAACTCCCAGACGCCCATATGCGGGTTTGATACATCGATGTGGCAACGCCAAATCCACTTATTCTCTTTTTTCTTTGTGACGAGCGCGATCGGCTGGGGGTCATGAACAAACACAATGTCACCGTAGGTATCAAGCTCCTCAATATTCTTTTGGCTTGTTTCCATAAAGATATCAAAATCTCTCTGGGTAACCGCGTCAGGCCTTGCGTGCAGGACATTGTGGAATTTCTTCGTAACCCCGAAGAATTGCTCTCCTCCTTTTATCAGATCCCAACGCGTATCAACCCCCAATTCCCGCAAAAACGGCACCATCCGGTTTAATATCTCAGCCACGCCGCCCCCTACCGCGGTAGAATTGATATGCTGAATCACCTTGCCCTTAAGCCTGTCAGCGATAAGCCTTAAATCATCAACGGTAGATTGCCCTACGATAGGAATATATTCATCTATTTTTGCCATATCAACTCTCAAGGCGCGCTTTTACCATGGCGATAAGCGCCTTACGCAAATCTTCCAGCGTATGGGTATAAGGGTCAAGCCTGGCGATTTTTACTGCCAGCGCCTTATCGCCAAGGGAATCTTCCATCCAACGCGAAAAATCGTTTGTCTTCTTCTCTAAGCGCAGGCGCGCCTCAAACACGTGATAGTAGATAGATTCAATGGTTATCTTATGCAGGCACTCAGCAAATTCTTTTAGATCACCAGCGCTATAAGGCGTGGGAAACACAAAACTTACGGTTTTCATAAAGTAAAATTCTTCGTTCTTACGCGAGAACTTAAGTTTTGACAAAGGGTTACCCTCCATATACTCTTCAATAACCATAATTATCTTTTCTCTCAAGGAGCGGATATTAGAAAAGTGCATCGTGTCAATGCTCGCCAATTTCTCGCCCAACTCATCTTCGCCAAGCGCCTCGGTTACCCAATAGGCAAAATCATTGGGCGGCTCAGGAGACAGATATTGGTGCTGCTGGAGAAACCTGTGGGTATGGTGGTAAATAGAAGCGCCGCCCACTTCTTTTATCAGGCTTAAAAACTGAGACAAGATAGATGCCCTTAACCCGGTTAACTCAGTTAAGTGTAACCTGGTAAAAAACCGAAACGGCTCTTTAGCTTTATATAGCTCTGCCATATTTATTTGTATACCGCGATAAAAAGTGCCGCGATATATACAAGATACACTAAAAGCAGTATTATTCCTTTTTTACGGGTAAAGCGAAGGCTCTTAAACCCCAAGAAAAACATAACGAGGGTAATGGCCATCGCGGATGGCATATTAAAGAAAAGTGTCTGGGTATCAATAGTTAAAGGATTCACTAAAGCCGAAACCCCTAACACTAAAAGTAAATCCAATATGCTCGCGCCAATGATATTGCCGACAGCTATATCACTATGCTGCTTACGGCTTGAGACAATAGTGGTAAAAAGCTCGGGCAAAGAAGTGCCTAAGGCAATCAGGGATAAGCCTATCACTGCGGGAGGCACCCCCAAGAAACGCGCGATATTAATGCCCGTAGAAACAAGGCCGTAACGGGCGATAATAACCGTGGCTATTCCTCCTATCAGAAACAGAAAGAACCCTTTTTTTAGAAGGTTGCTATTCTCCGCGGCATTGGGGATATCAACTTTAAACTGTTTCCTGTGTTTAAGCGCTAAATGATAATTGTACCCCAGAAAGAGCGCCTGCAGTACAAGCAAAATAACCGCTTCTTTACGGTCAAGCTTCTTATCAAGGATAAAAAAATAAACAACGATTAAGGCGGCGATGAGGAACCCTACTTTGGAGTTAAAATCCTCCCTCTCAACCTTAATATCTCTGAGTATCGCCCCAAAGGCGAAGACTAATCCGATGTTACAGATACAGGAGCCGATAGCATTCCCCACCGCCAAGCCAACCTCTCCCATCGCGCTTGAGGTAACCGAAACAACAAGCTCCGGAGAAGTAGTCACCAGGCTTACAATGGTCGCGCCTATAAACACCTTGGATAGCCTAAGGGCAAGAGATATCTCAAGCGCTCCCTTAATAAACAATTCCGCGGACTTAAGCAGCAAAAATCCCGAGAGTATAAAAATGGCAAAATTAACGGCTATGCCCATAGCCCTTGCATCCTTTCTAAAACCATACCCACCTCAGCTGTATCCTTCACATAATACTCGGCCGAGGAATCTTTTTGGCTATCTACCACAATCGTCAGCCCTTTGTTTTTCAATACCTTAAAGGCATCCTCGTCAGTAGTATCATCGCCGATATACACGGGAAAGACATCTTTGTCTTTTAGAATAAACCGCTGGCGCGCCAGAAGCCACAAAACAACCTTGCCTTTATCCCAATCTACCGGCGGCCTTATTTCAAGGAGCATCTTGCCTGCCCTTACTTTTATTTTCTTCTTATCTACATAGGGAATCGTTGTTTCATTGAAAATATTTTTTATCGCGGGGATATTTTTATCATCGGCTAAGCGGTAATGAAGCGCGAGCGTGAAGCCTTTGTCCTCAATCAATACCCCTTGTATGGCTGAAAGTTTTTTGTGAAGAGCGCCCTTTATCTCATCAATAACCTCCCGATAGCCGGTAAATTCCTGTTTTTTATACTTTATTTTTGGCCCTTCGATTTCAAACCCATGATTACCCACGTAAATAATCTCCTGGATGCCTACGATATTTTTTATATCCTCTAAAGGCCTTCCGCTGATAATGGCAACCTTGCATCCGGGAATTTGCGATAATTCCGTTAAGAGGCTCTTTAACTCCGAAGGCATACGCGCCTTTTGAGGCGTATCAGTAATCGGGACAAGCGTACCGTCATAATCCAAAAATAAAAAGGCATCACGCCCCTTCATTTTTTCTGCGATACTCTCCCAATAATCAAACACATAACGCATGAGAATAAGGGGTCAGGTCTTGAATCTTGACATTATCGCTTCTTATCTTTTGCGGATCACTGTACTCACTTTTGAATAATGCATTCCTAAAAATCAGCAACTTCTTTTTGACTATAGCCGCATCTCTCTACCACTTCGGTTATCTGTTGTTGACGCCACTTCTTTGCTGTAACCCTGCCATTCCAAAACAACTCAGTAAGATGTTCCTATGCATCGCTGAACTCTGAGTATTTCCGTAAGCATATATCAAGATTCAAGACCTGACCCCCTTCTTGCATCTTTCTTAGAACTTTTTTAAGGCGGTTAATTCCGTGATGATATTTGCCGCCCAGCGGTAGACATTATTCTCACTGACTATCTTGCGCATATTTTCCATGCGCTTAATTTTCTCCTCTTGCGGCATCTCAACCGCCAGCTTTATGCTGTCGGCAAACTCTTCTATGGAGTAAGGATTAATCTGCAGGGCGTCCGTCAACTCCCTGGCAGCGCCGGTAAAACTGCTTAAAATCAATACGCCGTTTAAATCCCTCTTTGAAGACACATATTCCTTGGCTACCAAATTCATCCCATCATGAAGCGAGCTTACAATGCAGATATCCGCCAGCTGAAAAAAGGGAGCGATTTCTTCGGGAGAAAAATGCCTTTTCAGGTAGATTATCGGCCTCCAGCTTCCCTCAAGGTGTTTCCAGTTTTTCTTCTCAACCAATTCGTCAATCTCCGCCATAAGGTCATGGTAGCGCTTGATATGGGTACGGCTGGGCGCGGCAAGCTGGATAAACACAAACTTGTTTTTGTACTGCGGATACTTCTCCAGGAATCTGTCAACTGCCAGCATCCTTTCTACAATACCTTTGGTATAATCAATCCTCTCCACGCCTAAAGCGATAATTTTATCCTGGAGGTTGAATTCCTCTTTGATTGTACGTATCTGCTCCGGCGCCACCTTAATAATATTTCCGCTAAAATATCCGTTAACGCTTATAGGAAATGCCCTGATAAAGGTCTCCTTCCCCAAGCGGACCACGCTGAATTTTTCCGTATCTACCCGGGATTCAAGCAGCCTGTTGGCGGTATCTAAAAAATTATTGCAGTGGTTCTGCACATGGAAACCGATTAAATCGCAGCCCAGCATACCGTCCAGGATTTCCTTTTGGTAGGGGCAGATGGAAAAAGATTCCGGCGTAGGCCAGGGGATATGCCAGAATAAAGCAATGGTCGCGTCCGGGCGTTTTTCCTTAATTATCTTGGCCAGCAGGGTAAAATGGTAATCCTGAATGAATATAAAGGGGCTTTTTACCGGTAATTCTTCCAGGATACTTTCCGCGAATTTCCGGTTTACCTCCTTATACATCTGCCAATCGCTTTCACGGAATACCGGACGGGTATGGGTATTATGGCACAAAGGCCATAACCCTTCATTGGCAAAGCCGTAATAATAACCATCCTCTTCTTCTTTCGTAAGCCACACCCTCTTTAAGATATAGCGGTTATCTTCCGGAGGCACACCGAGCTTATTCTTTGAGTTGGTAAATTTTTTGTCGGCGTTACCGCTTCCGTGGGCAATCCAGGTCCCGCCACAGGCGCGCAATATCGGGTCCAATGCCGTAACCACGCCGCTTGCCGGACGAATGCACCTGGGCATGCCAAATGCCTCATCTATCACATGCATAAACGGCTCCCGGTTAGAAACGATAAACAAGGCATTCTCTCCCAGCTTCGCCCGGATAAGGTCGCGAAGCTTGCCTTCAGTCCATAGCTCTTCCTTTTGTAAACGCACCTCGGCTTCCTCAGAGATAGTCTTGCGCGCGACCCTTAGGCTTAAGGCAACCTGTTCAACCTCGCTTGCCAATTTTCCCAATTCTCCCCTATCCTTCACCGGGTGCGCGTGGCTTATGTCTCCTCTCTGGAAATGCTGAAACCATTCGGTAAGCTGTTTTACCGGCAGGATAAAAATCCGCCACTGGATAAGCAAAGATACCAGCGCGATCAACACTACTAATATAATCAAGGTAAGGCTGATACGCCTCCACCATTCGGTAAGCATGGCAAAGACATAAGAAGTATCATAGATGACTTCAACCAAGCCTACGGTGTTATTCTCATCATCCATAATAGGCATGATATAGCTGTAGACCGAATATTGCTTAAATGTCTCTAAGCTCCCCCTGGGGGTTTTATTCTCCAATATCTCAGCGATATACGGCTTCTCTTTTTCCTTCCAATCCTCAAACCGCTGAGTAATCACGACAATCTTTCCTTCCTTATCATATATGGCGCAGCCCTGTACACGCTCCCGCAATTGAAAGCGGTCAGCCAGGCGCTGGGCACTGCGCAAATCGTTGTTTAACAAGCTGTATCTGGCGGATAACTCCATGCTTTCGGCAACTGCCCTGGCCTTTCGCATAAGGTCATCCCGCAACTTTTCTTCTTGGAAACGCACCTGTATCACGCCAAAAACGGTAAACACTATCGCGACTATAATCAGAAGAGGCAGGATAAATAGCAAGAGTTTCTTCATAGCGCATCCTTTCCTAAAACAAACAAAAAATGCCATCCCGCGTTATACGCAAGATGGCGGCCCGACCATCAATGAATCCTCTGGAAACATACCTTGCTTCCAGACCCTAATGTTGCTAAGTTATTTTTTATATACTAACTATTATATCTCCTCTTCTTATAAAAACAAGATATTTAATCTCACGCCTACTTGCCGCTATTTTCCCCCGATTCCCGGAATGCCTTCAACTTATCAATAATCGGCTTTATCTCAACCCAGGTTTTCTGAGGGATATGGCGCTCAAGGGTATCCAAATCCACCTTGCTTTCTAATTCCGCGATACTCTGCTTGATTTCTTCCAAAAACCGCTCTTTTTCGCCGCAGGCGGTATGCAGGCGCATCAATTCCCGCTGCAGCTCATTACTTCTTTCCTCAAAGAACACAGCGTTCTCTCTCGCGCTGAGAAGTTCTTTTTGAAGAGAAAATACGCTGAACCCTAAAACAATCACCACTACAGCCAAAAGTATAAGAAACGTTGACTTCATATTTTAATATGCCTTTTTAAATTCTATGTATCGTGTCATTTCTTCATAAAAAACCAAGGAAAAAACGATATTACAAGGTCAGCTTACGCTGGCCCCTACATTATGACATTACTTTATGTAACAGCGTACCATTACAGTGTAACATAAGTTATTGAATTTCCTCCCCCTTGATGGGGGAGGATAGGTGGGGGTGATATTAGTCGGGCATCTCCCTCCCCTAACCCCTCCCATCAAGGGAGGGGAAGAGTTAAAAACTTTTGTTACTGTGTACTATTGCACCGTTAAATTAATTCTTATATGTTAACGGAGCACTATTTTGGGGATTTGATCCTGCAGGAAAGCCAATATAAGAATCCTACGCACACCGCGCCGCCGACGATATTGCCTAAGGAAACCACGAAAATATTTTTCCACGCGCCTAACCAGGTAACGGTTTCAGGATGAGGCAAGAACAAGGCAAGCGGTAACAGGGCCATATTGGCGACGCTATGCTCAAAACCGCAGGCGATAAAGGCAAACAGGCACCAGAAAATCAGGATACACTTTGCGGCGTCACTTTTGGTGCGGCTTGAAGTCCACATGGCGAGGCAGACCAACCAATTACACAACAGGCCTCTAAAAAATAGTTCGCTTGCCGGAGCCAGCATCTTGGCAGAGGCAACGCTTGCCACAAAATCCGCTTTTTGCGCCATTACCCCCGAAAGCGCGGTTAAAACCGCAAGCCCAACGGAACCAATAAAATTTCCTATCCACGACCAGCCCCACACATTCAACAAATCGGCTACAGTGACTTTCTTTTCAAGAACCCCTATTGCCATAGACATATTGTTCCCGGTAAAAAGCTCTGAACCGGCAAATATTACTAAGGTAAGGGCAATGCCAAAAGAAAGCCCCATAACTAAGCTGACTACCGGAGCATTCGCGTTTGCTAAAGGCGCGCCAACAGTAAAAATCAAAATTATCCCAAAGCCCACATATACGCCGGCAAGGATACTTGCCACTAAATAAGCGAGCCGGGATTTTTTCAGGTATGAGCTTTTTTCAACGCTCAAAGCCGCTATATTGTCTAAAGCCTCATGATACATATACTATTAGTACAGTGTAACATAAGTTATTGAATATCCTCCCCCTTGATGGGGGAGGATAGGTGGGGGTGATATTAGTCGGGCATCTCCCTCCCCTAACCCCTCCCATCAAGGGAGGGGAAGAGTCAAAAACTTTTGTTACTGTGTATTAGTGCTCCGTTAACTTAATTCGTAATAGTTGCGAAGGTTAACTCCGCACTTCCGCTAGCCCGCCTACGGCGGGCTTCAGCGCCCCGCCGAAACGTCGGGGTATTAGTTTTATTATTAAGATAACCGCCGCTTAAGGAAGCCAGGCAATCTTAATTTCGCTCTCTAACGGCTTAAACTCTTTATCCCCAGTGATGACCTCTCCCTTATGAAGCTTTGCCAAAGCGGCGGCAAAGCAATCTGCATAGGATATTTTGTGATTGGCTTTAAAACGAGCGGCTTCTTTGGCAATCTGCGTATCGACATCAATTATTGTAATGGGCAAAGTCCTGATTATTTCTTCTATCTCATCGGCTTTGCGTTGCCCGCACTCGCGTAAGACACTATAATATACCTCCCCAAAATTTACCGATGTCATTAACAGATAGTTGCCTTTTTCCACGGCAGCGATAAAATAGTGCTCCACTTTTTCATACCCGGCCTCTTTTTCTAAAAAGACCATAAGGGCGTGCGCGTCCAAGACCTTCGTCATTGGCTAGCCCTCCATGCCCTTATCTTTCTGGCGCTGAGCGACAAGCATTCTTGAGAGCTTTCCTTTTGTAGGCAGAACCCCGGCAATCTTCTCGAAATAAGCCGGCGTAACCGCTTTAAGGATAAGCTCATCTTCTCTTTCTTCAATATACAATTTTGTTCCCCTTTTGATATTGAGCCTGCGGCGGATCTTAGAAGGTATTACAATCTGCCCTTTTGAGGTTACAACTGCGGTAGTCATTCTTCTTTCCCCTTTCTCAAGAAAAGTATACCATATAGCAAAAAGTATGTCAATAATTATCTGTCTTACTTATTGATGCGCCAACCGGTTATCCTTACTTCCACAATCTTTTGGGATACGGGCATCACTCTTGCATTCATTAACTCTGCATGCAAAATACAGAAACAGAAAATCCCTCTACAAAAGCACCGCTATAGAGGGATTTTCCGGGGATTTATTAAACGAGATTATTGCACAGCCAAATCCGCGCGCACCAAGCCCGCGCCTTGCTCATTGCTGCTTAACCCTAAATTCTCGGCAGTTGCCTCTAATTTATTCTTAACCTCGCTGGGGCCCCAGGCGCCATCGCCATCTGTATCGTAAGCGCCGACTGCGGTAGACAAAACTAATGCCGCCACGCCCACTACGTGCGGGCAAGCCATGCTGGTTCCGTTTAAAGACTTATAATATCCGTCGTTATACGTGGATTTGATAGTGACGCCGGGCGCGGCTATATCAACTTCGGGGCCGAAACTTGAGAAACCCGCCAACTTATCATCCTGCCCAATGGCTGAAACCGCGATTACCTCGGGATATTTTGCCGGATAATTCACCGTATTAGCCGCTCCATCGTTACCCGCGGCGGCTACCAACACCACTCCCGCCGCATAGGTTTTGCTTATGGCATCATGAAATGATTGATTATCTCCTGAAGAGCCAAAACTCATATTCACTACCTGCATCTTGTTATTGATGCACCAGTCAAACCCTTCAATAATATCGGAAAGCCAACCGGAACCGTTTTTCCCCAAAACCTTGACCGCATAGAGGTAAATTTCCGGCCCTACGCCGACAACACCGATACTGTTATCTACCGCCGCGATAATCCCTGCCACATGCGTACCGTGGCCGTTATCATCATTGCCGCTTCTGCGGGAGCTAATGGTATTAACATTGCCTTTTATATTGTTTAACAGGTCAGGATGGTCCAAATCTATACCCGTATCCAGGATAGCCACCTTTACCGCTAAGCCGCCAGTTGTGCTTTGGGCTATTTCGGCATTGATTCTGTCAATTCCCCAAGGCAGTTCTTGGGCAGGTTGGGGCTGAGGTTGTGGTTGAGGCTTGGCAATCGCATTGACGATGATATCTTCATCAATTCTGACAACCTCTGCCTTAGAAAGAAGCGCCTTTTCTGCCTGCTCAGGCAGAAACACCGCCACAGCATTAATAAGGGCTAAAGGCTTGATTACCTGCGCGCCCTGCGACTTTACCAGGGCAATTTGCCTGCCCCTGTCGCTAAAGGCTTTCTCAAAAACCACAATCTTGCGCGATGCCTCCTGCGCCTGAACATCGCCGATACCGCCAGATATCCCGATAAACAAACTACACAAAAACACTAACTTCGCTATTGCCACTGTTTTTTTCTTCATATTAAGCCTCCTTTATTGTTCAGACATATTGTCAAAAGTTTTTACTTTAAATCTTTTTAACTTCTTTGTTTTGAGAGAGTTGTGATAAACAGAGTTCCTCCCCCTTGTGGGGAGGGTTAGGGAGGGGGGGGGGATTTCAAATGCTCAACAATCTTTTGTAAAACCTCATCCCGATTTCCCAGCACATCATGATTCCAAAACCTTAAAATCTCAAACCCTTGATTACTAAGCCATTTATCTCGGACATTATCGCGCTCGCTTTGCGAATGCTGTCCCCCATCAACTTCTACGATTAACTTCCTTTCAAAACATACAAAATCTACTATATATTGACCAATAATGGACTGCCTGCGGAACTTTACCCCAAGGCTCTGGAAACGGAGGAAATACCAAAGATACTTTTCAGCTTCAGTAAGATTATTTCTTAATTTTCGGGCAGTGTTTGTCAAAACTCCCTTCAAGTTACCCCTCCCCTAACCCCTCCCACAAGGGGAGGGGAATATTTTCATAACTTCCATCCCTTTTCAGGCATAATTTTCATAAAACTTTTAACATTATCATTGTTTTATCTCTTACGCCATCCGCGCCATTTACACACCTCCGCGGTGTGGTTCCACACCGCGGGGGTGTGGTCAAGGTTGGGTGTGGTCAAGGTAGCAAAAATGCGATGCTATTTTTTTAGCATAAGCGTGATAATCCGGTTGGTATTTTTATTACGCAGGGTAACGGTGGTAGCGGTTACCTTGGCAATAATGAACGCCCCTACCATATCCCCTTCGCGGCGGACTTCACCGTTAAGGATAGTCCAATTACGGTTGCCTCCCAAGATAATACCGTCTAAGGTAAATTCAGTCTTCTTAGGGTCGGCTTTCTCAAAAGTCTTCTGTATCTCCAGCTGGCGAACATCATATTCCAAATCGGGTATACGGCTGACTAAGAGCCTCTTTTCCTTAAGGGAAACAAACTCTTGTGCCTGCGACTTACTTTTCTTAACTAAGGCAACAATAAGAAAAACACTGCCCACAATTAAGACTAACCGCAAGGTTAGCGCTACATCCTTAGCCAATAACCGGAGAAACTTATTTCGCATTTTCTAACGCCTTTACTAACCCCTTGGCATATTCGTAATCCGAGATATTAAAAGCCGAAGCCACCTTTTTCGCTTCAAGGCTTTGGATAACAAGCTTAGCTATTAAGCCGGCAGACATAAGAAGACAGAGAATAAGAAGAACGGTGGTTATTTTCAATAATGCCGCGCGCTCTTTCACTGTAACCGTATAGCCCTTGGTGAGATTTATCTTAAAAATACTGCTCTCCGCAAGGGAGCACGCCGGGCTGTCTGTGCCATCGCCTTCCTGCGCCGTAACGTCAAATACCTGCTCCAGCTTCTTAAGCAGTTGTTCCTTTGCCTGGGCCTGGCCGCGAACATACAGCGCGTCCAACTGCTTGGATGCGCTTTTTGAACAGCTGTACTTCAGGGAATTAATGACTTCCTGCTCCGCCTCGCGTAAGTCATCGTAATTAATTTCTCTCAGCAAAACACAAAGGCCGTTATCAAAAACCGCAAGATACAGCTGGTTTGCCCCGGAAAACATCAGGATGCCAAAGGTATTAGACTGAAGTTTATTCTTTAAGAAAAAAGAATTGACCGCGGAAATAATCCGCGCGGACATTGAGGAAATCCTCAGGCCATGGCTATCACAGCAAGCAATATACTCTTCTATAAGCTTCTTGGGAGCCGCGACAAAGATACCGCTTAGCTTACCGTTTTCTGCCTTGACCAGCTGATATTCCAGCTCGATTTCCTGGGGCTTGATGTGCAGGAGCTCAACCGCCTCTAAACGCAGGGCATCCTTGAGTTCCGATTTCCTGATAGCGGGAAGCTCAAACTGCCGTACCAGAACTTGAGCTCCGTAGACGCTCAAGCCGATAAAACCCTCCTGTAACGGCTTATCAGCAAGCAATTTCGCCAATTCCTCGGGAGAGGAAACCTCCAAACACTGCATAGTTTCTTTAGCCATACTCATCAATCAATTAATCCACTTCCTGCCAGTTTAAAACGGTATATCTTTCCTCTCCCGTCTGTTGGCCAAGCGCCTCATCGTAATGCACAAACACAGTTCCATCTGTAGTTATATTCTGGCCTATAATCGCGCCAAATGCGGTAAAATTACCACTAAGCTTTATATCAGCATTAGGGGCATAAATAATACCATAAAAAGAGTCTGTCCCTGAAGCCACTATCTCCTGCCCTGAGCCTCCGGTGCCATATATAAAGAAGTTCTCGGGGATGCCCGCTTCATTGATAACTCCCCCTCCTGTAATCCTAACATCGCCATCAGCATATATCTTAATCGGCCCGGTGCTAGAATTAGAAATACGAATTTCCACATTAGGGGAAGAAGTCATATCAATAGAATCAGTGCTGTTGGGGGTAAGATAAATATTGGCAGGGCCGGTAATGGTCAATGTATCCGTGCCACTTAAATCAATACCGGTAAACTTATAATTACCCGCATTTAAGGATCCTTCTGACATAGTACCCCCTGAAGGTAAGCTTATCAGCTGATTAGGAATAACTACTGTCGATAATAGCTCGGCAGCATTCTCTGTTATTGTCCCGTTCACATTGTAGGAAGCTCCCGAAACATCTACATCCCCATTGGCACCCACATTCCCTTCATCACCTGTATTATTTCCCCCATAGGTTCCATTAGACGAATCATAGCTATCAGTAGTAAGGTTCCCATTAATTTGTACAGTATCATTAGCAAATAAGGCATACTTAAAAAATAAATTATCTCGGATATTTACCTGTACCGTCCGCTTAAAATATTGTCCCGTCCTAGCCGGAACATATCCAGTAGCCCTGATTACAGGGAAATTCGCATTATAAGCAGAAATGTTCACATCATAATCCCCGATGGTTTCGTTTCCTGAAAACGTAGTAAGGTTACCTTGAAAAACCCTCGTTCCATTTATAATACTCCAGTCAGGCCAGGTGCTAGTATTAATATTAAATTCCCAGAGGGTTTTTTCAATACCTGCTTCAGCCAGCCAAAAGGCTTTAGACGAGGCAACCTTTTTCTCTATCTCCTGGCTTTGCGTCCCGGCAAAATACACCGCGCCAAACCCTAAAAGGGTAAATGCCAGGATAAACCCCGTGCTTATTGCCAGGATTGAGCCCCTTTTGTTAGCCATCAGTTTCTCTCCATCGCCTGTGTTGTAAGATTAAATGGCACCGTAACCTTTCTATAACCAAGGTTAATAACCTTCTGTCCGCTTAAAGTCACATTAAAGAGTTTACCACTTTGCGGGCTTACTGAAAAATCAAGCGTTTCACCTAAAGAGGTATCCATCTTTAAAATAAGAATGTCTGCATTAGTAGCGGTATCAGTATAGATAAAATCAGAGCCGTTTTTCTTGAAAACAAAATTATCCGCGGTAAGAGTATCCGTTGCGTTATCAGCGTTTGCTATGAGCGCCTGGCGCACATTCCGCTGTATTAAACTAAAGCCATAAAAAATATCGTTATATGCCTCGGCTTCCTTACGCGATTTTTCATAAGAACCTATACCGCTTGAAGAAATCACTCCTATAATCAAGACAATCACTGCCCCGATAGCTAAACCTACTACCAGCTCAATTAAGGTAAACCCCGTTAGAGAACTTTGTTCTCTAACGGTTCCCGCTGACGGTGGCATTAAACCACCGTCAGCGGCTATATCTTTTCCACCACCGGCTTTGTCGGTGGCTTTCTCTAACGGGGTAAACCCTTTTAAAATCTCTCTCATCGCTTGGCAATATAAGTAGCTATCGTCACGTCCTGCTGTGTTCCAAACTTACTCGTCTCATTCCGGTAAGTCCTTATCTGTACCTTTTTATAAGCAATGCCAACATTGGGGGGGCCAAAAACATCAACGACATATATTTCCTGTTGCCAACTTAAACCACCGATAGTTACATTTTCCCCCGCGCCGGCCCAAGAGTTTATTAGGGAATAATCGCTGTTTTTTATCTCCTCCATCTTGGCATTCGCCAATTCCGCGGCGATTCTTTTATGGGTGGCTCCTGCCAAATGCCCGGTAGAATAGAAATAGAAAGCCATACTGCCTACCATGGTAATGGCAAGCAGTATGACCGAAATCAAACATTCAATAATGGTGAAGCCTTTACGCATTTTTGAAATTTACCAAGCGCTCCAGTCTGTACCACCGTTATAGCTGACAAAGGTGCGGCCGCTATTATCCATCTGCAACCGAAATGTTGAAACAACAGTATTCTGTACTGCGCAGTCTGTATCATCAGCTACACAAACCTCACTTGCGCTTCCATCAGCTAAAATCCTAAAGCCGACAGGGGCCCCAGGGACACCAGCTTGAGCATCAGTAAGGCCGAGTGTCCAAGCAGGAGTAGTTGCGTCAACGCTAAAAGCGGCATTAGAAAAATATTGGGCAACAGCGGCATCTACAACAACACCCGCAGTAGCAGGGGTAGGAACTCCCGCTGTAACAGTTGTAGGAAGTTGACTATCGATATTACCACTAGTAATATCAAAAAACGTATTGCGTGCCACACTATAATCCCTCTGTGCTTGACGCACCAAACTCATAGTCGCTACAGCCTCTGACGCCCTCGCCCTTCTGGTATTTGCCAGATACAGCGGTGTTGCTACTGCCGCCAAAATACCGATAATTACCAATACCACCAATAATTCCACCATTGTAAAACCTTTTTTCTTTGCTCTCATCTTACTCTCCTTTTCCTAATTACTGTTTTATTATCAAGCGAGACATCCCCTCGCGTTCGTTTTCTCTTTACAAAAATACTTTTCCCTCATCACCCCTTTCCCTATAATTAGCGCACTGCCGATGACAGATGAAAAATCGGCAGGTAAAGCGCTAAGACCACAATTAAAACTACTCCTCCAATTAAAATAATAAATACCGGCTCAATCAGGGAGCTGAAATTATTCAGGGTTACCTCAAGCTCCTCATCGTAATATTCGGCACTACGCTTAAGCATATCATCCAACCTTCCTGACTTCTCGCCTACGGTAATCATCTTAGCGACTACCTTGGGAAATACCGCGTGCGCCCTCACTGCTTCGTCAAGAGAGCCTCCGGAAATAACACTGGCGCGTATCTGGGAAATGACCCGCATGAGAAAAAGGTTATTGACTACTCCCGAAGAAATGAGCAGGCTTGAAGATATGCCTACGCCTCCGGAAAGCAGGATGCTTAAGGTATGGCAGAAACGGGAAATAAATGCCTTTAAAAAGAGCTTGCCGAAAATAGGAAGCCTTAACACAATGGTATCAAAGCGGTAGCGTATCTTGGGGATTCTTAAAAGATACCATGCCACAATCCAGAATATAATTGAAAAAAGTATTCCCCACAAAACATTCCTTAAACAGAACTCGCTGATTCCCACCACAATACGCGTAAGGAGCGGCAGCTTTGCTCCTGCCTGGGCAAAGATGCCTTTAAACTTTGGAATCAGAAACAAGACGATAACAGCAACAACAAAAATCAGGAAACCGGTCAGGAATACCGGATACATCATAGCACTTCTGAACTTTTCCTTCATCCGCTCGAAATTTTCCAGGTATTTGGCTAAATCGCCAAGGGTCCTTCCTAAATTACCGATTTCCTCACCCGACTTCACCACTGCCACAAAGGTGACCGAGAATATCCGGGGGTATCGGGAAAGCGCCTGGGAAAAATGCTCGCCGGCGCTGATATGACTCACCAGATCCTCAATCACCGCGCCAAAAGAGGCGTTCTCCATATCTTCGGCAAGGGTGCTTAAGGCCTCGGTAAGCACTATTCCCGCATTGAGCACGGTAGAAAGCTGGCGGGTAAAAGCGGCTAACTCCCGCCCGGTAATCTTACGCTGGACTCTGATGCCGCTTCCTTTAGTGTCTTTCTTAGAGGATTTTATTTCAGTAATATGTAGCGGTACCAGCCCCTGGTTTTTCAGGCGGCTGACCAATACCTCAAGGGTATCCGCGCTGGCTATCGCGTTGACATGCTTTCCGTTTTTATCGTAGACGGTATATTTAAATTCCATGTAGTGCACAGTAACAAAAGTTTTTAACTCTTCCCCTCCCTTGATGGGAGGGGTTAGGGGAGGGTGCCCGACTAATATCACCCCCACCTTTCCTCCCCCATCAAGGGGGAGGAAATTCAATAACTTTTGTTACACTATAGTAGTACTCCGTTAACTTAATACTTAGTAGTATATAGCGCCCTCATCACTCCACTGCTTCCTGGGTTACCCGCAGGACCTCATCCGGAGTTGTAATTCCTTCTTTAAGCTTTTCAATGCCGCTTTCCCGCAAGGTTTTCATGCCGCCTAACTTTGCCTGGCGCTTGATTTCTTCGCTTGAGGTGCGGCTAAGGATAATGCCGCGCATGGCGTCGTTTAAGGTAAGCAGTTCAAAAAACGCGATCCTTCCTTTATAGCCGCTGCGCATGCATCGAGGACAGCCTTCGCCCTTAAAAAAGGCAAGCTCCTCTTTTCCCAAAGCCAAGCCTGCCAGTACCGACTTATTCACCTTGTACTCTTTACGGCATGAAGGACAAATACAGCGGGCAAGCCGCTGTGCCAACACACCTACCAAAGACGAGGTAATTAAAAACGGCTCTACCCCCATATTGATAAGGCGCACTATCGCGCCCGCGGCATCGTTGGTATGCAGGGTGGAAAAAACCAGATGGCCGGTAAGCGAGGCGTGTATGGCTATCTCGGCGGTTTCCCTATCGCGGATTTCGCCTACCATAATGACGTCCGGGTCCTGGCGTAAAATAGAGCGCAGGCCTCGGGCGAAATCAAAGCCGATTCCTGAATTGACCTGGGATTGCTGGATAAAGGGGAGGCGGTATTCAACAGGGTCCTCCAAAGTAATCATATTCTTCTCGGAAGATTTAATCTCGTTTAAAGAGCTGTAGAGTGTCGTGGTTTTTCCGCTTCCGGTGGGGCCGGTAACCAAGATTAAGCCGTAGGGCATATTGATAAGCTTGCGGTAGCGCTCGCTATCAAAAGCGTTAAAGCCTAACTGTTCCAAGTTGAGTAAGGGGCTTGAGGTATTTAAAAGCCTCATCACGACACTTTCCCCGTAGATAATAGGAAAGCTTGAGGTACGGATATCAATTTCGCCCGCGCCTACTTTGAGCTTAAACCTGCCGTCCTGGGGCAGGCGGCGCTCGGAGATATCCAGGTCTGCCAATATCTTGATGCGGGTGATAATAGCCGCGAGCATGCTCTTAGGCGGGGCGTCCATGTCATACAATACCCCGTCAATACGGAAACGCAGTTCCACCTTATCCTGCTTTGGCTGTAAGTGTATATCGCTGGCATCGCTGTTTAAGGCCTGGACAATAAGGGAATTAACGTATTTGACTACCGGAGGGTCGCTGGCCTGGATACGCAGTTTTTCAGACTCTTCCGTTTTTCCCGGCTGTAATTCCGAACTGACATAATCATCAATATTTTCTTTTAAACGCGGCAGTTGGTGATAGCAGTATTCAATTGCCTCATGGAGATCTTGTTCTATGGCGACCCTTGCCTTAACCTTATAGCCGGTCTTGATTTTGACCGTATCTTCTGCCACTACATCCAAGGGGTCAAACATGGCAATGGTCAATAACTTATCTTCCAAAGCAAGCGGCAGGATAGTAAACCGGCGCGCCATTTCTTCAGGAATAAGCGCGACCGCATCGGGCTTGATTGCCTTATAGATATTTTTAATGTCAACAAAGGGGATATTGAAAAAAGAGGCGAGAAAAGGCGCCATTTTATTGCTGGAGACAAAACCCATTTTGATGACAATGTCGCCAAAGCGCTCTTTGGTCTTTTTCTGCTCGATTAAGGCTGTATCTAATTCTGTTTGGGAGAGTAAACCGTTTTTGAGTAATGCCTGGCCGATTTTCATAGTTCCTGTAGTGATTGGAGAAATATCCTTGAGAAATTAGTAACAGTTCAACTCTTGGAAGCATTCGTGTCACTGCGAGGAGCGGCAGCGACGAAGCAGTCTCTTTATAAGATTGCTTCGCCCCTTCGGGGCTCGCAATGACACCGACGGACACTTCTAAGAGCTAAACTATTTCAGAAATTATGTGTAGCGAAACTGCTTGACTATTGCCAAAAAGTCAAAAAACTATTTTTTTGAACAATCCAGAGAGTAAGCCTATGATAGTCTTTAAAGTATACCATATTTTTACAAAATGTCAACTTGAATCGTAAGTTTATTTATTCCTAAGAGTTACATGCCTAATGGAGCCCGCCCGGACTAAAGCCTGGGGTTCTTTTTCTTCTTGCCCCTTCGGGGCGGAATCCCGACCGACTCTTTTCTGTCCCGACCGGCCTGTTCCGACCGAAACGTCGGAAAGCGTCGGGATAAATTTGCGCTCCTTCTCTTTCTTGTACAACATAGTGTATTGTCCCATAAATCCCTTTACTCATGAAATCTTATTTACAGTAGTTCAGTTAACGAATTACCCTCTCCCTTCGAGGGAGAGGGTAGGGTGAGGGAGAAATAACCGTCTACACCCTCCCCTTACCCCTCCCATCAAGGGAGGGGAATAAGTAAAGAAGCGTTAGGGACACTACAATAGTTGCTTAAAGTCGCTCTTGCCGTGATTACGGCAAAAGGGCGCGTTTCTCAGGCCTCTATCGGGTTTAATAATTTTCTGCCAGAAGCTCAAAATGGGCTTGAGGGTGGCTGCAGGCAGGGCATTCCCTGGGGGCTTCCGCGGACTCAATCACGTAACCGCAATTGATACAGTGCCAGGTAACGCTTGAATTCTTTTTAAACACCTGCGCGTTGGTAAGGTTGTTGATCAACTTTCTATAGCGCGACTCGTGGAATTTCTCGGCCTTGGCAACCTGTTCAAACGAACGCCCAACCGCCGGGAATCCCTCATCCTTTGCTACCTTGGCAAAATCCTGATAGAGTAGCGTCCACTCCATATTTTCACCCGCGGCCGCCGCCTCAAGGTTAGTTTTGGTGTCTTTGATGGCACCTGCCGGATATACCGCAGTTATTTCTACATCCCCGCCTTCAAGATGCTTGAAAAAAACCTTCGCGTGCTCTTTTTCATTTTCCGCGGTTTCTGTAAAAATATTAGCAATCTGCTCATAGCCCTCTTTTTTGGCGGCAGAGGCAAAATAAGTATATCTATTGCGCGCCTGAGATTCCCCGGCAAACGCCTTAAGCAAATTCTGCTCGGTCTTTGTACCTTTGATTGATTTTGACATCCTGTATCCCTCCTTTATTGTTTGTTCATAACCTCACACACTACTACACCATGACATTAATTATCGCAAAATAACCAAACATCAATTTCCAATCACCAAATAATAACCACTGTGCCAATAGCCAAGCGCACTTCTAGACAGTTACATTCATTTATTTTATACGGTAATTTGTAGCGGTTGCCGTAAGGCAACGATATTACAAGGCCTACTTACGCATGGAAAGAAGCGCGGACCAAATCTTCACTCTTAATACCCGCAGACAGGCGGGGCTCGCAAGACGGAAAGTGGCTTTTTCAACAGCCTCAAGCTATCCCCGTTTAACATATTCATCAAAAGGTAAAACAAAAAAGCGCCGGGCGAAAACCGGCGCTTGGCTCACCTCTATCTTCTTGAGCCCCTGGTAACTATATTTTTTTCGGCTGGCAGACTTCAGACTTTTTCGCGGCAACCCTGCCACAGCCTCCACACACATAGGAAAGCTTTTCCAACTTTGGCTTGCAGACGTGCCGGGGGTCACCAACCACATTACCGCAATATTCACAGCTATAGGCCTTATCTGAAGTCAACGGGGTACAAAGATGCCCTTTGTTGAAAGCAGACGCGCCGCAGGTTGAACAGACATATTTCTTTTCCATTATACGTTTCTCCTTTTTTATTGCCTTTCCACTCCCCTTTTCAATATACCGGATAGCCCCTTCAGGGCAAGCAGGAATACAAATACCGTCAAGATCGCATTTTTCATCATCAATGACTGCCGTGCCATTTTTGACAGAAATAGCTTTCTCCGGGCATACCTTCATACATTCACCGCTTAAGCGGCATTTCTTAGAATCTATAAAGACTCTCATCGTATGCTATCCCCTCCTGCGAAAACGGCCAAAGCTTGGCCTGCGGTGACGATTAAATCCTATGCCGCCATGAGGCCGCCTGGCCGCAGGAGCATGGTGATACTGCTCGAATTCTTCGGTCGGAATTTCCGGATGTTTAACTACCGGCAGCTGCATCCGGATGAGCCGCTCTATACTTTTTACATCGTCCTTCTGGTCGGGAGTGGCAAATGAAATCGCGCGCCCCTCACATCCGGCCCTGCCTGTGCGGCCAATCCGATGGACATAATTCTCAACGTCTTCCGGCAGGTCGTAATTGATGACCAGCTCGATCTTCGTAACGTCAATACCACGAGAGGCAATATCGGTTGCCACAAGAATACGATAGCGGCCGGATTTAAACCCCTCCAAGGCTTCACGCCTCTGGCCCAGCGACTTATCGGAATGTATTTCTGACACGCGATGGCCCATATCGCGGATAGCTTTGGTAATCTTGCGGGCGCTGTGTTTGGTACGAATGAACATGAGCACGGAACCGTGATACTGCGCTAAAATTTTGCCTAAAAGGCTCAACTTAGCCTCACGCCTGACGATATACAACTCCTGGGCTACCCCCTCGGCAATAGTTCCAGAAGGAGCAATCTCAAGGTGAACGGGAAGTTTCATATAGGTGCGAATCATGCGCATAATTTCAGCGGGCATAGTGGCGGAAAAAAGCATGGTCTGGCGTTCCCGGCTTAACTGCTTAAGGATCTTTTCAACCTGCGGGGCAAAACCCATATCCAGCATGCGGTCAGCTTCATCAATAACCAGCATATTGACTCTGGCCATGAGAATGTTGCGGCTCTCCATATGGTCAATGAACCGGCCGGGGGTTCCGATAATAACCTGCGGACGCCTGCGCAAAGACTCCTGTTGAGGCCGCATGGGCGCGCCGCCGATAAGACAGGCTGTTTTCATCCCGAAAGCATGAGTCAATACCCGCACGGCTTCCTCAATTTGAATGGCTAGCTCGCGGGTCGGGGCAAGAACAATGGCAATGCCTTCCTTCTGGGCAAGATGCTGAATCATCGGGATAGCAAAGGCATGGGTCTTTCCCGTTCCCGTCTGAGCGATTCCGATAACATCCTTACCCTCAATAGCAAGCGGTATAGCCTTGTACTGGATAGGAGTCGGAACCTTAAACTTAATCCGTTCAAGGATATCAAGAATTCTTGGTACAATACCTAAACCGAAAAATGTATGTTCTGTCATATAGTTTTACCTTTCTATGTATATTCTATCAGAATAAAAGCTCCCTGCAATATAAATTATATCAATGGGCAGCACCCCCGCGGTGGCCGCAGGTCTCCGCGGGGGTGGCGCAGCGGGTTATTCTAGGGGTCACATCTAGGGGTCACCCATTGAGATACCCGTCAAGAGAAAAAACACTCCTCCTGATAAAAATAAGACGGCCCCTTAAAATTATTATTTTATAAAA
>MHGF01000032.1 GCA_001805445.1 Omnitrophica WOR_2 bacterium GWF2_43_52
GCAGGTGTTTTATTCCTTAGTCCTGGCCAAGTGGTTTAAGAAGGCCTTTGTCGGAAAAACCGGAGAATACTCCTCGCTTATTGATACCAATAATCTCACCGGCCTTATTTCCCCGAAATCCTGGTCCAAATTAGCATATTTTAATGAGTATAAGAAATCCTTCCAAGACGGCGAATATAACCTGAAAGAGCCGGTTTATTCCCCCGCTGGTCAGACCCTGCGCACCTATGTTTCCGGAGGAGCGCTTCCAATGGATGGGAACCCGATAGAAATAAATGGAAATATCTCTTTGCCCACAGGCAAGAATATAATACCGGTATCTTTATCAAAAGGGCAAGCCGCGGCATCCGCGATAGTTGATAAGCAGGAAGTATTTGACCTGGCTAAGAAATGGCTTAATAAGATTTTTTCAATACATCCGGAAGGATTTGGAAATATGGTCCTTGATGAAGATGGGCATTATAAAGGGACTCCCCGCTACGGCACGAAAGAGCTGGCGGTAATGAAGAAGGAAATAGATGCCTTTATAAAACGGCAGTATGGAGATTCTCCCGATGACTTCAAAGAGCCGGTATATGTTTTTGCTATCGGAATTGGCGGGCAAAGCGCGTGTGTATTTCCCGCGGTAAAGCATACGCGCCGCCAGCCCAATAGGACACTAATAGAGTGTGATTCTTTAGGGATTGATTATTCCGGATATGAAAATGAACTTGTGGAAGCTATCAGGAAAAACCGGAAAACCAAGGCGCTTTGGGAGGTGGGAAGCAAGTCGGGAAAGACCGATGAGACGATGACAAACTTTCAGCAGGTCTTTCAGATGCTGATTCGGGTATGGTCGCGGGTTGAATATGGAGACGATAACGGCAGGGCCATCGCGCAAGAATTAATAGATAAGCTTTTTGACGGACTTCCTTTAGCGGAAAAGCGCCTGGAACAATTAAATCTTAAATCTGAAGAACAAAAGGTCTTAAGTTTGGTGTTTGATGGTTTATTTATGGTTACCGGAAAATATGATGAAACTCAAAAGAAAGGCAGCCGCCTTGACCAATTCCGGAAAGGGTTCTTAAGGCAATTTTATCAGGGGGAAGATAAAGTTGCTTCCTTAGAGATGTTGGATAATTTAGGCGGGCGGTATCAGATGATCGGGCCGAATACGGCCGTGCTCGCGGCTTTGTTTGGGCTTAAAGTGGAGGATATCTTCGCCGGAGGAAAAGAAGAGCTTTTGGCTCAGAGGTCGGGAAATTCCGAGAGCATAACGTTAGCAGAAACTTTATACCGCGAAAATATTAATCATTTACTAATAGCCTTTCCCAGCGGTATTATTTTTAGCGCCCTGGGAGAAGGTTTTGACCAGAATATCGCGGAAAGCACGGGTAAGGGAAGAAGTATTGGCGAGCCGGTGGGGCTCCAGCCTTATGTGTATACGCCTGATACCATTAGGGATGCCTTCAGCAATGTCAAGCTTACGGGCAAAAAGGCATATTTTATAATTGATGTCCCCGGCCTGCCGCGGACTGATATTGAGAAGCAGATAAAAAAAGGAGATATTGTTTTTCGCTATCAGATGAATGAGATTTCCGAGAAGGAATTTGGCCGGTTAGTTCAATTTGTGGAGGGCATTACCGTAAGGTATGGAACGCTTAATACCGCCCAGATACTCAGTAAGAAGCAAAGAGAGTATAAGCTTACAGATATAGACCTTTCTGATCCGGAGGTTATGCGCCAGATTATGCAGGGGCCGGATAAAACTAATCCCGCTAAGGAGGGATTGCAGAAGCTTAATGACATTTGGAAACAGATAGACCTTTTTTTACAGCCGGATGTGGAGGATGCCAAGAAGCTCTTAGCAGAAATAGCCCGCCGGTTTTTAAATAAGGAAGGTAAAATTGTTAAAGGTTTACTGGTAAGAGATAATGAAGCCAGAAAAGATTTTTACAGGAATATCAGTAAAGAGCTGAATTTCTCCGGCGGAATAATTGTGAACAGGGGAGGTTTAGGGTTAATTAATCAGGATGGCCGCTATGTGAGCGGGGATGAGGCCGCGGAATCTTTGAATGATCTCGTATCTAAAATTAGAGTTAAGGAATCAGCTCCGGTCAGGGCAAATATTCCTTCGGTAAGGTTAGAATCTATAATAAAATATACATTATACTTCTTGGAAAGGCTATCTTCTTCAAACAAGAATAGCGGTTATCCGGATACTTCTTTGAATAACATACAAGAGCTTGAAAAGAGAAGGACTGCATTGTTTAAAGATCTTCATGAACAATTATCCGGTAAAAGGCTTAGCGCCGCTCAAGAAGATACTGCTGGCGCGTTAGCGGCCCTGCTTTTAAAGGCGCATAAATCCGGGAAGACCTTAAATTTTACGCTCTACGAAGTAAAAAACGGGGTAACTGAGATTTTGAGAGATTTTATGCGGCACTTAGGGATTGATTGCGTTGATTTTGGCCCGGGGGTTCAGCATAAAAGGTTTCAAGAGGCCGCCGGCGGTAACGGAGATAATCTGGCTATAGAAGTGATAGTGCAATCCGTAAGAGAGCCGGATTATTCTAATATAAAAAATGAAATAATTAAAGCTGACGGAAATGTCCCTGATTACCTGCACGGCCTTTTACCTCAAGAAGAGCGCTGGCTTTATGGCCAGGCCTATTCACAGAGGTTTAAAGACGTTAAGACGGAGACCGCCGAATTATTAGCCAGCGACCTTAGCGACAAAACTAATATGCTTAATTTTATAGCTGTCTTGATAAGAATGACGAGCATATATCAGCATAATGTTTATTATGCTTCTTCTTCCCTTGAGTTTATTTCCTTAGCTTACAAGGCGCAAGAAAATGGTTTATTGTCAAAAGCCGCGTTAGAGAATATTCGTTCCTGGCAGGGAAAAGAATATGAAAGCGCGCGTCAGGAGCTGGCTAAAGAATTTGAAGCGGCAGGGAATGATTCCGCGAAATGGAAAGAAATTAACGATGGCTGGTATCGTCAGGCCGCTATAGGCACCGCGGGAATGCGCGGCAAGATGGGCCTGGGAACCAACCGGATTAATAAGTTTACTTTGGGCCGGTTGATGGCGGCTCAAGCAAAAGTTGTAAAAGGTGAAGCGTATACCCAGATGCTTGTAGAAAAAGGGGTTTTTGATCCAGGAACTGCAAAGCCGGCAGTAGCAATAGGCGGAGATACCAGGAGAGGTTCTTATGATCCGGATGCCAAAGGTCCGGGTGAGTTCATAAAATTAGATGCCTTGATCAATGTAATTATGGGAGTTAAAGCGTATGTCTTTAGAAGGCCTACCACTACCCCGCAATTGTCTTGGACAGTGGCTAATCTGGAAGTAGATGAAGGATATCAAATTATTTCCGGCTCTATAAATACGGCCAGCCATAATCCCAAGACTGATAACGGAAAAAAACCTTATAAATATGACGGCTCCCAAATTACCGGAAAGTTTGTGGAGTTTTTAAACCAAGAGCTGGAAAGCCAGACCATAGCTGAACTGGCAGAGTTAGAATATAAAGGTATAAATATCTTGAAAAATACGGATGAGGCTTTTGAACTGGCGCTTAAAAATGAGGATATTAAGTATTTAGGCCGCCCGGTTGACAGAGATGATTTTACAGGTGACGCTTATAACGCGGACGAAAAGTTTATAGCCAGAGAATTACAGCAAGGTATGTATATAAATAGTTCTAACGGTGCTTTTGATAGGAGAGAGATAAATTTAACAAATGCTAAGATTGTGGTTTCTTGTTTAGGGGGAGGCGCGAAGCCAATATTAAGTGATTTACTAAAACTAAGAGGAGTAAAGGAAGAGCAGGTATTTTGGGTTCAAAGCAATCCGGATCCTGAGTTCAGCGAAGTAGAAGGCGGAAAGCCGAACCCGGAATTGGAAAGCGCCAGGAGCACCGCGCTTCAAAAAGCGATTGAAATAGACGCGGATATTGTATTTTGGCTGGATCCTGATGGTGACCGTCCGGCGGTAGCGGCAAAGAAAAATTCGAATAAAAAAGCCGAAAGCACGGATGACTACTTATCTTTAAACGGCAACCAGCAATTAGCGGTGGTTACGGAGTATATTATTAGGGAATTGCAGCGTTCAGCTGAAGAAAATAAAGTAGAAGATGCTCCCAGATTTAAAGATATAGACTCGGATTTGAGGTGGAATGCCGAAATGCTGCTTAAGAATAAAGATAAGCTGAGAATGGCTGCTACAGTTGTTTCCGGAGATATGATGAAGGTTATTGCCAGAGCCAATGGGATTAAGATGATAGAGACACTTACCGGTTTTAAATATATTGGAGATGAGATTGAGAAACGTTCGGAATATGTGAGAAAGCTGGCGAATATTCCTTACCGGGATTGGCAAAAGCTTTCCTATTCAGAAAAATTAGGTCATATTTTACGCTATGGCGGGGAAGTTATTCTCTTGGGCGGGGAGGAATCTTTAGGCCTGACTACCGGATTAGATATGCACGATAAAGACGCCCTTTCCGGAATACTCTGGTTATTGGAGATTTTTGGCCGCTCAAGAAATCAAGGGGTTTCTTTGGTCCAGCGCTTAGAGGGAATTTATGATACCTATGGTTATTATAAAGAGGCCTTTCCTATGCTTCAGAAGGGAAGCCAATATTCCGGAGTTTCTTTCTCAGAAGAAGATGCTATGGGTATTATTAAAGGTGAGGGGGAGAGTATTTTAGGTTATTTTAGGAATACTCCTCTTAAGAATATAGAAATAGCCGGTAAAAAAGTGATTGCTATGCTGGATTTTCAGAATCAAGAGGCTTATAACCGCGATAAAAAATTGATTTTTGATAGGACAAAAAGAGGATTAGTAACGATTGGTTATTCCGCCGACGACGCTGGTGTATACCTGAATCCGCTCATGGCGGATTTCGGAAAAATTCCCTTACCCGAAAAAATGTCTGGTTTGTCAAACAAGATAGATTTACGGGGGATTTATTCTTTCGGCCATCTTCCGTTAGGCGAAGATAAGTCCGGAAAATATTTATTAAATATGGCTAGTAAAGAAAATAATCTTCCCCTGGAAGATTTTATTATGTTAGTGCTTGAGGATGGTTCTAAAATAATAGTCCGTCCTTCAGGGACCGAGCCGGTAATTAAATTTTATATTAACGGTAGAGGATTGCTGGAAAACCGTGTTGCGGTAGATGGGTGGATTCAAGAAGCATACAAGGGAATTGATAAGCTGACTAATAGTATAGCTAAAAAGCGTTTTCCGGATAGATATAGCAGCAGCGCATTGACAGAGGTTAATTCTGCCGCGCGGGCGAATGATTTTAAAGGCGGCGGTATTGATATGAAGGGAGACAACTGGATTCAGGTTATGGGTATGAATAATATCCGGGAATTCTCCGATATCCTGCCGCGGAATATCAATAGAGAGATGGATATTAATAAGGAATTGATAGAGATAAATAATTTGATCCAAAGCGGCAATATTCCTTCTCCGGAAAGGCTGGGAGAGGATATCGGTTATTGCCTCTATAAAGACCGGCTTAGCGCGTATAAGGATGATATAGACCTGTCTCTTATGGGCGTAGGAAGATTAAAAGAGGAGTATGGTTTAGAAATGGGAAAGGAGTATCTGCGAATACTCTTTTTAATGCACAGCATAGTTAATCCCTTTGAGTCTGAGAGTTATCTAAGCGAGGATTAAATTTAAGGCTGGTTGGCACTGCTAATTCAGTTTTTTTAGATAAAATTTAACTTTTAAAAAATAACCTATAAGCCCCGCCTAACCAGCGGGGTTTAACTTTTAAAATTATGCTTTTGAGTTAGGCGAAAATAGAGGTATAATCTTTAAATTACTATGAAACTTTCATGCCAGCCGAAAAGCCGGCACCAATGAAGATGAAAATACTTTTGTCATTGTCCGGCTTGACCAGACAATCCAGATTATCTGGATTCCCGCTTTCGCGGGAATGACATGCTATTCTAACTCATTGTAATGAATATGGATATGGAGATTTTCAGTTGAATAATTCCAAGAATACCCAAGCCTGGTTTTATTACGCCGCTTCCTCCGGGGATGATATTTTAAAGAATTTGCATACCTCCCCCGATGGCCTCCCGGAGAATGAGGCTAAGGATCGCCTTAAGGAATACGGATATAATGAAACCGCCAAAAAAAGGAAGAGGACTGTCCTTTTTCTTATCTTACCTAAGTTTATCAATCCCTTAGTTATTGTTCTTTTAATTGTTGCCGGATTTTCCTTTTTTTTCGGGCAAAAAATCAGCGCCTTCTTGGTGGGCTTGATGGCTGCCTCCAGCGTTTTGTTTTCTTTTATTCAGGAATACCGGGCCGGAAAAGAAGCGGAAAAGTTAAGCGAGATGGTCCATTCCACGGCCACGGTAATCAGAAAAGGCCGGCGCCAGGAGATAAAAATTCGGGAAATAGTCCCCGGAGATATCGTTGATTTATACGCCGGAGATATGATTCCCGCCGACCTGAGGATAATTTCCGCCAAGGACCTGTTTATCAACCAGGCGTCTCTAACCGGTGAATCTCTGCCGGTAGAGAAATTCGCCGCGTCATTTGAGCCTAAAAACGGCTCAATCCCGGAGCTTACTAATATAGCCTTTATGGGCTCAAGCGTGGTAAGCGGCACCGCTTTAGCCGTGGTGGTCAAGACCGGCATCTCAACCCAGTTTGGAGAAATCTCCCGCCGTCTGACCACAATGAGGATAAATACCA
>MHGF01000033.1 GCA_001805445.1 Omnitrophica WOR_2 bacterium GWF2_43_52
CCACATGTTCCACCGCTTGTGCGGACCCCCGTCAATTCCTTTGAGTTTTAACCTTGCGGCCGTAGTCCTCAGGTGGAGCACTTAACAAGTTATTTTACGGCACCGGTCCTATACGAACCGACACCTAGTGCTCATCGTTTACGGCTAGGACTACCAGGGTATCTAATCCTGTTTGCTCCCCTAGCTTTCGCAGCTCAGTGTCAGAACTAGCCCAGAAAGTCGCCTTCGCTACTGGTGTTCCTCCCGATATCTACAGATTTCACCCTTACACCGGGAATTCCACTTTCCTCTTCTAGTCTCAAGTCTTGCAGTTTCGAAAGCAGTTCCTCGGTTGAGCCGAGGGATTTCACTCCCGACTTACAAAACCACCTACCTGCCCTTTACACCCAATAAATCCGAGTAACGCTTGCCACCTCCGTATTACCGCGGCTGCTGGCACGGAGTTGGCCGTGGCTTCTTATACGGGTACCGTCAATCCACCAGTATTAATGGTGGGGTTTCTTCCCCGTCGAAAGAGGTTTACAATCCGAGAACCTTCATCCCTCACGCGGCGTCGCATAGTCAGGCTTTCGCCCATTGCTAAATATCCTCGACTGCAGCCTCCCGTAGGAGTCGGGGCAGTATCTCAGTCCCCGTGTGGCTGACCATCCTCTCAGACCAGCTACCCGTCAAAAGCCTTGGTGGGCCGTTACCTCACCAACTAGCTGATAGGGCGTGGGCTCATCCTAAAGCGCCCCCTGACTTGCGTCAAGGTGCTTTTTTTCTGACAGACTGAACCATCAGAATTACATCAAGTATTACCCCTACTTTCGCAAGGCTATCCTCGACTTTAAGGTAGATTACCCACGTATTACTCACCCGTTTGCCGCTATATTTAAGGCGAATTGACTTCTACCTTACGGCTTCAACCTTTTCACCAAAAATATCGCACGACTTGCATGCCTAATCCACGCCGCCAGCGTTCACTCTGAGCCAGGATCAAACTCTCCAAAAAATTAAAGCTTTTACGCTATAGCGCCTAAGGCGCTATAGCGTTTGAGTGGGCTTGGCTATATAAATCTCAAAGAACAGTATCGCAAGAGCGTTCAGCGCTGGAGCTTATTACAATACATTAAGCCCCTGCTGGCTCTGCGTAAAATCTTCTATTTCAAATTTTCTTCCGATTCATCTGAACCTGCCCTTACGGCAGTGCTCGCAAAATAAAAAAGCGCCCGACAAATCTTTCGAGCGCTTTTCAGTCCGCCCTCAGTTTGTTACTTAAGACTCAGAAGAAATTATCAATCCCTGTGGATTTTACTTCCACGTCACCTGTGTAGTTTTTTGATCCTTCACTTTGACTGGGAATCTATTTGTACTGCATTGCTGCAGGAACTAAAGTATACTACAAATTATTTATTTGTCAAGTATATTTTTGTGAAAACTTTTGTCATCTAAAAGAACACTACTGCTGTTATAAAGTACGCCCCTCATATATCGTAACGATACACTATGTAGAGACGGCGATCCACAGCCGTCTCTACATAAAAAGGCTCCTACTGGTTTTCTATGGAGGCTACGTTTAGCTCCTCTCCAACTTTGTTACCTGTTACTACTGCCTGCAAGGTGCTGTCTTCTTTATTAAGGAACTCTACTACTTTTGAGGTGCTCTCTTTATCAAGCTTTACAAGCTTGCCATCAACAAGAATAGAATAGCCGGATGCCTGGCAATCAGGGCTCAGAGCGCATTGCTTCGTATGAGTTTTTACAAATTCCGCGAGAGCTTCCGGCTTCTGCGCGCCGCTACACATATTATCAATAATATCCCCTTTTAGGGTTTCAACCTCTGCCACAGGTGTGGGCGCTTGAGCAAAAGCTAAAGCAGTAATAAAACTAAAAGCTATTCCTAATAATGCCACCTTCTTCATTATTTTATCTCCTTTTTTAGCCTCTTAACAAAACTTTTAGAAATAAGGGCAGCCCTTTAATTTCTAAAAGAGCCACCCTTCTTCACGCAAACAGCTAATTCTATGTATAAAAGGTTAGCTAAGTTTTGTCACATTAACTGCCTGTTCACCCTTAGGACCTTGAGTAACTTCAAACTCAACTTCCTGGCCTTCGTTTAAGGTTTTATAGCCATCACCCTTTATCGCGGTATGATGCACAAAAACATCTTTTCCGTTTTCTGGAGTAATAAAGCCATAGCCTTTCTGATTGCTAAACCACTTTACTTTACCTTTTGGCATTTAATTTGTTACACCTCGCTTTCTTTTTGAATTTTAGGCAGCTCTCTCTCCCTGTGATGGGAGAGATAAGAAAAAAACCGTAAGGATTTTCTGACACACTATTTTCCTTACGGTTATTACAGTACTTCAAAAAAACTTCCTTTCCTTATTCACTACACTCACAGGTGTAGCTTGCTGCCTAACAAAATTACTTTACCATAAAATTTTTTTCTGTCAAGAAAATCTTTTCAACTTCCTACTTTAGCCGGTCCAATAAAGCATTAATCCTTCCCACCAGCATTGCCAGGTAATCTTTTTTCCTAAAGTAGATGTACCCCTTTTTCTTCCCCGCGATTCTTTCATCCAGCTCCCTGCATAAACGGTCAAGCGGCCCCACCAACCGGTGAGAAACCTCCCACGCCCACATCCAGATAAATACCACCGAAACCAAAAAACCGACAATGGCTATTCCCGCTGTTCTCTTGGCCGCGGGGATAAGCGCGTATCCTATAGCTTCAGGGATTCCTATTTCGCTTGCCACAATGCTAAAAGTCAAATAATAAAGGCAGACTACCGCGATAATCATTGGCACCACTGTAGAGAGAAATACCAAGGTTAAGATTTTTCTCTGAAAGCGGTTAGCGATACTAAACCATGCGCGATGCTCTTTTCTTCTTCTCATTGTGCGCTCCTTGTTTAAAGTGTACGCCTTAGGCCGTTACAATCATCTTTTAAACAATTGCTCGACATAGTGCCACCAGCCCGTAGGCTCAGGGCGTATCGTATCCGCCTCTTTGATCTCCGGAATAACTAATAACGGCCTTTCATAGCCTATTTTGATATCCGCGTAGCATGCCTCCGCGGCACTTTGGGTATTATCCGCGTCCGTCATAAACGCTACTGCCCCCACATTGCTTGAGGGATACCTGCCGAAAGCCATCTTATAATCTTCGTAGATATTCCTTTCCTCGTTAACCCACTGCCCGATGTTTTTATCCCCGGACTCCAAAACGATGAGCTTAATATTCCTGTAAAACGGGCTGGTAATTACCGTATCTTTTGGCAGCGATTCCGACCAGATATATTCGATACAGCGGGTATTCGTAAAAATAAACGCGGGGAAAATAACATACATCCTGACTGCGTAATCGTCACGCTCTATCCATGACTTCTTATTTGCGGCGGCAAGCGGAGTCTTAGAAGGAAACCGGATAACTTTCCAGCTCCAGTTTACATACGGATAGAGCTTAGGGCTATAGCTGATGGTATAAAATAAACCCGATGAAGCCTTATCGCTTTTTGCCAAGACATAGTTTCTTGGGCTGTCAGTCTTAACCTCATACAGCACCCTGTTATGGAAAACCTTCTCCTTCCATTCCTTGAGAGCGTCCTGGCTATCAAAAGAAAAATGCTTAAGCCCCCCGATGCTATGCGACACCTGCCATAGCATAAGAAGGCTTATACAGGCCAAGCTAAAAATAAAATATATCTTCTTCACATCGAGAGAAAACTCATGGTATTACTACACATGCTCACTCACTCAAAACACTCTTAACCGAAGAGAGCATACGCGTGCCCTCTTCTTCGCCTTCTTTAATCAGCTTTTCTACCCTGAAAAAATCAAACCAATCAACGCCTTCAGCAACAGGAGATATCAGCACATCCGCTTTCTGACAGTCGGATTCCGCGATACGGTATTCCATAGACTGCATGCTGTTAACAATCATATCAAGGATATTGGGAAAGAACATTTTATTAACTCTTACCCCGATACGATGGCGAACTTTATCCCAGAGATTGCCTGCCTGAGCTATCTTCTTCTCTTCTTCAAAGGCCTTGCGCTTAAACTCATAATTACGCACCATATCCGCGGGGCTTGGCAAAACATTGACCGCGATAATCTTTTTTATCCCCATTTTTACCAAGGTTCCCACAGGGACCGGCTCAACAATGCCTCCGTCTATAATCAAATCATCGTTTAACTGCGTAGGGGCAAAGACTCCAGGGATGGCGATACTTGCCATAACCGCGTCAACAAGCCTTCCCTCGCTAAAAACCACCTCCTGCCTCTTGGTAATACTGCAGGCTACAACCCGTAGCGGGAATTTCAGGTCCTTAAAAGTCATATCTCCGATGTGGTGTTCAAGAAATTTACGTATTTTATTGCCCTTGGCAATAGACATTTTATGGATATAAAAATCCATCAACAGGCTATAGGTCCTCCTGCGGTTATTATTAAATTCCATAAAAATCTTTTCTATTTTGGCACTGCTAAGCCCTGCGGCCCATAGGGCAGCGATCAAAGCGCCCATGCTTGAGCCTGCAATCATATCAATAGGGATATCCTCCCTCTCTAAAACTTTTAGCACCCCGATATGCGCCAGGCCAAAGGCAGCCCCTCCTCCAAGGGCTAAGCCTGTACGCGTATTTCCTAAATCGCGGGCTATTCTGCGCACAGAACGCGAATATTCCAGTTCAGGATATTCCCAGACTAAGCTGCGCGATGCCATATCCCCGCGGTACCTCTTTTCTATATAAGGAAGCGTCGCATAGATAGCGCACTTCAACAGGCTGAAGACCTCATCATTGCCGAGTTTATTTTTTTCTTCCTGACTGTTTAAAATGAGTTTTATTTTCTCCTGAGGGTAATTGATTTTATCAAACAAGCCCGACAAGAGCATTTTCGCGCTTTTTAAGTCTGACGTATGATAATTTGCCACCAAATGAATACTATCTGATTGGTTAAAAACATTAAAAATCACCTCATCCAGAAGAGGAGGGATATCCACGATGATGTAGTGGTAACTCCCGGTAAAATAAGTCAGGAAAACATTAAGCCTTGCCGCGAACGAGGTATTGGCGCTGTCAAAAAGCACATTAACAATATTCATTCCTGACTGCTTATCACTCAAGATGGCATGCTTTATATAATCTTCCTGAATTACCGAAGAATCAAACTTTAACATCTGAAAACTTCCCACAGGGTTAGCCTCTGCGCGGGCAAATGAACCAAAATCCTGGTATGCCTCGTTTGAATCTTTTACTATGTTGATAAGAATAACGCTTCTGCCTGTCTCTTTTTTGAGGCTCAGCGCCAGATTGATAGCGTAGAGGGTCCTTCCTATATTCTGGGCCGCGCTAAAAACAGAAATGATATTGCTTTCGAATATCTTTTTCTCAATATGCTGCTCTTTCCTGGTGAGCCGCCGCGAGAGGGTTTGGCTTAAATCAATGGCTAATTTCGGGATTTTATGGAGGATGGCTTCAAAATCATCTTTGGCTATCTCTATAATCTTTGAGTCATTTGCCGCCTCAGCGTTCACCGAATGGTTATCGCCGGTCAATAAAGAAATCATCCCGAAATATTTTCCGCAGTTAAGATACTCCAGGGTTTCTCTATTCGCGTCGCTTGCGGCAGAATCCGCCGTGCCGGCTACGCCTTGATGAAGGAATCCGCTTCGCGAGGCCTGTGGCTGAGTATAAATCCGTATCCTTCCGCTAATGACACAGTAAAACGCGCTCGGCAAATCACCCTGACGATAAATACTATCTCCCTTATTATACTCCACCACTTTACTTTTCTGCATGATGAGGGTTTTCTCAAAATCGGTGAGTTTAGCAAAAAGCGGAGCATAATTAAGGATAAAATACTTATCCGGGTCTTTTTTAAAAATATCTAAAGGGAATCCCATTGTCATACCTTAACAATATACATAATACGTTATAGATCTGTTGCGTGTACCGTTTACCGTGTACCATAACGGTAAACGGTTAGCGGTAAACGGTAAACGAAAAACTATACTTTCGATAATCATTTGATTACTTATCTGGGGTTTTGATAATCTCATTCTCCAGCCATTCATAGCCGCCGCTTAAAATTTTCTTGGCGATACTATTACCTTGCGCATCTTGATTGGCATACACATCATTAAAATTCCTTTGTATACGAGCCTTTGCCTGCTGGCAGAAAAGATCCGCTAACGCAACCGGAGAGCCTTCCTTGAGCGCCTCTTTTTCATTACCCATAGATGCGGCATAAGAACATACTGCCGACATTACAAAGAGGTCAGTGCCGATATCCACAAAGCGGCTTAAGCTATTCTGCTTTGCTTCAAAATGCTGCTGAAAAATAACCATATTGAAAAAAAGGTTCCTCGCCAGCCGCTTAGAACCAGCCTTAACAAAATGGAGGTGTTTCTTAAGCAAAGCAGGCAATCCCGCAGCTTCTTTTTCCGCGCACGTTGGAAGCCATAATTTTATATACCAGAAAAAGTAATAAATGCCAACAGAAATCGCCATGCCCATCCGGCGCAGCAGGGGAATCCGTGGATTCAAAATAGGCATCATTCTTTTAAGATGCAGATCTAATGCCTCCCGGGCAACAAAAAGGCGCATAATCTGGCTGGTGCCCTCTATAATCAAATTTATGCGCGCGTCACGGAACATCCGTTCAACAGGATAGCCGGGTTCGCCTCTGCCTTTGAGCGACGGGCCTGTTTCGTAACCCCTTCCGCCCCTGATTTGAAGAGTATCATCAATCAGTTTCCAGCTTGTTTCCGCGCAAAACATCTTTGCCATTGCCGCCTCAAGGCGTATATCCAGTTTTTTCTGGTCCGCCATATGCGAACTTAACCAGGTTACCGCGTCCATGGCAAAGGTATTCGCGGCCATTGCCGCCAATTTGGTCGCGACAGCCTCATGTTCGCCAATAGGAAGCCCCCATTGCTTTCTTTCCTTAGACCAGGCACGCGCGACCGAAAGGCACCACTTGCTCATCCCGGTAACCGCGGCCGGCACGGTAAGCCTCCCGGTATTAAGCGTAATAAAGGCTATTTTTAAACCCTGTCCTTCTCCCGAAAGTATATTTTCTTTCGGCACCTTCACATTATTGAATCTTAAAAGCCCTAATTTGACGCCATGCAACCCCATAAAACTACAGCGGTAGGATACTTCAAAGCCGGGGGTATTGGTCTCTACGATAAACGCGGTAATCTGTTTTTTCTCTTTGCCTTTCTCTCTGCCGGAGACGGATCCGCCTTCGGTGGATATTTTAGGAGGCGTATGCGCCATAACAATAAGGACATTCGCCATATTCCCGTTTGTAATCCATAATTTCTCACCATTAATGAGATAATGCTTGCCATCCTCTGTCGGAGTAGCGGTAGTTTTCATATTCCGGGGGTCAGACCCCGCGCCGGCTTCAGTAAGGGCAAAGCCCGAAATCGCGCCTTTCCTGAAACGGGGCAGGTATTTTTTCTTCTGCTCATCTGTGCCAAAAAGGCTTAAAGGCGTCGGGACGCCGATACTCTGATGAGCGGACAAGAGCACCGCGGTTGAACCGCAGTAGCTTGCGATTAAATGGATTGCGCGGTTATAATTTACCTGGCTTAAGCCAAGCCCATCATACTCAGGTTTTATTTTCATGGCAAACGCGCCTAAATCTGCCAGGCCTTTAATCACTTCATAGGGAATTTCACAGGTTTTATCAACATCATCCGGATTAAGATGAGCCTCAAGAAAAACCTTGAGTTTCTCCTGATAGTCTGAACCGATTTTCTTATCCGCTTCTGTTTGTTGAGGGAATGGATGTATCAAATTCCAAGACAGCCTTCCGTGAAATATATCGCGCGCAAAACTGGGATAATTCCATTCGCTTTCTCTCGACGCCTCAGCCAGTTCAAGAGATTCTCTCTTTTCCTTGCCCATATTCTTATGATACATATCCATATCGTTTGCCTCCCTATCTCGTATAATATATGTTAAATAGCATACGTTAAATACGGAGATTGGGTAATCAGGGAATCTGGATTTGGGAATTAGGATATCAAAGTATTGGGAACAAAATATTTGCTTTTCCTAATCTCCCGATTTCCCGATCCACAAACCCCAATCCCCTGATCACCCGATATCCGCTTTTAACATGTTACTATCCCGTTAGTTAACGCCTTAGGTAGCGCTTCTGGCAATAACAAAGTAAAGGTTTTACAACACTCTCAAATTCATACTAACTTATCCCGCTGTTTCCTGTACCTTCTGGGCTAAAATCTCATTGGTCAAAGGCTTGATCAGGATTTCCTTTGCTCCTAAGGCAGAACCCTTTTCTTCAATTTCCTTATCCGTAAGCCCGGTCACCAGATAGACGATGGTGTTAGGGATAATCTTCTTTGCCTGCGCTAATATCTCAAGCCCCGCGGTATCCGTTTCAAGGCGGACATCGCAAAAAATCACATCCGGAGATTCTGTTTTGATACGTTCCATGGCTTCCGGCGTATTCGCCGCCGTAGACACACTATGCTTTCTTCGCTCAAGATATTTCTTCTGGAATTCAATCACATCCGGCTCATCGTCTATAAGTAATATCTTCGCCATATCAAGCCTCTTCTTTCTTTTGGGTAATAGGCAGGGTAATGATAAAGCTGGTGCCCTGGCCGTATTCGGAGTCTATTTTTATCTTGCCTTTATGCGCGGTAATTATCTTTTCAATCACGAATAACCCCAAACCCGTGCCTTTTGCCGCGGTCGCTTTGGTAGTGAAAAACGGCACGAACATCTTCTTCTTGGCCTCATCATTCATCCCTATCCCGTTATCCGCTATCTGGATAATAATAGTGCCGTTATCCTGACGCATCGTGACCTTTATCCTGCCCTTATACGCGCCTTCCGCGCCTTCGAATGCCACATGCTTCTCCTGTATCGCCTGCTCCCTGCGTTTGATCGCGTCTATGGCATTATCTATCAGGTTAAAAAAGACATCCTGTATCAGCACAAAGTCACCATGAAAGAGCGGTAAATCATCAGCAATTACCTTTTCTATGGTATCCTGAGGGAAAGAAGTCTTGATTCTGGTCATCTCAATTGCCCGCTCTAAGGTCTCGGTAAGCTTAAATTCCTTGGCCTGTTTCTGTAATCTGTCCGGCTGGGAAAAATTCAGGAAGTCATTGACTATCTTACCCCCATGCTTGGCGTTCTCCGCGATCCGCTCTAAGGCATAACGCGCCTCTTTCAAATAATCCTTTATCTCCTGTGAACAAGAGTCAATATTCAGGAATTGTAAGCTATCCAGGGTATCTGAGGTTGCCATAAGAATGGCATGAAAACGGTTATTGATTTGATGTGACATCCCGCCTGCCATTGCCCCCATTGAGCTCATCCGTTCCGCGGCAAAGAGCTGGGCCTGGGTCTTCTGGCTCTCTTGGATAAACTCCGTATTCTCAATTGCCATAGCCGCCTGGTTTGCCAGGACCTCAAAGGCGATGGCATCATCCGGTGTATATACCCCTGAGGAAACCTTGGGCCCTAAGATCAAGAACCCTAAGAGCCTTTCCCTGACAAACGAGGGGATAATGATGCCGCTTCTAAAGCTGAATTTCTTTTTCATCTCATCGCTGAGTTCTTCCGAAAATACCGGCTTTCGTTTCTTCTTGATATAGGCGCACAATTCACAGCTACAGGTTATATCCATCTCTTTGGGAAAATCGGGGAAAAAACCTTTGGTGGTATAGGGGAATTTTAGAAGTAGTTTATTCTGATTCATATCGGCTATATAGATACAGGCAAACTCTACTTTTATCGCCTTAGCCACCCTATATACGATGAGCTTAAGCAGTCTGTCCATATCTTTGATCAATATCATCGTTGCCGAAAGCTGACGTAAGATATTCTGGTAGCGGCGCTGGTCCTTAAGCAATAGCTCATCGCTTCTTCGTTTGAGGTACTGATACACAAACGGCCCCGCGCTTGCCAATAATGCCGCTATCCCCGTAGACACAAACCAGCTTTTGGTTGCATAACCCACCCCGAAAGGTATGCCTAAAACTATACTATAAACTAACACAAAGAGCCCAGTTCGTGTCAATACAAGGTTAATGTCTATAAGGCGATATCTAAAAATAGCGTATGATACACAAATTAACCATGTGAGCGTAAGAGGCGGGCCAAGCCATAAAAATTCAAATCTATTAAACCATGGCATAACAACATTAGTAGCTCCTGCCAAAATAACGCCAGTTGACGTGCCTAACAGTATATACTTAAGGCGAAGTTTTATTATTCCTGCTTGCTCCCTATACATCCTAATAAATCGCCAAAATGCCCATCCAAAAATAGCGATAAAATGCAAATCCCAAATGAGGTGCCCTTGTCCGTAAATAAACCCCTTTACCCCATTTACACTCTCAACCCCTTTGACAATTATTGGAGTAAAGAAAAATAAAACAGCAAGAATTACATTGGGCATAAAGATAAAAAATTGCTGAATTCGGGATATTTTAAATCTTCCATCAGGAAAGACAAAAGAAAAAAGAAGAAAAGCCGAAGGTATTAAACTGCCGGCGACATACACAATATCCGTCCAAAAGAGCTGCTCCTTTGGCTCTAAACTTTTATAAAACATGGCTAAACCAAAAGACCAGATAGCCATGTTTATAATAAAAATACTAAAAACTTTACTGAGCGCCTTATCCTCTCCCTTAAAATAAACTAACAACCATAAGACAACATATACTACAGTCATTATATAAAGGTTAATTACCCTAAAATCCATGAGTTCCTCTCATTAGCCTAAAGTGGAATTTCTTTAGCTGACCAAATCGATTTTTTATCAGTTAAAATCAGTTTCAATTCCTCAATTGTGCCGTATAAAATATTTCCGAAGGTAATCCTTGTCACAACGGCAACTAATTGAAGTTTTTTCTTAAGCACAACCGTCTCTACCCAAAATGGCGTCCCTTTAGCTGAGGGCTTCCATACAATACTACTATTACTTCCTTTTAAAATTGGCCTTACCTTATTTGCCTCAATAACCTGAGGAGTTTTTAGCGGGAACAAAAAACCAAGATGCACAGAAGCTGATGACGCCATTAACCAGCCGCACATTGCCAAGAAAATAGTATCGTTGTAATGGCCTGAGGTGTCTTTAGTTGTTATCACTCCCATCCCTAAGCTTTTACTTTGAAGCCAAGAATCCTTTATGGTATCAAAAATTGCCATTTTGTCTATTCTCAGAAAAGGCGGAGTAAAATCTATTGTCTGCATCATTTGCTGCTGATTCACTTTCAAATAAATTTGCCTTTTTTCATACTCATTAGCTAAATGTTCAGGCAATTTAATACTGAAGAAATCTTCAAGCTGCTGTATATTCGCATACCTTTCAACTAAGTTCCTATCCATTCTTGTTCCTTTCCCTAACCGTTTTTAATCCAAACAACCTACGCGGTTGAACAATAAAAACTTTAACTGCCAACTACTTTCTCTTGCGCCGTAGGCGCATCTCCGCCGCAGGCGGATCTGCCTACGGCATGACTCCTGCGGCGGAAAAGTTGAAGCCCTATTTCTTTACCGCTAATAATGCCCGATGAGTCAATATATTAGCCCACGTAAACATCATCTCTGCCCAAATCAAATCAAAATGCTTCTCGCCCTTGAGTTCGTAAAATGATTTTCGAAATGCGTCAAAAGTCCTGTTAAAACGAGATGTTTTCGGAAACTGCTCGAGCTGATTGATGTATGCTTCGGTTTCTGCTAAAAATTGATTAATACGATTCACCCTTCCTTCACACGCCCATCTCCCGATTCGCCCCAAGTTAACCGCGATATTCAACGTCAATTCCTGCGCATCCATAATTTTACCTCAATAAGCCGCGGATCACTGCTTCTATCTGACCGCGGATATTCTTATCTAACACCTCACGGCTGGGATTTCCTTGAGCTGGCCTTAAATTAATCATAGAGTCAAAATCAATCTCGCCTGTTTCAAAGTCTATACCCGCGCCCCATACATCAGACTGCTGGCTTCCATCTTCAAGCAACAATCTCTCCCCATCAACATGGAGCTTTCCGCCAGCGGATAGAATCTTACGCGTAACATCAACCACAACCTTGACATACCCGTCTAGATCCTCGGCTACCTTTTTGAGATTTTCTTCATTAGCTTTCTCTCGTAGTATTAACAACATAGTATATCTTTCTCGTAATAATGCATCGATTAGGGGAAACTAGTGCCGTTTCTTAACTAAACCTAGCAAATAAGCACTGGGTTTAAAACGCTCCGGGCTGAATTTATTGCTGAATTTCTCCAAATCAACAATAACCTTATCCCATCCTACAGAATCGGCGTAACGGATAAGCCCGCCCCTAAAAGGGGGAAAACCTATACCCATAATCATCCCGATATCTACATCTAAGAGCTCATTGCAGACCTTCTCCTCTAAGCACATCGCTGCCTCGTTAACCATACGATAGAGCATACGTTTTAGTATATCCTCGTCAGACAACGATGTATTTTGCCTTTGTAGAGTCAGCGTGTATACTTCATTATTCGGCTCTTTTTCATTTGCTTTATGAAGGTAAAACCCCTTTCTCGTTTTCTTCCCAAACCATTTTTGCTCATAGACCTTCTTCAAAATCCCCGCCACCTTCATCCGCTCTCCAAAATGAGCTTCCAAAAACGAGGCAACCTTATAGCCCACGTCCATACCAATCTCATCCATTAAGGTAAACGGCCCCATGGGCATCCCGAACTCAAGCATTATGCGGTCTACACGCTCAAAGCTTACTCCCTCATCCACAATAAACCCCGCCTCGTTAAGATAGGGGAGTAAAATCCTGTTTACCAAAAATCCGCAGGAGTCCTTGACTACAATCGGCGTTTTGCCCAATCTTTTAGAAAGCCCCATAATTGTGGCAACAGCCTCATCGCTGGTATAGGGTGTGCGAATCACCTCAACCAAAGGCATGCGGTGCACAGGGTTAAAAAAATGCATACCCACAACACGCTCTTTATTTTTTACTCCTTCTGCCATCTCGGTAACAGACAGGCAGGAAGTATTTGAGGCAAGCACCGCCTGCGGCTTTACTACCTCACCTAATTCCGCGAAAACTTTCTTTTTTACCTGCATATCCTCAAGCACTGCCTCAATAACCACATCCGCCGTAGAAAAACCGCTGTAATCAGTCGTGGTTGAAATCAACCCCATCCCCGCGTCTGCCTGATTTTTCTTCAGCTTTCTCTTTTTCACCGCATAGTCATAGGTTTCTCTTGCCTGCTTTAAACCCCGCCCCAATGCCTGAAAATTCAAATCCTTCATCCGCACGATTACGCCATAGGCGCTAAAAGCCTGAGCAATACCGCCACCCATTACCCCTGCCCCCAAAACCGCGCATTTCGCAATTTTATGAGGCTCGGCTTCAACCCATTTTGCTTTTTTGTATTTCTCAACCAGATAAAAAACCGAGATTAAATTTTTAGAAATACTGCCTATAGCCAATTCGCCAAAAGCCTCTGCCTCGCACGCTAATGCCTTGTCTAATGAAGCGGTATAATTAGCGGACATCACCTCCAGGGCTTTTAAGGGCGCTGGATAACGGCCTTTAGTGGTTTTTAAAATAAATTTCTTGGCTTGGCTTTGCAAGATAGCGCGGCCGAGAAAGCTTTGTTCCAAGAATTTATTTACTATACCCTTTGCTTTCGATTTGTAACGCGTTCTCTTCCTGGGGTTTTTCTTTAGAAACTCTATCCCTTCCTCAAGCAATCTATTCTGATTCCGTAAGCCATCAACGAGCCCAATTTTCAGCGCTTCATTGACTGAAACAGCCTCGCCTGAAGTAATTAACTGAACCCCTTTAAGTAACCCCACAAGCCTCGGCAGGCGTTTAGTCCCCCCGAATCCGGGGATGATTCCTAATTTTACTTCCGGAAGCCCAAGCTTTATTTTATCTCCAAAACAGCTCAAGCGGTAATCGCAGGCTAATGCCAATTCCAACCCGCCGCCCAAACATGCGCCATTAATTAAAGCAATAGATGGGATAGAGAGTTTTTCCAGAGTATTGAGTATCTTCTGCCCTTCCTTAGCCTTAACCTCAGCCTCAGCCTTTAAGGTTATATTCTCAATCTCTTTTATATCCGCGCCGGCTATAAAGATGTCCGGTTTCTCGCTTACGATACAAAGCCCCTTCAAATCCCCGCGGCCTTCTAATTGCGCGATTACCTCCTCCAAATCCTTCATTACCTGCGCTGACAGCACATTCACCTTAGAATCCGGCTGGTCGAATTCAATGATGGCAAACTCTTTGTCTATTCTGAGTTTTAGAATACTACTCATATTTTCCCTCACGGCTATACATATTCAATGGCTGGCATTATAATTGCGTCCAGGCTAAATCGTAATGGACATTGCGGCCCTTGCCGGGCAATTGACGCAAAATTTTCTTCTCAAGCATATCATTAATTTCACGAAAAGCCGTGGCCCTGCTGACCTTCGCGATACTTACATATTTACGGGTCGTCAAACCACCGGCGAAATTCCCTGGGCCGGCCTCTAAAATACGATTCACAACCTTTTTCTGGCGCTCGCTCAGCCCGCTTTGGGCATACCGGTTCCAAAAATTAACGCGCGCAAAAACACCGCCGATTATATCCTGAGAATGCTCAATTGCCGCCGTAACCGTTTTAATAAACCAAAGAAACCATTCTGTGGGCTCCACTCTGCACCTTTGAACATCCTCCAAAATCTTGTAATACTGGTTTCTTGCGCGCATAATCTGCGAAGAAACGCTGTAAAACCTAACCCTCAATTTTTCATCCTGGGCCAAGGCCATATCCGTAAGCGCCCGCCCCACGCGGCCGTTGCCGTCTTCATAAGGATGAATAGTCACAAAACGCAAATGAGCCACCCCCGCGCGCACAATACCGTCCATAACTCCCAATGATGACTGCCACCATTTTAAAAAAAGGTTCATTTCTCTCTCAAGATGCTCTCTGGGCACGGCCTCAAAATGCACTCTTTCTTTACCGATTGGGCCGGAGACAATCCGCATCGGCTCGTCACCGCGAAATCTTCCGGTTTTAATTTTTCTTAAACCCGAGTAACCCGTAGGAAACAAAGCCGCCTGCCAGCCATTGAGCCGTTCAATAGTTAAAGGCTCGTCGTAAAACCGCACCGCATCCATCAAAACTTCCACAAGGCCATCAATATTTCTGTCTTGCCCGCCAACACCCCTTGGCAAGCCAAGCCTTAAAGCCACAGATGAACGAACCGCGTCACGGTTGAGCTTTTGCCCCTCAATCTCAGCGGTCCGAACTGTCTCCTCAACCAAAACAGCGGCTTGGGCCTCGGTTTCAAGCTTAAGATCAAGAGAAGCTACTTGAGCCAAGAGTTTCCCCTGCAGTAAGCGCAGCCGGCCCAAAGGCGCAAGTAAAGCTGCTTCGTCATACTTAAAATCAAACCAATCTTTTTTCTCCCAAATATACTTCATTTCCACCGCAATCGTATGAAGCGATTACAATAGTTAATCGCTTCAATATCTGATACAATTATAACACAAAACATCCTTCAGTGCAAACCATCCGCAATCCCCGCCTCTCCCTGTCCGCTCTACCAACTAAGTTCTAAGGTTGAGGTCCAACCCCTTTTTATTCACTTTGCTAAATTTTAACTATTTTCAAAAAAGGGGTTTACAACTTTTTAACGTGTATTTGGTGGAGTCAAGAGACTTAGGGATCAGGTCTTGAAACTTGAAATTAATCTCTCAGTTACGATCATACCGCGACTAGCTATATAGCTATATAATAAAAATACCCTTCACCATACAATCTATAAGGACGGGCCATAACTGTATTTTATTCTGAACTACAGAATTGTTAAGATAAATTCAACATTCAAGGCCTGACCTTTTTTCCAACTTTTTCCATGTTCTGGCAAAAGTCGTCTTCCCCGATCCATTAGGCCCCGCAATTACGTAAATATTCTTATTTTTCATAGCTGCAAAAAAAGCTTTAACTACTCGCTACTTTCCAAAGTTGAGGTCTGATAGTATGTGAGATAACAAAAAAATAGGTGGCTCCTCAAGAAAGCGGTTATAATAGGTTTGTGCGTTAACCCAAACCAA
>MHGF01000034.1 GCA_001805445.1 Omnitrophica WOR_2 bacterium GWF2_43_52
TCAATCCGGTCTTTATCTGGATGCAAAACTCCTTCAATAGAGGCGGTTGTCTGGTAAACCGTGGAATAGGCCTCAAGCTCGCGCATAGAGCTGACCCTGATTGAGCCGTATTTACAGACCCGGCCCAAGTCATTGCGCATTAAATCCACAATCATCAGCAGTTCAGCCTTATCTTTAGGGCTTTGAAGTAAATCCCGCTTATGGCGCGCGTCCGCCTGAGGGTTTATTCCCCGCGGCCGGGTTCCCTTCATCGGCCGGGTGGAAACTTTTTTTCCGTAAAAATTAAGGAACCTCTCCGGGGAAGAGCTGATAATCTGAAAATCTCCGCAGTCAAGGTAAGCCGAGAAGTCGCTGGGTGAAGCCCGGCGCAGTTTCTGATACAAATCAAAACTGTTTAAGGCGGTTTCCGCGCTAAATCTCTGAGAAAGATTAACCTGATAGATGTCGCCTTTACGGATATAATCCTTGGCCTTATTTACCGCCTCAAAATATCCCTCCTTGGTGAAATTAGCTGTAGGGGCGGTCCCTTGTGGCCGCCCGATAGGAATCATCTTACCTATATGTTTACGGCCCTGCGGCAATAACCCTACCACCTGCCTCAATCTCTCTTTAGCCCTCTTTTTTGCCGCAAGGCCAGACCTTTCGGGAAAACCGGTGGAGAAAATAGTCAACTTTCTTTGCCAATGGTCAAGCGCGATTATGGTATCGTAAAACCCGAAAAATACATCCGGAATACCCAAGTCATCCTTGGCTCTTTCTTCAATATTTTCTAAGCTTAAGCCGAAATCATAGGCCAGATAGCCGACTGCCCCGCCTAAAAAAGGAAATTTTGGGTTTACTAACTTGTAGCGCTTAAGCAGTTCCCTTAGCTGATTTAGCGAATCTTTTTGGCCTTTGGCCTTTAAGATATAAAACGGATCAAAACCTAAGAATGAATACCGGCCTAAGGCCGGACGGCGCAGAGAACTGTCTAAAAAAAAGACATTTTGCTTGTCCTTAATTGCTTCAAAGATTCCCCAGGCATCCTGCTTCCAATCAAATGACTTATATATTAAATAAGGCATAGTTACATTGTAAACCCCGTCAGAAAGGACAAGGCTTTTACTCCGCCCTTTCTATAAGGAATTAAACTTTCATATCTTTCATCCCCGCCATTTATGGCGGGGCTTTCTAACGGGGTAAACACGAATTCCCACGAATCAAAAACCGAATTAACACAAATAAATAATCATGACTTTAATTCGTGTGTATTCGTGTGCAATTTGTGCACATTCGTGTTCTTTTTTGCGTTCATAATTAAACAACCTCCAAATCAAGTATGGCATTTATTTTAAAAGTGCGCTCATCTTTACGCAGGTGGCAGTAGCCGACTAAGTATTTGGATTTTCCTTCTTGGCGGATTTCCTTGGGGCTGACTTTTCTTTCCGTTACTTCCTGCGCGGAGCCGGAATAATACCGTATGTTCAACTCTACGCCTAAGTCAATTGCCCGCTGTATCGCGTTTATACGTTGAGCACTGAGGCCTTCTATGAGTTTAAGGTTAGTGCCAAAAAGGTTGTAAAAATGCAAAAAATCATCCAGCCCTTTATCTTTAAGTTTGCCTACCAAATGCGCAAATACCTGCGCCGTCATTTCCACATCGCTTAAGGCGCGATGTTGCTGCGGGCTTCTGATGCCTAAGTATCTTGAGACGCTGGCTAACCCATAGCTGTCAATGCGCGGCAAAATACTCCTTGCCATTCTGATAATATCAACTACCGCGGTATCTTCCGCGAGGCTCTCTCCGAAAAGCTGCATTTCATTTTCCAAAAACCCTATATCAAAACCCACATTATACCCGGCAAGACAGCCTTTTCCGGCAAACTCTAAAAATCTCGGGATAACTTCACACGCCAAAGGAGCGCTCTCAACCATCTCTTGACTGATATGATTTACCGCAAACGCCGCAGGTGAAATTTCTCTTTCGGGATTGAGTAACGATGAAAACGAATCATACGGCTTGCCGCTACGAAAACGCATCGCGGCAATTTCAATTATACGATCTCCCGATCGGGGCAAGAGGCCGGTTGTTTCCACATCAAAGATGACAAAATCTATATCGCTGATTTTATTATGTAGCATACGTGCCGGTAAGCGGCTGCCTATTCTGCGCTATTGATAGATACTATAACTTTTTACTTCTTGTAACGGCCGATAGGAAAGTTTTACCTTTTTTAGATTATCCAAGTCCGAGATACCCATGCTATTAATGTACGTATATCCGTCTACTCTCCGGCAAAATTCCCTGAAGATAAACTGCGCAAGGCCTTTAAGCCTCAAATCGCATATCTCAAACAAAATACAAAACATCCCTTTATGCAGAGGATACCCGAATGAGCAGGCCTTAATCTCATCATCGACTTTAACCACATACCCTCTTAACCCAATGTTGCGATAACTTTTCAAAGCCGCGTTAAAACTCACCATACTATCTTCTATCATCTGCTGATAGAGCGCGTCGTTATTTTCTTCTTTGCGCTTGGCCATCCAGAGATTATAGAGCCCAAGGCAATCCTTAAACATGGAAGGCCGATACGGGAGAAATTCCGCTCTCTTATAATACTTAGAGAAATGATTACAGCTTGCGCGCTTATGTTTATAGGTGTTACCTACCAATACCGCTAAATTCTTTCTTACGTAAATATATTCTGTATCTTTTAATTTTACTTTAAAACCCGCGCGTGTGTAGGCTGCCAAATCTTTTTCATCTACATTCTCTATACGGCTGATTTCGCTGTTTTGATTATACCAATTCATTACTTCAAAGCATTTTTTAATGGCTTCAACGCTCACCTTGCCTAAAGGAGGCAAAATCATGAACATCCCTATCGCGTCCTGATAAAAAACGCATAGACTGTTTTCAATGATGGCCCATGAAATGTGAAATAAATCCTTCCAGATGTAAATATTCACGAAATGATATGCCGAGAGATTTGTGGTATGCGCGCGCAGATATTTATCAAACAGCGGTTTATCTTGAAGCGTAAGCCTTTTAAGCCGGGGTAGATACGCTTTTTTATAGAGTTCATTGAGCTCTGCGATTATTTCAACATCTCCCTGATAATCCGCCGCAACATGAGGATTGCTTTTGATAAGAGATACAATACCCCGCGTCGATACTATTTTTTTCAAATAATCCGTATAGCCCCTGGTATCATGTAAGGAAGGTTTCTTTTCCTCAATAAAACAACAGCTTTTATGCAGGCCTAAAGATAAAGAGCTCCCTCTCTTTATCAATAAGAAAGGGTACAGTCGGCAATCCAAAGGGCGCTTCTTGTATATTTTGCAATGATTATCTGTCTCATTAAGATGGCTGCAGCGATATCCTTCATTATTTTTCACCAAACTACATCCTGCGGGGGCCCAAATCGTCGGGCTTTCGGCAAACCGGCAGCAGCCACGGCATTTCAGGCAATATGAGGAGGGAACAAACTGTTTTAACTCTGGCATCATAGATTAAATTGCATCTAGAGAACAGGCCTCTAAATGCAATGGCATTACTTTACCGCGCTGCCTTCCTTTGCGGGCGAACACGGGGGTTCGCCCCTACTTTATTATACTCCCCACCTTCACCTCTCTCTGCGGGCTGATGACGCACAATCCGTTTTCATCAGAAGCGGCTAAAAGCATTCCGTTACTTTCCACGCCGCGGATAACTGCCGGCTCTAAATTAGTAATAACCGCAACTTGCTTGCCCACTAATTCTTCGGGCTTATAGGAATTCCTTATTCCGGCGACAATCTGCCTTTGATTATCCCCTAAATCAATCTTTAATAGATACAACTTATCCGCGTTAGGATGAAGATTCACCTCTATAATACGCGCTACCTTTATGTCTAATCTTCTAAACTCATCATATGTCACCATATTCCCTGCCTTGCCGGCCATCGGCTTCGCCGAGAGGCGAGCAGGCAGGCCTGCTTCGCTACCTTGTATGATTTTTTTGGTACTCAAAAGTGCGAATACCTTATCAAAGAATTCCTTTACCTCTTGTTCTGCTTCCCTCAAGCCCTTATCAACGGTAAGCAATACCACCCTGCGTTTATTCTCAAGAAGAGATACCATTGTTCCTATGGCCTGTGCCTTTAAAAGATTCTCATCAAAGGCTAACGCCTGGGGTTGCTCTATGCTCTCTGCCATAACATAGGTAGAAAACCACATATCTTTTCCCGCTTCGATATTCTGATGATATGAATGGTTCTTGTCCGGGCCTTCTCCAAGCTTTGCCGGTAATTTTAATCCGCTGGTAAAAATTGTATAGCGTGCCTGCTCAAGAATAGTGTTTAGCCCTTGTGACATTCTCCCGTATGAGGTAAGTTCTACGGCTTCTAGTTTTGTTTTTTTATGTAAGACAGCCAATATCGAAGCATACACCGCTATTGCGTCATCAAGATTGCCCGATTCTTTCTTAAGCTCGCTCTCTGTGATAATACCCGCCTCACACAGAGGGCTGTAATAAAGCTTAAGCCCTTTATATCCCGCATAATGCCACTCTTTCGGCACCCTAACTTCGCCCCCTACCTTCATCACCTCTTTCGTTGCCTTTTTATAACCTTCCACCGCGGGTTGATTCACAAAACATATATCCCAAAGATATCCAATTGCGGCAACTGCTCGTTGCAGCCCTAAAAGAATACCGCCGATAGAATTGATATCTTTAATTTCTATTTCAAATAGAGGATACTTATTTGCCTCTAAATGTTTCCATAGCTCCTGCTCTGTTTTTTTCCCTGAAAGATTTATCCTAAAAAACACTCTGTCATTTTGCGCGGCAGGTTTTAATTCTTTAGCTGAAAGCTTCTCCCCGTAAAAAAGGCTTATGCCTTTACCATCCTTACCTAATGATTCCTCCAGCAATTGCTCAAACCACGAAGGAAGGCTCTTTAATTCCTTGGGCACGAACATCGTCAACTTGTCTTTATTCTGGCGCGCGGCGTAATAATACAAAAACGCCCCGAGCTTTAAAAATATATCCAGCTGTATGTCTTTACACTCGTTCATTTCTTGTGCCGTGGTTAGAACAGCCTTTACTCTTTCCGGAGCAACGATAGTTAAAGGAAGAAGAAAAATATTTGTAGTTGGCGCGGTAAACCTTCCCCCGATATCGCCTTTGCCGTTAAGCTGAATTTCACGCTGAGGGTAATCGCCGGTATCCATTGGCGAACCTTTATCAGTTATTACCCACATATGCTTTTTTATATCAAGTGCCGATTTCTTATACAGCTCTTCAAAGTATTTTTTATGGGATACTGTTTCTATCGTGGTCCCGGATTTACTTATGGCAAGCACTAGCGTCTTTTCGAGCGCTTCTTTAAGCGAACCTGAAAAACCGCTTATCTCATCGAGTATTTCCTTAATTGCCTTAGGGTCAGTGGTGCGCAGGCTGTAGATTTTTACCCCTTTTTCGCCAAAGGTATCTTTTACCAGCTGTACACTTAAGCCGGAACCTCCCATCCCGCAGAAAACCACATAGCTAAAATGCTTTCGGATAGACTCTGCATCCTCGAGAACTTTTTCTACTGCCTGGTAGTTATCAAATATCCACGCAAGGTTCGATAGTGTCCATCCCAAACGGTTTTTGTCACCGTCAAAGCCAATCTTGGCCATTATAGGATTGGCTTCGGATTGAACTATTCCATAGGCAGTATTTACCTGCTCATTAAATCTTTCTTTCTTTAGCTTTTCTAAATAAATTTCCGGCGTTTCTTTTATGTCCATGAGAAAAATCCTCCTTTTTGTATATGATTGAAACTATTATTATACCATTTAATTCGCCTGTGATAAATCTTATTGTATTGGCAGGGCTATAGTTGATTCATAACAATAAAATAATACTTGGAACTCTGAATATGGTATACTCTAGCTATGATTTACGACCGTTTTCAGCAAGAAGCTATTGACTTTATTAATCAAGGGCATTCCGTTATTGTGTGCGCTCCCACAGGAGCCGGTAAAACCGCCATTGCCGAACATGTCATTGAGCAATCGTTACACGCAAATCAAAAAGTAATTTATACCGCCCCTGTCAAAGCCCTCTCTAACCAGAAATTCCGCGATTTTCAGAAACAACATCCTGACAAAGTAGGCATATTGACCGGGGATGTTTCCATTAATCCTGACGCGCCGATTTTGATTATGACTACCGAGATATTCCGCAACAAAATCCTTGATGAGCCGCAATCACTTAAGAAATTTTCCTGGGTAATTTACGATGAAATTCATTATATCGACAATTATGAGCGCGGCACCGTCTGGGAGGAATCGCTCATGCTCTTGCCTAATCATATCCGTATCGTAGGCTTGAGCGCGACTGTCCCTAATATAGAAGAGTTTAGCAGCTGGCTGGAATCAGTGCACAAAACCCCGCTTAAAGTTATTATCGAGAAAAACCGCCCCGTTCCTTTACACTTTCGCTTTCAATGCCACAATAAAATCATCGATGATTTTAAAGAACTGCGACATTTAAGTTTTAAAACAATCCGCTACTCCTATAGGGGAAAACGTTCCGAGTTTCATAAAGAGGCCCATCCCAACCGGCTCCAGACGATTATTCACACCATCCGAGATAACAACGAACTGCCTTGCATCTATTTTTGCTTCTCCCGCAGGCGCACTGAAGAATTAGCGCAAGAACTCTTTAATTTTGATTTTCTGGAAAACACTGAACGCGATGAAATTATCCGCTTATTCAATGAGCTTATTCATCGCTTCGATCTAGCCCATGAGCCGAGTGCTTCACAGATGTACCCTTTGATCACCCGAGGAATCGCCTACCACCACGCGGGAATGCTTCCCACCTTGAAAGAAGTCATCGAGCAATTATTTACCTCCCGGCTCTTAAAGGTAATCTTTACTACCGAAACCTTTGCCTTAGGGATAAATATGCCCGCGCGTTCGGTGGTTTTTGACGACTTAAGGAAATTTTACGGCAATTATGTGCGCAATTTAAAAACCCGGGACTTTTACCAGATGGCCGGCCGTGCCGGCAGGCGCGGCATTGACGCGGAAGGTTTTGTCTACAGCCGGATAAACTTCCATAAAATAGAGTTTGATGAAGTAAAGCGCATCATTTTTGGCGAGCCGGAAAGGGTTAACTCACAATTTAATACTTCCTATGCCACGCTCCTTCATCTTTACGAAAAATACCGGGATACGTTTTTAGAGATTTATCCGCTTTCGTATCACTTCTATCAGTCAAATATCCGTAAAAAAGAGGAGGCATATAACCTCCTTCGCCAAAAGATAAACTTTTTGAGAACCTTTGGTTATATTGAGAATACTGCCCTTAGCCCCAAAGGCATTTTTGCCTCAAGCATGTATGGTTATGAAATTATACTTTCCGAATTATTTGAACGCGGCCATTTGGAGAATTTCAACGAAACTGAACTTGCCATTTTGATGGCGGCAGTAGTATTTGAACCGCGCAAGAATGATGAGCATCCAAAGCTTTCGCGCTCCTGCCGCAACCTCATGAACCTTACGGAAAATATTATGAAGCAAATCCTGCGCCAGGAGGAACGTTATAAAATCTATCCGGTGAGTAAAATGCCTTATTTTCATTTAGCCAATGCTGTCGAGGCATGGATTAAAGGCCAGCCGTTTAACAAGGCTTTGATGGAAACGACTGCCGATGAAGGCGAATTTGTGCGGTATTTGAGAATGTCACACCAACTCTTGAGGGAAATTCTCGCAAACCGCCTGAGTTCGGAAACCCTCAAAGAAAAGGTACGCCATCTCATCCCTAAGATTAACCGTGATATTGTTGACGCGGAAAGGCAGTTACGCGCGGGTTAAAGGCTATTGTATACATCCTGAAGGCAGGTTTCTGTTCACAAAATCAACAATCTGTTTCTGGGTATGGCTATCGAGCTGATAAAACTCCAAACCCATTGCGGGATACATCTCGGGCTGCAGTTCCTTCTGCACAAGCCAGACTACTCTTGCCTTAAGATCCACAACTCCAGGCTTCGGCAAAAGAGAAAGCTTCACCTCTAAAACTTCTCCTAAAGGGCAGGATTTATTGGCAAAAATAAGCATACCCACAGCGCTGAGGTTCAACAACTTCCCCTTATGAAAGTGCTTCTCTTCTTTAGCCACAGATTTAAAGTGTACGACGATATCAATAGGCAGGCGTTTGAATCTCCTGCGCAACTGCTTCTTTTGAATCTCTTCAATAATCTTATCTTCCTTAAAGCTATTTACGGCATGGGTTTCACTGTCATATATCTCGAAAACCTTGTCCAAACACATTAATGAAAAAACCTTTTTGATGTGGTCAGGGACATTGAGGAATTTAACCCTTCCTTTATGGTTGACGATGTTCTTTAAGGCGATCGCCAATACCGAGAGGCCGGCATAGTCTACAATATTAACATTTCCAAAATTGCATAAGATATCCTCATAGCCGTTTTCCAGGCACCATCCGATTTTTTCAATAAAGATAGACGCGTCGATATCGATATTTCCGGATAAATCCAAGATGCCAATTGTTTTATTCTTTCGAAAGGCTATTTCTAACATAGTTTTATTCCATTACAAAACCAGCCCTTTCTGGGAGAAGGTTCTCTTTTCCAGAAAGGGCTTTAGAATTCCAACGTAGTACGCACCTTAAAACAAAGGCTTACTACTTCTTCTTTTTCTTTGCCTTTGTCGTTGGCTTTTTCTTCTTTGGAGCACATGTTCCACAACCCATCGTATGCCTCCTTTCTTTTTAAGGCTTTGCCTCTTGCTTAAAGAGGTGTAGCCTTGCGTATATGTTACACTTTACGCTCTTTCAACGCCGTACACTATTTTTTTACCAACCGTACATTGTCAAAATACAATGTCCCCTTTGCCTCTGATTTCGGTTCAAACTGAAAAACTTTAATGGGGAAATTAAGCTCGCCGTTTTTATCCGCTTTTTCCGGCTGCCAGTCTCCGCGGGCGAAAAAATCAGCAAAAGGAATAACAAGCTCTTTCCATCCGGTGAAATCATCGTCAATGAGATAACGCCAGTACTCTGAACCGTTATCAACGATATCTATTGCTATCTGTGTTCCTGTATTAGCTCCGTACATATAAACAGCAAGAGCATTATATTTGGTAAAATCGATTTCTTCCGGTTTGACCAGCCAGCAACCCGCGCCTTTAACCGTCAAATCGTATCCCCGGGCAACCCACATATATCCACCGGCAATCGCGTCAAATTTCACTTCTAAGGCCTGTTCCCCGTGTTGTTTAATTTCTTTAGAAGCCTTTACTTCAACCTTTGAGTCATTGCCCGCGCCGAAATCCACGGTTCCGTTTTCCCCACCCGAAATCTCCGCCTCAAAATCATCGATAAGCAGTTCATTATTTTCTTGCGCATGAACAGCGCAGCTTACCGCAAAAAACGCGCTTACTATTACTGCCGCAAATGTACGCAGCTTCATATTTTCCTCCTCAATGAGCCCGCCAATCTTTGTGGCGGGCGAATTGATCCCGCTCTTTTATACCTAAGCGCTCTTCTTTTTTAAAACCACCTTTAGGTTAGGCCTATGCTTTTACCTTCGCGTAGTCACTCGCTCCTGACCAATCAATCAATACTACCGGCTCATTTCCCACGACCCACGCGTCATGGCCACCAGGAAGCGCGGAAACCTCACCCGGGCCAGCGTCAAACTCCTGGCCGTCGGAAGTCTTTATGTGGATTTTCCCTGAAACATGGTACTGAAAATGTGGCGCCTCGCACCATGTTGTTCCTGCTATCTGCTTTACATGGGTAGACCAGCGCCATCCGGGTTCAAGGGTAAGCTTCCCCACAACCCCACCGCCTATAGTAAGCAACTCCAGTTTACCTTTTTCGAAGGTTCGCACTTCATCCGGAGTTTTAAAACTCTTACGTTCAATATGTATCATGGCGACCTCCCTTTATGGATAAAGCGATACTTTATTCTCCTGTACTGTTTGAAGTCTGCCGTTTTTTCTAAAGTTACTATATATACTATACCACACCCATCATCGATTCTCAAGAATTTTTGATAGAAGATTCTCATTCTAAGCAAAAAGCACCTTTATGCGTAAGGTGCTTTTTGATAAACGGGGTCGACGGGATTTGAACCCGCGGTCTTCGCCGTGACAGGGCGATGTGTTAAACCGAACTACACCACGACCCCAGAAATACAGAAATAAGAGTAAAGAGGTAAGAGTAAAGAAAATTTAAAATCTTAGAGATTTAACTATTTTACACAAAATTTTAATTACTTCAATGTTTTCTTTTTCTATTATTGATATTTTCTCCTTATCAGGAATGATTTCGGTATCTTTTAAGACTTGCAGCCAATTATCCAACTCATACGCTGAATTCAAAGCAATTTGAAAATAACTCTCTTTTTGCTTGGGTGCCGCTGATTCGTTTCCTTCCGCGATATTCGCGCCTACTGAAGTAACACAACCAAGACACTGATCTATAATGCGGCCATACCTCGAGCTGCAATCTTTTATTAACGCTATCAAGATAAGCGCGTTTTTATGCGCCTTTTTCCATACCACCAACCTTCTATACCGAGGCTCATCCTCTAACATCTTTTCTCTTAACTCTTTACTCTTACCTCTGTTTTAATGGGCGATAGAGGACTTGAACCCCTGACCCTCTGCGTGTAAAGCAGATGCTCTAACCAGCTGAGCTAATCGCCCGATAAAAATTGCTAGTTCGTAAAAATAACTATTGCATTCTAACCAGTCCGCCTACGCTCGTTTCGCTCACTACGGCGGACCCGCCGAAGCACAAAGTGCGTAGGCGGGCTGAGCTAATCGCCCAATAAAGCTAAAAACTAAGAAATCTTAGTCGTGCTCTTCTGGTTTCTGCGCTTCACATTCCTTGCGCACTTCTTTAAACTTTTCTTTCTGCTCGTCAGTCAGGAGGCCGGCGATTACATCGTGGGCTTTTGACCTGATTTCTTTTATTTTGCCTTTTGCCTCTACCCACACTGCCTTGCTGTCTTCTTTTGCCTTGGTAAGTATTTCCGTGACCTGCGCTTGCTGTTCGGCGGTAAGAGTCAGCTTTGCGGTTAAATCGTCAAGTTTAGCCTTAAATTTCTCTGCTTTACTGAGTGTAGTATCCGGGCACGCTATTTTCTTTTCATTAACCGCCTCTTTATCGGCAAAAGCGCTCTTTGCCTGAGAGGTAAGTGCTAATGCTACAAACAAAATAAACACATACTTACGCATACCGCCTCCCTTTTCAGTTATTAACCCTTATTTTACATCCTGAGTTTATCTATATTACGCTGTGATTAATTGCCTGTCAACTATAAACTCAGATTTTGCATCAGCTACTTGAATTTAGCGGGCTAAATAAGACGCTTTACCATAAACCTTTTAGTGCTTCTTGGGGGTCTTTCGCTTCTAGGATCGGCCTGCCTACTACCAAGAAGCTACTGCCTGCCTTTAATGCCTCAGGGGCTGTGGCAATCCTTTTTTGGTCATCCCTAGAACCTGTTTTTGGGCGGATACCGGGAGTAACTATGATACATTTCTCTTTGATATTTTCCCTGAGGAATTTTACTTCTTGCGCTGAACATACAACTCCGTCCAAGCCGAATGATAACCCTGACTTTGCCAATCGTAAAATATCTTCCCGGCTTGCCTCCTGGCTGGTTAAAACCGTAACGCCGACTAAAAGCGGCCTCTTTACTTTTAAGCGTAACGCCTCACTCTTTGCCGCTTTCACCGCTTCTTTTAGCATCTGTTCTCCACCGGATATATGCAACGTAAGCATCTTTACCTCAAGTCGTGCTGCCTGGCGTACCGCATTGGCTACGGTATTAGGGATATCGTAAAACTTTAGGTCTAAAAATACTTGCGCGCCTTTTTTATGGATAAACTCTATTATCTTGGGGCCACTGCCGGTAAAAAGCTGTGAGCCAACCTTAAAAATTCTTATTTTAGGATATAAAAGATTGACAAAGTATTTTGCTTTAGAAAAGGTATCGACATCCAAGGCAAGAATGAGCTTTTGGGTACTGGGTTCTGCCGCCTTCGGCGAGCCTCGCCTTTGGCGGGGGGTCAGGGGTCGAGTCATATTATAAGGCTTCCAACGAGGGCTTTTATGCCGCTGATTTTGTGTTTCTCTAAATACTTCTTAAGCCCTGCAATAATATCAATAGTTGTTTTGGGATTAATAAAATTCGCGGTCCCCACGCTTATAGCGCTTGCTCCGGCAAGAAAAAACTCGAGGGCGCTTTCTGTATCCATTATCCCACCCATGCCAATGATGGGAATTTTTACTTTTTGATACACTTCCCACACCATGCGCATAGCAACAGGGCGAATTGCCGGGCCGCTTAAGCCGGCAGTAACCATGGCAATTTTAGGTTTTCTAGTTTTTACGTTAATACTCATTCCCATAAGAGTATTAATCAGCGCAACAGCATCAGTTCCCGCGCGTTCCGCGGCAAGGGCAATTTCCGTAATATCCGTAACATTGGGTGATAATTTAGTAATTAACGTTTTGCGCGTAACGTTACGCACCGCCTTAACCACTTCGTAGGTAGCTTGTGGATTCTGGGAAACAAGTCGTCCCTCGTCCCTCGCCCTTCGTCCTTCGTGAATATTCGGGCACGAAATATTCAACTCAATCGCCGAAACTTCTTTAATCGCGTCTAAGCGCCTAGCCAGGGTTATAAATTCATCTGTATCGCTCTCCGAAGCAATACTCACAATTATCGGCACGCCTGTCTTTTTTAAAAAGGGCAGTTTTTCCTGAATAAATTTCTCCATGCCCGGGTTTTCTAAGCCAATGGAATTAAGCATTCCTGCCGGAGTCTCGCAGGTACGCGGCGGCGGGTTGCCTTGACGAGGCTTTAAGGTTATAGTCTTAGTGACAATCACCCCTAATTTCTTTAGGTCTACAAAATCTTTAAATTCCTCGGCATACCCAAAAGTACCCGAGGCAACCATTACGGGATTTTGTAATTCCATTTTTCCAATTTTTACTTTTAGATTGGGTTTCATCTTTACCAGATTATCTCCCCTGCTTCAAACACCGGGCCTTCTTTACATACGCGCTTGTATTCAAAGACGTCCTTCGTCTCTCGTTCTACGTCCCTCGTTTTTATAACGCACCCCATGCACGCCCCAATGCCGCAGGCCATGTGCGATTCTAAGGATAGCTGCGCGGGAATAGTATGCTCAAGGGATATGCGGCTGATTTCTTTGAGCATTGGGATGGGGCCGCAGGCGTAAATAGTCAATATCCGATAGTCAATAGTCGATAGTTCCTTTTTAAGCAAATTAGAAACATATCCTTTGAAACCGCGGGAACCGTCGTCGGTAGCAACCCTTACCTCACATCCTAAGTCCCTAAATTCCTTTTCACACAAAATGCTATCCTTTGTCTTTGCCCCAATTAACACTTTCGTCCTTCGTCTTTCGTCTTTCGTCCCTCGTTCCCTTAATCTCTCCGCCAAAAACACAAGCGGCGCCGTCCCCATTCCTCCGGCAACTAAAACTATTCGTCCATCGTCCTTCATCCTTCGCCCGCCACACTGCTCTGGCGGGCGTCCGCCAGCGCTTTGTGGCGGACGTCCTTCGTAGTCAAAGCCATTCCCTAACGGGCCGATAACATCCAAATATTCACCCGCCTTCCTAGTGGAAAGAATCTCTGTCCCTTTTCCTACCACTTCATAAAGCATTACTATAAATTCTTTTTCTTTTGACGTGTGACTTTGTGACCTTGCAACCTTGCGACCTATTCTGTGAATAGAAAGCGGCCTGCGCAACAGCGGCTCGCTACCATCGCTAACCTTAATATTCACAAACTGCCCCGGCAGAGCGCTTTTGGCTATTTGCTGGGCAGTTAAAGCAATCTCGAAGTAATTTTTCTTAATTTTATTATTATAAATGATTTTTGCGCTTACCTGAAACATTTAAACCTGCCTAACTTTTACTGTTGCCATTTCTATTTAAATATACCACAAGGAGAAAAAATAATCCCAAAAGCAAAATAAAAGCCCCGAATTCCTTATAATATACCTTAAACCCCTCGTGAAGGACATCATTCAAAGACTCAATAATGAGTATTCCTACGATAAAACCTATGACGCTGCCAATCTCTTTTTTAATCCAGGATATTTTTAGCGGCAATATTTCTCTGATGTCTTCCTGAAGAAGCATGTGCAATTTAGGCAGTATCCGGGGGGTAGACCGCATATAATCCTGATACTCCCGGCCGAACTTCTCAATAAGCCGCTTTTCTTCCTTAAAGATAAGCTTCATATAGCGCGCGGCAAAAATCACAATAAATATTACATTTGCCCACCATTTAAAAAGTATCAATACTACCCCTAAGCCAATCATCGCGATACCCAAATACATTGGATTGCGCGCTAACTTATACGGCCCCTCGCCTACTAAGGCATAACCTTCCTTTGAACTTTCAGATTTATAACCCCGCGCCGAAATTCTTAAAAGCAAGCCGAACAAAACTAAGGCAAAACCAAATACCTCCGAGAAATCATTGAGAGGGCTAAGAGAATCCGGGCGTAAAAAGAATTTAGGAAAAACCAGGACAAGGCAGGTTGCCAGAAACATTAACACCCCGTTAATTTTTAGCCTTTTTTTCATATCATCTTGCGCATATTACTTTTGACACTTGGGGCAAAAAAATGTCCCTCTGCCGCCAAGGGCGATTCTTTTTATTGGTGTTTTGCAAACTAAACACGGCTTGCCTTCTCTGCCGTAGGCTTTATGATGTGCCGCATACCCTCCGGGCTTGCCGGAAAGGCGCACGTAATCATCTACCGATGAGCCGCCATAACGTATTGCTTCGTTTAAGGTATCTTTGATTTCCCTAAAAAGTAGTTCCTTTTCTTTATCGGATAAACTATTCGCCGGCCTCTCGGGATGGATTTTTGCCCGGAATAAACTCTCCGCCGCGTAGATATTGCCGATACCGGAAACAAACGCCTGATCCATTAAAAGCGGTTTTATCTTGGTTTTCTTTTTAGAAAGCATTTCCTTAAACCGCGCTTCGCTGATATCAAAGGGCTCCGGGCCCAGGCCTTGGATAAATTTTAGAGCGCGCCAATCATCTAAAAGATGAAGCTCGCCAAATAATCTCTGGTCGTTAAAATCTAATTGCCTGCCATCAGACAAATGAAAACTTACTCTACTTTTGGGGCTTCCCCCCGGATACACCAGCTGGCCGGTCATCTTTAAATGAATGGCCAAAGACTTTCCGTTAGAAAGCTCAAGGATCAACACCTTTGCCTTACGAAGTATATTTTTTATACTCGCGCCTTCTAAACCTTTTCTAAATTTATCAACTGACATCTGGCGAATGACTGCCGCTTGATGCACGCAGACTTCGGTAATCTTTTTTCCCACGATTACCTTCTCTAAATCCCTTTTTATAGTTTCTACTTCTGGTAATTCAGGCATCTATAACCCTATTTCATGTGACTTTTTATTAGCACCTATCGTGGAAAAAGTAAGAGCCAAAGAATAATAAAAATAATTTCCGCGATTAAATACAGTAATACAGACCTGCCCCACGCCGACTTCTTTGCGGGATTCTCATTTTTTTCTGCCCGCCAAAAAAAAATACTTCCTATTAATAAAAGCGGATTCAGGAAAAAATGCAAAAATCCATTGATTATAAAAAACAGAAGGGTTCCATTTAAGAATTTCCCATGTCCTGCTTTTACCGCCACATGCGCCGTCATAATTGCTATACCTGCGACAATAATAAACCATAGTATAAAGCACGTATTGCCTGTTATTTTATACGCTTTTACTTTATTCATTTATTATCCACTCCCCTAACTTCCAACTACAAACTTCTTCCGCCGCAGGCGGATCCGCCTGCGGCGGAAACTTCTAACTTCCTAGTATTTTCACCCACACTTCTCTAGTACGCGGCCCATCGCCTTCCACAAAATAAATCCCCTGCCAAGTGCCTAAGACAAGCGCGCCGTTTTCTATAAAAACATTTAAAGAAACGCCCAATAACGATGATTTTATGTGGCCGTCTGAGTTGCCTTCGGCGTGGCTGTAATTAGCATTATGCGGGATAAGGCGGTTTAAGGTATTATTAATATCCGTTTGTACCGACGGGTCGGCGTTCTCATTGATAGTAAGCCCCGCGGTGGTATGCGGGCAGAAAAGATAACACATCCCATCTTTAACCTGCGATTTCAAGACTATTGCATTAACCTTATCGGTTATGCTAATTAACTCTGTATGACTTTCTGTCTTTATCTTAATCTTTTCCATGTCTCTTTTTCGTCCCTCGTCCCCCTGCCCTGAGCGGCTTGTGGTGAGCGTAGTCGAACCAAGTCGAAGGGTCGTCCTTCATCCTTCGTATTTTATGATACGCCTGTATCGGCTTTACCTCTAACCTGTGTTTAATAAGCGCCTCTATCCCCCGCGCGCAGGCATCTGCGCCGGGCAGCGTCGTGACTACCGGTATCCCCAAGGAAATCGCGGTGGAGCGGATTTTCACTTCATCCTGCCGGGGAATTTTTCCGGAAACGGTATTAATGATAAGCTTGATTTTTCCCTCTTTCAGTAAATCAAGAACATTCGGATTACCTTCGCTTACTCTTTGTATTGTCCGGGTAATAATTCCACTTGCTTCAAGAAATTTCGCGGTTCCCAGAGTTGAAATTATATCGAATTTCAAATCCTTTAACCTCTTGGCGGTTTTTACCATACTCGGTTTCTTATCCTTATCTTTCACGCTAATAAACACACTTCCTTTTTCTGTGGGTAAATTTTGATACGCGGCTAACTGGCTCTTGGCGTAGGCGCGGCCAAATTCCGTATCTATCCCCATAACCTCGCCTGTTGACTTCATTTCCGGGCCTAAGGTAATGTCTATCCCGGGGAATTTTACAAAAGGCAAGACAGATTCTTTTACGGCAATATGTTTGGGAATAATTTCCTTAGTAAAACCTAAATCCTTAAGCTTCTCACCCGCCATTACCTTGGCGGCTAATTTTGCCAAAGGTACTCCTATTGCCTTTGAGACAAACGGCACGGTGCGGGATGCCCGGGGATTTACCTCCAGAATATACACGGTTCCGTTTTTAAGGGCATACTGCACATTCATTAAGCCGATGACATTTAATTCCTTGGCCAATCGGTAGGTATAGTCTCTGACTTTATTAATTGTCTCTTGGGCCAACGTATGCGGCGGAAGCACCATTGCGGCATCGCCCGAATGTACTCCGGCTTCCTCAATATGTTCCATAATTCCGCCGATAACAAAAGTTTCTCCGTCCGCAACCATATCCACGTCAACTTCAATAGCATCCTCAATAAACTTATCTACCAATACGGGCCGCTCCGGAGATGCCCAGACAGCTTTTTGCATATAATGTTCTAACGCCTTGTCATCATAGACAATTTCCATCGCCCTGCCGCCTAAAACATACGACGGCCTGACTAAGACCGGATAGCCGATTTTTTTAGCAACTGCTTTTGCCTCACTAACCGTAACCGCAAGGCCATTTTCCGGTTGTGTTAAGCCCAATTTTTCCACCAGCTCTGAGAAACGTTTTCTGTCTTCAGCCCGGTCAATAGCATCCGCGCTTGTACCGATAATTTTGACGCCGGCTTTTTCAAGGGGGACTGCCAAATTAAGAGGGGTCTGTCCGCCAAGCTGCACAATAACACCATCAGGCTGTTCTTTATCTATGATGTTCAAAACATCCTCTTTCGTCAACGGCTCAAAGTATAATTTATCAGAGGTGTCGTAATCCGTTGAGACCGTTTCCGGATTAGAATTAACCATAATAGTTTCATAACCTAATTCCTTCAAGGCAAATGAAGCGTGCACACAGCAATAATCAAATTCAATCCCCTGCCCAATCCTATTGGGCCCGCCGCCTAAAATCATAATCTTCTTCTTGGCTGTTTTTCTAATCTCATCGTCTCTCGTCTCTCGTCTTTCATCCTTCGTCTCTCGTATAAATGGCGTCTCGTAAGTAGAATAATAATACGGGGTAAACGCCTCAAACTCCGCCGCGCAGGTATCTACCAGCTTATACACCGGCTCAATACCGCTTTCTTTTCGTAAACGCCTTATCGCGTCTTCGTCGGAATTGAGTATTTTAGCTATCTGCCTGTCGCTAAAGCCCAACTGCTTGGCCTTTAGCAATAGTCCACAGTCCACGGTCCACGGTCCACGGTTTTGTGTCTGTGACTGGTGACTGGTGACTGGTGACCGAAGTTTTTCTTCAAACTCAACAATCTCTTTTAAATTCTGCAGAAACCAGCGGTCGATTTTAGTTAAGGCATAGAGCTTGTCCAAAGAATACTTCTCTTTTATTGCCTCATAGAGGTAAAATAGCCTCTCGGCGTTCGGCCTTTTTAACTGTGCCTCCAGTTCCGCGGTATCCTTATACTGTATTCCGCTGAGGCCATCGCGTTTTATCTCAAGGCCGCGGATACCCTTTTGCAAAGCCTCTTTGAAGGTGCGTCCGATTGCCATTACTTCTCCAACAGACTTCATCTGGATAGTCAGCGTAGAATCCGCCGTGGGAAATTTCTCAAAGGCAAAACGGGGAATCTTTACCACGCAATAATCTATTGTTGGTTCAAAAGAGGCAGGAGTATTTTTGGTAATATCGTTAGGAATTTCGTCTAAGGTGTAACCGATTGCGAGTTTCGCGGCAATCTTGGCTATAGGAAAACCGGTGGCTTTAGAAGCAAGGGCTGATGAACGGGAAACGCGGGGGTTCATCTCAATAATCGTCATTCTCCCGTTATCCGGATTGAGGGCGAATTGGATATTTGAGCCGCCGGTCTCTACGCCGATTTCCCGTATACAGGCAATTGCCGCGTCGCGCATTTTCTGATATTCCCTATCAGTCAATGTCTGGGCAGGGGCAACCGTAATAGAATCTCCGGTGTGCACACCCATCGGGTCAAAGTTCTCTATTGAACAAATAATAACCACATTATCTTTTTTATCCCGCATAACCTCAAGTTCGTATTCCTTCCAGCCAAGGATAGATTCCTCAACCAGAATCTCGGAAATCATGCTTGACTCTAAACCCCGCTGGGCGATAATCTCGAATTCTTCTTGGTTATATGCTGTGCCGCCGCCTGTTCCTCCAAGAGTAAACGACGGACGAATAATAACCGGAAAACCGATTTGTTGTGCTACTTTTCGCGCCTCTTTCATTGTATAGGCAAGGCCGCTTTTGGGTAAATCAAGGCCGATCTTCTGCATTGCCTGCTTAAAAAGCTTACGGTCTTCGGCCTTTTTGATTGCCTTACGGTCTGCGCCAATCATCTGGACTTTGTATTTATCCAGAATTCCTGCCTCTGCTAACTTTATGCTAATATTAAGCCCGGTCTGGCCTCCCAAAGTCGGCAGTAACGCGTCGGGACGCTCTTTCTTGATTATTTTTTCTAGCATCTCTACCGTTATCGGCTCAATATAGGTTTTATCCGCGACCTCGGGATCGGTCATAATTGTCGCGGGGTTTGAATTGACCAAAATCACCCTATAGCCTTCTTCCCGTAAAGCCTTACAAGCCTGAGTCCCGGAATAATCAAACTCACAGGCCTGGCCGATAATGATTGGGCCAGAGCCGATAATCAAAATCTTTTTTATGTCTGTGCGTTTGGGCATAGTATGAAATTATAAGTTATAAATTATGAGTTATGAGTTAGCAAGCCTGGATTCACTGGTTTTAACAATTGCTGTTAAAATATTAATAATTTCATTAGCTTCGGTCAATAAATTTGGTAAATTACTACTTTTTGTTAATTCCGTATCATTAATAAGCCTTAACCAATATTTTGTTTCACGCGCTTCTTTCTTGGCAATATTGATTTTATTCACGAAATCTTTTTTACTAGATGCTCCTTGAGCCTCTTCTATATTTGCGCCTATTGACGTTCCAGACCTAATTAATTGTCTTGCTAAAGATACAGTTGCGGTATTATAAGGCATGCTTTTAACAAATTTAACTATTTCTAAAGCAAAATCGTAAGTTCTATCTTGAATCTTTTCTTTCTTCATAACTTATAATTTATAACTCCTCATTTATAACTTCTAATCAACTTAACAAATCTTTCAAACAAATACCGGGCATCATGCGGCCCAGGGCCTGCTTCTGGATGATACTGTACGCTAAAAAGCTTCAGTTTCTTATGCTCTAGCCCTTCGGCTGTGCCGTCATATAAATTCTGATGGGTCATTACTAAATTTTTATCAGACAATGATTTCATATCCACATTAAAACCGTGATTTTGGCTGGTAATGGCAACTGCCCCTGTTTTTACATCTTTGACCGGATGATTTCCCCCATGATGGCCGAATTTAAGTTTATAGGTCTTGCCGCCTAAAGCTAACCCTAACATCTGGTGGCCTAAACAAATCCCGAAGATAGGAAGTTTCCCTATAAGTTTACGTACAGTTTCAATAACATAGGTTACTGCCTCTGGGTCGCCCGGGCCATTTGAAAGCAAGAGCCCATCGGATTTAAGTTTTAGTATTGCTTCTGCGGGCGTGTGTGCCGGAACTACTTTAACCTTACAGCCAACTCTGGTTAAATTCCGCAAGATATTAAACTTCACCCCGCAATCTAAAACAATCACTTTGTAACGAGGGATGAGAGACGAGGGACGAGGGACGGATAACCAATCATACGGCTCTTTACACGTTACCTCTTTCACCAAATCCACGCCCGCGAGCCGTGGCGCTACTTTTAGTTTTTTCATCAGGCTATGTATGTCAAAATCTTCACTGGAAATAACTCCTTGCATTGCGCCTTTTATGCGTAGATGACGGGTTAATGCCCGGGTATCTATTCCCTGAATTCCAACCACCTTATATTTTCTCAAATATTCATCAAGGTTCATTGTAGAACGCCAATTTGAGCGTATTGAGCTTAGTTCTTTAACCACAAAACCTTCAAGCCAGGTTTTACAAGATTCAACATCTTCCTCATTGACGCCGTAATTGCCGATTAAAGGATACGTCATCATCACGATCTGCCCTTTGTAAGAGGGATCGGTAATAATTTCTTGATAGCCGGTAATTGAGGTATTAAAAACCACCTCACCAAAAGCTTCGCCTTGAGCGCCAAAATGTTCGCCCTCAAAAATCGTCCCGTCTTCTAAGAGTAATATTGCTTTCATCTTTTTGATATATCCCTAAAATTAACTGATTTCCATATACAACTTAATCAACTCCACTATCTTTTTCTCGGCCTCTTCTACGGTCTTTACCTGTATTACCCCGGGGATATCCCAGCTTCCTAAGCTCACCACCGGTTTTTTAAACCGTAAGGCAAAAGCGATTTCGGATAATGTACCATATTCACCCGGTAATGCAACTATGATATCTCCTGACTGCACCACTAAAACATTTCTGGCATCGTTTAAGCCCGTGGGAATAACAATATCGCAATATTCATTAGCGTCACTTTTATCGTAACTCGTTATTATACCAATAGTTAAGCCATTTTCTGCCTTGGCACCCTTGCAAACAGCCTTCATAATCCCCTCTAAACCGCCACAAACCAATATTGCACCCACTTTTGCTATAATTTTACCAATTTTATGGGCTGTTTGCTCCACCTCATTAGAACATTTGTTTCCGCCTATGACACTAATAGTTATTTTACGCATATTTCTCCTAGAGTAAATTTATTTTGATAATTTTTGGCATCTAATTCGTCAATTGATATAGAATAATCTCATACCTACCAATTAAACTCCTGACAAGCCTGAACCCCGCAACGCACATAAAGAAGCAATTCCTTTTTACTTTTATAATGCGCCTGGCAGGAATTGAACCTGCACCAGCAGCTTCGGAGGCTGCTGCCCTATCCGTTGGGCCACAGGCGCGTCACTACGCTATAGGCTTATCCTGGCTTGCAAGTAAACCTATAAAACTTATCTATTTTCAATGCTTATTTCGTATTTTAAGGACGCTTCGTTCCCCATAGGGAAACCCCATGGTTTCCCTATGGCGCTCCTCGCTATCGCTCGTCGCTGTCACCCTTCCTTCGATGCTTAAATAACATCGCTTGGAAATGAAACGGTCTTTTCTCCCCAAACCCTCTTTTTAGGTTTTTTGCAATTGTCATTTATTCGTAAACTCTATCCCTCTTCGCGGGATAATTGCTAAAACCTATTGTCCTTAAAACAAACTCAATTGCTCCTCGTGTTTCTTGGGTTTTTCGTCATCGCCAAAGATGGAGATCTTTCCGTATTCGCCGTCATAGCCGGGGGCAATATGGAGACGGCCTTCGCGCACCCGTATAATGGCATCTGCGATGCGGTTATCTATACCTTTCAATAATTCTTCCTTTGGCACCTTTCCCAAAACATCTAATTCGGTTCCAAACTTGGCAATGATGCTACGGTATTCCAGCTCAACTGCCTGCGAAGCTTTGCCCATGCCCTTTGCCTCGGCTATAATTTCATCCAAGGGAATAAGGTTTTTAAAGGGTATCGCGTTATCCGGCTTAAATCCCTCCGGCCTGTCCGCAAGCTGATCAACCCTGTTCATTACGCCGATAGTCAGAGGCTTTTTGCACTTGGGGCAGATATTTTTATGCGCCTTGCTTTCCTTGGGCGAAAAAGTTATTCCGCAAAGGCGGTGGCCATCGTAATGATATTTTCCTTCTTCGGGGTAAAACTCTATAGTATAGAGAAATTTCTTTTTATCCTTAGTTTTTAATGCGGTAATAATTTCGTTATAGCTTAATTCGCAATCAAAGACATTCGCTTCACGCCCTATTTTGGAAGGAGAATGGCTGTCGCTGTTTGAAATCAAGCTAAACCTATCAAGCGCGCTCACACGCCAATTCATTGCCGGGTCGCTTGAAAGGCCGGTCTCTAGGCAATGAATATTTTTTGCCTGCTCTTCAAAGCAATCCTCAATACGGTCAAAGCCTGAAGCTGAGCCGAATAAGCTAAACCACGGCGTCCAGATATGCCCCGGGACAAAAAAGCAATTGGGGTCAATATCAAAAATAATCCGCGCGAGCTCCGCCGCGTCCAAACCTAGAATAGGACGGCCATCGGAAGCCAAATTTCCAATCCCTGCCAAGTAAGCATTTATCTTTTCAACCGTTTTAAATGAGGGGGCAAAAATGACATTGTGGATACGGTAGCCCCGGTTATTTTTGGAATAGATACAGCTTATCTCGGAAGTCAGCATAAAATGTATACCGTTGTACGCATACAGTCCGTTACCTTGATCCTCTAATTTTCCGCGCAATTCCTCAAGCCATAAATGATGGGTAAAATCGCCTGTGCCGATAAGCTGGATACCTTTAAGCTTCGCCCATTGAGCTAAATGCTCTACATCCATATCCTTGCTGGTAGCGCGCGAGTATTTGGAATGAATATGAAAGTCTGCGACGAATTCCATATAAACTGTTAAATGGTTAAACTGCTAAACTGTCAACAATTTAACTGTTTGGCAATTTAGCAATTATTTCTTTTACATTACCCCTGTGGCTGCCCTGCCAGTAAATCTTTTGGCAACGCGGACAATTGACAAAATTCTCCTGTGACTTAAATACATATTCGGGAACTTTATCTTTAACCTTTTCTTTTTCTATCACGCTGAGGGCCTCATTACAGAGAATACAGCGTGTAAACATTTGCGTTTCATCTGCCGCGAATGAAAGTTCCGATAACACCTGCTGTATCTGCGCGTACACACTATCGGATTTTATGTACAACGTTCTTATGCCGGAGTGCGCCCCCCAATGGCTATTACGCGTGAGCACTATCCTGTCTTCTTGTAATGCCCTTAGGCTAAGGCTTCCCTCTTTATTTTCAGCGTGATATTCCGTGTCAAACCCTAAAATCTTCAACCACTTAGCCAACCGCCCCAACTCTTTTGTAACAATGAACTTCATCACACAAACGGATAGGCAAGGGCTCCGTTACAAATCGTATATTCCACAACGCCCTTTAATTTTCTGCCTAAAAATGGCGAGTTTTTCGATTTAGAAACTATGCCTTTTTTCTCTACCACCCATTCCGCGGCAGGATTAACGATGACGATATCCGCGCGGCCTCCTACGCTTAAGGTGCCTTGCTCTATCCCTAAGATTTTAGCCGGAGCCAGCGACATTTTTCTTACTAATTCCGTCCAATCCAATATTCCTGTATCCACCAACTCAGTAATGGCAACTGCCAATTCGGTTTCCAGGCCAATGACGCCGAATTCCGCCCTCTCAAATTCTATGTCTTTCTCATTTTCGGTATGCGGGGCATGGTCTGAAGCTATCGCGTCAATGGTGCCGTCTCTTAATCCTTGCTTAATTGCCTCGCTATCTCCTTTTTCCCGCAGGGGCGGATTCATCTTTTTATTCGCGTCATAGTCCAAAACATCCTCTTCGCTTAAAGAAAAATGGTGCGGGGCGGCTTCGCAGGTAACATTAATTCCTTTTTTCTTTGCCTTTTTAATTATCTCTATAGATTCCGCGCAACTTATATGAGCAATATGTATCGGGGCATCCGCTTTTTGGGCCAACTGAATGTCTCGCGCTATCCTGAGATACTCTGATTCTTTGGAAATTCCCCGTAACCCAAGGCGCGTAGAAGTAAACCCAAGGTTTACCGCCCCATGATTAGCTAAAATTTTATCCTCGCAGTGGCAGCTCACCAAAAGCTTATTTTTTTTTGCCCTTTGTAAGGCTTCCAACATAATCTCCTCATCATCCACCGACGCGCCATCATCCGAAAGCGCACGCACCCCCGCCCTCTTTAAAGCCGAAATGTCCGTCAAGGCCTTCCCTGAGCGCTCTTTAGTAATTGCCCCACAGATAAAAACATTGATGCACGCGCTTCTTTTTATGATTTCCCGCAGCAATTGCACATTTTCAATGGTATCCATCGCGGGTATGGTATTCGGCATAGCTAAGACCGTCGTTACCCCACCTTTGAGCGCGGCCCTCGTCGCGGTTATTACCGTTTCCTTATCCTCTCTGCCCGGCTCGCGCACATGCACATGTAAATCAATAAGCCCCGGCATAACAATTTTATCCGCGGCATCAATGACCATATCGGCAGGGCATTTAATATTCTTTGCTACTTTGGATATTGTATCGTGCTCTATCAAGATATCCAAAACTTCATCTCGCTGATTTGCCGGATCGATGACTCTACCGTTTTTAATGAGGAGTTTCATGGTGTAACCACTTTACTATCTATTACCTACTGCCTGCTATCTACTTTTTCATTGGCCTGTGCCGCCAAAAAAAGCACCGCCATACGTACCGCGATGCCGTTAGTAACCTGCTCTAAGATTACCGAATGTTTCCCATCGGCAACAGCGCTCGATATTTCTATCCCGCGGTTAATAGGCCCAGGATGCATTACGACGATATTCTTTTTTGCCTTTATCAGGCGCTCTTCGGTAATGCCGAAATTTTTAAAGTATTCTAACTGTTTGGGGAACGCGTTTTGGTTGTCCCTTTCAAATTGCATACGTAACACATTGACCGCGTCTGCTTCTTGTAACGCTTCGTCTACATCGTGGGTTACCGTAACTCCCATGCGCTCTATCGCCTGCGGAATCAGCATCTTGGGCGCGCAGACACTCACCTTTGCCCCGAGCTTCGTTAAGCCCCAGATATTAGAACGGGCAACCCGCGAATGCGAAATATCGCCGATAATACTTACCTTTAAGCCTTCTATGGTTCCTAATTTTTCCTTAAGGGTAAAAATATCCAAGAGTGCCTGGGTAGGATGCTCGTGCCAGCCGTCACCGGCGTTAATAACGCTTATATCGACGTTACGCGCCAGCAATGTTGGCGCGCCCGAATAATTATGCCGCATCACGATGATATCTGCTTTGAGGGCCTGAATATTTTTACCTGTATCAATAAGGGTTTCGCCTTTTCGCACACTTGATGTTTCCGTAGCGATATTAATGACATCGGCGGATAATCTCTTTGCCGCCACTTCAAAGGAAACCCGTGTCCTGGTTGACGGCTCATAAAAAAGGTTAACCACGGTTTTACCGCGTAAGGCCGGGACCTTTTTGATATCTCGTGTTGAAACTTCTTTAAATGAGGCTGCGGTTTCTAAAACAAACTCTATTTCTTCCCGGTTTAGATATTCTAACCCCAACAGGTCTTTCTTAGTCCAGAGCATATTTATAACTGCTAAACGGCTAAAAACAGTTTAACAGTTTAGCAATGTAGCAATTTAACTATTGTCCTTCTCTATAATCACCACTTCATCGCAGCCGTCGCTTTCTGCTAAGCGCACTTCCACTGTTTCATTGCAGGCAGTGGGAATATTCTTTCCCACATAGTCAGCGCGGATAGGCAGCTCCCGATGGCCCCTGTCCACGAGTACCGCAAGTTGTATGGTCTTTGGCCTGCCAAAATCTATGAGTTCGGATAAAGCGCAGCGAATCGTACGCCCCGTATACAACACATCGTCTACTAAAATAATGTTTTTATCGGTGATATCAAAATTGATTTCCGTTTTATGCACCACGGGTTGGTAATTAAGAAGCGTCAGGTCATCCCGGTACAAGGTAATATCCAAAATTCCTACCGGCACTTCCTTACCGTCTATTTTCTTAACGCAGTCTGCTAAGCGCTTGGCAAGGTGCGCCCCGCGGCTTCTGATACCTACAATTGCCAGGTTATCGGTAATACGATTGTGTTCTAATACCTCATGGGCAATGCGTATCAGGGTTCTGGATATTGTCTGTGCGTCTAAAATTTTGGTTTTTTCTCTCATGTCATAAAAAACCCTCAAACCGTAATTTACAGTTTGAGGGTTACTTTTATGCTAATGATACGTTGTCTATCCATTTTTTATCCTTACCGGCCTCTCTTGGGCTGGATTTAAAGGCTATAACAAGTATAGCATGTATTTCTACATAGTCAAGGCTCTATTCTACCGTAACGCTCTTGGCCAGGTTACGCGGCTGATCAACATCTGCGCCTCTTTTTACCGCGATATGATAGGCAATTAATTGCAGGGGAAGCGCAACTAGGAGCGGTGAAAATATTTCTTCACACTGTGGTATAGAGATAACTTCCTTAGTTTGCCTTTTAATGCTCTCGTCGCCGCTGGTGGCGATAGCGATAATTCTTCCTTTTCTTGCGCGTATTTCCTGTAAATTTGAAACCATCTTCTCGTAAACATGGGATGCGGGCGTAATACAGACTACTGCTCGATATTCATCGATAAGCGCGATCGGGCCGTGCTTCATTTCTCCCGCGGCATAGCCTTCCGCGGGGATATAAGAAATCTCTTTTAATTTTAACGCGCCCTCAAGCGCCGAGGGGTAATTGATATTTCTTCCTAAATACAAAAATGAGCCGAAATGCGCGTGGCGCCTGGCAAGAGTGGCAATTGTATTTTGATGTTTAAGAATTTCTTCCTGCTGGCGGGGGATTTTTTTTAAGCCGTTTACATATTTTTCTAACTCTTCTTTCCCGAGGCAACCACGTAAATTCCCAAGATACAAGGCCAAAAGATAAAAGGCCAAAAGTTGCGCGGTATAGGCTTTGGTTGAGGCTACGCCGATTTCCGGCCCGGCATGGGTATAAACAACTCCGTCTGACTCGCGCGTGAGGCTTGAGCCCAAGACATTGCAAATGGAAAGCACCGCTGAGCCAAGGCGGCGCGCTTCTTTTACGCCTGCTAAGGTATCCGCGGTTTCTCCCGACTGGCTTACGGCAATGACTAAGGTATTTTCATTAATTAACAGGTCGCGGTATCTAAATTCACTGGAAACATCCACCTGCGTAGGGATAGCGCATACGCTTTCTAATATATATTTTCCTACCATGCCCGCGTGATACGCGGTGCCGCAGGCAACAATAGAAATGTTCTGTATTTTTTTTAGCTTCTCATCTGGAATTTTCTGCTCCTCAAAGTGTATTTTCGCGTTATTTCCTTGTATGCGCAGCTTGAGCAAATGTTCGGCAATCGCCGGCTGTTCATTTATCTCTTTAAGCATAAAATGCTTATATCCCTGCTTTTGTGCTTGGGTTATATCCCAGTTAATACGTACCGCGGTTTTTGAGAGAGGAGAGCCGTTTAAATCAGTAATTTTCAAACTATTTTTGGTTAAAACCACCAGCTCATTCTCATCCAAGAAAATTATGTCCTTGGTTGAGTCTAATACCGCGGGAACATCCGAAGCCAGGAAATTTTCGTTTTTTCCCACCCCTACAATTAAGGGGCTTCCTAAACGAGCGCCGATAAGCTTATCCGGCTCTCTGGCAGAGATAACGCCGATGGCAAAAGAACCAATTAAAAGTTTGAGGCTTTTACGCACCGCGGCTTCAAGCGAAATATTGTTTTTGTAAAATTTCTCAATGAGATGGGCGATAACTTCGGTATCTGTCTGGCTGATAAAACGATGGCCTTCTTTAATGAGGATTGCTTTTAAAGATTCGTAATTTTCAATAATGCCGTTATGAACAAGCGCGATATTTCCTGTGCAATCGTAATGCGGATGAGCGTTCAGGCGTGTTGGCGCTCCATGAGTTGCCCAGCGAGTGTGAGAAATACCGAGGTTACCGAAAAGCGGCTTTTTCTTTAAAAGATTTTCTAAAGCGTTGATTTTCCCGGGAGATTTTCTTAAGGAAATGGTATTTTTATCAGGGAGGATTATCGCTATGCCGCTTGAATCATACCCGCGGTATTCCAGGCGTTTCAGGCCGTTTAAGAGGATGTTTTGGGCTTGTCGATTACCTACGTAGCCGGTTATGCCGCACATAGAAAGCTCTCAGCTCTCAGCTCTCAGCTCTCAGCTGAAAGCTTGCGCCGTAGGCGCATCCGCCTGCGGCGGAGACAGCTACTTTATTTTTATGTTTAAAATGACCCCAACGGGATTTGAACCCGTGTCGAGAGCTTGAAAAGCTCTTGTCCTAACCAGGCTAGACGATGGGGTCGTTAATTTTCAGGACGTCTTTCTTCTAAGAATACTACTGACCTTATTCTTAACAAGTCTTTTTGTATTTCTATAATTCTAAATGATTTCTGTAAGCTATGCTGCTGATCGTAGATTAAAATCACTTGGTCATCGTCTGGCGAGACTTCCCATGTCCCTGATTTTAGGTAATGCGCGTCGGCTGGATGTAAGACTAACCATTGACAAGAACCGTCTTCTTTAAAAATATATTCATTACGGAACCTACTGGGTGGAAATTCCTTAAACCCCTCTGGACGATATGTCTCGATGGATTCGGTACGGCTCTCTTGTTCTTCATAGGAATTAAACCAGGTCTGATATAAATACTGAAGATTCTCCAAAGCTGCAAAACTATTTGGCGTCTTTTGGAAAAATGTAACTATTAAGAAAGGAAAGACAAGAAATATTAAATTTCTATAAGTAGATTTCATTTTAAAAAACCTCTGTTAACCTCGTAGGTTAACAGGTTTTTTACTCTGCTTCTTCCGCGATTACCGGTGCTACACACGATACGCGGTCTTTATCATCCAGCTTTATCAAACGCACACCCTGGGAGGCACGGCCGGTTTCGCGGATATCTTTTACGGCACAGCGCAAAAACATACCGTTCTGGGTAATTACCATAAGCTCATCCTGGTCATTTACCGTCTTTAAGCTTACCGCGGAGCCGTTTTTGTCCGTAACTGTAATGTTTATAATACCTTTGCCGCCTCGTCTGGTCAAGCGGTATTCCTTAAAAGGTGTCCTTTTGGCAAACCCTAATTCGGTAACGGTAAGGATGTTTGCCTCTTTTTGGGCAACTATCATGGCAATTACTTCGTCATTTTTAGCGAGATTGATCCCCCGCACGCCTTTGGCGCCTCGGCCCATGTCCCGCACCTGCGTTTCGGGGAAACGCACTGCCTTACCATCTTTGGTGCCGATTAAAAGTTCCTCTTTACCGTCAGTAAGCTCTACTCCGATAAGCGCGTCATCCTTCTCTAGGGAAATTCCGATAATCCCGCCTTTACGCGGATTGCTATAGGCGTCAAGGCGCGTCTTTTTAATTAAACCTTGCCTGGTGACCATAACCAGAAATTTATCCGCGGAAAATTCCTTAACCGGAATAGTAGCGGCAATTTTCTCATCCGTTTTTACCTGTAATAAGTTAACAATAGCCTTGCCCTTAGAAATACGGCTGCCTTGAGGGATTTCATATACCTTCTGCCAATGCACCTGCCCTTTATCGGTAAAAATCAGCAGATAATCCTTTGTTGAGGCTACAAAAAGATGCTCAATAAAATCCTCTTCTTTTACTTCCGCTCCCGTTGCTCCTTTGCCGCCTCGTTTCTGTTTACGGTAGGCGGCAACCGGAAGCCGCTTGATGTAGCCGCCATGGCTTATGGTCACTACCACATCTTCTTCTGCGATCAGGTCTTCTATTTCCAGGTTTTCCACTTCCCCGACTATTTCGGTACGGCGTTCATCTCCATATTTTTTCTTTAACTCCGTAAGTTCATCCTTAATAATCACCTCTATCTTTTTCTCGGAGGCCAGGATTGCCCTGCACTGCTCGATTTTTTTCAAAAGCTCCGCGTATTCTGCGTCAATCTTATCGCGCTCTAAAGCGGTCAGGCGCTGCAGTTGCATCTCTAAAATTGCCTGTGCCTGGATTTGAGAAAGCTCGAACTCTTTGATTAAGTTTTCCCGCGCTGCCTCAACGCTTTTTGAAGTCTTAATGACCTTAATGATCCGGTCTATAAACTTTAAGGCTATCTTTAAGCCTTCTAAAATGTGCGCTCTTTTAAGGGCTTTATCTAATTCAAACTGCGTGCGCCTGCGGACAATTATTTTACGGTGGCCGATGTAACAATCAAGCATTTGGCGTAGATTGAGCACCCGCGGGCGATTTTCTACCAGCGCTAGCATAATAATTCCAAACGTCGTCTCAAGCTGGGTATGCTTAAAGAGCTGATTAAGCACTATCTGCGGCTCCACATCGCGCTTTAGCTCAACCACAATGCGCATACCCTCCCTGTCTGACTCATCGCGGATATCTGAAATACCCTCAATTTTTTTATCATCCACCAGGGCCGCGGTGGCCTCAATCAAGCCTGCTTTTTGCACCTGATAAGGGATCTCGGTAACGATAATTAAGTCTTTACCGTTTTTTTGACGCTCGATCATTGCGCGGGCACGCACCGTAAGCTTACCGCGTCCGGTTGCATAGGCGTCTTTTATCCCTCCCTTGCCGCAGATAATCCCGCCTGTCGGAAAATCAGGGCCTTTTATATAGCGCATCAGGTCTTTTATCTCTGCCTGCGGCGTATCCAAAATATGAATAATCGCGTCTGCCACTTCATTGAGATTATGCGGCGGGATATTGGTTGCCATACCGACAGCAATACCGCTTGACCCATTCACCAAAAGGCTGGGCAGTTTTGCCGGAAGTAAAAGCGGTTCTTTTAAAGAGCCGTCAAAATTTGGCCCGAAGTTAACCGTATCCTTCTCAATATCCTCAAGCATGGTCTCGGCAACCGCCGAAAGGCGCGCCTCGGTATAGCGCATTGCCGCGGCGGAATCGCCGTCAACCGAGCCAAAATTTCCCTGTCCGTCTACAAAGGGATAGCGAAGAGAAAAATCCTGCGCCATACGCACCAAGGTATCATACACTGCTACATCGCCATGGGGATGGTATTTACCGAGAATTTCTCCAACAATACGCGCGCTTTTTTTATACGGCTTGGTATGCTCAAGATTTAAATCCTGCATGGCAAAAAGCACCCTTCGGTGCACCGGTTTAAGCCCATCTCGGGCGTCCGGAAGGGCGCGCCCTACGATAACGCTCATCGCGTAGTTAAGGTAAGAATCCTTAACTTCATCATCTATATGCACCGGGACTATTTTTTCGTTACGGGTATACATTTCTGATCCTATTTAGCTAATTATTTTGCCGTAAACCATATACTATTTACCAAAAACTTTTTTTATATATCCAAATTCTTCACCTGATGGGCGTGATTTTCAATAAACTGCCTACGCGGCTCTACCTGATCTCCCATTAATACCGTAAACATTTTATCCGTTTCTACCGCGTCTTCTAAGGTCACTTTTAACATGGTGCGCTTTTCGGGATCCATTGTGGTTTCCCAAAGCTGCTCCGGATTCATCTCGCCCAAACCCTTATATCTTTGTATGTGCATACCCTTTACGGCCTGCTCCTTCACATACTCTAAAATTTCTTTTAGGCAGATAAAATCCTTTTGCTCTTTTTCTGAGCTGGTAATTCTATATACTGGCTTAACCTTAGCTTCTTGCTGTTTCCCTGAGGTTTCTTTATCCTGAACCAAGGGCTCTTGGGCATATACAGCGATATCCAAGCCTAGCTTTTCAATTTTCGCAGCCGCTGCTTCTATTTCTGACGCCTCAAAAAGCTCTAATATTTCGTGGTTATTCTCTTTTCCCTCTTCCGTAAGCTTTGCCAGCTCATCGTCAGAATAGACGAACTGGTCTTTTCCATCCACTTTTACCCTATAAATAGGCATTTTTTTGGTCTTTTTATGCATAAAAGTGAGATATTTTACAAAATTTACTCCCTTTTTGTCCAAAATCCTGCTATATTTTTCCAGCTCTACCAATAATGCTAGAAGCTCCTTAAACTGATGGTCTGTAAATGTCTGTTTATCCTTGAGGCGGATAAGCGTATTTCCTTCCCTGCCCAAGTCGAGGATCAAATCATTCATCTTGCTTTCGGTTTGGATATATTCCTCACGCTGGCCCCTTTTAATTTTATAAAGCGGCGGCTGCGCTATATAGACATAGCCGCCTTCTACTAATTTTGGCATCTGCCGGTACAAAAGGGTCAATAAAAGTGTCCGGATATGTGAACCGTCCACATCAGCATCGGCCATAAGCACCAGTTTATGATAGCGTAATTTTTCCACATTAAATTCTTCCCCTATTCCTGTGCCTAAGGCGGTAATAATGGTACGGATTTCCTCGTTAGACAAAATTTTATCCAAACGTGATTTCTCCACATTCAGGATTTTTCCCTTAATAGGCAGTATTGCTTGGAACCTGCGGTCGCGCCCTTGCTTGGCACTGTTATGGACAAAAACACCACTTGCTAGAGCAAAATTATGGGTATTCGGGACTTCTATATCATAAACGTCTATTGTTTCCTTAATTTTTTCTATAGATTTAATCTTGTGATTAAAAGCTGCTACTGCCTCTTGTAATTTACTTATATCGCCTTCAAAAAATCTTTCTATCAAGGTATTCAGCTTGACAATATTATTATTTCTTTTCTCTAAGGCTGTTCGTTCTTCATCATAACGGCTTATATCCGTGTACTTTTCATAAATCTTTTTGGCAAATGCAAGGCTTTCATGTAAATAAACTTGATTATACGCAGCTTTTCTTTTTATCCTAAATTCTGCTGTCCACTGCTCTTTTGTCTTTTGCCTGCGCCATTCCAACAATGTGCTCTCTAGCCATTCTGTTTTTGCTTTTTTAGACAGATGTGCTTTAGCCTGAAGATTAGTTTTAAAATATTCCTTAACCCTGTTGGCTTGTTTTAACCTGTTCGCCGGATTAGACCAATGATTTCTTTGTGCCTCATTTAGTATTTTTAAATTCTTCTTTCTATACTCTTTATTGGTAGAATAAAATTCTAAATACTTCTTAACCATATAACCTTTATATCCGGCATCCTCCCACTGTTTTTTAGCTTTTGCGCTTAGCATGCTGCCGTATTCTTCCCTAATTTTCTTAGAAATTTTTTCTCTGTATTCACTGGTCTTTTTTATTTTATTGCATTTTTCTATTGTTTCTTTGCTATGGAGCGTCCGTTTTGCCTGTTGTTTATGCAGCTCCAGATGCTCCTCTTTTAGCATTCTTACTACATTATCAGGATTATTATTTAACTTGTTAAAATCAATATGGTGCTTATGAACGCCTTTACTTTCTTTGTAAACTGCATGCTCTAGGTTATCCCTGTCCGCTAATACATGGGTAAACACCCATGTATGTGTATGGGGATCTAACACCATTTCATACCCGTCTATAGTAATTCTGCCTTCTCTTCGCGACTGCTTCTTGTGTAAGGGCATCAGGCTCATATCCGTCTTTAAGTCTTTGGCTTGAATATATGAGCCGTCTCGCAGCATGAATTTGTGATCCGGGGTGCAGATTATTTCCTCATCGCTATCCAAAACTATTTTTATCACTTCCGCGTCTTTACGGCTGATTCGCGGTTCAACGATTTTTTCTATGCCAAGACGGCCATCTGTTTTTATTGTATAGCAATAGTTGGTTTTTCCTTCTTTCCATTCTTTAGCCAAATCCTTAAAAGATACATTCCTACCGTCTGTCAAGGCCACCAAAACATTCCCCCCAAAACATCCACCGGCACTATCGCCCTCGACGATATACAACTCGCACAGCGCGGGATCCCGCTCTGAGCAATCGGCGAGCTTTCCCGGCAGACCTGCTGATTCAAGCGCGCCTTTTCTGCGGGTAAGTTCGCGGGCCTTGCGCGCCGCCTCGCGGGCGCGGCTTGAAAGAATTGCCTTATCCGCTATCTTATTTGCTACTGAAGGGGTTTCCTCAAAAAAAGTGGTTAAGGCGTCAAACACTGCTGAGGCCGCTAAACCTTCTACTTCGGAATTACCTAATTTGGTTTTAGTTTGGCCTTCATATTGGGGGTTAGGAATTTTTACCGAAATGACGGCGGTTAATCCTTCCCGCACATCATCGCCGCTGATGGCTATATCGTTTTTTAAAAGGTTTTTCCCTTTCGCGTACTGATTGATGGCGCGGGTAAGCGCGGATTTAAAACCGGAAAGGTGCGTTCCTCCCTCTACTGTATTAATGTTATTGGCAAAGGAAAAGATATTTTCAGAATACCCGTCATTATATTGGAGCGCGGCTTCAAGCTGTATCCCCTCTTTTTCTTTCTGGAAATAGATAACTTTATTGTGCAGCGGATTTTTGTTCTGGTTTAAATAATCAATGAAAGAAACAATTCCACCGGAAAATTTAAACTCCGCGCGTTTTTCCGTGCGTTCGTCCGAGATGGTTATTTCCAGCCCTCTGTTTAAAAAGGCAAGTTCCCGTAACCGTTGAGACAATGTATCGTACGAATACTCTATATCCTTAAAAATTTCCTTATCCGCCTTAAAGGTAACCTTGGTTCCTGTGGTTTTACTCTTACCGATTGGGGTAAGTTTGGTCGCTGTTTTTCCCCTTTCGTAACGCTGATGATGAATTTTTCCGTCGCGCTTTACCTCAACCTCAAGCCATTCTGAAAGGGCATTGACGACGCTCACCCCCACGCCGTGAAGCCCGCCGGAAACCTTATACGCCTCGTGGTCAAATTTTCCTCCAGCGTGAAGCGTGGTCAACACCACCTCTACCGCCGGCTTTTTCTCGGTTTTATGGATATCCACGGGTATCCCTCGCCCGTCATCCGTCACGCTTACGCTGTTATCCGGGCGGATCGCCACATCTATTTTTGTGCAGGAGCCTGCCAAGGCCTCATCTACCGAATTATCCACTACCTCGTATACCAAATGGTGTAAGCCGCGCGTATAGGTATCCCCGATATACATTGCCGGCCTGCGCCTGACTGCTTCGATACCCTCTAATACCTGAATGGTTGTCGCGTCGTAACTATGCGATTTTTTTTCTTTTAGCTCTTCTGCCATTTGATTACACCTATTCTTAATTTTATATCTTTGACCGCTTCTCTTCCGGTTTTTTCCTGCACTTTTTTAAGGAGCTGATTTTTTTTCAGGTTAAACGCGTACATCCGCGCCGGCGAATCGATATGCAGGGTAACAACGTTATTGTTATAGCTATACGGTTGTATATGTTTTTTCTCGCGTTCTTCGAGTGATTCCAGTATCGTATCGTAGATTACCTGCTTGGTGTCCTTTTTGTCTGATTGTAACGCCTTAAGTAACGCATCTACCGTTTTACCGATTTGTTCTACCACTTTCCGCTATATCCTCATGGGCAAGACTATATAAACATAGCCGTTATCGCGGATTACCCCCGGTTTCTCTGAATCTGTAACCTCAAAATTGATACTTTCGTCCTGAAGATTTTTTAACACATCGATAAGGTATGACGGATTAAACCCAATGGCTAACTCTTTTCCGGCATATTCCGAAAGCAGTTCCTCTCTTGACTCACCAATATCTGGTGTCGATTTTGAAATCACCAGTTTATTTTTAAAAACCTCCAATTTTACCGCCTGATAATCAAGCGTTGATAAGATCGCGGCTCGCCGCAGCGCGAGTAAGAATTTTTCGCGGTCAAGCAATAGTGCTTCTTTCTGCCGCTCAGGAATAACTTGGTGATAATCCGGAAATTCTCCTTCTATAAGGCGGGAAATAACCTGGACTGCTCCTAAGTCGAACAATGCCTGATTTTCTCCTAAGATAAGTGAAAGATCTCCCTCATCTGACAAGTTGCGGCTTAACTCATGGATTGTCTTGAGAGGAACGATCATCTGTATTTTTTTGTTGCCGGATGATTTTAATTTTTTCTCAATTAAGGCCAGTCTTCTGCCATCGGTGGCGACAAGGAGAATTTTATCATTTTCTATTTTAAAGAGTATGCCGTTTAATACATACCGGGTTTCGTCATGTGATACCGCGAAGCTTGTTTTTCCCACCATCTCCTTTAACAGGCTTTGTTCTATTTTTATAACTTCTTTTTCCTTAAATTCCGGAAGCTTCGGAAATTCTTCTTTAGGAAGCCCCATAATTTTAAATTCGCAGGTCTCTGTCTGTATGGTTACCATATTATTTTTCTTTACCGCGATCACTACCGGCCCGGAAGGTAGCTCATGAATGATTTCCGCGAATCTTTTTGAAGGAACCGTGATTGCGCCGTTTTCCACAACTTCCACAGGATATTCACATGATATGCCGATATCCAAATCTGTGGTAATAAGCTTTATTTTTCCATCTGTTGCCTCTAAAAGCATATTTGATAAAATAGGCAGGCTCACCCGTGGAGTAACTATATTCTGGGTGATTTGAATATGGCTGAATAAGTTTTCTTTAGTGGTTTGAAACTTCATGAAAGGCTCCTTAACCAAAAGTACTATTATTAATAGTTTTTAAATAGAATAAATAGTATTGGTAGTAATGGGGTTTCGCTTCTGTTGAAAAACGTAAGGTTTACCCACACCTATATACAACAAAACTGGAAAATTATCAACAAGAATCTTTGTATTAGCTGTGGATTTACTGTTTAAGGAGTTGCATAATTTTTTCAATGTCATGCCTTATTTTTGAGTCTTTTTCTTTACACGTTTTTATTTTGTTATAGGAATGAAGCACTGTCGTATGGTCCTTGCCGCCAAAAAAACCGCCTATTTCCGGAAAAGAAAAACTGGTCAGCTCGCGGCAGAAATACATGGCGACCTGGCGCGCCAAAACGATATTTTTATCCCTTTTGCTGCCTTTTAAGTCCTGGAGGCCAAAATGATAAAAATCGCTTACCTGCTTTTGAATTAACTCAATGGTAATCGTTTTGGTGTTTTCTTTAAGCTGGTCCTTTAATACCTCTTTTGCTAATGCCAGGGTTATGGGTTTATTTTCTAAGAGCGAATACGCGAGCACCCGGATTAACGCGCCCTCAAGCTCCCGGATATTGGATTTAAGCGTTTGGGCGATAAAAAAGATAACCTCGTCGGGAATTGTGGTTGATTCATGCTCAATTTTTTTCTTTAAAATCGCGACTCTGGTTTCAAAATCCGGAGGCTGGACATCGGTAATCAGCCCCCAACCGAAACGCGAAACGAGGCGCTCTTCAAGGTTAGATATATCTTTCGGCGTGCGGTCAGAGCAGATAATAATCTGTTTATGGGCGTCATGCAAAGCGTTAAAGGTATGGAAGAATTCTTCCTGAGTAGCTTCCTTGCCGGCGATAAAATGGATATCGTCAATTACCAAGACATCAATAGTGCGGTATTTCTGGCGGAAACGGTTGGTTGAATGATGTTGGATAGCGTCAATAAGCTCATTGGTGAATTTTTCAGAGGTGATATAGCATATTTTCATGTTTTGGCCTTCACGCTTTAAAATAGCGTGGCAGATTGCCTGCATCAGGTGCGTTTTGCCTAATCCTACGCCGCCATAAATGAAAAGAGGGTTATATGTCTTTGCGGGAGCTTCGCTCACGGCAATAGCCGCGGCATGTGAAAAACGGTTAGAAGGGCCAACCACGAAGTTCTCAAAGGTATAGCGCGGATTTAAATTTATAGAAGACGCGTTTTTTTCAGAAGGAGCGCTTTTAACAGAAGATGAAAGTTCCGCCTTAGGAGCAGGACGGCATAAGACCGAGAATTCAATCTGAATCCCCTTGGGGGTAAATCTGTTTAAGGCGTCTTCGATTAACGAACGGTAATGTTTCTTTACCCAGTCTTTGGAAAATTCATCCGGCGCGCCTAAAACCAGAGTGTCAGAATTCGACTCTCTGGCTTCTAATCTATTGATCCAGGCTTCGCAGGCAGCTTCTCCGATGTTTTTTGAAAGAACCTCTTTTGCCTTTACCCAAGATTCTACAAGACTCATGGTTTTTTCCACAGTATCAACAGTTTATCCACAGAAACAAAAGACAAAAATTCTCGCTTTTCCCTAATGGCATAAGAATGTAAAGCACTAGGCTTTATTGTGTACGCAATCGTGAATAGATGGCTATAGAGAATAAAACAATTAGGGAATTAGAGTTGCGGGATTAAATACTCTCTTCTCGAACTCCTCAACGTCGCACCCAGGAATTAAGCTTTTCGTATAACCGGAAAATAATTATAGCAGGAATAGAAACCATTGCAAGTAAAAAATTAATGGTTCTATGAGAAAAAGAGGCTAGATAGAAAAATGGCTTGTTGTTTGTCTGGAACGTCTTTACTTGCAAATTCCTGAAGGTATGTACTCCACTAGTACACCGTGACATAAATTACTGTTATATAGGGCGGAGGTCCTGTCAAGGTTATGTCTTCGCGGGGACGAACGGCTCAGCTCCTGCGGCAGGCCTCACTCGGCGTAAATTTCTGCACGCCTCGCTCACCGCTCGGCGGCCAAGCTGCAAAAATTTCCGTACGCCCCGCTCACACATAACCTTGCCACCCCCGCTTTCAAGATAAAGCGCGGTAGCATGAATTTATGTCATAACGCACTAGTGTATAGGTAGGCAAAATTCAGAATTAAGGCCGTTGTTTGGGTGCGGATAGAAAAGGGCTTATTCGTTGGAAAACGTGTACGCGGTTAAATGCAGGACGATTGCTTGGAGGGGGACAATTTCTTTTTTACGTTCAATAGCGATATGTTCAATGGTAATCATTCTTTCCAGGGTATGGATTTTTTGCAATAGCGCAAGCAGTTGAGCATAGGTACCGTTAAACGTCATTTCAAAACGCAAAGGCTTTAAGGTTTGCGCAGTTGCCTGGTACGAGACCGTTTGCGTTTCTTGGCTAACCATGGTGTCACCTGTTTCTTCGTCAGCCATCGGTGCCCCCTGGGTTTCAATTCCGAAAGTATTCTCTGCGAGGCTCTCTTCTTTGACGCGAAAACCTGCTTTTTGCAGCCCTAAGGTATCAGCTATGGTAGTGAGGGTTTTGATGAGGCTAAAAGGGTGTTTTTCATCAAGAGGAACCTGTTTAAGTATCGCCGCTTCTTTTTCGGTTAAGTCCTGGGCCTGGCGTTCTAATTTTTTTAAATGTTTACTGGTTTTTTGAGCCCTGGCAAGTTCCACCTTTTTTTCAACAAGGGTTTTTTTTAAGCCTATACTTGTTGTCGTCTGCCACAGGCAGATGGCTACGAGGCCAAGAAGCACTATTACCAGCAGCGTATTTTTGATAAACTGCTTTTTGTCTTTTATTTCTAACTTAAGAGAAATGTTTGTGTCAAACACCGACGACTCCTTATTGCGATTGCGCGGGAACGGCTATTTGGGCATTAAGCGAAAATATCCTGGTTTGGGATTTGGTTAACCCGGTTACCTTGCCTGTCTGCGTGTTTCTTTGAGGGCTAATCTCTTCTAACTGCAAGTCTGAAGCGGTAATATTTTTTAAATAGGGTATGTTCTCTAAGTTGCCGCGGAAACGTTTGATGAGGCCAAGCGCTGTTTCATAATCACTCACTACGGCAGCCGAAATGCTTAGACGATACGTTTCGGCAATAGCACCATAAGAAACATCCGGATTCTCCGCGGCCTCTTGCGCCATATCTGCAGCCTGTCCTTTAGCGATGGTTACGTGGGTTAAAAGAATGGCCTGAGGCGTACTTTTAGCCAAAGAGGCAAGGATTAAGAAGAAAGGAATTCTTTGGTTATGTATGGCTTCAATGGCCATTGTATCCTGGGTTATCTTTTTTTCCCGCCTGTCGAATTCCTTGAGGGTTTCGGCAACGTCTCTAACTATTGCCAAATCTGTTTCTATTGTGGCAAGCGCCTTGGTATATATCAGAGTGTGAACGAAGGCTATCGCCGAAAGCGTGGCAGTGCTACATACCAAAACGATAGCTGCAATAAGAAACCACAGGCGTTTTTTGGCATGTGTTTTTTTGGCTTTTAAATTTGGCGGCAGGAAATTAATTACCGCGATCTCTTTCTGTCCACAGCTTAAAGCAATGGCCGCGGCATTACTAAAAATAGGCGTCTGCGCATGGTTCTCGATACCGGTGCCATGTATCTGCATATTCTTAAAAGGATAGACTATCTGCCATTCACCGCCGAGCTGTTTGACCAAGAGCGCGATCAGGTTTTTAATATGGGCGCCGCCGCCTAAAAAGCAGATATGTTCCACCCTTCTACCTTCGGATTGTTCCTTATAAAACATAAGCGAACGCCTTAACTCATGAAGCATGCGTTCAATATGCGCCTGCCAGAGCGAACGTAATTCCAGGGCATTAATTTCCTCCAGTTCATTCTTACCGGCAGTATCAACGCTTGCCTCATATTTTTGGCGCATGATTTCTTCGGCAAGGGCAACTTTGTCTTTTAAATCAAAATCTACCTCAGGAATTCCCTTTTCTAGGAGTACTTCTTCCGTCCGGTTTTCGGAAAGGGCGAGGTTTTTAGCAAGATCTTTGATTATATCATTGAGGCCAAACGCGGTATTCCTGAAAAAACTAAGTTTCCCTTCCCGCAGGATAGAGGTGTTGATAGAGAGCATTCCGATATCAACAAACGCGGTATCGGCATTTTTGTCGGCAAGGGCCTGCGCGGGAAGTAGAGAAAATAAGGCGGAGCTCGAGAATCCAATAAGTTCAGGCTCAAGGTGCAGGTATCCAAAGAGCTCAAGAAGGTGTTTTACCAGGGATATATCGGAACGGGCAACCATAACCTCATAGCGGGGAATTTTCGCGGTAATTCGCGAGCCAACAAGGAAATTCTCAAAAATATGGTTTGGCCCTGACACAGGAATCATTTTACGCTTTGCCTCGGTCGTGGCTATCGCGGTAAGTTCATTTTTAGCAACCCGGGGAAGTAACAGCGTCATGGCGCTTACCGCGTTTGAAGGCAAGGTGACGGCAATATGGGCAGCGCGGAGTTTTTCCTGCGGAATATGTTTGGTTGTCTCTTCCCAGAATATTTTTATATCAAGGGGATTCCCGCTTGCGGCGGCTTGTGAGAGATAGGGGGTTTTAAACTCAAGCCACGCGGTAAGCGTAATGGCGGGTTTACGTTCCAGAGCTACTATCTTGGTGTAACGGCTTCCGATATCTATGCCGATATAATTTTCCATGCGTTTTAGAGTTTTTTCATCCGCCCATCGCGTCTGACATCTTAAACATTGGCAGAAAGAGCGCGATCGCGATGCCTCCGACGATAAGCCCCATTAAAACAATCATTGCCGGTTCAAAAAAGGAAAACATCGTGCGTATGGTTGCCGGGACCTCGCGGTCATAAAATTGATTTACTTTTTCCAGAGTCTCGCCAAGCGAGCCGGATTGCTCCCCCACGTTAATCATTCTTAAGACAAGGGGAGGGAATTCTCCCGAAATCTGAAAGGATGTCCCGAGCTTTTCTCCCACATTTACCGAATCCCGTGCTTTTTCGATAGAGCGTTGGATACGCGTATTGCCCACTACTTCAGCCGCAAATTCTAAGGCGGTCAATATATTTACCCCTGATTTTAAGCCGAGGCTAAAGGTGTGGCAGAATCTGGAGATGGCGATTTTTCTGAGCAGGCCTCCGGCAATAGGAATCTTTAATTTTAGGCTGTCCAAGGCGTATTTGCCCTTTGGGGTGGCATTATAGAATTTATACCCGGCAATCAGGCCGATAACTATACCGGTAATTATATACCAGCTGCTACGGACAAAACGGCTGATATCTAAGACAATCTGGGTAGGCGCGGGAAGGGTTATGCGCATTTCTTTAAATATCGGCTCGAAGGTAGGGATCATTTTTACTACCAGAAGCGTTACCACCCCCATCATGACGCAAAAAAGAATCAAAGGATAGGTCGCGGCCTCAGTGATTTTTGCCTTTAATTCTAACTGCCATTCTAAGAGCCTTGCTAATTCATTGAGGCAGGCAGGCAGTTTTCCCGTGGATTCGCCTGCCCCCACGATCGCGGTATAGAGCTTAGGAAAAGAGCGGTATTGTATAGACAGGGCTTCTTTTAGGGAAGCGCCTGATTCCACGCGATAGCGGATATCGTCAATAAGCTTTTGCATGGTTTGTTTTGTTTCATCCTGCGCTAAATCCCGAAGCGCTGCCACTAGAGGCACTCCGGCATCAAGCAGGGTGCCCATATGAATGGTAAAATTAAGCAGCTCTTTTGAGTTGAGGCGAAACAGCGTCGTGGTTTTACGCGCCTGTTCTTCAGAAAGCGTTTTATACTGGACAAGATAATAACCAAGGTTTGAGATTTTGTTGGAGAGGTCCACATCGTTATCCGCCATCATGGTGCCGCGGACGACTTTTCCCATAGTGTCCCGCGCGGTATACGAAAAGTTTTGCATGGTTATTGTTCTCTCCAGCTCCAGGCTGCTTGAATATCGTTTGCAGTATCAATATTAGGAGTCTCGATGTTGGTAATTTGTAGGCTAATTTGTCTTTCGGCTATCGGGTTAGCCGCGGCATCTAAAGTCTGTCCTGCCGAAATAATGTTCCTATTGACGCCACCAAGAGTATTTACAGTATAGCCATATCTTCCACTGCCAAAGTTTTGCCATGGTGAGTTAAAAGGGAACAGGCCTCCGGGATTATTCCTGATCCAAATTTTAGCCTCTTCAATTCCAGCCTGCGCCAAATACAAGGCAATCAGCCCGTCCCTGTCAGATGAGCGGGTGCGTAGCTCCGATTCCCACATTGAAGCAAGCCCTGAGCCTAAAATAGCAAAGACAGCTGTAACAAAGAGGATAAAAATCATGGCCTGGCTTTTTACATTGCTAAATTGTTTCATTGTTAAATTGCTACACAGTTAACCGATCATTAGTAAATTTAATCAAGGAGTTGACTTCTTTAGGTAATCTCTCTAGTTCGCCAGAGATATGCAGATATTCGTTGTTTCCCAGCAATTTTCTTTTATTTGCTTTTTCCGCCCAATCCACGCTTTCCTCTATTGAACCATAACTGTAGCGATAGAAATTAATCTTATCCTTCTTAAAATATCTCCCAAAACCTTCCGCGATATTAGCTGAGATAGAATCGACTGCTTTAACCAGTTGTCTACCCACGGTATCTTTAGCAAAATAATCCCATTTAATCACTATTCTCCAGATATAATTAGATAAATCAAAAGCAATTCTATAGGAACTCAAGTCTTTTAGCCCCAGATATTTCATAACAATTTAACCTTTTGACAATTTAGCAATTTAATTCCTCGGCCTCACCTGCGTGCGCAGGGTGTAATCGCGGTTTTCCCTGCCGATCGGCAGCGTTGGTTGTGGGCGGACGGTGAGCTCAATAGTATACAATCCTCCTCCGGCATCGGTAAAAAGGGCGTTGCCGCTGGGATTAGGAAGGACAATAAAATTTGCTAATTCTTCCCAAGCGCTCCAGGCGCTCCAAAGAGGCCCCGGAGGGCCGGTTCTGGTTCTTTGTCTCCTTTGTATCTGCGCAGTCGCCCCTGCGGGCCTTCGAAATTGTACCTGAATATCTCCAATATCAACGTCATTGTCACCGTCAGAATCTCTGCCGAGCTGTATGCCGTTACCTACGAGGATAATCTGAGTTTGTGCCCATGCAGGAGCAGCGCTTACAGTGGCGTGTCTTACCTCGTTTGCCATAAATTCCATTGCCCAACGGGCATTCTGGACTAAATCAAGGGTGTTTCTTTGTTTGCGCCAGGCCTGTTGTACGGAGGAAAATATGCCGCTGGCTCCCGCCATAACCAATCCAAGGACGGCAATGGCGACTAATACTTCAAGTAAGGTAAAACCCTTTTCATTGCTACATTGTTTCATGGCTAAATTGCTAAGCCTGTTAACAGTTTGACCGTTTGTTTTAATAATTCGCCTTTAAGGTTGATACGGAGATATTCCTTGCAATACTCCCATCTGTCCAATCAACAGTGGTATTTAGTAATTTTAGCTGCGCAGGGCTTATCGGGCCATCAGAAATTGTTAACGTAGGAGTATAGATAATATTGTTAAGCGTAACTGCAGGGCGTCCGTTTACCTGGTTGGTTACTATACCATCAAGCCCATCTAACTGGTCAAGGCTTGTCCAATCCGAATACTGTTCCAGAACCGCTCGGGCTAAATTATAGGCAATAGTTTGCTGTTGGGTTTTTCTCGCGGCTTTGGCGCCTGCGGCAAACACACTAACCACAGTCCCTGCTACTAATCCCAGAACAGCAATGGCAATGGCGACTTCAATGAGGCTGAAGCCCTTTATAACCATCTTTCTTTTTTTTAGCAGACCTGTGGCTAGTTGATATTGTTTCATGGTTAAAATGCTATAAGCAATTTAGCAATTGAGCAGTTTGACAGTTTAAGGCTTATTGTACCCTCACATAGCCGGTGTTGTTAAAAACCTGCACAGTTCTGGTTTTGCCTTGGGCGTTGAGCGTAATGGTTGTGGTGCCAGCGCTTGAGGCGTTTCCTTGAGGAAAAAGAAAAGAGAATTGCGTCAAAGGGAGTACTGATACTAAATCAATTCCTGCGCTTAATGTTCGCCGTTTTATTTCTTCATTGGCATCAGGCGCGCTATTCGCGTTTAGATCGTCGTAAATGGCATAGCTTTCGCTTGAGGTATCAAAAACCACAATCTGATTTCGGTGTTTAGCTACTGCCATCTGGCGCATCCAGCAGAGGTCAGCGGCAATTGACCGGGCATCAAGCGTAAGCCTGTTTCCAGTAAGAGAAGAAAATGAAACCATGCTTAAGGCGCTGAGTGTGGCGATAATGGCAATGACAACCATGAGCTCTATTAGGGTAAACCCCGTTGGAAACCCTATCTTCTTTGCGGGTCGCCCTGTAGTTTCGAACGGGGTAAAGCTGGTTATATAGTTACATTGTTTCATGGCTACATTGTTAAAACAAAAGCACCTTTAAAAAATTATTTTAAAAAATCCCTCCCTCTAAATACAGAGAGGGAGGGATAAAAAGTAAGGAAAACTTTTAATTTGTCGGGCCATCACGGGAGACTAATATGTTTATGTTGGCGGCAAGACCTCCTGCGTATCTCATCCAGCCAGCGGTACCGGTTTGGGCTTTGTCTATGTCCATATCCAGTTTATTGCGGTCTGGAAGAGTCATAGTATTTCCGGCAACCGGCGCTACTATAGTTAAATATCTTTCTCCAGAAGTAGCGCAGGCGTTACAAAATAAATTGGTAGCAGGCGGGGGTAACGTCCCTGTTCTGACCCAGTTATACGTTCCTCCCCACGGCGTAAGAGTTGGCCACCTTTCAAGATACGGGCCATCCCAGTTACCTAGCACAGCAGGCGGAGTTATGAAACCACCTACAGCGGTAGCGCACGCGTTGCCAATACAGGATGGCGGCCAGCTTCCCATATCAGAAAAATAAGCATTAGCGGCTGTCTTTACCGTGTTATAAAAGGATTCAGCATTAGAAATCCTGCCTTTTGCAATCTGCCTAAATACCTGCGGCGCAGCTACTGCCGCTAACACGGCAATGATGGCAATAACCACCATTAATTCAATTAAGGTAAAACCAAGTTTCTTTTTTAGAAACAACATTTGTTCCTCCTTTCATAAACAGCATACGTAAGAAAAAAGAATTCTTTGTTTACAATATAAATGGAGAGCATCCACCTCCTTTCCTAATAGTAGACAAACAGTAAAATGTGTTTTTCATTATTGTTACTCGCTAGCCTCTAAGGTTACCCGCATAACTTCTTCTGGAGTAGTCAGTCCGGCAAGGAGTTTTTGTAAGGCGGCATCACGAAGAGTGCTAAGCCCTTCTTTTATGGCGATCGCCCGTATATCATCGGCGGAAGACCTTTTTAAAACTGTCTCTTGTACTTTTGGAGAGACTTTCAGTATCTCGTAGATACCCAGGCGCCCTTTATATCCGCTTGAATTACAGAGTTTACAGCCAATGCCTTTATTAAAGGTAATATTCTGCCCGATTTTATCGGCTAAGCCGATGTTCCTTAAGGCTTCCTCAGAAGGGGCATACGATTCTTTGCATCTTTCGCAGACCCTGCGGATGAGCCGCTGGGCCATGACTCCTAAAATTGAAGAAGAAACCAGAAACGGCTCGATTCCCATATCGATGAGGCGGCTAAACGCCGAAGAAGAATCGTTGGTGTGCAGGGTTGAAAGCACGAGGTGGCCGGTCAGGGCTGCTTGTATCGCGATTTCCGCGGTTTCATGGTCGCGGATTTCTCCCAGCATTATGATATTTGGATCTTGGCGCAGGAATGAGCGCAGGGCGGCGGCAAAGGTAAGCCCTGTTTTTACATTAACCGGCACCTGGCGTATCCCGGGGAATTGGTATTCAACAGGGTCTTCGACGGTCATAATATTCACCGTTTCTTTATTAAGAATCTGTAAGGCTGAATATAAGGTGGTTGTTTTCCCACTTCCGGTTGGCCCGGTAACCAGGATGATGCCGTAAGGCGAGTGAATCATTTCCTGAAACATGCCAAGTTCCTTTGCCGGAAACCCTAGGGTTTCCAACCCCAACACAACGCCGCTTTTATCCAGGATTCTTAATACCACATTTTCCCCGTGAATGGTGGGGCATGTGGAAACGCGGAAGTCGATATCTTTGTTGCCGATTTTCATGATAATCCTGCCGTCTTGAGGAAGGCGCTTTTCCGAAATATCAAGGCCGGACATAATTTTAAAGCGCGAGATAACCGCTCCGGATAGATCTTTCGGCAGCGGTGACTGCCTGCGCAGGAGCCCGTCGACGCGGTAGCGTATATTGAGTGTTTTTTCTTCAGGCTCGATGTGGATGTCTGATGCCTTAAGCTGGACCGCCTGCATAATCAGGTAATTGACAATCTTGATAATCGGGGCTTCTTCCCCTAACTTCTCCCCTTCCGAGAGTTTACTTCGGTCAATAGAGGCGACGATTTCTAAAAGCGTGCCCGAGCCCCCGTAATACTGGTCCTGGGATTTTTTGATTTCCAGTTCCTGCGCCAGGACAGGCTCAACCATAAGCTTGGTAAGCCGCTGTAATTCGTCAATGATAAAGACGTTGGTAGGGTCGGCCATGGCGACGGTGAGGGTGTTTTCGATTAAAAAAACGGGCAGGAGTTTGTACTTTCGGGCGAAATCTTCCGGGATAAGCTTGAAAAGAGAGGGTTCGATAATGTAATTGGAAAGGTCAAAACGGGCTATTCCTTTTTGCTTGGAAAGAGCAAGTTCAATTTCTTCTTGTCCCACAACGCCCTTTTTAACTAAAATCTCGCCAACTTTTTCACCGGTGAGTTTTTGCTCTTCAAGGGCCTCACGCAGCTGCTCCATGCTGATGAAGCCTTGCTCGATTAAAATCTCGCCTATTTTTTTGTAACTGATTTCAGCCATGCCAAATGTTTTTGAGAAACTATTTTTGAGTGGGGTGTAATGATTTTAAGTTTTTCTTTTCCTCGAGCACCGTTGCTTCCAAATTTTCTTTTTCCTCTTGCAGGGTTTTTTGCTTATCAACGGCTGTTTCTATTTTCTTATTGAGTTCGTTTTTCTGCTCTTCTTTGCGCAAGGCCTCTGTTTTTAGGAATTCTCTTTGCTTCGCATAGTTTTTGTCCCAAAGTTTCGGCTCTTCCTTTGCCATATGGATGAGATCATTGGAGGTAATGATTTTGGGAGATACAAAGATGAGTAATTCCGTCTTTTCGACGATATCCTTTTTGCTTTTAAAAAGATATCCCAGATAGGGAATATCTCCAAGAAGGGGAACCTTTGACTCTCCCTTGGTAATTTTGTCTTTAATCAACCCGCCGATAATTAAGGTTTGGCCGTTACCAACAACAACTTTGGTTGAGGCGCTGCGCGAATCAATGATGGGCACCGTATAGGTTACCGAGGTGCCGCTTGCGGTGGCGGTAAGGGAATAATCGCTGGTTTTTTCGCTGACCTCAGGGGTAAGCACCATGGTAATGTCGCCGTTTTCATTAATGGTCGGGGTAGTTTTTAAAACAATCCCTACCTCTTCAAAGTTAACCGTCCAGGTAGTTGAGGCGGTTCCGGCATCATCAATAGTTATTGTCGGTTCCGCCCAGGGAAGCCTTTGGATGATTTTGATTTCTGCTTCGCGGTTATTGACGGTAGTTACCTTGGGCGCGGAAAGGATATTGGTGTTGAGTTCGCTGGCTAATGTCTGCACTACGATATTAATGTTATCGTCAAAAATAGCAAAGGTAAAGGGAGATTCCTGCCCCGTGGTCGTTTGAGCAGGGGGATAAAACGTCGGTTTGTAATTAATCGTCTGTTGCGGCGGCACAGGAGGGCTGCCTAAGGCAGTAGAATAGCCGAGTTTAAACCTGCCGAAGGGAATATAACCTTTATCCGCGAATGCCTTCCAGTTTACCCCCAAGGCATGCTCTTTCTGAAGCTTTACCTCAACGACCCGCGCTTCAATAAGCACTTGGGCCGGAGCCACGTCCATTTTATCCAGATAGTCAGCCACCTGCTCGATATTTTCAGGATAGTCAATCACAATGATGGAATTAGGCTCATCGCCGTATATCGCCTTTCCCTGGCTTGAGAGCAGGTTCTGTATATTATTGCTTATTTCCTGGGCGTCAAGCGGCAGGTTTCCCGCGCAGGCAAGAAGGAGTGCCGAAAGGAAAAATACAACGCCATATTTTCTCATGAGCCTGTATCTCCTGTTGATGAAGATGAGGCCGACTCTGCTGAAGAAGAAGAGCTCTCGCTTGAGGAGGTTGTAGTGGAACTTTTCCCGACAACATCCGCGGCCTTTAGATAGTTAAGTTTAAAGACCCTGCGGGCCATTTTTTTATCCATTTCGTTAAGGTAGGTTTCAACTTTTTCCACGTTTGGGGGATAATCAATGACTACAATAGAATTCGGCTGCTTTCCCAAGAAAACTTTCCCTTTTTCAGAGAGCAGGTCGCCGAAAACATTGCTTGTTGAGGAGCTTGACGCGTCTTCGGAAGAACTTGATGAATCAAATATTCCTTGTGCCTCAATATATTTTAACCTAAATATTTTAGTTACAAAATGCGGGCTGACTCTCGTAACATTGCCCTTTTTTTGTAAAATCAGATTTTGGGATTCGGCGATAGTTTCCAGCGCCTCTTCCAATGAAACATTGGCAAGGCTCGCGGTAACCGTGCCGTCAACCTCTTTGTCAACCAGCAGATTGAGCTTATAGTCATGGGCTAATGCCCGGAAGAGATCGCCTATGGCAACATCCCGCAACTCAAAGGAATAAAGAGATTCTTCGGTTTCTGAGCGTTTTATCTCCATCACTGGAGCTGCTTCCGGAAGCGCGGTTTCTGTGTTGGTATCATCTAAAGGTGCTGGTGAGTTTTCTGCTTCGGAGATTGGCAGGTCTTGAGAGATAGCTTCTTGGGCAAAAATATATGCGGCCTTCCAGCAAAGGCTCAGGCAGAGAAAAAGTAACAAACATCCCGATATTTTTCCTGCCGGTAGAACAGGGGTATCTTTGTTTCGGTGTTTTCGCTGAAAGATGGTTTTTGACAATTGCCCAACCGGAATCAGAATCAATAAGAGCGCCATATTTTCGGTTATTCCCTTAATTTCACCAGGTATTCGTTTCCATCATCTTTGAGGGTAACGGTTTCCGGCTGAATTTTGGTAACCTGCTTATTATCTATGCTGTCTCCTGTTTCTATAATCTGGCCGTTAATGATCGCCTTGCTTGTGCCTCTCTCCGAATAAAGAATTGCCGACGCGCTCAGATAGTCAATAAGTATTGTTTTCTTTGCCTCAGCGGGGACGGTATTCTCTGCTTCGGTTAAAAATGGATTGCGGGTTATTTCGTTAAGCGAAAACTCTGCCTTTTGTTGAGGTGCCTCTCCTTGAGTTTGAACGGCAGCCTGCGTATCTGCCGCGGGTTCATTGTGGCTTTGCGCTATTTCTTTTTTCGCGCATCCAGTAAAAGACAGCGCGCATAAAAAAAACAAAAATAGTTTATTCACTATGCCCCCGCATAATTTCTTTGAGCTTGACGATATCTTCATGTGTGTATTGCCGCCAGCGGTTTATCGCGTTACGCTGGGGCTTGGGAAAAACACCCTTTTTTTCATAGCGATAGAGCGTCTGTTTGGAAATGCCTAATTCTTGAGCAGCCCGCTCAATGGTAAGAAATTTATTGTTAATCATAGTTTTTAGGTTATCAGAAATAGAGAATCTGTATCATAATAATGGTTCATTCGTAAATTTTGTGGATAGTGTGCTTCACGAAACTAATACTTTTTTCGCTCAGGACGATTTTTTCACGTCAAAAAGTCTCTCACAGTTTCGGCGACTGCGGAACTCGCCCGTCAGCTTGCGCCAGGACGGGCTCAAACATCCTCGTCGTCCGCTATTACATTAGTGGCGGATTCCCGAAACTGTTCGGACTTTTTGACTAAAATCGTCATTCGCTGAAAAAACCATTAGTTTCATTGCGCACAGTAATTTTAGCGTTTCTCTTTTACTATTAAATAGTTACGATAACTGCTCCACATTATTTGCGAATGATTCATACTATCAATAGGTTAAAGCAATGCCTCAGAAAGCGCAGATTTTTTGGCTATCTTGTATATGTTTGATAGTATTTAGCTATATCTTAAGCTATTAAATAGTATCTGTCAAGCTTATTTAGTTAGTGCTGAAAAACTCATTCCTATTCTAAAATACCTTTTTCAGTGGAAACTATTTAGGCGTTGCTAATTTAAATAGTTGTTCCCGTGCCTCGGAAGTGATTTCAGTAAATTTTATCCCTAAAAAATACTGCCGGCCCTTCTCCATTCGGCAGTAAACGATTTCTCCTTTTGTTTTGATGCTGTACCCGGAGGAAAAGAGCGATGCCTCTGGCCTGAATTCCAAAGCGATGTTGACGCCTTTTGGTAAATACAAAAATACCTCTAATCCTATTGCCGTGCCGTTATGGGAAATATCGCGGGTATATCCGTCAATAGGCGTGGCATACGGCAGGGATAAGGCCTCATCTTCGATGCTTAAGCTCATGGGGATAGTAAGCGGCAGCCTTTGAGATTCTCGCCAAAAGGTAAGCCCTTGTAGAGGCTTCTGCTGGACAATGGATTTTTCTAAGATAAACGTTTTTTCTTCAGGGCCCCAGGAGGCATCTAAGGCGGCGGCTATTGAGCGAGGAGGTGCCAGAAGAAATTCTATCGCGCAGCCAAGAGTTTTGGGAAGCGTATCCGTTAATTCGGCATCGAAAGGGTTGGTGCAGGCAAGATATACCGTATCTTTTATTTTAAAAAGCGGAATAAGGATATACTGGCGGCAGAAATCTTCATCTAATAAAGCAAGCACCTCAGGCTTAATTTTATAATCGGAAATTCGCACATAAGGAATACCGCTTTCCTGCGCGAAGAATATACTTAAGTCATCAAGTGACAGGTAGCTTGCTTTTACCAGCATTGACCATACCGATTTATTCGTTTTCGCGGCCTCTTGGCGTGCCGCTTCAAACTGCTCTTTCCTGACCCAGTGGCCGTCGACAAGTTTATTTTCTAGAGATTCCATAAGGTTTGTAGCATGGCGTACTCAACCTACGAGGTTGAATACGGTTATTTTGACCCGTCAGGATAATATTTTTTCATGAAATCTTCCAGGGTTTCTGAAATCCGCTGCTCGTCAATAATATAGAGGCCGGTTTTATCGATTTCATTCGGCGAGAGCTGCGGATATTTTTTTTGAACATAAGAAAGAAAATCCCTTTGCTGTTTGGCAATCTTGAGGAGCTCTCGGTTATCTTTGAGTATGGCCGAATAGTCCAATGCCTGTTTCACCAACAGCTTAAACTCTTCGTTTTGCCAGGGTTTGGTAATAAAACGGTAGATTTGGCCGTTATTGACGGCTTTAATCACCGATTCCAGGTCTGGATAGCCGGTGATAAGAACGCGGATGGTGTCAGGGTATAATTGCTTTACCTTGATGAGAAACTCCACCCCGGACATATTCGGCAGCTTGTTATCCGAAATGACCAAATCCGCGCCCTGGTTGTTTTTTAGTTTTTCTAAAGCCTCTGCGGCGTCAAGCGCCGTTATTATCTCGCGGTCGTCGCTGCGCAAAAGCCTCGAGAGGCTGTTTAAAATATTTTGCTCATCATCTAACAATACAATACAATGTTTTTGCACGTCTTATCCTCCGCTATTCTTTATCATATCATCAATAAATTGTTTTGAGAGAAAGGGGGTGATTTTGGTGAACATGATTCCCATGCCCGCCGGAAGGACCTCGCCATCTGCAGTTTTGATTGATTGGGTTCTGTTCCATGCCACGACCCCTTCTGCACGGATGGTTTTCTTATTTTCTTTGCCAAGCTCAAACATGACCTCTATTTTTGTCTGTGCCGGCTCGACTTTTTCAGTGGCGATAAACATGCCTCCCGCGGAAAGGTCCTGGGCCTCGACCATTTGCCAGAAACTTTTCCCGCGGTATTCAACCTTCAGTTTGACCAACGCGCGTTTATGCTTTCTTTTTTCATTTTCATTCATCGTATCTGCTCCTTCCATATGCCTTTATAGGAATGGGGTATTTTTTTCGTTTTTAGTTTCCTTGCTTCTTTTGGGCAATTGTATGGTAAAGGTTGTTCCCTGCCCCGGCGAACTGTCAACGTTTATATCGCCGTGATGCTGTTTTATAATGTTATAACTTACCGAAAGCCCGAGGCCGGATCCTTTCTTTTTCGTTGAAAAAAACGGGTCAAAAATTTTTGGCAGGACTTCTTTCGGGATGCCGCAGCCGTTATCTTTTATTATTACAAAAAGGTTATTCTGATCCTCCCGAGTAGATAAATTGATGGTGCCTTTTTCGGTAATCGTTTGAGAGGAATCAATTGCCTGTGAGGCATTGAGGAGGATATTCAGGAATACTTGTGAGAGCTGGGTGGCATCGGCTAAAATCTCCGACTGCGCCTGATACTCTTTTGTCAGCGAAACTTTGTATTTTATTTCGTTCCAGATAATCGAGAGCGTGGAATCGAGCACCTGATGGATATCGGTTAAAACCTTTTCCGTCTCATTTTGGCGGCTGAAGGTGCGCAAGTCAGAAACGATTTTTTTAATGCGTAAAGCCCCTTCCAGGGATTCTTCGGTCATGGGCAGGAAATCCTCAAGAATGGTTTTGGCATGCGGGCTTTCCGCGGGTAATTCCCGCGCGAAGCTTTTTACGTAATCCCGCAGGCTCTCGAGGTTACTGATAAGAAACCCCAGGGGATTATTGATTTCATGGGCAATGCCGGCAGCAAGCGTTCCTATGGATGCCATTTTTTCCATCTGGATAAGCTGTGCCTCGGTTTCCTTGATCAGCTTGACCTTTTCATGAATGGTTTTTCCCAAGCGCCGGTTCACCATAAAGGCGTAGCCAATAAAGACACAGATTGAAACAATTAAAACTATCGTAATTACCATAGATTCCTTTCCTGAAGCACTAGCCTCCTCCTTTCATTACCGAAATCATTTCCCAGAGCGGCAGGAATATCGCAAGGCACATGGTCATAACAACGATACCGAGCGTCGCGGTCATAATCGGCTCAATCAAACCGGTGAGGCCTTTAACCGCGGCTTTGACTTCCAGGCTAAAATACTCGCATACCGAATCAAGCATCGTTGGTAACGATCCGCTTCTTTCGCCGACGGAAATCATGAATCCGACGATGCGGGGGAAATATTTGCTGCTAAGTACCGCCGTGGAAATGCCTTTCCCGTCAGCCAGGGCCTGTTTCATTGTGGCAATTTCCTGGGATAAGACCACATTACCGATAGTCAGGCCGACGATATCCATGGTTTTGAGTACCGGCAGGCCCGCTTGGTAAAGGACGCTCAGCATTGAAGTGAAACGCTGCATCGTAATTTTGGTGTAAATTTCACCGATCAGGGGAGTTTTAAATTTAAGGCCGTCCCACCAAAACCGGCCTTTTTTGGTATTGATATGATGGTTGAACATAAAGAAGCCGCCGATACAGGAAGGGATAAGAAGATACCAATAGTGCTTCATAATGGTGCTGATAAGGATCATAATCTGGGTCGGCAGGGGAAGTTTCATCTTAGCGTCAATATAAATTTTAGCAAACTGCGGAACGACAAAAATAGAAAGGACAAATACCGCTATCACCAAGGCAATCATAACCATAATGGGATAACGCATCGCCTCATTGATTTTGGCGCGGGTTTCAAAATCATCTTCAAGCATACGCGAAAGCTTGGCAAGGACGGTTTCCAGGACGCCCGCGCTTTCTCCGGCGACAATGGTATTGACGTAAAGTTCGTTAAAGACATTAGGATGGCGCATCATTGCCTGGGAAAGGCTAATGCCGCCTTTGACTTCGTTGACAATATTTTGGAGCGCCTGTTTTAAGGCAATGTCCTCGGTTTGCTCGGATAATACCGTCAGCCCGTCGACGATAGGAATGCCGGCCTTGATAATGGTTGAGAATTGGCGGGAAAATATAATAATTGATTGGGTGCTTGCTTTCCCCGCCTTTTTTACCGCTGTTTCGGAAACCTGCTTGGTTTTTACGGTTTTAAAGCTTATGCTTATACTGATAGGCATGTACCCTATCTTGGCAAGATGGGTGGTTACTTCCATTTCGTTGGCAGCTTCTAATTCGCCTTTTACCAGTTTACCGCCTGCGTCTGCCGCTTTATAAAGGTAGAGGGGCATGTATAGTGTGTAAGTTTATAAGTGTAAAGTGAGTAAGTATATAGGTATAAAGTGTGTGCATTTTTCAGCTTAGATTAAAATCCTTGATTACCGAACTTACTAAGGCGGCATCAACCGTTTCCGCTTTTTGCGCGAAGCCGGACATCAAGGCAAAATCGCAGAGGGTGTTGATGCGCCGGGGAATACCCCCCGAATATTGAAACACCGCCTTTAACGCGTCTTTATTAAAAACAGGGTTTCCAGATTCCGGCCGTCCCGCGACCTTAAGGCGGTGGCTGATATATTTATCCACATCTTCCTCAGAGAGCGGCCCGAGTGAACAGCGTATCGCTACCCGCTGGTCCAGCGGCTTATTGTTCTCTACCTTCTCCTTTAATTCCGGTTGGCCAAAAAGCAGGAGGGTTAAGAGAAATTTGTTCTCCATCTGGAAATTTAAAATCATGCGTAATTGTTCAAATAATTTCGCGTCTTCTATGGTGTGCGTCTCATCGATAATGACGATATTTTCTTTTCCGTCCCGCGCGTTATCTACGAGAATGGCGTTAAGTTTTTCTAAGAGTGAGTCGGCAAGCAAATCGCTTTTTTTATCCGGCAGAGGCTGAGGGCTTAAGCCCCGCACTATAGCCCTCAGTAATTCAGCCGGTTCGCTATATGAGGGGCTGGAAACAAAGGCGGAACGCACCTTATCTTTACCCAAATCATTGAGCAGGGCCTTGCCCAAAAGCGTTTTCCCGCAGCCAAAGACTCCCATAAGCATGCCGCAGCCTAACCCCTGGGTAACGCAATAGCTGAGCTTCATAATCGCGTCTTCATGCTGGGCGGATAAATACAGGTACCGCGGGTCAGGCGTATTTTGAAAAGGTTTTTCCTTAAACTGCCAGTGTTGTTCGTACATTAAATGAGCACACAGCTTACGGAACGTAGTGAACGTAAGTTGTTGTGCGAATTTACTTCTTTCTGCTGAGCCAATTCGCTACGCGTTTTTGGTATTCCTCAAAATCGGTAGTTTTGACGTCTACTTTTTCGCTTCCCGCGGCTATCGGCGCCTGAGCGCCTCGTGTTAAAGGCTCAACCTTTACCTCATGAGAGGGTTTGAGTTCAATATGCTCTTCGCAGACCCTGGCGATTTCTTCGATGGTCGTCATGCCTTTTAAGGCTTTGGCAACGCCGTCTTCAGCCAAAAGGAGCATTCCTTTCTCCTGGGCTTTTTTACGCAGTACCATGGTAGAGGCTTCAGCGATAATCAATTCGCGCAATTCATCGTCAAGCACCATTAATTCAAATACCCCCAGCCTTCCTTTATAACCGGTCCCTTTACATTTATCGCAGCCTTTTCCCCGGTAAAGCTTAATGCCTTCCTTGCCTTTGAGCCCCCATTTGTCTAAAAGCGCCTTTGACGGCTCATAGGTTTCTTTGCAATCGGAGCAGATGAGCCGTATCAGGCGCTGCGCCATAATACCCATTAAGCTCGCGGAGATAAGAAACGGCTCTATCCCCATATTGACTAATCGTGTTATTGAAGAGGGCGCGTCATTGGTGTGCAGGGTGGAAAATACCAAATGGCCGGTAAGCGCTGCTTGTATGGCAATGGTCGCGGTTTCCAGGTCACGGATTTCTCCTACCATGATAACATCGGGGTCCTGCCTGAGAATCGCGCGTAAACCTCCGGCAAAACTGATGCCTGCCTTGGGGTTTACCTGTATTTGGCGGATGAGCCCTAAGCGGTATTCAACAGGATCCTCGATGGTGATAATATTGCGGTCAATGGTATTAATTCTCATAAGCGCCGAATACAGCGTTGTTGTTTTTCCGCTTCCCGTTGGCCCTGTAGAAAGAATAATGCCGTAGGGCTTCGCGATAAGTTCTTCGTATTTTTTAAGGTGTTCATAGCTGGAAAAGCCTAATTTTTCAAGGCCGATCATGACCGACGCGGTATCCAAAATACGAAGAACCAGATTTTCTCCATAGATAGTCGGGATAGTCGCGACGCGGAAGTCAATGATTTTATCTTCTGTCTTTGCCTGAAAATGGCCGTCTTGAGGAATCCTGCTTTCGGCAATATCCATACCCGATAATACCTTGATGCGGGAAATTATCGCCACTTCCCAAGGTTTTGGAGGCGAAGGAATTTCATGGAGGATGCCGTCAATCCTGAAGCGTATGCGGGTTAATTCTTGCTCCGGCTCGATATGGATGTCAGAGGCATGGTCCCGTACTGCTTGAGCGAGGATTAAATCCACAAGCTTGATAATGGAGGAGCCTTCCGCCATCATTTCTTTAGCCGATGTTTGGGGGCCTCCCTTATGCAAATCGGATAATAAATCAGCGATAGCGGAACGTTCCTCGTATATCCTGTTTAAGGCATCGTTGATTTCCTGGGGGCTTGAAAGCGCGATATCTAAAGGCATGCCGGTTTGCATTTGGATTTGGTCTATAGAGTAGAGGTCAGTGGGGTCGGCCATGGCAATCTGCAGGGTGCCGTTTACTATTTTTACCGGTACAGCCAGGGTCTGGCGCGCCAAGGCCGCCGGCATAACCTTGGTAAGTTCTTCGTCGGCTTTATTGAGCCCCTCAAGGCTTAGGTATACAAAACCCAGGTGTTTGGCAATTGCTTCATAGAGAGCGGCCTTGGACAAAAGGCGGTTTTCGACAACGATTTTCTCAAGCGGCCGTTTTAATTTTTTAGTTTCTTCAATAGCCTTATTGAGTTCGTCTTGATTAATCAGATTACGTTCAAATAATAAGTTTTGCAGCTGCTCGTCGTTCATTTAGTCTCAAGCTCTTTTTTTATCTGCCGTACCCACTCCCTAACCTCGTTTCCTGCTTCCTTAGGCGAGATAAATTTAAGGTAGCGGTTGTAGTAGGTTAAGGCCATTGATTTATCCTTAAGATAGCTTTCATAGAGCACGCCCAAATTATAATAGGCATCAGTATCCTTAGGGTGTAACTGGATCACTTTCTTCAAAAATTCCGCGGCTATTTTGTATTCACGGGCCTTGAGGTAGAGCATAGCGAGGTTATAATAAAGATTCGGATTTTGCGGAGCGGCTTCTATGGCTTTGGTGTAAAAGGCAAGAGACGTAGGAAGAAGCGTGTTTTCCGGTTTTTCAATGGCCGTATTCGGCAAAGCCCTTTCGGCTTTTGTTTGAGCAGGCAGATTTTGAGGCGCGTCCGGAATGTCTGCCGCGGAAACCGGAATATCTGAGGTGCCGGTAAGCAGGAACTGCGCTTTTTTAAAAGATTCGTTAGCTCCGGTATAGTTACCCTGCTCAAGGAGTTTTTTACCGGCCAGATGATATTCCCGGGATTTTTTGATTTTGTCTTCAGGGGAAATTTCCGCTTCCTGCTGGCAAAAGCAGTCACTCGCCGCGAAAAGAAAAATGATACCCGCGGTAAAAAACAAAGGCAGTAATTTATTTTTCTGTCGCATTGTTTTGTTCTAAAAGCATGGTTTCTTGGTTTGGCGTTTCTTGTCGTGGCGGCTCTGAAGGTTCAGTATCTTTTACCGGAGTAATCTCAAGCTTTATCTTTTTAGTTTCATGGGATAGTGGTGGTTCAGGAGGTTTTGTGTTTTGTAAGATAGTGGTGATGAGCGAGGCCTGGCCTTCAAGCTCGCTGAGCCTTTGCGTTACCCGGGCAAGCTGTGTTTTCGCCGTTTCTTTTTCTATTTGTACTGCTACATTTTGTTCCCGCAACAGGGCGCTTTCCCTTTCCAGTTCTTTAGCCCGAGCCTGAACTTCGGACAGTTTATAGTGGGCATCAACCTGTTTTTCTTCGGCAGACAAAATTCTGTTTGCGCGTTTTCCCAGCTCAATTTCATTGTTGGAGAGGGTTTCTTTTACGGCGGTGTAGGCATTCTGCAGCTGGGCGTAGGCATCAGTAAGCTGGGTAAGCTGCTTCTGAAGCGCCGCAGCCTCATTTTGCAGTTTTTGGGTATTAGTAAGTGAATTTCGCGCGTCGGCCAAGCTTTTTACCAAAACTTGTTTTTCCTCATCCGTGTTTGCTAAGTGCCTTTGCGAGGATTCCTGCAGGTTTTTTAAGGATGCGTTATAGTGCGTGGTAAGCGTTTCTTTTTCTTTCTCAAAAGCCGCAAGCCGGCGTTGCGCCTCGTTGACGGTTTTTTCTAAACGCGTGTTTTCTCTTGCGAGAGCGGCATTTGCTTGCGCGAGTTCCGCGCGCACGTTTTCCAAGCCGGTAATTTTCTTGTCGAGGCCCTCGCGATCCTGCCGCATTTTCTTAAGTTCTTCAGGTATGTTGAGCGCATCTGTTTTTGATGGTTGATTTTTCTGAGCCTTAGCCGCGGCCTGATTCTCTAATTCCTGGATACGAGTTTCTTTTTGGGAAAGCATAGCCTGCAAATTTTCCGCCCTTTGCTTAGAGGAGGCATTTTCTTTAAGGGAAAGCGGTGCTTGGGAATCTAGGGCGTCTAATTTTTTATGTATATCCTTCAGGATATGCTTAAGCTCATTTTTTTTAGGGCCGGTAGCCGAAGACTGATCAAGCGATGATTCAATAGCTGTAATTTTCTGTCGGAGAGGCTGGGTTGCCGTAACTTCTGCTTTTGCCTGAGCGAGTTCTTTTAAGAGCGATTGTTGTTGTTGGGCAAGCACACGCTGTTGATCGAGAAGGGATTGTTTTTGCTCAACCAGCGATTGTTGCTGGGCAACCAGCGATTGTTGTTGAGCGTTCGCATCGTTTAAGGCTTGTTCCAGGCGTACCCGCTCTTTTTTTTCTTCTTGCAATGAGCCGTCGATTTTTCGGTTGATCTGTACAATGGCCTGAAAGGAATCTTTTAGCTGCTCGAGTTGCCGCGTCGTTTCGGCGGCTTCCTGAGGCTTTATGTGGGTTGTGCGAATAGTCTTTTTACGCGCAGGGCTGCCAAGGTATGCCAGTACTATAGCGCTAAAGATAAGCGCCAAAAGAACAAACAACAGGGTTTTTTTATCTTTCATAATGCGAGGCCTTATGATTTTACCGGAAGGGGCATTATTTTTAGCTGTCTCGGGAGACTCCGGTACGAAAGCGGCATTTTGTTCTTTGTGTTCGATATCGTCCATCGAGGTATTCCTCATTTTATTGCCCGGAGATCCATTTTAAGCGGCCGCGCCGGCGAAGTGACAATATTGCTCTCATACGCCAGGAGCTGTTCATCGGTATCTTTAATTATACGGGCGGTAACGAAAATTAGCAAGTCTGTTTTTTCCTGCGGGTTTGAGCTTGAGCCAACCTCTTTTCGGCTGAAGAAAAAGCCAAGAAGAGGAATATCCCCCAAGAAAGGAACCTTGCTTACTTTTGTAAATGATTCATCTTTAACCAAGCCGCCGATTACCACGGTTTGTCCGTCACGAATGAGCACTTCGGTTTCTACGGTTCTCGTTGAAGTAATAGGCGCGGCGTCTTCGCCCTCGATCTTTATAAAATCGCTAATGCTGCTTACCGCGGGTTTAAGCTTTAATTTAATATGGCCATCAGGCGAGATTTGCGGAGTGACTTCTAATTCTACGCCGACCTTTTTATCTTCGGACCATCCGGTAATCTCCATTTTTCCCGTAGTATCATTTCTTTCATAAACTGGAATGGGGACATCTTTGCCTACGTGGATGAGCGCTTTTTGATTATTAAGGGTAACGACTCGCGGATTGGCGATGAGTTTCGTATCGTTACGGTTCTTCAAGAAATCCAGGATCAATTTTAAAGAGCTTGCATCAAGGGTTCCAAGGGTAAAATCACCTTTAACCGCGGTAGGAAAACCATAGGGATGGCCAGTAGGGAAATCGGAGCCCGATGCCGGATTCGGCGGGAAGACATTTTCCATCCACCCTCTGTCTCCCTTGGGAGAAAACGGTAATGTCATTGGCCTTTTAGCGCCGCTGGCACTCAAGGTTGTGGTCCAGTCTATGCCTAATTTATCGCTTCTGGTTAATGAGGTTTCGATAAGCTTGGTTTCAATCAAAACCTGAAGCGTAAGCCCGTCAAGGGTGGGGAGTATTTCGGCAACTTTATTGATAACTGAGAGGATATCGGTAACAATAATAGAATTAGAACGGGAGTCCGCTTCAATAGAGCCGTCAGGAGTTAAGACTTTGGAAAGGGTCCCTTTCAAGGTCATAGCATCCGCGTTATTGAGCCGGAATAATTTAGTTTGTTTGCCTTCACGTTCTGCTTCGTCGGGAGTCGTTACCTTAATCACATTGTCTTTTTTGGCGTAGACAAAACCGTTAACCGTAATAATGGAATCAAGCGCCTCTTCAATAGAAACATTGCTCAGCTGGACGGTAACCAGGCCGCTTACTTTTTCGGAGAAGACGATGTTAAGGTTATACTGCTTGCTGAGCTGGCGCAGCACGTCTTTGATATCAAGCTCACGGAATTCCAACGATTCAATGATGTTGTCTTCGCCGGTTGCCTGCTGGCTATGAGTAAACGCCGCAGGTAAGAGCAGCGCGTAGATGAATGCAGCTACTACCGCATACTTTTTCACCTTTTCACCTCGTTTTGTATTTACTTCAATAGGTTATTCTTCAGGCAAAGTTATGTAAAAACTCTGCTCGCCTTTACGTAAGAGTACCTTGTCTTTTTCGATTTCCACCACTTCATACGCTCCCAAGGTGTCTCCCTGCTTGACAATCTCAGTATTGATAAAGGCCAATGCTTTTTTATCTTTACCCACTGAAATGCCTTTTAGTTCAAGATGGGCTTTTTGGAATTCCTGGCTTACCTTCAGCGCGCTGAAAGGGTTTCTTCCCCAGGCTATTTGAGCGCGCTCTTTTTGCAGGGTGTCCATTTTTTTGGCCGCGTTTTCGTCTTTAACTTCCGGCATAGGGGCAGCCTTTGGCAAGCCTTGCGGTTGCGCGGGTTTTATCGCCTCTTCCGGGGCCTCGGCAACAGGCTTTTTTTTTGCCTTTCCTTTGAGGCTCCCAACAACGAGTAACGCCAAGACGCCAATAAGTACTGCGGTAATGACAATTTCCGTTTGTTGCTTGCTCATATCTCTACCACCGTAAAGGTGCTGATTAAAAGCGCTGCCACGAGTTTTTCTTCTTGCTCAGCGGTTTTATTAAAAGGTTTTTCTGCCGCAACGGATTCTTGGGAGGTGTCAGTTTTTTCCATGGTTAAACGCTCGATGATAAAGGTATTGGGCAGCTCGCTTAAGGCCTTGGTGTATTCGGCGATAGCTTGATAAGAGCCGCTTAAGATAAGTTCGATATATACTTTATTTACTCCCGGCGGCAGGATCTCGGCGCCTAAAGGTATATCCTGGCGCGGCTTGATGGAAATAACGGTAGCGTTCAATTTATTTGCCGGAAGCGCCAATAACTGGATAAGCCTCGGGATTTGGCGGCTCGTTGCCCCCATTTCTTTTAATTCCTCCGCCTTTTTTTCTATTTCTTCGCTTGCCTTTTGAGGGTTTGGAAAGCGCCGGATAAGCTCTTCTGCTTCTTTAAGCTTATCCTGAGAAAGGGTAAATTCAGCCTTGAGTTTCTCTTGGTATTTCATGATCGGCGTGCGGATAAAAAAATAAGCAAGGGCCAAAACAATAACGCACATAATAGCGGTAAGAGCTACTTGTATCATTTTATTCGTTTTTATTCGCGCGATAAAGGCTACCATAGAATTAATACGTTAAGAGGCAGACAATTTCAAAGCTTGCCGTGGGAATTGCCGAATACATATCCTGTTTGGTTTTTTCCGGGACCTGGCGCACCTGCTCAAAAAACGGGGAGTCTTCAAGGGTCAGCACATACTGTGATAGTTCCAGGTCCACGATGGTATATTTCGCCGATATTTTTCCCTCAATATGCATTTCCTTGGTGTTGACAACGGTTATTTTTGAAAAGACGACTTCCTCGGGCGTTATCGTGCCTAATTCCTTAAACGCCCCCCACCACAGCGGCTGATGGCTGCTGGTTTGCTCTAAAAGCTTTTTTCTCTGCTCGAGTTTTATATAGGTGTCGCGGTACTCGCGCGCCTTTGCCACAATGGGTTCTAATTGGCGCAACTGGATATTAATGCTATTAACGGAAGCCTTGTGTTTACGCGCATTCTTGAGAAGAATCCCGTAATACAACATGCTTAAGCCAAGGATTATCGGAACGACGATTTTTAATATGGTAATAAGAAAAAAGGCTTGCTGCTCTATTTTTTCCTTGAGCGGGAGAAGATTGATTTTAGCCCCTTTCCCCAGGCAAAGGCCAAAAGCAGCCGCCAGATGCGGCACTGCCTGCTCCATCATTAATTCCTGCCTGTAGATGCCGGTATCTTTCCAGCCCTTGACCGCCTTTAAGGCATCGAGATTCTCAATCTTTTTTAATTCCTTTAAATTATCGAGAAAAAATTTATTGATATTCTTAAGGCGCGATGAGCCTCCGGTAAGAAATAATTCCTCTATCGCGCTCGCCTTGAAGGTAGAGGTGTAATAGGCGAGGGTACGGTTAATTTCCATGACCAGCCGTTCTAAAAGCGAGCGGAGCATTGATGAAATTTGTTCGCCTAGTATGGTGCCGAAATCGGTGAGGAATTCTATCTTTGCTTCTTCCGCGGAAGGGATGCCGCATTGGCGTTTAATCTTTTCCGCGTCTTCCTGGCTTATGGTGACGCTGCCGCTGGGAGTAGTTATGGTCCTGGCCAAGGCGCCGGTAAGATGGTCTCCGCCGACGGGTATTTCACGGGAAAAACTCAAGATACCGCCTTTATAGAAATTAAGCGTAGAGCTGTTTGCCCCCATATCCAGAATGGCTATGGATTTTTGGGGATTGATTTTTACGCAGTGAGAAAGCAGGTTACCGATGGCATCAGGGATAACGCAGAGGCCAAGCGGCCTTAGCCGCATGTCTTTTAAAAGCTGGACCTGTTCCTCAAGGGTGAAACGGTCGCAGGCAATACAGGTTACCTGGAGAATGGTGATGCCCTTTTCATCGCGCTGCTGGCCGGTAACAAAAAAATCAAAAGAAATCGTATCTAAATTAAGCTGAAACGGCAGGCGTTTTTTTAACTCCATACTGACCGCCCCGCGCAGGTCTTTTTTGTTTAACAAAGGGACATTGAGCGAAAAGATAAAAACGCCTTTACCCCAGATGGCTAAACGGCCAAGAGTGGTTTTTATCCGCGAGTTTTTAATGAATTCCTTGATAAATTCCTGAATAATCCTTTTTTTCTCGGCAGGATTGTCTTTTATCGAGCGGGGGATCGCGCGGGTAATATAATTGGCAATCAGGTAGCCTTTCGCGGTTTTCTGAAGCTGGACTATTTTAAAGGTATTTGAGCCGATATCAATACCGATGATATTCTGGGTCGCGCTAAAAAAGCTTGTGATGGGGGAAAGAATCGCTCCGAGAGAAAATTTTACCGCGGGCTTAGCGGCGGACGGATGGGCTTTTGCTTCCGTGGCATTTGGGCTATCCATAGTTTATATAATTCTATCAGTTTATCTGATTATGTCAAGGTAATCAACGGGGTATTCTGTAATCGGCCGATAAGCGGGGGAAATGGGTGGCCCCGCCGTAGGCGGGGACAGGACCCATTTTCTTGGATGCGCGGAAATAAGAAAGAAACCGTGTCTAACGCGGTAATTAAAAAACCGCTTCTTTTTGACCTTGTCAATGACCAAGCCTTCTTTGGATTAGCGGCTGGCTCGCACTTTGATAATTCCCAGCTCCGCGATGATTTTCTCTTGGTTGCTCAAGACGCGGTCTAATTTTTTATCCAAGTCCTTTTGTGAGCGCGTGATGGCTGTCAGCTCTTCGAGCCTTGATTCTATATGTTGCAGGGTTTGCGGCGGTTCCGCGGGTTCTTTCTGCGCGCATAAAGTACGCAGGCTGAGCCCGGCGACACATATCAAGAAAATAACGACAAGAAAAATTTTTTTTATCATGGCCCATTCTCCTTCTTTAGGTAATTTAAGGTCCTTTCGTGAATTTTGTGATTAGAGTAGTTTGCGAAACTAATAATTTTTTCGCTCAGGACGATTTTTTCACGTCAAAAAGCCTCTCATAGTTTCGGCGACTGCGGAACTCGCCCGTCGGCTTGCGCCAGGACGGGCTCAAACATCCTCGTCGTCCGCCACTATTGCACAGTGGCGGATACCCGAAACTATTCGGGCTTTTTGCCTAAAATCGTCATTCGCTGCAAAAACTATTAGTTTCGCTATGCACAGTGATCTTAGTGATGCCCTTGATTATCAAACAGTTATGTTACTTGCTCCACATTATTTACGAATGAATTTAATTTCGCGTATCTTTATTGTTCCTGCCAGGTTGTTGACGAGAAATTCCCGGAAATGCCCATGCCGGTAGTGTCTACATACCTATCGGCATATTTAAGTTCAATATTGCCTCTGAGGTAAATAGCGGCTCCCATCAGGCCGCCTTCATTGTGTATACAATTAAAATCTATCGTTCCGTATTGCGTATAAATCAGGCCAGTAAAGTCGCGGCTTGAAGAAAGGTCCCCATCTGGCGCAGAAGAAATAATGTTTCCGTTTTGTGTAGCCAAATTCGGAAAAGTTTCCGGCCCACCTTGTTTATTATGGGCAGAGATACTCATTTTTCCAATTCCAATAATGGTAATGTTTCCTTCGGCAACGATACTTGTTTTTGAAAAAGTGATTTTATTGTTTCGATTAGTGCCGGTATCAATAGTGACATTTCCCGTAACGTAATAAAATTTGTTGTTATAACTGTTCTCTGCAAAAGTAGAAGAGCCGTTAGTGTAGTTGCATTGATTGCCGCAGGTTTTAGCATAATCTTCAAAATACGTCATATTAATCGCGGGGATGCTGGTTGGCCCGACAATAGCAGTTGCATTTGAAGGCGGAGGAAAGGTCCAATCTTCGTCTTCATTGATCGTTGCATCACTATCATCCCCTTCAAAATTTGGCGAGGCGATAGTTCCGTTGACGCTTATAGAATAACCGCTGGTATTATTCCAGTCAAACCTGTCTCCTCCTGCCGCGACGTTACTAAAGCCTCCCTGGGTAAGCGTAAGGTTTACCTGCCGCAGCGCGCGGTAGTTTGCCTGAGAAGGAACGTAACCTGTTGTAATAACAGTGAGTGCGTTGCCTGAGGAGGTGCAGTTACAGGCGTATTGCCCTGGCCCAAATGTGTGAGTTACATTGGTAATATTCGTGCAGTTAAAATTCCGGGAGAGTTGGTTTTGCGCCCATTGCGCTCCGGCCTCGGCTATATTGAGTGCTTGTTCAGAATTAAGGGTACGCAGGTTTATTTCAAAATCGCCGGACTCAAGATTGAGTAATGCCCAGCCCAGAATGCTAAAAACCAGCATCGCGAAGATGACGATGATCAGGGCGGCCGCTTTATTATTACCGTGTATATTGCTAAATTGATTCATTGTTAAATTGTTAAACGATCATTGGTAAATCTAATAACCTTAATTAATTGTTTGCCCACAGTATCCTTGGCAAAATAATTCCATTTAAGCATAGTTTCCCGCATATAATTTGATAAATTAAAAGCAATTATATGCGTACGTATATCTTTTAACTCCAGCAGTTTAGCAATTTAACCATGTAACAATTTAATTCCATCACTTTAACTCCAGCAGTTTAACAATGTAGCCATGTAACAATTTAATTCCGTCACTTTAACTCCAGCAGTTTAACAATGTAGCCATGTAACAATTTAATTCCGTCACTTTAACTCCAACAGTTTAACAATGTAACCATGTAACAATTTAATTCCGTCACTTTAACTCCAGCAGTTTAACAATGTAGCCATTTAACAATTTAATTAAAGGTTTCTCGGATACACCTTTGTTTTTATTGTCTTAGACTGCGTGCCCGACTGAAACGTCGCGTTAATATCTATCCGATAGACATCGGTCGCGGTAGGCGCGACAAGCGGCGTCGTAATAAGCTGGTTAGTTTTATTGTAATAACTAAAGGTGAAATTGTTTACCCCTGCGGCAAGGATGTCGGTATTACGCAGTAAATTATTGCCTGATACTTGATAGGAAATTGACGTGCTCTTGGTGTCAGTAAACTGTAATTGCCAGGCGCTGGCGGCTGCAAGCGAGTCGGCATCCCGCATCTGCCGTATTTCCCTTGACATTCTCATCAGCGCCAGCCTTCCCTGCGAAATCACTTCATTACGAAAGGAAAGGAAACGCCAGAGATTAACGGTTTCTCGGATATAGAGCGACGAGATGCCGGTTAAGATTCCCACGATAACGATTACCGTAATCAGTTCAATCAGGGTTACGGCTTTGGTTGAGTTTTTTTTACTCGTTTTCTTTTGTGTTGTCATATAAAGATACAGAGAGTACTGAAAAAATACCTTTTTACACAAAGTCGTGTTTACCTTAATTTTTCAGCAACCTCATACATTAAGTTTGCGCTTAATGCGCGCTTATAATTGTAGTCATCGCGGTATCATTAGTAAGGCCGCGGCCTGATACCGAAACCGTTACCTGTTTATAACAACATTCATTACAGCTGGTGCAATTGTTTATTGCTCCGCAGGTAGCCGTGGTGCAGGCTTGCCAGGCGGTATTATTGAGTACTGCGTACTGGATGTTTACTGTTCGATTGTATCCTGTGACCGGGATATCCGTAGCGTTACGGAAATCATCAATATCATCCCAATTGTCTCTTGCCGCGGCGGTTTCATTAGTCACATTGTTTAAGCCTTTTGTGGTGTTGTCGATTCCAAGGTTCGTGCTCCAGGGAGCGGCCGTATTCTCGTCAAAGCGTTTTGTTCTTATTTCTTCCATAAGCTCTTGGGTGTAAAATGCCGCGTCCGCGAGCGCCTCCGAACGACCCGAGCGCCAGGCGACATTTGCCCACATATTCAGTAGCGGAGGAATAGCCACCCCCAGGACAACAATGATAACGATAATTTCAATAAGGGTGAGGCCGCTTGCTTTTTTTTTCCGCGATTTTAAATTCAAAAAGGTAATCCTCATAGAATATGTTTTCTGTAAGTTAATCACCAATAATCAAGATACAATAACCATATAATAAACAATCACCAATTTACCAATATTTAAATAGTTTTGTTGTTTGGACATTAGTACATTGTTACATAAGTTTTTAAAATAGCTGTAAAAATGGGTGGCCGGGTTGTGTTTGAGCGGGGCGTACGGAAATTTCTGCGGCTTGGACTCCGCCGCAGGCGGAGCGCAGAAATTTACGCCGAGTGAGGCTTGCCGCAGGAGCAAGCCGAACGTCCCCGCGAAAACATAACCTGGACAGGACCCATTTTTACCATCATATCTATCAAAGAACTTATGTAACAATGCATTAGGTATTGGAATTTATTTGGTAATTGTATTTTGGTTATTGATTATTGTATACTCTTATAATTTCTTTTCCATTTTAACCTGCAACCTGTGGCCTGTGGCGGTTATTCCACCCGCACCCTTCCCGTGTTAGGGTTTACATAGAGTGTAGAATTGTTTCCCTTATAGATAAAATTTACCCAACCATCACTGCTTAAATTTGTTCCGGTCGCGTTTTGAGGAATCCCTTCCCAGTTAAAACGCAAGGTAGCTCCTCCTCCAAAGTTAGCCGCGGTGATGTTGATGCCGTTATAGTAAGGGTCTATTCTAAAATTCACCGTAAGATTAGCCTTAGTGAAAGGATCGGGAATTGCCACCCAGGCATTGCTTCCCTGGGGAGATTCCTCCTCAGCCGCATAGGTATCGATTGTTTCGTCAAAGATAATCCTGCAATTGGTATGCTTAGCGATAGCGATTTGCTGGACAAAACGGACATTTTGGGTGATTTTTTTGAGCGCGCCGCTAAACTGAATCATGGCAAAGCCGGCGATACGGGGAAGCGCTATCATGGCGATGATGCCGATAATGACTATCACCATAATAAGCTCAATAAGGGTAAAAGCGCCGGGAAGGGTTTTCTTTTTTATCCTAAGGTTCATAATTACTTTATTTTATGTTGTTTACGCGTAAATAGCAAGCAAAAAAGGCAAAAAAATATTACAAAACGCGGTATTTATGGTATAGTATCTTTCACTATGGCGGAAAAACAAAAAAATATCATGGAAGATATCGCCCGCGATTTTATCAAGCATTCTCTGACGATGCGCTATGATATTTGCACCTGTGGGCAATGCAAAGAGGATATGGTTGCGTCAGCGCTTACCACTCTTCCTGTTGAGAATGTTCCGCTACAGGCGGTATCGGCTTCGCTCATAGACGAGACAAAGCTTAAGTATAAGGCAGAGCTTGCCCGGGCAATGTTTAACGCTATAGATATGGTAAGTAAAAACCCCAGCCATAAGCTTACCGAAGACAGAATTGAATCATTTCGGTTGTTGCTTAATAATATTCTTGAAGATAGAGGCCTTGATTTCAGGCAGTATAACCAGGGGGTAATCAGGCGCAAGGTCGGATATAGAATGCATATGAACGGAGTAAGTTCTTATGGCGAATACGCGCGGTTTTTAAGAAAAAGCCCTGATGAGTATGAAAAAATGCTAGAGGCCTTATGTATTAACGTCACCGAATTTTTCCGCGATATGGAGGTGTGGGTAACCATACGCTATCTTTTGGAAACCCTCATTAATCAAAAAAAACTCAAAGGCCATAACACCCTGCGCATATGGTCGGCGGGCTGCTCAAGCGGCGAAGAACCGTATTCTCTGGCCATTGTGCTTAAGGAATTATTAAAGGCGGGGCTCAAAAATTTCTCTTTTGAACTCTACGCCACCGATATTGACAAAAAATGTTTATTGATGGCCAGCGATGGGGTGTACCCAAAAAATAACCTGAAGAATGTGGAGGAAAAATATCTCAAGAGTTATTTTACCCTTCTTGGCGACGGAAATTACCGCATAAAAGAAGAAATAAAAAACATGGTGAAATTTCAGTATCTGGATTTGATAAAGCAGGATTTTTTAAGGGAAACCGATGTTATTGTGTGCCGGAATGTCTTTATTTATTTTAACCGCGAGCTCCAAGAGCAATTGCTGAAGAAATTCTATTTTTCGTTATGCCCCGGAGGGTATTTAATTAAAGGTAAGGCCGAGACCATTATCAATGAGGCAAGTGGATACCATTTTGAGGATGTGGACACCAATGCCCGTATTTATAGAAAGCTCATACCTACAGATAGCCTAGTAAAGTAACGGCGCGCTCTCTTAGGTGTGTGTATTAAAAGATGCAAAAACTTTTCTCACAAGGCTCGCTTTAGAGGTTACTGAAAAATTAAGGTAAACACGAATTTGTGTAAAAAGGTATTTTTTCAGCACCCTCATTCTATTTTGCTTGACAAAAAATGCTTTAATTTTATAATGAAAAGATATGTTGTTTTCTTTTTGAAAGAAAATGTTTTATTAAGACAGCGATTTTTTTAGCAAGAAAATGCGCTTTTGGGAAAATAGGATTGTAACACTATGGTTTGCAGCGTATTGTAACTCAAAGGAAACAGAAATCGCCAGAACTTATTTTTACAAAAGTATAGTGTTATAAGCGATTTGATGCTTCAATAACGGGATTACTATGAGCGATTCTGATGGCAGCATCTTAGTTTTAGTAGAAGATAACCCTACGCAAGAATTATTATCGGGGCTTCTTCAGGGTGAAGGTTATGCTATAATTACCGCGCATAGCCAAATCGAGGCGTTAGATATTTTGAGCCGGCAATCCTTTAGCCTGGTAATTTTGGATTTTGAAAGTTCGCGTATTAAAGGGATTGAGTTTTGCAAAACGATACGTAAAAATTTCAGGCTGCGCCATATCAATTTGATCCTTTTAATGGCCAATAAAGACCCTTTAAATAAAATTAAGGGTATTTACGCGGGAGCGGATGATTATATCGATAAACCAATCGATTCCGCGGAATTTTTAGCGCGGGTAAAGGCCTCGCTTGTGCGCATGACCAGGGATTTGGACGCGAATCCTTTAACGAAGCTGCCCGGTAATTTCTCCTTATTGAGGGAATTGGAAGAAAGGACAAAAGCCCATGCCCCTATGGCAGTAGGGTATTTGGACTTAAGCAAATTTAAGGAATTCAACGACCGCTATGGTTTTGAAAAGGGAGACCATGTCATTGCCCATACGGCAAGCATTATCAGTAAAACCTTGGAGGAAATGGGCAATTCCACGGACTTCTTAGGCCATGTTGGAGGCGATGATTTCATTTTCATTACCACTCCTGATTGCCTGGACGCGGTGTGCAAGAAGATCATCGGCGATTTTGATACAAGTATCCTCTCTTTTTATGATGAAGAGGACAGGAAGCGGGGTTATATTGTTACCAAAAACAGAATGGGCCAAATATCCAAAGTTCCTATTATGACCGTTTCTATTGGTATCGCAACCAACGAATGCCGGAAATTTTCTCATATCGGCGAGATAATTCAGGTGTTTACAGAGCTGAAAAATTACGCCAAGACCTTAGGCAAAAGTATCTATGTAAAGGACAGGCGCAAATAGGAAGATACTGTAAATATCCCGCCTCGCCTGCCTCGCCGGCAGGCGGGTAAGCTGTGCTAAAATTTCGATTCGATGATTTTAGCGCATTCGGCGGGATCAATTCCGGCAAACAACTTATGACGCTCGTACAAAAATAAAGGTTTCCCGTTTAACGGCAGGCATAAGTTGTGTCGTCATTGAGGAGGCGCGATGGACGAAAAGCGTAAATACAGAAGGACTCCCGCCAGGGAAAAGGCATTTTTAAAATGCAAAGAAAATAATTCGCACGAGGGTGAGCTTATGGATGTCAGCTCGGGAGGCTTGCGTATGCTTTCGGCAGATAAGGTTAAAGTGGGAAGCACGCTTACCGGGAAGTTTAAAATTATGCCGCAGATGGGAAGTTTTTATATATCAGGCGAGGTTATATGGGTGAAGCCGATGGCCAGTGAATCAAATCAGGCAGTGTATGAAGTAGGGATAAAATTTAATAAAGTAAGCACAATTCCTTCAGAATAACCTTTTTTATAGATACACTAAAAATCCATAAAAAGAAACTCCGTTAGAAAAAAACTAACGGAGTTTCTTTTTTACAACGTCATTGAAAGCGCGTTAGAACGCGTATATTGCTTCTAAAGCTATAGTATCCTGATGATCGCCGGATTTAGGCGGCGTGTAAGGGCTAAAGATATTAGAGCTTGATTCATCATAGCGGTACTCTAAGCGGGTAATCAGGTCTTTATACGGCCTTAGCTCAAAGGTAAAGGTCGTTTCCCAGATGTCCTGGGGATTTCCCGCGGTAAGCCTCAGGCCCTGAGGGTCGCTGAAGAATTCAGTCCTGCTGATGAGGCTTATCTTATCGGTCATATCGTACTTTACATACCCTGCCACCCCGCTCCATGCGCCGTCTTTTCCCGCGGTTACGGCATCTTCATCATGGGCGTAATCGGCATTGAGCATAAGGGTCCACTTCGGATGCAGCTTATAGATGGTAACGAAGTCTATAAGTGCTCGTTGGGAATGGTTATTGGTGGTTTGTTCCGGGCCGTACATCCCGGCTAAGTTAAAAGAAAGCTTATCGGTCGCTGTCCAGCCAAGAGCGGCTTCTACGGACTTAGCGTTATTATTATCTTTGACATTATCCCAGCCGTTGACTAACCCTAGATAACTACTTAATTTTTCAGTAAGCTGATACCCAGCGCGGATACCGGTATGGGTAAACGGTATGGCATAGCCGAAGAGGAGCCCCCGGCTAAAGTTCCAGTTGTCTTTTGCCTCAATTACCTCAGAGCCGTGCATCGTCACGAATTTCCCAATCTTTATCCACTGCCAATGCCCAAAAGGCAGGTTAAAACCATTAGGCTTTAACTGGATATACGCCTGTTCAAGGTCAAATTGATCCCTGGCTGAACCATTGGGAGTGATAACCTCCGCGTCTGAACCAAAGTAGAGGTCAGTGCGAAAACCTGCCCCTCCTTCATCAGGCGGAAGCTTTTCCATAACCAGCTCAGCGGCACGCACATTGAAATTATTGGCTTCGGTATCAAACACCCGGGCAGGATTGGTAGCGCCGGTCGTTGAGCTTGTGTCGGGATTTTGGGCGTTATAGGTATAGCTGGTATCCACAAATCCGCTTATGTTGATACCCTTTAACAGATCCATCGTCTGGGTTACCGCTTCTTTTCTTTTATCAAGCGCTGCCTGCACCTTCTTTTCAACGATCTCTTCCCCGATTTTGCTTGCCTCAAGGGTAGACTGCATCTCCAGCTTCCTGTTTAAGGACTCTACCTTTTTCTCTAAGGCGTCAATCCTGTTTAGAAGTGTTTTTGTTTTTTCGTCTGCCTCATCGGCAAAGGCAAAAACCTGCATTGATACCACAAGAGCGATAATAAGTAGAAGCTTCTGTTTAAAGAAAAAACCATGGGATAATACTTTTTGTTTTTTCATCGTGTTTTTAACCCTCCTTTTCTCGCGTTTTAGTTAGCGGATAATTGTTTTAATAGCCTCGATTTCTTCGGAAGAAAGTACCTCCGCCAAATCTATTAAAATAAGCAGGCGCTCATTTCCTAATTTCCCTATTCCCTTGATACAGCCATGCTGGCTAATGCCGCCAAGGATATGGGGAATGTCTTCAATATCATCTTGGGGAAGCCGCAGGACCTCGGTAACTTCGTCAACAATCATTCCCACAATATTCTTTTCTATCTCTACAACGACAATCCTCGTTTTTTCCGAATGAGGCTTGCCTTTAAGATTGAGCCGTTTGGCAAGGTCTATAATAGGCAGTATCCTGCCGCGCAGGTCTATAAGCCCCTCAACAAAACTGGATACTTTGGGCAGGGGGGTTATAGCGGTAAGCTTGATAATCTCAATTACCTGGCGTATCTCTACGCCAAAATCCTCATTGCCGATAGCAAAGATGGCTAATTGCAATTCGTGGGATTCCGCGGAAGATTTCTCCATCAGGGATTTTTTTATACTCCTTGATTATCAATAAATCTTTTATAACTGCCGCTCGTATACGCTAAGGCTTACAGCTTAAATTTGGTCACCATGTTTTTAAGTGATAGAGAAAGATTAGAAAGCTCCTGCGCGGACGCTGACATTTCTTGCATTGAGGCAGTCTGTTCCTCGGTTGAGGAAGAAACCTCTTCCGCGGTTGCCGCTGATTCTTTGGCAATGCTGGAGACGTCGTTAACAGCCTTAGAAACGAGCTCATTATCTTTTACCTGCTGCTGCATAGAAGTAGATATCTGATTTGCCATGGCGTTGACTTCTTGCACAGCCTTGTTGATCTCGCCGAGGATATCGGTTATCTTGGTTACTTCGGCTCTGCCTTCCTGCACTTCTTTGGAACTTGCCTGTATGGCGCTGACTGCTTCCTGAGTCTCTGACTGAATGGATTTAATGAGTTTTCCAATCTTTCGCACTGCCTCGGCAGAGCCTTCGGCAAGCTTTCGCACCTCTTCGGCGACAACCGCGAAGCCGCGTCCTGCTTCACCGGCTCGCGCTGCCTCGATGGCCGCGTTTAATGCCAGAAGATTGGTTTGGTCGGCGATAGAAGTAATGGTATCGGTGATTTCACCGATAGCCTGGGATTTTTCTCCCAAGCCCTGGATGACTTTCGCGGTTGAGACAACCGTGTCCGCGAGCCGGGTGATCTTTTCCACCGCTTCCTGGGCCGCGGTTTTTCCGTTCTGGGCGTAATTTGAGGCTTGGTTTACCGCGCTTGAAGTGCTTTGGGCATTAGCTACCGCTTGTTTTAAGTTTACCGATGACCTTTCCATTGCCAGGGAAGTCTGCGAGCTCTTTTCTGCCTGGGTGCTGGCGCCTTTGGCAACATTGTTGATGGCGGTAGATACTTCCTGGGTTGAGGCATTCATTTCTTCCGCAGAGCTGGATAGTTCTTGCGATGACGAGGCAACTTTATCCGCGGTTGAGCGCACCTCAAGGAATATCGCGCGGAGTGAGTCTAAAAGTTTGTTGAACACCTCGCCAAGCCTGCCGAGTTCGTCTTGAGAGCTTATCTTTATCTTATCCGCGGTCAGGTCTCCCTGGGCTATTCGTTCCGCGGTAGCAACTACCTGTTGCAAAGGAAGCGTAATTTGGCGGATGATTAACACGCAGATGATGAGGATTAAGACAATGTCTCCAAGGCCAATCATAATCAAAAGGAAGGTCCTCCATCTGATGGTAGCTGTCCCGCGCTGCTCATCAACTTTGTTTCTTTCGATGGACATAGAAACCACCTTGTCAACGCCGACGCGGTGCTCTTCGTATTTTTCATTGAGAAAAGTTTTGGCTAATTCCCGCGCCTTATCCTTTTCACCCTTTTGAATGAGAGGAATGAATTCATCAAAGAATTTCTTATGGAATTCAATAGCCGGATTATACGAAAGGCTGATGATCGCGTCTCTGAGTTCTTTATCCGTTGCCAGATCTCCAAAACTTTCAGAGATCCAGTACTCATGGCGGGTGTCGTATTCGCTTTTTAAGAATTTGGCATTTTCAATGAGCTTCTCAATCTTTACGGAATTTGTTTCATCAAGAAGCTGAAGGCTGATGAGATAGGTTTCAATGATATATTCAGGTGGAGGAAGGACATCCGCGATAAGGTCTTTTCCCTGCACAATCCTCTTATAGAGGGGGCCGTTGACCTTTACCGTGTTCAATGTCCAATACGACATTATCCCAAAGATAAAAAACCCTAGTATTGATACCCCAGCCAGCAGCATCAGGCGCAGCTTTATGCTAAGGCCTTTGATTACATTCATCATGGCGTTCCTCCTCCTTTTTCGGGAATGGTATCCCGTTACTTATTAGTATAAGTAAAATCGCGGTGTCTTTGGTAACTGCCGCCTTTAAAGTTACCCCTTTAATTGCAAGAGGTTAACATGATTCAGATTTTACAATATCATACGATGTTGAAAAGTCAAGAATTATTTTGACGCGAATTTTTAGCATGCTCATCGGCGTAGAGAAAATGCCTCGCTGACTTAGTGGAGGGTATGCTTTTTAGTAAAATAGCTTGATAAGCGGAAATCAAGATGTTACTATGATGAACGCGAAAAAAAGATTTTAGAATATCTCTCACAATTGAAGGTATGCTCACATAAAAGGAATATGAAGAAATCTGCGAAGGATTCTTTTGTACGCTTGTTTTGTTCAATAAAGTTCGTTGTTACGCTCTTAGCGTTGATTATTCTCACGATTATTAGCGGTACGCTCATACCTCAAGGGGCTTTGGCGCAGGCGTATAGTGCCCGGTATGGAGAGCGGTTCTATCGCGTTCTTTCTTTTCTGCGGTTAACCGATGTGTATCATTCCTGGTGGTTTATCGGTTTGGTATTTTTTCTGTGGCTGAGCCTTTTAACCTGTACCCTGCGCCAAGTAAAAACATGGAAAAAATCACTGGCTTCCCTTATTGCTCATCTGGGGCTTTTAATAATTATCGTCGGAAGCCTCGTTACCTGTATTTTCGGCCACACGGGTTTCTTGGTAGTATATAAAGGCCATTCCCAGGATACCTTTATAACCGCGGGCAACACCTTAAAGCCGTTAGGTTTTAGAATATACCTTGATGATTTTGAGATTGAATGGTATGATGCTACCCGTAGCCATATAAAAGATTATAGGAGTAAAGCGGTAATCCTTGATGGGAGCGGCAGGCCTGTTTTTGCTAAAATAATAAAGGTGAATCATCCCTTGAGCTTTAAGGGGTATACCTTATGCCAGGCAAGTTATGATGAGAAGCATGGCCTTTGGACAGGGCTGCAGGTATCCAAGGACCCAGGGGTACAGATAGTATACGCGGGCTTCATTTTTCTTAATATAGGGGTAATCTTTATCGTCAGCGGCAAATCAAAGCACAAGTGAGGTAGTAACATGTTAAAAGCGCCTGCCTGCCGCAGGCAGGGATATCTGGGTATCAGGGAATTGGGATTTTCCCGCTATAGTCTTTGATGAGGCGGGATCCCGCCTTGGGCGGGAGGGTATCGGGAAATCGGGAGATTAGGGAAAACCCGATATTTTGTTCCCAATATCCTGATATCCTAATTACCAAATCCTAATCTCCCGATCACCTAATCCCCGCATTTAACATGCTCAATTACATATATTATACGAGGAGTAAAGGCCATGAATTTCACTTTGATTAATGTGGTAATGGGCGCGTATCTTTTTGCCGGCATAGGCTTTTTTTTATACACAAACTTCCAAAAAATAATTTTTAAAAGTTTCGCAATCGCTTTATTATCAATAGGTTTTGCTTCTCATACCGGATTCCTCATTCAACGCTGGATAAGCGCGGGCCATTTTCCTATTATCGGCTTATATGAATCCCTGCTTTTTTTTAGCTGGTCAACGGTGTGTGTGTTTTTCATCCTCTTAAGAAATTTCAAGCTTGAGTTTTTGGCTATGCCCGTGAGTATCGGCGCCGCCCTGATTGTAGGATATACCTCAATTCTTGACAAAACCCTAAAGCCTCTTATGCCGGCATTAAAGAGTAATTGGATTGTTATCCATGTGGTAAGCTATTTTCTCGGCTATGCTTCGGTCGCGATTTCTTGTATTGTCAGTATCAAATACCTTGTCAATGCCCGTAAAGCTTCTCCTGATTCGTTGACAGCTTTAGATACGCTTAGTTATCGTCTCATCGCCTTTGCCTTTCCTTTTTTGACTATCGGGCTTACTACCGGAGCGGTATGGGCAAAGACCGCCTGGGGCAGCTATTGGAGCTGGGACCCTAAAGAGACCTGGGCGCTGATTACTTGGTGCGTCTACGCGGCGTATTTACATTTGCGCCTGCTTAAAAACTGGCATGGCCGTCGAGGCGCCTATATTAATATCATAGGGTTTTTTTGCGTTCTTTTTACCTTTATCGGGGTAAATTATCTTTTTAAAGGCTTGCACAGTTATTTATAGCTTTCAGCCTTCAGCCTTCAGCTTTCAGCTGATTGCTGATAGCTGATAGCTGAAGGCTTATTTCTATGCGTCTTAGGACAAAATTCCTTCTTACGTTTCTGGCCATTTCCATCATTCCCCTTATTTTCATTAGTGCCTTAAGCTTTTCTTACGCGAAAAAGTCGTTAGAAGCGACTGCCTTAAAAGGCCTGAATATTGTGGCTCTGGCCAAGAAGGCCGAAGTCCTGGAGTATTTAAGCGGTAAAAAAGGCAGGACCATTGATTTTGCCTCCGACGGTTTTATCAGAGATCAGGCAGAAGCTATCTTTAAGAGCGCCGCCGCAGAGAAAACACGCTTAAGCAGGTCTTTAAATGAGCATCTTAGGGTTAATAAAAAACCTCTCGATGAGGAAATTTTAGAAATCCGCGTCCTTGATATAACCGGTAAGATTATCGGCGATAGCGAGGGCGAGGCCCTACTAGGGCTTGCCACAGGCAAGACGCAAGCCTATTTTCTTGAAGGGCAGCATACGGCCTATATTCAGGATAGCGGTATTTTTATGCATTGGGGCGCGGAAGAAGAAATTATTGCCATTGGCACGCCTTTAAAAAGCAGAACGACGAATACACTCATCGGAGTCTTGGTTAATTTTTATACCTTAGCCAATGTTCAGGATGTCCTTCTGGGAATAAAAGGCCACCGCTGGGATAAACAGAGTATTGTCGGCGGCCAAGAAACCACCATGGATATATTCTTGGTGAATCAGCAAGGCCTGCTTTTAACCCCTTCCAAAAAGCTCGATACCTATAGGCCGTTAAAAACGAAAATAATCACCGAGCCTGTTCTCCAGGCAACGGCAGATTTTGGCGTTCTTAATAGATCGTGGGTAGATATGCGGGGAAACAATGTATTGGGCGCATCGGTGCTTTTAGATATTGAGGAGGACTGGAAGTGGCTTTTAATCATAGAGCAAGACCAAAAAGAGGTACTTTTGCCGGTGTATGAATTAAGGAATTTTTTGGCAACGGCAGCGGTCATTATATGGCTTTTTGTAGGGTTCATCGCGGTAGCAATAGCTGAATCAATTACGGCGCCGGTACGCAAGCTTACCAGGGTTGCCGATAGGATTAGCAGGGGTGAAGCAGGATTACGCATAGAGAATACGTCAAAGGATGAAATCGGGACACTCGCCTCTTCCTTTAACCGGATGGTAGAGATCCGCCAAAGTGTCGAAGACGAGTTGAGGCTGGCTAAGACGCGCATCAGCGAAGAAAAAACCAAGTGCGAGCTTGTCCTGGCGAGTATCGGCGAGGGTATGATTGTCATTAGCCAAGATGCCAAGGTGATGATGATGAATAGCGAAGCCGAGCATATGTTCGGCTGGGAGCTGATTGAGTTGGTAGGAAAAAATTTTGGCGAAGCGCTTATTTGTGAAGATGAAAAAGGCAACCCGGTTCCCGAAGCAGAGAGAATTATGGCCCGTCCGCTTGAGGATAATAAAACTATCCATGTCAACGCGTACTATTATCGAAGAGATGCGACGAGGTTTCCTGTTTCCGTGACGGCCTCCCCTATCCTTTTTGAAAGCAAGGTCATCGGGGCAATCGGGATATTCCGCGATATTACCAAAGAGAAAGAAATAGACAGAATGAAAACTGATTTTATCTCGACGGTTTCGCATGAAATCCGCACACCCCTGACGACGATACGCGAGGGGGTTTCTCAGGCGCTTGACGGCCTTTTGGGAGGTATTACCGAAAAACAAAGAGAAATATTTTCCATTGTCCTTGAGGATTCCGACCGTCTCAAGCGTATTATTGACAGCCTCTTGGATATAGCGAAAATAGAAGCCGGGAAAGTAGAATTAAAAAAAGAGTTAGTCGATATTGCCGCCGTAGCTAAAACCGTAGCCGCTGCCTTCGGCCTGCAGGCGCAAGAGAAGAAACTGCAAATCCGCACGCATTTTTCTAAGCCAAAAATCAAGGCATACGTTGATAGAGATAGGATTAACCAGGTTTTTATAAATCTGGTGGGAAATGCCCTTAAATTCACGGAAAATGGCAGTATTACTATTTCAGTAGAGGATACCGCCGCGTCGATAGAATGTTCGGTTGCCGATACGGGGAAAGGCATTGCCAAGGAGGACCAGCCGAAATTATTCAGTAAATTTCAGCAGTTTGGCCGGGCGCACGGCCCGGGAGAAAAAGGAACCGGCCTGGGGCTTTCCATTTCTAAGGGCATCGTTGAACTGCATAAAGGAAAGATTTGGGCTGAGTCCCAACCGCGTAAAGGGACAAAAATCAGTTTCACGATTCCGCGCTATAGCCAAGAACAGCTCTTTAAAGAATATGTGGCAGGCGGGATAAAAAAGGCTATGCGCCAGAACAATGTTTTATCTCTGGTGCTTTTTAGCCTTTGGGATGTATCGGATACGCCCTTAAGCGATAGTGACGCGCTGGCCGATAATTTAACGGATTTTATCAGAAAAAAGATCCATTGGGACTCTGAGGCCATTGTGGAAAGCGGCAATCGTATTCTTATGCTTTTTCCCGGGGTTACAAAAGAAAACGCGCGGGTGATCGCCGGAAAGATCCGTAACATATTCGTCCACTACACGGCACGGCAAGGCGGGGAAAAACATATAACAATTTCTTTTAAAGTCATTACCTATCCTCAAGACGGCTCGCACGAAGAAGGCTTGGTCTTGGGGATATTGAATATATAAAGAGCAAAGGTAAACCCTTAAGAAGAATGTTGTTTGTGAAGTGTAGAGTGAAAAAAAGTCAAGGGTTTCCTTCGCGCGTGTAACGCAAGGTGTGTGTGAGAAATTTGCAGGCGCCACCGCCTGCGTTCTGTGGTTACTAGTACACTGTAACAAAAGTTTTTAACTCTTCCCCTCCCTTGATGGGAGGGGTTAGGGGAGGGAGATGCCCGACTAATATCACCCCCACCTATCCTCCCCCATTAAGGGGGAGGAAATTCAATAACTTATGTTATACTGTACTAGTCATTCTAAGGAGGTAGATGCGTATGGCAAAGAAAAAGATTTTAGTTGCTGATGATGACCCTAATATCGTGAAGCTGATTAAGGCGCGGCTGGAAGCGAATAATTACGAAGTAATTACTGCCGCTGATGGCGAGGAATGCCTGCAAAAGATTTCCGCGGAAAAACCTGATTTGTTGATTTTAGATGTCCTGATGCCTAAGGCCGACGGCTATAATGTCCTTATCGGCATGAATGAAATCAAGGCCCTTACCGGAGAGATGCCCATTGTTCCGGTTATTGTCTTGACCGCTTTAAGCGACCCCAGGGTTAAAAATATGATTGAAAAGGAAGAAATCAAAGATTATGTGGTTAAGCCTTTTGAATCCGAAGAACTCTTATCAAAAATAAGAAAGGCTTTGGGAGAATAACGTATAGCTTTCTCCGCCGCAGGCGGATACGCCTACGGCGTAAGCTTTCTGCTTTCAGCTGATTGCTGAGAGCTTTTTATGCGCGGTTTTACCTGTAGTAGCCATGTGTCGGCAGTACGCCTTGCAGGGGGCAAAACCAAACTGCGGAAATTGGGATAATAAGGATAAAAAACAGTGCCAAAGAAAATACTGCTGGCGGATGATGACCCGAATATTTTGAAGCTGGTAAAGCTGCGGTTAGAGGCAAATGGCTATGAAGTAGTTACCGCCAGCGATGGAGAAGAATGTATGGCGAAGGTTTTTTCAGAGAAGCCGCAGCTTATCCTTTTGGACCTTATGATGCCTAAGGTTGACGGTTATGCCGTGCTCGTGGGCTTAAAAGAAATGCATGGTCTCCAAGAGGGAATTCCCGATATCCCGGTGGTCGTGCTTACGGCTATGGGAGATTCCCGGGTTAAGGATTTGGTGCAAAAGGAACATATTGCTGACTATGTCCTCAAACCGTTTAATTCCCAGGATCTATTGGCAAAGGTTAAAAAGGCCTTAGGCGAGTGAGTTTATCCCGACGCTTCAAAACTGCGGCCTTCAGGCCGCGGATGGAGTTCCGACGTTTTCGGTCGGAACAAGTCGGTCGGGATTCCGCCCCGAAGGGGCAAGAAGAAAAGGAACTTCAGGCTTTAGCCCGGGTGGGCTCCATTTTATTATTTATTTATTACCAAGTAGTTACAAAAATATTTTTTGAAAAAATACTTGACAAAGCTATAGATTGAAGCTATATTTAAACCTAACTTTAGTTAATAATTGTTCGTTGAAATTTTGTTTAATTGTGTCTACAATGAACCTCTTTACCTTGGAGTTTTAAAAAAAGGCTAAAAAAGAAAGCTTCAAAAGGTAAAGCTATCTTATCCCTTATCTATAACATATAATACAAATATCTATAATTTATAGAAAGGGATAGGATAATAGTTAGGCGCAGAGCTTGCGTGGGCAGGTGTTCACGTAGGATGTGCCTTATATAAAGGAAAGGAGAGCGAAAAAGATGAAACGGAAAAGACAGAGTTGTCTTTTGGCAATGTTGCTTGCTCTTGCGGTAGTAATGGTTACGCAGGCCCATGCAGGAGCTACCAGTGAAGGGTTTTTTATTCAAAATTATCTTCCCAAGGAATTAAAAGAAAAGCTTAAAGTAAGCCTCGAAATGCGCTATCGGCTTGAGGCGCGCGATGATTTTGATTTTAGCGAAACTGCCGATAGGACTACGAACGAAACCGATACCTTCCATCTCTTAAGAACCCGCCTTATGCTTGATGCCACTATTTCAGAATCTCTGCGCGGCTTTGTGCAGCTGCAGGATTCCCGTATTTTTGGCACTACTCCGGCAAATAGATGGAGCATTGCTTTTCGTGATGAGTTTGACGTGCGCCAGGCGTATATTGATTATAAGATAAAGCAAATTTCAGACGCGCTCACCCTGCGCTTAGGAAGGCAGGAGCTTTCCTACGGTGACCAGCGGTTAGTCGGAGGTTTTGACTGGTCAAATGTGGCGCAGTCTTTTGACGCGGCAAAGGTTATCTTCGCGCAAAAGCAGTTTACCATTGAAGGTTTTCTTTCGGAAAAAGTAAATATCGACCTTGCCAATCCTAATAATTGGTATGATGATAATGAAGGGTTTCACGGAGTGTACACCAGCTATAAAGGTTTAGATAAGCATGTTCTTGACATGTATTATCTTTATCGGAATAGCTCGGAACCGGTTTCCTTTGGCCCCAGCGGGTCAAGGAAATTAAACGAGTTAACTTCAGGTATCAGATTAAAAGGCGATAAGGTGAATAATTTTGATTATACCTTGGAATACGCCTATCAGTCTGGTGAATTCGGCTCTCAGGATATTAACGCCTATGCCCTTATCCTGCAGGCAGGCTATACCTTGAGTGATATTCCCTGGACGCCGCGCCTTGGCCTGGAATGGGATTTTGCCACTGGCGATGAGGATTCAACCGACAACGAAAGAAACACCTTTGATAATCTCTGGCCTACGAACCACCTCTTCTATGGTTATATTGACTTCGTGAGCCTGCAGAATATCAATGCCTATAACCTCAGGTTAAATCTTAGCCCTACCAAGAAACTCAGCCTGCAGGGAGATTATTGGCTGTTTTATCTTGACGAGACAACCGACGCGTTATATAATGCGGGAAGAGCCCAGCTAAGAGCGGCTAATCAAAGGGTTGGCAGCGGCTACGTGGGTTCTGAGGTGGATTTCCTGCTTAAATACGCCTTCAATAAAAATATCAATCTCTTAAGCGGCTATTCCCATTTCTTTGCCGGGACATTCTTAGCCCGCACCGGCGCCAATGACGACGCGGATTTCTTCTATCTGCAGAGTCTTTTGAAATTTTAACTTAAGGGTCAGTTCGTCCTTCCTGTTTCTTCAATGAAACAGGAAGGACGAAAAAAGATAAAAAACAGATGCGCGAAAGGAGGAAACAATGTTAAAAAAGGTGAGCGTAACAATGGTTTTATTTGCCTTCATCATAGGTTGTGTAGGCATTCTTCCGGCAATGGCTGCCGAGAAGATAGATGTGCGTAAGGTGGCCGAGGATTTAGCCCAATACCTGGTTTCTACCCGCCGTATGATTTCGCAAATGGTAGATGTTATTAATACCCATGGGGCAAAGGTTGAAGAACCTCTTCCTAAGGATGCTCCTTATGCCTTTAAAGGGGTTATTCCCGCGTATATGGGAAGAATTATCGGCGACGATTTCTTTAAAAATAGCGGTATCCGGGTAAAACAGACCACCTTAGGTAAGGGCGAATACGGTGTACGTAACACCTATAACACGGCCGATGACTGGGAAAAAGAGGTGTTAACCCGTTTCTATGAGCCATCATATCCTAAAGGAAAAGGCTATGGTGAAGAAGCTGACTGGGAAGGCAAAAAAGTGTACCGTTATATGCTTCCCCTCTATATTGAAAAGAGCTGCCTGAAATGCCATGGGGACCCTGCCACCTCTCCTACCGGAGACGGAAAGGATATGGCGGGAAAGCCTATGGAGAATTATCTGGAAGGCGAAATACGAGGCGGGATTAGCGTTATTATACCTTTAGAAGAGAAAACCTAATACCGAAAAGCTAAAAATAAAACATATGGCGGGGGTAGATACGGTATAAAGAATCTACCTCCGCATAGTTTTAGGAAACCATAGCATAAGAATTTCTACTAAAAAAGGAGCTGAGAAAGGATGGGGAAAAAATCATATACCAGTATACGGGTGAAGCTGTTGAGGTGGTTTATCCTTATCTCTATAGGGCCTCTATCGTTAGCTAGTATCCTTATCTACCTTAACAGCCGTACCATAGTAACCGAAAGAATCGCCAGCGAATTAAATATCTTGACCAAAGGTATTGAAGGAAAGGTAGCGGCATTTATCGAAGGTAAAAAAGGCAGGACCCTTGATTTCTGTTCAGATGGTGTGGTCAAAGACGGCCTTACCTATTACGATCCTGATGATTCTGCCGTAGCGACTCTGGTCAAAAATACCAATAATCATTTAATTAAAAACAAGATGTCCTTGGATAGTTATTTAGTGGATCTTATGATAATTAATCTCAAGGGAAAAGTCGTTTTTGCCACGAATGATAAGCTTCTGGGAAGGGATGAATCAAAGAAGGAATATTTTATTAATATCAGTAAATATTTTAAAGATAAGGCAATGCAGGAGAAACTAAAAAAAGATCCTACAGTCTTAGTCTATGCTACGGATTTTTATATGGCAGAAGATTTAGGCAAGCCGGTATTAGCCATAAGCAATGTGGTTACCGCGCGGGCAACATCGCTTCCTTTGGGGGTATTGGTTAACCGCTATAAGGGCGATATGCTTAATCAGGTGCTTGCGGAAGAAGGCGATACCTTAGGAACGGGCGGAAAGTCCTATGTGGTAAATAAGGATGGTTTTCTATTGACCATACCTAAATTTATGGAAGGAAAAGGCGATCAGGTTATTCTTAAGGAACAGCTTAAGAGTTTTCCCATCATTCAGGCGCAGAAAAAGTCAGTAGGAACAGACGCGAAAACGTATCAGGATTCTACCGGAAAGACTGTTTTGGGCTCGGCTATGATTGATAAGGCAAAAGGCTGGATTATTCTGGCAGAACGGGACGTTAAGGTGGCATTCGCCCCTTTAAACAGCTTAGTAAGTCTCTTATGTATCATAGGTATTATAGCGCTGGTGATTGTAATCTTATTGTCAATCTTTATCTCAGGACGGATTGCCAGCCCTATTCTAAAACTTTTAGGTATTTCTGAGGTGATTACCAAGGGAGACTTAACGACAGAGGTTAACGTTCACAGTAATGATGAAATAGGCCGTTTAGCGGATTCTTTTAAAAGTATGGTTGGCGCTATGCACGATATGGTTTCTCAGGCGCTGAGTACCGCGGATAAAGTTGCTTCGTCAGCACAAGAGCTATCCAGCTCTTCGGAAGAAATGAATGCCTCTACCCAGGAGGTATCCACGGCGATTCAGAATGTGGCAAAAGGCGCGATAACCCAGGCTGAACGCGCGGCCCAGACTTCAGAGGCAATGGAGCAGGCATCGGTAACCTTAAAAGAAGTGGTCGCGAATGCCCAGAGTACGACAAACGCGGTAAATCAGGCAAGCGCGCGCGTGCAAAAGGGTAAGGCCACTGCTCAGGAAGCAGTGAATAAGATTACCGGTTTGACCGATACGGTTGTCTCAACCGCGAAAGTCATCCAGGGCTTAGGAGAAAAATCCCAGGCTATCGGTGAAATCACTGATACTATCACTTCTATTGCCGACCAGACCAATCTCCTGGCATTAAACGCGGCCATAGAGGCGGCGCGTGCCGGTGAAGCAGGCCGCGGCTTCGCGGTTGTTGCCGAAGAGGTGCGAAAACTTGCCGAAGGTTCTGCCGAGGCAGTGCGAAAGATTGGAAAACTCATTAAGTCCATTCAGTCAGAGACTCAGGAAGCAGTTAGCGCGATACAGGCAAGTTCCAAAGAGGTGCAGGAAGGGCAGGCTGAGGTAGCCAAGATAACCGATATCCTCGGTGAGATCAACAAGGCAGTGCAGGAAGTCAACGCCATGGCTGGCCAGATTACGACTTTAATTCAGCAGCAGGTTAAGGCTAACGAACAGGTTACTAAGGCAGTCAATGATGTTTCGGTAATTGCCAAAGAATCAGCGGCAACCGCGGAAGAGGTTTCTTCCTCAACCGAGGAACAGACTGCCTCTATGCAGGAGATGTCCGCCTCAGCCCAGGAGCTTTCCAACCTCTCGATGAGCCTGAAGAATTTGGTTGGAAGATTCAGGGTGCGCGGAAAATAAAATAGTAGCAAGAAAAAACACTTTTAAGATTGTATATAAAGATTGTTGGTAGCTGTCAAAAAAATATATACCCTGCCGGAGATTACTCTGGCGGGGTATATTTTTCCCCAAGAAAGCCTCTAGTACACAGTAAAGATAGTTTTTATGAAAAATATACTGTGCACTAGTAGAACGTGACATTACTTATTGCAAAATAACCAAACATCAATTTCCAATAATCAAATAATAACCAATATGCCAATGACCAAACGATTTGGTTATTGGGTATTGTTACGAGAAGCTGGTCTCTTGCCTCTATAAGATAATAGGCAGGTGACTTTATTGTAATGAGATATTATCCTATTCTTTTAGATTTAAAAGGCAAAGAATGTGTCGTCGTTGGGGGGGGGAGCGTAGCGCAAAGAAAGGTTTATGCTCTGCTTAAAGCCGGCGCGCGCGTTAAGGTAATCAGCCCTAAACTTACGAAAGGCCTAAGGGAGCTAAAAAAAAAGAAGAAGATTGCTTGCCTATCTTCAACCTACACCAAAGGTTCTCTTCAGGATGCTTTCTTAGTTATTGCCGCAACCAATAGCCAAGTAACCAATAAACAAGTAGCGCTTGATGCGGCATCGCGCGGCAGTTTGATTAACGTGGTCGACGCCTCTGTTTTAAGTAATTTTATTGTTCCTTCAGTAATAGCAAAAAAAGATTTGATTATTAGTATCTCGACAAGCGGTAAAGCTCCTTGTTTAAGTAAAAGAATACGCAAAGATTTAGAAAAGCTTTTGGTTCCGGAATATGCCATCTTCTTGAGCCGGTTAAAGGAAATCCGCGGTAATATAAAGTTGCGATGCCTCAACGCAAAGCAAAAGGCGCAAGTATTACATAGCCTGGTTGAGGCAAAGGTATAACGCATGCATTTTCAAATCGTCGGTATAAATCATAAGAGTGCCCCCATAGGGATACGGGAAAAGGTTTCTTTCTCCGCTAAAGAGCTTGGTAGCGCCCTCAGGCAGTTAGCGGCAAGCGAGGCTATAGCAGAAACCCTGATTTTATCTACCTGTAACCGTGTCGAGCTTTATAGTATCACCGGTGACCTGCATCAAGGTTTTCAATCCGCGGTTGAGTTTTTATGCGGCTTCCATAAGATTGAGAATGACTATCTCAAGAAGCACCTCTATTGCTTACATGATACCCATGCCTTGAGGCACCTTTTTAAGGTAGTGTCTTCTTTAGATTCTATGGTAGTAGGAGAAACCCAAATCTTTGGCCAGGTTAAGGATGCGTTAGCCAAGGCAAAAGAATCGGCTACCATAGGCAAACAGCTCAATAAAATCTTTGAAGAAGCCATCCGCGTGGGTAAAAAGGCCCGCGCCGAAACCGCGATCGGAAAGGGCGCTGTTTCTATAAGTTCAGCGGCGATAGTATTAGCCAAGAAGATTTTTGGAAACCTTAACAACAAAAAGATATTGATTATCGGCGCGGGGAAAATCGCGGAACTTGCCGTGGATAATCTCTACGCCAAGGGCGTAAAGACCGTCATCGTCGCAAACCGCACCTTTGATAAGGCTAAGGAATTAGCGTCTTTATTTGGAGGACAAGCCGTCGGCTTTGATCAAATCTTTGGCTGCCTGCAGGACGCGGACATCCTGATTAGCTCAACCAGCGCGCCTCACTACATTATTACCTATAAGCATATCGCGGAAGCTATGAAGCTAAGAAACCATCGGACGCTCTTTCTTATTGATTTGGGGCTTCCCCGTAATATTTCTCCTGAAGTTTCTGAGCTTGAGCAGGTGCATCTTTATAATATCGATGGTTTAACCAGTGTGTGCGACGCGAATATCAGAGAAAGGCTTTTAGAGGTCAAGAAGGTAGAGCAGATTATAGAGCGGCGCATGGCGCGCCTTGAGAAAGAATTGTTTTCCCCACAGCAAGAAGCATTATCGGAGTCCGTAGCATAAACCCGCATTGTAGTTTCTTACGCATTCCCTTATGAAACTTTCATGCCCCGCTAAAGGCGCGGGGCACTAAAGAGAATGAAAATTAGGATACCCCCGAGGTGCAACGTGTTGCTCTTTTGGGGTGAATGATGGTTATATCGGTGATTATGGTAATCCGGACAGAAGTGCACTACTGTCATAGATTTCTCTTAGGCAGGGCGGAGGTCCTGTCAAGGTTATGTCTTCGCAGGGACGTTCGGCTTGCTCCTGCGGCAATCCTCACTCGGCGTAAATTTTCGCGCCCGCCACTAAAAGCGATGGCGGGTCCAAGCCGCAAAAATTTCCGTACGCCCCGCTCACACATAACTTTGCCACCCCCGCTTTCGAAGGTAGTGACTAGTTCAATGCGGGTTTAGAATAAGGAGATTTTCGAGTGAAAAAACAGGAAATAATAGTCGGCGCCAGGGGAAGCCTGCTCTCGGTTACTCAGGCCCAAGGGCTGATTCGTTCTCTGAAGAGAAAATTGCCGCGCCATAGCTTTTTGCTCAAGAAAATCACAACATTTGGAGATAAGGCTAAAGACTGGCAGCGTTTGGAGGTAGGGATATTTGTCAAGGAATTAGAAGACGCACTTTTGCGTCATGAAATAGATCTTGCCGTTCATAGCGTTAAGGACTTGCCTTCCAGCCTTCCTAAAGGGTTATCGTTAGCGGCAATTCCTCGACGGCAAGACCCGCGAGATTGCGTCATTACGAGGCGAAGGGCTACCCTTTTAAAACTTAAAAGAAACGCTATTATCGGTACCAGCAGCCTGCGCAGGGCCGCGCAGTGTTTAGCCCTGCGTCCAGATATACAGATTAAAGATTTACGGGGAAATGTAGATACCCGGATTAAGAAATTGTTGTCCGGTGAATATGAGGCACTTATAATAGCCTTAGCCGCTCTTAAGCGGCTTGGATATAAGGCTCCTTTGGCGTATATGGGGAAAGAGCGATTTTTTATCCAGCCTCTCCCTATTGGGTTGATGACTCCTGCCTGCGGGCAGGGCGCTTTGGGAGTTGAAATACGAAGCGATAATCAAAAGGCGCGCTTTGTGGCAAAAGCAATCAATGACGATAAAAGTTTTCTCCGCGTCCAGTGCGAACGGGTATTTTTAAAAGAGTTTGGCGCTGGATGCCGTATCCCTTTAGGGGCTTTGGCTAAGATTAGGGGCAGGCAGATTCATTTGTCAATAATGGTTGCACGTAGCGATGGTAAGAAAATAGTCCGTTTCAGCCGTAAGGCGGATATAAAAGACGCGAAAATATTAGCAAAGCAGGCAGCGCGTGAAGTCTTTAAAAGAGCGGATAAGGACATCTTAGAAGGGGTGGACAAGCTTTGAAAAAGACAGGTAAAGTATATTTGGTAGGGGCAGGCCCGGGCGATCCTGGCTTACTTACTATCAAAGGCCTTGAGTGCTTACAGGGTGCCCAGGTTGTTATCTATGACCGGCTGGTGAATCCATACTTACTTACGCTTGTATCTCCTTTAGCAGAGCGTATTTACGCGGGAAAATCTCCCCGCAGGCATACCCTCTCACAGGAGGATATCAACGCGCTTTTGGTGAAAAAAGCCAAGGCAGGTAAAATAGTCGTGCGGCTTAAATGCGGAGACCCTTTTTTATTCGGCAGAGGCGCTGAAGAGGCATTAACCTTGGCGTGTTGCCATATTCCTTTTGAAGTGGTTCCGGGAGTTTCCAGCGCTTTCGCGGTGCCTTCGTACGCGGGCATTCCCCTTACCCACCGAGGCCATACCTCATCCGTAGGCATATTTACCGGCCATGAAGATGCCGCTAAACAGTGTTCGGCTATAGACTGGGAAAAGGTTTCGTGTGGTTTGGGAACGCTTGTTTTTTTAATGGGCGTAGAGAACCTTTCAGAAATTGTAAAAAATCTCATTCGCTATGGCAGGCCGCGGCAGACCCCCTGCTGTGTGATTCAACAGGGCAGCCTCCCGGAACAAAAAACTGTGAGCGCTGATTTGGCAACTATTGTTGATAAGGCCATAAAAGAAAACATTACTCCTCCTGCGATATGCGTGGTTGGCGAGGTTGTCTCGTTAAGAAAAGAAATTAATTGGTTTGAAACCAAGCCGCTTTTTGGCAAAAAGATTTTAATCACCCGTCCCTCCGAGAACGAGGAGCACGCGTTATCAAGGCTTTTAACGGCATACGGGGCATCGTGTACGGAATTTCCGGTGGTTGAAATTAAGCCGCTTGCTTCCTATGTGTCGCTTGATAGGATTATTAAACAGATAGACAGGTTTGATTGGGTGATCTTTACCAGTCAAAACGGAGTCCGGTTTTTTAATACACGATTAGCTTTTCAAAAAAAAGACTGGCGAATACTGCAGGATATAAAGCTTGCCGCGATAGGCCCAAGAACCGCCGCGGCCATCAAAGCTTTCGGTATTCGGGTTGATTCTGAGGCACGCACTTTTTGCCAGGAAGGTTTATTGGAACAATTTAGGAAAATAAAAGTAAAAGGGAAATCTATCGCCTTGGTCAGGGCCCAAGAAGCGCGGGATATTCTTCCTCAAGGCCTTAAAAAAATGGGAGCGGCAGTTACTCTTGCTCCGGCCTATCGGACCGTTGCCAAAAGCTCTCCTAAAGCCGCCGTGGGCTTTCTCGCTGATTTTGATAGTATCAGTTTTACCAGCTCATCGTGTGTTCAGGGTTTTTTTAACATTTTTTCTACAAAAGCTATCAAGAGCCGAAAGAATAAATTTAAGGTTGCAAGTATTGGCCCGATTACCTCAAAAACCGCGCGTGGCTTTGGGCTTAAGGTAGATATTGAAGCTACAGAGTATACGTTCGACGGCCTGGCACAGGCGATTGCAGGATATTATAAAAAATAACATAACTGTCAAAAATAGCGCAGTCGAACCATCGAATCTCGTCCGCGGCCTTACCGCCAGCTAGAGGGCAGTGCCAAGGCGCAGCCTTAAGAATGTAAGTAACTTTCTAAGGCCGCGCCTTGATTAAATAAATGATTAACATCACCAAACTACTCTATAACGTCTCTTCCTACGGGGATGAATTGCGGTACCGTAAGGATTTAAGCCTTGGCGAACGAAAGCCTATTGTCGTCTGGAATACCTCCCGCCGATGCAATCTTTCTTGCGTTCATTGCTATTCAGACTCGGGCAATCAAAGCTATAGCGGTGAACTAACTACCGAAGAAGCGCAAACGATGATTAAGGATTTAGCTGTTTTTAAAGTTCCGGTACTGCTTTTTTCGGGAGGTGAACCTCTGCTGCGCAAAGATATATTTATCCTCAACGCCTTAGCTCGAAGCCTTGGGATTCGCAGTGTTATTTCAACTAATGGAACGCTGATAACCGAGGCAATGGCCAGGAAGATTAAAAAAGAAGGCTTTGATTACGTGGGGGTTAGCCTCGATGGGATTGGTAAAAATAATGACCGTTTCCGTGGCAAAAGGGGGGCATTCACGCAAGCCGTACGAGGGATACGAAACTTAGTTGCTGCTGGACAAAAAGTTGGCCTGCGTTTTACGATCACGCGGCATAACTACCATGATCTATCGGCTATTTTTAAGCTTGTTGAAGATGAAGCTATTAACCGGGTTTGTTTTTATCATTTAGTGTATGCCGGCAGGGGCAGCTCTATGATTGAAGATGATGTAAGCCATAGAGAAACGCGACAGGCTATTGATTCTCTTTGCGCGTGGACGGACTACCTGAATACTAAGGGCCTGCAGAAGGAAATCCTGACGGTTGATAATCACGCGGATGGGCCCTATATTTATTTGCGGTTGCAGAAAGAAAATCCCCGGAAGGCAGAGAAAGTTTTAGAGCTTTTGCGCTGCAATGGCGGAAACAGTTCCGGTATCGGCATTGCCAATATTGATACTCAGGGCAATGTCCACGCGGACCAGTTTTGGCAAAGCTATTCTTTTGGAAATATCCGCGAAAATACTTTTGGCGCGATCTGGCTTGACACCAGTGATGAACGTATGCGTAAGCTCAAAGACAGAAAGGCTTTTATAAAGGGCAGATGTTCTTCTTGTAGGTTTTTGGATATTTGTAACGCTAATTTCCGGGTGCGCGCGGAAGCAGTCTATAACGATATTTGGCAAGAAGATCCCGCCTGTTATTTAACCGACGAGGAGATAACCAAGCCTTAAAGGAAAAGGGGTCACACCTATTTTTTCGCTTTTCTCTTCGTTGTCTGAACTACTGTAAAAGATATATTGTGAGGAAAAAGTGAATAAAAATAGGTGTGACCCCTTTTCTCTCTAAAGTTTTAAACTTCTGCCTTCTGTCCGGAAACGACTTTTTCTACATGCTGAATTTCCGTAGGAGTCAAAACTTTCTTTAAATCTAAGAGAACCAGCAGCCTGTCCTTGAGTTTCCCTACGCCGGAAATATAGTGCTCCTGAACCTCGGTTTGGATAACCGAAGGAACTTCTTCCACATGCTCGGAAGAAAGCCTTAAAACCTCAGAAACAGAGTCTACAATCATTCCCATGGTTAGCCCTTCGATTTCCACAATAATAATCCGCGTGTTCTCACCCCGCTGCTTAGAGGGAATTGATAGCCGTTTTGCCAGATCAATAACCGCGACTACCTGGCCTCTAAGGTTAACTACGCCTTCAATAAAGTCCGGGGCCTTGGGCAGATAGGTGATGGCGATAAGCCGCACAATTTCCCGTACCTGGCTGATATCAACCCCGAATTCTTCATCGCCGATGGCAAATACTACTAATTGATATTCTTTCTGCTTGTCTTTAGCCATGTTCTCCTCCTTAGCGTTAATGTAATCCCAGCGACTCAAAGATACGTTTCAGTGAGTCGGTGGAAGGGAAAAATAAAAATAGGCCTTCTAAGTTTACGTCGCTTACTTTTAAATCTGTTTTTATTATAAGCGCCTCTTCTGAATATTGGGCAATTTGGATAAAGATAAAATCCAGGATCGCCCCTACCATATCTAAAGCTAAAGATGGCGAGGAAATAAGCATATTTAAATTCGTCATATCGGCAAGTGCCGAGATATACGAGCCGCAAAGAATATTAGCGCATTCTTTAATGGATGATTGCAGCATTTCATCTTTTAAATCTATTTCCTCCTGAGGCTTGCCTAAGAGATTATTGGCTAAGAGTTTCGCGTCTTGCGGAGAAAAGAGGAGAAAGATTCTTCCGGAGATATCCCCTGTGATTTCCATATCAATGACAAAAAAGGTGCGGTCTCTGGCGGTTAATAAAGTAGAGATATTTTCTATAGGGATGAGATTTACCTGCGGCACCGTAATCTGGACTTTTTTAGAAATTAAGTCCGCCAAGGCCGTTGCCGCCCTTCCGGCTCCGATGGTGCCCGCTTCTTTCAAAGCGTCAAGCTGGGTAAGTGATAGTTTTCTGTCCATGGATTATTTAGAGATTTCCCTAACTATAGCATCGGCAATTTTTGAAACGGGTAAGACCTTATCAGCAAGCTTTGCCTCATAGACTGCTTTGGGCATACCCCAGACTACCGAGCTTTCTTCATTTTGGATGATAACCGTGCCGCCTTCTTCTTTGATCCTGCGGCAGCCTTCCAAACCATCTTTTCCCATGCCGGTTAAGATAACGCCGATAACATCTTTTCCAAAGAGCTCTGCTGCCGAACGCATGGTTACATCAACGGATGGCCTGACGAAATTAACCAGCGCCTCCTGATTAAGCTGAATTTTAATTTGGTCGCCGTCTTCGGCCAACACCATATGGTAACCGGCAGGGGCAACAAAGGCTTTATCCGCCAACAGGATATCCCCTTCTTCGGCCTCCTTAGTTTTAATCCCCGATTGCCAGGAAATCCGTTCCGCGAAACTTAAGGTAAAGCCCTTAGGCATATGCTGGACAATCAAGAAAGCGGCGGGGGTTCCCGATTTTATTTCATGCATGACGTCAAGGACCGCTTTTGGCCCGCCGGTAGAAGCGCCGATAACTACCAGTTTTTCAATCGCTACCGTTTTCTTTTTTACTCGGCTTGCCGCGGTAGGCGCGATGCTTGTCAAGAATTTATCAAGATCTATTTTTGCCGCTAATTTTATTTTAGAGATAATTTCATCTTTTAATTTGTAGATATCTAAGGAAATTTCTCCCGAGGGCTTGGCAATAAAATCTATGGCGCCTAATTCCAGCGCCTTCATGGTCGCGGTTGTGCCTTCACGGGTATAGGCTGAGAGCATAACGATACGCGTGGGCTGTTTTTTCATTACCTCTTCCAGGACGCTTATCCCGTCTACTAAAGGGATATTAATATCCAGGGTGACGACATCGGGCTTTAAGGAGAATATTTTTTCCAATGCTTCATGGCCGTTTTTTGCCTTATCGATGACTTCTAAGTCAGGGTCGCTTGAGATGCTATCCGCTATAATTTTACGCATTAACAGCGAATCGTCAACCACCAGTACCCGGATTTTTTCTGTATTTTCCATTATACCTCTTTTCTTCCCCAGGAAATCGTATCCACAATAACTTTGCCGTTCTCAAGATTTAACTCAATGGTTCTTCCAAAGGTCCCCCCGACTTCTTCAGCGATCGTCTTTAAGCCCAGTTCTTCAAAGACAGCCCTTGCCATAACAATATTTTTCTCGCCTACATTTAACGCGCTGTCGGCGTTGATAAAACTGAACATGTGCGCCCCGCCAAAGATTTTTACGGCGAGGTTAGCGCGAAGGTTGCCCGCGCTCTCAAGCTCTTCAAGCATTTTTCTGATGACGTAATTGACGTAGCGGTTAGGATTAAGTTTTGTCCGCGATTTGTCAATGTCGGGAAGCATAGGGTGTGCCATTGCCCCTATTTTTTTAAAAGGATTGTAAATGGTAATGCCTAAACAGGAGCCGAGCGCTCTGGTCACTAAGCGCCCCGGGGCAGTGCCTTTTTGCATGTCTCCCATGCGGACTTCGATAATAGTTTCTTCCACGGTAGGGTTCCTGCTAGCCGTTTAAGGTGCGATTAATTGCCTCAACAACTCGTGAGGGTTGAAATGGCTTCGTAACGAAGTCTTTTGCTCCTGCCTGAATTGCCTCTACCACCAGCGAATGCTGGCCCATTGCCGAAACCATGATAATCTTTGCCTTGGGGTCAAACTTTACAATCTCTTTGACCGCGCCAATGCCGTCAATCTCATTGACCTTCGGCATGACAATATCCATGGTCACCACATCCGGTTTTAGCTGCTGGTATTTGTCAAACGCGTCTTTTCCGTTTTCCGCCTCCGCGCAGATCTCGAATCCCTCTTTCTTCAGGATATCCGAAAGCATCTTACGCATAAATAACGCATCATCTACAATCATTACTTTCGCCATGTCTTCCTCCTTTTATTCCTTCTCTATTAGTGATGCCTTTTGATAGATCTTTGCCCTGAGGTCTACAGGGATAAATAAGGCCCTTTCCCACAAACTTTCCACTTTTCCCAGCACTAGGAATCCTCCCGGATTTAAGAGCTGGTGGAATTTCTTAAAAAGCTCTATCATCTGCTGGCGGCTTAAATAAATCATGATGTTGCGGCAGAAGATAACGTCTATATTTTTAAATCCCGGGGTATGGAAGATATTATGCTGCTGGAATTTTACCATCTGTTTTATTTCATCAGTAAGATAATATGTTTCGCTGTCAACAGTTGTGAAGTATTTTTTTAAGATATCCCTGGGTATTTTTTTTAGTTCTTTTAAGGGATACGCGGCTTTTTTGGCTTTTTCCAAGGCTTGGGCGTCAATGTCAGTTGCTAAAATTTTTACCACAAGGTGACGGTTGTCTTTAAGCTCTTCTTTGATTAAAATAGCTAAAGAGTAGGCTTCTTCTCCGCTTGCGCACGCAGACGACCAGATGCGCAGCGACCGAAAATCAGAAGCTGCTTTGCGCGTTATGAGCCCCGCGAGCACATTCTTTTTAAATGCTTCAAAGACATCGGGGTCGCGGAAAAACTCAGTGACATTTATAGAAAGAGCGTCTAAGAAAAGGGCATATTCCTCAGGGCTTTTTTCAAGTAATCCGATATATTCATACGCCCCTAAAACTTTGGTTGTTTGCATCCTAAGGCGCAGCCGCCGGTAAAGAAAATTATCGCGGTATGAATGGAGGTCTAATCCTTTATTTTGATGAATGAATTTCAGTATTTTCTTTAGGCTTTCTTCATCAGCGATAGTATGTGTGTTTACCAAGGTCATTTTTTAAAAAATTAATGCTGTGGCTTCTTGCTGATGTATAAAATTGCTTTGGTCAATTCCCGTATCACATCAACCTGAAATTGCACGTTCTGTTCGGTGATCTTAGTAAAGACCCTGCCTTTTTCCGAAACGATGTACTTCGGAGGCAGCCGGTTGAGCGCCCAGGCAAGCATATCTAATTTGCATTTCTGGCATTTACAGATATCTTTGGTATCTTCAAGGAGCCTTTCTAATTCATTGGCCGCGATATCTTCCATATAATTGAGCAGTTTCATGTTTAACCCCCTTATGCGAACCGCACCCTTTATGCTTCCATTTTCCTATCTTCAAACAAGATGTTTACTCTTGAGCCTTCGGCTAAAGGAGTAGTAAAGCCGGCAGGCATATCGTTAACCAGGATGGTCATTTTCTTGCCAAAAGCTTTGCGGGGATCAAAGTCGATATACCTGAATATTTCAGAAAGCATCACTGAGCGTTCTTTTAAATAATACACCTTAATGTCTGCTCTATCAATAAGAAATTCTTGCGAATTTACCTGTTGGCCATTCATGAAAATTTGGACCGGCTCAATAGGCATTTCAATTTCTTTGCCGGATACGGTAACGCGCATTTTTTCGCGGCTTTCAGGCAGGTCTATGATATCGCTTATCCTGTAGGCAGTTGGTGTGGAGCGTGAAAAGGTAACCGTATCCCCCGCGCCGAGTGGTGCCGTGAGCCCTGCGGCTTGGCCGTTGAGTAAAAGGGTAAAATTTCGTTGGGTCAGCACCCTAGGGTTTGCGTTAAGGTTAACCAGAATCTGGCGCTCGAAAAGTTCTTCTAAAACAACTCCTTGAGAGGCAAGCAGATGTTCTATGGTAAGGGCTGGGGTGCGGATTACCGCGCGGTCCTCAAGCGGGGTATCAATGCTCACCACTTTTTCATTCATGGCTACCGGTGGTATTACGTCTAAGGTTTCTTGGTTATAGGTTATGGGAATAAACTTAAGTTTCAGCAAGTCTTTTAATAGGCAAAAGCCGTTTTCTCCATCAACAGCCTCAGAAAATTCTAATCTATCGCCGGGCTCCACTTTTTCCGATAAAGAACTTATTGCTTTGCCGTTACGTACTATTAACGCGGGTTTCCCCAGGGTGCCTTTGACAATTTTTAATTCACCGTTTACCGTGCATGTCAGGGCCAAGCCGGGGCGCGGGTAGAGTTTTTTCTGATGAAAGGCTTCCGATAAGGTAAGGGCTCCGAGGATATCCTTTCTTTGCTGGAAGTCTAAAAGCCTGAATTTATTTTGATTGACCTCAATCTCGATGAATTGCAGGCCGCTGGCACTGGCGGTCATAAGGGCAATCCCTAACGGGGTAATAGCCTCCGGGCCGCTTAATTTGCTTGTTGTGTCGCGGATATTCTTGATTGCGCCAGGAAGCCGCATTCCTACTTTATCTGAAGCCATCCCGAAGCTCAATGCCAGATGATTCATCAAATCATAGGTGAGGCTTCCGCCCCCAACGGCGACGACTGCCTGAGGGCTGGTTCCGCCGTTTAAATCCAGGGCAGTTTTGGCAATTGCCTCTGCCAACTTTGTAATCGCGGGTGATAATTGCCTGATAAAATTCAGGGTGTCCAGGGTGTGTTTTTTCCCCCAGATGTCCTCGTAGGAAATATCGGAGGTTTCATTGAGCAGCCGTTTTACGCGTTCGGCTGTCGCGAAGTCCACTAAAAGTAATTGAGAGATGCATTCGGTAATTTCATCGCCTGCCTCTGTGACCATGCCATAGGCGAAAACAAAGCCATCCTTAGTAATGGCAATGTCAGAAGTGCCGGCGCCGATATCAACTAAGACGATATTGAGGTTACGTATTTCGGGGGGAATGATGGCATTAAGCGCGGAAATCGGCTCTAAGGTTACATTCGTCGGATCAAGCTCGGCCTTTTTCAAGACGCTGAACATGCTGTCTAAGACTACCCGTGGCAGAAACGTTACGATAAGTTCGCAGGCAATGGATTTTCCCCTGTGGCTTGTTAGGTCCGAAAGCCGGCTTCCCTCTAATTCGTAATAGACAGGGCTGTAACCGGCGCAGTAGAAATTGCTGATGGCATGCTTAGGGTCAGCAGTAATTGTATCAATTGCTTGTAATTCAAGGTCTTTTACCATGGCAGTAGTAATATCTCTTTCGGACTCGAATTCCTGGGTAACCTTACTTTTAAAGGTACGTAGGTTCCTGCCGGCTACCGCTACTCCTACTTTCTGCAGCTTTTTGTGCAGGCGCGACTCTAGATTTTCCTTTACCTTTTTTACTACTTTTGCTACCTCCGCGATGTTATGGATCTGCCCGTCAATCATTGAACGCTGAGCGTGCTCGATGACCTCTGTATCAATAATTTCAAGGTAGTCGTCGTGGCACCGGGCGATAATGCCCATGACCTTTCTGGTTCCGATATCCAAGGCGAAAATTTCTTCACACATACGCTAGTGCTCCGTTAACTTAATTATTGGTAGTATAGCGAAAGTTAACTCCGCACTTCCGCTATGGGGGCAAGCCCCCCTTCGGCGCTCTCCGCCTACGGCGGATCGCTGAGCACCCCCCAAGCGTGGGTGACGGTCTCCCCCACGCCCCCTTTAGCGCACCATTAACATATAACATATAAAAATTAATTTAACGGTGCACTAGTGGCTACATCCCTAAGATTTCAAAAGCCTTTTTTACGCTTTCCTGCTCTAATAGCAGGGTGATAAAAATAGTGAGCGCGATATCCTCAATAATGATATAATTTTCTGTGGACATGATGTGGCTTATCTCATTACCCACAAATTTTTTTACTAATACTTTATTAATATTATCGATATTGTCAACCGCGACCTGCGGTATAATGGGAGTAAGATCCTGAAGATTGAGGATTTGCCCTACGGCATTAAGGTATGAACAGCAAAGGATATATGCCGTCTCCGACAATGCCGACATATCAACCAAGGTAAGCAGTGCTGTGGTGCCGGCTGTTTTTTTCAGGAGGAGATCGCTCATACGCAGGCTGTCATTCTTAGAAAATAAGACGAGTAGCCCGCCTTGGAGAGGGCCTAAGATTTTAGAATAAATTGCCAGGCTTATCTCCTTGGGCTCTTTGAGGAAATCAGAGGTATTGAGTGTGTCTAAGCTCAGCAGTTGGACTCGAGGGACATCAATCATCACCACCTTATCGAGGAGTTGGCCTAAGGCGGTGGCGGCGTTGCCGGCGCCGACATTCCCTATTTCTCTTAAGGCATCTAATTGTATGGCGCTGAAATTGTAGTGAGTTACTGTACTCGTTGTGTTCATCTATGGCCTTTCGTTACAACAGAGGGGGGCTCCACACAAGAATTCAAGAAATTATTTTAGAATATCAGAGGTTAGGTGATGGCGATTTTTCAGGTTAGGCAATGGGAAGATGGGTTATAAAGCTTTTTAAAATAACAGGTTATTAATCCGCCCTACACATCCCGCGATAATCAAATTCTGATATTCTTATTTGCCCAGTATCCCTAAAAGAGCCTGATGAGCAGGTTTATTACTACCCCCGCAGGCTCATTATATCAAGAATCAATGCCACCCGGCCGTCGCCTAAGATCGTGGCTCCGGCAATACCTTTGGTTTTCTTTACAAAGGATGGAAGCGGTTTCACCACAATATCCTGCTCTCCGACAATCTTGTTTACCATAAGCCCCAATGCTCTTTTTTCGTACTCAATGATGACCAAAGGAAGCCCATCATTGGTTGTTTCCAGCTCATCGGAGACCGAAGGTATGCCTAATTCCTTGTCCATATGGAGGATGGGGATAACCTCATCCCTGACCTTAATGACCTGGAAATTCTGCACGAGTTTTATCTCATGCCGTTTTATTTTAATGGTTTCGCGTATGTTCATTAAAGGCACGGCAAGGATTTCGCCCTGTACCTGTACTAACATCGCCTTGATGATAGCAAGCGTCAACGGCAATGTCAAGAAAAAACGGGTGCCTACATCGAGCTTGCTTTCAAAATCAAGCCTTCCTCCCAATGATTCTAGTTTTATCTTAACCACATCAAGGCCTACGCCTCTTCCGGAGATATCGGTTACTTCCTTCGCGGTAGAAAATCCGGGGAGGGCAATGATGTCCAGTATTTTTTTATCATCAAGGTTTTCCGCTTCGAGTTCTGTAATAATTCCTTTTTTTATAGCTTTTTCCTTTACCTTTGCCACTGAAACGCCCCGTCCGTTATCAGAAATTTCAATAGAGATTTGCCCCTTTTGACGGCTTACCTTTATGGCAATTTTCCCTTTTGGGTCTTTTCCTTTGGCCTGGCGTTCCTCCGGGCTTTCGATACCGTGGTCAATAGCGTTACGCAGCAAATGGATGAGAGGGTCTCCTATTTCTTCAAGCACCACGCGGTCTAATTCTATTTCGCTTCCGGTAATTTCCAGGTCTACCTCTTTATTTTGCTTCTTGGAAAGATCCCGCACTACTCTGCCAAAGGGGTCTAATACGTACGAGGCAGGAAGCAGCCTTGTTTGCATCATTTCATCTTGCAGCGTTGAAGTGAGCCGGTCAAGGGTAAGGCTGATTTCTTCAAGGGGTTCGATTTTTGCTGACTGAACCTGTTGCACCAGCTGTATCTTGGCAATCGTAAGCTCTCCGATGAGGTTCATGATACGGTCAAGCCTTTGCACCGGAATGCGCATGCTCTGGATTTTTTTGATATAGCTGTGTTCCGTTTGCGCCTGCGCCGCGGCTTGGCCTTGCGGGGCTTGATGTTTTACGGCGTGCGTTTTCATTTCTGTTTCAACAGGAACAATGCTTACCGCCTCTACTTCTGAAATGTTGAGGATGTCCTTGTGAATTGCCTCTTTTGATTCTTTGCTTATTAAAAATATCGTAAAGGCCTGTTCAAAACGCCCTGCTTTTATATCCTCGATTGATGGGTTGGCTTGAAGAATTTCTCCTAAGCGCTGCAGGTGGGTAATAATGAGAAAAGCGCGCGCCTCTTTCATCAGGCAATTTTCCGCGATGAGGATTTTTGCCCGGCATACGTTAAGGCCGCTGTCTTGCGCCGCTTTCGCTTTAGCCTGATCCGCGGGGTCTAATTCTATTTCTTTAGAGGTGCTTGTTGCCGTGAGTGGCCTTGTTTTTTCGGCCGGTATATCGCCAGTAAGGAATTTTTGAAGCGCGGCAACGTATCCTACGATTTCAATCGTGGAATCGCGTTTTAAGCGGATATCCTGAATGAACTGCTCAAGCACATCCGTACAGGTAAATAGAATATCAATAATTTCGGTGGTAACTTCTTTACGCTGGCTCCTGAGTTCATCGAGAAGATTTTCCATCTGGTGGGAAAGCTGGGCAATTTTGTCGTAGCCCATGGTAGCAGACATCCCTTTTAAGGTATGGGTGCAGCGAAAAATCTCATTCAGGGACTCTATGTCGCCCGCGTTGTTTTCCAGGCGGACCAAACAATTGCTGATATTTTTTAAATACTCCTGAGATTCTGAAAGAAATATTTCTCGGTAACTTTCTTGCATAGATTATGGGTTTGCTATGGTTTTCAGGATAATCTCAAGCCCCTCGGGATTAGGGATGATGAAAAATCTTCCTTGTATTGACGTTGACGGCTCAGTGAATACAGAATCAATTAATAAGGCCGACTGAGATTTACAGCTTAATTCTATAAGGATATAGTCAATAATAGCCCCTGCCATATCCACAATAACTTCCGGGACCGTTGGCACAAAGGACATGCTGATGAAACTGCTTAATGCCCCTAAGTAGGCGTTAGCAAGGATGATGCCGATTTCTTTAAGCGCGGAGCGTTCGTAATCACCGATGATGCTGTTTTTGGTGACAGCTTTTCCGGTCATTAAGGAAGCAAGGGTAAGAGCGTCTTCCTGTGAAAAAATAAAAATGATGGTGCTGGGCAGGTCTCCGAGAACCCGTATGACGAGGCCTAAAACAAGGGTGTTTGCCCCTCCAACCACATTAGGCACTTCTTCGGTAGGCAGGAATAAGATGTTCGGGACAGCGATAGTTATTTTTTTTTCTAGTAACTGGGAGAGGGCGGTCGCGGCATTACCGGCGCAGATATTTCCGATTTCTCTTAAGGCATCTTTTTGGAGATCATTTAAGATAATTTCTTCCATTAATGATATAAGATTGATGTCCTTATCGTTAGCCCAAAGGCTCCGTCAGAATGCTCTTGACAACCTCTTTTAGCCGCTGCGGGTTCACCGGTTTGCTTAAGAAATCCCTTGCCCCCAGGCGTATCGCTTCTACCACAATCGGCTGCTGGCTCATTGCCGAGACGATCAGGATTTTTGCCTTAGGGTCAAGCTTCATGATTTCATTGACAGCGCCAATACCGTCTAATTCTTCCATCAGAGGCATGACGATATCCATCGTCACCAGATCAGGCCTGACGGTTTTAAATTTTTCTACCGCCTCTTTGGCATTGGTTGCTTCCGCGCAGATTTCGTGGCCTTCAGCAATTAAAATCTTAGCAAGCATCTGGCGCATAAAGAGCGCATCATCTACAATCATTATTTTCGCCATATCATTATCTCCTTAGCATAAAATTATAGGGCACAACAGGATAATGTCAAGGGAAATTATTGGGTGTATCTGGAAATTATGGCGTCGTTAGGCTTTTCAATAAGCCGTAAAAGCTTTTGCGCATATGGCAAACGGTTTTTAAATGTAGCGCGTAAGATTTTCCACAATCGTTTCGGAGGCGTATGGTAAGGATGCGGTTATCCTGGGGCGTTTAAATTCCGAGTAATGAGAAATAAAATAATCCATCGTTTTTGCATTAAACCGAGAGAGTACGGCATTCTGCTGAAGGCCTTCATCTCTTTCAGTATGGCAGCGTAAGAGTAGGCAGGGTTTTCCCAGGTAGAACGCTTCTTCCTGGATGCTGCCGCCATCGGTAAGGACAAACTTACAGCGGTTAAGCAGATGAATGAAGTGTCCATGGGAAAGTATGCGAAAATAAGAGACGTTTTTTATCGTCTTCAGTTTATTCCATAGGTGAAATTTTTTTAACTGGTTTATGGTAGGCTGGTGCTGCACAAATACTACCGGCAGCGAAGAAGAGATTTTCTCAAGGGTTTTTATTATTGAAACGAGGCGTTTCCTCGAGAATATATTTTCAATTCGATGAAAGGTAACTAACGCAAAGTCAGCGCAGGGTATGTTTAAATCAACCGGTTTCTCAAGGCTTAGAAATGCTGATTCTTTCCCTGTATTTGAGTATACAAGGATAGCTTTCTTTTGGAAGCCCATACGCGCCAAATTAGTGTATGCCCAATGTGAAGGCGCAAAGAGTACGTCGGAGAATCTCATTGTGATTATTCTGAATAATTCTTCAGGAAATGGCTCATGCCAGCAGAAAGAGCGTAATCCGGCTTCTATGTGAGCCACTTTTAACCCCGCCCTTTTTGCTAAATAAAGCCCTATGAGCGTTGAAAGGGTATCTCCATGGATAAGACAGACACCCTGCTGGTTTAAAAAAATTTCTTTTTTTATCCGTGAAGCGGACAAACTTTTAAACACTATTTTGAGTAGCCATTTCCATGCTTCTAGTAAAGAAGCGATATTTGCGCCTTTTGAGAGAAATACCGCAGGTTCGCTAAGATTAAATTCCTGGCGCAGCTCTTGAGTGATGAGTGAATGTTGTCCTAAGTCAATAAGGTTATAGGGAATGCCTTTGTGCGTAAGCAGCCTAAGAATGGGAGCCATTTTTATCAATTGGGCTTTGGTGCCGATAGCAATATGGATCATGGGTGTATTTCAAACACCCCGCTTGAGCCTACGCGCTTAAGCAGGGTGAGTTTATCCTTATAACGAGAAAGAAATGGCGAGAGGTACACATACGTTTCTCGGGAAAATTCATCTACAAGCAGATATTTCGCGTTATGAATCGTAATATCCTGCCAAATTTCCTCTGGATCAAGGCTAAAGGGATAACAGAGCGCTTGGTGGCCGGTAAAAAAATAAGTAACCGTGGGTTTACGGGAAATAATGATTCCCTCGCCGGGCAAATGAGCCTTCGCCCAGGTATGCAAAGAGAGAAAATTTGCAAGGGGCAGGGGTAAATTTTTAAGGGTGTTTTCCTTTGCGGGCAAAAATAAAAGGTTAAGAATGAGAAAGAAGGAATAAAAGCCTAAGGGTAATGGTTTCTTATAAAAGACGGTAAAAATACCCTTGGCTGCCTCGAAGAAATAATAATAAATGAATGGCAGGATAGGCAAAATAAAACGCGCTCCCTCTTGAAATGGCCACAGAGAGACCATAAGAAAATAGAATAAAAAGTAATAATGAAATACGCAAAGTTTATTTTTTCGGAAGCTGCGCCATAAGCCTAAGAATACCATAGCGAAGGAAAATAAAGAAAGCAAACTTTTGAGCCTATCGCTATTGTGTAAATAAAAAAATAATGAATCTCCAATGAGAGAACAATAGTAATTTATTCCTTGGGTAAGACGCGTGACTATCTGTAGAGGATGCCCGAGGATAGTTCCCAAGAAGGGGCGGTAGGGGTCAATGAGAAAAAAATACTTAGAATAGGCGTATGATGGATTAAGCATCCTGCCGGCGATGATCCATAGAAGCAAAGGCGTCAAGAACCCGATAGAAATAAAATAAATTTTTTTATAATTTTGTTTTGGATGAAGCAATAATAGTGTTACTATGCCAAAAAATAGGGTTATTCCTGCATAACGAGTAAAATAGCTTAACCACAAGCCCATGAGAACAGCGATACTTGTTTTACCTATCGCTTTTGCTTTCACGTATTGTGCGGAAAAAAGCAAGGCGGCACAAGAAACAAAAAGGTATGGAATATCAGATAAAATATATTTTATTGAATAAGAGAGAAAAATAAAATTAGTAGCGAAAACAAGCGTCACCAAGAAGGCCTCTTTCTTCTCTGTGTATTTTTTTAATAATTGGTATATGAAAAATAAGCTCCCGTATCCTAAAAGGGCTGTTAAAAGCCGTATCAGATAAAAATTCCTACCAAAAAAATAGATAATGGGCGACAGCAGGAGAGGAAAAACAGGAGGATAATGATAGGAAAAAGGCTCTTGCGGATAATTAATCGCTCTATACCCTAATCCTTGAGAGAGTGATTCGGCTAAAATGATATATTGAGCGCTGTCTCCGCCAAGATCAAGGAATTCATTGGATAGGTTTGCCACGCAGATATATACGAAGAATAAAGAAAATAATATCCATTTAAATTTAGTCAAAAAAGGCATATATCTATTTTTCACTTTGTACCCAACTATTCATCCCCCATTCAAAAAAACCATACCGTATCTTATTTTTATCGAAACGCCCATTTCTTAACATGCGGATAATTTCTTGAGGTGTATAAAGTTTTTTATGTTCCTTGATTTCTTCCCTGCTTATTAAATTCATCGCGGCAAGCATTCTTAAGATGCATCCTGTCCATTTACGCGGAGACGTGATAATCAGCACTCCCTTCCGCTTTAAAATTCTATAAATTTCAGAAATAAGCATATCAAGCTTATCAGGCGCTATGTGCTCGGTAACAGCAAGCAGGGTAACTATATCAAAAAAGTTACTGTCAAAAGGCAGGAATGGCGATTCTTCAATATTTTGCTCGATGAGAGAGGTATTTGCTAACCGGATATTTATACACTTGTCTATTCCATATTTTTCCCGGAAATCCAAAGAATTCAAAAAAAGAGGAAAACTCCCGCACCCCAAATCCAGTATTTTACCATTTTGAGCGTTGAGAGGGATAAGCTGTTTTGCTATTTTAATCCTTTGATAAGATAAAAATCTTTCCAATAGCCCATATCCTTTGGTAGGTTGAAATGATGCGCGTTTCATAGTTTTTCCCGGCTCCAGAGTTGCCTCCCTTGGCATACCGTTTTATTCCATAAGCTTGAGAAGAGGAGAATTTCTTGGTAAGCATTTTCACATACATCGTGGAGGCAATAGTATGTAAAACAGAGATGATCTTTAAAAATTATTTCATTGGCGCATCTTTACCAGTAAAAATAATCGGATAGTGCTCCATTAACTTAATTCTTAGTAGTATAGTGAAGTTAACTCCGCACTTCCGCTAGGGGGGCAAGCCCCCCCCCTCGGCGCTCTCCGCCTACGGCGGATCGCTGAGCACCCCCCAAGCGTGAGGGACGGTCTCCCCCACTCCCCCTTTATTGCACCGTTAATATATAAAAATTAATTTAACGGTGCAATAGTGTTCACCATTAATTATTGCGCTGTCTCTTCTGTCCTATCCATGCGCAGTTGGGCGATTTGTTCCGAGATAAGCCCTAACATAAAGATAATAAGCGCCGTGGTAAAGAGCAAAGCGCTCATATTGGTAAAGCGGTGAAAGGCGATGAAGGTGTAAAAATAATAGGCAAGCCCGATGAGAAAAAAGAAGATGCTTATCGGCAGGAATACCCGAAGCGGCGAAAAAAAGACGGCAACGCGCAGGATAATCATAAAAAACTTTACCCCATCTTGAACCAGATGAATTTTACTCTTCCCCGCTTTTCGCGCGGCAGAACCAATAGAAACATAGCGAAGAGTCCTGCCTGTTTTCAAAAAGGCAAGTGTTAAAGTGCTGGGATATGAAAAAGAGTTCGGCAGGAGATAAAGGAATTGTAATGCCTGTTTTCTTTTAACTACCCGAAAGCCGCAGGTTAAATCCTGAATTTTAAATAAGCTCACATAGCTGGCGAAGCTATTATAGAATCTGTTAGCAAGGTTACGCCAGGTGAGCTTAGAAAAATCCCGCGCCGCGATTACCATATCAAAGATATCCGCGTGTTCAAGCAAGCGGGGAATGTCCTGAGGTACGTGCTGTAAGTCAGCGTCCATAAGCACGACCAGCTCTGCCTTTGCGTTGCGCAATCCGGTTTTAATGCTTGCGCCGTTACCCATGCGGTAAGGATGTTTAATGACGGCAGCTCCCTGTGAGTGGGCTATTTCGGCGGTTTTATCGCAAGAGCCGTCGCTGACTACACAGATACGGCAGGTAGTGCCTACAGTTTCTCGGATGCCTTGTATGAGTTTGGCAATGGTATTCTCTTCGTTGTAGGCAGGGATGATAATTTCAAAATTATCGCTAGGCATAGTTTGTGAGCTTAATCTAAGGAGCTAATTAGCTAAAGAGCTAAACAGCCACAGTTAACATATAGTTTTACAGCGCAATAGTATATTTATCTTAGCAAAAATCTGAAAAAAAACTACTCTTTTTCCAAGAAAGTATGTATAATAGCGTAATTAGTTACCACTGAAAAAGCGGTAACTAATTAAAGCTGATACATGGCCATTCTATGAACCCCTGGAAAAGCAACACATAGCTTTTACAAAAGATTGTTATGCCACAAGAAGAAAGAAAGATAAAAATTTACATTATTTCCGAGGATTCTTATATCCAGGATTATGCTGTTTTGATGCTCGTAGGAGAAAATTACGATGTCAAGTTTTATAACAAACAGAGTGACGCCTTGGCTGTTTTAGAAAAGGATAGCCCGGATTTAATTATTTCGGATTTTAAATCCGAGAATATAAACGGGTTAGAACTCTGTAAGGTAGTAAGAAAAATACCTCTTCTTTCGCATCTGCCGCTTATTTTTTTGCTGGAGCCCGGCGGGCCGGAGCAGTTAAACAAGGCAAAGCTCGTCTACGCGGGCGCCGACGATTATATACAAAAGTCGGTTTTAGAAGAAGAGCTTATCTTAAGGGTAAAACTGAATTTATACCGGCTTAGCCGCCAGCAGGATATGAATCCTTTAAGCCGCCTGCCCGGGCAGGCAAGCCTGATGAAGGAATTAAAAAGGCATATAGAGGCTAAAAATAAGATAGCGGTTTGCCGCGTGGATTTATTTCAATTTAAGCAGTACACTCATCGTTATGGATTTAGAAAAGGCGATGAGGCAATTAAATACACCGGCGCGCTTATCCTTAAAGTATTGCGGGAATTAGGAAGCTCTTCCGATTTTCTGGCCCATCCCGACGGGGATAATTTTTTCTTTATTACCGTCGCGGAAGCGGCTGACGTGATTGCCGAGCGGATTATCGCTGAGTTTGAATCAGGCATAGGGGCGTTTTATGATGATAATGACCGCACGCAAGGAGCCATTACTTTTAAAGACCGTAAAGGCGAGGTGCAAAAATTTCCTCTGCTACGCATACACCTTGGCGTTGTTACCAATGAACACTACCCTTTTATTGACCCTACCCAGGTGATTCAGATAGCTACCGAACTTAAAGACTTTGCTCAAAGTAACTTTGAGAAGAGCATGTTTGTTAAAGAGCGCCGTAAAGAATGGCCCTTTTCGTAAAATAAGCTTTTCTGTTATTTCTTCAGTTCCTCATTTTTTTCCAAGCCGATAATTTTCAAAAAACTTTCATCCACCGGATAACCCAGAGAAAGTGCTTTTTGGGCATATTCTCTGGCTAAGGCCATTTGCGGCGGCTCCATTGAGGCATAGAGCACTGCTAAATCATTATGGGCCTTCTCGAAGTCAGGAGCTAAAAGAACGGTTTTTTTTAGTTCATACAGTGCCCGCGAATCATATTTTTTTGCATAGAGCAAACCTAAATAATAATGGGCATCCACAAAGTTTGCTTGCAGGCGAGTTGCTTGTTCATACGCCTTAATCGCGCTGTTAACTTCTCCTGTCTCTTCAAGGATACGCCCTAATCCAAAGTACGCAGCGTAACTATCAGGGTCGGCGCTTATGGCTTTTTGGAAATATTTCTTTGCTTGAGAGAATTGTTTTCTCCCTGTATATAACAGCCCCAAATTATAGAGTATCCCTGAGGCTTGTGGATTTATCTGCAACCCCTTCTCCCATATCTCTTGTGCCTTTTTTTCATTTTTCATATCCCAGTAGATAACCCCGATGCTTTGGAATGTGCCAAAATCGTAAGAGCCACCAGAAATATTTTTATTAATTTCATCTAACGCTTCCCTAAATTTTTTTTCTAACCTATACACATTTGCTAAGTTCTCCCGTGTTTGTTTTATAAGCCGATTAGCATACGGTGGTGCCACAGAAAGCGCTTTTTTCAATTCGTCTTCTGCTTCGTGATAAAGTCCTTTATGAATATACGCTATTCCCAGGTTATGATGGGCAAGGGCTGACCTTGAGTCAAATTCCAAGGCTTTTTTCCAAAACGTAAACTCATTTCCATAGTCATTATTCCTGAACACTACCAGGGTTGTACAAATGCTTAAAATTCCCGCGGCTACTATAATAAAATGGCGTTTACGTTGTACGTAGAGGTTCCTGAGCAAAACTGCTAAAATCAAGTATATTCCAAAGCTTGGCAGATAAAAATGGTGTTCTGCGGCAACAACATTCAAAAACCCATAATATTTCGGAAGAAGGCAGATAAGGTACCATCCTAACCCGATGCTTATAAGAGGGCGTGTTTTTCTTAAAGTAAAAGTAAGAAGAGCCAGCATAAGTATGGCGATGATTGAAAAAAACGCTAAAGGTTGTAAGAGGGTGTGTAAAATCGGAAAAGCGTGGTGTATTGTTAAAGGCGATGGCCAGAGAAATAGCTTGAGGTAAAATACAGTAACCGCGGCCTGGGTTAAGATGTTTGCCCATGGGCTGCGAATGGGGTTTGCGGAAAAGAACGGAACCATCTGGTGCGCCTGTTGACCGGAAACAATACCATGGTATATCCAATAGAAAATGCTAATGCCAATTAAAAAAAGGTAAAAAAAGAAGAGCCTTCTTTTGTCATTGCGTGGTATCTCTATTTCTTGTTGAAAAATGAGATAGTGGAAGAAGAAAAGTAAAAGCGGAAATACCAATGCTGTTTCTTTTGTGAGAATGCCCATCAGGTACAGAACGCTCGCAACGAAAAATGATTTCCTGAAATAGCAGATAACGCCGGCAAGGATAAAGAAGGAAACCATTAAATCTGATCGGCTTGAGATATAGCAGACTGCTTCGGTGTTAATGGGATGGGCAAGGAATAAAAGCGTTGTTATAAAGATTAAACCAAAAGGCAAGTGGTTGCTAGGCTTGCTAGCAGATTGGTTTTTTGGGGCTCTGACAAAAGCAATGCCTGAAGAGCCCAAAAGCGTGAGAAGGCTGTAAAACAAAATTCCGTTAAGGAAATGGAATAAAAGATTAATGATATGATAACCGAAAACCTTAAGCCCGCTAAAAAAATAATTGAAACTAAAGGTGATCAATAGTAAAGGGCGAAACATCCCTTTTGGAATATCGGTTTCTGAGGTGTAGTGTCCGGTAAAAAACAATGGTATATGGCGCAGATGCTTTATATAAAGATTGTTAACAATGCTATGGGCATCGTCAAATATAAAAATACCCCAGAGGGAATTGAAATACAGGGTAAGGCAGAAAACACTAAAAACAAATACAATCAGTATATTCTGCTTATGTTGTTTCATAAGTAGGTAGGTGTCAATTTTTACGTTCTATAAAAAAAGCATCCTTTAGTGTAATACTAAAGGATGCTTTTTTTATAACCACAGAACGTTTACGGATGCGTGTGGTCTGGAAGTGTTCCGGTTGTATTAATGAAGTTGTTAGAATAAATAGTACTGCCGCCAGTTAGAGGACAATTTGGCAATGCATTTCCTGACAAGAAACAGTTGAGGAAATCCGTATTGGTTAAAGTGCCAGGAAATCCGCTTGTTGCTTCTCCTGCTGTCCATGACGGACTAACTGCGGTCTTGGCATAGTACGCAGAGAGTGCTCCGCGTATTGCCCCTGTATTACCATTGCAGGCAGCCTGCTGAGCATCTCTTCTTAGATTCGCGAACCTCGGAAGAGCGACTGCCGCTAAAATACCAATAATGACAATTACCATAACTAATTCAATGAGCGTAAAACCTTGTTCTTTTCTCATTTTTGTCACCTCCTTTCATTTTTCTACCATCTTTTTTTTATCCTGTCAAGCTTTTTTATAGGATAAAAACAAAAAAACCTATTCTAACCTTCAGCCGCGAGGCGGCTTCCTTTACCTTTGGTAAAGGCGTAGAATAGGCCGAGTGTTTTAGTGTAACCGTACTATAATGAAACCTATGATAACGGTTACTAGCGATTCTGTGAGAGCAAATAGTGTGGCCTGCTTCCTCACTCTTTACAGAAGTCGTACTGGCAACTGGCTGCCTCGCTACCGTTTCTTTCGGTAACGGGCCCTGTTAGCTTTGCGGCGAGAGACATTTATGAATGTATAATGAAAACGTCTTTTGCCGGGTTTGGTTCACCCGTCCCATCCTTACGAATGGTTTGCCCTTTTCAGTTTTCAAATTCCTTACTTCTGTCAGTAAGGAAGCAATGTTACTACCTGTCGTACTAGTTAAAGTATACCACAGAATAGGGAAATTTCAAGGGTAACTAATACAAACGCAGTAAATCTTGTTACAATGTCATTGCGAGCGAACGAAGTGAGCGAAGCAATCTCGTCAAGATTGCTTCGTCAGTCGCTTTGCTCCTTTCTCGCAAGGACACATTAATTAATGCGTTTGTATTAGTTAGTTATCATAGGCCAGAGAAAATGGATCCCTGCCTACCGGCCCTTGGCTTCGCCGAGAGGCGAGCAGGCAGGGGCCCATTTTCCCCCATTCTTTTTTGGAAAGCTTGACACTTTACCACATCAACTGACGCATTACTTTCCATGATGAATTTTTCTTGACGAGTTTGAGGAATGTGTTATAATCGTAAAAATGCGCTAAGAGTGTGTTTAGTGGCTCATTTACCAGAGAGTTATGGCTCTCCCAAAATTACTAAAAGCTTAGAGAAAGGAAGTAGTTATTATGAAGAAGCACCTGAAAACTCCTACCAAGATAAAAAGCAAGCGCCTCCAAGGATTCCGTCGAAAAATGAAAAGCGCTAGCGGCAGGGATGTTATAAAGCGCAGGCGCCAAAAGGGCAGAAAACGCTTGAGTCTTTAATGCCTTATTATTCCTGCGCGCGCGCAGTGTTATCAGCCTTAAGCTCATTCCTCAAGAAAGCGCTTGTCGCGGCAATCAGATGTTATCGTAGATATATTTCTATCCTGCTCCCCCCTTCTTGCCGGTATTATCCAAGCTGTTCGCATTATCTGGAAGAAGCTGTGGGAAGCTATGGCTTCTTTTTGGGTTGTTGTAAAGGCGTAGTGAGAGTTTTACGATGTAATTATTTTTTTAACGGCGGTTATGATCCTATAAAAAGTTATGTTACTAAACAGAAAGTGTAAAAAATGAAAAAAAGAGCCTTTTTGGCAATGGCACTATCATTAGGAGTGCTTTTTCTTTGGCAAACAGCTGTACAAAAGATGTATCATATTGATAATAAAACAGTTACAAGTGGAGAGCCTCAGCAAATTCCCCCTGTCCAGATAGATGATGTTATATCTCCTCTCTCTTCTGCTCAGGATGTCTTAAAGAGCAGCGTGCCCGAATCATTCTTAGGCCAGATTGAAACTGCAAAAGTTAAACTTGAGTATTCCAATCCAGGAGCAAGAGTTAACAAAATATTTGTAAAAGATTATAATATTGATTCAGATATTAAGGGTAGTCTTTATCTAAAATCAATGGAGAATGATATATATATTTTTAAGGATAATGTAGGTGCTGAATTAAGTATAAGCAAAAATGGACATTTTAATGTCCAAAAGCTTACCAGTTCAAACACGCATTATTTTTTCAATTTGGAGATCATTTTTAAGAATTTATCCGATTTACCTTGGAAACTAAAGGATAAATTAGTTATAGCTACAATTGCTCCTAATGCCAAGGCCCAGGAGGCTCAATTGTCAGAAGTTGTTTTATTTGCTGAAGATACGACAAGAAAGAATCCTCTTGGAATTAAGGGCGTATTTGTTTCACAGAATACGCTGAAAGCAATTGGTTATAGGGATCGCTATACATGTATCATCGTCAGCCCGCAGGATTCTCAGCAATCAAAAGGATATATAGAAAAGTCTACTCAACATAGCGTGGAGGTAGGATTAGATATAGACGAATTTAAAATATCACCCAAAGGCCAAAAAGTATTTAACTATCTTGTATATGTTGGGCCCCAAGACAAGGCAATGCTAAAGCAGGCTAATCAGGGTTTTGAGGGAATGGTTTATCATGGAACGTTTGACTTTATTTCTACTACGTTACTTTCCGTTATGCAATTCTTTCACAAATTGTTCGGGAATTGGGGAATTGCGCTGATATTATTAAGTATTTTCATTTATGGATGTACCTATCCGCTTACCTTAAAGCAGATGCGTTCAATGAAGGAGATGCAAGATTTACAGCCCCAAATACAGGCTTTACAGCGTAATCATAAAGATAACCCGCAAAGGCTGAATAAGGAAATTATGGAGTTGTATCGCAAGCATAAGGTTAATCCTTTAGGCGGCTGTTTACCCATGATTTTGCAGATTCCTGTTTTTTTCGGTTTATATCAGGCTCTTTCACGAGCAATTGTCTTAAAAGGCTCAAAATTTCTCTGGATTAAGGATCTTGCAGAGCCAGACAAGCTTTTCCAAATTGCTAAGCCAGTGCCTTTTATCGGGACAGAGATAAATTTATTACCAATTTTGATGGCGCTGGGTATGTTTTTACAGCAGAAAATGAGCATGAAATCTTCTGCTACAAGTCCGGAGATGCGCGAGCAGCAAAAGATAATGGTTATTATTTTTCCGATCATGATGGGTTTTGTTTTCTATCATTTCCCTAGCGGACTCGCGCTTTATTGGTTTATGAATACAGCATTAAGCATCTTATCACAATGGAAAATATTAAAAGCAAAAGAATTAGCCAAGGCTTAAAATCTATAGAAACTGAGGGCAAGACCCCGGAAGAGGCGATAGTCAAGGCATTAGCTATGTTGAATGCCAAGCGCAGCGAAGTAAGAGTCAAAATTCTTTCTGAGGAGCAGCGGGGCCTTTTTGGCATGGAAGGAAGCAAGCCGGCAAAAGTTAAGGTAACTTTGCTCAAAGTGAAAAAGACTTGACAGAAAAGAATACTTTTATCATACTATGCTCAAGTATATACGCGAAATGAAGACAATTTGTCAAGGCGCAGCCTTAGAAATATAAGTAACAACTTTTAAGGCTGTGCCTTGATTATAAGCAAAAATGTTCCTTGCGGAAATGTTTAAACTAGAACATTTATGCAAAAATTAGATCCTTGGTATATAACAGGATTCTGCGATGGAGAAGCTGCTTTTACCTATAGTAGGACCGGCGGAGCATTTAATTTATATTTTTCTCTGCGCCAACGGGAAGATAATCGGGAAATAGTAGAAAGAATCTGGAAATTCTTCGATTACATAGGTAATATTTATAAGAGCAAAGGACAAGTTCCAGAGAAAGAGGGATATCCTGACCAGCAGGATTCAGCTTATTTTAGAGTTGCTAGAGTTGATCAGCTTTTAAAGGTTGTGGAGCATTTTGATAAATATCCTTTGCAGGGTAAAAAACAAAACGCTTATCTTGTCTGGCGTAAGATGGTAATATATAAAGATGAAAACTTTAGAAACACCGATTACAATATTTTAAGAGAATTAGTTGCTGAATTGGCAAAAGTAAATCAAAAGAGCAGGGCGTTTAAAATTCATAGAAAGTAATGGCTAAAATTATAGCAATATGTAATCAAAAAGGCGGGACAGGAAAGACAACTACCGCAATTAATTTAGCAGCCGCTATCGCAATGGCAGGAAAGCGGGTTTTACTGGTAGACATTGATCCTCAAGCTAATGCAACAAGTGGTTTTGGGATTGAAAAAGCAAAAATTTCTAAAAGCACTTATGATATTCTTGTAGAGGAAATGTCCAGTAATGAAATATTAATGTCCAATTCTGAAGGAATAATGTCCATTTTGCCTTCAAATGCGCATTTAGCTGGTGCGGAAATAGAATTGGTGGCAGTTTTACGTAGAGAATACCGCTTAAAGAAAGCGATGGAAGGTGTAGCGAATGATTTTGACTATATCTTTATTGATTGTCCTCCTTCTTTAGGCCTTTTAACCATTAATGCTTTAACGTGCGCACACTCAGTATTGATTCCTGTGCAGTGCGAATATTACGCGCTTGAGGGCCTTACTCAGCTGCTTACTACCATTACTTTGGTGCATGATAATCTTAATTCAAGCCTAACTATAGAAGGCGTTTTGATGACTATGGCGGACTACCGCACAAATCTTACCCAGGAAGTAATTACAGAAGTGAGAAATTACTTCAAGGAAAGAGTCTATAAGACAGTTATTCCTCGTAATATACGCTTAAGTGAAGCACCAAGCCATGGGAAGTCTATATTTCTCTATGATAAAGATTCTATAGGCGCCAAAAAATATTTGGAGTTGGCCTGCGAGATACTTGGGGTAGACAATATACAGCACACAGACAGCAAAAATGCTGCACACCTGGAATCTCATGAAGGTGTGCCATCAATTACGAATGAGGCTGTAGAAGCGCAAAAGCCGCTAAAAGAAGGAGTTGCTTAAAAATGGAAAGAAAAGGACTGGGAAGAGGTTTAGGGGCGCTTATTCCTGAAAAAGAGCCTTCACTGCGGGAGAAGGAGAAAATTGTTTACCTTCTTATTGATGAGATTCGGCCAAACCCCTATCAGCCAAGGGAAAATTTTGACCATGAAAGTTTAGATGACTTAGTTGCTTCTATCAAAGAAAAGGGAATTATTCAACCGGTATTGGTTAGGCCGACTGCTTCAGGGTATGAGTTGATTGCGGGTGAAAGAAGGCTTCGTGCTGCTAACTCATTGAATATAAAAGAGATACCAGCTATAATCAAGGAGGCAAAAGATGAGGAATCCCTGGAGCTTGCCCTTATAGAAAATATTCAGAGGCAGGATTTGAACCCTATTGAAGAAGCGTGTGCCTTTAAGCATTTAATAGAACGGTTTAGTTTTAGCCAGGAAAAGATTGCCCAGACTATTGGAAAGGCAAGGGTTTCTGTGGCCAATACCTTACGTTTGTTAAAATTGCCCGCGGATATCCAGGCAATGATTCGTAAGAGCCTGCTTAGTTTTGCTCATGGCAAGGTGCTGCTTGAATTACAGGATGCCTCCCGCCAGGAGGCGTTGGCGCAGAGAGCGGTGTCTGAGGGTTTATCAGTAAAAGAATTAGAAGGATTGATTTTGCCTCACCAAAAGGCACGGAAGCAAAAATCTCCCGCTGTTTTAAACGAACATCCCCACATAAAGGCTATTGAAGAAGAGCTTCAGCAATTTTTGGGCTCTAAAGTGCGCATTGTCCCCGGGCGTAAGCGCGGCGCTATTCTCATTGAATATTATTCCCATGATGACCTGGAACGGATATATAAGGCCATCAAGCGTTAACCTGTTTTCTTAGAAAATAAAAGGAGGGTGTTTAAACATGGGTGCAGAGCAAGCGACGTTAGTATTAATTAAACCTGATGGATTAAAAAAATCGCTCACCGGAAATATATTAACTCGTCTCTCAGAGACGAAGTTAGAAATTGTGGCCGCGAAGATAGCCAAGGTCTCGAAAGAATTGGCGACGCAGCATTATGTGCATTTGCAGGATAAGCCTTTTTTTGAGGAATTAATCTGTTACCTTATGGGTGAGCTTCACAGCCGGCGCAAAGTCATGGCGATGGTCTATTGGGGTGAAGATGCCATTAATAAGGTCCGCGCCTTAGCCGGCGCCACGAATCCCGAAGAAGCGGACCCTGTTTCTATCCGGGGAGCCTACGGAAGGATTACGACCAAAGGCGTCTATGAGAATGTGATTCATGCCTCAAGTAATGAGCAGGAGGCACAACGCGAGATTCAGCTTTGGTTTGGCCCCGATGAAATTATTGTTGACCTGTATCCTTCAAAAGAAATCATTGCCAAAGAAGTAAAACAGCGCGTTTGGGTAAAATAGTAAAAGGAGAGATATCGCCAATGTTAATCAGTATGACAGGGTTCGCGCAGGGCGCGGCACATTACAAAAATATACAGCTTCATGTGGAAATACGCAGCCTTAACCATCGTTATTTTGAATGCCTGACGCATCTCCCTGAGGGCCTAGGCGCGGTTGAGGAAATGGTCAAGACGCAGGTGAAAAATAAAATAAACCGCGGCAGGGTCAGTGTTGTTTTATCCATTGAGAAGCGGCATCCTAAGGTACAGGTAGATTATGATTTGGCGGAGAATTACCTTAAAACCTTGCGCCATCTCGGCCAGAGGCTGAAGTTAAACGATACCTTAAGCCTTAACGAGATTATACATTTGGAAGGTATTATTAGGGTCGAGAAGATAACTCCGGGCCCGGAATTTATGCAGGCAGTAAAGCTGGTAACCAATAAGGCGCTTGAACAATTAACCCTTATACGCCAAAAAGAGGGAAAGGCTTTGTCGGCAGATATCTTAGGGCGCCTAAGCGCGATACAAAAGGAAGTTGAAAAAATTATACACTGTGAAAAAAAGATAGAGGGCGAGAAAAAACGGCTGTTATCCGAAGAGGAGTACAGCGTCTTTAGCAAAAATACGGATATCAGCGAAGAATTAACGCGTATTAGCTATCATTGCCGAAATTTTCTCGCGACCATCAAAAAACCAGCAGCCTGCGGGAAGGAGTTGGATTTTATTTCACAGGAGATCCAGCGGGAGGCAAATACTATCTCCGCTAAGGCGCAAAGCGCGAAGATTTCTTCGTCGGTAGTAAAGATAAAAAGCGGAATAGACAGGATTCGCGAACAGGTCCAGAATGTGGAATAACAAAAAAAGGAGGGGCAGGCTTTTTATCGTCTCAGGTTCGTCAGGTTCGGGCAAGACCACGTTACTTGAGATGCTGCGGGGAAAAAAAGATTTCCATAAAAGCCTCGCGAAGATTGTTACCGTGACTACCCGTGTTCCCCGTAGTATGGAAAGAAACGGCAGGGATTATCACTTTATCTCTAAGGCAGAATTCCTCAGGCGAAAGGCACGAGGGGAATTCGCGGAATCGGAGCAAATTTACGGAGAATATTATGGGACTCCTAAGAAGGATTTAGAAATGATTTTGCGCAAAGGTAATGACGCGCTCTTATGTGTCGATGTGAAAGGAGCGCTGAGCTTAAAACGGCTTTTTCCGAAAGCTACGGTCCTTATTTTTATTGCCGCGCCCAGCCTTAAGAACCTTAAGGATCGGCTTAAGCGGCGTTTAAGCGAAACTACAGAATCCATGAGAAAGCGGCTTATTATCGTCAAAGACGAGATGCGCTTCGCTCGGTATTATCACTATGTTATTGTTAATGAGGTGTTATCCCAGGCACTGAAAAATTTATCGGCAGTAATTTTAGCGGAACGATTAAGGGTTGATTCTTAATGAAACCCTTGATATAATTTTTAATCTAAAAGACACAGGAGCAGGAAGCCATGAAAACTATTTACCGTGAAGATTTGCTAGATAAGTCGGATTCCAGCATTTATAGGTTGATTATTGTTGCTACGAAGCGCGCGCTTGAGGTTGCCGAAGGTGCTCCCCGTTTGATCGAGGCCGAGGTAAATGTAAAACCGACAACCATTGCCCTTTTGGAGATTCTTGAGGGGAAAGTAAAAATGAAGAAGGGGAAAAGCTAATCTTTCGATAACGCTGAAAGTGAATTCCTTGAAGATGAAGCTTCAGTCGCCTGGCACTCTAGTCGAAAAACGGATGCTACTACACCGTCAAATTAGTTTTTAATAGTGCGACGGTGTAGTAAAAGGGGTGTGGGGAAAGATTTTCCCCACGATTGGGGGGTGCTCAGTCCGCCGTAGGCGGACGCCGAAGGGGGGCTCCTTCGACAGGCTCAGGATGGTGAGCGAAGTCGAACCATTGCCCCCATAGCGGAAGTGCGGAGTCAAATTCCGCTTACCTATAAGAATTAATTTGACGGAGCACTACCTGGATATGGCACGTAAAGAAATTGTTTTAGGGGTAACCGCGAGTATCGCAAGCTACAAGGCATGCGATATTATTCGGGATTTAAGCCAGGAAGGCTTTGGCGTGACGGTAGTCATGACTGATGATGCCAAGGAATTTATTACGCCCCTGAGCCTTGCGGTGCTTTCCCGTAATAAGGTTTATTCAGGGATGTTTACAGAGCCAGAAAGCTGGGATATTGAGCATATCGCGCTTTCAGATAAAGCGGATGTAATCCTCATTGCCCCCGCGACGGCGAATATGATTAATAAATTAGCCTCCGGCATCTGCGATGATGTGTTGAGCGCGACGGTATTGGCTGCCAAGGCGCCGGTTTTGATTGCGCCGGCAATGAATACCGCTATGTATGAGCATCCTATTACGCAGGAAAACATTGCCAAGCTGAAGAAAATAGGATATACCTTTATAGGCCCGCAAGAAGGAAAGCTGGCCTGTGGAAAGCGCGGCATTGGTTGTTTGGCAGATGTGGAAGATATTGTGAGAGAGGTAAAGAGGATCTTAAGATAGATTTATGGCGACGTAGCCAAGTGGTAAGGCAGTGGTCTGCAAAACCTCTATTCAGCGGTTCGAATCCGCTCGTCGCCTCCAATTTTTTGAGAAGCGAAATTTGATCCCGAGCAAACATAATTAGTTACTGCTTAAAAACCTTTATTTTGCACGAATAGGCACAAATTACACACAAATACACACGAATTACTTCGTCGCTGTATTCGTGATGATTAGTGTGTAATTCGTGGGAATTCGTGTTTAAAAGACGCTTTTTCAGTGATAACTAATTATTTCAAGTTGATTTGCAAGGGGTTTGTATACTTTCTATTGGGCAAGTGGTGGAATGGCATACACGACAGACTTAAAATCTGTTGGCTGTAAGGTCGTGAGGGTTCGACTCCCTCCTTGCCCATTTTCGAACGATGGGCTCGTAGTTAAGCCCGCCTTCGCACTAACGTGCTACGGCGGACTGGTTAGAAGTGTGTTCGCTGTAGGTGATGTGAATTAAGATTTCGGGCTCATAGCTCAGCTCCGACGAACCGATAAAAGCATTGGTTGTCGGAGTCCCGACTGAACGCAAGTGAGCGTCGGGATTGGTTAGTTGGTATTCATTATAGTCAAAGCGATTTAAATATTCGGGCTCATAGCTCAGCTGGTTAGAGCGTTGCGTTGACATCGCAAAGGTCAGAGGTTCAAGTCCTCTTGGGCCCAGTAAAGCAGAATTAAGAATTAAGAGCTAAGAGAAAAGCAAAAACGGTAACTAATCATAGAACGTATGAACATAAATAAAATTTCACAGTATTGGATCATCAATGGCAAGGAAAAGTGGAAGACTGCAGGAAGCTTGTTGCAATCAAGACGATATGCAGATGCTCTTTTTTATTGCCATTTGGCTTTAGAGGCGCAACTTAAAGCGGTTGTAGCTTTTAAAACAAAGAAATTCCCTCCTTTAACCCATAATTTATTGCACTTGGCTTATTTAACAGGCTTAGAATTGCCTTCCAGGCAAATAGAAGAGTTAAAAGAAATTACTACTTTCAATATCAAAACGCGCTATGATGATTATAAATTTTCTTTTTATAAGAAAGCAACAAAGAAATATGCGGAAAAATACTTTAAGATTACGGAAGATTTATACTTATGGATAAAAAAAAATACACCTTCAAAGAAATAAAAACTAATGTCAGGGATTATATCTCTTATTTAAAGAAAGAACACCGCCTCCCCGTCGATAAGGTGTATTTGTTTGGCTCATATGCCAAAAATAATCCGCATTGTTACAGCGACGTTGATGTCTGCGTGGTTTCTCCCAAGTTTGAAAAAATGGATGCTATTTCTTATTTATGGCATACGCTGCGCAGAAAAGATATTGAAAATTTACTTGAACCAATGGGATTATCCCCTGAAGATTTTAGAAAAGAGGAAACCCCTTTGGTTCATGAGATCCGGAAAAACGGGAAAGAAATAAAGGTGTAAGTGCCTTAAAACCACTATGGAGCTTTCTACTCTACGCCATTCGTGTTCGCATATTATGGCCCAGGCAGTTAAAGAGCTTTGGCCGGAGGTTAAGCTTGGCATTGGCCCTTCCATTGAAGACGGCTTTTATTATGATTTTGATAAAAAGGAGCCCTTTGGCCCTGATGATTTGGCTAAGATAGAACAAAAAATGCAGGCACTAGTAAATGAGCGGCTGCCGTTTATCCGCGAAGAAATAAGCAGGAAAGAGGCTCTCGCATTATTTTCTGGCCTCGGGGAGAAATATAAAATGGATTTAATTAACGAGCTTCCCGCGGATACGGTGTCTCTTTATAAGACTGGTGGCCGTTTTACCGACCTTTGCCGCGGGCCGCATATTGAGTCGACGGATAAAGTAAAAAATTTTAAGCTTCTATCAATCGCTGGGGCTTATTGGCACGGCATAGAGACGAATCCTATGCTTCAGCGGATTTACGGCACCTGTTTTGAAAATAAACAGGAGCTTGATGAATATCTAAAGAATGTGGAGGAAGCCAGAAAGCGCGATCATCGCAAGCTGGGGCCCGCCTTGGGGTATTTTGATATCTATCATGATGAGGCAGGCGCGGGCTTGGTCTTTTATCATCCCAAAGGAGCAATCGTCCGCCGTTTAATAGAGGATTATGAAAAGGATGAACACCAGAAGCGCGGCTATCAGATGGTGATTACCCCGCATATCATGCAGCAGGGGCTGTGGCAGACCTCCGGACATTACGAATTCTATCGGCAGAATATGTATACCTTTGCGATAGATACGAAAGAATTCGTGCTTAAGCCGATGAATTGCCCGGGCCATATCTTGATTTACAAATCAAAACTGCGCAGCTATCGGGAGTTACCGATACGTTTGTTTGAATTAGGCACTGTTTACCGGCATGAGCGGGCAGGGGTTTTACACGGCTTGCTTCGGGTACGCGGATTTACCCAGGATGACGCGCATATCTTTTGCGCTCAGGAACAGGTAAAAGAAGAAATTAAGAAGGTGGTGGATTTTGTTTTTTCGGCAATGAAGGATTTCGGCTTTCATGAGGTAGCAATCGAATTGAGCACGCGCCCCAAAGATTCTATCGGCAGTGATGAGGATTGGCTGCAGGCAACTGCCGCGCTGGAAGATTCTTTAAAAGAAAAAAATTTGATGTATAAAGTAAACGAAGGGGATGGAGCTTTTTATGGGCCTAAGATAGATATAAAATTGAAGGATGCCCTAAAAAGAGAATGGCAATGCGCGACTATTCAGTGTGATTTTGCTTTGCCCTCGCGTTTTGATTTAAAGTATGTTGATAATGAAGGTAAGGAAAGGCAGCCGGTGATGCTGCACCGTGTGGTGCTTGGTTCGCTAGAACGGTTTTTTGGCGCGCTCATTGAACATTATGGAGGCGCTCTTCCCGTATGGCTTTCACCGGTGCAGGCAGTGATTATTCCCGTAAGAAAAGAAGATGAGAGCTATGGCCTGAGCGTAAAAGAGAAACTATTGGCAGAAAACCTGCGGGTAGACATGGATACGCGCAACGAAACCCTTACCAAGCGCATCCGTAATGCGGAGGTAGAGAAGGCGCCTTATATCATTATCATTGGGCAGAAAGAAGCTCTGGCTAACAAGGTTGCGTTACGAAAAAGAAGTGCCGGTGATCAGGGGCAGATGGATTGTGGTGAATTTATCGCAATGGTGAAGGAAGAGATACTTAATCGTCAATAACGGTTTGTAGCCTATGGTGTATAGCCGAAAGCTATAAACTATATGCCATGCGCTATCAACTAAACAGGAGGTGGTTACTATTCAAAAGTTTATCAGAGTAAATGAAAGAATTCGTGCGCCACAGGTGCGGCTTATCGGCCCAGAGGGAGAACAATTGGGAATTGTCGCGTTGCAAAAGGCGCTTGCCATGACAGAGCAGTATGAGTTAGACTTAGTTGAAGTGGCGCCTAACGCGGCTCCTCCGGTTTGCAGGATTTTGGATTTTTCAAAATTCAAATATGAGGAGGAAAAGAAAGAGCGCCAAAGCAAGAAACGCCAGCACCAGGTGCACCTTAAAGAAATCAGGGTAAAGCCAAATATAGAAGAGCATGATTATCAGGTAAAACTAAAACGTCTTATCACTTTTTTGCAAAAGAAAGATAAGGTGAAGGTAGGCATGTTTTTCCGGGGGAGAGAAATGTCGCATCAGGAATTAGGCCGCCGTATATTAGATAGGTTTATTGCTGAGTCGACGCAGTATGGTATTGTCGAAAAACCCCCTATTCTTGAAGGGAGAGCTATTTCGATGATTATCGGCCCGAAAGTATAGTCAAGTAACGGGAAATGAGTAGAGAGTAAATAGCAGAAAGTAAATAGTAGAAAGTAGAAAGTGCCGCTTTTTTACTTACTCACTACTCCCTACTTACTACTCTTTACTTTTAAAATGGAGTGAGGATATAATGCCAAAGTTGAAAACAAGAAAAGGAATCAGAAAAAGATTCCGGATTACAAAATCAGGAAAAATAAAACGGGGGACTGCCGGTAAAGGGCATCTTCTTTCGGTAAAAGAAGAGGAGCGTAAACGTAAGCTCAAAAGAACGGCCTTGGTAGATAAAACCCAGGAACGGATGATTAAAAGGATGCTACCATATAAGTAGAAAGTAGGGAGTAGCAAGTAGAGAGTAAGTGAAAAGGAAAATACTATCTACTCACTACTATCTACTTACTACTTTTAAAACGAAGTGAGGAGAATATGTCAAGAGTTAAAACAAGCGTTGTGAGAAGAAAACGGGTAAAGAAAGTTTTGAAAAGGGCGAAAGGCCAATGGGGTGATCGTTCCAAACAGTACCTTCAGGCAAAGCGTTCGTTGTTACACAGTGATACGTATGCTTACCGCGACCGCAAGAAGCGTAAAATTGAATTCCGCCAACTTTGGATTGCGCGGCTTAATGCCGCGGTAAGGGCTGCCGGAATGACCTATAGCCGGTTTATCAACGGCTTAAAAAAGGCGAACGTAACTTTAAACAGAAAGATGCTCGCGGAGTTAGCGGTAAATGACGCAAAGGTATTTCAGAAGATTATTGAAGTAGCGAAAGGATAGTAAACAGTAGTAAGTAGAGAGTAGAGAGTAGAGAGTAGATAGTGGAAAATAAAATTCTGTTTACTAATTACTAACTAGTTATTGCTGAAAAACCTTTATTTTGCACGAATAGGCACAAATTACACACAAATACACACGAATTACTTCGTCGCTGTATTCGTGATGATTAGTGTGTAATTCGTGGGAATTCGTGTTTAAAAGACACTTTTTCAGTGATAACTAACTACTAACTACTTTTTTTTCCCGAGCGAAGCGAGGGTACATGTACGTCATAATCGTCGGTTGCGGAAGGGTCGGTTCGGAATTAGCAAAATTGCTCTCAAGCGAAGGGCATAATGTGGTAGTGGTAGACCGTTCGCCAAAAAGTTTTGACCGGTTAGGTAAAACCTTTAACGGGATGACGCTGGTGGGCAATGGTTTTGACGTAGAGCTGTTAAAGCAGGCAGGGATTGCCCAGGCAGATGCCTTTTGCAGTGTGACTAACGGTGATAACAGCAACATCGTTGCCGCGCAGGTGGCCAAGAAGATTTTCAAGGTCCCTAAAGTCATTGCCAGGGTCTATGATCCAAGCCGGGCGGATATTTATAAAAGCTTAGGCCTTGATATTATCAGCGGGACTATTCTTTTCGCGGCAATGATTCGCGATAAGATTATTGAAAGCCGTTTTTCCAGCTACCTGATTGAAAGCAAGGATGTCGGTGTGCTTGAGATTGAAGTTGATAAAGATATCGCGGGAAAAACTGTTGAAGAAATTAATATGCCCGGTGAGTTATTAGTGGTAATGATTAAAGGCATTAAAGGAGTAATTCTTCCGGAGTACAAAACAAGGCTGCAGAAAAATGATGTCATTATGGCCTTGGTGAAAACCGAAAGCTTAGATACCGTCCGAAGCAGGTTTAAAATATAGCGGAACGAGTAAATAGTAGGGAATAGAAAGTAGGGAGTAGAAAGTAGATAGTAGATAGTAGTGAGTAGGTAGTATGAGAATACTGTTTACTCACTACTCTCTACTATTTTCTCCCGAGCGAAGCGAGGGTAAATGTATATCATAATCGTCGGCGGCGGGAAAATTGGGCATATCCTGGCCAAGCGGCTTTCCGCGGATAAGCATACGGTAGTTGTCATTGAGCGGGATCGCGGGGTATGCGAAGCAATCGCTAAGGATCTTGACTGTATTGTAATTCACGGTGATGGCTGTGAGCCGCGATATCTTGAAGAATCAGGTGTCGCGCGCGCGGACGTGGTCGCCAGCGTCACCGGTGAAGATGAAGATAATCTGGTTGTCTGTCAGCTCGCGAAGGAGAAATTCAAGGTTTCCCGCACGGTAGCCAGAATTAATGATCCCAGAAATGAAACGGTGTTTGCCCAATTAGGCGTGGATGTGCCTGTTGATGCTACCGCTATCCTCGCAAAAATTATTGAAGAGGAGGTTTCCTTCGCTGATTTTGTAAACCTCATGAGCTTTAAACGCGGGAAACTTGCCATTATACGAGTAGACCTGCCTTCTGATTCACCCGTTATTAATAAGTCGCTCCAGGAGTTACAACTACCTTTAGATTCCGTCTTGGTTTCTATCATCCGGACCGATCAGGTTATTATCCCTAAGGGGAATACCGTGCTTCAGGCAGGAGATGATATTATCGCCCTTACCAAAGTGGAGCAGGAACAGCAGTTGTTAACCTATCTTATCGGAAAATTATGAACTCAGCGCCTTCTCTATCGTTGCTTTCATTAAAAATTAGCCGCTTTGCGCATTTTTCCCCTACCCCTATAAAGGAAGTTCTGAATAAAAAAGCCTGCCTGCCCAGCAGGCAGGAAGGTGCGGGATGAATTTTAAAACCGCGGCCTTTGGCTTATATCAGTCCTCTTCTGGAATTTTGGTAGAAATAGCCTATAGTTTCGCGATTATTATAATGAGCTTCGGCGTTATCTATGTGGTCAAACTACTCCAATGGTTCTTAAGCCGACATTAGGCGATCTTAAAACAATCGGATATTACCTGGGAAAGATTATCATCGGGTTGGGCATGACGATGATTTTTCCCATAGCCTGCGCGCTTCTCTTTCGCGAGATAAATCCTCTCTATGATTTTACGATAAGCATTCTTATCTGTTTGATTTTTGGCCAAGCGCTCACCATGCTTTGTCATACCGAAAAGGATTTGGGCTGGATGCACGGAATGGTGGTGGTTAGCCTGGCGTGGCTTATCGCCGCGGTTTTAGGAGCAATCCCCTTCTATTTCAGCGGCCACTGGAAATCATTTCTTGATTGTGTTTTTGATTCAATGAGCGGTTTTGCTACTACCGGGCTTGTGCTTGTGCGGGACCTTGACCATATTAGTAGAGCTGTAAACATTTGGCGCCATGTGATTATGTTTCTTGGAGGACAGGGAGTTGTGGTTATCGCCCTTTCGTTCTTAGTGCGCGGCTCAGCCGGCGCGTTTAGGATGTATGTGGGAGAGGCCCGGGATGAAAAAATTCTGCCGAATGTGGTTGAAACTTCACGTTTTATTTGGATCGTAAGCATAACCTACCTTGTGTTGGGGACAATCGCGTTGGCGGTTACCGGTAAAATGGAAGGGATGTCCTGGATAAACAGCTTCTTCCATGGCGTATGCATATTTATGGCCGCTTTTGATACCGGAGGCTTCGCTCCGCAATCCCAAAACCTATTATATTACCATAGCCTTGCTTACGAAGTTATCACTATCGTTATCATGATTTTAGGAGCTATGAATTTTAAGCTTCATTATACCGTCTGGCTCAAGAGGAGAAAAGAAATAGCGGATAATATTGAAACGCGGACTTTTTTTATGACGGCCATGTTTACCTTTTTCTTGCTCGCCATCGGCCTCAATAAATTAGGGGTATACCCCGATGCCCTGGGGTTATTCAGGAAAGGGTTTTATCAATTAATCTCAGGCCACACCGGCACAGGCTTTCAGACCATTTACGCCCGGCAGTTTATCCATGAATGGGGAGCTCTTGCCTTGATAGCCTTAACCTTGGCTATGGCTTTAGGCGGAGGCGTATGTTCTACTACCGGCGGTATCAAGATGTTGAGAATAGGGGTTATCTTTAAGGCCTTATACAATGATGTAAAAAAAATAATGTTGCCTGAGGCGGCAGTTTTTGTGGAAAAATACCATCATATTAAGGATGTGGTGCTGGAAGACCGGCAGGTGCGTTCGGCGGTATTAATTTCTTTTTGTTACTTCGGCCTTTATGCCGTGGGGGCAATTATCGGGATGATGCTTGGGTATCCGGCGCTCGCGGCACTCTTTGAATCAACCTCAGCCGCGGCAAACGTGGGTTTAAGCTGTGGAATAACGACGCCTGCTATGCCGGCAGTCCTCAAAGTTACTTACATACTTCAGATGTGGATTGGACGGCTTGAATTTATGTCGGTATTTACGCTTGCAGGGTTCTTTATTGCCTTTGTGAGGGGAAAATGAGAAATCCCCGTGGACGTGAGGCGAGGGACGTGGGGCGAGGGACGTGGGATGTGAAACGTGAAACGCCGCCGTTCTTTCGTCCTGCGTCCTGCGTCTTTCGTCTCTCGTTATTATTATCCGTTGCCTATTGCCTATCTTCTGTCTCGTATGCCCAAACAACCGTCACCTCAACAGAGCTTATTGAGCGCGCCAAAGAGTTGAACGGCAAAGAGGTAAGTTATCAGGGTGAGGCCATTGGCGAGGCCATGGCGCGCGGGGAGCATTTCTGGATTAATGTAAACGACGGAAATAACGCCATTGGCGTCTGGGCCCCTGATAATTTTTTAAGCGTAATTTCTTTTACCGGCGGCTATACCGCCAAAGGCGATTGGCTTGAAGTAAGGGGCGTATTTAACCGCGCCTGCAAAATGCACGGAGGAGATGTAGACATACACGCTTTGGCTCTGATAAAGGCCAGAGAAGGGAAAGCAGTCACGCACCGTTTAGCGCGGGGAAAACATACATTAATTGTTATTTTATTGGGAGCGTTCATATGTCTTTCGATTTTACAGCTCTTGAAGAAGAGGCTCGGCAAAAAATAGCCCAGGCCCAGGATGCAGCTTTGCTGGAAGCATTGCGGATACAGTATCTGGGCAGGAAAGGCTTGCTTGCTGAAATCACGGCAATCATTCCCACGCTTCCTTTGGAAGCGCGCCCGGAATACGGAAAAAACGCCAATCTTTTAAAAAATAAGCTTAATCAACTTCTTGAGGCAAGAGCGCGGCAGATTAAGGAAGATGCAACTGCTTTGTTTGAGCAGTTTGACTTTACTTTGCCGGGGGCAATCCCTCAGGCAGGAACAGCCCATCCTATCGCGCAGACAGTAAAGGAAATATCCGATATCTTTACCAAGCTGGGGTTTGTTATCGCCGAGGGCCCGGAAGTTGAGACAGAGTTTAATAATTTTACCGGTCTTAATATTCCTTTAGACCATCCAGCAAGGGACGCGTTTGATACGTTTTATATAAAGTCACCAAGTCACCAAGTCACCAGGTCACCAGAAAAAGAAAAGAATCGGTTTTTATTGCGCAGCCATACCTCGCCGGTCCAAATCAGGGTGATGAAAAAACATAAGCCGCCTTTGGCGGTGATTGTGCCGGGGAAGGTGTATCGGCCTGACGCGGTGGATGCCTCGCATTCTTTTATGTTCCATCAAATAGAAGGGTTTTTGGTTGATGAGGATGTGAAATTTTCTGATCTTAAAGGGATTCTTTCTGTTTTGGCGAAGAAACTTTTTAGTAGGAATATAAAAATGCGTTTCAGGCCGCATTTTTTCCCTTTTACCGAGCCATCAGCGGAGGTAGATATTTCATGCATACTATGTAAGAGTCACCAGGTCACCAAGTCACAAGGTCACCAGGAGAAGCGTTGCAGTGTCTGTGGCGGTAAGGGATGGCTTGAGATTATGGGTTGCGGCATGATTCATCCTAATGTCTTTGCCAATGTGGGATATCCAAAAGGTGCCTATACCGGCTTTGCCTTTGGCATGGGGGTAGACCGAATTGCTATGCTTAAGTACGGTATCAATGATATTCGTTTGTTTTATGAGAATGATTTGAGGTTTTTGAGGCAGTTTTAGAAGGCGCGGGCCCTGTCAAGGTTGTATTTTCGCCCCGCCTACGGCGGGGCTCAAATACAATCTTGCCGCCCGTGCTACAACTGTATCTTAAGGAGGTTTTTAGGTGAAGGTTACCTATAATTGGTTAAAAGATTTTGTGGATATCACGCTTAAACCTGAGGCGTTAGCGGATAAGCTGACAATGGCGGGTTTAGAAGTTAAGGCTATAGATGCCTTTGACGATGACTTTGTCTTTGAAATTGAAATTACCTCAAACCGCCCGGATTGGCTTTCGGTTATTGGTATTGCCAGGGAAATAGCGGCGATAACGGGGAAGAAACTGAAGATTGCAAAAACACGAAGGACGATGGACGAAGGACGAAGGACGAAGGACGATGGACGATGGACGGTTACTATTGAAGACAAAGCCGCCTGCCCATTCTATTCGGCGCGGATAATTCGTGATGTTAAGGTTGAGCCTTCGCCTACGTGGATGGTAAAGCGGCTTCAGGCAATAGGGTTGCGGCCGGTAAATAACATTGTTGATATCACTAATTATGTCTTGTTTACTACGGGACAGCCGCTTCATGCCTTTGATGTGGATAAAATAAATAGTCACCACGTCACCGCGTCACCACGTCACCAGAGAAAGATTATTGTAAGGAGAGCGAGGAACACAGAAGAGATAATTACGATAGATGGCGTAATAAGAAGGCTTACGCCGGAGATTCTGGTAATCGCGGATGAGAAAAACCCCATTGCCATCGCGGGAATTATGGGGGGGGAAGAGACCGAGGTACATGGGTCTACGCGAAATATTCTTTTAGAAAGCGCGTATTTTTCGCCGCTGGTAACGCGCGGCGCGAGCCGTTTGCTTGGGATTTCCAGCGATTCTTCCTATCGTTTTGAGCGCTCAGTTGATAAAGCCAGTGTTGTTGAAAATTCAGATTACGCGGCAAAGCTTATTATTACGCATGCCGGAGGTGAATTGGGTGAGCTCTATAAGGCGGGATCTCCGAAAACACAAAAGAAAATAATTACTTTTAATGTTTCAAGTGTCAAAAGATTATTAGGCCAAGAGATAGCTCTTTCAAAAGTTAAATCTATTTTTAAGGCATTAGAGTTTAAGGTAGCGGCATCGGGAAAAAACGTTCTGAAAATAGAGGTTCCCGCGTTTCGCCAGGACGTAACAAGCGAAATCGATGTGATTGAAGAAGTCTGCCGTATCGCAGGATATGACACTATTCCCTTAAGCATTCCGGCAATAAAGCTATCCGCGCTACAAGAGGATTTGCTTTTAACTATCCAAGAAAAAATAAGGGAGACGCTCATGGGCGTAGGCGCGCACGAGGTGATTACCTATAGCCTGGTAAGCGAAGAGAGTTTACGGAAAGCAAGGGTTTCATTAGCCAGCGTGATCCGATTACAAAACCCTTTAAGTATGGAACAGGAAGTTTTGCGGCCTACTCTGTTATGGGGACTGTTGACGAGCCTGCGCTGTAATGTGGAATCTGGCAGCAGAAAATGCTCATTTTTTGAGATAGGAGATTGTTTTAATCAAGGGGTTGAATTTCGCGCGTTGGGATTGATTGCCGATGGCCGGGAGCTTTTAGAGGTAAAAGGTATTGTGGAGTTATTGCTTGAGAAGCTTGGGCTCTGTGGCGTTGAATTTTTTAATAGTATGAATGCAAGCTATAAGGAAGGGCAAACCGCGGGTATTCGTATTGGGGATAAGGAAATCGGGACTATCGGCAGGGTAAAAGAAGAAATCCTAGCTGATTGTAAAATAGATTTAGCCAATATTATTGCCGCGGAGCTTAATCTGGAGAATCTAAAGCCGTTTGTAAATTTTCAGAAGATATACGGGGGGCTGCCTATCTATCCTTCGGTTACGCGCGATATAAGCCTGGTGATCAATGAAGGGATAGTGTATCAAAAAATTGTGGGTGCTATTGACGCTTTGTCTCTGGAAAATCTTGAACACATACGCTACAAAGGCCTTTACCGCTCTGAAGAAATCGGAAAGGGGAAAAAGTCGCTTACGCTATCCTTGGAATTCCGTTCTCCGGAAAGAACGCTCACCGATGCCGAAGTTAACGCCTATTTAGAAGAAATAATCCGGAAACTTTCCCTAGAATTACAGGCGGTAATCCGGTAAAAGGATAGTTTCTTAAGTTTGTCGTAACTTTTGAGTTAAAATATAGTTTTAAATAATCCTGTATTTTTAGATAATCGGATTCAGGCGGATGGTTACGGATGCCGCGGAAAAAAAGAATCTGTCCGCATTCGCTATAATCCGTTTGTATTCGTGCTATTGAATCAACGCGCAAAAATCTATCCGAACTCATTGGTAAACAAAGTATTACAAAAAATGCTTGCAACAAAGTCGGGAGAGATTCGGTAAAAGCGCTTGATTTTTTTTGATTTCGGTGCTATACTTAAATAGTAATAAAGAAATGTCTTTTTCCCTGCCGTGTGCGTCAGGACTAGGAAATGGTTGAACCAACACTTTTTACACGGGAGCTCAAACTCTCTTGGTAAGCCATCGCGCTTCCTCGAGGAGGCACCCACTTGTGAACAAGGTTCACGCAATCGGTCCGACGGCAATGCGCGGGGATTTTTTTTGAGCCGCGAATTTACGCGAATAAAAGATGAGTAAAGATTTAAGCGCGCGAATTTACGCGAATAATAATAACGCAGATTTATTTCCGAAAGAACAAAACCTTAATCCCACCAAAGACTTGCCTTTAGCGGTGCGCATGCGCCCTAAGAGCCTTGAAGAATATATCGGGCAAAACCATATCCTCGGTAAAAACAAACTCCTGCGCCGCGCCATAGAATCAGACCGTATCAGCTCGCTTATTCTGTATGGGCCTCCCGGAATTGGGAAAACCTCTCTTGCCTATTGTATCGCCTCCGTAACAAAATCAGAATTTATTGCTATTAATGCCACGCTTTCTAACGTGGATGAATTGCGTAAGGTTATTTTCCAGGCGCGCCGGCGCAAGGCCGCAATGGGAAAAAAGACCATCCTTTTTATCGATGAAATCCACCGTTTTAATAAGGCACAGCAGGATGTGCTTTTGCCGGATGTTGAAGAAAGTAATGTGGTGTTAATCGGGGCAACGGTGCATAATCCTTTTTTTTCATTAGTAGCGCCCCTTCTTTCCAGAAGCCTCGTCTGCGAGCTAAAGCCGTTAACGGAAGAAGAAATAAGAGCGATACTCAATAACGCCCTCAAAGACACAGAGAGGGGCCTGGGCTCTCTGAAAATAAATATGCAAAAAGGGGTGTTAGAGTTTTTAAGCAAGTCCTGTGACGGCGATGCCCGCCGCGCGCTTACCGCGCTTGAAATAGGGGTGCTTACTTCGGCAAAGGATAAAGAAGGTGTTGTCAATTTTGATCTGTCGGCCGCGCAAGAATCCATCCAGAAGAAAATTGTCGTCTATGACCACGATGAGGACGCTCACTACGATACGGCATCCGCCTTTATTAAAAGTATGCGCGGCTCTGACCCTGACGCGACACTCTATTGGCTTGCCAAGATGCTTTACGCGGGCGAGGACCCGCGGTTTATTGCCCGCAGGATTTGTATCTGTGCCAGTGAAGATGTGGGCAATGCCGATCCCCAGGCATTAGTTTTAGCCAGTGCCGCGTTACAGGTTTCAGAATTTGTCGGCTTACCCGAATGCCGCATTCCTTTAGCCCAGGCGGCCGTGTATGTTGCCTGCGCGCCGAAATCTAACGCGGCATACCTGGGAATTGAAAAGGCAAGCAAGGACGTCTCCGAAAACCGCCTTCAGGAAGTGCCCGCGCATTTAAAAGATACCCACTATAGCGGCGCGGATAAATTAGGCCATGGCAAGGGTTACAAATACACCCATGAATATCCTGAACATTATGTCAAGCAGGAGTATATGCCATCCAAAACTAAATACTACGAACCAACCGATATCGGCTATGAAGCGAAGATAAAGGAGAGATTGGAGAAGTTAAGAAGAAAGTAATCCACACCTACGCGGTGTGTTTCACACCGCGTAGGTGTGGCTGCTACCGTTGCGAAAAATAACGTGTTCCTTTGTTGATTTTTTGGTATACTGCTACGTCAGCCGGTTGTTTAGCTCACTAGCTCTTTAGCTGATTAGCTAACGAGCTCAACAGCTAATGTTAAAATATAATAGAGCATTCCCGTTATATGGATAAAATTATTACAGAAAAAATTGATTTGCTGAAGGCCTATTTTTCAAAACGGCAGGAAGTGGCTATGGCATTTGTTTTTGGCTCTTATGCTGCCGGCCAGGCAACTTCTGAGTCAGATGTTGATATAGCGGTGTATTTCAGGCCTCAAGGCAGGTCTTTAGAATGGGAAGAAACAAACACCTACGAAAGCGAAGATGAAATCTGGTCTGATGTGGAAAGGATTGCGGGGATAAAGACGGATTTGGTTGTTTTAAATCGTGCCCCCGCGGTGCTCGCCGCATCTATTTTAGAGAATGGCCTGGCGCTCATTATAAAAGATGCAGCTTTGTATTTAAGGCTTTTACTCTCTCTAAGTTCGGCGGCTGAATATTTCCGGGATTTTGTGGAGGATTTCTGGAGGATAAAACAGCGTTCCCAATCTTTAAGCGGTATTGATAAAGAGCGGTTGATTAGAATCGCGGACTTCCTGGAAACAGAATTGGGGGAGTATTCTAAGTTTGGCGGTTTACTGCGAGAGGATTATGAAAATAATTCTGATTTAAGAAGAAATGTTGAGCGATGGGTGGAAAATATTGTGAACGCCTCAATAGATAGCGCTAAAATACTGCTTGCCTCAGAAAAAAAACGTATCCCTCAAACCTACCGGGAAATCTTAGAAGAGTTATTTTTGCTTCCTGACTTTGACAGCCCGGCCGCAAAAAAACTGGGGCAGTTTGCAAAATTACGAAATATTTTAGCACACGAGTATGTAGATATCCGCTTTACTCAAATCAAGGTTTTTATCCAGGATTCAGAGCCCGCGTATAAAGCATTGCTTGATTTTGTCAAGAAACGCGTAGGCTAAGGAGCGTTAAACAAAAGGAGGATTTTATGCCATTTGTAAAAATATGCCTTTTCATTATTCTTCATCTTGCATTTTTCTTCTCTCTTTCTTTCGCCCAGACCACGGAAACCATACAAATTGATACCTATTATCCGGCGCCGTATGGGGTATATGCCGAATTGACTACTACTTCCAATACGTATTTAGCTACTGAAGGTGGAAATGTGGGGATAGGGACGACCGCTCCCAATCCCTTTTCAAAATTACATATAGAGTCAAATAGCGATTACCCATTATATATACATGGGAATATAAATGCGGGAATAGGCCCTTATATATACAATGAAGGAGGAACCGCAGAAATAAATATGGTTTCAAATGATAATGATTGGAGGATTAGAGCAGCTGGTTCAGGAACTCCAAATCCCGGTGAACTTCTTTTTCAAGATGTAAGTTCAAGCACAAATGCGATGGTGATAGTTGATGGCACTAATCGTGTCGGTATTGGGATAGACGATCCCCAGGCGAAATTGCATGTAAACGGTGTAATTTATGCTGAGGGCATTGGTAATGCAGGCACAAGGGTGTGGCGAGACGTAAATACTCTTGATTCTCCAAAATGGGGGGATAGATGGTTGTGGTGTAATGATGACGAGATCATGACAGGTTTTTATTATAATCCTGATGACTGGAACATTCGAATTCAATGCAAGAGATTACGCTAAAACATAAATATGGTTAACTTTACTTTCTCTCTGAGTTTTGCAAGAAATAGTTATCCTCTAAGGAGAGGCTTTATAATGAGTTAGTTAATGGGGGCATTTATGGTTGTTCGCTCGCAATGACGATTTTAGAATTTCCTTCGTTCACTAACCTGTTACTAATCCTTCCATATTTTTCTTGAGTTTAGCCTTAAAGCGTGCTAAAATTTTAGTGAGAACATTCTGGCGTTTTGCCTAGGTTTGGCTGAATTTACCTGTTGTATGCTAATAATGTCCCTCGCGTGCGCTCGGGATCAATTTACCGAGTGTAAAAAAGAGGGTAAATTGAGAGGCACTATGATTGTTACCAAGCGAAAACCTTTAGAGGAAATTACTGGTTTCCTTAAAGGACAAGATAAAGTATTTATAGTCGGCTGTGGGGAGTGTTCAACGACCTGCCATACCGGTGGTGAAAAGGAAGTTGTGGAGATGAAGCAGTATTTGGAAAGCCAGGGTAAAAAGGTTACCGGCTGGGTAATTCCCAATGCTCCCTGTATTGCCGCCCAGACCAAAACCGCCTTTGCCCAAAATATGCCGGCGTTAAAAGATACTCAGGCGATTCTGGTTATGTCCTGTGGTTTAGGGGTGCAGTCGGTAAAAGCATGTGACCGTATGGGATTAGAGGTTTTACCTGCCTGCGATTCTCTGTTTGGAACACTGATGGATGCCAAGGGTAATTTTCACGAAGTCTGCTCTAATTGCGGCGAGTGCGTTCTGGATAAGACCGGTTGTATCTGTCCGATTACCCGCTGTCCCAAGGGGTTGCTTAACGGCCCCTGCGGCGGTGTTATTAAAGGCAAGTGCGAAGTGGATAGAGAAAGAGATTGTGCCTGGGTTTTGATTTATAAGGAATTGGAAAAAAAAGGGCAATTAGATAAAATCAAGGAACTCTCTAAGCCTAAGGACTACAGCAAAACGACGAAGCCCCATAAGATGTTAGTTAATGGGTGAGCGGGTTAACGGGTTTGCGGGTTGCGATTGTATTTTCAGGAGCGAAACGAGGTATAATGGAACAAGCATATAGTGAAAAAGTAATGGATCATTTCCTGCATCCGCGTAATATCGGCGAAATTCCCGATGCCAGCGGTATCGGGAATGTGGGTAATCCCGTCTGCGGGGATATCATGAGGTTATACATTAAAGTGGAAAGCGGCGTCATTATTGATGTCAAGTTTAAGACCTTTGGCTGTGGCGCGGCCATCTCCACCAGTTCTATGGTAACCGAAATGGTTAAAGGCAAGACTATCAATGAGGCTTTGGCGATTACCAATAAAGCCGTTGCCGAAGCACTCGGCGGCCTGCCGGCTATAAAGATGCATTGTTCGGTCTTGGCAGAGGAAGCGCTTAAGTCGGCAATTGAAGATTATAAGAAAAAGCAAGAGTTGAAGTAATGTATGGAGCATCAGATAAGCAGGAACTACGGAAATTGATGGCAACTAAATTGAAAAATCAGAAGGAGGAGTCGGTCAGAAGAAGTTCTCTGAAAATAAAGGAGAAACTTTTTAAACTTAAAGTATTTAAGCAGGCAAAAACAATCATGTTTTATTGCGCGCTTAGTTCTGAGGTTCAGACCCGGCTGATGATGGAAGAGGCATTTACCTTAGGGAAAAAAATCGCGGTTCCAATAGCTGATATAAAGGCAAAGAAAATAACCCCTTGTTTGGTGACAGGGGTAGCGACAAATAATTTCAGGAAGGGAGCATACTCTATTGATGAACCTTGTTGTAAAAAGCCCATAGATCCTAAGGCGATTGATTTGTGTATCGTCCCCGGATTGGCCTTTGATACAAAGGGAAACCGTTTAGGCCGCGGCATGGGTTATTATGACAGGTTTTTAAGTCTGCTTCCTGAGAGCATTCCTAAAATCGGCTTAGCCTTTAGATTTCAGGTCCTTAAGCATCTTCCTCATTGCCTGCCTCACGATATACGCGTTAATAAAGTCCTTTTTGCCTAAAACTACAGAAATAAGTGGCTCTGTGCGCTGGTGTAGCATCACGCAAGCGCGCTGTGATTTTTCAAATTAATTACACAGCGTCTTTTGACGGATACTTGATTTTGAGGTTAGTGCACTGTAACGTTAGTTGTTACGAGTTAGATACAGCGCACTAGTGCGCTGTGACATTAGATTTTGACATTGCGCTATCATGTTTGAATATAGGGCGGAGGTCCTGTCAAGGTTATGTTTTCGCGGGGACGTTCTGCCTGCTCCTGCGGCAGGCCTCACTCGGCGTAAATTTTCGCGCCCGCCACTAAAAGCGAGGGCGGGTCCAAGCCGCGAAAATTTCCGTACGCCCCGCTCAAACACAACCTTGCCACCCCCGCTGGCAAGTGAAGTGTTGCGGATAGCAAGAATTTATGTCACGGAGCACTATAGTATTTACTAGAGGTAAATTAAATAAACGTTAGGACAATAATCCGCAAAATACACGCTAAGAGGCAATAGTTACGATTTTAGCATGGCTTTGTGGTTTGATAGCGGAGGAAACTAACCAATGATAATAATGATTATAGCTCCTATTGTTGTATTGGCGTCAGCTTTTTTTGGGTATTTTTTAAGGAAGCAGTTGGCAGAGAAAAAGCTTCAGGATGCCGAAGAAAAGGCCCATCAGCTCATTGAGCAGGCAAAAAGGGAAGCTGACGCCCTGCGCAAGGAACAAGAGCTTGAAGGTAAAGATCTGCTTTTTCGGCTGCGCCAGGAATTTGAGGCTTCGACCCAGGGGCGCCGTGAAGAATTAACGAACTTGGAAAAACGCCTCAGCGTTAAGGAAGACAATATTGACCGGCGCATGGCGCTGCTTGAGAAAAAGGAAAAGGAATTAGAATCCCGCCATGAGGCTTTTAGGGCGCAGGAGGAAGCGCTTAAGGCCAAAGATAAACAGCTTGCCGCGTTAATCAATGAAGAAAAAGATCGCCTGCAAAAGATTGCCAGCCTTACCATGGAAGAGGCAAAGCAGGTGCTTCTTGCCCGTTTATCGGAGGAGTTAAACAACGAAAAGGCGGTTTTAATCAGGAATAGTGAGGAAGAAATAAAAAGCAGCGCGGAGAAGAAAGCCCGGGAAATCATAAGCCTTGCCATACAACGCTGCGCGGTTGAGCATACGGTTGAGTCTACCGTAAGCGTGGTGAGCCTTCCCAACGATGAGATGAAAGGCAGGATTATAGGCCGGGAGGGAAGAAATATCAGGGCATTAGAAATGGCTACCGGTATTGATGTGATTATTGACGATACTCCTGAGGCAGTGACTATTTCAGGATTTGATCCGGTACGGCGCGAGGTGGCTAAGCTTACTTTGGAAAAACTTATGTTTGACGGCAGGATCCATCCGGGAAGAATTGAGGAAGTTGCCGAGAAGACCAGGCGCGAGATGGATGATAAGATTAAGGAAGAAGGGGAGCGCGCGGCCTTTGAGATAGGCATACACGGGCTCCATATAGAGTTAATTAGATTGCTCGGCCGCCTGCGCTATCGTACCAGCTACGGGCAAAATGCCCTTCAGCATTCCAAAGAGGTTGCCTATCTTATGGGAGTTATGGCTTCGGAATTGAACATGGATTTTCGTATAAGCCGCAGGATTGGCCTCCTTCATGATATTGGTAAGGCCATTGACCATCAGGTTGAAGGGACGCACGCGCGCATCGGCGCTGAGCTTGCCAAGAAATACGGCGAAAGTAACGAAGTCATCTCTGCTATCGAATGCCATCATGAAGAGCAAGAAACGAAAAGCATCCTTGGGGTCATGGCAATTGCCGCCGATGCCATTAGCGCTGCCCGCCCCGGAGCGCGCCGGGAATCGTTAGAAACCTATGTTAAGCGCTTGAATAAATTAGAGTCTATCGCTAATCTCTTTAAAGGTGTCGAGAAATCGTATGCCATACAGGCAGGCCGCGAAATCAGGGTTATCGTGCAGCCGGATAAAATTACGGATAATGACGCCGTGACTATGGCCAGGGATCTGCGTAAGAAAATAGAAGAAGGCATGGAGTATCCCGGCCAGATAAAGATTACGGTTATCCGTGAGATGCGGGCGATAGAGTACGCAAAATAAATTAGTGTAATGTGTAAAGGAACCAATGACGTAGGGGCGGGGTTTCCCCGCCTTAATGATGACAAAGGGCGCGGAGACCGCGCCCCTACATTCGTTACATATTACACAGAATAAAGATGAAAGTATTATTTATCGGTGATATTGTTGGCGCTCCGGGGCGAGAGGCGGTGAAAGTGCTTGTTCCGAAGCTAAAAAAAGAAAGGGCGATAGATATCGTTATCGCCAACGCGGAAAATGTATCCGGAGGCACTGGCTTAACCCCGAAAGCAGCTGAAGAATTATTTGGTTATGGCTGTGATTGCCTGACTACAGGTGACCATATCTGGAAGCTTAAGGAAGTATTTAAAATTATAGACCATCCGTATGTAATACGTCCCTTAAACCTCGCGCCAAATATTCCCGGTAAAGGCTATTGCGTGGTGAAAAAAAATAATTTTAGGCTTGGCGTGCTGAATGTGCAAGGAAGGGTTTTTATGCAGCCAATAGAGTGTCCGTTTAGGGCGGTAAGAGAGATTCTTCCTGTTATCAAAAAGGAAGCCGATGGTATTCTTGTTGATATCCATGCCGAGGCAACCAGCGAGAAGGCCGCCATGGGGCACTTTTTGGACGGGTTGGTTACGGCTGTTATTGGAACGCATACGCATATCCAGACCGCGGATGAGAAAATTCTTAAAGGCGGCACCGCCTATCTTACCGAGGCAGGCATGTGCGGCCCGTATGATTCGGTAATCGGCCAGGAGAAGTCGAAAATCATTGAGCGTTTTTTAACAGGGATGCCGGTGCGTTTTGAAGTGGCAACTGGAGACGTGCAGCTGCATGGGGCGATTATTGATATTGATGAGGCAACCGGTAAAGCTAGGGCGATTGAGAGAGTACAAGAAAAACTTCCGATTTTATGAAGGACGAAGGACGTTGGACGAGGGGCGTTGGATGCGCGTAGAAAATAAAGGCTTAAAAGAAGAAAAGCGTATTTATAGCGTCAGCGAGCTTACTGAAGATATTAAAACGCTTTTAGAAAATACTTTCCCTGAGGTGTGGATAGAAGGCGAAATTTCCAACTTCTCTCAATCACAATCAGGCCATTTTTATTTCAATTTAAAAGACGCGAAGAGTGTATTGCGCTGTGTGTTTTTCCGCGGTTTAAACAGCAGCCTGAAATTCGCGCTTAAAGACGGTTTGCATTGCCTTACCTTTGGCAGAATTAATGTTTATGGCCCAAGCGGCCAATACCAGCTGAGTATTCAAAGGTTAGAGCCGAAGGGGACAGGGGCGTTACAGCTTGCGTTTGAACAGCTCAAAGAAAAGTTAGCCAGGGAAGGCCTTTTTGATGAAGCGCGTAAAAAGCCTTTACCCGTTCTTCCCCTGCGCGTAGGAATAGTTACTTCGCCGGTAGGGGCGGCAATAAGAGATATCGTGAATATCTTAAAGCGCCGGGCGCCTTTCGTGAAAATAATTTTAAATCCGGTTAAGGTGCAAGGAGAAGGCTCGGCTCAAGAGATTGCCCGGGCAATTGCCGATTTTAACCAGTATAAAGATGTTGATGTTTTGATAGTCGGCAGGGGCGGCGGCAGCTTGGAAGACCTGTGGGCATTTAACGAGGAAATTGTCGCTCGGGCAATCTACGCGTCCAAAATACCCGTAATGAGCGCTGTTGGCCATGAAGTTGATTGGACCATTTCCGATTTTGTCGCGGATGTCCGTGCCCCAACACCGTCTGCCGCGGCAGAGCTTGTGGCTCGGCAGAAAAACGAGCTTTGTGGTGAGCTTGAGCATGTAATGATTCGCATGAACGTGAGTGTGGAAAATAAAATAAAAAGCTTGGCCAAGGAATTGTTCCGGTTAAAAGGCGCGTATGTGCTTAAGTACCCCTTGAACGTGGTTCAGGTCTATGTCCAGCGCGTTGATGAACTAAATCATCGTTTAAGCCAGAGGGCAAAACATATTCTGGAGGTTACCCGGCATAGGTTTGTGCATCTTGCCGAGAAGCTTAATGTCCTTAGCCCGTTAAACATCTTATCGCGCGGATACAGCATTACCTTTAAGCTCCCTGAGATGAAAGTGGTTACAGAGCTATCCCAGCTAAAGACGTCAGACTGCATCCAGACACGTTTAAAATCGGGAAGCATAGTGAGCCAAGTGCTTAGTAAAGTAGAGAGTAGAGAGTAGTGAGTAGAAAGTAGTAAGTAGTAAGTGGAAGAAGAATAGCATTATTTACTCACTACTTTCTACTTGCTACTCTTTACTCCGAACGCCTGCCGGCAGGCAGGAAGTGAGGATGATATGGCGGAGATAAAATTTGAGGAAGCGCTAAAAAAATTGGAGAAAATTGTTAGCGACCTGGAAGCAGGGAAACTTCCTTTAGACGAATCATTGAAAAAATACGAAGAAGGTATCCGTCTGGTTCAGGGGTGTTCCAAAATCCTTGAAGCTGTGCAGAAAAAAGTCGAGGTTTTAACAAAAAAAGAGGGAACCTTTCAGCTTAAGCCGTTTGAGGATGAACAGCAACAAGATAAGGAGTAATAATTGTTGCGTGTACCGCCAACCGTGTACCGTATCGGTAAGCGGTGAGCGGTTAACGGTACGCGTAACGTTATTTTTGAAATGTTACTAGAATCCATTAATAGTCCGAACGATTTAAAAAAACTTAGCCTCCAGCAGTTAAACATCCTGTGCACTGAAATCCGCAGCCGCATCGTTGATGTTGTTTCTAAAAACGGAGGCCATCTTGCCTCAAGCCTAGGCGCGGTGGAGATTATTACCGCCTTGCATTATTGCCTTACTATGCCGTCTGAGGCAATAGTCTTTGATGTCGGCCATCAGGCATATTCCCACAAAATTTTAACCGGTAGGAATAAACAATTTTCCACCGTGAGGCAATTTGGCGGCTTAAGCGGTTTCCCCACGCATACGGAGTCAGACTATGACCCCTTTACCGCGGGGCATAGTTCAGACGCGGTTTCGCTTGCCTTAGGCTTAAGTATCGGAGGCTGCCCTAAGGCGGTCGCGGTCATCGGCGATGGTTCGCTTTCCGGAGGGCTGTGTTTTGAAGGGCTCAATAATGCCGGCCATCTGAAGAAAGATTTATTGGTGGTATTAAACACCAACGAACTAAGTATCGCTCCTAGTGTGGGCGCGGTAAGCGTGTATTTAAATAAGATTATCTCTCAGCCTTTGTATAACCGCTTCCGTGAATCGTTGGAACATTTTATCCGCAGCCGCCTTCCAAAAGGTAAAGTCATCCTGAAACTGGCCGACAAATTTGAAAAGGAGCTTAAGGGATTTTTTGTTCCGGGCATGTTATTTGAGGAATTAGGTTTTCGTTATTTCGGGCCGCTTGACGGGCATAACTTACCGTTACTTATTACTACCTTAAAGAATTTACTTACCTTTAAAGGGCCGATACTATTGCATGTGGTAACCAAAAAAGGGAAAGGGTATCCTCCCGCGGAGAACGAACCGGTTCGGTTCCATGGAGCGGGCCCTTTTGATATCGCAACCGGTAAGCCTTCTTCTCCCTCTGCTTGCGTAACCTATACCGACATTTTCAGCAGAAAAATGGTCGCCGTAGGCAAAGAAAATAAGAAAGTTGTGGCTATCACCGCGGCTATGCCCGAAGGCACGGGGTTAGATAAATTCCGCGATTGCTATCCGGAACGTTTTTTTGATGTTGGGATTGCTGAAGCTCACGCGATTTGTTTTGCGGCTGGTTTAGCGAAGCGAGGGCTGAAGCCGATTGTCGCGATTTACTCAACGTTCTTACAACGCAGCTATGATCAGATTATAGAGAGTATCGGTGTGCAAAATGCGCCGGTGGTGCTCTGTCTTGACCGCGCGGGAATAAGCGGAGAAGACGGAGTAACGCATCAGGGGAATTTTGATATTGTCTATTTACGCAGTGTCCCCGGATTAGTGGTGATGGCAGCATCAAGCGGCCCGGAGTTGGAGGCAATGCTTGATTTTGCTCTTACGATGGGCAGGCCCTGCGCAATCAGGTATCCAAAGGAAAAAGCTGCCGATGCGCGATTTTCTATTCTAGGCAAATCCCTGGGAATGCGTCAGGACCTTCACTTAGGCAAGGCAGAAGTCTTGCGCGAAGGAAAAGATGTTGCTATTATTGCTTTAGGGGCAATGGTGCAAAACTGCCTTGAGGCAGCGGATATCCTTGGTAAAGAAGGCGTGGACGCATGCGTGATTAATGCCCGTTTTGTTAAGCCGCTGGATAAAGAATGGCTCTTAACGCTCTCATCACGCTATAGATATCTGGTAACCGTTGAAGATGGTATCCTTGACGGAGGCTTTGGAAGCGCGGTATTAGAAGTAGTGAATAGGCCTATAGCGCGTTTGGGGTTACCTTGCGTATTTATCGAGCATGGCAAAAGAAGCCAACTCCTTGAAAAATACGCGCTTGATACCAAAGGTATCGCAAAAAGCATAAAGGCGTATTGCGAAAGAGAAGCCTTGCCCCACACTCCCGTGTGGGGAATGACAGGAAATACTACAGGCGGGAGCCTGTAGTAACAAAGTATGGCGCATATAAAAATTAAGAGAGATAAATGTAAAGGCTGTATGCTTTGCATCAAGGTCTGCCCTAAGGGGCAGCTTAAGGAAGATAGTGTATTAAATAAGAAAGGCATTAAGCCGGTAGTGTTTTTAGGGCAGGATTGCACCGGATGCACATTTTGCGGCGTAATTTGTCCGGATACGGCGATAGAGGTATATAAATAGTCGTACGCTAATATGTTAAAAACGGATATCGGGTGATCTGGGGATTGGGATTCGGAGATCGGGAAATCAGGGGATTAGGAGAATAGGCACTATTTTGTCCCCGCTATCCTGATATCCTAATTACCAAATCCTGATCTCCTGATAACTTAATCTCCGCATTTGACATGGTTATGTACACAGAGTATAAGTGGAGTGACCGGTGACCAAGGGACAGAAGATCTTAATATCGGGCAATGAGGCGATCGCGCAAGCGGCGCTTGATGCCGGATGTACTTTTTACGCGGGCTATCCCATTACTCCGCAAAACGAAATCATTGCCTATATGTCAGAGCATATGCCTTTACAGGGAGGGGTTTTTATCCAGTCAGAGTCAGAGCTTGCGGCGATCAATATGGTATTCGGAGCTTCTGCCGTGGGAGCGCGGGCAATGACCAGTTCCTCAAGCCCGGGGATAAGCCTTATGCAAGAGGCAATTTCCTATATCGCGGGGGCAGAGCTTCCCGCGGTTATAGTAAATGTTATGCGCGCGGGCCCCGGCTTGGGTAATATCTGGCCGGCACAATCAGACTATTTTCAAGCTACAAAGCCAGGGCATGGGGATTATCATTGTATCGCGCTTGCTCCTTCCAGCGTTCAGGAGGCATACGAGGTAACCAAGGACGCCTTCAGGCTGGCAGATATGTACCGCATCCCGGTATTTATTTTAAGCGATGGTATGCTGGGACAGATGATGGAGCCGTTATTAGCCGATAGCCAAGGGTCAATGGCCGATGGTAAAAGAAAGAAGCTATCGACTATCGACTATCGACTATCGACTAAAAAGTGGGCGGCGACAGGGTGCAAGGGAAGAGACGCGCATGTGGTTAAGTCGTTTTATATGAATATGGGAGAATTAGAGCGGTTCAATTTGGAACTGCAGGAAAAATATAAAAAGATAAAGGCGCGCGAGCAGAAACAGGAAGCATTGTATATAGATGATGCTCAGGTTGTTTTAGTCGCCTATGGGACAATGGCGCGCCTGGCGAAAGAGGCAATGGCTATTCTAAGAAAAAAAGGGGTAAAGGCTGGTTTGCTTAGGCCAATCAGCGTATGGCCGTTTCCGGAAGATATAATTAAAAGGTTAACAGTAAGCGGTAAACGGGTCGTGTTTCTTGTCATTGAAATGTCTTATGGGCAAATGGTGGAAGATGTACGGTTGGCTGTTAATGGCAGGGCTCAGGTTGAATTTTTAGGCCGTTCCGGAGGGGGAATCCCTTCAGAGGAAGAAATCATTAATAAAACTGTTGCATTGTTAAACTGCTAAATTGCCAATCCTCATAACAATTTAGCAATGTAACAATGAATACTTAATGAAAAAAGTTTTTAGCAGGACTAGCTCTTTACGCGACGTTGACACCCATTACTGTTCCGGCTGCGGGCATGGTATCGCGCACCGTTTGATCGCGGAGGCCATTGACGAGTTAGATATCAGGGAACAGGTTATCGGGATAACGCCTGTAGGCTGCGCGGTGATAGCCTATAATTACTGGAATTTTGATTGCGTGGAGAGCCCTCATGGCAGAGGGTTGGCAATAGCGACCGCGATAAAGAGGGTTCGGCCTCAGAATATAGTATTTACGTATCAGGGTGACGGGGACCTGGCGGCAATAGGGACCGCGGAGACAATTCATGCCGCTAACCGGGGAGAAAACCTAACGGTTATATTTATTAACAATGCCGTCTATGGCATGACCGGGGGGCAGATGGCGCCGACAACCCTTATTGGCCAGAAGACCGCGACAAGCCCGCGGGGAAGAGATATAGGAAATGAAGGGTATCCGTTAAAAATATCAGAGATAGTCGCGCAGCTGCCCGGGGTATATTCTGTAGAACGGGTATCGTGCGATTCTCCCAAAGGGGTTTTAAAGGCGAAAAGCGCGATCAAGGCAGCGTTTAAGAATCAGATGGACAATAAGGGTTTTTCTTTGGTGGAAGTGCTTTCAGCCTGTCCAACGTACTGGAGTTTGACACCCGCAGATTCTTTGGACTGGATGCAGAATACAATGAGCAAAGAGTTTCCCTTGGGGAAGATTAAATAAATGAGGCCACCCGTCATTGAATCACAGCGCCACTTGTTGTATTTACCGGTGACTTTGTGACTTGGTGACCTGGTGACACGGTAATGACTGAACGTATCATCATCAGCGGTTTTGGCGGGCAGGGCATAATGTTTTTAGGTAAGCTTATTGCCTGGGCCGCGATGCGCGAAAATAAATTTGTAACCTTTTTGCCCGCCTATGGGGCTGAGGTAAGAGGGGGGACGTCTCATTGCGCAATAGTAATTTCCGACGAAGAAATAGCTTCGCCTTGCGTAGATACAATAGATACGTTAATCGCGATGAATAGTCCGTCTTTAGAAAAATTTATCCCTCAGGCCAAAAAAGGCGCGGATGTGTTTGTGAATAGTTCAATGGTTAGTGATTTCAAGAAAATAAACGGAATTCATTGGCACAATGTTCCTTTTACCGATATAGCCTTAAAATTAGGAAATGTAAAATCAGCCAATAGCGTGGCTTTAGGAGTTTATTTAGCAAAGAAAAAGATACTTTCGGCGGAAAACATTATTACGATGCTGCCGGAGGCATTTAAAAATAATCAAAAACTTGTGGATTTAAACGAAAAGGCAATTAAAGAAGGATTAAAATATTCAGGGTTTCATGATAGTGAGGTAGCAACATGTTAAAAGCGGATATCAGGACATCAGGTGATTAGGGTTCGGAGAACTGGAAACCGGGATATTAGGGAAAAATCGATAGTATGTTTCCAATATCTTGATTCTCTGATTACCAAATCCCAATCTCCCGATGTTTCAATTCCCGCATTTAACATAGTTAATTACGCATAGCATACGGGGAGGTCTCAATGGTAAGGGTACGTTTTGCCCCAAGCCCTACGGGGAATTTGCATATCGGCGGCGGGCGCACCGCGCTTTTTAATTGGCTGTATGCCCGGGCAAAAGGCGGAAAGTTTGTATTACGTATTGAAGATACGGATGTGGCGCGTTCAAAGAAGGAATATCTGGATGAGATTTTAAACAGCCTTTCGTGGCTTGGCTTAACTTGGGATGAGCTTTATTATCAAAGCCAGAGGTTTGAAATTTATAAAGAATACGCCCAGAAGCTGTTAGCCCAAGGGCTCGCGTATCAGGAAGGCCCGGCAATCATTTTTAAGGTCCAGCCGGAGAAAATAAGAATCAATGACCTCATCCGGCAGGAGCCGATCGAATTTGATACCGCGTTGATTAAGGATCAAGTCTTGATTAAGTCGGACCTTAGCCCCACCTATAATTTTGCCTGCGTGATTGACGATGCCTTAATGAATATTACCCATATTATCCGGGGGGATGATCATATTTCAAATACCCCGAAACAAATTGTGTTATATCAGGCATTAGGGTTTCCCATCCCGGAATTCGCGCACCTGCCTTTGATACTGGGAACCGAAGGCGGGAGGCTTTCTAAAAGGACAGGGGCAACCGCGATTAGCGATTACCGCGCGATGGGCTATCTGCCCCAGGCCTTGGTAAATTACCTTTTGCTTTTAGGCTGGTCCCCGGGTGAAAATCAGGAGCTCATCGCTATCAGCGAGGTTATAAAGAAATTTGATATTAAGGATGCCAATAAAACCGCGGCTACCTTTGATTTAGAAAAACTGCGGTGGATTAACGCGCAGTATATAAAGAAGGCAGCGCCGCAGGAGTTATGGGAAATGCTCAAGCCTTTGTGCCTGGAGAAGGGGCTGCAAGTAAATAATTTTGATAGCAATTATTTATTATCTATTGTAAAATTATTCCAGGAACGCATCAGTACTTTAGCAGACTTTCCCGAGTATAGCGATTTTTTCTTTATAGAAGAGATAGTGTTAACTTCGGAAGCGAAAAAGCGCCTGGATGCGAAAGATTATTCTCGCGAGTTTAAGCTTTTACTTGAGCGGTTAGACGGGCTTGAGCATTTTGACTGCTTAAGCATAGAAAATTCTTTCCGGCTTTTGGTTTCCGAATTGAACATCAAAGCAGGAGAGCTCGTGCATCCTGTGCGTTCGGCGTTAACCGGGAAAACCATCGGCCCGGGGCTGTTTGAGCTTATGGAAGTCCTAGGTAAAAAAAGGATAGAAGCAAGGCTAACAAAATACATCAAAGGAGGTGTATGAAAAAGCTCGTTGTTTTCTCCATCTTTATTATCTTCGCGGTTATCTCTTCAGGCTGTAATACTGTTAAAGGCGCAGCAGGCGGTCTTGCCAAGGATGTTTCAACGACGTGGGAAAAGGCAAAAAAGGCTGATGACTGGCTGCAAAAGAACGCCTGGTAGTATTTATCCGCTCTATTTCTAAAATAGCCCTCTTTTTTAAAGGCGCGCAAAGGTGCAGCGCTTAAAAAAGAAGGATACGCTATTTTTTCATTCCTAAGATATGCCTTTTCTGCCCTGTCGTCTAATCGGTAGGACATCAGATTCTGGATCTGAGTATTGTGGTTCGAGTCCACACGGGGCAGCCAATGTTGACAACTGGCCGAATCACCGCTTAGCGGTGCAGTAGGCACAAGCGCCTTACAGGCTTCTGTAGGGCGCTTTTCTTTTATGGTGGGGATTATCTTGGGGAGGATATCCTCAAGCGGCTCTTCAATATACATATTGATTATTAACCTGTCATTATACACGAGGATATCCTTGATCAGGGCTTGTATGAGGCTTTTCTGGGCTTCCGGAGGGGCCTGATCGATATATTGCATGGCAAAGGCTATGTTCCGGTGCAGAAACTCGCCGGAATGGGCATTCATGCTGGTGACTCTCTTCTGGGCCTGCAGTTTGTCTATCTCATCTTCCAGCTTCGCAATCTCCAGCTCCAATTCATTCATTTTATCCTTATAGGTCGAGCCTTTGGCAACCGTGTTGCCCATGGCCAGCTCCAGCAGCTTATTGGCCTGGTGCCGGAAGGCATTCAGTTTCGTTTCTTTTTCTTGCAACTCGCTATCGATTTTCTCGAGCTTCACCTGCGACTCGAGAATGGCGTCTCCGATGGCTTTTATGATGATGCTCTGGTCCCTGGATGCGCGCTTGAAATAATCGATTATGGCCTTGTCGAAAGTAGTCGCGGATAAGCGGGCATTGGAGCATCCGAGAGCCTGTTTGGCGCGGCTACAGTCATAGTAAAAGAACTTCTTATTGCCTCTGCCATTGGTGAAGTTACAGACCATATGGCTTCCGCACTCGCCGCACTTGATGATCCCGGCAAGGAGGTATTCGTAGTATCTTTCTTTCTGCACGAAGTTGTGGCCGGGAAGCCTTGCGCTCAATATCCTGTTGGCTTTTTCCCACAGCCTTTCGTCGATAAGTGCTGGATGGTTGCCCTTGTGGTACTCTTCACTGTATTGGATGTATCCTTTGTAGAAAGGATTTTTTACAATCCTCGAGATGACCTGTCTCCGCCATTCCTTGCCGTTCATTGTTTTTAGCCCAAGCTTATGCAGTTCCAATCCTACCTGCGTGAGCGATTTGTTATCCGCGGCCATTTCCCAGATGACTTTGAGGTACGGAGCAATTTTCTCGTCGAATACTATCTTGTGAGGCTGGCGTCCGTTAGGCAGGGGTGCGCCGTCCGGTATAAGCGTATATCCATAAGGCACCCTGCCACCAACCCATTTGCCCTGCCGCACACGCGCGATAGCAGAAGCTTTCACGCGCTCGCCGGTTAGCTCTCGCTCAAAGGCTGATAAGATCCCGAGTATACCAATTACCACTCTGCCTATGGCGGTTGAGCTGTCGAGGTTTTCTCTTACCGAGACAAAATCGATTTCATTTTCCCTGAATAGGTCAATAAGCCAGTAAAGGTCCCGGGTATTGCGGGTCAAGCGGTCGAGACGGAAGAAGATTATTCCGTCAAACGGCGCTTTTTTACGTACGTGGTCGATAATCATCTGGATGCCGGGCCGGTTGAGGTCTTTGCCGGAATATCCGTCATCATTCACTATGCCTTTGTCGCCGATCTTGGCAAGATCGTGCCCAAAAGCGTCGAGCATGTTTTTGCAATGATGGGCCTGGGCATCAAGGGTCGTGAAGTCGCCCTGGGCCTGGTCGTCGGTGGAACAGCGCGTATAAATCACATATCGTTTCTTTTCGGATTTTTTGTCTGGCGTTACCACAAGAGCTCCTTGTTTTACAACAACCCCTATAACAAAACGCTTCACAAGTCAAGCGATATCAATGGGGTCTTTAGGGCTTAGAATATAGGCATCTACTGTGTGTATATCGGTTTTTTTCGTGATTTGTCACAGGGGAGGTGTGACAGTTTTAAAGAAAATCCGATATACACGTTTTAGAGGTGAGCGATATGGGACAGCGGACAAGAATTAATTTCGATAAGCGATTCGGAGGCCGGATCCGTGTGGTTTACGCGCAAAAAACTTCCGCACTAGATAAACAACTCCAGAACGGAAAACTCTGCAAGGCGATAATAAAAGTCTTATCCGGCATTTTGGGCAGAGAACCGACACAGAGAGAGATCCTGGGATTGGACGACATTTCGAAATGTAGACTAAAAAAGCACAAATAACTCTCTTTGGCCCCTCCGTAAGGTGAACCCATACACCCGGAAATTAGCTGAGCAATTTTCGGCTTGAAAACCAAGGGGAGGTGTTTTGAATTACGGAGGGTTATTCGAAAGCTGGGAACTTGGTGTCGCAAAAAGAGTAATCAATGATTACAGGAGAGAACATAGAAGTCTGGCTCGGGAGGGATTCGATGACCTATTGCAGGAGTGCCTTATCCATTGGCTGGATGTCCGGGATCAATATGACCCAGGCCGCGGCGCCTCGAAAAAGACATACATGGCGGAGGTCATCGGGAACGTGCTCGGACATTTGGCCGAGAAGACAAGAACGGATAAGCGAAAAGCGATTTACGAAAGCGTCTCGCTGGATGAGCCTCTTAACGATGATGAAGATTCTCCTACCTTAAAAGACAAGATCGCCCAAAGCGACGATGTCCTGCCGCAAATCAAGTCCGAACTCAAGATAGAACTTTCCAAGGCATTCCAGAAACTCACTCCCCAACAACAGAAATTGTGCAAGTTGCTCGGCGAAGAAGGCCTGACCATCACCGAGGCCTGCAGGCGGCTCGATAAGCACAGGATGATCGTTTACCGGGAGCTTGCCCGGATAAGGGAGCTTTTCGAGAAAGAGGGGCTCAAGGATTATTTGAAATAATTTTTGCAGGGGGTGTGACACTTTTGGGAAAAACCCGATATACACGCATTGGAGGCGAGTGAAATGACGGATGTATGCAAGTTTAAATTCCTTGAGAAGGTAGGCAAGAAAACGATCGAGAAGGAGATTGCCCGCGCCATCGAGACCGCGGAATACACCTTTGGCCAGGCCAAGGTGCGGCTTCACGCCGGGTATCTGGCCACGAATGACAAGGCGGTTATCGACGCATCGAGCGAGGTCGGCGAATACATCGCCCAGATATTCATTGGCCTTATGACCCGTAAGCTCGGCGAGGACAAGTTCACCGTGGAAAGAATAAGGAGGAGCGACGAACTATGAAAGTCATAACAGGCTTAAAGAAACTCTACAAGGGCTTGAGCTGGTATAACCGCGACAGGCTTGTCGAAGCAAACCGGCCGTTTGGCAAGGATCCGAAAGAATTCATAAGGATGCTGATTTGGTTTCTAGCAATTCTATCTATCATCGGCATCGCTTTGGTCATCGGGAGGCAGTAGAGAATGTTTGACGACGGCCAGGGAGATTTATTTCTATCCAAGGAAAAACAGCTTTTGAAATGGTGTAGGCAGAAGGGGGTTTTCTCAAAAGCCGAGGTTATTTCCTTTGGCACCAAGAATTATTATTTGCGGGCCGACAGGACAGTCAGAGATTTTGTCCGGCAAGGCATAGCGAGGAAGATCGGCAAGGACGAATGCATGCGGCGTAACCTCAAGGGCAAAATGGCCTGGTATGAATTCGTAAAGATATTATAGGGAATCATGGCAAGGATCAGATACCTAAAACCGGATTTTTTCAAAGACGAAGACATAAAAGAATTGCCTTATGAAGCGAGGCTGTTCTATCAGGGCTTATGGGTTCAGGCTGACCGGGAGGGCCGGGGCGAAGACAGGCCGGAGAGGCTCAAGATAGAAATCATGCCTTATGACCAGGTTGATGCCGAAAAGATAATGCAGCTTTTATCCTGCCCCAAGAAGAACGGTAAGAGGCCGTTCATAGTCCGTTACGAGATAGATGGCGAGAAATATTACCAGATAATTAACTGGCGAAAACATCAGAAGCCGCACAAGACCGAACGCGACAGCGATATCCCACCACCACCCAAAGAGCTTTTAACCGTTAGGCAACCGTTAACTAACGGTTATGCCACGAATATCTCAGTTGGGAATGGGGATGGGGATGGAGAAGGGAATGGGGAAGAGATAGTTAATAAACAGGCCGAGTCAGCTGGCGCTGTTTCTCCTAAAACCAAAGAGTTATTGGATTCGGTATATAGCCAGGGATTCAATATTTACCAGCTCATCAATAAATTCAAGAAGGACGCGCATTGGCGCAAGGACGAGAGCATCCCGGATGAGGTCTTGAACAAGATCTGTGAGCAGTACCAGAAAGATAAAGACACTATCAGAGAGCCCTATCCCTGGTTTATCAAAGTCCTAAAGATGGAGAGCGCTTCTTATTTCGCCAATAAGAACATTGGGGAAAGCGCCAGGTTCAAGAAGGAAGGCATCGGGAAAATGGCGGATATATTGAGGCAAATGCAGGGACAGGCAAGCGATTAATGGAGGGTTAGCAATGAGAACTGTAAAATGTCGAGATCTTAGCGATGCAGTCAACGGGCTTCAAAAGTATATTGATAGGATTTGGCACTCCTATCCGGGATTTACTGAGTCAAGCGGTAGAAGAAGATGGCTTAAGGCTGTGCCGGAAGATTCCTATGGTGAGGATAGATACAGGGTTGAATTATGGGTGCTTGAAGGGAGCCCAGTAAAGCAAATTGTGGTCATAAATCATACCATGAAAGAGATCTGTTGCCACGATGGTACGTTACATAAGGAGATTAGGTTTGTTTGGGATGTATACGATGAAGAGCGTTATGGGTCCTTCCAGAGGGGGCGTGCGGCGAGGGTCAGGCGAGGCGCACCCTGTCAGTGATTGCGGGTTTGAAAAGTGATGTCGTGGTCATATGGGTAAAAGGCCGGGAAAGCGGCAACCAGGGGGCAAAACGCTTGAAATACGCTGTAAATAAAGGGGTTATGGACTAGTAATTCATATTCAAGAAGGAGGCGGCAATGGCAAAAATCAACGTAAAACCGGACATTTTGGAAGTTAAAATGTCCGATTTAAAACCGGCACCTTACAACCCGCGGGAAATCTCGGACGAAGCCCTTGTGGGCCTGCGGCACTCGCTGGAGAAGTTCGGCCTGGTGGATCTTTTGGTAGTCAACAAGCGCAACATGCGTATCATATCAGGGCACCAGCGGTATAAGATCTTACAGCAGGAAGGCGTGGAAAACGTGACCGCGATCATGGTGGATCTGGATGAGATTTCCGAGATGGCCATGAACGTGACGCTGAACTCCCAGGAGATCGTTGGATCCTGGACGCAGGCAATCATTCCGCTTTTGGAGAAGTTGCGCACCGAGGCTTCGGATGATTATCTTGCGCTTCGCATGAAGGAGTTGCGGGATGAGGTTTCGGAGTTCGAAGCCGAAAACATGGGAGCTGGTAAAACACTGCCTGATGATATTCCGGAGCCGCCGGAGAAGCCTGTTACCAAAAAAGGCGATCTGTGGATCTTGGGAGAGCACCGGCTTTTGTGCGGGGACTCTACTTGCGAAGGAGATGTCGCAAGGCTTATGGCAGATCAGAAGGCAAGCCTGTTTGCGACGGATCCGCCTTATTGCGTTGACTATACCGGAGCCGACAGGCCGACTGGCGGCAAGGATTGGTCCGATGTCTACCATGAGGTAGATATTCCGGATGCAAAGGAATTCATAAAGTCGTTTTATAAAGTGGGGCTCAAATATATAAAAGAAAACACCGCCTTATATTTGTGGCATGCTTCGAAGCGTAAGGCGATGATTGAAGAAGTCTGCGATGAATTGAAGTTGTTGCTTCATCAGCAGATTATCTGGGTAAAGCCCTGCGCTATTCTCACCTATTCTTTTTACTCCTGGCGGCATGAACCGTGCCTTTTGATGTGGGTAAAAGGCCAGAAACCGCCTTACCGGCCAAAAGACAAATCTATCGGAAGTGTCTGGACGGTCGATTTACTGCGCTCAGGCGATCCAACGAACCCTGAGTATTATTCGGATATCTGGGAACTGGACTGGGAAGGCAAAAAAAGAAACACCGGAATCAAACATCCTACGGTCAAACCCACGGAGGTATTCGCCATTCCCATGAGGGTGCATACCGCGCCGGGCGATATCTGTTATGAGCCGTTCTGCGGTTCGGGCTCGCAGATTATCGCCGGTGAGCGGCTGAACCGCCGGGTGTTTGCTATGGAAATTGAATCGGTCTTTTGCGATGTCACAATACAAAGGTGGGCAGATTTTACAGGAAAAGACCCTGTTCGGGAAAGTGACGGGAAAAAGTGGAGCGAAGTTAACCAGGGAGAAAAGTGATGTGCAGATTAGATGTAAATGACAAATACAGAAAATTCATAGGTGAAATAGACCTGCATGCTTACGCGGACAGATACAAAGATATTTTAGACTGGGTTACGGCAAGAGCCAATCTTCCGGAGAGAATATCAAAAATCATCACAGATTATTATTTCGATGAGCTGTCCACGCTGAAAACTGTCAGCAGAAAGCATAATGTAACCCCGGAAAGAATCAGGCAGTTATTATGCAAGGGCGTCCGGATGATTGGGCACTCCCCGAGAAAAGAAAGGCTGATTTGCCATTTGGACAGCAATTATGAAGCGTTGCTACGTGAGCGCAAAGAACTGGAAAAATCCCTCAACGAAGTGAACATAAGAATCGGGACGTATCATAAAAAGTATTTTCTGCATCGGCATAATGAAACAGATATATCCACTCTGGAGACTTCGGTTAGGACAGCCTGCTGTTTAAAGACTTTAGGAATAAGAACAGTCTCAGATTTATGCGGATATACGGAAAAAGAACTGTTGAATGTGAGAAACTTTGGGAAAAAAAGCCTTTTGGAAATTAGGGAGATCTTATTTTCGATGGGGCTGTCTTTAAAGCAACCATACATCGGAGATATTTAAATGGCAGAGCAGAATAAGAAACAAAACCTGGCAGAGATTGCCCGCAAGAAAAGGCATCTTTATTTGATCGAGAAGATGCAAAGCAGAAAACCTTTGACCGCCCAGGAGATTGCCGAGCTTGAGCAATTCGAGGCAGAACCATTGGGGCCTGCGGTCGTAAAGACAATGGAGGAAGTTGCCAAGGTCATGGACGTTGCCTACAGGACTGTCCAGCGCTGGAAAAAAGACGGCATGCCTACCACCAAAGAAGGCTTTTATGATCTCGATGAAATCAAGGTCTGGCATGAACAGCGCAATTTAGATCAGGCCGAAGACCGGGCCTATTGGAATACGAAGATACTGAAACATAAGGCAACTTTGCTTGAGATGGAGGTCAAGAAAGCGACTTCTGAATTGATGCCCCGGGAGGAAGTGGAGAGAGGCCGGATTGCAAGGATCATTGCCGTTAAGAGGTCCTTCCTTGCCCTGCCGACGAGGATGGCCCCGGTTTTGGCCATGAAAGAACCAAGGGAAATCGAAGCCGAATTATACCAGGCAATAATAGAAATCATAGAGGAGTTTGCCAGAGATGACGATAGTGATGACCCAAGACAGGAAAATCTGGACGCCGCAGGAGAAGCAGGAGTGGAAACCGCCGGAGAAGATAACAGTCAGCCGGTGGGCTGATTCTTTTCGTTATCTTAATCCGGTTACTTCAGCCGAGCCGGGCCGCTGGAAGACCCAGAGGACGCCTTACCTGGGAGGCGTCATGGATGCCTTTACCGATCCTTTTGTCGAGGAGATAACCGTTATGGCCGCATCGCAAGTCGGTAAAACCGAAGCCATGTTCAATATGCTCGGGTTTATCATCGACCAGGATCCGGGGCCCGCGCTTGTGGTCCTGCCGCGCGAGAGCGACGCAAAGAGCGTTTCCTGCAATCGTGTCCTGCCTATGATTCAAAGTTCTTTTGCTTTGCGCCAGCATCTTCCCAAATTCTCGGACGATATAACGAGACTGGAGTATCATCTGGACAGGATGATTTTGTATTTTGCCGGATCTAACTCGCCCGCTGATTTAGCTTCAAGACCTATTCGTTATCTTTTCCTGGATGAGATCGATAAATACCCGAAGTTCTCAGGCCGGGAAGCCGATCCAATAAAACTCGCTACTGAACGTCAGAAGACGTTTTGGAACAGGAAGACAATCAAAGTATCCACGCCGACTACAAGGGACGGTTATATTTTCAGGGAGTATGAGAAATCGGACAGGAGCCGCTTTTATGTCCCCTGTCCTCACTGCGGCAAGTATCAGGTCTTGGTCTTTGGCCAGATCAAATGGCCTAAGAGCGAGAAGTCAGCCGAGCGCGTCAAAAACGAACGCCTTGCATGGTATGAATGCTGTCACTGCAACAAGCACATAAAAGATTATCACAAAAATAAAATATTGTTGCAAGGCAAATGGGTGCCGGAAGACGCCGAGCTTGATGATGACGGAAGCATTTCAGGAAGTATTATAAGGAGCAAGCATCGCGGGTTTTGGATCAACTCTCTTTATTCTCCATGGCTTAGGTGGAGCGATATCGCCAGTGAGTTTATGAAATCGAAAGATTATATCGAGCTTTTGATGAACTTCGTCAATTCCTGGCTTGCCGAAGTTTGGGAAGAAAAGATCGAAGAAACCACCATTGATAAGATAAGAGTCCTCTCATGCGAGTATGACCAGGGCATCGTGCCGGATGACGCGATCGTATTGACTGCCGGTGTGGACGTCCAGAAAGACCATTTTTATTATTGTGTACGCGGCTGGGGTTACTATGAAGAGTCGTGGTTGGTTAGAGCCGACCGTGTCGAGTATTGGGAAGATATCGTAGACGCGCTTTTCAAGACGGAATACAAACGCTTATCGAACAACGAGACTTTGCCGGTATACATGAGCTGTATCGATTCGGGATACCGCACCGATGAGGTATACCGGTTTTGCAGGGATTGGTCGGACAGGACAAAAGCCATCAAGGGACAGGAAGAACTTGCGAACGGCCGCTTCTATAGAGCTTCCAAGATAGATATCAACTCAAGGACAGGAAGCGTTATCCGCAGCGGTTTGGTTTTATGGAATTTAAACGTAAGCCAGTATAAAGATAAAATCAACCGCCTGGTAACGACCCGGGATCCTCATAAATGGCATATCTTTAAAAATCCGACCGATGAATACTTAAGCCAGTTTACCTCGGAGCATAAGGTTCTGGTGCGCAACAGAAACACCGGCCGCGCCAGGGAAGTTTGGCAGAAGAAAAAAACGGCAGTGGCAAACCACTATCTTGACGCGGAAGTCTACGCGGTGGCCGCGGCAGACATTATCCGGGCCCTAAACATCAGGAAAGACGAGTCAGCCAGAGTGCACCAGCGCATAGTCAGCCAGGATACCAGCCGTGGAAGTTGGATCAGAAAACGCGAAGGAAACTGGCTTTAAATGGGCAAATGGCTTGAAAGAAAAACCAACTGGCTTAAAAACGACAATTACGACGGCGGTTTCAAAGAAAAGACGGCGGGGCGCCCGCCGAACGACAGCGAAGATTACGGAGTCAAGTTCATCCCGTTGAGATGCCCCAGGTGCAAGAGCAAGAATGTCCTGTGTTACAAGACGGATTTTCCGATAAGGTACCACACATGCCAGTCATGCGGATGGAAATTCAAATCGATAGAGGAAAAATAATTATTACCAGATTCTGGTAACGACTATATTGCAAAAGGATGTGGATAGGGATATTCTTTAGGTTAAAGAGCACTGCGCAAGAGGTTTGGCCACCTTGACGCGCGCCCAATAATAGAAAAACCCGATAACCGTGCACGGGCGGTATCGGGTTTTTTATTGGGTAGCCAAGGAGTGAATCGTGAGCGCGTCGACAAAACAAGAGATGCTCGATAACGTCGAGAACGCCATCAACGCAAGGATGACAGGCGGGGCCGTCGCGTCCTACTCTATCGGCGGAAGAAATCTCCAATATATCAGCATCACTGAATTGATAAAACTTCGAGACCAACTGCGAAAGGAAATCGCGGGCTCGAATGACACTACTACATACGCAAAGTTCGATAATCCGTCATGAAAACCAAACAGAATATATCGGAAAGAATGACGACCGGCATAGACAACGTCATTTCGTTCTTTTCCCCCAAGGCCGGGTTCAAGCGAAGGATGTATCGGGAGGCAATCAATATTTCGCATAAGTTCGGCGCTTACAAAGGGGCAAGCAGGGATCGCCTGCGCTCCTCATGGCTTCCCGGAGGAGGCTCGGCAGACCAGGATTTGCTTCCCGAATTATCAGATATCCGGGAACGCAGCCGTGATTTGAACAGAAACGACGCGCACGCCTCCGGAATCACGTCCACGATGACCATCAACGTCATCGGCACCGGCATCAGGCCTCAGAGCAGGGTGGATAAAGAAGACCTCGGCATAACCGAATCCTTGGCGAATGATTTCCAGAAAAAAGCCGAAAGGGCATGGAAACGATGGATGCCCTACGCCGATGCCGGAGAACGAATGGACTTTTATGAAATTCAGCAGCTGGTGGACAGGCAGATACTCGAGAACGGCGAGGCCATAATCGTTCCATTGAGGTTAAAAGACGAAGACAGGCCGTATCCATTGGCCCTGCAATTGATAGAGTCCGACCGGCTCAACACCCCGACAGACAAAAGAAGCGATAGGTCAATCCGTTCCGGCGTAAAAATCGGGGAGAAGGGAGAGCCGATTTCCTATTTCATCCAAAAGACGCATCCGGGCGATATCAGCTATCGTACGAGAGAAGAAGCAAGGCAATACATTGAGATTCCGGCCAAAGACAAAAAAGGCAGAAGGAATATTTTCCATTTGTATTATGTCTCACGGTCCGGCCAGACAAGAGGGATTCCCTTCTTTGCCCCGGTCCTTACTTATTTCAAAGATTTAGCCGAATACGCAGAGGCAGAGCTTGTTGCCGCGCGCATTGCGGCATGCTTTTCTCTTTTCATAACATCCGAGTCATCGATGGATGTAGCGGTTAACACAGCTTACGAGAAAAATGCATCCGGGCAAATAATCGAATCGCTGGAGCCGGGAATGATCAAACACCTGATGCCAGGTGAATCCATCACCTCATTCAATCCGCAGAGGCCGAGCGCGACGTTCGAGCCGTTCGTGGACAGGATCTTGCGGGCGATATCCGCGGCATTGGGCCTTCCGTATGAGCTGGTGGCCAAAGATTTTTCCAAGACGAATTATTCCAGTGCCCGGGCCGCGTTACTCGAGGCCAGGAGATATTTCAAGGTCAGGCAGGAATGGTTGGCGCAAAAGCTCTGCCAGCCCGTCTGGGAGATGCTTTTGGAAGAGGCTTATTTAAAGGACGAGATAGGCGTCAGGAACTTTTACGAAAACGGGAAACCAATCCCTGCATGGTTTAGGGCGAGATGGATATCCCCCGGCTGGTCCTGGGTGGATCCGCTTAAAGAGGTCAAGGCATCCAGAGAAGCTATCGCAGGAAATATTTCCAGTTTAGCGGATGAGGTAGCTGGGCAAGGCAAGGACTGGGAGGAGATTTTGGAACAGAGGGCAAGAGAAGAGCAAAAAAGAAAAGAGCTTGATCTTCCGGAGATGGCCGCTGGCTCAAAAACTCCCAAAGACGAGGAAGATGAGGAAACGAAACAGGAAGAAGAAATCCGTCAGATTCTAGAAACTGCCGAAGAGGTCAGCGAGAAAAATGAAAAGTTGAGCAGTGAGCTTGCGAGGATGGGAAACGACAACAGCATCTTAAAGAAGGAACTGGTCAACATAAAGACCAAGCTGGAAAAGGTTTTAATCGATGGATAAAAAGCAAGCCATTTTGGAAAGAAACAAAATCAGCCGGTTATTGGGTACTGAAGCGCAGGACGATAACCTAGAGAGAAATATCTTTTTGCTTGAGTCTTTGGGCAGGCAGAAAGATGTCATCGATATCATCGGCAAGGTTTATGTCTTGATAAAAGAAGGACAAGAAGGCCACACGTTCAAGGATATCAAGGACGAGATACGGGAATTGATAGAAGCCCTGGGCAGATATCAGGATGCGTTCGGCAAAGAGTTCAAGGTATTCGTCAGCAATTTTCCGCCCGGCGTCAAAGAGGTAAAAATATCCAATCCGCAGGATTTCAAGCAGGAACATCCCCAATCGATAAGGGTATCCAACCTGAAGGAGATAAAGCCTAAAGAATTCCCCGACGAGATAAGCGTAAAGCGTCCGGCTTGGTATAAAGAGTTCGATTTCGAAAAGTTATTTAAGTTTTCCAAGGATTCAAACACCGGATTTTTTAAGCAGGTCAAGACGAGCCTTTTCAATAGTTTCATCAAGAACGTAAAACCCAAAGAGGCGATACCGGTCAGGCTGGTGACGGAAGACGGAGAGAAATTTTACCGGGCAGGTAATGTTTTTGTCGGGGGCGGAAGCGACAGCGCCATTTTGGCCGAATTGAGGAAACTGGTTGGCTTCGAAATCCCGGCATACGATTATATCGCGCTTACTTATGTGCCTTCGGGTAACGGCCAGGGAGAAATCGAAACCGTGACATACAAAAAAGGCGACGCCACGGTAGCGGTCTTGGCTTTGACGTATAACGCGGACGATGAAATCGCCGCCATAACCAGGACTTGATATGTCGATGAAATTAAACCCCATCACGGGCAAGTTGGACGTAGTCGAAAAAGGCGGCCGGGAAGAAGGGACTTTCGGTTGCACGGATCAGGCTGTTCCGGCTGGCGAGACTTATACGCTTGTCATTCCTCTTAGCCGTTCGGATTACAAGATGGGGCATTTGCTTTTATACGTTCCCCAGGCGGCCGTTTCGTCCTGGCGAAGGGCGCACTCTTACATCATGTTCACGTCCGATATAAATAATGCCAAAGCCCAGAGCACCGGCCGAAATTATAACGTGATCAGCCTTTGTGTTTTTTACGATTGGTGGGTGAAGGCCTACGCTTATGAAGACGACGGTTTTCTTTCAGGCAACTTTTATAACAATACGGGCTGGCAGTTGGTCAGGATCAAGAGCGTGCAGATCGTAGGCAGTACGATTGAACTGGTGCTCGAAAACGCCCATGCCACGCAGGACGCTACCGTAACCATAAAAGGAAATTTTCATGTCTACAAATAAAATCCTCATGCTTATCAACGGCAGCCCTTTCGATTCTAACGGCGGCCTTGGCGTGCATACGCGCTATTTATGTGATGAGCTAAAGGATTTCGAAGACATAGAATTGACACTCCTCTCGGCCGATTATTACACGCAGGAAGGCGGGCTTTATTTGATGGGAGACAAAAAGAGACGCGTCCGTCCCGAGGACTGGAAACACGAGCCGAATCATTACCGGTTGCTTGAGGTTTATAACACTAACCAGCTTTTGACCAGGATCGGATTCTTGCAGAAGATGATTACGGACGATATCTTTCTCGAGAACGCCCTCTCTTTTCTCGGGCACGAGAGGTTCGATTTGATTCATTTGCACGATGCCAATTTATGGGGCGTCGCCAAGCATTTAAGAGCTTTGTATAAGTGCCCGGTTTTGATGTCCTGTCATCTTAATTTGTTATTGTCGCATGACCGGCTTCCGGAGGATCCATTCTATCTTTATGACATCCAGCAGGAAGGATCGGCTTTATATGCTTGCAATAAGCTGTTGACGGTATCCGAGTATTACAAGCAGGCCATACAAGACGAATACTGGCTGGAAGAAAAAGCGGAAGTGGTGCCCAACGGGGTAGATTACGGATTTTTGGAGAGCATCGAATATGACGAGGAACTCAAAAAGAAATACGATAAGCCCCTCGTGGTATTCGTGGGCCGCATGGTCCCGACCAAGGGGGTCTGGCTGATTCTGGAGTCAGTCAAGCAAATGCCGGATCACCATTTCGTTTTGATATCCGCCCTTTCGCCCACACTGGAGCCGTGCAATCCGCTTGCCCATGAAATAAAGAAAATGAAAGAGCAATATTCGAACTTCGAATGGCGTAACTTTTGCCCCCAAGAGGATAAATGGAAATTAATGAAGGTTGCGGATATCGGGATCATGCCTTCTCTTCACGAACCGTTTGGGATCACAGCCCTGGAGTGGATGGGCATGGGAGTGCCTTTGATAGTAAGCGATACCGGCGGCTTGAAAGAATTTTGTAATGGAGATAACGCGACCCTGATTGAGCCCACTGCGGAGAATTTGATTAAGGCTATCAGAAACCATAAGGCTGATGCCGAAAAGTTACGAAATGCAAAAGAAACAGCCAAGAGATATTCCTGGCAGAAAATCGCCGGGAAAACGAGGGACATTTATTTGTCAATGATATGAAAGTAATAGAACTCAAAAACCCAGAAAGTTTACCAAGGGGCATTTACAGACAAGACCAGGCGACCCATTTGAAGATCTGTAAGTACGAGCAAGAAATAAATCGGTCAGGCCAATGCCGCGAGAAGCCAGGCTATTTCACCGTTTATACGGCCAAGTGCTTCAAACAAGACGGGGTTTATATCGAGATTCCCAATTGGCCCGGCGAAGAGTTCAAGATTGAGGGCACGGAATATGACGAGATGAGGAATATCAAGACCTCGGCGAAATCTTTGGCGGACGATATAACGGAAATCATAGCAAAATTCCTCATCGACAAAGGACACGTCGAGGGGAAATTAGTCGATTAAAAAAGGGGGACAAGCATGCCATATCAAACCGAAAAAATACCGAAAGCGGCTTTGAAGTTCAGGGAAGAAGACGTGCCGGTCGAAATCCTCACGTCTCAGGAAGGAGAGAAATCGAAGAAGCGCAAATTCAGCATGGTCGCCCATAGCGGCAAAGTCATGCTCAACCACTGGCTCTGGGGAAATCTGGCAATAGATTTATCCGGAGTTTCAATCGGCCGGAAGAAAAAGCCAGCGCTTAGGGAACACAATTCCAATCGCATCGTCGGCTGGACCGAAGGCATTAACATAGATGAAGAAAGAGGTATCGTTGCTGAGGGTATCTTTTCGGAAAAGACCGAGGACGGCATACAGGCTCTGGAATTAGCCGACGAAGGCTTCCCTTGGCAAGCTTCTATTTACATCCCGCCCTTGGTAATCGAGAGGGTGAAGGATGGAGAAACAGCCGAAGTCAACGGCAGGAAGCTTAAGGGGCCCGGGACGATATTCAGGAAGTCCGTTTTACGGGAGGTCTCTTTTTGTGCTTTGGGAGCTGATGAGAATACCTCGGCAAGCGCCCTTAAGGATAAGGGCGATAACATAGATTTGGATGTGGAGATAATAGAAAAAAACAAAACGAAGGAGGTGGATAACATGGAGATTACTGAATTAACACTGGAAATGCTAAAGGCCGAAAGGTCTGACCTGGCCGATGCCCTTTTGAAAGAAGGCAGGGAGTCCGGAGCAAAAGAGAGCCTGGCCGCAGGAGTAAAGCAGGAGCGTGAAAGAGTTCTTGCCATCTTGAAAGAGGCCAAGGGCTTCGAAGGGATGGAAGCTCTTGCCAATGAGGCAATAGAAAAAGGCGACAGCGTAGAGGTTGCCCTCGGAAAGTTCAAGGACAAGAGGCTATCCGAGCTTGAGAAAAATGCGCCGTCTAACCTCGGGCCTGACGGTGACGATGCCGGTAAAGGCGCAAAGAGCCATCTTGACAGGGCAAAAGCCTATCAGGCAGAGCATGGCGGAAGCATGACAGATGCTTTAAAGGCAACGGCAGAGAAAACAGTAAAAAAATAACAAGGTCACTTTAAAAAAAGAGGAGGGATAAAAATGTCACAGCAAACAGAAAATGGCTTAAAGACCTTTACGGCCGGAGAAGTATTGGAGGCTTACCGCCGGGTAAAGCTGAGCGCCGGAAGCGGCTCTCAGGTCGAGTATGCCGATGCTGATGAGGCTTGTATCGGCGTTACTCAGATAAAAGCCGAGGCCGTCGGAGACATGGTAACCGTTGCCTTGGTTACAACCGGCAGGACCTTCAAGGTTACCGCCAATGAGGCAATGGCGGCTGGAGCTTCCATTTACGCCGGGGCCGACGGCAAGGTTCAGGATACGGATCCGGGCGCAGGGACAATCAGAGGCACCGCGCTTGAGGCTACGACAGCCGACGGGGATATCATCGAAGCGATCATAGGTTCATAGGGGCAGTTTGAAAATAAGGGTTTTCGAAAAAAGGAGGAATAAAAAATGGGCGTAGAATATTCAGGAACTCATGCGAAACCGCGCCTTGAATTGGGCGTGGCGGTTATGGAGTATGTGGAGCAGGCCAAGGAGTTCATTGCGACGGCCTGTCTGCCTATCTTCAAGACAAAAAAGAAAGAGTCTTCTTTCTCGGCCATCACCAGGGAAGGCATAACGAGGGATGCCGACACCAAGCGCGCGCCTCGCAGTGCCTATAACCGTGACGGGTTCGAGGCAAAGGACCTTTCTTACAAGTGCGAGGAGCACGGCCTTGAGGGGGCATTGGATGACGGCGAGAGGGAAATGTATGCGTCCGATTTCGACGCTGAACTGGTCACGTCGCAGATCACTGCCCGCAGGTTGATGCAGGCGCAGGAGAAGAGGGTTGCGGATGCCCTTTTCAATACGTCGGTTTGGACCGGGGCGGATTTGTTTACGGATCATTCCGCTAACCCCTGGGACAACATCGCGTCCGATGTCGTCGGCCAGGTCCGTGCGGCAAGGGAAAAGGTCAGGGCAAACTGCGGGATTGAGCCCAATGCCTTGGTTTGCAGTAAGATCAACATCGATAATCTTCTGGACAACACCGGCATCAAGGATTCGATCAAGTACGTCGCTCGTCTGACCGAGGCCGAGATCCTCAACGCCTTGGCGGACATCCTGGGCTTAAAGAAAATAATCGTCGGCAAGGCAATACGCAACAGCGCCAAAGAAGGACAGTCTTTCGTAAGCGCCAACATCTGGAACGACGATTATGCCATGGTCGGCGTAATTGCGGAAGACGGCCAGAACCTGGTATTGCCGAGCGTGGGAAGGACTTTCTTGTGGATAGCCGACTCGCCGGATAACGCCACGGTCGAATCTTATAGGGACGAAGTCCATCGCAGTGACGTCTTCAGGGTGAGGCAGAATGTCGATGAGAAAATCATCGATGCTTATTTCGCTCACTTGATGCAGGTGGACGCATAGTCGATTTCCGGCTTTTAATCTTTCGTTAAAAGGGAGGGATCGATTATGGAGCAGAAGTCTTTTCGCATAATCCTGGCCGAGCAGAAAAGTATCGGCGGTATAGTCAGAAATCCCGGGTACGTTCTCCTGGAAGGAGTGTGCCCGCAGATGTTGACGGCTGATGAGATAGGAGAACATATCCGGCTCGGGCAGGTCAAAGTAGAGGTCGTAAAATCCAAAGAGGAAGGCGGAGAGGCTCCGGTATAAAGGGGCCTCTTTACTTTTTATGAGAGGTAGCCCATGAGCCTTAAAGATCGGTTTTCTCTCGATGTCATCGATTGTTTCTTGAACACTGCCGAGTTTGCAGAGGTGATCACATATACACCGGAAGGACAGGCAGGCAAAGAAATCAATGCGATCGTGGTTCGCGGAAGGCTTGAGCCGGGAAGCGAAGATCAAGGCAGGGGTTTGCAGAACCAGGTGGAGGTCTATATTGCAAACGATGCGGTGGAAGGCGTCACATCCGTGGATAAAAAAGACGACCGCATAACCTTAAACGACGTCGAAGGAACAAGCCGCCAGGCGCGTATCATCGAGGTCTTACATAAAGACGAAGGGGCATGGCATTTGCTTGTGGGGTGGTAATACATGAGATTGATGACGGAAATAGACATGAGGGCGCTCGATAAGGCGATAAAGATTGCTCCGAGAGTATTGAAATTCGAGCTCGGCGACGGCATGGACCGTATCAGCAAAGGGTTCTTAAAGAGATTCAGGCAACAGAGGCTTCAGGGCCCGCCTGGCGTCCGCGGAGCATCAGGTCACGGTCTTTTCGGCACATTTAAAAGAGTGTCGCTTGTGTCGCCGACGATAGAAGGCATGGGCATGCAGGTTTATTCGGATTCGAAAATAGCCAAGCTCCATGAAACAGGGGGCGTAGTTACCGATCCAGGCGGAGGACGGATGGCTGTCCCTTTGTCGGCAAGAAGCGAGATGTTTTCCGCGAAAGGAAAACTCAAAAGAAAATACAAACGGCCCCGGGAATTGAAGAACGTGGAGCCGATGAGATTCAAAGGGCAGACTTTTCTTGTGAAGGTGAAGAAACGGGCGCAGAAGTTATTGCCTTTGTACGTATTAAAGAGGTCAGTGAGGTTAAAACCGCGGCTGGGATTTTACAGGGTGTGGGATAGCTTGGAAAATTACAGGATCGATATCCTCAATAAATCGGTGGATAAGGCCTTAAGGAAAATTTAGTCATGGAGACGGTAAGAGAAAGAATAATGGCCAACATCAAGACGACCCTCGAGGGTGTAACAGTTGCCAACGGGTATAATTTCGATTTTACTGCCGACACTGTCCAGCGGTGGTCGATGCATGGCAATAGGCTTGCCGACTTGCCCGCTGTCGTGATAAGCCCGGGCGACGAGGAAGAAAAAGGTCAGCCCAACCCTTTCGAGGAATGTTATCTGAATGTTTATCTCGATATATTTTTCGTAAATGACGAAGGTGATTCGATGGTCACGGACACCTATTTGAATAGATTGCAGGGTGATATGAAAAAAGCGATTTTACTAGACCATACCCGCGGCGGAGAGGCAATAGATACGGATGTTTTGGGGACGACGCCGTTCGAGACCACGGAAGGCCAGCCTTATGCGGGAATAATAATGGAGCTGGGCATAAGGTACCGCCATTTAAGGTCAGACCCAACCGCAAAGAATTAAAGGAGGGAATTACCATGTCAATGTTAATACGTAAAAGGCAGTTAGCGGCAAAGATAGAAGCTGTCGAGGGAACAGCCGAGGCCTTGGCGGCCATAGATGCGGGGCTGTTGGTTAATTTCACGCCCAAGGCGAATTACGACCCGCAGATGTATCAAAGGAATCCGGTGCGCTCCTCTCTTACCAAGATGGGCAAGCTGACCGGCAAGCGTTCGGCAGGGCTTGATTTCAGCATCGAGCTGAAAGGTTCGGGTTCACTGACGCAGGAACCTGAATGGGCAAAGCTGATCAAATCCTGCGGTTTTGCTATCAACGATCTTAAAAAGATTACCATAGGCGCTATTACTTCAGGGCCGTTTCAGCATGGGGAGACAATCACAGGCGGAACATCGCTTGCAACAGGCAGGGTCGTGATTGAGACCGCGGATGGTACGACTACGCTTTACTTTGTCGAGATAACCGGCACGTTCGAGAACGGTGAAGTGCTTACAGGAGAAACTTCCGGAGCGACTGCGACGACAGGCTCGGTGCCTTCGGATGCCGGGCACGAGATAAAGCCTATCTCGAGTTCGGTTCCTTCATTGACCATGGGGTTATACGAAGACGGCATAAGGAAACTTCTCAAAGGGTGCAGAGGGACGGCCAAGTTCAATTTCATGATAGGCGAGCCTGCGACAGTGGATTTCGGCTTCAGGGGAGTTGAAGCAGGTGTTTCGGACCTGCCGCTACTTACGGGGATTTCTTACGACGATGTGGTCCCGCCGGTGCTCTTGAATGCGGTGATGTCGTGCGACGGCGTTTCCCTGAATCTCGGGGAACTGAATGTCGATATTGCCAACACGCTTGCTCCAAAGGACAAGATCGACGATGCAAAAGGCATCTTATCCTTCATGATTACCGAGCGTGACACGCAAGGGTCGTTTAACCCTGAGATGGTGCTGGTGGCGACACATGATTTTTACGACAAGTGGTTTAGCAATACGCCCATGGTCCTTGATCTGGCATACGGAACGGTAGACGGCAACAAGTTCAGGATTTACGCGCCGAAAATCATCTATAACAAGATAGATGATGCGGACCGTGACGGCATACAACTGGCTCAGACGGCGTTCGATGTTACGGGATCGATGGAGCCGGGAGATGATGAACTGGCAATTTTACTTTTATAAAAAGAGGAGGTGTTCTTATGTTGACGGGAATAGATGTAACCGCCACCAAAAAATACGTATCGAAGCTCGATCCGGACAAAGATAATCCAACGGTTTTTCATATCGGGTTTTTAGACCCGGCCTTAAGGGCTGAAATCGACGACGAAAGCTCGAGCTACGAGATGAGCTCATCCAACCCGAACGACAAGGCAAAGATAAACCTCAGTTGGAACAAGCGGCAGATCACGGCCATAAAGTTCGGGCTTAAAGGGCTGGAGAACTTCCTGGATCCGCAGACCAAAAAGCCGATCGATTACAAGTGCGAGACCATCCGTTATGCCGGGAAGATGAGGGAGTGCGTGCCGGACAGGATCATTGCGATGTTTCCGAGCGAGCTGAGGGCCGAACTTGCCGAGGCGATATTGGATGAATCCAAGCTGTCGGAGGGCGAGCGAAAAAACTAATCGCGGCGGTTCATTTGGGCGATCTTACGGTGAACTGCCGGAGCTGTTTAAAAGGCGCGAAGATACGATGCGAATTTGAAGTGCCCGGACAAGAGATTTGGGAATTGAACGGCGAGCAGTATAAAGGATGCCCTTTTAAAATCGTCACGCGGCAGAGCGCGAATTTTATCAGGGCATTCAATTTTTACAGCCGCGGATATTTGCCGAACAGGGGGGCGTGGATCGAGCAGTCGGCGAAGATGCTGGATGCGTTCGATCTTATCGAGAAGGAATTGCAGGCAATCAAGGAAGAAAAAGAAAGGCGCAAGGAGCGGTTTAGGAGATGACGAATAAAGAGCTGTCCATAATATTGAGACTTCGTGATGAGGCTTCCAAGCGCCTCGAAGGAGTGCGCGGCAGCCTGCAGAGGTTCGCAAATTCCTGGAAGAAGAATTGGCTTGCGATTACCGCCGCGGTTACGGCGGCCATAATGGCTTTGCGCAAGGCATGGGATCTGATGCAGATGGGAGCCAAGGCTGAGCAGATCGAGGAGAGTTTTAATCGTATGGCGGAAAGTGTCGGCATTAACGGCCAGCAGATGAAACAGGCGTTGATGGAAGCCTCGCATGCCACGGTCAATTTCTCGAACATTGCTGACAAAGCGTCGGCCCTGATGGCTCAGGGATTAAATATGGATACCGTGGCCGCATTAATGAAACAGGCCCGGGTCGAGGCAAAAATATTTGGAAGCACGACAGAGGAGGCTTTCCAGAATATAACCAGCGCCGTTACAGGCGGGCTTGTTACGACCTTAAGAAGAACTTATGGGTTGCAGCTTTCATTGAAGGACGCCGCAGACGATTATGCCAAAGCTACCGGAAAGACATCCGAAGAAGTCAAAAAATACCACATGGCGCAGGCCCTGGCCAATCATATCCTCGATAAATCGAAATCTCATCTCGAGGCAGTCAACCTGGAGGTCATGTCGAACTACGAAAAGGTGCAGAGGTTAAAGTCGCAGTGGAATGAATTTGCTGAAAAGACCGGCCAGGCACTGTGGCAGGTATTGGGATTCATACAGGGTTTTATGAACCAGCTTGTAGCAGGGTTCTTTCAGTTGTTGGAGGTAGCGACTACGGTATTCCAGAAAATGCTGGTGCCCTTAATAAAATTATATGAACTGCTGGGCAAACTGCCCGGGAAAGTCGGAGAGGCATACAGACAGGCAGGAGAAAGCGTAAAGAAATTATCCTCTGATATGGAAGCGAACAAGCAGGCGTTCGAGATGGCGTCGATAGAAAGCGCGAAAACCGCCATGGAGCAGTACGATCTTGTGTTTGCCAAGGTAAAAGAGACCGGAGATAACACTGCGGAGATATTGAAGAACGTGGCCAAGCAAGTTGGCGACAGCGCAAAGGACGCGGCAGAAAAGTTCAATGCCATGGAAGAGTTCGCCAAACAGTCGGCGCGCAATATGCAGAATGCCTTTTCCGAGTTTTTCTTCAAGGCGTTCACGGGTGAGTTGAGGAATATGCAGGAAATATTTGCCAATTTCGGAAGAGCGGTTTTGCAGATGATATCGAACATCCTGGCAAAACTACTTTTGATCAAACTTTTTACGGCCATGGCCGGACCCGGGGGAAAGATTTTTGGAGTGGATGTCGGAGCTTTATTTCATCAGGGTGGAATGATTAGAAGGCATCAAGGCGGGCTTATAAGGGCGCATGCAGGGCTTGCCCCGGATGAAGTACCGATCATTGCCCAGACCGGTGAGGGAATCTTGTCAAGGCAGGGCGTTAGGGCCTTGGGCGGGCCGGATAATCTACGGAGCCTCAATAGAGGCGAGGAAGGCGCGGCAGGCGGCGTGACAATCAACATCAATCAGGTAATCCAGGCCTGGGACGCGCAGGACGTATGGCGAAACAGAAAGGCGTTGTCGAATGCCATTGCCGATGACATTTACAACAACGGAAAGATTAGGTCGGTTATCAGGAGTTACACATGAGCGACTTCGATTATAATCCGGACTTCGTGGTCGATGAGACGGTTCAGTATAAGACGCTTGTTTCCGAGTTCGAGAACGGAGTCGAACAGCGCAGGCGCAAGTGGCAGAACCCTCTAAGGAAATGGACGTTGAGATTCCAGCACAGGACAAAAACCGAGATGGAAAGCGTCAGGGATTTCTTCATGGGCAAATACGGGGCGCTTACGGCATTCACCTGGACGAATCCAAACGATTCCGTGGAATATACGGTCAGGTTCGTCGAGGATAGCTTTAAGTTCGCTTTAAAGGCATACCGGTTGTATGACTTCGATTTTGACTTCATAGAGGTGAAATAATGCCAAGAGCTGTCGATTCGACATTCAAAACAGAAAAAGCCAAACAGGAAAACCAGCCGATATTTTTATACACCGTCGAAGATTACGACGGATCCAGCGACCTTCACTTGGCGGGATATGACACGGATATTGTTTTTGATTCGGTTACTTACCAGAAATTCCCTATAGCCCATGAGTTCGTAGGAGAGAACAACCAGGGGCAGATCGACCAGGTCAAGGTAAGGCTGGCCAATGTATCAAGGCTAATACAATCGTATCTCGAGCAGTACGATTTCAGAGGCAAGAAGGTCATTATCAAGATGGTCTGGGCTAATCAGTTGTCGGATCCGGACGCATACATAGACGATATTTTCTATATCGACAATTATGTGGCAGACCAGAACAATGTCGAGTTTACGTTAACCGGCAAGTTCGATGTCTTGGGGCTGGATCTTCCGGCGCGCAGGTATACCAGGAATTATTGCGCGTGGAAATTCAAGTCGAATGAATGCGGATATACGGGAGGAGAGACCGAGTGCAACAAGACACAGCAAAGATGCAAGCAGATAGGGAATTACCCGAGGTTCGGGGCTTTCCCTTCGGTGCCGACAGGACGGATATACATCATGTAGAGAAGCTTATCATCGATAAGTATCTCGGCATCCCTTACAGGCACAGGGGCAGGGCAATGGACGGCCTTGACTGCTGGGGATTCCTGAAGCTTGTGTATGCGGACTTGGGGTTTAAATTATTCGACATCGAGGACCTGGAATATGGCCGGGCATGGGGACTTCGTAACAAGGATTATTTCAAGGAGAATTACGTCAATGACTGGATGAGAGTTGATGATCCCTTGCCCCTGGACGGCGTGTTGTTTTTGAACTCCCGGGGAGTGGCGAATCATGCGGGCGTCGTTTTCAAGAACAGGAAGTTTATCCATTGTTGCCGGGCAGGGGTGATCATATCCAGGATGGATGATAAGTCCTGGCAGAAAAGGATCGAAGGCTTTTATAGGTTGAGGAACAAGGCATGGTAATTATACGCAATATCGAAAATCCTTTTAAGCTGGATCAGGCAGAAATCAAGAAGCTCGATTATTCGCGAAGCAAAACCGTCCGTGAATTCCTTGATGAGTCCGGATTCGATTATAAGGACAAAAGGGTTATCGTCACCGGCAAAAGGATCGAAGACCTTGATATGCGGATCGACCAGGGAGATGAGATAACCGTTATCCCCGAGGTCAAGGCCCCGGTCGTGGCAATTATCTCTGCGATCATATCTGCCGTATGGGCGTATGCGGTTGCTCATCCGTTCATATTTGCCTTCTTCGTCTTGACTTTAGGCTACTCGATTTTTCAATACATGAACCAGCCGAAGATGGCTGATTTCAATGTGGGATCTGTCGGTTTGGATGAGGGATCGCCCACATACGGATGGGACGGCGTCCAGACGATACAGGAAGTCGGAGTGCCGGTTGCGGTCGTTTATGGGGAGCATAAGGTCGGAGGGAATATCGTCAACCAGTTCTTATGGGAGAACGGGGACAAAAGTTATCTGAACGTGCTTTTGGCTTTATGCGAGGGCGAGATCGAGGCAATAGACGACATCAAGATCAACAACAATCCGATCGCCAATTTCACGGGCGTTACCACAAATAAAAGATATGGCACAAACGACCAGGGGATAATTGCCAACTTCGAGGACTTGCATAATCTTTATACGGTCGGCGCAAACCTTACGAAAGACAACCCATACATTTATACGACGGTTGATTCCGACGCGGAAGCCTTCGAGATCCATTTGAGAATGAATAACGGTTTGTATCAGCAGGATTCGGGATCTGGCGGGATATTGAGCTGGAGCGTAACGTATCGGGTCGAGTATAAGTTGCATACGGAGCCGACTTATACGGATTTGGGAGAGACCACGATCTCGGCAAAATCACGCACGGCTCTGCGCAGGGTCTTCCGCAAAGCAGGGCTGACGCCGGGGCAGTACGATATCCGCATAACGAGGACAAGTGACGACAGTGCACTGGATCCTTTGAAGCAGGGCGACTTGACGTTCTTCCAGCTGGATGAAATCAAGACGGACGATTTGAGGTATCCCAACACGGCGCTTTTGGGATTACAGCTCCTGGCCACAGACCAGCTCTCGGGTTCCATGCCGAATATCACTACGGTCGTTAAAGGCAGGAAGGTGAGCGTCCCGGATGTTTTGAATGCCGGAGTTCCCGTGGATTGGGAAGATTATTATTGGGACGGCACCGATTATAGATTGCTGGCAGACGATACGCTGCTTACTTGGGACGGCTCGACCTATGTCGATAAATACTCGGCCAATCCGGTATGGTGCTTGAAAGATTTCATTACGAACAGCCGCTATGGGCTGGGAGAGTTTATATCAAACTCCAATCTGGATGACGCTTCCCTTTCGGAGATGGCTAAGTATTGCGAGGAGCGGGTTCCCGACGGACAAGGGGGCTATGAAAAACGGTTCAGGATGGATGTGGTGATCGATTCCAATACCAAGGCTCTGGACGTCCTCATCCAGTTGTGTGCTACGTTCAATGCCATGCCGGTATACAGCGCGGGCGGTATATCGTTCAAGATAGACAAGCAAACCAACCCTACGCAACTATTCAGCATGGGCAATATGATCAAAGACACCTTTGTCCAGAGCTGGAAGACTTTGAAGGAAATTCCCAATGTCATAGAAATCCAGTTTATGGATAAGGATAAAGACTATCGCCAGGAAACGATAGCATATATCGATGAGGATGCCTTGGCCGCTGGGGACCCCATGCGCAAGAGCCAGGTGAGGCTGTTTACGACAAGGGCAAGCTATGCCATCCGCGCTGGCAGGTATGCCTTGAAGGTTGCCAAGTATATCAATAGATCTATTTCGTTCAAGGCCGGAATAGATGCGGTTGCCTGCCAGGCAGGAGATATTATTTCGGTTTCACACGACGTGCCGCAGTGGGGTTTTTCGGGCCGGGTTCAGGCAGGATCTACGACGACACTGGTTAAGCTGGACCGGACTTTTGTGATAGAAGACGGCAAGTCTTATAAGATTCAGGTCAGGTTTTCCGACGATACGATTGAAGAACAGTCAATCACTTCTCCCACGGGCAGTTATACGGAGGTGGAGTGTGCGGCGTTTTCGGCCGAGCCGCAGGCATTCGATGTATATGCGATTGGCGAAACGAATAAGGTCAAAAAAGATTTCAGGGTTGTGTCCGTGCAGAGAGAAGGAAAAGACGAAGTCCAGATATCGGCTTTGGAGTATGACGAAAACGTCTATGACGATTCGGACATCATATTGCCGCAGAATAATTATTCCTCTTTATCCGGAGACATCCCGCTTATCCAGAACTTGAGCCTGACCGAAGCCCTGGTCAAAAAAAGCGATGGCGTCATCGAGGTTGCCATCGATGTTTGGTTCGACAAGCCGGACGTTATCGACCATTACGTGAAATCCTACGCCAGGGCAAAGATATATATAAGCGACGATGACGGCAACAGCTGGAGGATGGCTGGAGAAACCACAGGGGCGCACTTTCAGATTGTCGGGGATATCGTGGACAATCATGCGTATAAGGTACGAGTCGTTTCCGTTACGGATATCGGAGAGGAGTCGTCTTTGGACAGTGCTCCCGAAGAAGAAATTACGGTTGTTGGGAAATCCGCCCCGCCAAGCGATGTGACGAGTTTTCTGGTCAATCAGAACAGGGACAGGTTGTATTTCGGGTGGACGAAGATTTCCGATGTGGATGCCTGGGGATATGAGATCCGCTGGGGAAACAGCTGGGCGAGCGGCCAGTTCGTGACTTTTCAACAAGGGTCGCATTATTTGACGACGAATTTCAGGACTGGGTCCGGACAGAGTTATTGGATCAAGGCGATAGATACTTCCGGTAATTATTCAGAAAACGCTACGGAAGCTGTTATTACGATTGCGAACATTCCTTTCAGAAATATCATTGCGGAGTTTTCGGAACAGCCTTCATGGATAGGCACCAAGGTGCAGACTGTCATCGATGGAAGTAGTTTGGAAATAGAAAGCGGATACTTGTCGGGGACGTACGAAACGCCGATGAGGGATTTGGGATATGTGTCAACGGTCTATATCGGCATTGAAGCTGTCATAACCATTGCCACGGGTAGGGCATTTGATGACGATTCGGTAACGAGATTCAATAGTAGCGATACGTTAAGGTTTAGCGGTGAGGAAAGTCCCGGGGCGGCCACGTTCGAGATAAAAATATCCGACGATAATATCACCTGGTCCGGTTGGATGGAGTATCAGGCCGGGGATTATAACTGCCGGTATTATCAAATAAGGATGACATTGACGAGAGAGAATGTAGGAGATGATCTTGAATGTACGACGTTCGATCATTATGGGGATTTGCCTGATGTGGATGAGTATGGGAGTGATTCGGTAACCGACGCAGGAGGGGGCAAGGCAGTTGTTTTCACGAAGAATTACCATGAAGAACCGAACGTGCATATCGAGATCACGTCAGGCAGCGGGATTTACGCACAATTCACAAGCAAGAGCACTACGGGATTTACAGTGAAATTGTACGATGCCTCGGGCGTCGCTCAGACCGGCGATTTCGATTGGCATGGGCATGGAATTTAAGGAGAGATAAGATGGCAAAAACTTTAGTGCCTCACAAAGTAGTTATTGAATTCGAAGACGGAGGGTTCGTAAACGGCGTATTGATTTATAAGATCAACGACAGCGGAGTGATCGGCAGATATAGAAGCGTCGGGATAAAGAATGCGGGCTTCGATAAATCAAGCCTGAATGGGATACTGCAGAAATTCAACGCGCACGCAAAACAGGCGGAGGGGATCGATGGATGATTTAATTTGCGCCAAATGCGGGAAGCCGATATCCCGGGATATGGCTTATGTCGTGGTGAAGGGAAGCATTGTCCTGAGTGAACCTAAAAAGAGGCCTATGGTCTTTACGTGCATAGAGCAGGCATACAATTACGCCCAGAGCTTAGTGGTGCATGACGTGTGCTGGATAGCCATACTCAAGGAGCATGGCGTGGAATTATACGACATGAACGAAGTAGCAAAAAAATATACCCTAACGGGCACAAGCAAGAAGGAGACTCAAGATGGCTTGGGACAAGACAAAACCTGAAAACGATATGCTCCTGATCAACTTCCCGCCCGCATGCCGGGCGAACTGGGATGCGTTGGAATTATTGACCGATGCCAACCTGCAGATAACCAACGCCAAGATTGCGGCGGGGGCCGGGATAGTGGATACGAAGCTGGCGCAGATTACGACTGCCAGCAAGGTTCATGGATCGGCGTTGACCGGGCTGGCCAATGTGCCTTCGGGTGCAGGGGTCCTGCCGGATGCAAATTCCCCCAGCAAATTGAAAGCGGACGCAAGCGATACCACACCTCAATATCTCGATGGGTTGATCGATACAGGAGTATTCCAGGTTTCTGCTGGGGACTTATTACAGCTTGCCAATGGAGGAGTCGGGACGGAGAAATTGGTCGGTGGCGCGGCAAGTCCCGGCAATAACAAGGCGTATGGCACCAATAGCAGCGGGACAAAGGGATTTTATGATTCGGTGGATTTAGCGACTAACCAAATTTTGACGGGTGAAAAGACCCTCAATAATTTGAAGCTCGGGGGAAATGCCAATTGCAACCAAAAACAATTGGTTTCGGCCGTGGTAGAAAACAGGACGTCCGACCCGGGCAGTCCGGTCAACGGACAGATATGGATTAGGACGGATTTGTAGAGGCAAGAGAATATGCCAAACCCTTCTTGGAACCAGACAGATCAGGATTGCGATGCTTTCGACCTTAATTGGAGCGCGCATGTCAATGGATCTGCGACATTGATAACGACTACTTTCGACGGCAGGTCGGTATACAAATATGATTGCCCTCAGCCGGGATCCAGTAATAACGCCTATGCCGTCAATACCAGCCTTTCGGCTTGGACCGAATGTACCGCGGAGGTAGTCTTTAGGATAGATGGTACGGACGGCAATCATATCGTTCTTCAATTCTATTTACGGGATAGCACTCCCCATGAATACAATGCCAACCTGTATTTCGATACTCAATGGACGGCTCATCCATATATTTGGATGACGGCACCGATTTTGGGTGTCGACTTACAGCAATGGATCGATATAGATGAGAATGGCTGGCATACATTACGGGTGGTCATCAATAGTTCTCGTAAGATGTGGGTTTGGGTAGACGGCGTATACCTCGGTTCGATCACTCATGACGGCACGGTGGCAAGCGGCTACACGGTAAACACTATCGGAGTTCACGCATATGGTCCCCAGAGGACTCCCCCGCCGTCGAACCGGGTGCTTTATGTAGACCATATCCGGATGTCGACTTCCAAGGTCGAGCCTGATTATCATGGAATTGTCAATGTGCAAGGTTATCCCATAAACACAAGGATGGCTTCTCTCGGCCCGGGGAATATGGGCGGTTTGACCGATGTCAATCCCGTAGATGTTTTGCGGTATCTGCGGACAGGGATGCCGAGAGGGGACGTAAAATATGGACTCCCGCTTGTTTCGGCGGGCGATGATTTGGCAAGTAAGATCAGGGTATATTTGGGAGGCGCCGCAAAAGCCTTGCAAAAAATGCCGGTATCATTTTAACAGGGCATTGCTTGAGGTAAATCGAAACATGACAGAGAAAACCGTACCAGAACGATTGGCAGTTATCGAAACGGAGATTACGAACATCAAAGAAACCCTGGATGATATCAAAGATAACCATCTGAATTCTATCTACAATAAATTCGACGATATATGGCAGAAATTCGTTTGCCTCGAGAAGAAAATAATCAGCCGGTTACCCTTATGGGTAACGATGATGATAACCCTTTTGACTTCATTATGCGTCGGATTGATAGTTTACGGAGTGATGAGGAAATAAGAAAGAGAGGTGAGATATGCTGAGAAAAATAATCATGATTTCGGCGGTGAGTTTATTGCTGTCCGGATGCGCGGGGATACCCTTCCCTAAAATCACGACTCCTAAGAAGCCCGAGACGGTTTATAACTGGCGGGAAGAAGTAACCACCAAGCCCAGGGCGATAATAGCCGACGATAAAACTTATGTGGTCGAGGAGACAAAGAAAACACTGCAGGTGGGGCTGGAGACCACCCCTGGCAAATTAACGCTGGGAGAAAAAATAGGCAACTGGTTTTCCGGATTGAGCGTGCTGGCCATAATTGCCTTGGTGATAGGTTTGATCTTGTGTCCGGGAGCAACTCTGGCTTGGCTGGTTAAACTTCTTTTCAAGTGGAAAAGGGCAATGAGAGAGACGGTGGCCGCTATCAAAGAATCCAGAGCGGTCGAGAATGCCGAATTACATAATGCCTTGAAAGACAAACAAAGCGTTGAGACCAAGAAAATAGTCGGGCAAATCAAGGCGGACCTTTAAAGATACCGCAGAATAAGGCGTGGTCTGGGGAGCAGTAAAGACAAAAGAATAAGTTGCATTCTTTTCTCTTTTACGGTCTACTGACCCCTCGAAAGGAGGGGATTCTTATGGTTCGTGAAAACATGACGGCAAAAAAGAGCCGGTATATCAGCGTCCGTAACGACGGCGAGGAGACATATGTCGAGAACATTCCGGTAACCGGCCGGATGCGCGACCACCTGCCAGCCGCAAAGTTACGCCTGCGGGAGATCCAGCGGGTCATGCCGTTGGGCAAATGGTCGGTTACGATTGAACAGCAATGGAAAGAGAACGGCGTCACGCACTTCCAGATGCTGGATGTCGTGTCCGGCAAGTTACAGGAATCAGTGTTGTGACGAGTAAATACCAATGGCCAGCTTCGCGCTTGGGTGATAAAGAGATGGCCTTATTGTTTCAGGAGAAGCAGAAGGCCAAAACGAGCATCTGCGAATTACTGTGCAGGGCTGTCAATATCGCCTATGGCGTGACGCTGGAGAAAAAGGAGGATCAGAATGGCTACCAAGCAAAAGCAAAAAGGCAAGAAACAAAAAGTCGCAGAAAGCAAGAAGAAGTCGGTTGATAATTCCCCATCGCCCAAAGAAGGAATTGTCTTGCATGCCGGAGCCTCGCGCAACGAGTTAATGATGACAGCCAAGGAGCGTGGGGTTAAGAATTTTCGCGTGCTTAATAAACAGGAGCTGATCGACGTGTTAAAGAATATCGGCGATCAGAAGGGCGTTGATGCGATCGTGGCCGGGGCCGTTGCCAGATGGAAGTCCGGCTGGGGAAAAAAGAAGGTGCAGAATGAAAGTCAAAGCTGAACTTGATTTAAAAGTTGAGATGGGCGGTGTGTCGCATGACGGCACCGGCTGTCAGGGCTATCTTCCGGAAGGCACGCGGTATGAGGATATTGTCCGGATATTCGGTGGGCCCCAAGCTGGAAATTCTCCGGATGGGAAGATCAAGGCGGAATGGATCGGCAGGATCAACGGCCTTGTCTTCACGATTTACGACTACAAGTCGAAGCTGGATCCGGAACGCAATACCGATTGGCATATCGGTGGCAAGCAGAAATTCGTAGCCGAACTGGTGAATATTTACTTTAAGGCACAGTAAATAGTATTAGTATTCTAAAAGAACCTTCGCTGGTTATTGTTGACTGGCGGAGGTTTTTTTCTTTCAATGGCAATGCTCATGTGATATAATGTGCAATAATGTTAAATGCTTCAATTTCATCAAATCTAATTCCGGAGGGGATTTAATGCTACTCAAAGGATATTTAACTGTACGCCAGGTTGCCAAACAACTGGGATTGACCGAATACAGAATTCGGCAATTAATCCGGGAAAAGCAAATCCGGGCTACCAAGATTGGTCAGTGGATGATTAAGCCTCAGGATTTAAAGGCCTTTGTCGAAAGCCGGAAGAATATGAAGTAGTGAGGAAAGCATATGAAACTTACAGATAATGAAAGACGGGACGCGATAAAGTATATTCAGGAAGGCAAGCCCTTGCCTGATAAATACAGATTTCTTTTGTATGAAGAAGACCGGGAAGTTGAGCTTGTATGGAATGGCAAGACACAGGAAGTCTGCAATCTTGTCCTACCCTTTCAGACAATAGAGCATATCGATGAACCGAGAAGTGACAGAATATCCGGGAAAGAAAAACAGTTCGATCTTTTTGATATCTCAGGTAGACAGATTAAGGGATGGACTAATAAACTCATCTGGGGAGACAACAAATTGATCCTCTCTTCTCTTAAGAACGGCCCCATGCGCCGCGAAATTGAAAAACAAGGTGGCCTTAAACTCATCTACATTGATCCGCCGTTTGATGTGGGGGCTGATTTCTCCATGAATGTTGAGATTGGAGATGAGTCTTTTACCAAAAAGCCATCAGTTATTGAAGAAGTGGCTTATCGGGATACATGGGGCAAAGGCGCGGATAGTTTTATTGCCATGATTTATGAACGGTTGAAACTCATGCATGGGCTTTTAGCTGATGATGGCAGTATTTACTTGCATTGTGATTGGCGATTAAGTGGTTGCATGAGAATTGTATTAGAAGAGGTTTTTGGAAAGAGCGGATTTAAAAATGAAATTATTTGGCAAGGGGCGGTAGGCGATACTTCAGCAAAGAATATAAAATTTATCAAATCCCATGATACTATTTTCTTTTTCGGGAAAGATTCCGGGTTTAATATCTGGAATGATGTGTTTCAAGAATATAGCGAAGCCAGTAATAAATTATATCGTCAGGAGGATAAGAAGGGTAGATACCGTTTAGCTCCAATTGATAACCCTGGCGGCGGAGGCTATATATATGATTTGGGTTATGGAGAGGTGATGCCGAAAAATGGTTACAGAATGCCAAAAGAAACGGCATTGGAATGGATAAAACAAGGTATTTTAGATGTTCAAAAAGGTAAAGTGCCAGGTAAAAAGCTTTATATGAGTGAAGGGGTAAGATGCCGTGATGTTTGGGCAGACATAGCGTCATTGCAGGGTGTAGAAAGCATTGGGTATGCAACACAAAAACCAGAAAAGCTTTTAGCAAGAATAATTCAGGCTTCATCTAATGAGGGTGATCTTGTCGCTGACTTTTTCTGTGGCTCAGGCACTACATTAGCTGTTGCTGAAAAGTTAGGACGAAAATGGATTGGTACTGACCTTGGTAGATTTGCTATTCATACTTCTCGTAAACGGCTTATTCAGGTTCAACGTGAGATGAAAAAGGTAGGAAAGAATTTCAGAGCGTTTGAGATTCTTAACCTTGGTAAATATGAGCGAGAACAATATATCAGCGTAGATGCCGATATCAGGGAGCAGGAAAAACAGCAGATTTTAGAGAATAAAGAAAAACAGTTTGTGGAACTTATCCTTTCCGCCTACAACGCTCAAGCTGTTGATTCTTATAATACCTTTGTCGGCAAAAAGCGCGATCGTCTTGTTGCCGTCGGCCCTATTGACACGCCGGTATCGTCGGCTTTTGTCGATGAGGCAATCAAGGAAGCCCGGGAGAAAGGCATCACGAAATTCGATGTTCTTGGTTTTGATTATGAGATGGGTCTTGATTTCGCTGAGCTTAGCCGTCAGGGCGTTGATGTGCAGTTTAAGGTTATCCCCAGAGAAGTGTTTGATCGCCGCGCGGTTGAAAAAGGTCATGTTAAATTTTACGATGTTGCCTATATCGAGATAAAGCCTGTCATAAAAGGGCGCGGGAAAAATAAAACGATAGCGGTTGAACTGCGTGATTTCAGTGTTTTTTATAATCAGGACAGCGTTGAAGAAACAGAAGGCTCGCTTAGGGAGGGCTCAAGTAAGATTGTTGTTGAAAATGGGCAGGTCATTAAAGTGTCCAAAGATAAAAAAACAGCACTTGTAACAAAAGAAGTTTTGACGAAGAAATGGACCGACTGGGTAGATTATTGGTCGGTTGATTTTAATATGGAAAGCAGAAAAGAGATTGTCCGGTCAATCGATCCTGATACGAAGGAAGAAAAGGAAGAATGGACTGGAGGATATATTTTTGAGAATGAGTGGCAGTCTTTCAGGACAAAAAAAGACAGAAAACTCGAGCTTGTATCTGCCGAAAAAGAGGTATCACCAGGACGGCGCAAGATTGCCGTTAAGGTGGTTGATATTTTCGGAAACGATACGACAAGGGTGATTGAGGTTAATATTTCATAATGGCACTACATAAGAATTTTCCCAAAGATAAGTTTGCGATTTTAGAACCGGATATTAGATGGTTTCCGGCTGATGAGGCTTTGCGTGAGCAGGGTTATGAAAAACTACTCCCGCCGTTTGTGCCGGAGTTACGAAAACGAATTAAAGGATGGCGGGATAAAAGCTATGAAGGAGCAACTGCGACGTCAAAGGCTCTTTTAAACTGGTGGTTTAAACAGGAGCATTTAGCCTATGGAGCCGACGGCAATTCTTTTTTATTTCAATACTATTTTGCCCAGAGGGAGGCAGTTGAGACGATTATCTGGCTTTATGATGTTGCCGGTGTCCGAAATAAATATGATCTTTTGCCTTTCGATTCCCTTGGCCGCGTGAGCCCGAATATGTTTGATGAGGACTGGCTTCGTTTAGTTATTAAGATGGCAACGGGGAGCGGTAAAACAAAAGTTATGAGTCTGCTTCTTGCTTGGTCATATTTCCATAAACTATATGAGCCGGAGTCAGAACTTTCCCGCAATTTTCTTCTGATTACTCCGAATATTATCGTCCTCGAACGCATTAAGACCGATTTCGACGGCTTGAAGATATTCTATCAGGACCCTATTCTTCCGGATAATGGATATGAAGGAAGAAGCTGGCAGGATGATTTTCAGATAACATTACATTTGCAGGACGATTTGACGGCAATTTCCCCTACCGGAAACATCTTCCTTACCAATATTCACCGCGTCTATGAAGGCGATGTCAGGGAATCGTCTTTCAGCGATGAGGACTTAACGGATTATTTTCTGGGGCAAAAGCCGGTATCAAAAACAAACGAGTCTTTGGTTGAGCTGAGCAATGTTATCCGGGATATTGATGAGATCGTTGTCTTTAACGATGAGGCTCATCATATTCATGATCCCAAGATGGCCTGGTTTAAATCGATCCAGGATATAAACAATAAGCTAAAACAAAAAGACAAACAGATCTCTTTACAGATAGACTGCACGGCTACCCCGAAACATAATAACGGCGGGATTTTCGTGCAAACCATTTCCGATTACCCGCTTGTTGAGGCAATTCACCAGGGTGTTGTTAAGACTCCGGTTCTTCCGGATGAGGCAAGCCGTGGGAAATTACAGGAACGGCAAAGCGCGATATTTACCGAAAAATATGAAGATTATATCAATCTCGGCATAGAAGAATGGCGTAAGACTTCCAAGGAACTCGAGCCGACAGGTAAAAAGGCCATTTTGTTTATTATGACGGATGATACAAAAAACTGCGATGAGGTGCAGGCATATTTGGAAAAGAATTATGCTGATTTGAACGGAAAAGTCTTGACGATTCATACCAATAAAAGCGGAGATATATCGGAAAAGGTGTCCGGTAAAGCTAAGGAAGAATTGGATCGTTTACGCAGGCAGGCAAATGACATTGATGGATTGGAAAGCCCTTTCAAGGTGATAGTGTCGGTCTTGATGTTAAAGGAAGGATGGGATGTTAAAAACGTAACGACCATTGTAGGGCTTAGGGCCTATTCTTCCGCTTCGAATATTTTACCTGAACAGACACTCGGCCGTGGCCTGCGCAGGATGTTTTTCGGCCGGGAAGATGTCGAAGAATATGTCAGTGTTACCGGCACACCGGCTTTCATGGATTTTGTTGAGTCAATTAAAGCCGAAGGCGTTGAGCTGGAAAAGCGAAAAATGGACACTACCTCCAAAGCGGTTACCCCGACGGTTATTGAAATCGACCATGGCAACCCCAAAAAAGATATTAAGAGGCTGGATATTGAACTGCCGATTTTAACCCCCAGAATTCAAAGGGAATATAAAAATTTATCGGATTTAAATGTCGCCGGATTTACTAATGAAAAGTTAAAAGTGAAAAAGTTTACCGAGCAGGAACAACGAGAGATTGTTTTCCGGCATGTTGTTGAAGAAAAGGTTCATCACACGACTATATTAGAAAGTAACATTGAGCCAAATTATCAGAGCGTTGTCGGATTCTTTGCCCAGAGTATTATGCGGGAACTGCGGCTTTTCGGATGTTATGACATTTTATTTGGCAAGGTTAAGGCGTTCATTCAGACGTATCTGTTCGAGATAGAAATTTCTCTTGATGATAAAAATATCTTACGAAACCTCTCGGAGATTGAGGCTACAAAGACGATCCTTAATACCTTTAAAAAAGAGATTAATACGTTGACGGTGCGGGATGTCGGTGATGCTCAAATTAAGAATTATACAAGGCTTAGCAATAGCCGTCCGTTTGTCGTGAATGATCGGGCATATCTGGTGCCTAAAAAAAGCGTTTTTAACAGGATTGTCGGAGACAGCCAGTTCGAGCTTGAGTTCGCGGATTTTCTTGAACGCCTGGGTGATGAAGAAGTTATTTCATTCGCGAAGAATTATTATGAAGTGCATTTTAAGATTGATTACAGGAATGCCGACGGAACAATAGCAAATTATTACCCCGATTTCTTTGTTAAAACGGACGCAAAGACCGTATATATTATTGAAACCAAGGGGCGTGAGGATTTAGATGATCCTCTGAAGATTAAGCGGCTTGCTCAGTGGTGCGATGACGCAAGCGCCCGCCAGCAAAAAATTACCTATAAAATGCTCTATGTGAAGCAGGAAGAATGGGACAAATATAAACCGAAGAATTGGAGTGATGTTGTTGCAATGTGCAAGATGTAATAAGAATGGGTTATATCATGGCACCCGAATGATGGCGATCTGGAAAGGATATTAAATAATTCTGTATCCAAGGATAATTACAGAAACCAAGATTAGAATTACGGAGTGAAGAAATGGACGAAAAGATAAGGCAATCTTGGGAACGGTTTCTTAATCCAGATGTGGTGCACCCACATTTAATTGTGACATCGGTTTATATTTTTGCTTACGAAATCCTCAAAGATTCTATCATTGGACGTATTCGTGATTTCTTCTGTAATGGTTTTAATGAGAAGGGCGACATCATCGATCCAAAATATCAAACCGACGTTTTGAGCCTGAATAAAAGCCCTGTTTATGCCAGCCTAGAATGGTTAAAACGCATGAATGCAATCGATCAGAACGACATCGCAACTTTTGATAAAATTAAAGAATGCAGGAATACCATAGTGCATGACTTTTCCCATCTTACAGCGGCTACGGGATTACCTCAGAGCTTTGAGAATAATTTTGGGGATATGGTTTCTCTTCTTCGTAAAATCGAGGTCTGGTGGATAATGAATGTTGAATTGGCCATTAATCCAGATTATGACGGACAAAAGATTGACGAAGCTGGTATTATGCCTGGTCCGCTCATGTCTCTTCGGATTTTATGTGACGTCGCATTAGGCTCGGATGAGCAAAGCCGATTTTACTTTGAGCGATTCAAACAAGCATGAATAATTCGTGACAGGGAGGTAATAATGATAGCGCTAAATGGCGATCTAATTTTAAAAATAAGTAGTGGGGCATTGACTGTAATTACTTTATACGAATTTTATAAACGAAAGAGATTAGAAAAAGTAGTGAGGACAAATACATGGAGTCTTTATCGCGATGCATCAGCTATTTTAGCTGGTCTTCAAGGATTGCAAAAGAAAATTCAAGGCAACCAAGATGTCAATTATGAACTGGGTAGATTAACTGGTTTAGCTGAAGATATGATGAACAATCAAATAAGGCAAATAAATGTTAATGAAGGAATAACTTGGGGAAAAATAGAAAATTGGAAAAAGAGAAAAAGAATTTGCAACGAGAGCCATATTGAAGAAGTTTTTGCAAAATTTGCAGAAAAATAAAGGAAGCAAAGGATTCATTTTTTCTTTAAGGGTGTAAAAAATAAGTGCCTGTCCTATTTTTTTTGAATAGTAAATTTGTTGGGAGGCTAAAAAATGAATAGCGCAATTGAAACTTTTTATTCAGATTTAAGACGTTTGAAAGAAGGAAAATTGTCCATATTTTTCGGTGCGGGATCGAGTTATGATTATGGAATTCCCACTATGGAAGAAATGGCGAAGATGCTAATCGAAGAATTAAAAAATGGTACAAGTAAAATTTTTGATAAAGATGCATGTACAGTTTTAAATTCAATTATTGGTTTATCAACTAAAGATAGTACGGGTGAGAGTAAGAAGCAAAAAAATAGTTCACAATGGAATATTGAAGATTTATTGACACGATTACATCGTATTCAAGAAGCTATAGGCGATGAAGGGTCTCCTTTCCCAAAGGTTAATGCTACTATTGGTTCGTCTGATTTTTCTAAAGATGAGATTAAGCATGCTGAGTCAAAATTAGTTGAGTTTATGGTCAAATGCTATCAGCTAGACATCATTGACAAAACCTCACATGGTGTCAAATCGATAGAATATCTGTCTAACTTTTTTGAGTGCTTGGGGGGTTTTTATAATTCAATTTCTGTTTTTACAACTAATAACGATTTGTGTATTGAGACAGCACTGCTTCAGCTTTCACAGAGACCTAAAAATACTCAAAAGAAGACTTTTTACTTAATAGATGGATTTTCTCATGGTGCGCTACCAATATTTTCGATGATTAATTTTTCAATCGTACCTCCCGTTCAATCTAATCGTGTAGTTGTATATTTATGGAAATTGCACGGTTCAATAGATTGGACATATACTTGCCCATTAACAGATACTGAGGACGAGAAAACACAAAATACTAAGTTTCACGACGATTCTATTATTTGTAGATATATTGACCCTGATATGTGGAAAAAATTTCAAAAAGCCGGAGCTATTTCCAAAGCATCTTCGCTAGATCAATCAAAAATAATGATTTTTCCAACTCCATCTAAATATTCTCAGACTTATAACAACCCATACATGGATTTATATCAAGCTTTTCGCCGAACACTAGAGACTAGTGAACTTCTACTAGCAGTTGGCACTAGCTTTCCAGATAGTCATATAAATTCAGCAGTGAAATCGTTTATTAATCGTGATAATACCCAACTTTACGTAGTTGATCCTGAAGTAACATGTGAATCTATTCATAAGTTATTTGGTAAATGTAATTCCATACAGCCGATTATCAAGTTAGGATTTAAAGATTTTATTCAAGAGGTTCGCAATATCGAATTAATGCGAGAAAAAGAAAGCCCAAAAGAAGGAAGGGATACTAATGAGTAAACGTATAGGTGAAATATTAGCCGTAAGCGGTGTAAATGTCACAATAGAAGCAGACCCAAGCTTAAGCGATTTGCATGTTCGGCACGCTGGAAAAACATATTCTGTTGGGCAACCTGGTTCATATCTTCTTGTTGATCGTGGGCATGATAAACATCTTATTTTAGTAACAACTGTTCGTAAGATGCGTTGGTCTTCTGCGTTGCAGAATTCTGAAATTTCTCCTTCTGATAATATGCGAGAAGGTCTTCCCAAAGGTCATTTCCCATATTTACCCAAAGCGCCTGAATTGATTGATCGGACGCTTATCGATGGACTTCTCGTAGGCTCAATTATCGGGAGGCGATTTGAGATAGGTGTTACACACCTGCCGATAGTGGGGGATAGTGTTACCCTCGCTCTTCAGGAACATCTTTCAATAGCGCTAGCCCCTGATAAAGATCGACACACAGTTTCAATTGGGACATTTGTTGATTCGAATATCTCTGTCCATCTAGACTTAGACGATCTTTGTGGTAAACATTCAGCAATTGTAGGCACGACTGGTTGCGGAAAATCTTACACCGTCGCACGCTTATTGCAAGAGCTAGTATGTAAATATCCCAGTGCAAATATTATTGTGTTTGATCTGCATGGTGAATATCGTAAATGTTTTGAGCATTCAAATTATATACGGGCAGATAAACTTACACTTCCCGCATGGTTGCACTCGTTCGAAAACTTATTTGATCTATGTGCTGATTTAAGTAATCAGTTTAACATTCATAATCAACGATGGGCTTTTCGAGACGGCATATTTCAGCTTAAACAAAGGTATTGCAAGGATATTTTAAAGGACGAATCTCTGTCAAAGAATATCGATTTAGATTCGCCTATACCTTTTGATTTTGAGCATTTAGTTAATTATTTAAAAAACTTAAATAATGAAACCAGAAAATCCGACGATGATACGCCAGCTTATACAACTGCTGGCGATCATGATTTATTTGATGAACTTATTGAATATTTGCCAAAAAAAAGAGGGACTATAACCGCTGGCCCTCTAAATGGAGAGTTAGATCGGCAAGTATTAAGAGTCGAGGCGCGATTTAAGGATCCTAGATATGCTTTTATGTTTCAATATGAAAAACCTAAAGAAGGGGATCTTGAAAGACTAGTGCGACAAGTATCAGGTCTTATACTCGACTCTCCCTTACCTATCACGGTTTATGACCTTAGTTATCTTCCTTCGGAAACGGTTGGCACAGTTGTGGCTACGATATCACGTATTATTTTTCAAGTCTACTTTCTGGCCAAGCGTCGCGAGTTTGTCCCAACGCTTATTGTTTTCGAAGAAGCACACAATTACATATCTCATAGATCTCGTGGTGCTTATGGTGATGCTCGTGAAGCTGCTGAAAGAATTGCAAAAGAGGGTCGTAAATTTGGAATAGGTATGCTGGCAGTAAGCCAACGTCCTAGCGAACTTAGTGAGACTTTATTGAGCCAATGTAATACATTTTTATGTATGCGGCTCGCTAATTCTGTTGATAAAAATCACATCTTATCCTTATTGCCTGATTCAATGAGTAATTTAGTAGATATTTTGCCCATTTTGCCGCGAGGGCACATTTTAGCAGTTGGACAAGCTACAAAAATGCCAGTACGGACAATTGTTACAAAAATAGAAAATAAAAACAATGAACCCGATAGTGACGATCCGCCATTTGGGAAAAAATGGAGTGGGGATATTACAAAAAGAAGCATTCCTGATATAGAAAAAATATGCGATATGTGGATAAGATCAGAAAAACAAGACATAGATAATGATATTCCTCAAAAAACAAAAAATGTTACCGAGAAGAAATAACGTAATATATGAGTTTTCCAAACGATGAACAGAATCAAGTTATTAATCATACAGGAAAACCGCTAGTTGTTGTTGCGGCTCCTGGCACAGGGAAGACAAGTACGATAGTAGCAAGGATGATAAAGCTACTTAAGGAAAACCCGAATCGTGAGGTTTCTTTTATAACTTTTACCAGAACAAGTCGTAGGGATACAGATAAGAAAGTAAAATCAGAGGTTGGAAGAGAAGCATTTGAAGATGCTAATTTCGAGTTCCCAAGAATAAGTACACTTCATACATATGCAAAAAGCATTGTTCACAAATATGCCCAGGAAATTGATAGACAAAACACCTTTTCGATATTGATAAATGATAAAAATGAAAACAAGCTATTACTATCGGAGTTATGTAATGACCTTAGCATCGAAATTGACATAGATCGCCTTTATAAGGACTTAGTATGTTACCGATGTGCAGATTATTTCCCTTCAGATAGTCCCGTGCCAGCTGATCAGAGAAAAGAAATACTAGAGCATTATGATTTCTTGCTGAAATTTTATAATACATTTGACATGGAAGGAATTGTACAAAGTGCTTGTGTTATTTTGTCGAAAGCCGGTGTTGATTTCCCGAAAGTCTTTTTGCAGGTAGATGAATACCAGGATCTGAATCCGAAAGATCAAGAGCTGATAAAGCTAATAAGCTCTACTACTGGTAGCCAGACAGTGGTAGTCGGCGATGACGCACAAAGCATATACGGTTTTAGGTATGCACATTTTGCGGGTATCAGAGAAATATGGGCTTCTAAGGAATGGGAACATATTAGATTCCCGAAATCGCATAGATTGCCAGCAAACATACTGAGAGCCTCGCAATCTTTAATTTCCGGCGAGAATTATCTTGGTGGCGAAGTCGATATCCCTGAAGATAATGGAGAACGTATAAATACATTTCAATGTACAACAAGCGACCTTCAGATTGATGTTGTGGCGTGCCTGATCGACAACATAAAATCAAATAAACTCAACAGAAAAGGACAGCCACTGACATATACAGATTTTATGGTACTCTGTCCAACGTCAAGCTTTGTTAATAAAGTTGCTGAGACTCTTGAGAACGGCTTCGGTATCCCAACGAAGAAAAAAGAAAAAACCACTATTCCCAATGATTGTTGGCGGTTACTGTTACTACTTCGCATGCTACACTCAAATGATAGTCTTGCGCTACGTCAGTGGTTAAATATCATGGGGCTTGATGCTGGGAAGATCGAAGGTATGAGAAAAGAAGCCATGAGGCTCGATCAATCTCTTTTTGATTATTGTTCGGGATTATCAGAGAGAAATTTTGAAGAACTTTTTAGTAAATTAAAAGAGTTGGATGAATGTGTAGGCGATTTAGAAGAATTCAGAGCAAAATTATTAGCTTTTCCGAATTTACAGATTGAAGAGTCGATATTTGATGAGGTGGGTATTACTATCAATGAAGTAACCAAGAAGCCAAACACGCTTGGCTCAATAATTAAGTGTATTCATGAAAAATTTGGCCTTATTGATTCAGAAACAGAAGTATCAGAGGATATTTCTGAAGATGATAGAGTTCCTGTTACAACTTTGTACTCAGCAAAAGGTCTTGAAGCAGAATTTGTTTTTATTATGTGGCTAAACGATAATTTCTTTCCGGCGCCCAACAGAGAGGTTAAGGAAGAATTGCGTGTCCTTTATGTGGGGGTGACACGTGCAAAACAAGATGTAATATTCACTTTTTACGAGAGGTACGATAAGAAGAAACGCAAGCGAATTAAAGCGATATCTCCATTTTTACAGAAAATAGTTCATTGTATTAATGTTACTCGATTGATGAAATCCGACTATAAAGAACTTCTATCAGGATTATATTGTTCGTGAAAAGGTTGAGTTATTTTGTGGGTGCCTGTAGACGTTCAATTTCATTTCGGCGTTCTCGCTCGGTTCTAAGGCGGGAGATCTCCAGGAGCCGTCGGCCGGTGAAGATTCTCAGCTTGTCCTGGTCGTCGCAGGACTTCATGTTTTCGATGAAGTCGGCAGGTAAGCGGTTGACTATTTTAAGCAGGTGTGCTAACTTGGACTCCGATATATTCAGCCTTTTACGGGTCTGTGCCCAGGTTAGCCTGGAAGGGCCGCCATTGATGAACGCCTGGAGTTTAAGGGCCTCCGCTATGGTGTTTTGACGGATCCGGGGCTTTCGGATGCGTACTGGCGGCAAGGGATCGATTAAACTGAGCAAAATTCGCTTGCTACGCCGGATGTCCATCTTCACAACTAATTGTATCACTTGAGGTTGGGGGCTTCGGCTGGCGACAACTCTGGGCAATTTCTATTTATCATACGTGTGGGCGAGAACCAAAGGGGTGTGGGGAGACCGTCCCCACGCTTTCGGGGTGACAGTCCGCCATGATTATTGGCGGACGCCATAGGGGCAGCGCCCCTATGGGGAGGAGCGAAGCGACGACTGGTTCAAGCGAAGCGGAGTCCACACGGGGCAACCAATCTTGACAACTATCCGAAACACCGCCAAGCGGTGCAGTACCCGCAGTCAGAGAAAAACAATTGCAAGATATTTTACAGCTATAAATATTCAGTTCAGATTAATTAAAAATAGAGGAGAGGCATGAAGAGAAATCTTGTTGTTTTGATCGGCGCATTGTTTATGTTTGCCGCAAGCACTTTAGCTTTCGCGCAGAATGCTGACCTTCAATCGTTTTCTAGTGGGAATAAATTAAAATACTCAACAAAATATCATCCCAAAGCCAAGGGCATAAATATTACCGTTGAATATCCAAGCCATTGGAAACTTAGCGAAGGCGAGCGTCCGAATATTGTTCAGAAGTTTTCCGGAGATGCGTCAGACGGAATAACGCGAATGTTTCTGATCCTTATTAAAGATATTCCAAGCGAGGCGTCTGCGATGTCAACAGAAGATATCGCCAAAGAGGCTTTTTCGGAAGACGCTTTAAAGGAAATGGTACCTCCTGGCGGGAGTTTTATTAAGGGAGGACAAACAAAGTATGATGGTCAGCCAGGAGCGTGGATTATTGTTTCGATAGATTCAGAGCGTGCGGGGATGAAGGGAAAGTCTTACGGGTTACTACACATGTTTATCTATGGCGGCAAAATGATAAGTATCCAATGTATGGTTGGCGGCTTGGAGCAAATGAGCGGCAATCTCTATCAGGAGTTCAATAGTTATATCCCGCTCTTTCAGCAGATCGGTAACAGTATTATTGTTCCGGATAAATGGACAAAAAATGATGTAGAAGTAGAGCAGTCTTCAATGGAGTATTTATACGGTCCTATGTGGTGGCTAACAATTATTGTTTCTTTTGTTTTAACTTGGGGGATTGGGTTAATCCCGCCGATTCTTATTCGTTACGCCATCGCTCGTAAACCGCTATCCAAGGGTTGGGCAATCGGGCTTGTGGCATTTCTTTGGATGGTTAATATCGTCATTTTCACAGCTCTAGGCAGTCAAAGTAAGACGCATGCGGCGTTATTCCTTGTGGCGTGGACATCGTACATAATTTTAAAGAAAGAAAAAAGACCGGCTAACTAATCTTAAAGTTGATATCTTTAGTGGGTGTTTATTGAAGAATAGTTTGTTTCTTAGTAGGAAAATTAATGGTGTTTAAAGAATCGGAAACAGTTGAATTCAAGAAATCCACCGCAGAATTAAAAGAGGCGGTGATCTCCATTGTTGCTATGCTCAATAAGCACGGCCATGGAGAGGTATATTTTGGCATCAATGACCGTAATGGCAAGGTCTTAGGGATGACTATCGGGCGTATGACGATAAAGGATGTGACGCAGGCAGTAGTGGATAATACAGAGCCGAAGGTTTATCCCAAAGTAGAGACGCGCAAGATCGATGGGAAAGATTGCATTGTCATAGAGGCTAAGGGAAGCAACGGGCCCTACTTTGCGTATGGCCGGGCATATCTGCGCGTTGGGGAATCGAATAAGGGTATGAGCCCGCAAGAGCTTGAAGAGCGGATTCTGGAGAAGAGGAAATTCCTTTGGGATAAAGAAGTATCTGAAAAGACGCTTGCCGATGTTAATGAGGAAGCGGTCAAAGAATTCATGCGTAAGGCAAAGACAGTCAAGCGTGTGGATTTCGAGTTCGTTAATGTAAAAACGACATTGCATAAATTGCACCTTCTGGAAGAGAACCATTTATTACGGGCGGCCGAGGTTTTGTTCTGCGATGACAATCCTCTGGAAGTGCAGGCCGCGATCTTTGCCGGTACGGACAAGCTGACGTTTTTAGATATCAAGTCGTTCAAGGGCAATCTCTTTAGTCTGCGCCAGCAAGCTGAGGTCTATGTTAATGGGAATATGAAATGGCGGGCTGATTTAAGCGAAAGCCGACGAAAAGAAATCCCGGAGATTTCGGTACGGGCGATTTCGGAAGCGGTAGGCAATTCTTTATGCCACCGGGATTATTCCAATCCCAAGGGCAACGAGGTGGCGATATTCAAGGATCGCATCGAAATCTACAACCCCGGTCTTTTCCCTAAAGAGGTCAATCCGGAGGATTTTTTTACCGGCCATGAGAAGTCGATCTTGCGCAATCCTCTGATAGCCGAAACGATGTATAAATCCAAAGACATTGAGCGCTGGGGGAGCGGCATCATGCGTATTCATGACGAATGTATCGCGGCCGGAGTCAAGGTTGAGTTCAAGCGGATTAAGACAGGCTTTGTCGTGGTTTTCTACCGCCCGAAATGGGAGGAAAGTGAAGAAATAGAGAAGAGTGGTCAGACAGGTGGTCAGACAGGTGGTCAGAGAAAAGGTATTTTTCTTAGCGATAAGCAAAAGAAGATACTTGAGGTATTAAAAAACAAACCCCAGATATCAAGAAAAGAATTAGCGGAGGAGATGGGTATTAACACTTCCGCAATCCAAAAGCACCTTATGAAATTGAAAGAAGCCGGATATATTAAGCGTATAGGCCCGGATTTCGGCGGGCATTGGGAGGTATCCGGTTAATGCGCGATTAGTGCACGATTAGGCAATGGGGTCATAAAGGGGACGCGAAGGGGTTATAAATGCGCCATAAAGACGCCAAACGCGCCACTACTTGGCGATTGTGGCGATTGGTTGGCGATCGGGGTTAATTGATGGCAAAGGTATCGCTGGGGTACGAGGCAGCCAACCTTGACGCTCAGGCGAACAAAGATTGGTGAAGGATTCAGCAAAACTTTATTGAAATGGTGGGCGTTGTAAAACTTGAGAATTATATAAATAAGGAAGAAATTTCTATACCACGAACACCTGAAGAATATATTCTTTGGTTTGAAGGAAAATTGCAGATTACCAAAGAGCAAAGAGAGGAACTTAAAACGCAGAACATTCTGCATAAGGGTGTAGCAAAATATTTTTATGAAGAACTATTTCCTCTCTATAGGTTACTCCAAAATAAATCTAAAACATGGAAGGGGGCCCAGATTTACCTCTGTTATTGGAAACCAAAACTTTGACGTTAAAGTCGATTCAGACAGAAATAACATTCCTCAGTATATTGAAATTGTAGTTGCAAATAGAGATGAAGCAGAAAATGCTGGAATGGAATGTTTTTTAGCTCATGGGGCTGTTAATAGCATAGGGAATGTTTCAATCGAGAGAAATAAGCAGTTAGGGAAGAAAATTACCGTAGACGAAGAAGCCCATTCTTCTGAGGAAATAAACCGAAGAATTAAAGATCGGATCCACAATTTGATTAATAATAAAATAATGGTAAGAGAAAGACCCGATAACACCGCTTTATTGGTATTTTTTGATGATTATACGGCTTTTCGCTATGATAGATGTTCATCAAAATCAGAAATGAATACTTGCTTAGATTCAATCAAAATAGAATGGCAAAAGCGTTATTCGGCTCTTTATGTTGTAGGTGCATTCGGGAGTTTTTATGAAAGAAAAAATTGATTTTGCTCAATTTTTAGCCAATTTAATTACTTTTCAAAATGATTTCTTGGAAAATAATTTTCATAGGCTAGTTGCGATGTCAGACGAATTTAAGGTATTGAATGAAGAGGATAAAGCGAAATTTTTAGATAAGGCTCGCGGTCTGATAATTGTTGATATTTTAATAAGTTGCAATCGATGTTTTGCTGATAATTTGCCTGATGGAAAAATAGCAGAAATTACGAGTATTGTATATGGGAAGTATTTAACAGAATACAAAAAAATATCAAAGAGCTTACCAGAAGAAAAATTGAAAGAAGTTATAGAACTTATTAACTTTGCCGGGAAAGCAGAGGAGGATAAATTAAGGCAAGAAGAATATTATAAAAAAATTGGTTGTTATTCTCCTTATCAGATTGGCAATGATATTGATAAACAAAAGCTTTATCTTTGCATGGGGTTTAGCCAGTATTGTGCTGGTGAATTCGAGAGATCTAATAATTACGAAGGCAGGCAATTCGCAGCTTTTAAACTGGCTAAAGCATTTGTCAAAGCGGATATAGTTAAGTCGACGCTTAAAGAGTTTGAGATTATTTGGGAATAGCAATAAATTTATTGGGAAAAGGAAAAGGGGTCAGGTCTTGAATATTGACAATTACCTTCTGATTTGATAAAATAAATTTTAATGGCCAGACCATTAAGAATAGAATATAGCGGTGCTATCTATCATGTAACGAGCCGGGGAAACGCCGGGAATCCTATTTTCTTAGATGAAGAAGATAGGATTATTTTTTTAAGGATACTTGCGCATACTGTAAAGCGTTATAATTGGCTCTGCCATGCTTACTGTATGATGAATAATCACTATCATTTGATTATCGAGACACCCGACGGCAATCTAGCCAGAGGAATGAGACAGCTCAATGGGGTGTATACGCAGATATTAAATGTTCGCTATAAGCGGCATGGGCACCTGTTTCAGGGCAGATATAAAGCTATACTGATACAAAAGGAAAACTATCTTCTTGAAGTATGCCGGTATGTGGTATTAAACCCGGCAAGAGCAAAAATGACCAGAAAGCCCGAGGAGTGGAAATGGAGTAGTTACTCTGCGACTGCAGGCTTACGCAAGGCCCAGGCATTCCTTGTTACGGATTGGATCTTAGGCCAGTTTAATGAGAATAGATTTTTAGCACAACAATGTTATCGTAAATTTGTGCAGGATGGAATCGAAAAGAATTCGATCTGGAGAGAACTTCGAAGCCAAAGCATATTAGGGGAGAATGTGTTTATTAAAAAGATAGTAAGCTATATAAATAAAAATAATACACTTACGGAAATACCTCGAGTTCAGCGATACATAGGAAGACCAAGTCTCGAGGAACAGTTTAAAAATGTTACGGCTCTTGATAAGAAGTGCCGAGAACAAAAAATAACTGAAGCGGTAGAGAAATACGGTTATAGCCAGAAAGAGGTTGCTGATTTTATAGGATTACATTATTCAATGGTGAGTAAATTGATGCGCTTTTCTGAAGATCAAAAGTGAGAAATCAAGATTCAAGACCTGACCCCTATGCATATGCTACAAGAATTAGCTTGCAATACTTGTATAACAATGTTATACTTACTATTGTAAGAGGAGGATGAGACTATGACGTTATTAAAAGCATTTCGTTTACCGGTCGAATTAGTTAATAGGTTAGCCTTATTGGCAAAAGCTACGCATCGCAGCGAAACTTTTTATGTTACCAATGCCTTAGCCCACTATTTGGAAGACTACGCTGATGCGCAAATTGCCAAAGACCGTTTCAACGATCCCAAATCTAAGATTATCTCAGGCGCGCAACTAAGAAAACAACTCGGTGTATAAAGTTGCCTATCTTGATTCTGTTGAGGAAGACCTTAAGAAGTTAGATAAGTCTACGGTTAAGAAAATTCTTACCCGTATTGAAACTTATCTCGCCCACGACCCCAAAGGATTAGGGAAGCCATTAAAAGGCGATTTTCAAGGATATTGGAGATACCGTTGGGGCGACTATCGCGTTATCTATAAAATATCTGAACGAGAGATTCTGATTCTTGTTTTGCGTATGAGCAACAGAAAAGATGTATATAGTTAGCTTTTGCTCTGGCCAAAGAAGCGCGCAGTCGGACGGCAATCTGGGCAATTTTTATTTATCATAAGTGTGGACGAAAACATAGGTGTTTCTTCTATCATGATGTTGAAGGGAATCGGTTGTGTTGTTGGCGCAGCCATATGTGCGCTGAAGTATCCCAGTAGAGCAACTACTGCACCGTTAAATTAATTTTTATAGGTTAAAGGTGCAGTAAGAGGGGTGTGCCTGCCGGCAGGGAAGTGCGGAGTTAACCTCGCTATACCCACAAGAATTAAGTTAACGGAGCACTACATGAGTATGCAAAAAATAAACGCGCGACAATCTATGGTAAAAAAGCTGGGTGTAGTTTTTATCGTTCTCATGGTAAGCGGCTGCGCTGCTCATTTTAATTTCGCGGGTTTAAAGATGGTGAAGGCATGGACGAATAACCAAAAGGCGTCCGAGGCTTACCTTGCTAAGCAGAGAACAGGTTTTCTTCTCTTAGCGCAGGATATCCGCGGCAATGCGTTAGAGAAGGGTATTCCTAAGCGAGAACTCATCTTACACTATGGCGAGCCGGTATTCTGCCAGGGCATAGGGGGCAAACAAGAAAAATGTTTATACCGGGATCCGACGAAGTTTTCCCGCACCGATAAAGCCTATCTCTTTTTTAATGAGGACGCGGTACTTCTTTCCTGGGAGTTAATACCTTATGAGGAATAAGGGCAGGAAGAGAAAAAAATGAAACAACCCCCCCTGTTTCCCCTAAAACAAAATGTTATCCGCCGCTGGATATTGCAATCTGAAAAATTTTAAGGTATACTTTCTCTTAGAGAGATATATTTCTTTGAAAAATACCAAACTATTCTCTTGAAAAGGCAAACTGGCAGTAATGCCGGGGCTCCGCTCTAAACGTGAGCGGGCTCGCCAAGAAATATGGCGAGGCAAAGCGACAGATCCGAATGTTTATGTTCGGATGGCTGCGTTGCCAAAAGGATAAAGCGTATACCCTCCCTCGATACGTTTTTTAGTATTGAATAAGGTGTATACGAAGCCCAAAGGATTTGCCGTTGGGCTTTTTTATTTTTTGGTGCCTCCGGTAGTTACAATCCCAGATTTTGTATTAGGTTTTGAGGAAAATGGCCTAAATCTTTGTCAGGACAAGGCTTGCGAGCAAAAGTACCACAGCCGTACTCGGTGCAGTACGGCGAGGACATTTTTGCGAACAAAACGCAGTCATGGCAAAGAGTTAGAGACATTTTACCAAAATCCTAATGCAAATTCTGGGATAATAGCCGGGGGCTTTTTACTTTTTGGGCCCGATACGAAATATCTATCGCTGTAGAGGCGCAGCTTACCATGGGTAAAAACACACTCTTGTGTCTTTTGAGTATCGCCATCTTTACTCTTCTTGCGGCATCTCATGTTTCTGCCCTTGAGATAAACTTAGATGCCATAAAAAGTATTGAATCCTCCAATAATCCGTTAGCCTATAACGCGAAAACACGCTGTTACGGGTTTTATCAGATTTCAAGAATCTGTCTTCAGGATTATAATGATTTCCATGGCACTGCTTATCGGGCGAAAGATTTATTTTGTCCGACACTCAACAAGAAAATAGCCGTATGGTACTTTAAAAGAATCGAACAGATGCTGAGATGGTATACAATTCCCATTACTATGGTTACGGTACTTGCATCTTATAACTGGGGCATTGGCAATGTGGCGCGCTGGCATGCAGGAGGCGGAGCATTTAAAAACCTGCCCAAAATGACACAGGCATATATCAGAAAATACAAAATTATCACCGCATAGGGGAAGTGATCCTAAATTTTTAATCTTCCGCAAAATGTATTCACGATCTCTCATCACACTTCAGTTGTATGCGGTTAACAGAGAGCAATAATGTTGTTCTCTCAGGCCCAAGGCCAGGCCATTGTTAAGATTATTACAGGGTTTTTTGCGTGAGAGCTAGAAAGCCTAATCCCTTCAGGATAGGCCTTTTCTTTGCGCTTGACGAAAGTATGGGGATGCTTTACAATACGTATATATTCATATTATGGCGCTATACGATGGCAGACGAAAAACAAAGCGGATTAACACAAATACAGGTTGATGCCTTAAGAGAAATCAGCAATATCGGCGCCGGAAGCGCGGTTACTGCTCTTGCGCAATTTATCAGAAAGCCGGTAGAGCTTGAGCCAACCGCGGAAGTTATTTTTAATAGTACCGCTGATTTTCGCATGCTTTTCGCGGGCATGCCTCTGGTAAGCGTTGTATCTTCTAAAATTCCCGATAAGATTGCAGGCCATCTCCTTGTAATCTTTGAACAAGAAGATACTGTGTCTTTGGCAAAACTTCTCTTGGGCGAGCAGGCCTCAAGCGAATTTATTATTACTGATGAGCTTGGTATTTCAGCGATTAAGGAGGTCTCAGGCGTAATGTTTAGCGCTTATTCAGCGGCGATGGGAAATATGGCAAGTATGTCGCTGATGATTACTCCTCCATCGTTTGATACCGGCGCTACCACGATGGTGTTTGATGAGCTAAGCGTAAACCAGTCTATCAAAGAAGAAGAAATTACCATCTGTTTTGAGTCTTCTTTTTCGATTAACGCCGCAATAAGAATACCCGGGTATATGCTTTTTGTGCCTACGCCGGTTTCCTTGAATGTTCTTCTGAAAAGCTTGGGCGTCAACAATACGTAAAAAACTTTTCTCGCCATACGCAGTGCCTTTTTTGGTATAGTGTCAGGCGTATCGATAGGATTCAGTGTCTTGTGGCTACGTGTTAATAATATCAGCTTTCCCGACTTTGTTGCATGCATTATTTGTAATGCTTTGTTTGCCAATGAGTTCTGATAGATTTTTACGCATTGATTCACTAACACGAATGCAAACGGATTGTAGCGGATGCAGACAGATTGTTTTTATCCGCGGCATTCGTAACCATCCGTCTGAATCGGTATATCTAAAAACACAGGTTCATTAAAAACTATGTTTTATCTTTAACTCAAAAGTTGCAACAAACTTAAGAAACTATCTAATAATATCCTTGCTATTAAGGGCAGTCTCAGTATATAATAAAACGTTAGTTTTTCATTTACAAGAAAAGTAGTACGCGCGGGTGGTGGAATGGCAGACACGTTAGCATGAGGGGCTAATGCCGTAAGGTGTGGGGGTTCAACTCCCCCCTCGCGCACCAAATTGTACGGTTGCCCACCAAAAAAGACTCTGCTCCCGTAAGGAACAGAAAAATTTCGTGGGCAACGACAAAAAAGGGTGGACTCCTTTTGAGGAGTCCACCCTTTTTTACAGTTACCAGAGTGTAATGGCCAGGTTCAATAGTGTAACTTACATGAGGCTAACGCGAAGACATCGTTTTAATGAGGCTTTAATGGCAGCGATAGAAAAAACTATTTCTCTCCCCAATCAAGTTCAAACACTTTTACTCCGAATTCGTCATTTTTCTCTTCTAGAAAAGGCTTAAAGTATTTGAGGCCGCTGCCATTAAGGAAATAGAGGCGGGAAAACATGCTTTGGGCTAATTCCGGGCTGAGGATGATTGAGAAATACTCGTCTTGTTTCTTAAAAATGAGGACTGAGTAGTTGAAATCACTCTGCGGATACGTGATTTCCTCAAAAGTATTATTATCAAAGAGAAAAAGGCTCTTGGGCGTAGTGTATTTACCCTGAGAATAGATATGGATAATTTTCTCTTTTGGAGTATAGACAAGGCCGTTGTTAAAGAATACGGTGTTGTTTTGCTCTTTCGCCTTTTCTAATTCACTGAAAAAAATAGACTTCCTGGAGAGCCAGGCATTAATATCATTTTGGGAAAGTAAGAGAACTTCTCGATACGCGTTGTTGACGGCTTCAGGAGTGATGCCTTGTTTCGCAAAGTAATCGGAGATTTGCTTCTCTGTCATGGCAGCCGCGTGTTGCGAAAGAAAGACTTTAACAAAATCCCAATTCCCTAAATACGAAATTGAACTCATTTTTCCTTTCATTGTGGGATCAACAATAAAATAGGCTTTCGGTGGCTTGCGGTAGAGCAAGGAGAATACCTCTTTACTCAGAGGATCCGGTAAAACGTTTGCCAGCATTTCTTGCGCTTCTTTTGGTTCGGAAAGAATCAGTTTTTCGATAAGGAAAACTGATTGAAAGGCATCCTTGAGGTGCGCGTTTAAAATCTCAAATACTTTGTTTCCCCCATTATTGAGCATACGCAGAATTCCGATAGCCTCGCGCTCGTTATTGGCGATAAGGACCCTGGCCATCCAATACGCCTGTGGGTATTGCTGGCTTTGGCCGTCAAAAATGACTTTACGCCTGCAGACGACCTTAAACCAGTCTCCAAAGTCCCACCATGAATTAAGCACCGCATCGGGGGGGGTATTTTTCTTGATGTCGGTAAGCACTTGATACCAGGCGTCGTTCATTAAAGGGAAGTTGCCTTGCGCGTATCGAGAGGTTCTATTAATAATTTCAAAATTTGCCATGCCCCAGACAGCGAGTATGGCGCAGAGGCCTAGTGTGGCCTTTTTATCCCTGAAATGCCGGTATATATCGCTGATGACCCACCCAAGCGCTATTCCTAAAGGAAGAGGCAAAAACATACCAAACCTGCTGCCTTTTGAACAGCCATAAAGAAATGCCATGAGCCATATGAGAAGAAGCATTATGTATTCCCGTTGTTCGCTCCTATAATTCCCATCGCGTATTGTACGTAAGAACAGGTAGAGTAAAGCAATGAGCGAAACAATGAATAATGGAATCCCGCAAGAAGCCCTGGCGAGTTCGAAAAAAGTGGCTACCCTTAACTCATCTACGGTATGAAATGTATTTGGCCATATGGATTCTCCTCGAGGGTTGTTGAGCTGGAACCCCATTTTTAACTCATTGCGCAAGATTTCTAAAGGTTGAGTTCCTGTTATGAAGATAATCCAGAGAACGCATAAAAATAAAAACAGGATTAAAGTGAAAAGATGTTGTTTTGCCAAAGATAAGGTATTTTCCCGGTCAACGTAGTGTTTAAGGGTTAAATACAGGAATGAAAAAAGTTCATAGATAAGGATAATTATTGCAATAAACCACCAGCCTACCCATGTAAAGGATAATAGCCCGACCCAAAAAGAGGCGCAGCATATCCATAGTAAGCGAGATTTAATGGATACGCTTCCATAGGCCTTGAGGTACGCCCATACCGTCAAAAAGGGGAAGAGTAAATTGAGGATGTCCATATCAAACCATCCCGCAGAGCTATGTGCTACAAAGGAAGGGGACAGGCCGATGAACATACAGCTTATTATTGCCGCGAGATTACCCCAGCGTTGATAGCAAAAAAGATAGAGTAGGGTTATAAAAATCGCGCTAAAGAATAAAGGAAGGTAAAATAAAAACGTAAATAAGGGGATCTGTTTTATTACGATAAAACCTTTATACAAAAACGCGGAAAGATAAAATAAAAAATGAGAAGAAGCTAATGCATAGCCTGAAGGAGAAAACATCAAGGTGTCAAATTGTTTTCCATCGATGATTATGTCCCCTGGATGGCCTAACCTATATACGTTTTCCACATAACGCGCCCAATGCCAGCAATCTAATTCCATAAGGTACGTTTGCCCGTGTTCATCTTGATAAATATCTTTTAGCCTGTGGTATTCTTGCCGCAGCTGTTTTTTTATTTCCGGCCCCATCTTCTTTTTGTAATCTGCGAGAAACGCATTGATGAGATTTTGTTTGGCCAGGCCAGAAAGAGAGGGGAAACCCTTGTTAATCTGTTGCTGCGCCAGAGTGTAAAGGTTTTGTTCGGTAATGACCTTTGCCTGTTTCCTGAATTGCGGAAAATGTATCGGGAATGACCGGAAATAGAGATTCATTCCCACCGTAAGGGCTAAGCATAAAAGTAAACGGATGTGTTTTTTCATATTATTCTTTTCGCTTATCCCTGATGTAATTTGAACGTTCCAAACTTTTCGCGGCAGATTTGAGCTCGGCGCCTATTTCGTTGATTTGGGCAACATGGCTGATATGGTGGTATTCATTGGTAATGACCCCTATGGAAATAGAAAGGAGCGGGATTTTCTGTAGCTGGCCTTTACGGTCATGGGCCATGATGTAGCCGTTTTTGGCATCTTCAGGAGCATAAAAATTAGGAGCACAGGTGTCGAATTCATCGATTATTTTTTGGCAGATTACATCTGCCGCCGAGGGAGTAGTGATAAATACAAAATCGTCGCCGCCAATGTGGCCGATAAAATCATCGCTGTTGCCGCAGGCGCTGATGGAGCGGATAATGATGCGCGCCGTTTCCCTGATGGCCTCATCTCCGTGCTCAAAGCCGTATTTGTCGTTATAGGATTTAAACTTATCCAGATCCGCGTAGCCGACAGCAAACGGAGATTTTTTATCGATACGGTTCTGGAGCTCGTTGATTATTGAAATATTCCCCGGAAGGCGGGTAAGGGGATTTGCCTCGAGGTCGCGCTCAGTGCGCCTTAAGATCATGCGGATACGCGCTAGAAGTTCTTTTGGCTCAAATGGTTTTACAATATAATCATCAGCGCCCGCGTCAATGCCTTCTACTTTGTCCATGAGATCGCCTTTTCCGGTAAGCATAATGACCGGAAGATGGCGTAACAAGATATCTTTTTTAAGCCTGCGGCAAACCTCTCTTCCGTCAATATAGGGCATTTTATAATCCAAGATTACCAGGTCAGGGGACTTGCTTTGAGCGGCCTTGAGCCCTTCACTTCCGTCACAGGCCTCGATCACTTCATAGTCTTCTTCCGCAAGGGTTAATTTTAGTATGTCCCGGATATCGTCTTCGTCATCAACAATCAGTATGCGAGGTTTCTTCATAATGGTTCCTCATGTGTTTTTCGCCGATTCCAGCGGGGTTTGCGCAGCTTTCGGGAGGGTGAAGCTAAAGGCTGAGCCTTGATTGAGCCGTGATGCAACCCAAATCCTGCCTTTATGCGCCCGGATAATATTTTTTACCAGCGTAAGCCCTAATCCCGTGCCTTTTACTTTTTGGTTTATGTCATTATCTACTCGGTAAAATTCATCAAAGATATGTTCTGTATCCGTCGGGCTCATCCCAATACCGTTATCAGAGATAGTAATTTGAATAGTGTCGGTTGACTCAAAGGCGGAAACGCTGATGAGTCCTGTCTTTTCAGGGACAAATTTTATGGCATTGCCCATAAGATTGATAAAGACGCGTGAAATCTGGGTTTTATCCGCAAGCGCAAGCGAAAGATTTTGAGGAAGATTCATTGTTGCGGTAATGGATTTTTCCTTGAGCTGCGGGCTTAACAGGTCAATGGTAGTTTCAACCGCATGCCTAATATCAAAGAGTTCAGATTTCATTTCGAATCTTCCGGATTCAATGCGGGCGATATCCAAGAGATCATTAACCAGGCGGGTGAGCTCATCGCTATGCTTATTAATCTTCCCCAGGCGTTCTTTGACAGGTTCAGGGATTACCCCTAATTTTTCCGATAAGAGTATAGACGCGTATCCTTTTATTGAGGTAAGCGGCGTGCGTAATTCATGTGAAACCGCGGAGACGAAGTCGGTTTTTCTTTTGCTGATAACGTTGATTTCATTCAGCGCGTCGCTTAATTCTTTGGTGCGCGCCAGCACGTTCCTTTCCAGTTCCTGGTGTTGGGAGTAAGTAGCTTCAAAAAGTTCGGCATTATCCAATGCTTGCCCGATATGCGTGGCTAATATTGCTACCAATTCCTCGTCTCCTTCGCTGACGAGTGTTTCTGCCGAAGAATTGCTCAAAAGGATAAATCCGTAGTATCCATCTTTTTTTGATATGGGAGATAGCACGAAAGAATCCAGATGGGTTATCGCCGTTATGATATGTTTTGCTTTTCTTAAAGTGTCCGCCTCCGATATGGAAGAAAAGGTGCTGTTGTATTCTTTGACCATTGCATAGATGCCTTTTTCAATAAGCCCTGCTTCAATATAAGAGGTCTCTTCTTCGTTAAAACCCGTAGAATGCCTTATCTGAAGCGTTCCCTGTACATTTTTTGCTACAATGATTGCCTTCTGGAATCCGATGTTGGTGATATGTTCCTGGTTTATGCGCCTGAAAATTTCATCCTGGTTTAAGGTTTTACTTAATTCTTGCGAGATGCGTTGCATGGCGTAAAGCCCATTGACGCGTTTATCAAGCTCTTCCTGGGCTTTGTTTAATTTTAGGTCGGTTCTAACAATTAACTTTGCCTGTTCATCCATTTCCTCAAGCGATTTTTTTAAATAACGCATGGTTTGACTGAGTTGTTGTATGCGTTGTGATTTTAGCATTAAGATAAAGGAGAGAGAAATAATCAACAACATGCTGCTGATGCCAAGAATGTTGATGGGGAATTCCGCGGAAGGCGGCATTTATTCTCCTATGCCTACGATGGCGATGGTTTGATTGTGTGAATAAGTTTGTCCGTGGTATGTTGTTGCTCCCAGTGGCGCGTATTCACCATAGCTGTAGAATCCTGCCAGAGGAGTATTTTCTCCCAGGACTTCTTTGATGGCCTTTACTTCCTTATCAACAGCCCTTCCTAAAACACGCACTCGTGAGGCAGAGCTGATCGCAAGGGCAAAACAAATTTTTTTGTAGTGCATGGCATGTTGTACCTGAAGCGCGGCTTGACGTGCTGCCTCAAGGCACGATTCTTTAGTGCTAATCATTAAGCGTATCGCGCTGCCTGAGGGAATGCTGCCTTGCGTAGTGATCGAGCCGTCATCATTTAATGAGACGATATTACGCAAAAGATACTCGTTTTCACCTTCAAGGTAAATGCCAATAGGGTATAAGACGTTAATATACGTAATTTCCTTTTTAAGCTCAGAAAGCGTCTTCGCAAAATAATCCTCATAAAGCTGGCTGGCTTTTTTATCGTCAATCTTCCGTAGTATGTTTGTTTTACTTTCGGTAACGGTGCGTATTTTTCCCAGAGGTTTCCAGCCGTGGCGTATGCCAATGCCGTATGACAGTTTGCCTCCTAAGAGGGCCGCTACCGTATTTTTAGTAAAGATGTTTTCCCCGTAATACTGCGATGTGCGTTTAAATTCAAAGTTATCGCTAGAGCCTCCGCCAAAAAAAGGAAAACTTCTTCCAATGATACTTTGTAATCCCTGAATGAGCTCAGGGGTATATTCAGAAAGGCCATCGCTGATAAGCAGGCAAAGTTCGCGCCGGTAGTCCTGAAAATTCGCCATAAGCCTTGTTCCTAATTCTTGCCCGGATGAAAAGGCATTTTTATAGGGAGTTACGTCAGTAAAGCCGCAAGCAATTTTCGTGTTGGGTAACGATAAGAGTACTATGACCAGCCCTTCTTTTTGAATTCCGCTGCCAGTGATAAGGTGTATGGCCGAGCAGCCCAGAAGCGGGGTATTTGCTTTGAGGTTAGGCTGTATATGTTTTAGCAGGCTTTGCACCGCAAATTCCGGGCTGCTAAAGATGAGCGCCATACTTATCTCATGGATGGGTATTTGCGAGAAGCAAGCCTTGGTTGCTTCCTGAATAGCTTCTAACAAATCCTTTTTTTGGCTTTTCCCGATAGCAACTTTAAAACCCATAAAATTTTGACAGTTTTATACTCTTTATAGATGTTTGAGTATGTAGTGCGCGCAAAACGTATCTACCTGTTAAATCCGTTTCATTCTACAGCATAGAAAAGGCTCGGTCAATAAAATTATTGACTACATAACAAACTTTGTTACAATAAGTTCAGTCTTTTGGCCCCATCGTCTAGCCTGGTCTAGGACGTCAGGTTCTCAGCCTGTAAACACCGGTTCAAATCCGGTTGGGGCTACCAAATAAGTTTTTTCCGGTTCTCCCGCCTGGAAAGCGGCGGGGTCAATTCGTCGATGCAGTTTATGTTCACGATGTTCCATTTTGTGATATGGGTATATTTATCAGGAGCGCATGCGCAAAATCCTACAATGATGCTGGCGCGAGTTCCGCGCGCGTACGTATAGGAAAGATGCAGGCATTCAATGACGGAGAATGCCTCTGTCCGGAGATAAATGTCAGTAAATTTTCTACTATGAGGCTACCATGAGACTAAAATTCTCTTGCATTCTTTATTAATGTATGATAAAAATAGTATACATATGATAGAAAAAAATAGCGAATTCCTAAAAATAAGTTCCAGGCTGTTAAAAATTATAGCCTGGACATTTTTATTGTTTGGAGGTATTCAAGCACTCGCAATATTTGTACGGATTGATAAAAGTGTTTCTATCGGTGTAGGATGTATGTGGCTTATTGTGTGCGCGAGCGTTTTTCTCTTCCTTTACCATATTACGCTTTTGGGCGATGTAGTGATAGAAATAGGGCAATTTTTAAAAAAAGAAAGGTTCTAACGTTTCCTGTCAGATAGACGTTTGGCGTAGTGATAGGGTAACAGTCAATGAAAGGAGTAAAAAATGTTTTTATCCAAACATAGGGTTTTAGCTGTGTTATTGATAGCGCTCTTGGTATGCGGGTGCGATAAGATTTTTTCTAAAAAGCCAGCAAAGGCTACGAAAGTAGAAGGGCCTTCTTCCGTTGCTGTGGTTGAGGGCATTGTTATCGCTAAGGTAGGCGCCAATGTTATTACTCTTGATGATTTGAATGAGGAGATAGAGTCATATAACGCTATGGTTCCCGAGGATAAGCCTGATGCCAGAATTTCTACGCGCCAGAAGAAGATAGACTATCTTAAGGAGCAATTGGTGCGCAAAGTCTTGTTGTATCAGGAAGGCTTAGCCCGGGGATTAGATAAAAAGAGAGATATTGTGAGGGCTCTTGAGAAAACTAAGCAAGAGCTTTTAGCTATTGAGCTTGTGCGTCAGGAGACGGAGAATACGGATGTGCCATCCGCGGAAATAGAGAATTACTATAATACTTACAAAGAGGAGCTGAGGGAGCCTGAGGAAAGAAAAATCCGCGCGATAGGAGTTTTATCAGAGCAGGAGGCAAGGGAAATTCTGATTCAACTTTTGCAAGGAGCTGATTTTGATGCATTAGCGCGGGAACGGTCGAAATTAAAGAGCACCTCAGCCGGAGGCGATTTAGGGTTTATCGCAAAAGGCAAGATTCCGCAAATTGATACCGCAGCTTTTTCTGACACCTTAGAAGTGGGAAAAATAAGCAATATTATAAAGGCAAGCGATGGTTATTATTATATTCTCAAACTGGAAGCCAAGCAGGGAGGGAAAGTAAAAAGCCTTAATGAGATGTGGGATGATATCAAGCGGCTGCTTACCTATCTTAAACAAGAACAAAAAATCATTGATCTGGTAGAGAAACTTAAAAATAAAGCGGGGATTGAAATTATTGAGGGAGAGATAAAATAGTGTCGAAGCGAATAACCTTAATTATAGGCGCGGTATTAAGCATACTTTCTGTAATTTTAGTGAAGGTGTATCTTGACCAACAACGCGCCGGTGTCGATAGCATAGTAAAAAGGAAGCTGGAGAAGGAGCGGCAGAATCTATCTACGGTATTCGTTGCTAAAAGAGATATCCGTAAAGGTACCCCCATCGATAGCGGCATGATCGCTACCGAAATTATTCCTAATCAATATGTGCGGCCGCAGGCTGTTAATTCCTCAGATAGAATCGCGGGATTAATAGCCGCAGTGGATATTCCTGCAAAAGAGCAAATTTCTAAAACCATGCTTATGGCTGCTCAGGAAACAGCGGTGGCAGAGTCTTACTTGACCTTGGCCATGGCAATTCCCGCTGGAAAAAGAGCGGTAGCAGTGCCCGTTGACCCTATATCATCCGTAGCAGGCATGATACGGCCGGGAAACTATGTAGACCTAATCGTTATGGCGCAAATTCCTGGACAAAAAGTTGACGGAAAAGACACTACTCAATCCGCGTCTTTGCCTGTGTTGCAAAATGTGTTAGTTTTGTCCGTAGGCCAAGATATGGGGGTGGACGAATCGCGGATGAAAGGGCGTTCAAGTAAGGAGGGAAGAAAACAAGAGCAATTTAATATCGTTACCTTAGCTCTTTCTCCCCAGGAAACAAGTATCGTTTCATTTGTTATTGATCAGGGAGCTAAGTTACGGCTGGCTTTGCGTTCGCCGTCTGATGCGCAGATACAAATAGTTGCTCCAACAAATTGGGAAGCATTATTTCAATACGTCATGCCGCAGATGATTAAAGTGAGATCACAGCCAATACAAGAGGATGTGCCGGAAGAGCCCCCGAAACATAAGGTTGAGATTTACCATGGTTTTCAAAAAGAAGATGTGTATTTAGCGCAACCTAAAAAGTAGAAAAAAAGCCTATGAAAAAACCGAATGCGTTGCAAAAAGCTATTATTTTGTTTCTTATTCAATTGGTTTTATCCATGTCTGTTTATTCTGCCGCGGAAGATTTGTCTGATGCTCTTGAAGGCGAGGCAACCATTTACCTGGGAGAAACGAAGGTGTTTGATGCCGCGCTGCCCAAGCGTGTGGCGATAGGCAATCCGTTGATAGCTGATGTTTCCAGTGTTTCTGAGACGACGATAGTTGTCGTTTCAAAAGCAGTAGGGATAACGACATTATTGTTTTCTGATTCGCAGGGAGAACATGCTTTCCAACTGCAGGTTCTCGCGGAGGATTTAACCGATGATTTAGTAAAGGTTAACGCTGTGCTTAAGGAATTGCGCCAGCCGAATATCCGCGCGCGGCTGGTTGATACCAACGATAAGATTTTATTGCAGGGGGATGTGAAAACCCAGTATGAAAAGGACCAGATCCTGATAGCTTTGGGTGAGCTCAAAGATAAGGTTGCTGATTTAATTGATATCAAAGAAGATGAAAAGACCATTGATATTGATGTGGAGGTGTTAGAAATCGATAAAGACGCGACGAAAACATTAGGAATGAATGTCCCAGGGTCGCTCGATATTATAGAGACAGGTTCCCCAGGCATACAACATGGCGTAGGGACGAAATGGTCAACATTGTTTAAAGTCTTGAATTTAGAACGAGGGACAGCCGATGGCGCAAGCCCATTCACTTTTAGCCTTGACGCGCTCATACAGGAAGGAAAGGCGCGCGTATTGTCGAGGCCGCGGCTTGCCTGTCAAAGCGGTAAAGAGGCAGAATTGTTAGTGGGAGGGGAGAAGCCCATACTTACCACCGAAGTAGCTTTTGGAGGAGGGTCAGGGACAAAGGTGACGTATAAAGAGTATGGCATTAAGCTCAATATAAAACCAACGGTAACGGAAAATGAGCGTATTAAAGTGAGCCTTAATGTTGAGGTCAGTGATGTAGGAGCGGCCGAGACCATTGGCAGCGCCACACAAACTACGGCCAAGGCATTTCCGTTAACAAAGCGCACCGCGTCAACAGAGCTTTTTCTTAATAGCGGCCAGACGCTTCTTATCGGTGGCTTGACAAAAGAGAAAGAAGAAAACTCGGTAAGAAAAACTCCTTTTTTGGGAGATCTCCCGATAGTAGGAATGCTGTTTAGGAGCAAATCAGACAAGCATGGCGGTGGACGCGGAGAATTGGGAAATGTCGAGTTAGTTATTTTAGTCACTCCTAGAATTATTTCAGAGCAGGCAAAAGGGAATGTTGTGACAGGGGAAACAACATCCCTTCCTCATGAAGTTGAAGATGTGTCAGGTGTCAATTTAAAGGCGCATGAAACCTCTAAGGCAGCGTATGCTTCTGCCGTAAGGGATTCCATTCTAAAAGATTTTCAATACCCTCCTTTAGCCAGAGACTACAGCATGCAAGGCACGGTTGAATTGACGCTCCATATCGCGTCAACCGGGGAGCTGCTAGATGTAAAGGTTAAGAGGCGCGCTGATCATCAGGTGCTCAATGAGCACGCGATGTCTGTGGTAAAGAAAATTTCTTCTTATCCGCAATTTCCCTCCACCATAAATTTAAAAGATATATATATCGATATTCCTATAGTATACAAATTAGGCGCTTAAACTATGGCTAAAGTAATTGTACTCTTTGGCACAAAAGGCGGGGTGGGCAAGACTTTTATCGCGGTTAATACCGCGGTATGCCTTGCAAAAGATGAGGCAAAAAAAGTCTGCCTTATTGATTTAGATATGCATGTCGTCGGCGATATGGCGCGAATGCTGGATGTAGTTCCCCAAAAGGCGATGATAGATTTAATTGGCAGCCTCGGCCAACTGCAGGACGTTGGTTTCAAAAAAGAAGATTTTATGACCAGAGGTTCTTATGGCTTTGATTTTTTGCCAGGGGTATTAAGGCCGCGGCAGGCATCCCATCTTGAAACTGAGGGTGTTAAGGCAGTGTTTAAGCTGTTGGATAAAGAATATGATTATATCATCATTGACGCGGGAAAGAATTTTAGCGATGTATTTGTTACCGTTCTCAATCAGGCAAATCTTATTCTTCTTGTAGTGACGCCCGATGTCCTCTCTATATACCAGGCTCGATGGATATTGGATGCCTTACAGTTTTTACATTTTCCTCTTACGATGCTGAAGGTGATTCTAAACCGCGCGGAGTCAAGTTCAAGCATTGGCTGGAAAGATGTAGGCGCGAGTTTACCTATAGGCATACTTTCTATGATTCCTTCAGAAGGAAAAGTTGTTGGCCAGGCGTTAAACCGCGCGATACCCGTAGTTATTGACAATCCAAAGTCAAAAATCGCGTTGGAAATAAAGAAGGTAAGCCACGAGCTGGTAGTCAATAGTAAGCTGTTCGTGGAAAATTTTGAAATAGATATGGGGCAGCTTAAAGAAGTCATGCTAGAAAAATCCGGGGAATTCTGGAAATCTCAAGGGATCTCTGAGGCGCCGTCTGAAATTCAGGGAGCAAGCGCGGTTGACGGGATAATTTTGCTTAAGAGGCGTATCCATAGCCGGCTTATTGAGGGCATGAATTTAAAAAGGCTGGACCTGCGGGCATTCTCTGATCAGAAGAAGGTTAAGGAGCTGCGTGAAAAAGCAGAGATGCTTACGGTAAATCTTATCGCCGAGGAGGTTGGGAGCGTTATCGCGTCTCCCGAAGTGCGTAAAAGGCTGGTTAAAGAAATTCTCGATGAAGCGTTAGGGCTTGGCCCTCTTGAGGATTTGATTGCCGATCCCGAAATTACCGATATTATGGTGAATAACAAAGATACTGTCTATGTAGAACGTTACGGGAAGATTACGTTAACCGACAAGAAATTTATCTCTAACGAACAGCTCAGGACAATTATTGAACGTATCATCGCTCCTTTGGGAAGGCGTATTGATGAATCAGTGCCAATGGTAGACGCGCGGCTTTTTGATGGCTCTCGTGTCAACGCGATTATCCCTCCTCTTGCGCTTACTGGGCCCTCTCTTACCATAAGGAAATTCAGGAAGGAAAAGTTTAAAGTAGAAGAATTGATTGTCCTTAAGACGTTCAGTAGGGAAATGGCGGAATTTTTAAAAGCCTGTGTTGCTTCCCGGAAGAATATGATTGTTTCCGGCGGGACAGGTTCGGGAAAAACCACCATGCTGAATCTGTTATCCATGTTCATCCCGGAGGATGAGAGAATAATCACTATAGAAGATGCCGCTGAGCTAAAACTTAGCCAAGCGCACTGGATACGGTTAGAAGCCCGCCCTTCGAATATTGAAGGTAAGGGTTCGGTGACAGCCAGAGATTTATTTAAAAATACGCTGAGAATGCGCCCTGACAGAATCATTATTGGCGAATGCCGCGGTATTGAAACGTTAGATATGTTGCAAGCCATGAATACCGGCCATGATGGGTCAATGACAACCATTCACGCTAATTCTACGTATGATGTCTTAGCCAGGCTTGACTCAATGATTTTAATGTCAGGTATCGAGTTGCCGGTAAGGGCAATTCGCGAAATGATCGCGTCAGCTGTAGATATTATCGTGCATACCGCGAGGCTTTCTGACGGTTCGCGGAAAATAGTGCAAATTGCTGAGATTATAGGCATGAAGGATGAAGTGCATATTGATATACGCGATATATTTAAATTTAAGCAGACCGGAGTAGATACTCAAGGCAGAGTACTGGGAGAGTTTAAAGCTACAGGACAAATTCCTACGTTCTTAGACGAAGTCAAGGTTAAGGGCATATCCCTCTCGGAAGATATTTTTAAGGCCGCATAAACTTTTCGAATCATTTTCGCAGCTTTCCATGAAGATTATTAATAAAACACGCGATGTGCTCTTAGCAGAACACGCAGTTATTGCTGATAAGCCTTTTGTCAGGATGAAAGGACTTTTAGGCAAGAAGCAGTTATTAGATAAGCATGCCTTGGTTTTAAAACCTTGCAATTCAATCCACACATTCTTTATGCGCTTTGCTATAGATGTGCTTTTCTTGGATAGGCAAAATAATATTGTAAAAATGTACGCTTCTTTAAAACCGTGGCGTCTAAGCGGGATATTCCCTAGCGCATTCTTTTGTATAGAGCTGCCCTCCGGCGTGATCAATAAAACCCATACCTGCATAGGGGATCAGGTTTTTCTTGAATAAAACCCGCGAACTTCTTTAAGCCTTTTCAGCCAGCAGAGTAAAAATCTACTTGCAAAAGCCTGTTTTTAAACTATAATGTCCAATTGGACATTATCCTCAGAATTTGCATTAGCCCAAAGGCGTTTAACACTAATCTTTTGGGCTAAAAGAAGTTACAAAAAACCTCGCCGTACTCTTTAAGTACGCCTCGATTTTTTCTAACTCTTGCTTGTCCCCAGAGGGGGATATCTCCAAAATCTTAGTGTTCTTCATCCGCGTTTAATGCAAAATCCGGGATTATTATGGGCGTAATTTATAAAATAAAGCCAGAAATTAGAGAAAGAATTATTCAGGAAGCAAAGGCTATGCCTGAGCTTGGCTGTCGTAGGTTATCTATTTTCATTAAGGAGCAGTTTAAGATAGATATTTCCAAATCCAGCATAAATTCCATTCTTAAGGCAGAAGGTATTCGTTTTCCTGTTGGCAGGCGCCGCTATAGCGGTTCCGGGGTTAAGCAGTTACCTATTGCGCAAAGCGAAAACATTCTTCTTCTCGATGTCCCGCATGAACTTACGCAAATTCCCCTTCAGCTCTCATGTCATGATGCCGGCTTAAAGAAACAGCTTCCCGCGCAGGAGGAGCCTATTATAACAGAATCTTTTCTTGCCTCCGCAAGCAATAAGAGTAACCAGAATGTTCACTATATTGATAAGTTAGGGTATTGGTTTCTCAAAGCGGCAGATCTTTGTTTGGGAGGGATGGAGGTAATTGCTCATGGAGTAAGCCGCGGCATACGCAAAGATGCTGAATCGTCCGAATCAGCCATGATAAGTGAGGGCCTGTTTTATCTGTCCCTCCTTGGGGCTAGAGATATAAATGAGGAAGCGCTTCAGACGTTAAACATGCTTACCGAAAAACCATGCGATGCGGGGAAACTGAACATGTTTAAAGAAAGCCTTGATTGTGATACCCGATCGCTCCAAGAAATCGCTAGGCAATTACATTCTTGCTTAATAAGTGTGCGCGGCATAAAATTTATTCTCGAGGATGGCGCTTCTTTTTTCATTGACCCTCAGGGGCATAGTATGTGGCCTGCCTGCCGCAGCATACCGCGGGTATTTTCTTTTCCCTCTCACGCGGCAAAGGAATATGTAAAGAGGCGCCTCTTTTTAGAGGCGCAGCCTTTTGTCCTTCAGGCACCTCCGGGATTTGGAACTCTTCAGCCTGTGTTTTTAAGTTTTCTTGAAGGTTGTGAAGGTAAGCCAGGAAAAAGATTTGAGCGCGTCGAATATTATGGCTTGCGGAATGAGCTCATGGATACTGTTTCTTTTGAACTAAAAAACCCCTATTATTATATAACAGGGATATGGCCATGGCAATTTAATGAGATACGTGAAGAGGCAGGCCCTGGGATTTTTACGCCATTTGCTTGTACTATAAGCAAAGACAGCTTTGCCTTAGCTGAAACGACTCTTTTCTTAACGCCTAAAAGTGGTGACAAGCCTTTAGCCCTTAGAAGCATAATTTTAAAGAGAAATCAAGGCAAAGTTATATCGCTTATCACTAATATCAACAGGGACGTAATGAATGCAACGCAGATTGCAAGTGCATATTTATCGCAATGGCCAACTTTAGAGTTAGGGTATAGCGATTTTTTGAATAAGTCTAAGCAGCCACCATCTCTTTCAGAGAATCAAGCAATTTTGCAGGAAAATATGAAATATTCAAATGCTGATGCGGATATTAGTTTGAATAAATTATTTAATTTCTGGTTTCAGAAGTTAAATGATTTTTGTCTAAAGTATCTTTTTCCAGAGAATTACTCCAGTTTGGACATTAAAATTATAAAAGAGCGCTTCTATAACATGCCAGGAATTATAAAAGCAGAAAATAATGACTATTTGGTTGTATTTAACGTCCAATCTGATTCAGAATATATGCCTGATTTTAATTATGCTTGTCAAAGGCTAAATGAAGCGGGTATTTACCTTAGCGATGGCAGAAGGTTAAGATTTGGAATAGCGTAGTTATCCCGCCTCACCTGCCTCCCGGCAGGTAAACCGAGGCAAAATTCTTTAATTCAGAAAGGTAGGCTTTCCTATCCGCTTGAGAAAAGGCCTTGGATAATTTTATCTTCGTTCGACGGGATAATCCAGTCAAACAACGTATGTTCCCGCCACAAAGATTGGCGAACCCGTCAAAGAATTGCGGCGGGCGCTATCGTTCTATAAATTATAGCCTCATAAAAGAAAGCGCTTTCAAAATTTCCGTTTTCACCTCTTGACACTGTTAGGTTGCTGTGGTATATTTTAGTTACACTTACTTCAAAATAAGATGCTCGGAGTAAAAATGAGGTAAGGGATTCGAAAAGGTCTCGCCAATCAAAGCAAAGGCGGGGCAAAGCCACGGGACTTACGCGTTAGACCATTTGCGTAATAGAAGACAACGGATTCTTATTTTAGACTACAAAGGTCAGCGTCCTGCATATTTTGCAGATGCCAGTATCATAGGCAGAAAAGTCAACCGGGTTGCCGAAATCCAATAAAAAAAGCAACCCGGTTTTTGTTTTGAGGAGTAAATAATGAGTTTTAAAAACGATTATAAAATACCGAGAGAATCTGGTCAAAGTGTAATGGAATACGTTCTTTTGGTGTCTATCTGCCTTATTACGATATTGGGTTTAAATTTTATTGTTGCTTCAAAAGATTCAGCGCGAAGCGGTTTTTCGAGCCATTTTAATACGGTAAAAGATTATTTGCTTTATACAACGTATGAGTAACATTAAAATGAAAGGGTATATGCAGCGTAAGGCGCAAAGTATTATAGAATATGTTATGTTATTCATTATTGTAGTGTCAGCGATCGCCGCGGTGCATAAATATGTATATCGTTCTATGAACGCGCGGCTCAAGCAGGTCCAGGAAGAATTAACCTACAAAAGAAATTAATAAAATAATGAAAGGGGGTGAAACAATGAAAAGAAACTCGAAATCAGGCCAAAGCATTCTGGAGTATACCTTGGTTCTGGGGGCAGTGATCGCGGTGATTGTCGCGGTTTTGTTAGGTCCTAGCGGTATTAAAGATAAGATAAACGCTACCTACAGCGCAACAGGAACAGCACTTGAGACAACCTCTGCTGATTTAACAGGCGGGATATTTCAATAAACTATAAGGAGGTGAATGATATGTGGTTAAATAAGAAGGCTCAATCTACAGCGGAATACGCGATTACATTAGGGTTAGTCATTGCGGTCGCGGCGGGGATAATGTCGGTTGCGTTAAAAGGAGGTATGCGTCAGAAAAATGAACAGGCGGTTAATTATCTTTTAAACGCAGGTAGCGATGTGACTGATTTTAGCAGTGTTGACGACCAAAGCGTTGCCCTGTATAGCCAGGAATACCGCGATACGACTATTTTAAGCGGCGACACCAATTTTATCGATAAAACCGTGTTGAATAAAGGCGGTGCTGAAAAGAGGCATCAATTACAAACAAGTAAGACCAATGCCACAAGCATAGAAACCATAAATGAACAATAAAAGTAATAAGGAGGTGAATATTTCAATGGCTACCTATAATAATAAAAAAGGACAGTCTATCTTGGAGTACGCGGTGCTTCTTGCAATAGTTATTTCAGTCTTATTGATAATGCAAAATATGGTAAAGAGAGGCTATCAGGGCGGTTTGAAAGATTCCGCGGAGAAAATGGGCGAACAGTATTCCCCAGGGGGAACTACCATAGCGCAAAACAGAACGATGGCAGAAGATCAAAAGATTACAGAAGAAGTTGCGACTGGCGCGTTAATTGCTCCGTTTACAAGTGCTTCTCTTACCTATACGTCGAATAAAGGTGTCTATTCTGCTACTCAAAGAACCGGGGGACAGCAGGCCATGGATACAAAGGTCCAGACAGATTCTTTTGAGCAGGAAAAAGTGCGCTTAAGCCAATATTCAGATGTAAGCGAGGTCGTGGAGAATTTTGAAGCTCCATTTTAGGCTAATGGCATTTTTTTAGGAGAAAGAAATGAAATTAGGCTTAAAGCAAGGACAAAGCATGGTGGAGTATACGGTGCTCTTATGCATAATAGTAAGTTCGTTATTAATTATGCAGTTTTATGTCAAGAGGAGCTATTCAGGAAGGATAAAAGAAGAGGCCAATCAGATAGGCTTGCAGTATGCCCCCGGCCATACGAATTCGTGGATTCAGACTAAGACATTCATGAACGCGACGACGTATACCGGGGGCAGAACTGAGGAAGGTGAAAATGTTCCTGTTGGCATGACCTTGACCGACAGCCAAACCAACGTTACGTTTATCAAAAAAGAAGCGGTGGATTCTTTCGCTGTAGCAGACTAACGTTACCCAGGAGGCGAGCTTAATAAGGACAGTGCTTCTCATTAAAAGAAAATCACTGTCCTTATTATTTTCCCTTGCGTAAACGCTCGTAAATTTCTGCGAAATTTACTTCGCACGCTTCGGGATAAATTCGCGCATAAACTTATGTTCGCTCGCTTTGCTCGCTCCATAAGCCGACAAGGCAATGGTTTGGCTTCCTATAGCCAAAGCCATAAGTTTAGCGCTCATTTAGGAGAGAAATGATGACGCAAAAAGGCCAAAGCCTGGTTATGTGGACAGTAACTTTTGGAATCGTGGTAACGGCTATGGTTTTTATCCGAATGCCGTTTAAAAGGGCGTTGCAGGGTAAGGTTATGGCTAGCGCGGATTATTGTTTCTGGAGCGTATGGGATAAGCCGGTAGAGCAGTATAAAGGCGATCTTACCAGCTCCGTAAAGACAAAAACAGAGCAGGAGCAGGAGATGATAGTGCATGAGCAAAAGCGGGAGCAGCAGCAGGCAACGATAAAAAATTTTATCAATAGTTCCGTTCAGGAAGATAGCGCCTTTAGCGCTGTTGAAGAGGGCGCGGAGTCCTACTTAAAAACATTTGACCTTAATACAATAGTAGAGTAAAATGAAAAATAACTATAAGAATCATTTAGGGTTACAGATAAAGCCTTTTTCATCGAACAAGGGGCAGGCGGCCCTGGAAATGGCTATTTTGGGGAGTTTACTGCTTTTGGCTTTTGCCACGCTTTTAAGCTATGCCCAGCGCTTTGAGGAGCAGAATAAGCTTAAGATGGAGGCCTTTCGTAACGCTCTCTCCAGGGCGTACGTGCGAAACAGCGGGGTAACCAGCACCATAAAACGGGATTCGCGTTCTTTAAATATATTTTCAAAGTTTGGCGAAGGCCAAGCCTCTAATGTTGCCGCTTCAGCCAATGTGATGTGGGTAAAAGGCGCGCCCGGGGAGCAGGGAACGAAGGGTGAAAACAGTTTTTCGTTTTATAAAATTAATGATAAGTTTCTGGGAACTGCGGACAAAGGTTTGGAACGCCGCACTAAGAATGTTATAGATTTTACCGGCAATAAGAACGAAGTAGAGATTCCGGTAAGCATTTGGAAGGAAGATATTACCAGGAACACTACTTACTCCGGGGAAAACACAAAAGAAGAGTTTAATAATAATAATTCAGAAGAATCGTATATCTATAATTTCCAGATTGCTGAGTTAAAAGACGTAATCCATGATAAGCCTCATGCCCGTTTTGATAGTAGTGAAACAGATGCCCGAGCAGATGCAGGGAGTATCCCTCCGAAGTATGACTATAACGTAGGAGAGATTGATGAATTTCGCCAAGCGGCATATTATGACGAAGAAACAAATAGAGTCAAATACAGCGGGTCCGCGGCACAGGCAGGCACGCGAATGCGTACCCAGCGCGGTTGGCGTACTTATAATGAGTAAGTCCTAAAAAGCCGATGGAACGGAAAAAATCCCAATCAATATTAGATTTTATTTTGGTGTTCGCGGCTTTAGGAATGTTGATCATAGGGATTACCAGGATATGGGTATGGTTTCATGCTAATTACGCGAAGCGCCAGATAGGCTATCAGCAAGGCAGGCTTATAGCAGGGCAAGGCGGCCAGTATAGCGCAACAATTGCCAAGGCCTTAAGCATCGCGGCAAATAAAACATGCCCGGACTGTAAGTATGAGCCTTTAGATTTAACCGAGGAATGGGTTTTCCAGGGAAAGCCTTCAGGGACAGTTACCATATCAGAAGTCTTGGAAGGGGGCAGCATTAGCCTTACTCCGGAGGAATGTCAGACGCAAGCCATAGCGGAGTCTCCCGATGAATGCGGCGACGAGAATACCTTTAATGATCAATGTGACGCTTATCTGCAATGCCTTTGCGAAAGCCAGACCGGCCCGATGATTGTGATGTGGCGCGCGCAGGCAAAGTCGTTACATAAACAAGCAGATGATTTATATGCACTAGCAGACAAGATGAGGGATAAAGCCAATAGTTGTAAATGGTATAAGCCATGGTGCTGGTTTGGCAGCTGGAAGCAGACTAAACGCCAATTATTGGATGCCGCGGATGAAGTGGAAGAAGCGGCTCGTCAAATGGAAGAAGAGGCAGATGATTTAGAGGAGAATGCGGATGCCTTGGAAGCATGCTGCGCCCAGGAGTGTAATAACGCTCCAGAATGTGATCTCATCGAGTTGCAGGAAGCATGCATGGCTGTGGTAGAAGGGGAAAGCTGCCCGGATTTGGCGCAAGGATTTAAGGACATCTGGCGCGAGAAGGTAACAATGTTACAAGCGGCCATAGATGAAATGCAGGAAGTGGTTGATGAAATCGGCGATGGAGAAACCTCAGGGGTAATATATGATTGTAACACAGAGGCTTCGTATATGTGTTACTATAATGAAACTTGTTATGAGTATTATAGAAATCAGTGTTGCCAGAATACTGTCCATTATGCCGAAGGCGAATACAATAAAATTGGATACAGTGAATACGGGTTATGGGAAAGGAATTGCGATGCCGCTACGCCTTCCTGCGAGGATGAGGCAGAAGACGCCGATGAGGCCAATGAAAGATGCAGCCTGGCCTCAATCCGCGAAATATACATCGCGGAAATCGAGACAATGGAATTTAACATTGACATATATGAGCAGATGATAGCTGACATCGGCGACTGTTGTGATGAAGATGAAGTGTACGACCAGTCAGTGTGCATATCAGAGGTATTGGCACAATCGCAAGACTTAAAGCCGACCGCATCTGATCAAACTTTTGATGATTGTCTTAAGCTAGAAGATGAAGAAAAGCAGATAGAGTGTATTAACGATGCTATAGGATGTGATGTTGGAGGCGTAGATTTCTGCGACTAAGGCTAATAAGCATTAAGCGTTTGTTTGTTGGTTTTTGTCCGAGATGACACAAGAAGGCAGATAATGGAAATAGGCATATTTCAAAAATTCTCACAGGAGAAAACCCAGTACGAAAAGGGGCAGATATTCCCTTTTATGATTGCCCTTATCGTGGTGGTTGTCATTATGGCGCTGGTTACGGTAAATATCGGCCAGGTAGACTCTTTTAAGACCGATACCTCCAATGCCGCGGATGCCGCGGCGCTTGCGGGGGCAAGTGTATTAAGCGGCGCGCTTTTAGGATTTGGCTTAAAAAGCGATATGATGGCTGGCTATGGCACAACCTTAATCCTTGGCATACAATTCGCGCTTGGTTTGAATAATATTATTGGCGCTATTTCAATGTATATTTCCGCCCTGATAAGCCAGTTAGCGGATTATTTTACAGCCCTGGGTGAAGGAAAGATGGCTTGGACTAACGCAAAACAAAGCGCTTTGACCTATGCCTTTAATAACGCCAACGTAGATGAACCGAAGCCGACTTTCAAGCAGTTTTTGTCAGATGCTTATGGCATAAACAATCCCAACTCGCTTACTCCCGCAGAGGTCCGGGATTATTACAATGGATATTTTAAAGGAGAAGGCAGTGATGAGGATGATACAAGAACCATATTGAAATATTCCCGCAGCGGGTTTGCCAAGTTTTTGGAAGACAATAAGAAAGGGTTTTGGAGCGTTGATGAATTTGGCGATGTCAGCCCAAAAGAGATGGCTCCGGCGATTATGAGAAGCGGATATGGGTGGAGTGACGATGACAATGGCATCATAACCAATAGCTATTGCGACGCAAACGGCCAGCCGTATAATGACGCCAAGAAATACGGAGATCTCTCAGGCGGAACCTGTAATTATGAAAATTGCGTTGAGGTTGAGGTTATAGGTTCAGTAATGTATCCTTTGGAGATGCTTCTTGTTTCTGATGTTGAGGCGCTAGAAATTGAGGTTTTAGCATACGGCATTCCACTCTGGTTCATTTCTTATGAAAACGCGGGTGACTATTGGTGGGGGGCATTGATTGCATTCGCGGTAGTGGGGATATATGAAGCTTTAATGGCTTTCTTCATCGTAGGATTAAAAATGGGGGGCGACGGCATAGAAGCGGAAACCACGGATAACCCTCTGCAGGTAAAGACCACCCGCTACAAACAAGAGCATAATACGGGCCTTTGGAATTTCCAATACGGTGATATTGAATCCCAGGCAATCAGCCACGCGTTTATGGAAAATGGAGATGAAACTATTGAGCCTGTTCTTTACCAGGGTTTTCTTGATTTTGGCTTTGATACGACACAGCATCTTTTTGAGACAGAATTGACGCATGCGTTTTAAACAATATCATAAAAATCGGGAAGCAGGGCAATGGCTTTTTCGTTCTTTCATGGTTGCGCTGCAAGTTATTATCGTAACGCTCGGGATCTGCGGCAATGGCTCTTGGAGCAGTTCGGAAGAAATTATAGATGTGGAGGTTCCCGCTCCTGTAGAAGGGAAGGTTGTCGGTACAGACACTATCGCGGTGTTAGGCAGAGAGGTGCGCTGTACCTATTATCTGAGCCCTCACGGCAAAAATAGTATCGCGGCGTATTATCAGCACAATTTCTCAAGTGAAGGTTTTCAGCAAACAGTTGACAAAGAAATTTCTTCTGTAAGGCAGTTGAGGTTTAAAAAGCTCTTTATGTTAGAAGGAAAAGAGCTTGTAGTGGAGTTTGTCCTATCGGATAAACCCAATGGCACAGGGGTTGCTATTGGCAAATATACCCAGCCTGTCGGCGCTGGTGATATAGAAAAGACTCCCTTATCCTGGAGGGAAGAACGGTTTGCCCCTCCTAAAGAAGATGCTCCAGGCGAGGATTTGGCAATAATACCCCGGCCTCCTGAAAGCGTGCGCTGGATGAATATAGAGAAAGAAAAGAATGTTTTTCTTACTTATGCCACGAGCCTTTCGGTTGAGGAAGTGCAGGATTTTTATCGTAACCAAATGGAGTTGCGTAATTGGCAGGTGAAAAGGGATTTTTCAGCCGTACGGGAGGCAGTCAGCGAGTATAAAAAGGTAACAAAAAAGAAAAATATCGCTGTCTATTCCCCTTTTGCTGACGGGGAAGACATGGAGGGGATCATTGCCGATGCGCGCGCTCTTGACTTTGAAGGCGAAGAGGGAAAAGCCAAAATTACTATTTTCCCAAATTTTATGGACAGGAGCATGGGTTCGGTGGTGCAGATATTCTATGAAAAGGCAGAATAATAAATATAAGGGGCTCCGGGGGCAAGGCATGCTTGAGCATGTGGTTTTCCTGTGCTTGGTCATAGGGGCATTGTTGCTCTTAGGTTATTATGTCAAAAATAGCCTCTCCGGGAAGTTCCGCGACGGAGCCGATGTTTTCGGCCAGGGAGACGTATACCGGCCGCTTGGAGAAACGGTAGTATCAATTTCGGAAACAATAAACATAGACTACTAATGCAAACGCATTAAATAATGTGTCATTCAGACTGTGTCGCAATAGCAAGATGTGTGTCATTGCGATCCGCCGAAGGCGGAGAAGCAATCTTGATCCTAAGATTACTTCGTCGCTGTCGCTCCTCGTAATGACACGATGAGGCATTACTGTTTTGCCCGCAAAGATAAATAATAACATTATGACACAGTCTGATTGCGAGCGAGTGAGCCGAAGCCGCGAGCGAAGCGTGGCGGGAAGCAATCTTAAAGTATGCTTTCTAAACAGTATTATGTGTATTTTCTGACAAATTGGAATAACAAAGTTCTTTATGTCGGGGTAACTAATGACTTAAAACGCAGGGCCTACGAACACAAAAACGCTTTAACGCAAGGTTTTACGCAAAAATATAACGTGAATAAGTTAGTTTATTATGAGATTTGTGAAGAAATAGAAGGAGCCATTTCAAGGGAGAAACAAATTAAAGCCGGATCCAGGCAAAAGAAAAACGAGCTTGTTTCAAGAGTGAATCCTCGATGGGAAGATTTGGCTGATAGGATATAAGATTGCTTCGCAAAAAGCGCCCGCAATGACACCTTTAAGGAGGAGGCAAGTCTTTTTATCAAAACTCTTTAAAAACAAAGAAGATAAAAAGATTTAAAACAAAAGCTTTTGACAGAACGGAATTAAGTTAACGGAGCACTAATGGCCATTTTTATTTATTCTTTTATCTTTGCCTCTACCTTTATCTGGGTGTATTTTTTGATAGGCACTGCCTTTCCTTTCGGGGTTACGTATTATAAACAATGGCAGACGCGAAAAGCGGGAGAAATGAGTTCTCATTTGGAGAGGTCGTTTATCTTTGTAGAAAAACAAAGAGAGATTTTACTTACCTTATTCCCTATAGGTTTTGCTATCCTGGGAGGCGTTATTGTGCGAAAACCTTTGGCTCTCGTCATTGGTTTCTTGGTGGGCCTTATGCTTCCCAGCCTGCTTATAAAAGTAGCCTGGCAAAATAGAATAAAGAAATTCCGCGGCCAATTAGTGGATAGTATCATGATACTGTCAAGCTGTTTAAAAGCGGGATATTCGCTCTTTCAGGCAATTGAGGTGCTCTGTGATGAAATGCCGCCTCCGGTTTCCCAGGAGTTTGGGCTTGTGCTTAAGGAAAACAAATTAGGGGTAAGCCTTGAGGAGTCCCTGCGGTTATTGAGAAAGAGAATACCTCTTGAAGAGATGAACCTGCTGATCAGCTCTATTCTGGTTGCCAAGGAAACAGGCGGCGAACTTACCAAGGTATTTTCTCGGTTAACCGAAACTATCCGCAACAACCTGAAGCTCAAAGATAAAATCAGCACATTGACGCTTCAGGGAAGGCTGCAGGGAGCCATTATGGCATTTCTGCCTATTGGATTCGCGTGGTTTATTTATCAGCAGAACCCTCATCATTTTGATGTCATGTTAGAGACGCAGATGGGAAAGTCGCTTTTAGTTGGCGCCGTGCTTTCCCAGCTTATCGGGATGTATCTTATTAAAAAGATAAGTACAATCAAGGTATAAATCCTACAGATGTTATATTTTCTAAGTATAATCTTCGCGGGCTGTTCTGTGTATATGCTTACCTTGAGTTTTCTTGCATACAGAGAACGCCACTGGCATGGTTTAGAAAAGCTTATCGAGGCCCATAAAAGAAAAAAAATCAATTTTTCTATAGATAAGGCTATTAGGCCGCTGTTTCCTTTTTTAAAGCCGATTTATAATATCCCTTATTTGAAGCGCCTGCAATTCCAATTGGAAGTTCTCAAGTTAAATAACGATATCGGATGGTTGATTCTTCTGAAGCTCATGAGCGCGGTTGTTTCCGGAATATTAGTTCTCAGGTTTTTTAATCCTTTATACGTTCCAGCAGGAATCGCGGCCGGATTTTTTATCCCCGATATGCTGTTGATTCAAAAAATTAAAAAGAAAAAAGAAGACATTGTAAGAAGCGTTCCGGAGACCATCGATCTTCTTGATCTGTGTATCGGCGCCGGACTGGATTTTACCAGTTCAGTGCGCTGGATTATTGATAAAACCGAGTCTAACGCCTTTGTTGAGCAGCTGCAAATAGTGCTGGGAGAAATTCATGTTGGGAAAAGCCAGTCTCAGGCATTAAGAGATATGGCTAAGCGCTTAAACATTACTGATGTCAATAGTTTTGTGCGCAGTGTCGTACAGGCGGAAAATATGGGAACTTCCTTGGAGGAGGCTTTTACCAATCTTTCAGAAGACACCCGTCTTTCCCGGTTTCAGGCAGGCGAGCGCTACGCGATTAAGGCGTCATTAAAAATCCTTTTTCCCCTGCTCTTTTTTATCCTGCCGGTAATTATGATAGTAGTCGCGGGCCCGATAATAGTAAAATTTATGCAAGGCGGCCTTATCCCATCAGGAGGTATTCCATGAAAAAAAGCTGCGGCAAAAGAAAATCCGGTTTAGCAGTCGCGTTGTTATTGGTGCTTTTTGGCTGTGAATTCTGGGCAAGCCGTTACGTAAGCCAGGAGCACAAATTTTCCATTTTATTACCCAGTAAGTGGGAAAAAGAGGAGGGCTTCGCGGGGTCGGTAGTTCTGGCAAAGGCTGTTGAGGAAGAGCCTCAGTACCGCACTAATATAAGCGTCAGTGTCGGAAACCTGGAGGAAATTCAGGCAAATATGCGCAGGATGATTTCGCTCGAGGAATACTTTGAGGCTAATAAAGCTCAGCTGTTAGCAGTTCTCCCTGGCGCAAAGCTCAATGTGCAGGAAGGGGAAATTGTGACTACTAAAAATGAAAAAGGCCGAGTCCTGAGTTTTGATTATGATACGGAAGATGTAAAGATACGTTTTCTTGTGGCAGTCTGGATTAAGAACAGCCGAGCGTATACTATTAGTTGTAGTTCTGAAGTAGACAGATTTAGCCAGTATGTAACTATTTTTAACAAAGTTATCCGTAGTCTAAAGATAAATGCTAAAAATTAGTCTTTATTAATGTCCAGTCTATAAGCAATTTAGATAAACGTCCAATCTCACCTATTAAATGTCCAATCTGCGAATAATTAGCACCTATTGTTGTGTCCCATAAAGCCATTTACTTATAAAATCTTATCATAGTAGTTCAGTTAACGAATTTCCCTCTCCCTCTGAGGGAGAGGGTAGGGTGAGGGGGAAATAACCGTTTACGCCCTCCCTTTGCCCCTCCCGTCAGGGAGGGGAATAAAATGTAAAGAAATGTTTGAAACACTACGCTAGCCTTAAAACAGCGGGATAATTCCGCTAAGAGCATTACTTATTCATTTTCAATATGAAAGCGCTTCCAGGAAAATCAAATTATGCTCTTGACACTATATAATATATATGATATATTTTATATACAGTTGAAGCGAAAAGGCAAATCTATCGCGAGGTAGAGGCGCAAAGCCACGGGTCTTGGGAGAATTGAAAATAAGATAGCCGGGTTGTCGACTTCTTAAGTTTTCGCTAAAGATATGAAAGCAAGCGAGAACAAAAAAGAGCGGACAACACGGCTTTTTTTATTTATGTGCTTATTAACCAGTTTTAAAAAGCATTTTAAATTGAAATTTTAAAGGCTCGTTCTTAGTTTGTAGGTTAAAAAATATAAGCATGAAACTAAAAAACGTGAAGATGGAAAAAATATCCTGTGGGGGTAAGGGGGGGATTTTGCTTTTTTCTTCTAATTCTCTCAAAAGGCCAAAAAAGTGGATGAGTGCGCTAATCGCACTCATTTTTTTATGTAATACCTGTTTCCCTTCCTGGGCGGAGACTCGCGATGGGAATTCCGGGTCAAAGTCTGCTGGCACGATGTTTTTTATGGGTTCCTTAGCAGGAATTATCACCGCGGTGAGCTGCTATTACAACCCTATCCCCGCGGCTGCCGGTTCTGTTGCCAGCGACCTTACCGGGCTTTATATGTATTACAATATGTATCACACGCAAGGGGAGGAGTTGATAAGTTTTAAGATTTTCGGAATGAATATTGAAATAACCAAAGGGCAATTCTGGTCAATGGTGGCTGGGGTAGTTGCGGGCGCTGTAGCAGGATATGCGACGGGCGCGGCAAGCGGAGGAAAGAGCGCGGCTTCATCGGCGGTTAAATCGGCAGCCACGACTGCCGCTAAGGAAGGCACAAAGTCAGTAATACGAAACATAGCAAAAGCAATTAGCGATGTGATTAAGAAATTTCTGAAAGTAATAAAGGCTATAATTGACGCGATAGTCAAGCCGATTAAAGCATTTATAAATAAGATTACCAAGCAGGTGAAAGAGTGGTTTAGAAAAATATTTGACGGCATTTTCAAAAAAGCGGCAAAAGAGGCCACAAAAGAGGCCACAAAAGAAGCCACAAAAAAAGTTGTAGAAGAAACGGTAAAAGAAACTACGAAAGAAGCGGCAAAAGAGGGCGCAAAGGAAGCGGCAACAGAAGGCTCGAAATCATATTCTGATTTCTTGCGCCAGCAGTGGAATCAGGCAAAAGATAAAGCTATTATCAATAACAAATATGCTTACTACGGGAGCCAAGGCTTCTACGGAAAGGCATTGGTAAGCGTGGCACAAGATATTCTATCGGGTACTTTTGAATTGCTCGTACGCCGGACCGTTGAAGAAATACTCATTGAGAAATTCGGCTGGGACGATACGCCTGCCGCTATTGCCGGCGGCGTTATTGGGATGTATAGCAAGACTTTTGTTTTTGTGATGATGAGTAATATGGTTTCAAAAGGTACCGGCTGGGAAATAGGAAATAACGGGGCATATTTAAGCGAGGCAGACGCACAAACAGCCAGAGAGATAAGCGATTTTGCCAATACAGAGGCTCAAGTAGAAACAGGAAACGGAAAGAGTGAAACTATTACTGTGAAGGATGCGGCAAAGATACAAGTAGAATTGACGGATACAGACGGCAAAGGCTATGAACCAGCAAGTCTGTCCGAGGTGGTATCAATAGGTGAACCAGTTATAGTTCCAGGTAAAGACGGAAAACCAACCGCTGGCCGGAAAGTAACACTGAAAAATGGAGATGAGGCTGTTGTTCTTAAAGGATCTTCGGAGGATCGCACCTATAGCCCTGAGGAATTAGGCAGGATGGCATCCGGGTTCGATAAATCATTGATAGCGTTGATTCAACAGCATGCCGCAAACCTGCGAACTCCCTTAATGAGAATGACAGGAGGGTTGATGTTAAGCCGTGATGGCACGGCTTTAAGCACCTTTACCCCATTGGGCGCGGGTACAGAGGCAGTATTAAAGTTAGGCTTATCTCCGCTTGCTTCAGCGGCAACAATCATAGCCATATTAAAACTTTTAGGTTATCAGAGCTATTACGGCCAAAAGAATGACCGGGCTTTTGAGAATCTGTGGAAATTAACCTTGGCCGAGGCAGCAGGCGGTTTTACCGGCAATATGGTAAACAGGGTTGACCCTCTGCTCCATATGGCTAAAACTGATAAATCTCTTCAGCAGGAGAAAGGCCAATCGAGAACCCTTGCGGAGATAGTGAGCAATGTGGGCGGCTCCGGCACGACCATAAAACCTGAAGAGAGAGGCAGATTGGTAACTGACAGGCCATTTGATATGCCTCTTGGGCAATTCGCCTTGACAGAGCTGTCTTCATCATTAGGTGAGGCTGCTTTTAGAATAGGAGTGGGGTATTTCATCGCTAAGAATGATATTGATCTGGCGCTTGCTGTGCAGATACATCGGACCGCGGGCGCTCTTTTCGGCGGTTTGATAGATGCCACATTACGCAGGGATCCGGGTAAAGTAGCTACCACTAAGTTAGAAGTAACCTTAGAAGATGGAACCACCCTCAAGGGAGAAAATGCTATAGAGGCGAAAGAGGTTGTGAAAGAGCACTATAAGGGCAAAAAGGTTGTAGATTCTCAAGTTGTATATACGATGATGGATGACAAGCAGAAAGAAAAAGATATATTCTTAAGCCACCAAGTATCGAGTGGAAAAAGTATATGGTCTTATTTCCTTCCTGCTGTGAGCGAACAGAGTAATAACAATCTTATTAATGGATCCTTGGATGCGTTTCCTTTTCCGTTTCCTATCCGTTCTCCCGGTACTGAGCCTAATGCCCTGCAGGCACAGTGGCATCAGCAGGATATGTTCAAACAGCACATTGCCGGGATGATGGCAGGCGCAAGCTCGAAGGATCTTCTTGCCGCCCGCGCTTCTTCAGCGATAATTGGCTGGACAGCGCATAACTTTGGCGAGTCTGTGGCATACGGATTAGGCAATCACCTGTGGCTTGGTGAACGATATAAATCATACGCGAGCTTTATCCCTATTAAAGAGAGGCTAAAGTGGGACAATAAACGAACGCAGGCTGAAAAGAAAAGTCTGGAAAAATTAGAAAATACCCAAGATAAACTTAAGGAGGATCATAAAGTCCCTTCACAGAAAAGGAAAGAGTTAAAAGATGAATTAACAGAAAACTCTTTGCGAGAAGAAGCGTGGAAGATGGCCCGTTCTGATAATAACCTTGAATCAAAAACAGGGCAGGAGGCGCTCGAGGCTTTATCAGGGGATCGTAATAAGGATAGGTCAAGATTAAAGAAAGCGGAAAAGATTATTAATGACTACTATAAGGGGATTACTGAAGAAAAAGCAACGGAAATGTCCAAATCTAGGGATAGCGGACAGCAACAGGCAGGGAAAGAAGCCTTGGAGAAGTTATCCGAAGGTAAGATTAGTGATGCGGCCAAGCTTATGAATAACTACTCCGAATCTGAAACTACGGTGAGTCAACAGGAAAACTCCTTGCGGAAAAAGGCGCAAGATATGTTTAGTTCTAAGGATAACAGTAAGTCAGAGGCAGGGTTGGATGCGCTCGAGGCTTTATCAGGAGGAAAAGATGTTGATGATAAGTCGAGGTTAGAAAAAGCCGAAAAGGCTATTGATGATTACTATAAAAAATCAGAAAGCAGGGTGGCTCAGAGAGATAAAGAAAAGCAGCAATTATCGCCGTGGGCAACGGAGAGGGCAGAAAGTATAAAGAAAGAAATAAGCGATCTCAACGATTATGCCGATCATCAACTAAGAGAATATGCTAAAGGAGTATCACCAATAACAGAGAACAATAAAGAAATAAAGGATGCTGACGTAAGGGGTATGCCTCCGGCAAAAGCCTGGCATATAGTGGACGAAGGATTCAGGAAAGATACAGGGCCCCGATCCGGAAGGCCTGAAGGCACATTGAAGCAGAAGATTCAAGGTATGGATGAGTTGATAAAGTCAAGGGACAGGGCAGGGAAAATACTTCAATTCACTAATTTTGTTCCCTTTGACGGGGTGTTGTTTCAGATAGGCCTGCTTTCTTCCATAGCCATAAAAGAAAAGGGCTCCTCCGATATTCCGGATTTCATTAAAGGCGGGATTGCCACCTATCGTGTTGACCGGCATACCGTAGGAAGGATAAATGATAAGGTAAGCGAATTGAAAGAAAATAGGGAATCCTTAGAGAAAGAGCGGAACGAGCTAAAAGAGTATAAGGAAGACTTGGATGCCGAAATTAAAAACCGGGGCGATGCGCAAGAAGATCTCAGCCGATTCCGCAAAGAGATTCCCGCGACAGAGCATTTACAAGAAGACAGCCAGCGGTTAAGCGAAGAGATTAATGACTTGTCAGAAAAGATATCCCAGATAGATAAAAGCATAGACGATATAAGAAAAAATCCTGAACTGAAAGAACATTCAGATGTGCAGAAAACAGTGGATACTTTAAATAAAACAAGCAGTCCAAAAGATAATCCAGATAAAGATAGCAATAAGAGAACAATAGAGCAGTGGCAGACAGAAGGAGTGGAAAGCGTTTATTATCCTTCAGTTTCCGGTATCAGCCAGCCGATAGAAGTCTATGGCAATAACCCTGAATTTTCATTTAGAGAAAGCAACTTGTCAAAGTCACTTCCTGAAATTCGTATACAAAGGAATGAAAAAACGATAAAAGATGCGATTAAGCGAAATGCCGAAAGAGGCAAGAGGACTGAAAAAGAAGAAGTAGATGACGCGCTCGAGGCCCTCAGGAACGCGATAGGGCCGAAAAAGTATCAAGCATTAGAACACGAAGCAGGGGATAATGATTACAAACTGCTTTCTCTTGGGGATAGGCATTTTATCCTAAATTCGCGTAATGAAGGAATAAAAAACGCAGGCGGCGACCCTGACGGAAAAATCCTGGATGGTCTGAGAAGGATTAGTTGGATTGATGGTGAAGGAGAAAATAAGGAAGCAGAGGTAAGGGAAAATATTTCTCAGATCAGCTCGCTAACTTTATATAGCCCTGAGTATGATCTGCAAAAGAGCACTTCCGTTGACCGTTTTGGCAGGCAGCAGGAAACATCCTATTACGGCCATGAGTATAATCCGGAAACAAAAGAATATGACAATGTTAAATTAGATAAGGCTACCCAGCATTATTACGGTTCATTCGGTTACGAGGGTTCGATAACCACAGATTATACCGAGATAGAAATGCCCAAGGAATGGCCGTCAGCCAACTATAAGGAAAAGGTAAAGGCAGAGGAAGCGCGTCCTGTTCCAGCTGAAGAAAAGCCTATTGCCAAAAAAGAACAGTCGCAGCAATCCCAGCCGCAAGAACCAGCGCAAACACCTATGTCGAAAACTAGATACGGCCTGCCAGGCAAATCTGCCACAGATCATCACAGCGAGCCCTTAGGCCCTGCGTATTCAGAAACAGCGCAAGAAGTGTTTAATAAAGGCCCGCAGTCAAGAACAAGAGGGTATGGATTGGGTGAAGAACAATATCAAAAAGAAGAGCCATCATCTGCTCTTGCTGAAGAAAAGCCTATTGCCAAAACAGAGCAGCCGCAGCAACCAACGCCGCAAGGAAACAATGCCGCTAACGCGCCTCAGGTCCCTGATTCTTCAGATTGGCAGAATAATTGGAGAAATCAACCAGAGAATAAAGGGGGAGATAAAAGCCAGGATAACATTGCCGGAAATAACCAGGAGCAAACGCATTGGGCTTGGGATGCTCTCAAAGCGCTGCCGGGAAGAAACTACAGGGATAATCCTAAGCTTGATGAGGCGCAGGTAGAACACAATAATCTTGAATCGCCTGTCATTCATACAAGCCGCCAAAAGCAGCAACAAACTAATTCAGATACGCCTACATGGGATTGGCAGAAGAATGATTGGAAAGATAAAGGCTCGCAGGAAGGAAATGATAATAATCAGGATGCTGCTTCCGTCAGCGCAGCAGATCCTACGCATTGGGCTTGGAAGGCTCTCAAAGCGCTGCCGGGAAGAAACTACAGGGATAATCCCAAACTTGACGAAACACAGGTAGAGAAAGATTTAGCATCGCCTTCTCCGGTCATTCATGTAGGGCAGCAAAAACAACCTCTAAAGCCAGAAGCCGTCTCGGATATTCCTTCTGCTGGTGATAATTATTCGCCTTCTCAGGCTGCAGCTCAACCTGAAACCGCCCCAGCTCAAAAACAGCCTACAGTAACAGTAAAGGAAACAGTAGTCCCGCATCGTCTGTCATTCGGCCCGAATGTTTCCTATGATTGGAGTATCTATGATACAGGTAACGGCGCGCGCCCTTATGACGGCCCAAAGCATCATATAAGGGCGGAAGAGATAAATTCAGGGAACCGCCTTAAGCCGGAGAATAATTTTGATATACCAAAAAATCCGATAACCAGCGAAGCCTGGGAACGGCAGAAAAAACATAATGAGGAAAATAGGCCTGGGGTAGCCTTAGGCATAGTGAAAGAAAAAGTAAAACAAGAGATAGAAAAAAACGAGCAAGCAGAGCAGAATATTGAAAAAGCTCGCAAGCAAGCGCAAGAAGCCAGCAAGGAATTAAATGAATACGATGATGAATCTAAAGTCGACAGGATTCTTTCATTTCTCCCGGGAAGTAATCCGGAAGTAAATAAAAAAACAGAGGGAGAATTATATCAGCGCATCAAGGCCGAAAAAGATGCTGACATAAATCTAGGAAAGACTATAAAGATAAAAGAAAATCTCGTTCTGTCTTTGGGTGATTCATTCGTTCTGACCCCTGATGGCAATTTGATACCGAGCGAACAATTGCTCAAAGAAATCAAACCAGAAGTTGACCAGGCGCTTAAGGATAGATTTTATCAAAGAGTGGAAAATGGCTATTACGGTAAGGTTTTGCAGGAAGGCGCTGAAAGAACAGAGGATGGAAAGACAATTCATTTTGAGGCCGCAGATGAAAGAGAACACACTAAACTTACAAGGCCACTCACTAATCTTACCACGGTAAGCTTCTATCGTTACGCCAGCATGCCTGTTTCTGGTGGCGGCACTAAGGAGATCCTTATTCCTATATTGGGATTAGAATCGGGAAGCCGTATGGGTGCCCAGGAGTTTTATAAAATAAATAAGGCAAACTATAACCGCAAGGAAATAACTAAAATGATTGAGGCTAAAGAAGTTGAGGCAGAAGCCGAAGGGCTTCAAGAATATTCTGAGTTCTTAGGCAAGGTTAAGGATAATGTAGTTGATATAAAAGATGCTCAGGGGAATCAGTTAACCGTTCTTCTTGTAGATTCTGACGTTCTTGAGGCATTTACAGAGTATTATGAAAATATGTCCTCTTCTTCTGAGTCGCGTGAATTATTCCCCGAAGGAATATTTACGGGCAATGATGCAAGAAGTATTGGCGCAACGCCTATCGTGCCTATGGCAGAGATTGCCGGGGCACCGAGTTCAGGGAGCGGGGATTCAGAAAAATAAAATGACGAACAATAATAATACGCAAACCGAGTTAGGGCTGGAAGATAAGCCGCAGATGAAAGAGCCGGAGTTCCAGTCCAAGTTCAAGCCTTGGCTTAGGGCCGTTGCTTTCATCGTGGTAGCCGTCTTTTTGCCTGAGCAGGTCTCCTGGGCAATTGAGTATGACTGGCGCCCTCTTTGGCCAAAGACCGCGGGCGCTATGGGTCTTTTGGGGGCTACGAACATGGCCAGCTCATACAGCCCGTCTTATACGAATACAAAAGGCATCTACGCGCAAGAGATTCCGGAAGCTATCAAAAAGATCCTTCAGGATATAGCCAATAAACCGATTACTTCATTGCAGTTATCGCCGACGTTAAGTATTGAATTAAAAGAGCCGCTCAAATTAAACGCAAGGCGCATTGAGGAAATTTATAATTGGCTTAAGGGGAAACCCTGCGGGGCAAAGGCGTTGCATGACTTCTTGAATTATCAAGGTATCAAAGCCGAGGAGCAGGATATCGCGGTATTGGTTTTGTCTACGGATATCTTAAACAATGTCATAAAGCCTGAAGGCAATCCTTCGGTCATTAAAAATTCACTTTATGCCCTTTCTAAAGCCTCAGAATTCTTCGGCAAGAAACTTATTCCAGTTAAAGTTGACTTACACACTTCTACACTTACAAACTTACACACTCCGTTTATCGCCCATTTTAAAGGCGATCACTATATTTTGGTAACCAGAATCACGGATGAAAAAATATATTTTAGCGATGAACATAGGGAGGAATTCCTGCCTAAGGAAAAATTCCTGGAAAAATTCTCAGGTTACGCCTTAATTCCAGCTCAAGAGCCCTATAGCGCCATTGCCGATAAAGAAGCAATGGAAGTTATGGGCGCAGGTTGGGGTGGAAGTGACTGGGATGATGACTTCGGCAATAACGATTATACGGCTAATTATAACTATTACGTTACCAATAATTATGCCCCTGCGCAGTCTTCGTATGCGGGCTACAGCACCGCGGCAGGAAACCTTAATTCCCAGCAGTTAAATTACAGCCGTCCTACAGCTGCGACAGGAGGGCCGATAGGTTTTGATATGGTTCGCTACGGGCCTAACGGCCTGCCTTCTTCTGTATATAGGGAAGTAAGCGGCTTTCATAGCGAATATACGAATGATGCGTATAAAACAGTTTCTACCATAGATTATCAATTGCCCGCTACCGTCTACGCCCATTATGACAGCCAAGGCACGCTTGACAGCGCGACGTATCAGGGCAGCGATATTAGCCGCCAGGCCCAGGATTACCAAACAATGCCTTATTACGCCCAGAATAAAGTGCAATACGCGGATTCCGCGAAAAACCCCGCTTTATATTCCGGCTCTGTAGGCGGTAATATGGCTGTATGGATTGGTAAACACATCAATGACCTTTCTTTTGTTGCCCGCACCTCCGGCTCTGTTGCCTGGGACCTTGATCCTATGGGCAAGCAGATTTTAAATCCTGAGGCCGCGGCCCCGCATTTGGGCGAAGGAGGGCCGAATCTGCCCGCGGAATTTAAGGCTGTCCAGCATGCTCGGGCAAGCGAGTTAGCGGGTTTTGAGAATACCTCTATCCGCTTATTCACTCCTCAGGACGGGACAACGCTGAGGCTGACAAATATGGGCCTTAGCGTTAATATTGGCGATAAGCTCTCAGGGGCAATAGGCAAAGATTTAATTCCGGGTCTAACTTTTACTACAAAGGCCAAGAATGATTATATCCAGATTTTACCTTCAACCGGCCCCGGCCGTTCTCTTACTTTTGGGTTGGGAGGGCGGACAGAGATAACTAATAGCGCAGGCCTTAAGGATATGGAACGTGTGGCATCTGGTGTATGGGGGACATTGAATAATACCTCTTACGCTTTAGCAAGGATACCCTTAAATTCTGAAAAGTGGACAATCAAGGGTGGAGAGGACCCGATACTTGAAGGCTTCTACGGATTAAGAAACGCGAGCGTTGGCAAAATCACCGGTGATTACGGCAGGCTCGATACGACAATACGCGATAACAAAACAAATAAAGTTACCCATGCTTATTCTGCAGATATTGTTGAGCTTTTAGCCGATTCTCATACAGGAAAATTCAATGCAATAAGATGGGCCGGAATTACGGGTTTGTCTTCTTCTAATATACCTAAGCCAAGTTTTGGCCCAAGGGATTCTCCAGCGCAAAAAGGCGCGGGTGAGCCTTTGCAGAGGAAGTATAAAAATCTTAATGTGTATCAGGCAGGCGGGTATATGTATAATCCTGACGGAGACCCTGAAACTATAGAACTTGCGGGAACAGGATATTTGGGAGTTAGCGGTCAGGGGATTGATTTTTCTCCTATGCTTATTGGCCGCTGGAATATTCCGGGAGGCAAACTTGATTTATGGGATAAAAAGCTTGAATTCCATAATAATAATGTTGGCGTCGCAACAGGAGAATTAATGATCAAGCTTGGCATTGGAAGAAGTTACAGCTATAGTTCGCCGAGCGAAATCATTTTTAAGCATATGCGGGTAGCTTCGCCAGACCGCCAGAATGAGAATGCGGGTGTCCTTAGCGTGTATACAAGCAAGGATCCGAATATCCCGCTTTTAATATCGCATTATAAGCCTAAAACAGGAATACGATGGGATAAAGATTACAATTCAGCAGAACGCCTTATAAGCCGGCTAGATTTGGGCTGGAAAAAAGGGCAGGGTGGCCAGATTGAGAAGATTGAAGAGCAACATGATGTTATTTTAAACAAAAATAAGGTTTATGCTCTGCCCGGAGACCACACCTATTATGTTACTCTTTTAACCGATAAAAAAACTTTTGAGAAGTTATCTTCAAGTAATAACAAAAACTCAAGCAGAAAAGGCGATAGCTTAGAATCCGGCAATAAGGGAGAGGCGTTTTCTCCGGGTAAGGTGTCGCGTTTACAGGTAGGAGAAGTAGTCCCGCAGAGCCTGTATAAGATTACGAATAAGATGGCTGATACTGGTGTTCAGGTTGCGGAGTTTAACTTGTCTAAAAAAGGCACTGACGTAGATATAAAAGATGATGTGCTTTTTAGCCCGGGTATGGAGTATACCGCGGAAAAGGGCATGAAGGAATGGGTTGTAGCGGCACAAGTTGACGATAAGGGCAACCGCGTAGGCCATATGATTGCCGCGGCCCATAGGGAGTATAAATTTGATAACTTTGCCAATAAAACTAATCCTGATTTAGCAAAAGCAGGGTCTTTTAGCTTTGGCAGTAAAGGTTTTGTCCTGGGAAGTAATAAAGATGTCAAATCCGGATGGGTGAATATGAGCAGTTGGGCATCAGGGTTTATTGAAGATGCGAATGGCCATATTGAATTCCTCAATGAAGAGACAGGCAAGATTACAAAGGGGTCTTCCTATAAAATGCTACTCGAGGGAGTGAGTTTTTGGGCAAATGAGGATAGTAACAACAATATTATCTTCAGCGCGCCCCGGCTAACAGGAGCTAAGGTTTCTGATGGGCGTACGATGAAGGCTTTAGAAAAAGTCAGCGCGGTTGTGGATAATGGTAAATTTGTTATCCAGACACAAGATAGGCTTCCCTTGATACTTGCGCGTACTGCTAAATTGGATAAATTGGACGATAATTCTGCGGATGATAAGACTGCAGTAACGCCTAATTTTAAGTCAAATCTACCTATGATTAAAATGATAATTAGCCCTGAAGGCGGCAAGAATATAGCCAGCCAGCAGCGCGTTGAGTTTCTCATTGATAATTTAGCTTCTCCCTACGCAAATCTTTCCGGACATTTTCATAATATAAACGGCAAAGCTGAGTTTACCGGCACTAAGCTGGATGTGGCACTTGCAGTTCAGATAGCTAAAAAAGGCCCTACAGCAGTAGGGGGTGTAACCTTCTTTAATGACGATTCTTTGGTAGGAAACTATTGGCTAAGTGGCAGCGGAGTAATGGATACACGGCTTATGGGGTCGAATAAAGATTTCTTTAATAGAATCGGGCTATTGAAAGATACTACCTTTACTTTTACAGTCGACGGTTCTCTTGAGGGAAATCATGCCGGTTTCTGGAAAGGGGTGAAAGGGCAAACCTATACCTCCTTATACCAGAATGAGGAAGGCCAAAAGGCGCTGGCAGAGCTTAAAGGCGAGGTAAGATGGAATAAGAAAGGCGAGCTTATAAGCGGCGAGAAGTCCTTTTTGCGCCTGATGACTAAGGCGGATAAGGGCAGATGGTATAACATTACAGGTAGGGAGAGCGGCATAGACGGCAGTTTCAGTATTACCACTGAGGCGGGCAAATATACTGTTTTTAACGGCTCTTCCGATAACAGTAAGGCAGCTGCGGCGCAGATGGATGAAATGGCTGTCAGCTCAAGGCGGATAGCCAAATATACGCTTGATAAGGATAAGAACTGGATTGGCCAGTCAAGTTTCTTTCTGAATGGATTCAAACATAATTTCCAGGGGAATATAACCCAGGATTTCAGGAATTATGAGATGAAGCAAAACGTTTTCTTGAAGGGATTCAATAATGTTGTAGGGTTTCCGGGAAGATTTTGGAAGAATACAGATGCTTTAGGGTATGCAATTTTCGCGGGATTAGATTATGCAGGATATCATTTAGGATTAGGTGGTGAAGATTGGAGAGAATATGGATGGCGAAGGTTAAAAGAAGCAGGAGAACTTGCAGCCTATTCAGTGTATTTAGATAAGAAATTTTATGGCCAAGATTTAAGCCAAAGAGTAAGTAAATATTCGGCGTTTAACATTCTCCGGAATAACCTTGTCGCAGGAGGTACAGCTTTAGCCGGCTTAATCGTGAGTGCATTTGAGGATCCTCTAGAAATTATTTCGCCAACGAATGTTATAAAAAGAAAGCTTTGGACGGAAACCCTGTATGGATTTGCTAAAGAAGTTTGGTATGGAAGGCAAGTTGACCCTAATAACTCAGGTAAGTTTATTGAATATGATTTTGACCAGGATATGTATGAGACGGCGTTACAACATTATGGTTCTTATGGGGGCAGGGCAATATACTATACTGAAAGAGCTGCAGAGATATATTTGATGAGTAAAGGGACTTATGGAGTGATGGGGAAGGTTGGATTAACGACTCGTGCCGGGGCTTTCTGGAAGACGCTTGCCTGGACAGAAGCCACTGGCATGGGCTCTGTGGCAATCGCGGATTTTTACAGGCATCAGGCAGTAAGCTCTGGAGCGCTGATGGATTTAACAGTTTCCTTTGCCTTGCCGTTTGGCGCGCAGAGAGTAGCCAATAGCTTTGGGAGGGTAACAAAGTTATTGACCGCGGAATCAAAAATAGCAGAGGGGTTAACCGGGTTCAGAAAAGTAGCCGCGATGACCTTGGCGACATCGCCGAATATGATTAAAGGTAATTTGGCGTTAGGGCATTTTATTTCAACCGCGGCAAACGGCAGGCCGATGAACTTAGGTGATAGTGTGGGTAATATCGTAGGTGTGTATGCGTTTCAGGGGGGCGCAAATGCAATATCGGTGGGCGCTAAAGCATTAGGGTACGGCTCCGCGCTTGGGAAGTATTTTAGCCCTGCCACCAAATGGCCGCTTGCAACGTACCCGGCAATTGGCGCGGCGGGTGGGTTTATCTATAACCGCAAACAACAGGGAAATGAGGAAAAGTGGTTTAATGACACAACCTTAGAGAGCGTCTTGTGGGGCGCTGTCGCTGGCTTAGGCGCGGCAAAGATGGGCAGGATAGGCCATTACTTTGTCAAAAATTATAATACTATACCTCGTTTAGTCAAGGTAATAGCTCAATATGGAGGATTGGAGGTTACAGGGATAGGGATAGGTTATGTTGCGCATTCAAGAACAACCCATAACTGGAAAAAATTTACGGTTGAAAAGGTTGCTGCAATGGCAGCAGGAGGGTTAGTTTTAGGCGGTGGTTATAGAATGTTTTATACGCCGTGGACAAAGGCGGCAAAGATAGGTGCTGCATATATTGGATTAGGCGCTATGGGAGCAGGAACCGCATACGGCATAAAGTACGCAGCAACCGGTAAATTGAATATTGATAAGAGTACTGCTTTGTATATGGTAACTGGGGCAGCACTGGCGGCAGGAGCAGGATGGGCGGGATGGAAGTTTGGTATGCGTTTTTCTTCTGTAAGAGATGCCATAAGGTATGGCAAGATGGGGCTTTCTGGCGGTATCCATGGTGATTTACCGGGAGGGTTATTAGCCGGTAAATTGAATAATTTTATCTACCAAAGTTCTTATTATACAGGAAGATTTTCTGCATTGGGAGCCAAATATAGTGCAGGGGTAGGGGCAGGATATTTTGGCCACTCAATAGCAACCGGCAACTGGACAGATTTCACTCCGGCAAAAATAGCCTCAATGGCAGCCGGCGGCCTATCAATAGGCGGCTACAGGATGCTGCGCACACCATGGACCGCACCGGCAAAGATAGCAGCTGCGTTTATAGGATTAGGCGCCGCAGGAGCGGGGATTGGCGCTGGGGCAAGTTTTACAAGGGCAAAGGTACAAGGCAAGGAATGGAAGCCTTTTGATAAGCAGGGCATAGGGTATATGGTAGCCGGGGCGGCAATAGCTGTGGGGGCAATTAAATTTGGGCCGCGAATACTTCCTTACATCCAAAAAGTAAATATAGCCAAAGCCTTCAATCCGGAGTTAAACCGGGTACTTATTACTTATCCTGTAACAGGGGCAGGAGGCGGGTTAGTATATAACCGCATAAGTAGTAAAGAATGGTTTGGGGAAAACTGGGTCCGGCATACATTAACAGGAGCAGGGATAGGGTTATTAACTGCAGGGGGAATGAGAGGAGCTACCTATAGCGATGTGTATAAATCAGCAAAAGCAGGGGTATTAGTCGGTTTTGGAAAGAAGGATCCATTATCTGTTTATGCGGATATTATAAATCATCCTTCAATATACAGGATTTCTCATAATATTGGAAGATTAATAACTCCTTATGGGCGTGCTGCGGCAGGCAGGGGGATTCTTGATGGTCTGAGAGGATTCAAAGACGCTGTATCCTTATCCGCAAAAGAGGCTTATATAAAACAGACTTCCATATACAATACAGCTTCAAGTATAGGCAGATATGCCCGTTTTCCATTGATGGCAGGTGTAGGCTCAGGGATCGGCGCTGGGGCAAGTTTTGCAAGGGCAAAGGTACAAGGTAAGGAATGGAAGCCTTTTGATAAGCAGGGCATAGGGTATATGGTAGCTGGGGCGGCAATAGCTGCGGGGGCAATCAAATTTGGGCCGCGAATACTTCCTTACATCCAAAAAGTAAATATAGCCAAAGCCTTTAATCCGGAGTTAAACCGGGTACTTATTACCTATCCAATGATAGGAGCAGGAAGCGGGTTAGTATATAACCGCATAAGTAGTAAAGAATGGTTTGGCAAGAATTGGGGTTGGCATACCTTAGCAGGAGCAGGGATAGGGTTAACCGCGACAGGGGTAATAAAGGCCTCGTATACAGATGTATATAAATCAGCAAAAGCAGGATTATTAGATGGCCTTGGCAAGACAGATGCTATGACAAGATATTATAATCAAATGGGCTTTGTAAGGTATCTTTCTATATATAGGGCTGCTTATAATACAGGAAGATTTGCAGTGATGAGCAAAGGAGTAGCTGTCTATGGGGCTCTAACTGCAACCGGAGCGGGGATCGGATATGCCACGCGATATATCAAAACAGGGAAAACAAATCTTGACAGGGAAGCCGCGGTGTATATGGGAATAGGGGCTTTAACAGTAGCCGGAGGCTGGGCAGGGGCGAGATACGGAAAGCAATTATTCCCGAATATGTTAAATTTCAGCAAGTCGGAGGTCATTAAATATTCAAAATTGGCATATAATCGCGCGATTGTGCCAGTGAGAGATAATTTCGTAAAAACCATAGGTTTGGATAAGCCTCTTAATTTCCTTGCCGCCTCAACCTTTGCCGCGGCCCAGGATTTTAAATACAGCCGTTTGACTGAAAATGGGTATACTTCTCCTTTAGCGGATATAGGGGTTCCGGGGTATCTCTTGGGCATACTTTTAAGCCCGGGGAGGACAATGATTGCCTCAGTAGGTAACGGCATGGATTTTATAGGCATGCCGAATGATTTGAATTCTGCCATAGCAGGTATACGCAACAGGTCGCAGTATTCATTTCTTACCTTTATTAATAAAATAGGGGATAAGATCGGCGGATATCAGGGCAGCGCGGTTGCTTTTGCCTTGGCCGCTCCCGCGTATGTTGATGCTTTCTTAAATTCCGCAAGCGGGGCAACCCAGATATATGCCTTGTCTAACCCTAAGAAATTTATCAGTGATTTTACCGAACTATGGAATGTAAAAAATCTTATAACTCCCGGAGTATTGGGCGATGTCAAAGCTAAGGGCGGTGAGTTTGGAGCGATATTCTGGAGTATGTTAGGCTATAGCCGTGGGTTTAAGTATAATGCCAAGCTGATTAGAGAGGCGACGCAAGCCCAATTCAAAATAACTGAAACTATTACAAAAACGAATGGTGAAATTGATAGGATTGTCCTTACAGAAAAACCAATAGAAGTATGGTTTAGAGGAGAGGGAGCAACACCTTTTGCTGCGAAGCTTGTAACAAATAGGCCTCTTTATTCTCAATTGTCTGATGTGCAAAAGTTGGGCTTTTTCTTTGCCAGAACCAATGAACAAGCCGCATCTTTTGTAAAAGTCAATACGATGATGTCCTTAGGTTTGAGCACATTGAATGCCAATGATAACAACAAATTAGACGTTTTGGTTAAGAGCGCGGCAAAATTGGCTTATGAAATGCCGATAGTCGCAAGCTCGGCGTTTGGCATGACGCTTAGTTTTAATGTGTTGGGCAATGTCTACGGAAAGATTGCCAATTCCCGAATGGTCAGGAATATGGGGGATAGCAGTACCTTAAGATTTTTTAGCGGCGACTACGCTCGTACGCCAAAGTGGTTACCTGTGGATGTAAAAATGGGAAAGATTATTACGCCGACGGTATTAATTGGCTCCGGAGCGGGGATGTATTATGAGGGCATGAAGTTAAACAAGGCATTACCCGACGACAAGTTCTCGCTTTTAGGCAATTATCTTGAAATTGGAGGATTGGCTTTAATGGGCGCGGGGCTTTGGAGCGCGGGCTATAACATGAAAAAGAGCGCCTTATTTTCCCAGCCTAATTCCTGGTTAAATAGAATGGTAGGCGCAAATGTTAAAGGTTGGGAACTGGCACGGTATAACATCGCCTATGGCATAGGCGGTGCCGCCGCGGGTGTGGCTTATGGAATCTATAAGGATGAAATTAAAGGCTTTAAGGAGTGGAAGGATATTAAGGGTATTTTGGCCTATGGTGGCACAGGCGCTGTGGCAGGGATGTTTGGCTTGCGTAAGGTGCCATCCATTGTTCCCTGGGCAGTTGAAACCGCCGGCCATAGCGCGCTTATCTGGGCGGCTAAAAAAGGCGTCATTGACCCGGCAATATCGGGGATAGAGGCTTTGCTTGACGAACGCAAGACTTTTGATATCCGGGAAACAACCTATTTTAAGCTCACCTCGTGGGAAAAAGACCATCAGGCAAAGCGGTATGTAGAGCCGGACATACGCAAGGATTTGAAGCCGGAAGAAATTTATGAGCTTAAAGAACATATTAAACAGGGTGATAAAGTTGAGCAGGGTAAGAAGAGCTATGTGGAGCAGCTTTTGAGCGACAGGCAATTAGCTATGCTAAAAGATCAAGGCATAAATTTTGATAATCTAAAGATAGATTCAAATACAAACTATATCTTTAACAAGGCCGATAATGGAAAATATATCCGCCTGCCGGAATTCAAGTCCATTTATTACGCGAAACTAAGCGAAACAGAATTGAGGCAAATGAACGTTGAAGAATTAAAGGAAATGGCTCTTGATAATCAGCTTTTTGAATTGGCAAAGAAGGATAAGGAAACATTGATAAATGGCTTGGCTGATAAATTCTCCTATCGTAAGTATGAGAAATCCGGAGAAAAGTATATACCCAAGATGGTTTCAGATTTACCCGCGGCTATTGGCTATGGCCTGTTGACACGCGCGGCGATAATAGGATTTAAGAAAGGTTATGAGGCCTATACGCAGGGAAAAACCGTTAAGTCTCTTGGGTATAGGGAAGGGCTAAAGCAGGCGTTTTACGGTGTTTATGAAGCCCCCGGTAAATCTGGCTCTGTTAAGGCTTGGTATAATTTTGGGGCAAAGAATCCGTTAGTAGGCATCGGCTCAATGGGGGTAGCAGCCGGAGGAACTTTATGGACAGTGGGTTATTTCAAGCAATCAAAAGAGCTCAAGAACGCGGGCATGGTAATTGGAGGCATAGGAGCGGCAGTCGCGCTTGCGGGCTTAGCCCGCGCGGCTTCTTTAAGATCCTTGGGGTATGAAAAGGCAGGCCAGGCATATACGCATAGCGCTATCGGCAAATTAAGCGGAGGCGCTCTTGCTTTCGGTAAAGCCGCGATGTGGGATTTCGGCGCGGTGAGGACAGGATGGAACCTGGCAACGGTCATTGCTCCTTTGGCAGGCGCTGTGGAAGGAGCGTCTCTATTAACTAAAACATACCTGATGCCTTCCGCTTCTACGAATTTCGAGCACTGGCTCTTAGGCTCTACCTTGGGGGCATTTTGGATTACGCCTGAGGATGCCCAGAGGTTTGGCGATATGTCTTTAGCCAGCCGCAAAAAGTATGATGGTCTAATTGAAAAGTGGAATAACGCGAATGGCTTGACGGATAAAATGACTACAGGCTTAGGCTTTGCCGGATTGGCTTATTCAGCCGGTTTGTGGGGGCAGCACTTAAGGCAGGATTTGGAACAGCCGATACGGGAAATTGCCCGCAAGGAAAACCTTAAGGATTGGAATGAGGCGAATATTCAGGATTTGGTTAGCCGTTTAGGTGATAAAGTCAACGCGGCAGTTTATGATTTAAGAATAATAGCCGGAAAGAAAGGCTATGCCGGAGCAGATATGATGAACGCGGAACAGTTGGTTTCAAGAATCGCCGGCACTGCTAAAGTAGGGAGCCTCTTGGCGAAAGACGGCTGGAGCCTTTCCAATGAATTTAAGGCCAACTGGAAAAAAGTGGAGAAAAGCAATATCTATTTCTCTTTAGCCTTGGCGGTAGCAGGGCCGTTGGCAAATTCGGTATTTCCAAATATCAAAATGGGCGGCTTTGGTAAAACTTTTCAGGCGGCTGCCGAAGGCTGGGAAGCTGGCTTAAAAAGCGTCTTTCCTTCCGCGGTAGTAAAGGCCGCGGCCCAGAAGACAGAATCGAAATTTATGGGGCGCTTATACAACTTTTCGGTTGGCGGCACGGCCGAGGAGTTGATACCGGAAAACATTATTCAGTTAGGGTTAAACTTGATCCCTTTCAATGGGCCTTGGGCGCAGCAGATATATGAAGTCATTCAGGAAATCACCACGCCTAACGGAGGCCTGCGCGCGTTAAACGCCAATGACCTGCACCGCATGTTAATGAATAAAGCCAGGATTGTAGGCTTGGATTTAGTATCCCGAAGAGATTTGCCGGGTATAGGTAAAGACGCCGGGACAAAGGCTAAGGAATTAGCAAATAAATTACAAAACGCGACGAGGCAGGACTTGAGAAATAATAATGGCGAGCTTTTTAAAGAAATAGGCGAAGTGCTGGTATCCGGGGATAAAATTATTGTTGATGACGGCGGCGAGTTGAGGACCATTACTGTTGAGGAGGGGCCGAAGTGGAATGAGTTCTGGGCAATACGCCAGAAGGTGGTTGAATTTAACGATGAAAAAACCTACGATGTTCATAAGCTTAACGAATTTTCCACCAGAAGCAGTGATACCATTATAAAAGAGGCAGCTGGCAGGGCATTGGCAGGAAGAGTCAATGACGAGCGGATGATTGCCGGCGCGCTTACCAAGCAAGGGGTTATTGTTATCAATGATAAAACCGGTTCATCGCCGATTGAGATAGAGGCCAAATATCTTGTGGAAGAAAAGATGGCATTTGACCGCGCGTTTAGGCAGAATGTGCTCAACGCGCTTGAAAATATGCCCACGAGCGAATATACAGTCAATGACATTACCTTTAGGCCAATGCAGGCAGATGCTCATGCGGTTCGGAATGGAAAGATTCATACGTTGGACAGGGTTAAGTTTACCAAGACCTCGGAATTCCTTATGCCGCAATTGCAGAAAAAGACTTTGGGAATTCAGGATATGTACGCCCGGTATTTAGAAACAGGGAATGAGTTTTACGCTAACAGGGCGTCTTTTATGGAGCAGGAGGTAAATGCCATAAACAAAAAGATAGGAAGAGAGGAGCTTTTAAGCGATACCAAATTATTAGGCGCTAAAAGAGGGCTGGATGACTCATCGTTTGCGCGCAGGGCGTTATTTTACACCAATTATTATACCCTTGCCAAGATAGGGTTAAATGCCGGCAAGGCGGGCGCCTTCAAGAAGAATCTCAAGGAAGTAGCCTTAAAAGATAACGCCTTAGTTAAAACAAGCTTAATGGAAATAGAACGAGAGCGCAAGGAATTAGAGAAAGAGAAGGATAAGTCTATACTCAAAGAGAAAACTGAAGAATTGGATAAAAAGGAAAAGCGTTTAAAGAAGATGCAGAAGGCAAGGATAGGCCTTGGGGAAGCCTTCAATCTTCACTATGAGCAGATGGCCCACCGGCAGTTGTATGGATATGATACCGGCGGCTTAACCCGCGCTATGGCTTTGGATAAGATTGACGCTGAATTAAGAAGCGGAGCTGATACGCAAAGAGGAACCCTTTTACAGAACGCGCGTGCAAAGGTTGAAAAGGCCCTTGCATATGATGTAAAAACAGTGACTAATTTGATGCTGCCTTTATATAGCGCGGAAGAAGTTTTTGGCGATGAAGGAAGGCTGACTATTCAGAAATTAGCGCCGCATATATCAATGGATGAGTTGCGCAAGTTCAAGATGTATTTTACTGAATATGGCCAGTTGCGAAACGAAGCAACCAAGGCAATGACCTCAGCTAAAAATCAGGGAACGCATATAGATGTGGATATTTTCCAGAATGTGCGTTTTTCGCGCGATGGAAACACTGTGGCAATAACGCCAAATGCCACCGGAATATTTAATGTGGGAGCCGGAGCCCATGAGTTTATCCATGCCCTGCTTGCCGGAAAGTTCAGCGTGTTTTCTCCATCCAGCAGGCGCAACGCCTATAATTATTACCGTCAGGCTGTTGATAATCTTAAAAGTAGAAAAGCCGCCGGTGAGGCCGCTTATAAGGATTTAACAGATAGGCAGATACGCCAGAGAGCATATCAACAGATGCGTTTTAATCCGGCGGTAGGAATGAATCTTATGGGTAAACAGAATGCCTATGCTTTTTACAGGCAGGCAGTTGATACTTTTAAGAGTAGAAAAGCCGCCGGTGAGGAAGGATATAAGGATTTAACCGATAGAAAAATAAGAAAAATAGCATATTATCATATGCTTACGGATAAAAATATAAATAACTATCGTATATCGGCATTAAAAATAGGGAATCCTGCCTTTAGCGGTTTATTGGATTTGCTGGCGCAGAATGCCGGAGTTGATGTGAACGAATTGGAAATGAATCTGAGCGAAATGAATGATAATGAAGTTTTTACTCAGTTCTTAAGCGCCCGTTACGCGGCGCAGTATATCAGGGATAATCCGCGTCTGGGGGTGCAGACGCAGCTGAATAACGCCCTTACGGATTATTTTGTGAAACTTGGGCAGAAGTCTGGCGTGGATGTCTCGGGCGGCTCAAAGGGTATTATCGGCGCTATCGCGGATATGGATGATAAAGAGTTGATGCGGGTTGCCTATAAGTATGTCAAGGGTTCGCAGACTTATAAGACTGAGGCGCAAAGGGAACTAGACCGCCAGGCCGCGGAAGTGCATAGAGAGGCAATGCAGTTTGTGAAGCAGGAGGTAAACGCGAATCCTGATTATTATAACCGCGAGCAGAAGATTATGAATTTATTTGAATGGAAGGTTGAGGATTTGGCTAAGCAGAAAGGGTATAAAGACGTCAGGGTGGTAAGGAGCCTTTCTTCGGTATCCAGCGGGCCGAATACCGCGGTAGTTGACTGGTCAGGGAAGAAATTCGGCAGGTATCTGCAGGCAGGGGATGAGGTAACTATTGACGCGGTGGTCAAGGTGGGCGATAGCTCAAGCCATGGAACCTATGATGCCGCAAGCACGCTGGTTGCGGTGAAGGAAAACGGCAGGATGCAGTTAAAAGATATCAATCCTTTTAGAGAACTCAGGACAACAAATCCCGATGGCAGCAACCATGCCAGCATAAAAATGCTGAGTGAAAACGAATTCAGGCAGCAGATTAGCGGCTTGCGTAAAACACAGCGAAGAGCTCATTGGATAACCTATCAGGCAATGAAGGCTGCCTTAGACGGATTGTTAGTGGTAAACGGAAAAAGAGGCTTTAGCGATTACGGCGATTGGGAAGAGGCGGTTGCCAATAAGATGCAGGAAACTGATAAGCGCTACCGCAGGTTTGCCCATGACCAGAAAATTCACGAACTGCAGGGCTCTGAGGAGCTCCATAGCTTTAAGTTGGGCCATTTTCAGGATAGGTCTGAGCTTAAAGGGTTAATCAATATAGGCGATGTCTTAAGCATTGAGCCGTTTGTCGCCTTGCCGGGTAAATTCGGAGTACGGCGCGAAATCCAGGTTCGCATCACCAAAGACGGGTATGATTTTATCACTGATAATAACAGTTTTGTAAAAAATAGCAAAATTGATAAGGATAAGAGCCCGGATAAATCACCCACTTCGTTGGTTAAGAAAGGGGATATCTTAGCGTGGGATTACATTTTAAAAGCCAAGAAGAAATTTGATGATGGGGATTTCCGCGCGGCATTAGCTTGGGCAAGAAAGGCAACTAAGTTAGCCGGTATCGGATACAGCGGTACAATAATCGGTGGAGATTCAACCCCTGTTGTTGCTACAGCCGCAAGCAGTATAGAAACTACGGGGCCTCCTCAGGCGCTTAACCTTGAATTTATCCGCAGTACCATTGCCATGGAAGGCCATCAACTGCTTTCCCAAATCTATGAAAAACTCGCGCAAACCGCCCCCGCAACAGAAGACCTAAGGAATCAATCCGCCCAAGCCCAAGAGGCATTGCCTGTTTTCCAAACCAAGTTACAAGAAACCGAAAACCTGATAAAACTATACGAAACTGATAAAGTAGAAGCGCAAAAAGACTTAAATCAGCTTAAGCCGGGATATGAAGCTAAACTTGCTAAATTCCAGAACCTTTCCTATACCGAACAAAAGGCAAAAGAAGAAGCAGAAAGCCTGCAAGGAGAGCTTAAATCTAACAGGGCA
>MHGF01000035.1 GCA_001805445.1 Omnitrophica WOR_2 bacterium GWF2_43_52
GGGTAACAGCAAGCAACCTGACTTGGGACTGGAACATAACCGAGAGCACTAACACCAGCGCGACGGCAATCATCAACATTACCGACTCCAGCAACCCGGCGAACGTCTATGACACAAGCAACTCAACCTTTGAAGTAAGGGGCGCGCTGAACATCACCCAGCCGGACGCCAGCGGGATAGTGTTGACCTATGACAGACAGGCTACCTATAACATTAACTGGACCAAGGCCGGCGGTATTGCTACTGTCAATTTACTCTACGCGACAGACGGGGCAAGCTTTACGAATACAATTGTGAATAATCTTAGCGCAGTCGCAAGCCCGTATGTGGATTGGGTTATTCCTGACGCGATAGGAACTAATTTGAAGGTAAAGGTTAGAGATTCGACCAATGCCGCGGTCAATGATAGCTCAACCAACGCCTTCGCGATTAAAGGGAGCATGCTGGTGACGTATCCAAACGGCAACGAAGGTTTTGTAAAAGGAAGTACGCAGCCGGTCAACTGGACACCGACAGGCAGTTACCCTGGGAGCGTGAACATCTACTACTCTAATGATTCCGGCGGGAATTGGACGTTGATAGGCAGCGCGTCAGCGGGAGCGGATAACGTGAGCCAGAGCTGGAATTGGACGCCGGTGCCTGATGATATTGGGGATACGGCGATGATAAAGGTAGCGACGAACGCCTCAAGCACTATCAACGTAAGCGATACGTCAAACGCGACCTTTAGAGTAAAAGGAAGTATTGCTGTAACTGAGCCAAATGGCAATGAGGTTTGGTATGTTAATGATACTAATAGGCAGATTAAATGGACCGCGGCAGGAACAGTCACGCCGGTAAAGATAGAATATTCTACCGATAGCGGCGGCAATTGGACGGTGCTTACCAATACCTATAGCGGTGTTGACGGCGCTAATATCTATAACTGGACACCTGTTCCGGATTTAAAGAGTGAACAGTGTTTAATTAAGGTTTCCGACAATAGGACCGCGTTTTCTGACGTTTCCGATACTTCAAACGCTACTTTTTCTATACGGCCGATTATTAATGTCACTCAACCGGTAAGCGGGCAAAATGTTGTGGTGAGTTCTACTATTACACCGATACGCTGGACGTATACAGGCAGCCAGATATCATCGGTAAATATCCAATATGCCCTTGACGGCGGTGTAAACTGGACAACTATAGAGACGAGCGTGCCGGTAGCATACGGGACAAATTATACCTGGCCGCTGGTTCCCGCTGTAAAAACATCCAGCGCGCTTATTAAGGTGTATGATACTACCAATGCCAATATCACCGATGATTCTTATATTTTCAATATTGTGGGTAGTTTAAAGGCGTTGACGCCTAATGGCAATGAGAATTGGGCGGCAGGCTCTACGCAGTGGATATCATGGAGTGCCACGCAGGTAAGCTCAGTGCAGTCATATTATTCTCTTAATAACGGGACGAATTGGACCCCGATAGGCAGCGCGGTGCCGGCAAGCGATGGAGGCGTGAATTGGAGTATAAGCAATACCAGCCTGGTATCTAATGTGGCGTTAGTTAAAGTAGAGGATACCTCGAATCCCTCGGTGGTCAATGATACCTCAAACGCGACCTTTGCGGTTATGGCTTATTTAGATATCACAGCTCCTGAAAGTGGTGTTCCTGTAATCGCTGAGGAGCCATATAATATTACCTGGAATAAAAAGGGAAATGGGGTAGATAATGTGATTATAGAATACCGCACGAATGATACTTCTTCATGGATAAATGCAGCCAATGCCTCAGATCCGAACGCGACAGTGCCGAACTTAGGGACATACTTTTGGTCATCGGTGCCGGGAACTATATTGTCGAATTATGCCAAGGTGCGTATTTATGATCCGAATAACCTGAATACTACCAATGAAGGAACGGATTATTTTCCGATACGAGGTAATATTTCCGTGGCCGCGCCTAACGGAGGGCAAATATGGGGTGTAGGCACCACAGAGAATATTACATGGACAAAGCAGGGAAATATCTCGACTGTAGATATTAAGTATTCTTATGACAACGGCAGCTATTATAACGTAACGCTTGCTTCAGGGCTTGCCGCAAGCAATTTGAGCTGGCAGTGGACGATAGGCAACGCAACTACTCTGGCGGCACAAGGAAAGATTAAAATACAGGATTCAAGCGATCCGAGCAATGTTTTTGATATTTCCGATTCACCCTTTGAAGTAAGAGGGAGGTTGGTGGTGAATACTCCTTCTGACGCGAATATCACCCTTAAGGTTAATGAAGGGTATAATATTACCTGGACTCCTTACGGGGCAATTCAGTATGTGAACCTTTCTTATTCTACTGACGGCCTTAATCCTCCTTGGACTTCAATTATCTCTAATTTGTCCGCGGCTCCTTCTGTCTATACATGGACAGTCCCTGACGCTATTTTAAATACTATACGCGTAAGGGTTGGAGATACGAGTAATCCCAATGTCGTTAATTATTCTAGTAATGATTTTAGGATTATCGGTAAAGTAAGGATTGTGAAGCCTAACCTGACGGAAACTGATTGGGTAGTCGGTTCAAGTAAGCAAATTCAGTGGACGCCGACAGGAAATTTCTCTTTTGTGAAAATTGAAGGCTCTACAAACGGCTTTAGCGATGAAAATCAGACCTGGTATATTGATACGGTAGACGCGGGCTTAAGCGGAGAACTGCAGGTCTATAATTATTCTCCTGTAGGAGATAAGATTTCGGCTAATGCCAAGATTAGGGTTTCCGATTCTTTAAGGCAAAGTGAAGTCTACAGTGTTTCTACCGATCCGTTTAAAATTAAAGGTAAACTGGAAGTTATAAGCCCTACCGCTGGCACTGAAGAATGGACCTCGGGGACTCAACCGACGTCTACTCCTATTCAATGGCAGAGGACAGGGTCAATCGCGAATATAAAGATAGAGTATTCCCCTAATATGGGAACGGACTGGTATGAGGTTACTAATTCCACAGATGCCTCAGCAGGAGCCTTTAGCAATTGGACCATTCCTGATTCCGCGGTGCGTTCAACAAAGCAGGCGTTAATAAAAATTACCGATGTCACTGAGCCTTCAGTTAATGATACCTCAAATAATACTTTCCTTATTAAGGGCGCGTATAATTTGACTGCTCCTAATACCACGGGGCAAGGCCTGCTCGTCAATAATACCTACAACGTTACTTGGACAAAAACAGGCGTGTATACGCCGACGGATACCGTAAAGATACAATACAGTAAAAATGACGGCGCCTACCAGAGTATCTACAATGTGTTAAATCAAAGCGCCGATAGCGTGGATGCCTCTCAAGGGTATTTCCAGTGGTATGTCCCGGATGATTTATCGTCAAATATAAAGATAAAGCTGACCCGTAACGCCGATACCGTAAATATCGCGCCTATCATATCTCCTCAGATAAAAATCGTGGGAAGCCTTTTGGTTACCCCTTCGCCGCCTGAAGGGGCAAAGTGGGAGGTGAATAAGACCTATCCGATACAGTGGACAAGGCAAGGTTCTATTTCTAATGTTAGTATCAGCTATTCAACCAATGGCCAGAATTATACCTTTATTGATTATGCTGACGGAAGCTCCGGAGGCGTTGGGTATAATTGGCTTATTCCTAACACCGCGGGCGTACTTTCTACCAATGCTACTATTAAGGTCGCGGATACATCGGACCCTGCCACCGTGTTTAATATTTCCCCGGTATTCAGCATAATTCCGAGATTTATTATTGCCACGCCAACATTAAATCAGAAAGTAAACGCGAGCAGGGATACTGATATTACCTGGAACAGCTATGGCTGGAATTCATATGTGAATATCTATTATTCAACCAATAACTTTACCGGCGGTAACGGAACTGTCCTTATCCAGGGAAATGCCACTAATAACGGAAGCTATACATGGCCTGTGCCGGATGTGCTGACTAACAGTATTAAAGTAAGGGTGGCGTATCCGGCAGACGAATCAGCGTATAATGATTCCGATGTGTTTAGAATCGTCCCTGGTTATGAGGTGGTTGCTCCCTATAGTTCAACTGCTGATAAATGGCAGGTGGGCAGAATTCATCAGATAAAGTGGAACTCTACCAGCGCCAATGCCCCGAATGTGAAGTTGTATTATTCCATAAACAGCGGGCAAAATTACACGTATTTGATTGATTCCAATGCCAGCAATGCCGGAGCGGTGAACGCGACAAGAGTCTATAATTGGTCGGTGAATGATACCATAACCTCAGGGTTTAAGGTTAAGGTCCAGGATGCTGACGCCGGGCGTTCGGACATCTCCGCTGAATCTCCCTTTAACTCAAAGATTATGGGGTATCTCAATATTACCTATCCCGAAAGCAACCAAACCTTTACTGTAAATGATAATTTTAATATTACTTGGGATAGGTCAGGGACTGTTCCCGAAGTAAAGCTGGAAATTTCCAAAGATGATTTTAACACCTCAACGGTAATTAACGGCTCAACAACTAATGACGGAAATTATTCATGGATAATTCCTGATTTGATTTCAGACACTGTGCGGGTAAAGGTGAGCGATGTCAATGATACCACAGATGCCTATAGTGTCTCGGAGAATTATTTTAAGGTGCGCGGATCCTTTAATGTTACCTCGCCTGCTGATGGAGAAAGGCTTCCTATCGGGTATAACGCGACGTTACAATGGGATACAGGCGGAAATATCAGCAGGGTGAGAATTGTGGCATATTCTTCAATAGGCAATAACGATACGCGGTTTAACTATACCGCCTCAAGCCCCTATGTGATAAACGGCGATTACAGCAGTAATGTGGGTAACGGCCAGACTAACTATACGTGGTTAGTCCCGGATAATGCCACAGCCTACGCCAAGATACGGGTTAGTGATTATAATGATTCTAACGTCTACGCTGATTCCGCGGGTAATTTCAGTTTGATTGGTTCGTTTAATGTTACCGCGCCCAATGGCGCTCAAGCCTGGATTGTAGGGACAACTCAGAATATCACCTGGGTGCCTACCGGAAGTTCTATCACAGAAGCTAAAATTAGTTATTCTGTCAATGGTTTAGGCGGGCCGTGGTATAACATTACTGATACCTGGAACAATACCACCGACGGAATTGTGAATAACACAGGTAGTTACCCCTGGATAGTTCCTGATGTGATTACTCCTAATTTTACCGCGTATATTAAAATAGGAGATCCTTACGATGCAAGCGTGAATGATACCTCAGACAGCGGTTTCAAGATCCGCGGTAATTTCAACGTAAGTTCTCCTGGCGGAACTGAGCGATGGGTAACGAATGAAAATAGGACTGTTTCATGGAATACTGTGGGTTCCGTGGGAACAGTGAATATACTTTACTCTCGCGATAATTTTACTACCAGCAATATATCAATAAGTAACTTAAGCAGTGCTTCAGGCTCAAATAATTATACGTGGAAGATCCCTGATCCAGTGCAGGTATACGGTATTAACGCAACGTCGCTTCCTATCTCGGTAAGGGTAAGGGTTATTGATGCCAATGATTCTTCTATCTACGCTGATTCTGCGGCGTTTACTATGGATTACTACAATATAACCTGGAATTTGCGGGATTTCTTAAGTAGCTTGCCTATTACCGGCGGCCTTAGCGTAAACGATAGTTCGGGATGGATGCAGTCAGGATTATCTTCTCCCACAACCCATAAGGCCCCGTATGGTAACTGGGAGGCGGCTTGGACTCATAAGGATTATGGCGATAGTAATTACAAATATTTGGCAGATCAGGATCAAAGTATTACTATTTACCTTGAGTCAAAGGTTGTCCACGTATGGGAGGCAAGCACTGATTTTGTCTATGATACGGGGACTGATAAATTATCGTTTAAGAGCTATTTGGTGCGGGATGGTTCTATTGCCGGCAGCCGTGACGCAAATGGGACATTTAACACCATTGCCAGCAATTGCTCAATTGAAGTCTACAATGCCGCGGGGACGCTTCTTAAAGAGTTAAACACCACAAGCGTTTCCAGCGCCGGGTTCTTTAGCATTGACTGGGCATCAACGGGTTTAAATAAGACTCTTTCCTATAACGCCATTACCCAGATAGAAACAAGCTTAGGGGGGAAATTCAGGACTCCATTCTCTATTAACCTCGCGCCTATTACTTCTCTCTATAACGCAACCAGCCTTATTTCCGAAAGAATAGATATGCCTATTTCGGCGATGCAGGCTAATATGACCCTTGAATTATCAAATCAGACTCAGCTTATTGAAACCAAGATGGATCAGCAGATAGGTATTATTGAAAATAAAACCGCGGAAATGCAGACGTCAGTTAATCAAACCCTCTCAAGTTTTGAAAACCGCACCTACGCGGCAATCGCGGATTTACAGGCGGGTGCTAATCAGACGATTAATGCCTCTGAACAGGCGTTAAGCGCATCCGCGAAGCTTGAGGCTACCGCCAAGAAATATTCATGGTCTGCCTCGGTATCTCCTAACCCTGCGCTTCTTGGAGATAAGATAACCTTAACCTGTCAAGGTGAAGCAAACTTATTGCCGTTATTGACAATTTATAGTTGGGATAACAAAGCTATTCTAAAAGATCAGTTTTTAACTGAAACTACTCTCGGCTTATACGAATATGAATTTGAGGCGGATTCCCGTTTTAGCCCCGGGAAGGCCTATACCTATGTGGTAACTGAACAGGTTACCAGCGGTATGGTTGCCGGGAGCGGGGTCGTCGAGTCAATGTCTATTACTACGGTAGCCGGGCTTGCCGCGGCAGCTCCTGAAGCCGAACGCGCCGCCAAGAAGGCCCTGGATGCCATTAAGGCAGTTGAAGCGATGATGAGCTCCGGTGAGCAAATGAATATCGCCCTTGCTCTTAAAAATTTACAGAATTCAGTTGAGGAATTACCAGCAGCAATTGCTAGGGAAGGCCCCGCGGCAAAATTAAATGAAGCGGTTACGGATATATCGACGCGCCTTCAGACATTGGTGGGTGAACAAGGCTATGATATGGGCACTATTTTTGAGAAGGCCTTAAGCGGTTCTCCGACGATAAAAGAGATTCGCACCAAAACCGATGAAATTGGCGCGGCAGGCGGTATCATGCTTGAGATTATGGAGAAGAAGCTTGGAGGAACCGAGGAGCCTTTTATATCGATGTCGCTTTCTCCGGGAAGCGTTATTTTCCGGCTGGTTGCCGTAAATCCATCAAAAGTCAAGAAGCAAAAAATAGAAATAAAGAGTTATTTGCCTCTGGAGGTAAAGCCTAAGGATATCCTTGAGGCAACGGGCCTAAAGATAGAGTATGATATGGATAAGTCCCTCTACTACGCCTATAATCCTGAGGTAGAACTTGCCCCCGGAGAGATGCGGGTGTTTAAGGTTGAGGTTGAAGATATCTGGATTATTCCTGAGAATACCTTATCTGACCTGAAGGCTCAGTCAGAAGATGTCGCGCGGCGCCTGGAGAAAACTTCGCACGCTGCCAGGGCAAAAACAACAGCGGAAAATATCGCTAAGTCTTGCGATGAAATCAAGCTTGTTCAGGCCGATGAATCCTTGAGCCGTTCGCAGCATATCGGTATCTACCGGCAGAATGTTGAAATCGTAGAGCGTATGAAAAGTGAGATTGAAGAATTGGAGAAATTGCTCAAACCGTCGGCAGGGCCGGTGCCTCCGGAGGTGCTGGAGAAATCAAAGCTGAAAATAGGCATGCCGACAAAGACAACGACCTGGCTTATTATCATTATCGTGCTTATTTTCTTAGGCATGCTTGCCGCGGTATTCTTCTTTGTGATGCAGGCGCAGATCCGCGCCGGCCGTGAGGTGATAAAAGGAGCAAAAGATTCAGCCTTCCCGGGTAAAAACGAGGATAACACTAAAGAACAAAAAAGTGCTCCAGATGAGAAAAAATAGACGGGTTACGATAGATACGTCTTTATGACGCTCTTCTACCGTAACCCGTTAACTTTTTAGAATGCTCGAAGTTATACTACTTAGCCCACAGAAAGTGCTATTTGAAGGAAAGGCGCGCAGCCTCATCTTGCCTGGGGAACAGGGAGTCTTTGAGGCGCTGTCGTATCATAAACCCTTGCTAAGCCGCCTTATCAGTGGTAGAGTAATCATAGACAATGAAAAGGAGTTTTCCATTACCAGAGGCATCGCGGGCATTAACCTTAACAAAGCAACGGTGATTATTGAAGAATAGGCCATTTGCATTCGTGCTCTTTAACCAATGCGCAAAAATCTATCCGAATTCATTAGTAAACAAAATAGTACAAAAAATACTTGCAGCAAAATCGGGAAAGCTTCCTTAAAATAGATGGATAGGAACCTTGCGTTACTCATACTCTTTAGTTTTTGTATTCTAGGCCCGTGCGCGGTATTCTGGGGCTGCGGTAAGGCAAGTATTAGTGCCTTGGGAAGGAATCCGTCCAGTTCTCCAAGGATTTTTACGGCAATGATTATCGTCCTGGTTTTTGCTCAGGCAGCCGCGATCATTATTATGCTCGCGGCATTTTTATTGTTTAGTTGAATCCTGAATGCGCGTGAAGAAATCCGAATTCTACTGTAAAAGAGGGCAGCTATGTTGATTATTTCTTTTCTGATACTCGCGGCATTGATTTTCGCGGTGATGGTTTTTTCCTTGCGCAAGATTTTCAGCCAGAATATTACGAGCGCGACCTCTCATCTGGAGAAAATCGCGGCAGACTATGCCACAAAAGAGGAGGAAATTAAAAAACAGTATGAAGAGGCCTCCCGCAAAAGCCAGGAAATCATCGTCAACACCCAGAAAGACCTCCAGGCGCAAAAAGAGCAGATGACAAAAGAAACTCAGGACCAAAAGCAAAAGATTTTAGACGCCGCGCAATCCAAAGCCGATGAGATGCTCAAGCAGGCGGAAGCATCATGCCAGACGCTGCTTAAGGAGATGAACCGGAAAATAGATGAACGAGCGCTTCTCAAAGCTGAAGAGCTGCTTAAGACTGTTTTACCTGAAGGGCTGCGTCAGGAAATCCATAAAAAGTGGATTGAAGAGTTGCTTGCCGGCGGGTTTACGCAGCTAGACCGCCTGAAAATTCCTGATGATAGTGTTACGGCATTTATCATTACCCCGTATGCTTTAGATACTAAACAGAGAAACTCTTTACAAGAAACAGTCAGCCAGAAGTTAGGCCGGCAGATTACGCTTGTTGAAAAGATAGATCCCTCTACAGTCGCGGGATTAACCATCACCGTGGGAAACCTGGTTTTTGACGGCAGCCTGCGATTTAAGATACAGGAGGAGGTACGTGCCCAACAGTCAAGCCTCTAGCGATGCTACAGGTGCCACGTTCGCGGTCCATGAGATTGGAACGATCAAATCCGTACGTGAATGTATCGTAAGGGTTGAAGGGCTTCCCTCATGCATCAACGGCCAGATAGTAGAATTCAAGCATGGAGGAAGGGGTATGGTCTTTGGCTTTAATGAGCACGATGTCCAGGTATTAGTGCTTAATGCCAAGGGCGCGCTCCGGGTTGGTGATGAAGTCTATAGCCGGGCGGAGTTCTTGCGTTTGCCGGTTGGTGAGGCATTTTTAGGCAGGTTGGTAAGCAGCCTTTGCGAACCTATGGATGGCAGAGGCACTGTGAGCCATAATGATTATTATTCCGTATTTGCCGAAGCCCCGGCGATTATGGATCGTATCCCGGTAAAGGAAACCCTGGAAATGGGGACATTGCTTCTTGACGCGGTCATCCCCATGGCCAAAGGGCAGCGCCAGCTGCTTATCGGTGATCGCCTTACCGGTAAAACCACCGTTGCCATTGATGCTATCCTGAATCAAAAAGGGAAAAATATTATTTGTATTTATTGCTGCATCGGTAAGACCTATTCCAGCCTTTTGAAGATTTTGCATCTTTTACAGGAAAGAGGCGCCTATGAGTATACGATAGTTGTCGGCGGCATTGCTTCGTGTTCGTTGGGAGAGCAATACTTAGCTCCTTATACCGCCAGCATGCTGGGTGAATATTTTATGCGCCAGGGAAAAGATGTTTTGGTTGTCTTTGACGACCTTACCAAACATGCCTGGGCATATCGCGAGATATCGCTTCTTTTAGAGCGTTCTCCGGGAAGAGAGGCATATCCGGGAGATATATTTTATATCCATTCGCAGTTGGTGGAGAGGGCAGGGTATTTGAAGCCGGAGTTAGGAGGCGGGTCAATGACTTTTTTACCCATTGCCGAGATATTGCAGGGGGATGTTACGGGATATGTTTCAAGCAACCTTGTTTCGATGACTGATGGGCAGACCTATTTTAGCACCGCGTTGTTTAATAAGGGGATTAAGCCGGCAATCGATTTTGGCTTGTCGGTTTCGCGTATCGGTAATAAGGCGCAATGGCCGGCCATGAAGGCCTTAAGCGATAGATTGCGCCTGGAGTATATCCAGTATCAGGAACTTTTACAGATGACCCAGCTGCGTACCAGCGGCCTTTCCAAAGAGGCGGAAGATAGGATGCGCAGGGGAAAGACTATTACCCAATTACTTATCCAGGATAAGAATAAGCCGCTTTCAATGGAGTCTGAGATTATCTTCTTGTTTGCCTTGAGCATCGGTATTTTAGATAATCTTTCCCCTCAAGATATAAGGAAATTTAAAGATGAATTTGTCCCGAAAGTGCAGTCATGGTATCCGGATTTGATTCCCGAGATGCGCAACGCGAAAGTGTTAAACGATACGACGATAGAAAAATTATATGAGGCCCTCGGCAAGGCCTTTCAGACATAAGACGCATGAGGCTCTTAGCGCTGATAAAAAACGACATAGAGTTTAACCGTAACCTCTATAATCTTACCGATGCTTTGGGGAAAATCTCTGTTTCTCAATACTATGTTTTAGAGAAAAGAACCCATACCTTTGGCGCGATATATACTGCCTTGGATGAGCTTTTTCCCCTGATAGATGCCGCGGGGAGCCATTCGCCATTTGTAAAAACGGAAAAGCGGCCGCTGGGGATAATCGCGGTGACCTCTGATTCCGGGCTCTTGGGCGGCCTTAACATGCAGGTAATGAATCTGGCGGCAAAAGAGGCCAGGGAATTTGGGGCGCGGCTTATCATTATCGGAGAAAAGGGGCGTTCCTACGCGCAAGAAAATAGCCTTCACTGTACCTTGTTTAAAGGGATACAGGATGACGCGAAGTTCGCGCAGGCGCGGCAGTTAAGAGATTACGTGGTAGATGAAGTGCTTTCCTTAAGGCTGGGGGCGCTCAAGATAATCTATCCGTACCCTGTTTCTATTGTTTCTCAGAAAGTGCAGAGCCTTATGCTCTTGCCTGTTGCCTCGCGGATGGATAAAACCAAAGCCCCTTCCGATGCAATCGTAGAATCATCGGTTGACGATATTCTTGAGTATATAGCCTCTACGTTTTTGGGAAATAAATTTTATGAGATTTTCGGCTTGGCGCGTTTAGCGGAGCTATCCGCGCGCTTTATGCATCTTGAGAACAGTAAAACAAAAATAGATGAGTTAAATAAACAACTGCGGCTTCAGTATTTCCGGCAGAAGCACGAGCTCACAGACCGCAATATGCGTGAACTTTTCGCGGCAAGGCTTGCATTTAAAAAAGGGTAATAAAAAGCGGCTGAGGGTAACCGCTGGTAACCGTTAGTAACTGAAAAATAGTCTATGGAACAAAAACAAAAAGCAGGCTATGTTATTTCCGTGCAGGGGCCGGTAGTGGACGTAAAATTCACTTCCGCCGAAGATATCCCCGGGATGTTTGATAGTATTAATGTGTACGCGGCTGACGGTAAAAGAATTGTTCTTGAGGTTGTAGAGTATCTTGTGGGCAATATCGCCCGTTGTATCGCGGTTAATTCTACCTTTAACCTTCAGCGCAGCAGCCCCGCGTATCCCACGGGTGAGCCGATAAAAATTCCCTCAGGGGAAAGTATCTACGGGAGGATTATTAATGCCTGGGGCGAGCCGCTTGATCAGAAAGGGGATATCGATGCTCAGGAGATGCTTCCTATCCGCCGCCCTAAAACCAATACCCAGATTAATTTAGGAAGCGAATTGGGAGGAGTCAAGTTTGAGGTTATGGAAACCGGCATTAAAATCATTGATTTACTCTGTCCTATGGTAAAGGGAAGTAAGACCGGAATATTAGGAGGGGCGGCACTGGGGAAAAGTATTTTGACTTTGGAGATAATCCATAACGTTGTTAAGAAATACCGCGGGTCATGCGTGTTTGTGGGCGCGGGGGAACGTATCCGCGAAGGAAACGAATTATATCATGAGCTTTCCCGCCGCGATATCTTATCCAAGACAATACTTGTATTCGCGCAGATGAATGAGTCTCCGGGGGCGCGTTTTGAAGTAACCAAAAGCGGAGTGACTATCGCCGAGAGTATCCAAAGAAAAAACCAGGATGTGCTTTTGTTCGTGGATAATGTTTTTAGGTTTCTGCAGGCAGGGGCAGAGATTTCAAGCCTCCTGGGAAGGATTCCTTCAGAGACAGGGTATCAACCGACCTTGGTTTCAGAGGCCAGCGAGTTTCACGAGAGGATTCGTTCTTCAAGGGAAAGCGGAGGTTCGATTACTTCAGTTGAAGCCGTCTATATCCCCGCGGATGATATGACTGACCCCGCGGTTGTGACAATATTTAGCTTTTTAGACAACGTGATGGTGCTTTCCCGTCAGCGGGTGCAGTTAGGCTTGTATCCGGCAATGGATCCGTTGTTATCCTCAAGCGCTAACCTTGATCCCAATGTGGTGGGCAGCCGGCATTTTGAAACGGCGGGTGAAGTTATTCGTATCTTGCAGCGGTATGAGGAATTAAGAAAACTGGTTATGGTTATCGGTATTGACGAACTTTCAGGAGGAGACCGGATTATCTACGAACGGGCGAGGAAATTGCAGAATTTCCTTACCCAGCCGTTTTTTGTCGCGGAGGCATATACCGGTAAACACGGCGAGTATGTAACCGTAGAGCAAACCTTAAGCGGGTGTGAAAAGATTATGGCAGGCCATCTTGACCGAAAGCCGGAAGGTGATTTTTATCTGATCGGGACGGTGTGAGAATAGAATCATGTAATTCCTGACAGCGGAGGCTTTCATGCAGAAGTCGTCGAAACGCATAGGGGAGATTTTGGTAGAAAAGGGCTTCATTACTGAAGCACAGCTTCATGATGTGCTTGTGGAGCAAAGCTTTAAGAAGACATTTTTAGGCGAGCTTCTCATCGGTAAGGGATGGGTTTCCAAACGCCATTTTCTAGAATCGCTTTCCGAACAATTTAATATTCCTTTGCTAAACCTTAAGGAGCAGGCTGTAGATATGGAGTTATCCCAAAAGTTTTCTTCATCCCTTCTTTTGGACCAGAAATGTTTTCCTCTCTTTCGGAATGAGGATACCCTGACGGTTGCGATTGCCAATCCCTTAAATGCCGTTGCTATAAGTAAGATTGAAGAAGAGGCTCAGCCGTATCGGGTGAGCCTGGTGCTGGTTGATGATGATGATTTAAAGGAGCTCTTGGAGAAATACCGCCAGTATGTCAGCCAGAATATCCAGAGGCTCTTACGCAAAGATAAGAAAATATAGTAGTGCGGTAATATGTTAAAGGCGGATAGTGGGGTATCAGGGGATTGGGATTTTCCCGCTATAGTCTTTGATGAGGCGGGATCCCGCCTTGGGCGGGAGGAGATCGGGAGATCTGGGGCTCGGGGAAAAAACCGATATTTTGTTCCCAATATCCTGATATCCTAATCACCAAATCCTAGTTTCCTGATCACCTAATCCCCGCATTTAACGTAGGTTAACGTATACATATTATACGAAGGGTTTATGACTAAAATAGATTCTTTGCTTTCGCAGGCATTACGTAAAAGGGCTCAAATCCCTCATGATGTGCTGGAGCCTCTCATACAGGAGGCCCAAACAGCTAATCAGCCGCTTCTTTCTCTTTTAATCGCGCGGCAGATTCTTTCCGAGGAGGAAGCCTTAAAAATTCTTGCCGATGAATTAAGGCTTTCCTATGTTGAGCTTAAAGCGCAAAACATCGACAAATCACTTATTGCCAAAGTCCCGTTACGTATTGCTTCTTATTACAAGTTTATTCCTTTAGCGCTTCATGAACGTACTCTTACCATAGCGGTGAGTTATCCTCTGGATATCAAAACACAGGATGAAGTACGCACGCAATTAGGCTATGCTATTGATATGGTGCTTGCTTCATCGAGGGATATCGCGGATATGCTTACTACCTACTACGGCCTAGCCGCGGATACCCTGCGGAGGATTAGCTCCGAAGCCGCTCATAAAGACGATGCGTTGGCTGAGGCCGGCACTGAAGCCAGCTATGAGGCAATAGAAGATATAGAGAAGTTAGTCGGTGATGCCTCGGTCATAAAGTTAGTGAATCAGATTATTTTAGAGGGCTGGAAGAAACGAGCGACTGATATTCATATTGAGCCATACCGGCAGTCTGTCGTGCTGCGTTACCGGGTAGACGGTTTGCTTTATGACGCGCCGTTACCTTCGGAAATGAAGGGATTCTTAAACGCTATTATTTCACGCATTAAGGTTATGTCGAACCTCAATATTGTGGAGCGGCGCGTGCCTCAGGATGGGCGGGCAATTGTTAAGGTCCAGGATCAGATGCTGGATTTAAGGATTTCAACGATACCTACCGCGTTTGGGGAGAGCCTGGTAATAAGGATTTTACCGGCGCAGATGCTTTTTAGCTTGGAAAAACTGGGGCTTCCCAAGAATCATTTACAGGCGTTTGAGACACTCATACAGAAGCCGCACGGCATTATTTTTGTTACCGGCCCTACCGGAAGCGGCAAAACCACGACCCTCTATGCCTGCTTAAGCCGGATTAATACCCGGGAAAAAAAGATTATCAGTATTGAAGACCCCGTTGAATACGAGATGCAGGGGATAACCCAGATTCAGGTCCAGCCGGAGGTGGGCCTTGATTTCGCGCGGGGCCTGCGCAGTATCTTGCGCCATGACCCCGATGTCATCATGGTAGGAGAGGTAAGGGATTTAGAGACCGCCGAAATTGCTATCCGCGTGGCGCTTACCGGCCATTTGGTTTTTTCAACACTTCATACCAATGACGCCGCAAGCGGCATTACCAGGCTTGTTGATATTGGTGTAGAGCCGTATCTGGTTTCTTCAAGTGTTGAGGCATTTATCGCCCAGCGTTTGTTGAGGGTACTTTGCGCGGATTGTAAATATGAAGATACACGAGCGCCCTTGGAATTACGGGAACTGATTGCTAAAGACTTGAGGATTTCAGTCCAAGAAGTAAAGGTCTACAGGGCTAAAGGCTGCAACAATTGCAACGGCACCGGATTCTTCGGAAGGATCGCGATATACGAAATTCTTTTAGCGGATGAAACGATAAAGGACTTGATCCTTAAAAAAACTCCGTCAAATCAAATAAAGAAAGTTGCCCTTGCGCAAGGGATGAGGACACTGCGGCAGGATGGATGGCAAAAGGTGATCGCTGGTATCACGACCCCGGAAGAAGTGATGAAGGTTACTCCCGCGCAGGAATTAAAAGCCGTAAAAGAAGAGCCGGCAGGCGGTTCTGGGGTTCTTCCCAGCGAAGCTGTAGCTCAACAGAAGGATACTGAACGCAGGGTATATTCCCGCTTGGATGCCAAGGTTACTATTCGCTATAAGGTTTTTCAATCACCAGAGGAAGCGAAAAAACAATTTTCTCATTATGAACATTTAAGCACGACTAAGAATATTTCCGCGGGAGGATTGTTGTTTGTGAGTTTTGAGCCTTTGCCGGTAGGTTCACTTATTGAGCTTATTATCGATTTGCCTGACGATGAGAAGCCTATTGAGTGCCTGGCAAAGGTGGTGCGAGTGGAAGAGAATGGCGAGCAGAAGAATTACCTTGTGGCGGCCTGTTTTCTGGATATTGCCAGCGCCCAGCGTGTGCGTTTAAATAAACATATTAAGGAAGAGTAGTACATTGTTACATAAGTCCTTTGATAGATATGATGGTAAAAATGGGTCCTGTCCAGGTTATGTTTTCGCGGGGACGTTCGGCTTGCTCCTGCGGCAAGCCTCACTCGGCGTAAATTTCTGCGCTCCGCCTGCGGCGGAGTCCAAGCCGCAGAAATTTCCGTACGCCCCGCTCAAACACAACCCGGCCACCCATTTTTACAGCTATTTTAAGAAACTTATGTAACAATGTAGTAGTTCGCTGTAGGATAATTTCTGTAACAGCGCGCTAGCCTAAGAAGTAATAGTATGCCTACATACAAATACCGGGCAAAAAAAGGCCCCCAGGATATCTTAGAAGGCACTCTTGAGGCGCAATCCCAAAAAGAGGCTGTTGAGCGCCTGAGCCAGACGGGATATCTTCCCCTCAGCGTTGAATTAGAAGCCAGGGCTTCTTTCGGCAGGAAGCAGGGAGCGCGTGGAGCTTTAGGCAGGATAAAGTCCCGGGAGATTACGCTTTTTAGCCGTCAATTAGCCAGCCTCTTAAAGGCAGGGGTGCCTATCTTAAGAGCCCTTGATATTATTGCCGAGCAATCGGAGAATCACAGCCTCAAGAGTATGCTCCTTGGCATCCGTAACGCGGTAAAGGATGGGGGTACTTTTTCATCCGCGCTAGGCGCGTATCCTAAACTATTTTCTTCGCTGTATCTGGCGATGGTGCGTACCGGCGAAAATAGCGGGGCGCTCCCTCAGGCGCTTTTGCGCATTGCCGAATACCGCGTCAAACAGGAAGCGCTTTTATCGCGTATTAAGATGAGTATGGCATATCCTGCGCTTATGGCACTCGTAGGCGTGGCGACGATTATTTTTATGTTTGTCTTCGTGATGCCAAGGCTTATGGGTATTTACGGAACACTGGGGCAGGATTTACCGCTGCCGACACGGATACTCATCGCGATAAGCTCTACTCTGCGCCATACTTTTCTTTGGCTTATCATGGGCGTAGCAGGTATGCTGGCACTTATTGGGCGAAATCTTAAGACACAGGCAGGAAAGATGTTTTTTAGCCTGCTCCAACTGCGGCTTCCGATAGTAGGGAGTTTCATTGTAAAGGCAGAGCTTTCCCGTTTTTGCGCTACTTTGGAACTGCTTATTAAAAGCGGGACTCCTATCTTGAAGGCGCTTGACGTATCTATCCCGGTCATTGAAAACGAAATCATTAAAAACCTCTTGCGCAAAAGCTCTAAGGAATTAGAGCAGGGAGGAGCTTTTGGAAAAAGTTTAAAAAACGCTAAGCTTTTTCCCCTTTTTATGAGTAACCTTATCAGTGTTGGGGAGGAATCGGGAAGGCTTGATGAGGCACTTTCTGAAGTCGCTCTCTCCTATGAGCATGATACGGATGAGGGCTTGAGCATGATGAGCAATCTCTTAGAGCCGCTGATGATTTTGGCTATGGGGCTTATCGTGGGGTTCATCGTAGTGGCGATGCTCTTGCCCATATTTGAGATTAACGCGATGGTGCAGTAGTTTGAACTATTGATTGCTAACAGAGGAGGAACAATAAACCATGGATACAATAACCAGGCATGCCCAGTCGCACGGTGAAATCTTTGAGGCGCTAACCTTTTTTAATAAGGCAATGGCCCTGATGCAAAATGATCAAATGCCGGAGTTTATTAAGAAAATAAGCAAGTTGTTTGAGGAGGATATTGTTAATCACTTTAAAACAGAGGAGAGGGAAATATTTTCTGTTGTGCTTAGCTGTGGCAGCCTCCCTGAAAAACGCATGATTCGCGCGCTGCAGAGGGAACATATTGATGTACTTGAGAAAATAGACCACTTTAAGGATATGGTGGCCGCGTTTAGCCTTAAGCCATCTGAAGCGCAAACCAGTGAGCTGGCTTCGCTCAATAAGGATATTATAGCAACGATGCTTGACCACTCGCATCGGGAGGATAAAGAATTATTCCCTCTCTTAAAAGAAATCGGCTGCCGCATTGAGTCTAATAAAATGCGTTGTGACTGATACGCCTTGGGAGAGCCTGCCATAAACGGCAAAGAATGTTCTTATGAATGAAAAAAATAGGATTTTTATCGCGGATGACGATGCGGTTACCTTAAAAAGCCTGAAGGATTTGCTATCTCTCTCCGGATTTGAGGTTGAGACTGCCCAGGAGCCTATTGAAATATTATCAAAAGTTAAGGCCTTTAAGCCGCAGCTTATTTTGTTGGATTTATTGATGCCTCAGCTTGATGGCTTTGAAATCTGCCAGATATTAAATCAGGATAGGGATACGCAAGGGGTCCCTATCATTGTTGTTTCGGCGCTTGGGGGTTATGTTGACATAAAGAAGGCCTACAAGTTCGGGGTCGTTGATTATGTTACTAAGCCGTATGATTTTAAAAGCATCTTGGGCCAAATACATAAGGCAATTGCGTATAAGGAGGTATTCCGAGAGGAAGTTAACTTTATTTCTACAGTTTTAGATTCTGCCGGAGTCTTGATTATGATCCTTAACGAGAAAGGGCGTATCTTGCGTTTTAATCGCGCCTGTGAACAGATAAGCGGGTATTCTTTTGCTGAGGTTGCCGGCAAGTATTTGTGGGATTTGTTTATGGGCAATGAGGAGGTAAAGAGCCTTTTTGAGCAGAGTGATGCCGGTATGTTTCCCAGAAAATATGAAAGCCAGTGGCTGGATAAATCCGGCGGAGAGAGGAGTATTTCCTGGACGGATACCGCTATTACCAATACCTTTGGCGTCGTTGAATATATTATCATGGCAGGCGTTGATATTACAGAGCGTAAACGTTCTGAAGAACGTTTGAAAAAGGCATATCAGGAACTCAAACAGGCGCATTTACAGTTGATGCAGTCTTCCAAGATGGTAGCCGTAGGCAGGCTTTCGTCCTGGATAGCCCATGAGGTGAAGAATCCTTTGGCAATTATTATTCAGGGCGCGGAGTATTTAAAATCAACGGTGAGTGCTGAGAGCGAGGTTTTCGATTCTTCAGAGCGCATTGTCCGCGCGGCATTGCGGGCGGATAAAATTGTTAAGGACCTCCTTGATTTTTCACGCCATCCGCAGTCTCTAGAGTCTAAAGAAACGGATATCGCGGCACTTATTGAAGAGAGCCTGGCATTGGTTGAGCATCAGTTGGGGTTAAGGAATATAAAAGTAGCCAGGGATTTTACCTTGTCTTTGCCAAAAATAAAAGTAAACAGCGACCAGATGAAACAGGTCTTTATCAATATTTTGGTGAACGCGGTTGAGGCAATGCACGCAGGAGGTACCATTACTATCAGCCTCACGCAGGTTACTCTTGAGAGCGCAAGCAGCGTTATTGAGATTGCCTTTACCGATACCGGCTGCGGCATTAGCGAAGAGAATATTGTCAAGGTCTTTGACCCCTTTTTTAGCACTAAAAAGAAAGAGGGCAGTGCCGGGTTGGGGCTAGCGATTACCAAGGAAATTGTTGAAAAACATAAAGGCAGTATCAGCATTAAAAGTAAGCCGGGCCAAGAAACGAGCGTGATAATACAGTTGCCCGCTGGATAGTAGAGTAATAATATAAAAATCATAAATCCGAATATCGAAATTCGAAACAATGTACAATTTTTTCCCGCATCAGCGGGATCCTTTTATCGGGACAAAATCAAAAATGACCAAAACAAATGGCTAAAAAATATGACCTAGAAGAAAGAACTGAGCAGTTCGCAAAAGACGTAATTCAACTATGCAAGAAATTGTCTAAAAATACAATAAACATTGAACTCATGAGCCAAGCAATAAGAGCCGCTGGTTCTGTAGGAGCAAATTATATAGAGGCAAACGAATCGTTAAGTAAGAAAGACTTTTTTCATCGGATTAAAATATGCAGAAAGGAAGCAAAGGAATCCAGGTATTGGCATAGGCTCATACTTTCAGCTAATCCAGAAATTGAAACAGAAGCAAGGCCTCTTATGCAAGAAGCAACGGAATTGATGAATATATTTGGAGCAATTTTAAGGAAAGGCGCTTAGTTTTGTTTTGAGAAATTAGAATATTAGAACATTCGAGTTTGTTTCGAATTTCGGATTTCGTGCTTCGAATTTAACCGCTTAACACATAGTATATGAGCCAGACATAAAGCGATGGAAAACAAGAAGAAGGTCTTTATTGTTGACGATGATGAGGTGGCGCTGGAGAGCCTCAAGCAGCTCTTGGTAGTATCGGGTTTTGACGTGGAGCTTACCCAGGATGCCAGGGAGGTTTTAGAAAAGGCAAAAAGGGGGAAACCTGATATCATTCTTCTTGATTTACGCATGCCGCATGTGGGCGGCTTTGAAATTTGCGAAATGTTAAATCAGGATGCCCAGACCAAAGACATTCCTATTATTATCACCTCGGCATTAGCGGATTTTGCCGATATCAAGAAAGCCTATCTTAACGGGGTGATCAGTTATTTTACCAAGCCTTACGATTTTAAAAAACTCCTTCAGGAGATTAATAAGATAATTGCCGCGAAAGAAAGAACTCTATAAATGACCCCTATGAACGTCTTTTTTATTCCCGCCCTTACCATCTTGAACCGCCTTAGGTACATCAAGAAGTTTCTTTTAATCGGCCTCATTTTTATTATCCCGCTTGGCGTTGTTATGTATTATTTTATTTCAGAAATAGATTATAAAATCGCTTTCACCGCAAAAGAAGTAGAAGGGGCTGAGGTTATTACCGCTGCGGCAGGCTTGCTTAACCACAGCATACAGTATACGGGGCTTTTATCCGTATATTATGAAAAAGATGCTTCTTTTGAGCAGCGTTTAGGCAATGTAGAGGCGTATCTACAAAAGGATATTCAGGAGCTTGATGCCATTGATAAGCGCTCAGGTGTTTTGCTTGATAGCCGGGGTTTATGGCAGGAGCTTAAAAGCGCGTGGCAGAAGATACAGGGGCAGGAAGTGGTACCCGGCTCTTTTGGGAATCAAAGCACGCAGCATGCGTTCCATAAGCAGGTCATTGCCTTTATCGCGAAGGTGGGGGATACCTCTAATTTGATCCTTGATCCTGACCTGGATAGTTATTATCTTATGGACGCCTTTGTGAATAAGCTTCCTCTGGCGTTAGACCAGTTAGATGACCTGAGAAGCCAGGCGATAAAAGAGGCCGATAGAGACGAGATATATATTGTGCATGATCAATTTTTCGTTTCAAGCCTTTATGGAGGCTTTGAAACCACGCTTATGCTTATGCAGCGCGGATTTAAAACGGCATTTGATTATAATCCGTCGCTTAAACCTGTTTTGGAAACGGCAGCAGGCGATTGCTTTAAGGCATCTTTCGCTCTGCTTAAGGCTTTAAGTGGCAGCGCTATGAAGATAAAGCCGGCCGCGTTATCTCCCGCGGATTATTATGCGGAAATCAGCAATGTTATGGACAGGATTTTTGAATTACACCAGGTGATAACGCCGCAGCTTGAAAGCCTGTTAGAAATACGTATTAACGGCTTTAAAACCCGAAAGCTGTTTGTGGAGTTTTTAGCATGCATTATGCTCATGGGGGTCGTGTATTTTACTATAGCATTTTATTTGTCGGTAAGGAATACCGTTTCAAAGCTGGATATGGTGGCAGAGAGCCTGTCAGTGAATGTTCCTATTAGCGAGATCGTCTTAGAAAATAGAGATGAGTTAGGAGAAGTGGCCAAAGCTTTTAATAAAATCGGTATAAAGTTAAAAGAGTCATACATCCGCCTTGAGGCGGTTAACGAAACATTGGAAAAGGATATTCTAAAGCGCGCGCTTGCCGAAGAAGAGGTCAAAACATTAAATAAGGAATTGGAACTGAGGGTTGGTGAGCGTACCGCTGAACTTGACAGGCTTAACGAAGAGTTAAGAAGAGATATCCGCAGGCGCCAGGAGATTGAAAAGAATCTTTGGGTCCAGTATTCCATTACCCGTTGCGTAGCGGAAAGTAGTTCGCTTAAGGAAGTAAGTTCTAAGATTTTAGAGGTTATTTGCGACAACGGTAATTGGGATATAGGAATTTTCTGGAAGGTAGAGCCTGGTAAAGGCGCGCTTGCCTGCGCTAGTTTCTGGCATGTGGCTTCATGTGAGGCGGAAGAACTTAAAAAGATAAGCCTTGCGGCGGCTTTATCAGGCGGAATGGGATTAGCCGGACGGATTTGGCAGCAGAATGCGCCTCTCTGGATTGATGAGCTGGCCAAGGATAACAGTTCTCCCCTTACCGTTTGCGCGTCTAAGATGGGGTTACGGCAGGAATTTGGTTTTCCCATCCATCTTGGTAATGAGGTTGTGGGGGTATTTGAATTTTTAGGCCGTCAAATCCTTAAGCCGGATAATGTATCGCTTGCGATGTTTGATGCTATCGGGGATCAGGTGGCGCAATTTATGAAACGTAACCGTGTAGAGGAAGAAGTCCAGAAATTATCCCAGAGTGTCGAGCAAAGCCCGAGTTGTGTTGTTATCACTGATACGCTAGGCACTATTGAATACGTTAATCCTAAATTCACCCAGATGACAGGGTATACGCTTCAGGAAGCTATTGGCAAGAACCCCCGGGTTTTGAAATCCGGGAAGATGCCCCAAGAAACATACGCGCGCTTATGGCAAACAATTAGCGCCGGGAAAGAATGGCGCGGGGAGCTACAGAATAAGAAAAAGAATGGAGAGATATATTGGGAATTCGCTTCTATTTCTCCCCTCTTCGATAGTGCCGGCAGCATAAGCCACTTTGTTGCCGTTAAAGAGGATATTACCCGGCGTAAGGTCACTGAGCAGCATCTGGGCGTGCAGTACACGGTTACCCGTTTGCTCGCGGGAGCGTCATCGCTGAAAGAGGTGAGCCTTAGCATCCTGCAGATTGTATGTGAAAACCTGGAATGGGATACGGGTGCTATTTGGCTTATTGATCAGAGCGCGCATCTGATGCGTTGCGCGGAAACCTGGCATATGCCTTTACTGGATGTGGCTGAATTTGAAGAAATAACCCATACAATAACTTTTATAGAAGGGGTAGGCCTTCCCGGGCGTATCTGGAAGGATAATATCGCTTCATGGATTGGAGATGTAACCAAAGATAAAAATTTCCCTCGCGCTCATTTTGCGGCTAAGGTAGGCCTACATGGAGCTTTTGGTTTTCCTATTCGTGTTGATACTGCTGTTGTGGGGGTATTTGAATTTTTCAGCCGTCAATTGCGAGAGCCGGACAATGAATTACTCGCGATGTTTGATTCTATCGGGGACCAGGTTGGCCATTTGATTAAACGCACGAGAGCAGAAGATGCCCTGCGCCAGCTCAATGAAAGCCTGGCGCTGCGTATTGAGCAGGGTACCGCTCAGCTGCAGAATTCATACAAGGAACTGCGCGAAGCCAACGAGTTTAATAAACTGCTCATAGGAACCATCCCCTTTGGTATGGATATTGTAGATGAGGATGGCACCATACTTTTCTTAAGCCAAAAGCTTGAGGAAACCGTTGGAAAGCAGGCCGTAGGCAATAAATGCTGGCTGGCGTACAAAGATAATAAGGAGCGCTGCCCGGAGTGTCCCTTAATGAAAAACATTCTGCAAGGCAAGACGGAAATTCTTGAGGTAAACGGTATGCTGGGGGAGAAAATATTCCAAATCAGCCACACAGCAATGGCCTATAAAAACAAGCAGGCGATCCTGGAGATTTTTGAAGATATTACTGAACGTAAGAACGCGGAAAAGAGAATCCGCCTTTTTTCTGAGATAGCCATTGCCGTTAGTTCCGCGCCCGATATCGCCGCCGTATTCAGTATTGTTTTAAAGAAGGTCTGCGAGGTAAGCCAATGGCATTATGGGGAGATGTGGGTTCCGGACAAGAGCGGCGAATATCTTGAATGCAGCTCTAGCTGGTATAGCAGTAACGGCCATTTTGATATCTTTCGGGATCAGAGCGTTAAATATAGATTTCAACGCGGAGAAGGGCTTCCGGGGAGGGCCTGGAATTCCAAGAAACCGGAGGTAATCATCGATCTGGCGCAAGACGTAAATTTTCCTCGTAAGAAAATTGCCTCGGAAGTAGGTTTAAAAAGCGGTATTGCCATTCCTATTTTAGCCGGTGAGGAAGTAGTGAGTATTATGGGTTTTTTGAGCACAAAACCTTGTGATGAAGAGACTTCTAACTTTGTCTGGGCAGTGGCGCTGCAGTTGGGATCTATTATAAGGCGCAAACAGATAGAGGAAGAGTTGAAAAAGGCGTATTATGAGCTGACACAGACGCAATCCCAGCTTGTGCATTCGGCAAAAATGGCGTCCATAGGGCAGCTTGCCGCTGGTGTCGCGCATGAGATTAATAATCCGCTGACCGGGGTCTTAAACAATGCCCAGCTTATCAGGCTGATTATGGAGCAGAAAAATCCGCTTACGATAGATGAATTTAAAGATATCGTAGGGGTTATTGAGCACTCGGCCCTGCGGTGCAAGAAAATTACCCAGTCGCTTTTAAATTTTTCTCATATCTCAACAGGCGAGTTTAAGCAGGTATCGCTTAGCAAAATCATAGAGGAAGTGGTGAACCTGATAGAATACGAAATGAGGCTGCAGAATATTACTCTAGAGAAGATGGTGCAGGCTGATCTGCCTGATATTATGGGGGATGCCCAGCTCCTGGAGCAGGTTATTTTTGACGCGCTTGCTAACGCCCGGTGGGCGATACAGCAGAAGAAGCAGAAGGAGCGCAATAGTATTACCATAAGCGCGGCATATCCTGGCGAGGGTAAGGTATTATTGACTATCGCTGATACAGGTATAGGAATCCCCGAAGAAAATCTTTCAAAAGTTTTTGAGCCCTTCTTTACCACGAAAGCTGTCGGTGAGGGCACTGGGCTTGGCTTATCCATTATTTATGGCGTTATCAAGAAGCACAACGGGATTATCACCGTAGAAAGCCAGGTGGATGTAGGAACAACGATAAAGATTGCTTTTCCCTCACTATAAAGGAAAAAGTACCTATGGAGAAAAAAACTATTACCGCGTTAGTTATTGATGATGAAAAGGCAGTGGTTGATTTTCTGGTGCAATTTCTGGGGCTTAAGGCTGTTCAGGCAAAGACTGTAGAGGATTGTTTGAGCGCGCTTGAGGCGGCAAGGAAGGAGAGCTTTGATATAGTGTTTTTAGATGTAAGGATGCCGCGTATGAACGGCGTTGAGCTTTTAAGGGAGTTAAAAAAGATTAATCCTCATAGTATGTATGTGATGATGACCGGCTATGCGGTGGATGACCTGCTTGAACAGGCACGCCGTGAAGGCGCGCGCATCCATCTAAAGAAGCCTTTTGATATAGAAGAAATTTCCCATATCATTGAAGAATGCCGGCATGAAAAAACAGTAAAAGATGAATCGTAAGGCCGGGTTCGCGCAGGGATATGGCTAAAAAACGTTGTAGATAATTGGCGAAGGGATAAAGCGGAAAAACCATGAAAAGATTATTCTCGGCGCTTACGCTGAGTATGGCGGTATTTTGCTCCTGCCTGTTACAGGAAGCGTCAGCGCAAAACTGGCAGGAATTAAAAAGCGAACATTTTATTGTTTATTTCGAGCAGGATGAAAACTTTGCCAAGGAAGTTTCTTATAAAGCGGAAGTGTATTATCAAAGGATCGCCAGCGACTTAGGCTATGCCCGGTATTCTAATTTCTGGACCTGGGATAATAGGGTTAAGATCTATATTTACAAGGAAAAAGAATCTTTTTTAAAGGCAACCAACCAGCCAACCTGGAGTGAAGGCATGGCGGATTACCGGAATAAACAGATAGTAAGCTATGGCTGGAGCAAAGGTTTTGTGGAGTCGCTGCTTCCCCATGAAATGGCGCATCTTATCTTCAGGGATTTCGTGGGATTTAAAGGCGAGGTCCCTCTCTGGCTTGATGAGGGCGTCGCGCAATGGGCGGAAGAAGCTAAGAGGAGTGAATATAAGCAGTTGGCAAAGCAGTACCTAAGGCAGAATACCCTTCTTTCCTTAGATGATATGATGCGTGTTGATATACGTAATGTTAAAGAGGTGGATAAAGTCCACGTGCGTTCAATCATCAAGAAAGACGGTGAAAGGCTGTTTTTATTTATCGGCGGAGAAAGCCTCGTTACCTTGTATTATTTAGAATCGGTAACGCTCATCGGGTTTCTCATGGATAAGTACGGTTCGGTAAGTTTTGTAGACTTCTGCCGGCAGTTGCGGGATGGGAAATCTTTGCAGGATGCCTTAGGTGCCGCGTATTCTACCTATAGCATACGGACGCTTCAGGATTTAGAGGATCGATTGATTGAACATTTAGAGGAGGAAAAATGAAGGATATGGATATGTTGGTCAGCCGGTTAGCCGGTGAGCCAGTTAGCCGGCTGAACCCGTTCACCCGTTCACCCGCTCACCCGCTCACCAATAAAGGGTTTACCCTTATTGAACTGATGCTTGTTGTCATTATTATTGGCGCTTTGGTGGCAATGGTAATGCCGAGGTTAACCGGACGAGGAGAACAGGCGCGTACGAGTGCCGCCAAGGCAGATATCCAGGCGAATATCGCTACCGCCCTTAAGCTTTATGAATTAGATAACGGTAATTTTCCGTCTTCTGATGAAGGGCTCAACGCGCTTTTAACGAAGCCTGCTTCATCTACTAACTGGAACGGCCCCTACTTGGAAAAAAGGCCCGTAGACCCTTGGAATAGGGAATATAAATATAAATGCCCCGGAGAGCACCGGATCGCGGATTATGATTTGTATTCTTTAGGGAAAGACGGCACAGAGAGCACGGATGATATCAAGAATTGGGAGTAAAAAAATAGGGTATAGCCTAGAGCGTACAGCGTATAGTAAAGATAAAAAGAATTTTTATTCATGGCTATCCGCTAAACGCTATCACTTCGGCTTCGCTCAGTGCCCTACACCGAAGTGTCCTGAGCCTGTCGAAGGGCCGCTAACCGCTAAAAAGGGATTTACGCTTGTTGAGGTAATGGTTGCTACGGCAGTGTTATCACTGGGCATAGTCCTTCTCTATGAAGCCTTCTTTAAAATCACTGATGCCTTTGGTTACTATAACCATTATCTATCAGTTTCTCCTTTCGCGCGTGAAAAGATCTGGGCCGCGCAGGATGCCTTTTCCAAGTCGGGAGATCAGGCCTCAGTAGAAACAAGCGGAAAGTTTATTCAGAGGGGCAAGGATTTTAACTGGAATATATCGTATGGTTTACTTGATGAGACTCCTGATAGTTTTCTTTACAAGATCGATCTGGTTATTGTTTGGAAGGAAGGCTTAAGAAAGGGAAAGCTCCTAAGGAGCGCGTATGCCTTTTATACAAAGAAGAAATAAGATGTGTAGAGCGTATAGTAAAACCAAGGATAGGCGTTCACCATTTCTATCTGCTAAAAAGGGGTTTCCTCCGACAGAAACTATAGCGCACACGGTAAAGAGCAAGAGGTTTTTTACGGGGCGTGCCCCGAACAAAACGTTGCTCTTGAATTCCTGGTTTTGTTCGGGGCGTGCCCCGACGGAAGCTGTCAAACAGTCTGGAAGGAGTAAGAGGCTTCCTACGGGGTTTACCCCAAACAAAACCTTGCTCCTTAATTCCAGGTTTTGTTCGGGGTTTACCCTTATTGAAATGCTGATTGTCGCCGTGACCTTTTCGGTTATTTCACTGGCACTCTATGCCAGCCTTAGTAACGGAATCAGAATATGGCAAAGAATATACAATAATGATGTGGCTCCAGAAGAGAGGGAAATTTTTCTGGATAGGTTTGCCCATGATTTAAGAAATAGTGGTTCTTTCCAAATGATTGATTTTCTGGGTGAAAAAGATTCGCTTACCTTTCAAACAATCGTCAACAGCCGGCAATTGCAAAAGACAACGGTGGGAAAGGTTTCTTATGGCTTTAATCAACAAACAGCTACGCTGGACAGAGAAGAAGCCGATTTCTCGCGAGTATGTGAGGGCAAGGATGGGGTCATCACGCATTCATTGAGTAATATCCGGTCGCTCGCATTCTACTATTACTATTACAGTAAGGAGGATAAGGAATATCTTTGGCTTGATGAGGCAGCCAGCGATATGCCGCTTGCCGTAAGAATGAAGATGGAATATTTAGATGAGCAAAAAAACGAAACTTTTGTTACAACAGTCGCTATCCCTGTTAGCGGATAGCCAAAGAGCCAGTATCGTCGTCATTGCCTTATGGACGTTGTGTTTGTTATCTGTATTTACGGTAACTTTAGGCTCCGGGGTAAGGCAAAAACTCGTACTTATCAAGCGGCTTGATGAGAGAGATCGGATGCGGGGGATACTTGATAGCGCAGTCAAAAAAGCAATCCTGCAGATTAAAAAAGAGGAGCAAAAAGGCGCTGATACCTTAGCTGATGGCTGGAGTACTGACGCGCCAGCATTTAAGGATATTCCCCTTGAAGACGGAGAGTTTTCGGTAGCATATCCGTATCAGGACGAAATTACAGGAAGCCTCACCATCCGTTACGGGCTTATTGATGAAGAGAGTAAAATTAACATCAATACCGCAAAGCGCGGTGTTCTGGAACGGCTTTTTAGCATGGTGTTAGATATGAATGCCGTAGAATCCCAGGAATTAGCCGCGGCAATTGTTGATTGGCGGGATGCCGACAGCTTCTTATCTATTCCCTTAGGCAGCGCGGAGGACGCGTATTATAAGGGGTTATCGTATCCTTATGAAGCCAAGGACGCGGATTTTGAATCTTTGGATGAGGCCTTGTTAGTCAAAGGCATGCGCTCCGATATCTTTGAAAAGATAAAAAAATATATTACCGTTTACGGCCAGGCAAGAGTGAATATTAATACTACCTCTAAGATAGTGCTTTTGGCATTGGGGCTGAGCGAGAAGGTTGTTAATGATATCATGCTTTTTCGCGCGGGCCCTGACGGCGTTATGGGAACTAAGGACGATGGCGTATTTGATGGAGAGGTTTCTATCACTCAGAGGCTGAGCCAGCGCTATCCTTTAAGCGAAGCAGAGGCAGCTGAGCTTACCGTGGTTTCAGAGTATTATCTGACGACATATTCTAGCGCTTTCATGGCGCAGGCATCTGCTTGGCTCCATAACCGTAAGTATAGCGGTTCTGTCGTTTCAGTGATCAACCGGCAGGGTAAAATTTTATATTGGCATGAAGTTTAGATAGTTTCTTAAGTTTATTGCAGCTTTTGAGTTAAAGATAAAATATGGTTTTTAATGAACCTGTGTTTTTAGATACACTGATTCAGACGGATGGTTACGGATGCCGCGGATAAAAATAATCTGTCTGCATCCGCTAAAATCCGTTTGCATTCGTGTTATTGAATCAATGCGCGAAAATCTATCAGAACTTATTGGTAAACAAAGCATTACAAAAAATGCTTGCAAAAAATCCGGGAAAGCTTCGAAGTTTAACTATTATGTTTAAGAATATAGTAAAAATGATTCCCTTTTCCTTTACGCCTGCTATCGGCGATTCTATAGGAATATCCCTTACGAGTACTACCCTTAAGCTTGTCCATATTCAGAGCGGCTTCAATAAAATAGAATTATCTCATATCGCCTCTCATACGGTTACCGCTATGGCCGAGGGCGATATCTCGAAGCTCCTTGCAACGTCTTTTAATGAGATGAAGACCCGCCACGCGCAGGCCATAACGATTATTCCAAGCCACGCGGTGATTACCAAGAATATTGAGATTCCCTCAACCGACCCCCGGGAGATACGAGAGATTATTAATCTGCAGGCAGGCAGGCATACCCCCTATTCGCGGGAAGAGATTATCGTTGATTATATTGAATTAGGCACGTATAAAGGCAGCTATACGAAGATTCTCCTGGTGATTGTGACTGCTGCCTCTGTGAAGAAGCTGCTTGATATAATTGCTAAAGCGGGGATTAAACAGGAAAGGGTTGTTTTTGCCATGGAAGGCATTGCCTGTTTTGCGCAAAAATTCCTTCAGATAGATTCGACCCATAATCCGGTTACCCTCATCCATGTGGATGAGAGTTTTACCGATTTCGCGGTTATTTTTAGGCATAAACCCGTGTTTCTAAGAAGTATTCCGCTCGGGGCCCAACATATCGCGGGCGAAAAAGAAAAATACGAGGCGCAATTTGTCGAGGAACTTAAAAAATCGCTTGAGGCATATCAGAGTGAAGATATTGAAAGGATACCGCAAACAATTGTACTTGCCGGCGCGGTTGACGAGTTAAGCGGCTGGGAGGCTATTTTGGAGGCGACGTTCCATTACCCCGTTAAGCGCATCCCTTCTTTTAAGAATATCGCCATTGCCCCGGCAGCGTTTCATAAGGTATCATCGCTTCCTCACAGGGTATCATTTATAGATGTCATCGCACCTTTAGTGGCGCAGGCGGAGACTAAGGTTGAGCTTATCCCTGATGATATCAAGGTGAGGTTTGCTTTAGAGGCCCGCGGCAGAGAGTTAATGAAAACAGGGGTATTGACATTTGCCGCCTTCATTTTGATTTTTTTTCTTATGTTAAGTATGCTGTATTTTAAAAGCAGCGACTTAAAAAAGCTGGATATGAAGTATCAGGCCTTTACCCAAGAGGCAGCCGCGTTAAAGAAAGACTTTGATAAAAACAATCTTATTGAAAGTTACGTTAAGAACCACGGTTATTCCGTTGAGCTGCTTACCGGCCTTTATGAGCTTGTGCCGCTGGAGGTGGCATTACAGGATATCAGGTTTGAAAAACAAGGGAAATTACAGTTACGCGGCATCGCGGAATCAATGTCCGCGGTTTTTTTGCTTTCGGATACTTTGAAGAAATCAAAATATTTTACCGATATACGAATAGGCTCAACCTCGCGAAGGAAAGAGGATGCCAAGGATGTTACCGATTTTGAGATAACGGCTTCTTTTGGCAAGATTCCTGAATGAGGATACTGTTGTTACGCTGACCGCGCCTTCGCCACTAGGAGGTTTCCCGATGATTTTAAGCATGGTTAAGATACAATCGCTCTACGCTGTTATCGCGCGTTTATCCAAAAGAGAAAAGCTTGTTCTCTATGGCGCGGCCTTTTTTGTGTCACTTACGGTGCTCGATAGGCTGGTTGTGTCCGCGGTCATTGGGAAGATGAGGCATCTTGATGCTCAGATAAAGGAAAAAACAGACGCGGCCAGGGAGAACCTCAAGCTTTTGGCGCGCAAAGAAAGAATTATCGCTGAGACCAAAAAATACGCCTCTTTTTTAAATAACGAACAATCCAGAGAAGAGTTGGTTACCTCGGTTTTAAAGGAAGTTGAAGACTTGGCAAACAAAAGCCAGGTCTATCTTATTGATATAAAGCCCGCGGGCTTTAAGGACAGCGGGAGTATCCGGGAATATACCATCAGCCTTAATTGCGAAGCGCAGATGGGGCAGCTTGTTGAATTTATGTATAGTATTGAGAAATCCTCACTTTTATTATCTATCGATAAATATCAGCTAAGTCCCAAAGCCAAAGAATCAAGCCTGGCTCGATGCAGCATGAGTGTGTCTAAAATCACGCTGCGTTAAACCCTGCCTTTGCAGTAGCCTCATGAGCGCAGAGCGCGAAACATATTCTTTCGCTTACTCATTAAGCCATTGGTAAGGCTTTTCATTTTAGTTTTGATACAGTAAAGCGAAATTATTTGGAATGGGTCAGTTATTGGGGGAGGGTAAAAACGGGTCCTGCCAAGGTTATGTTTTCGCAGGGACGTTCGGTCTGCTCCTGCGGCAGACCTCACTCGGCGTAAATTTTTGCGCCCGCCACCGAAGTAATGGCGGGGCCAAGCCGCAAAAATTTCCGTACGCCCTGCTCAAACACAACCTCGTCACCCATTTTTATCCCCGTTTAGTGACCGATTACAATTATTTTTAAAAAAAACTTGACAAGAATTCTTTTTTCGTTATACTTAGTAGTCTGTTATTGTTATCCCCAAATGATGGTTGTTCCGCGTAACGTAGGTACGCTTCCCGAGGGGTAATAGTTTCTAGAAAAAGAGTGTTGGAAAATCAAAGGGATTGGCAGAAGCAAGCGTAAAAAAAGATGAAGGCGCTCCTGCTAATGCCAGAGTGGTTTTTTTTCATTTTCTGATGAGAGTCCTAAGACAAAACCTAGAGTAATGATCTTTAGGAAACAACGGACTTGAACCTGTTGCTGGAGTAGCTCAGTTGGTAGAGCACGTCCTTGGTAAGGACGGGGTCACGGGTTCAATTCCCGTCTCCAGCTTGTAACCATGGCAAGAAGCGGATGTGAGAAACGAATATTCGCTAATGATGCCATGCCCATAAGCATACCGTAGCGGCAAACATGCGTGAATTAATTACCTTAGAGTGCACAGGTTGTAAGAATCGTAATTATACGGCAACGAGGAATAAGAAACTACATCAGGACAAGCTTGCCTTAAGCAAGTACTGCAAATTTTGCCATAAGCATACGGAGCATAAAGAAATTAAGTAAGGAGTTACAATTCACTGCCGACGGCTAAGAGTGAGCGGCAAAGAAAGAAGTATCAGTAGCTGCGGCCCATTTTAGGAGCGTCGGTTAATGGCAAACCACCGGTCTCCAAAACCGGGACTGCAGGTTCGAGCCCTGCCGCTCCTGGTATTTATATTTCTCTACCGATAGGAAGCGCGCAGGTAAACCAAGATTTCGCGATAGCTATATCTTGGTTTAAGGGGCGAAGTAAAACATATGGACTTTCTGATGCATAATATAGGTAAGATACTTTGCGCGCTCATCGGTATCATGCTCGCGGTAGCAGGTATTAAAAATTATAAAAAAATAAAAGTGTTTTTGTCAGAGGTGAAGGTGGAACTTTCCAAAGTTTCCTGGTCAACACGCCATGAGCTCTTTGGAGCAACAAGTGTAGTGATAAGCGCAACCTTTATTTTGGCTCTCTATATAGGAATAGTAGATTTTTCATTGTCACGCCTTTTAACAGTATTGATAAAATGACGAAGAAGTGGTACGTAGTGCATACCCAGACAGGCTTGGAAGATAAAGTTAAGCTTAACCTTGAAAAGCGCATAGCGGTGTCTGATGTTAAAGATTTGATGGGGCAGGTAATGATTCCTACTGAACAGGTTTCTGAAATACGCAGCGGCAAAAAAAGGGTTTCTCAGAGAAAATTTTTTCCTGGTTATTTGCTCGTTGAGATGGAGTTGAATGAACGGACCTATTTGTTGGTAAAAACGACCCAGGGAGTAACCGGTTTTATTGGGTTGGGTAAGCAGCCTTCATCATTACCGGAAGAAGAAATAAAGAATATCCTGAAGAAATCGGAGGAGACCCACACCAAGCCCGCTCTCAAGGTCATATTCACCAAGGATGAGCAGGTCAGGGTGATTGAAGGCCCCTTCGTCAACTTTAACGGGACCATTGAAGAAGTCCGTCCGGAAAAGGGTAAATTAAAAGTAGCGGTTTCCATTTTTGGAAGGGCTACTCTTGTTGAGCTGGAATATTGGCAGGTGGAGAAAATATAGCGATGGCCAAGAAAATAGTGGCACAGATAAAACTGCATGTTCCCGCGGGGCAGGCGAATCCTGCTCCTCCCGTTGGCCCCGCGCTCGGCCAGCACGGAGTCAACATTATGCAGTTTTGCAAGCAATTTAATGAGCAGACCAAGGGCAGGGAAGGGCTCATTCTGCCTGCGGTAATCAGTGTCTATGAAGATAAGTCGTTTGATTTTATTATTAAAACCCCTCCCAGTTCGGTCCTCCTTAAAAAGGCGGCAAATATAGCCAAGGCTTCTGGCCAGGCAGGGAAGGAAAAGATTGGGACCGTAACGCGCAAACAGATTGAAGAAATAACAAACCTTAAATTGAAGGATTTAAATTGTATGGATTTCCAAAAAGCGCTCAAGATTATTGAGGGAACTGCCCGGAGTATGGGCATCGCGGTTGAGGGTTAAAGTGGCAAAGACAAAAAGCAAGCGATATCAGGAAGCGGCAAAGCTCGTTGACGCCAATAAAGTGTATACCCTTAAAGAGGCAATAGGCGTCTTAAAGCAGTTTCCCGCGGCGAAGTTTAACCAAAGCGTCGATTTGAGTTTTTATCTGAATATTGACCCCAAAAAATCAGATCAGTTGATTAGAGGAACCGTGAGCCTGCCTCATGGAACCGGTAAAAGCGTACGGGTCGCGGTTTTCTGTAAAGGCGAGCAGGAAAAAGAGGCAAAAGCTGCCGGCGCCGAGCACGTGGGAGGTAATGACCTTATAGAGAAGGTGGCTGGCGGATTCTTAAATTTTGACGCGGCAGTGGCAACTCCGGATATGATGAAAGATTTAAGCCGTTTGGGAAAGGTATTAGGCCCCCGCGGGCTTATGCCCAGCCCAAAAACAGGCACGGTAACACAAAATGTGGCCCAGGCGGTAAAAGAGATCAAGGGCGGGAAAATCGAGTTTAAGGTCGATAAGCAGGCAGGGCTTCATGTTCCGGTAGGCAAAATAAATTTTACAGAAGCCCAGATTTTTGAAAACGCGGCAAAGGTGTTAGAGGCGATTACCCATGCCAAACCTTCATCGGTTAAGGGCAATTTTATAAAATCTGTTGCCATATCCTGCAGCATGAGCCCTGGTTTGAGGCTTGCACAATGATAAAAACAGGTAGTTTTTTTAGGAAAACAGTAATTGAGGGGTTACGAAAAGATATCGGTAAGTCCGAAAGCCTTTTTGTGGTCCAATATTCGGGGCTTTCAAGCGTGCAGATGACCGCGTTGAGGATATGCCTTAAGAATACAAAATCAAGGCTTTTGGTGGCTAAAAATGCCCTTATCCGCCGCGCGCTCAAGGATTCTTCCATAGAAGGCTTAGACTCCTTTTTTGAAGGCCCCGTTGCCTTGATTTTCGGTGAAAAGGATATCGCGGCAACCTCTAAAGCATTATCTAAATTTGTCAAAGAAAATCAAAGCCTGGTTGTAAGAGGGGGATTTTATAATCAGCGTATCCTTAGTTCTAAGGATATTGAAAGTATTTCTCAACTGCCTTCTAAAGAAACACTGCGCGCGCAGGTTGTTGGCGCGTTGCAGTCTCCATTAGCGGGTTTGGTTTTTACCCTCAAGGGTAGTTTAAATAAATTAGTCATTGTGTTGAATCAGATTAAAGAGAAGAAATAAAAATACGCTTTCGTTTACAGTTTACCGTAGTATGTATGGGTAAACGGTGCGCGGTTTGCGGTAAACGCAACGTTATTCTTAGGAGGATGAAATGGCTGTTAAAGACGATGTTGTTAAAACAATTGAAGGTATGAGTGTGCTGGAGTTGGCTGATTTAGTAAAAGAGCTCCAGGAGAAATTCGGCGTTTCGGGCCAGATTGCAGTTGCCGCGGGCCCTGCCTCAGGCGCTCCCGGCGCGGGAGTCCAGGCAGCGGCGGAGGAAAAGACCGCTTTTAGCGTTGTCATTACGGCAAGCGGTGCTAGTAAGATTGCGGTCATTAAAGAGGTCCGCGCGATGACTAATCTTGGCCTTAAAGAGGCAAAGGATTTAGTTGATGCCGCGCCAAAATCGGTTAAAGACGGAGTTCCTAAGGCTGAAGCAGAAGAAATGAAGAAAAAACTCGAAGCAGCAGGGGCAACGGTAGAATTAAAATAGCACGAAATAACACGAATAAAAGCCGAATTCACACAAATAAGTTCTCATGAGTTCATTCGTGAAAATTCGCTAAAAATTCGTGTAAATTCGTGTTATGAGTGGAGCGAGGATATATGTCAGAACGAAAAAATTGCGCGAAACTGAAAGAAGTCTATAAACTGCCAAATCTTTTGGATATTCAGCTCTTGTCTTACGCGGAGTTCCTTCAGGCAGAGCTTAAACAGGATACGCGTAACAATATCGGCTTACAGGAAGTGTTCAATGAAATATTCCCGATAGAAAGTTTTGACCATCAGGTGCGTATTGACTTTATAGGCTATTCCTTAGGAAAGCCTAAATATGAAGTTGATGAATGCCGTAGGCGCGCGATGACGTATGCGGCCCCGCTCAAGGTCAGGTTTAAGCTGACTACCCCTAGCGAAGTAAAGGAGCAAGAGTCATATTTTGGCGAGATACCGCTTATGACAGAAACCGGAACATTTTTTATTAATGGCGATGAGCGAGTGGTCGTAAGCCAATTGCAGCGTTCTCCGGGGGTTTCGTTTGAAGAGGAATTGCATCCTACAGGGAAAAAGATATTTTACGGCCGTATTATCCCCTATCACGGAGCATGGCTTGAATTTAAACATGATATATCTGACGTGATTCTGGCCTATGTGGACCGCAAACGCAACTTTCCCGCGACCCAGATACTGCGTATTCTAGGCTATGCCAGCGACGAAGAAATTCTTAGCGCCTTTGGCCCTGTCCCTTCCCCGCAGATACTCAATACCTTTAAAAAGGATTATACTAAAAATAAGGAAGAGGCAGTCATCGATTTTTACCGTAAGATGCGCCCGACCGAGCCGGTGACCCTTGAAGCGGCTGAAAATTTATTTTACCGTTTATTCTTCGATCCCCGCAGGTATGATTTGTCGCGCGCGGGGCGTTTTATTTTAAACCGTAAGCTTGGATTAGAGGTGTCTTTGGATAAACGCATCCTTGATGCCCCTACGGTCATTAAGGTAATAGACTATTTGCTTAAACTCAAAGAAGGCACCGGCCAGATAGATGATATTGACCATTTGGGAAACAGGCGGATTAAGACGGTAGGCGAATTGGTCCAGAACCAGGTGCGTATCGGGTTGACCAGAATGGAGCGTTCAATACGGGAGCGCCTTGCTGTTATGTCTGAGTTTCATACTTTAAATCTCCATCATCTTATTAATTCAAAACTGCTTTCAAACCAGATAAAAGATTTTTTTGCCCGTTCACAGTTATCGCAGTTTATGGATCAGGTGAATCCCCTGGCGGAGATGACCCATAAGCGCAGGCTTTCCGCTCTTGGCCCAGGAGGCCTTTCCCGGGAAAGAGCCGGTTTTGAAGTAAGAGATATTCATCCATCACACTACGGAAGGGTGTGCCCGGTAGAAACACCGGAAGGCCCCAATATAGGGCTCATCGCTTCATTAAGTACCTTTGCCAGGGTCAATGAATTGGGACTTTTGGAGACGCCTTACCGTAAGGTTGAGGACGGCAGGGTTACTAAAAAAATTGACTATTTAACCGCGGATGTTGAGGAGAATAAACTTATTGCCCAGGCAAACGCGAAATTAGATGAGAACGGTTATTTCCAGGAGAAAGAGGTTTCCTGCAGGCTTAAGGATGATTTTCCAAAGGTTAGCCCCAAGAAAGTCGAATATATGGATGTATCTCCTAAGCAACTTGTTTCTGTGGCGGCCGCGTTAATTCCGTTCCTCGAGCATGATGACGCAAACCGCGCCCTTATGGGTTCTAACATGCAGCGACAGGCAGTTCCCTTAATGATTACCGAAGCGCCTCTGGTTTCGACTGATATTGAACAGAAGGTAGCTATCGACTCCGGCGCGGTAATAGTCAGCAAAGAAGAAGGCAAGGTAACAGCGGTAGACGCATCGAGTATTACGGTGGGCAAAAATACCTATAAGCTCAAGAAATTTATTCGTTCAAACGCGGATACCTGCATCAATCAAAGGCCGATCGTCGCGTTAGGGCAAAAGATAGCGCAAGGAGAGGCTATTGCTGATGGTATGAGTACGCAAAACGGGGAATTAGCTTTAGGAAAAAATTTGCTCGTAGCCTTTATGCCTTGGAGGGGATTTAATTTTGAAGACGCTATCCTTATATCGGAGAAAATTTCCAAAGAAGATATTTTTACTTCAATACATATTGAGGAATTCCAGACAGAAGCGACAGAGACGCGCCTGGGCAATGAAGAGATTACCCGGGATATTCCCAATGTCTCAGAAGAGACACTTAAGAATCTGGATAAGGATGGGATTGTCTATTCGGGTGCCGCGGTACATCCCGGGGATATATTAGTAGGAAGAGTTACTCCGAAAACAGAGACGGAGCTTTCATCTGAAGAAAGGCTTTTACGGGCAATCTTTGGTGAAAAGGCCGGCGATGTGCGGGATACCTCATTAGTTGTTCCGCCGGGAGTTGAGGGCGTCGTCGTAGACGTGCATGTCTTTCAGCGTAAAGACAGGGGGAGAAAATCAAAAGAGGAAAAGAGCCAGGAAGCGTCCAAAGTCCGTGAGATTAACGCGTATTATAAGCAGGAAATAGAGTTTGTGAATGAAGAAAAAATTTCACGATTAAGTAAATTATTAGGCGTAGATAAAAACAAGGTTGAGCGTCTTGATATAAGTTCAAATGATGAAGCAAGAATTTTAGCCGCGTCGTTTGAAGAGCAGATTAAAGAATTATTAACCGAGCAGGAGCAGGAGATAGAAAAGATTCATCGCGGTGATGAGCTTCCCGCGGGCGTACTAAAGCGTGTGGTGGTCTATATCGCGATTAAGAGAAAGGTTGCTGTTGGTGATAAGCTCGCAGGCCGCCATGGAAACAAGGGCGTTATTGCCCGGATACTTCCTGAAGAAGATATGCCATTTTTGGCTGATGGCACTCCTGTTGAAGTTGTCCTTAATCCTTTAGGGGTACCTTCGCGTATGAATGTAGGCCAACTTTTGGAAACCCACTTAGGGTGGGCAGCGAAAGCATTGGGGATAAAAGTAGCCAGCCCTGTTTTCGACGGAGCAACCGAATCAGAGATTAAAGGAATGCTTAAAAAGGCAGGGCTTCCCGAGGACGGGAAGATCCAGCTCTATGACGGCTTTACCGGTTTAGCCTTTAGCCAGAAGGCAACCGTTGGGTATATTTACATCATGAAGTTAAACCATATGGTTGACGAAAAAATACACGCCCGTTCCATAGGGCCATATTCTTTGGTAACTCAGCAGCCTTTAGGCGGTAAGGCTCAGTTCGGCGGACAGCGCTTCGGCGAGATGGAAGTCTGGGCATTGGAGGCCTATGGCGCAGCCTTTACTTTGCAGGAAATGCTTACGGTAAAATCCGATGATGTCAAGGGACGCACGAGAATTTATGAGAATATTGTCAAAGGCGAGCAGAGGCTTGATTCAAGCACTCCGGAATCGTTTAATGTTTTGGTAAAAGAACTGCAAGGCCTGTGCCTTGATATGCGCACACAAGCGGTAAAATAGACTATGGTAAAAGAAAATAAGAGAACAGGCCACGAAGAGCAGCCATCAAACTTTGACGCCATCACTATAAAGATAGCTTCTCCCCAGGTTATTCGTTCCTGGTCAAAAGGAGAAGTAAAAAAAGCGGAAACCATAAATTATCGGACTTTTAAACCCGAAAAGGGCGGATTATTCTGCGAGAAGATTTTTGGGCCTATTAAAGACTGGGAGTGTAACTGCGGAAAATATAAGGGAATAAAATTTAAAGGTATAACCTGCGACCGCTGCGGTGTCACTATAGACCGTTCATCCGTAAGGCGAGAGCGGATGGGGCATATAGAATTGGCAAGCCCGGTAACCCATATCTGGTTTTTTAAGGCGGTTCCCAGCCGTTTATCTGCTCTCTTAGGTTTAGGCTTAAGGGAATTAGAGAGAATTATTTATTACGAAGAATATGTCGTCATTGACCCTCAGGAAACTCCTTTAAAGAAGAAAGAACTCCTCCCTGAAGAGAAGTATCAGGCTTGCCTTGAGAAGTACGGCGCTAAATTTAAGGCCAAAATTGGGGCTGAAGCTATACGGGACCTCTTAAAAGAAATTGATTTAAGCGGACTTTGCTCTAAGATGCGTAAGGATTTGGAAAAATCTGAAGATACCCCTTCAACCCGCAAGACGCTCAAGATGCTTAAGCTTATTGAAGACATTAAGAATTCTGGAAACCGTCCTGAGTGGATGATTTTAGAGTCACTGCCGGTAATTCCTCCGGATTTGCGCCCCTTAGTTCCTTTAGACGGCGGGAGGTTTGCCACCTCAGATTTGAATGATTTATATCGCAGGGTTATCAATAGGAATAATCGCCTCAGAAAACTCATAGAACTCAATGCCCCAGAAATAATCATTCGCAATGAAAAGAGGATGCTTCAAGAGGCAGTAGACGCGTTATTAGATAACGGCAGGCACGGCCGGCCAGTTTTAGGAGCGAATAATCGTCCCTTAAAATCACTTTCAGACATGCTCAAGGGAAAACAGGGGCGTTTTAGGCAGAATTTGTTAGGTAAGCGTGTCGATTATTCAGGCCGTTCGGTGATTGTTGTTGGCCCTGAGTTAACGATGGAGCAATGCGGCCTTCCCAAACAGATGGCTTTGGAGCTTTTTGAGCCGTTCATTATCAAGAAGCTGCGCGAAAAAGGATTTGTTCACAGCATCAAAGGCGCAAAGAGAATGGTTGAGCGCGCGAAAATAGAAGTTTGGGATATCCTTGATGAAGTTATCAGGGATCATCCGGTGATGCTTAACCGCGCTCCCACGTTGCACCGTTTAAGTATCCAGGCATTTCAGCCTGTGCTTATTGAAGGAAAGGCAATCAGGATACATCCGCTCGTTTGTACCTCTTTTAATGCTGATTTTGATGGTGACCAGATGGCAGTGCATGTGCCCCTGTCTATAGAAGCACAGATGGAGACGAGGCTGCTTATGTTATCGACCAATAATGTCTTTTCTCCCGCCGATGGCAGGCCTATTGTAACTCCTACCCAGGATATTGTTTTAGGGTGTTCCTTCCTTACAAAGGAAAAGTCCGGGTCAAAAGGCCAAGGGATGATTTTTGGAAGCCAGGATGAGGTGTTTTCCGCTTATAGTGATGGTACGGTTGAATTGAATACGAAGATTAAGCTCTTGATAGACAGGGTGTTTGATATATCGCAAAATCAGCTTATAGAGAACAAGCACATTCTTGAGACTACCGTAGGGCGGGTAGTTTTTAACGATGTATTGCCCGCGGGCTTTGGTTTTGTTAATCTGGAGCTTAATAAATCTAACATTGGCCAGATTGTCGCTTCTTGTTATAAACGATTCAGCCATGGAGCGACCATCGAGCTTTTAGATCGATTGAAGAGGTTAGGGTTTGAATACGCGACTATAGGCGGTATATCGATAGCGATAGATGATTTGGAAGTTCCGAAAGCTAAAGAAGAAATAATCCAAGAGGCCAGGGCTGAGGTTGCTAAGGTTGAAGGGCAGTATCGTAAAGGTATTATCACCGATGGTGAGCGCTATAACAAGGTTATTGATATCTGGACGCATACTACTGACAGGATTTCAGATTTACTTTTTAAAGAGATGGATCCTTTTAACCCTATCTTTATGATGGCAGATTCCGGAGCGCGAGGCTCACGTTTACAGGTAAGGCAGCTTGCGGGTATGCGCGGGCTCATGGCAAAGCCATCAGGAGAAATTATTGAAAATCCCATTACTGCTAATTTTCGCGAAGGCTTAACAGTACTTGAATATTTTATCTCTACTCACGGTGCCCGTAAAGGTTTGGCTGATACCGCGCTCAAGACCGCGGATGCCGGTTATTTAACCCGCCGCTTAGTTGATGTCGCGCAAGAGGTAATTATTACCGAAATAGACTGCGGGACCCTTAACGGGATAAGCATTGCTTCAATCATTGAAGGGGATGACGTGGTAGTGTCTTTAACAGACCGTATCGCCGGAAGAGTTGCCTTGGATAACGTCGTTGATATTATTACCGATGAAACGATTGTTGATGCCGGTTCAGAGATTACTGAAGAAAAAGCGGATATGATTGAGCAGCTCGGCATTGAAAAAATCCGTATCCGCAGTGTCCTTACGTGTGAAACAGAGCGTGGGGTATGCTCAAAATGTTACGGAAGAAGCCTTGCCACAGGAAAGCTTGCCGAAATAGGAGAAGCAGTAGGGGTTATTGCCGCCCAGAGTATTGGGGAGCCGGGAACGCAGTTAACCATGAGGACTTTCCATATTGGAGGAACCGCCTCTCGCGTGGTTGAACAATCATCGATAAAATCTAAGAATAAAGGAATTGTCAAATATCATAACCTGCGTGTTGTAGAGCGTGAAAAAGAGTTTATTGTATTGAATCGAAACGGCGCCATAAGCATTAATAATGAGCAGGGAAGGGAATTAGAGCGTTATCCTATTCCTCAGGGTTCTTTTATTAGTATCGCTGATACCGAAGAGGTTGCCAAAGGCATTGTGTTTGTCACATGGGATTCCTACACGTTTCCTATTCTTACGGAAGTTAAGGGAAAAGTGAAATTTGAAGACTTAAAAGAAAATGTTACGATGCGTGAAGAGTTAAACCCTGTTACCGGAGTTACCGAACGTGTCGTAGTTGAACATAAAGCGGAGTATCATCCCCAGATTGTTATCTTGGATACCAAGGACGAGGTTTCCGGAATATATCCTTTACCGATAGGAGCCCATATCATGGTCAAGGATGGCCAGCATAGTGATGCCGGTGAGCTTCTGGCAAAAATCCCCAGGGTCTCAGGGAAAACCAGAGATATTACAGGAGGCCTCCCCCGCGTGGCAGAGTTATTTGAGGCTCGCAGGCCCAAAGACCCTGCCGTCATCAGCGAAATTGACGGTTTTGTAGAATTCAGCGAAGGCAAAAAGAATCAGAGGTCTATCGTGGTGCGCAGCTCTACCGGAATGAAGCGTGAATATATCATTCCTCACGGAAAGCATCCTAACGTATACAAAGGTGACCGCGTAAGCGCCGGCCAGCAGCTTACTGACGGGCCGGTTGTATTGCAGGATATTTTAAGGGTCTGCGGCGATAAAGTGCTTCAAGAGTATTTGGTTAACGAAGTGCAGGAAGTATACCGTTTACAGGGCGTGCGTATCAATGACAAACATATAGAGGTGATTATCAGGCAGATGCTCAAGAAAGTGCATATTGACGGTTCCGGAGATACTGATTTTCTTGCAGGCCAGCATGTGGATAAAATCAAATTTCAGAAAGAAAATGCCCGGGTTATGAAAAAAGGCGCGAAGCCGGCGCTGGCGACCCCGGTTCTCCTCGGTATTACAAAGGCATCATTGACGACAGAGAGTTTTATTTCCGCCGCGAGTTTTCAGGAGACAACGAGAGTGCTTACTGACGCGGCATCTTCAGGAAAAATCGACCACCTCTTAGGGCTTAAAGAAAATGTTATTGTGGGGCATTTGATCCCCGCGGGAACAGGATTAAAAGAATACCGTGCCATAGAGATAACAAGAAAAGCTGCTCCTTCCGGCCAGGCCCAGGAAGAGTTAGTCGCGCAGGGCCAGGATACAAAGGAATAATATGCCTACTATTCAACAGCTTATACGCTTAGGAAGAATCAAAAAGACAAAGAAATCAAAATCACCGGCGCTCAAAGGCTGCCCTCAACGCAGGGGAGTATGCCTGCAGGTAAGAACGATGACTCCTAAAAAGCCTAATTCGGCATTGCGTAAGATTGCAAGAACCCGATTAACGACGGGGATTGAAGTTACCTCGTATATCCCCGGCGAAGGCCATAATCTGCAGGAACATTCCATTGTGCTGGTAAGAGGCGGAAGAGTCAAGGATTTGCCCGGGGTGCGCTATCACATTGTCCGAGGGACATTAGATACCGCGGGCGTACAAAACAGGAGAAGGTCACGTTCTAAGTATGGAGCGAAGAGGCCGAAATAAGTAAGAAGAAACAATACGTAAGTGTGTAGTATGTAGGTATGTAAGGTAAAACTTAAACACTTTACACTTACACACTTTACACTCCGAAGCGGAGCGAAGGAATGAGAAGAAGAAAAGCCCAAGAAAAAGAAGTCATTTTTGACCCGAAGTACAACAGTAAGACTGTTGCCAAATTTATCAATATGGTAATGACACAAGGCAAAAAAAACATCGCGGAAAAAATCGTCTATGGCGCGTTCGACATCATGAAGAAAAAACTCAATGATCTTGATGCCCTGAAGCTTTTTCATAAAGCTATAGATAATGCCCGTCCGCGTTTAGAGGTTAAGCCCAGGCGCGTGGGAGGTGCCACCTACCAGGTACCGGTTGAAGTCCGCCAGGATAGGGGGACTTCTATCGCGCTTCGCTGGATGAGGGATTTCGCGCGCACTAAAAAAGGCAAGTCAATGATGGAAAAAATGGCGGATGAATTGGTCGCGGCCTACAAAGGGGAAGGTTCGAGCATAAAAAAGCGTGATGATGTGCATAAGATGGCCGAATCAAATAAAGCCTACGCGCATTTTCGCTGGTAAAGCGCATAAACACACGATGGCTGGGTAAATAAGAAGCTATGAAAAGAGAATTTACAATAGAAAAAATAAGAAACATAGGGATCATTGCTCATATTGATGCCGGTAAAACCACGACGACAGAGCGAATACTTTTTTATACCGGGAAAAGCTATAAAATCGGCGAGGTGCATGAAGGCACGGCGATTATGGACTGGATGGTCCAGGAGCAGGAGCGCGGCATAACGATTACTTCTGCCTGTACTACGTGTTTTTGGCAGGATTGCCGGATTAATATTATTGATACCCCTGGCCACGTAGACTTTACCATTGAGGTAGAGAGGTCGCTGAAGGTGCTTGATGGAGCGGTAGTGCTTTTTGACGGGGTAAATGGAGTCGAGCCTCAGTCAGAGACAGTCTGGAGGCAGGCGGATAGATATAATGTCCCCCGGCTCTGCTTCGTGAATAAGATGGACAGGCCAGCGGCAAGCATCACGGAGACTGTAAAGCAAATACATGAGCGTTTGGGTGCCAATGCCGCGGCCGTACAGGTCCCTTATGGCTCTGAAGATAATTTTATGGGTATGGTGGATATTATCGAGGATAAACTGTATCTTTATAATGACCCGGCGGGAAAAACATTTGAAACCCAAGATGTCCCCGAGGAGCTCGCAGCGAGCGTAAAAGAAGCCAAAGATAAACTTTTTGAGCATTTAGCAGAGGCTGATGATGAAGTCATGCAGTATTTTGTTGAGGGGAAATCGGTGCCAAAAGAGCTTCTTAAAAAAGCAATCCGCCGGCAGGTTATTAATAGTAAGTTTGTCCCCGTTTTTTGCGGGGCATCATTTAAGAATAAGGGAATACAGCCGCTCTTGGACGCGGTATGCGCTTACTTGCCGTCTCCTTTTGATAGGGGGAAGGTAAAGGGAATTAATCCCAGCACTGACCAATATGAAGAGCGCGAGATAAATGATAGCGCGCCATTCTGTGGGCTTTGTTTTAAAGTCGCCTCTGACCCTTATGTAGGCAGGCTTAACTATGTCAGGGTTTATTCCGGGACATTGTCTTCGGGCAGTTATATTTATAACGCCAGCAAGCGTGAAAAAGAAAGAGTTACCAAGATAGTTTTGATGCACGCGAATAAACAGGAAATCGTTGAAAAAGTAGCAACGGGGGATATCTGTGCTTTGGTAGGCTTAAAAGAGACTAAGACAGGTGATACGCTCTGTGAGGAAAAGGATGCTATCATCTTAGAGTCTATGCATTTCCCTGATCCGGTTATTTCCCAATCGATAGAGCCAAAGACAAAGTCTGATCAGGAAAAACTTGGTATGTCGCTAAAGCGCCTGACAGATGAAGACCCGTCATTTCGAGTAAAGTATAATCAAGAAACCGGACAAACGATTATTTCCGGTATGGGGCAATTGCATCTGGATATTATCGTGGATAGGCTTTTAAGAGAGTTCAATGTGGCCTCAATGGTTGGCCAGCCTCAGGTGGCTTACAAGGAAACCCTGACTAAAAAAGTAATTTCAACGGGAAAATTTATACAGCAGTCAGGTGGGCGCGGGCAGTATGGCCATTGTGTCCTGGAGATGAAGCCTCAGGAAACACCGGGAATGGGAGTAACCTTTGAGGATAAATTAAAGGGCGGCGCGATACCTCGGGAATTTATCCCCGCGGTTAAAAATGGCGTGATGGCATCCGCTAAGAGCGGGATTTTAGCAGGGTATCCGGTTACCGATGTTTCGGTGACCTTGATTGACGGTTCATTCCATGATGTCGATTCTTCCGAACTCGCGTTTCAGATGGCAGGCTCGATTGCTTTCTCTGACGGTTTGCGCCACGCCTCTTGTATCTTGATGGAGCCTATTATGGATATGGAGGTTATCGTTCCGGAAGAATTCATGGGTACCATCATCGGTGATATGAATTCCCGGCGCGCGAAGATCGCGTCTCTTGGGCAGCGCGCGAATGTTAAGGTTATTCGTTGCCATGTGCCGCTGGCGGAAATATTTAATTATGCTACCGTTATCCGCTCTTTGACCCAAGGAAGAGCGACTTATTCGATGGAGCCCTCATTTTACCACGAGGTGCCTGGACATATAGCGCAAAAAATATCAGAGAGAAGCACGAGTGTTCAAAGATTTGGTTTAACATAGGTATTCTCAGGATACAGAGTAATTTGTAAAAAACAGTAGACGAAAAGGGAGGTAGGCAATGGCTAAAGAAAAGTTTGTAAGGTCAAAACCGCACGTTAATATCGGTACCATTGGGCATGTTGATCATGGTAAGACCACTTTAACTTCTGCAATCACCCTTGTTTTAAGTAAAAAAGGTTTTGCAGAGGCACGAGCATATGATTCAATCGATAACGCGCCTGAAGAAAGAGAAAGAGGCGTCACCATTAATATATCGCATGTTGAGTATCAGACCGAAAACCGCCATTACGCGCACATAGACTGTCCGGGACACGCCGACTACATCAAGAATATGATTACCGGAGCAGCGCAGATGGATGGGGGTATCTTGGTTGTTTCTGCTGCTGACGGCCCGATGCCTCAGACCAGAGAACATATCTTGCTTGCCCGCCAGGTGAATGTCCCAGCGTTAGTAGTGTTTTTAAATAAGGTAGATATGGTAGAGGATAAAGAGTTGATTGATTTGGTTGAGATGGAAGTAAGGGACCTTTTGACTAAATATAACTTTCCAGGAGATAAAACCCCGATTATCAAAGGTTCAGGCTTAAACGCGATGAACTGCAGCTGCGCTAAGGACACCTGCCCGAATTGTAAGCCTATCCTTGATTTAATGAAGGCTGTGGATGAGTTTATACCACTGCCAAAGAGGGATTTAGATAAACCATTCCTCATGGCAGTAGAAGACGTGTTTTCAATTGAAGGCCGTGGTACCGTTGCTACAGGGAGAATCGAACGCGGTAAAGTGAAGTTAAACGAAAACGTTGATCTTGTGGGATTAAGGCCTGAGGTTGGAAAAACAGTCGTTACCGGTATCGAAATGTTCCGAAAACTTCTTGATGAAGGGTTAGCCGGTGATAATGTCGGCTTACTTCTCCGCGGTGTTGATAAAAGCACCGTAGAAAGAGGTATGGTCTTGGCTGCGCCGGGTTCAATTACCCCGCATACCAAATTCAAGGCCCAGGTGTATATTTTAGCTAAGGAAGAAGGCGGCAGGCACACACCTTTCTTCAATGGCTATAGGCCTCAGTTTTACTTCCGTACCACCGACGTTACTGGAAACTGTAAACTTGCTCAGGGCGTAGAAATGGTAATGCCCGGAGATAATGTGCAGCTTGACGTAGAGCTTATCATCCCTATTGCCATGGAAAAGGAATCCCGTTTTGCAATCCGCGAGGGAGGCCATACCGTGGGAGCCGGGGTTGTTTCGGAGATCAGTACTTAACTAAAGCATCGTACTTATGGCTTGTAATGAATAAGTAGCGTGCTTATCGAAAATGCAGAAAATACGGATAAAACTAAAAGCATATGACCATCGCCTGTTAGACCAGGCAGTTACGGAAATCGTTGATACCGGTAAAAGGACAGGGGCAAAGGTTTCAGGGCCTATTCCTTTACCGGTAAAACGAGAGATTTATACGGTTAACCGTTCTCCGGTCATTGATAAAAAATCACGTGAGCAGTTTTATTTAATTACCCATAAACGCCTCTTGGAGTTGAATGAGCCTACGGCAAAAACGATTGACGCTTTGCGTAAACTCAATCTCCCCGCGGGTGTCGATGTGGAAATTAAATAAGGCGCTCATCTACCGACAAGAAGTAACGCTTCAGGACGTGTAGCCTAACTCCTTAACAGGGGTTAAGGGGAACGTTTAAAGCGCAGCAAAAGCGGTTAAAATACTATGGCACAGTGTATCCTAGGTAAAAAATTAGGGATGACCCAGGTTTATGATGAATCTGGAAGGCTTACACCGGTAACGGTTATTGAAGCGGGCCCTTGCCCTATCGTAGGCATAAAAGATAAGAATATCCAGATAGCTTTTGACCAGGCAAAAGAGAAATCTTTGAGTAAACCGGTATTAGGAATATATAAAAATGCCGGTGTTAGTCCGCGAAGGATTATGAAAGAAGTTCCTAAGATTAAGGATCAGGAGTATGCCCTTGCCCAGGAACTCAAAGTAGACATATTTAATGCCGGAGATAAGATTGATGTCATCGGTGTTTCTATTGGTAAGGGTTTTCAGGGCGGTATGAAGCGTTGGCATTGGGACGGCGGCCCTAAGACCCATGGTTCAACAAGCCACCGCCGTGTCGGTTCTATAGGCTCAAGTACTACTCCGGGCCGGGTTTGGAAAGGCCATCACATGCCTGGGCATATGGGAAATATCCGGGTTACCGTGAGCGGGTTAAAGGTAATTAAGGTGGATTCTGAGAATAATCTTTTAGCGGTAAAAGGAGCTGTTCCCGGCTATAGCAATAATTACGTCATGATTCGTAAGACCACAAAGCAGAAACGCCAGGTTATAAAGCCGATTATCGCGGAACAGAAAGCAGAGTCGCTTAAGAAAGACGCGAAGAAACAGGCAGCGGCGAAAAAATAAAATGGAAAAGACAAACGCGAAAGCCAGAACAGCAATTCCTAGAAATAGTAAAAAGAACGTACAAGCGCCCGCGGGCACGCTTACAGTCTATAGTATGGCAGGCCATAAAAAGGAAGATATCCCGTCACTTTTTAACGGCAGCCCAAAAAAAGCCGTTGTGGCGCAGGCAGTCACGATGTATCTTGCCAATAGGCGTTGTGGCCTTGCGGCAACGAAAACACGAGGCGAGGTTTCCGGCGGAGGAAAAAAACCCTGGAAACAGAAGGGCACAGGCAGGGCGCGAGTGGGTTCAAGCCGCAATCCTCTATGGAGGCACGGTGGAGTAGTTTTTGGCCCGCATCCAAGGAATTTTCATTACGCGTTGCCTTCAAAAATCAGGAACGCGGCGCTTTTATCAGCGCTTCATGAGAAAAGCGCCGGCGGGGATATTATGGTAGTAGATTCACTTACCATCGCTCATCCTAAAAGCAAGGAAATACAGGCGCTGCTTGATAATCTCAAGATACAGGAATCGGTAGTTATTGTTATGGACGCGCAGGACAATAATATACAGCTTGCGTCGAGAAATTTGCCCTGGGTGAAAATAGCTTTCGCGAAACAGATAAATGCCATGGATATTTTAGGGGCAAAAAAACTAGTGATCGCCCGCGACGCGCTAACGGCTCTGGAAACCCGGTTAGCAGGATTAGTTAAAAAATAATAAAAAAAATGATGACAAATAAAAATCCTTATGATATAATTAAAACTTTGCTGCGTACAGAGAAATCGGTAGCGATGGATCCTTTAAGGAAGTATCTTTTTTTCGTCGATAAAGGCGCGAATAAGATTCAAATAAAAAAAGCAGTTGAAGAAATTTATAAAGTTAAAGTTTCCGCGGTGAATACAAAAATTTCTTGCGGCAAGTTACGCAGGGTGCGCCATGAGCCAGGATATACTGTGAGCAGGAAGAAGGCGCTGGTAACCCTAAAAGTTGGAAGTAAAATAGATACAACATAAGTACTGGAGTAAGTAGGAGCGTTTAGAGCTTACTCTGTACCGTAAAAACTATGGGAATAAAGAAACATAAACCGACAACACCCTCGTTACGCTGGACGCAGACAGCAGATTTCGCGGAGTTAACTACCGATACCCCGTATAAGCCGCTTTTGCGGCCGATGAAGAGAACCGGCGGGAGAAATGCTTATGGAAGGATCACCGTTCGCCATCAAGGGGGCGGCCATAAGCGGCTTTATCGTCTGATTGATTTTAAACGAGACAGGCTTGATGAATGGGCAAAGGTCTTGACTGTGGAATATGACCCTAATCGTTCCAGCAGAATCATGTTGGTCGAGTATCCGGATAGCCAAAAACGCTACTGTATCGCCCCTTTAGAAATTAAGGTTGGTGATCTCATCATTAGTTCATGTAAGGCAGAGATAGAAATTAAGCCGGGGAATTGCCTTTCATTGCGGCATATCCCTGTAGGTGTTTCTATTCATAACATAGAGCTTGCTAAGGGTAAGGGAGCGCAGGTTGTAAGAAGCGCGGGCTCATCAGCCAGCATTACCGCTAAGGAAGGCACTATGGCTCACGTCAGATTGCCTTCTGGTGAGGTGCGGCTGGTGCATTTGGACTGTAGGGCAACGATAGGGCAGGTGTCTAATATAGAACATGAGACACTTACTATTGGTAAAGCCGGCAGAAAACGCTGGTTAGGTATTCGTCCTACGGTGCGGGGCCTCGCAATGAATCCTGTTGACCATCCTCACGGTGGCGGTGAAGGTAAGTCAGGGCAGGGTAATCCGCATCCGGTTACCCCATGGGGAAAGCCCACCAAAGGATATAAAACCCGTAAACCAAACAAGTATTCCGATAAATTTATCGTAAAGAAGAGAAGGTAAGAGAGGATACGTTCCATGCCGCGTTCGCTAAAGAAGGGGCCGTTTATTGAAGAGAGTTTGCTTAAGAAAGTAATTAAGGCAAAAGGTTCTGGCAGCCGTTTACCTATCAAGACATGGTCAAGGCGTTCTACGATAAGCCCAGATTTTGTGGGGTTGACTCTCGCGGTATACGATGGACGAAAGCATATCCCGGTATTCATTGTGGAAAATATGGTGGGGCATAAGTTAGGTGAATTTGCTTCTTCAAGAATATTTAGAAAACATGGCGGCATAAAGGCCAAGAAGGCCGCGGAAAAGACATAATATGTTAGTAAAAGCAAGCGCGAAATTTATAAGAATATCCCCTTCGAGATTGCGCGAAGTAATGAATACCATTAGGGGAAAAGAGGTTATCGCGGCAGAAGGTATTTTGTTGAATATTGGCAAACGCGCGAAAGGCTATATCGATAAGGTATTAAAGTCCGCGATTGCCAATGCTAAAGTAAAAGGCTTTAGCCCTTCGCAGTTATACATCTCAAAGATAACTGCCGACGTAGGGCCGATATGGAAAAGGTTTAAAGCCGCGGCGTTTGGGCGGGCGTCAAAAATACAGAAGCGGACCAGCCATATTACAATAGAGCTGGATATTAAGAATAGATAAGAGAGATGAAGAAAGAGAACGAAAAACAGGCTACAGAAAAAGATAAAATTAGTTTTCTTTGCTGTTCTCTGTTCTCTGTAATCTCCCGAACGAAGTGAGGGGAAATGGGGCATAAAGTAAGTCCGTTATTATTACGATTAGGCTATATTCAGGATTGGCGCAGTAAATGGTTTGCTAAAAAGTCAGACTATGCCAAATTTGTCCATATGGATATCCAGATTCGCAAGTTTATTAAAGATAACTATAAACAGGCAGCGATTGCCAAGATAATTATAGAACGCCTCACGGATAAGATGAAGATAAAAATTCATTGTGCCCGTCCGGGACTTATTATTGGCAGGCATGGCCAGGATATAGAAAGGCTGCGAGGAGAGTTGGCGGCTATCGCGAAACAGGAACTTTCAATAGAGCCTATTGAGGTCAAGCAGCCTGCTGCTGACGCTCAGCTCATTGCCCAAAATGTTGCCGTACAACTTGAAAAGCGTATTGCCTTTCGCCGGGCGATTAAGCGCTCGATTGAACAGGCTACTGCCTCAGGAGTCAAGGGAATAAAGATTTCTGTTGCCGGAAGGCTTGGAGGCGCTGAGATGTCACGCCGGGAAACCTACAAACAGGGTAAGCTTCCCTTAAGTACGCTGAGGGCGGATATTGATTATGGTTTTGCTGAAGCGCTTACTACCTATGGGCTTATCGGTGTAAAGGCATGGACATATAAAGGTGAGATATTGCTGAAATCAAAACAGCAGCCCGCTATAGTGGGGGAGAGGTAGAGAACCATGGCATTAATGCCAAAGAGGGTAAAATACCGTAAGACCCAAAAAGCTTCCATGAGAGGAGTGGCTACTCGGGGCAGTGATATTGAATTTGGTGAATTTGGGATAAAGGCCTTGGGTAACGGAAAGTTAAGGAATACGCAGATTGAAGCGATTCGCGTAGTCCTCGCGCGGCGTTTGCACGGCGGCGGAAAGATGTGGATGCGGATATTTCCTCATAAATCAATCACGAGGAAACCCGCGGAAACCCGTATGGGTAAAGGCAAGGGTGATTTAGACCACTGGGTCGCGATAGTTAAAAGAGGGAAGATACTCGTTGAACTGGGAGGGGTACATGAATCTTTGGCCCAGGAAGCGTTTCGCATGTGCGCCTATAAACTGCCTATTCCGGTGAAATTTGTTAAGAGAGCGCATTAAAGTAATGCTAAAGTGGAAAACAGAATGAAATTTAAGGATATAGTTAATTTAAGCGCGCAGGAATTATTAGAAAAAGAAAAAACCCTCAAGGAGCAGTTGAGTAAGTTTACCTATCAACGCTATAGCGGCCGGGTTGAAAAGCCTCATAATTTTAGAATGCTTAGAATAGCAATCGCAAGAGTGAAGACGGCATTATGCCAGCTGACGCTCGCAAAGAAGAAGTAGCTTTAGAATGTATAAGGAACGGGACTGATGATAGAGACGATAGTAAAAAGAAAGATAAAAACAGGGGTTGTCGTGAGCGATAAAATGAATAAGACCGTTGTGGTAAAGGTCGAGAGGCTCGCGAAGCATCCCGGATATAAGAAGACAATCCGCAGGTTCAAGAAGTTTAAGGCCCATGACGAAAATAACAGCGCGAAAACAGGCGATCGCGTCAGTATTGTAGAAACGCGCCCACTTTCTAAAGAGAAGCGGTGGCGTGTGCTTGAGATACTTAATCAAAAGGCTTAGAAAAAAACCATGCTTCTACTAAAAAGTATATTAGATATCGCCGACAATACCGGAGCGAAAAAGGCTTCTTTTATAGGGGTCTTGGGGAAAAAGAACTGCAGTTTCGCGAATGTGGCGGAGATTATTACCGTCAATATAAAAGAATCGGTTCCCAACGCGGCGGTTAAGAAAGGCGAAAAGGCAAAGGCAGTTATTGTAAGGACTAAAAAGGCGATTAGGCGCCCTGATGGTTCATATTTACGGTTTGACCGAAACGCGGCAGTTATTATTGATTTACAGGGCAATCCCAGGGGAACTCGCGTCTTTGGCCCCGTGGCAAGAGAATTGAGAGATAAGAATTTTATGAAAATTATCTCATTAGCTCCGGAAGTCATATAATTTATTAATAGCAAATAACCTTATCCTATTATGTTACGAATAAAGAAAAACGATATCGTTATGGTTACTTCAGGAAAAGACAAAGGCAAAACCGGGAAGGTATTGCATGTGTTTTGCCAGGAGTCTAGGGTCTTGGTTGAAGGAATTAATAAAGCTAAAAAGCATATGCGCCGCACCCAGGAAAATCAGCAGGGCGGGATTGTTGAAGTGGAAAGGCCGTTGTCTCTTTCCAATGTTATGTACTACTGCAAAAATTGCAACCGTCCCGTGAGGCTTGGTTTTAGTATTGCTAAGGATGCCGCGAAGGTGCGCGTTTGTAAAAGGTGTAAACAAACATTATGAGCCCTCGTCTATTAGAGAAATACCGAAAAGAGATCGTCCCTTTGTTGCAGGAGCAGCTTGGTTATCGTAGCTCTATGCAGGTTCCGCGCCTGGAGAAGATAGTCATCAATATGGGTGTCGGAGAGGCAATAGCGGACACTAAGATAGTAGATAAAGCAGCGGATGAACTGGCAACGATTACCGGGCAAAGGCCGATCATCCGCAGGGCCAAGCAGGCAATAGCAAATTTTAAGATACGCGAGGGCCTTCCTATTGGATGTAAAGTTACCTTAAGGCAGAAAATGATGTACGAATTCTTAGACCGCCTTGTTAATGTCGCGCTTCCAAGAATTAGGGATTTTCGCGGTGTACCTAATGATTCCTTTGATGAACAGGGGAATTATACCCTCGGCTTAAAAGAACAGGCGGTATTTCCGGAAATTGATATTGATAGGATTCAGCGGGTGCAGGGCATGGATATCACTTTAGTTATCAATGCCCGAAGCAAAGAAGACGCGTACGCGTTATTGAAATGTTTTGGAATGCCTTTTCAAACTAAGTGAGGATACATGGCTAAAGAGTCACAAATAGCACGCTGGAAGAGAACTCCGAAATTTTCAAGCCGTAAGTATAACCGTTGCTCACACTGCGGCCGTTCCGGAGGTTATCTGCAAAGATTTAAGCTCTGCCGTATATGTTTCAGGGAATTGGCATGGCAGGGGTTGTTGCCAGGGGTTAAGAAGGCAAGTTGGTAATGTATAAGCTGTCAGCTGTAAAATGAGCATGAAAAGGGGACTATGGCACGAACAGATTTAGTCGCAGACGTACTAACAATGATTCGCAATGCCGTGATGGCAAAAAAAACATCAGTTGTTGTTCCGTTATCTAAAATGGTCGTCGCGGTACTCGAAATTTTAAAATCGGAAGAATATATTGAAAATTTTAAAGAGCAGGCGGCATTGGGTGCTCAAAAAACAATCAAGATATATTTGAAGTATACCGGGGGCGAGCCAACGATACAAGGGATACGAAGGATTTCCCGCCCGGGCTTGAGGGTATACGCGGGATATACAAAGATGCCGCGGGTGCTCAGGGGCTTTGGCAGGGCAATCGTATCAACTTCAAGCGGCCTCATGACCGATAGACAGGCAAGGGAAAAGAAATTAGGCGGAGAAATACTCTGTTATGTTTGGTAGTGAGAATGTAGTACAGTCTGATATAAATTCATGTCACTCAGCACTCGTTTCTTATAACAGGAAATGCGATCTACGGATACATAACTACGCAAGCAGGTAAATATGTCACGAATAGGGAAGAAACCCATAGCAATAGCCGCAGGAGTCAAGGTTACCATTGTAAAGGGTGAGGTCTCGGTTGAGGGCCAGAAGGGGAAACTCAAATTCGCATTACCGCATAGGATTACCTGTGAGGCAAAAGATAATCAGGTTGTGGTAACCTCGCCTTTAAAAAGCAAATTAGATAAATCCTTGCACGGCTTAACCCGCAGTTTAATTGCCAATATGATCAAGGGTGTTTCAGAAGGTTATGCCAAGGAACTTGAGATACAAGGGGTAGGTTTTAGGGCAAGTATTTCAGGGAGCGCGTTAATCATGATTTTGGGATTTTCACATCCGGTTAATTTTCCGATACCGGCTGATATTAAAGTTGAAACCCCAAAACCGACTAACATTGTAGTGCGGGGCATTGATAAACAGAGAGTAGGAGAAGTTGCCGCTCAAATCCGCAGGTATTATCCTCCAGAGCCGTATAAAGGCAAGGGGATACGCTACGCGGGTGAAGTCGTCCGCAAAAAAGTCGGAAAGGCAGCAACGAAATAAACTATTGCACCGTTAAACTAATTCTTACAGATTAAAGGTGCAGTCAAAAATTAAATTAACGGAGCATTATGGCTACGGTAAAGACAACTAGAAGAATAGCCCGTCATCAAAGGATACGGGATAAAGTCAGGGGTACCTCAGAGCGTCCGCGATTAGCGGTTTTTCGCAGTCTAAAAAACATCCATGCCCAGTTAGTTGATGATACTCAGGAAAAAACACTTCTGGCGTTATCAACGACAGCAAAAGAAATAAAAGAAAAAATAAAATACGCGGGGAACACTAAGGCCGCGGTTTTGTTAGGCGACGTATTTGCTAAGAAAGCGCTGGCGCAAGGAATAAAATCTATTATTTTTGATCGCGGCGGCTATGCCTATCACGGCAGGGTAAAAGCGCTTGCTGAAGCTTTGCGTAAAGGAGGCTTAGTTTTCTAATCATGGAGCAGAAAAGAAGAGAAGGACAGGAGCTTATAGAAAGAGTTATCAGTATTAACCGGGTAACCAAAGTTACCAAGGGCGGTAAGAAAATGGCGTTTAGCGCTTTGATTGTATTAGGAGATACCAAAGGTAAGGTTGGCTACGCGTTGGGTAAGGCCTCGGAAGTAGCCGAGGCCATACGCAAGGGCCTCTATGCGGCAAAGAAAAATTGTATCAGGGTAAATCTTTCAGGCACGACTATTCCTCATGAGGTAATCGGCCATTACGGAGCGGCAAAAGTATTGCTGAAGCCGGCGGCGGAAGGAACCGGAGTTATTGCCGCGGGTTCAGTGAGGGCTGTGTGTGAGGCCGCAGGAATAAAGGATATCTTAACCAAATGTTTGAATTCTAACAATCCCATCAATGTAGTCAAGGCTACTATTGAAGGGTTACAGCAGTTGAAAGGAAGTACCCCGCGTGCCTCTTAATACGTTAGTTTCGGTAAAAGGCAGTTCCACAAGAAAAAAACTTTTAGGCCGCGGCCCGGGTTCCGGCCATGGAAAAACTTCTACTCGTGGCCATAAAGGCCAGCGTGCCAGAAGCGGGAGGGATTTCTATTTAGGATTTGAAGGAGGGCAATCTCCTTTAATTCGCAGAATTCCTAAGAGAGGATTTCATCATCAAAATAAAGAATGTCAATTGGTCAATCTTAGCGCGCTAGAAGGCATTACCAAGATTTCCGTGATAGACCCTAAGGTTTTAGAAGAAAAAGGCCTTATCAAAAACAGCCATGGCTTAGTGAAGATTTTAGGCGAAGGCCAGTTGAAAGCAGCTCTTACCATAAAAGCCAATAGGTTTTCTAAAAGCGCGATTGTAAAAATACAGAAAGCCGGCGGCACGGCAGAACGTATCCCATAATTTATGATTGGTGCCCTCCAGAATATTTTCAAGATCCCTGATTTAAGGCGCAAGGTTATGGTTACCTTGGGCCTTATTGCCGTTTACAGGCTTGGAGGATTTATCCCGACGCCGGGGATTGATTCTCAGGCATTGGCAGAGTTCTTTAAAAATATCGCGAAAAGCCAGGGCGGGCAAATCCTGGGTATTATGAACATGTTTTCAGGCGGTTCTTTGGAAAAACTTACTATTTTTGCGCTTGGGATAATGCCGTATATCTCAAGTTCTATCATTATTCAGCTGCTTACCGCGGTTATCCCTGCTTTAGAAAAATTATCAAAGGAAGGAAAGGCCGGGCACCAAAAAATAAACCAGTTTACCCGCTATGCCACCGTAGGTTTAGCTATCATACAATCTTATTTTATCGCGCTATGGCTTGAACATCCGGGAAGGCTGCTTGAGGGTTTGAGTATTGTTTCTCATCCGGGATTGAGCTTTCGGTTTCTTACGGTAATTACCCTGACCACAGGAACAATTTTTATTATGTGGCTGGGTGAGCAAATCCAGGAACGGGGCATCGGTAATGGCATTTCCCTTATTATCTGCGCTGGTATTATCTCAAGCATTCCCGCGGCGCTGCAGCAACTTTTTCTGCTTATGTCCCCAAAGACACGGCAGCTTCATCCGTTTACGCTGCTCATTATGGCAGTATTACTTTTCGCGGTAATTTTCGCGGTTATTATGGTTACGCAAGGCCAGCGTAAGATTCCGGTGCAATACGCGCGCCGGGTGGTAGGAAGAAAGGTTTTTGGCGGGCAATCGACGTATATACCGCTTAAAGTGGACACCTCAGGAGTAATCGCGATTATTTTCGCCCAGTCAATCATTTTGTTTCCCGCGACGATAGCTTCATTTATTCCGAATGCGTCATTCCAAAAATTTGCTAACAGCCTTACGCGCGGCCATATCGCGTATACCCTGATTTACGCCCTTTTGATTATTTTCTTTTGCTATTTTTATACCGCGATTGTCTTTAATCCCAAGGATATTTCCGATAATATGAAAAAATACGGAGGTTTTATCCCCGGCATTAGGCCTGGGGAGCCCACCACCGAATTCCTTGATTTTGTAATGACCAGAATCACCTTGGCAGGGGCGCTCTTTATCGCGGTTATCGCGATCTTGCCTGATTTCATTATGGCGTGGCTTAACGTGCCGTATTTGCTGGCTTCCTTTTTTGGCGGCACAGGAATTTTGATTGTGGTTGGAGTAATGCTCGATACCCTTAAACAGATAGAATCACAGCTGTTGATGCGTAATTATGAAGGTTTTATTAAAGGCGCGCGTATCCAGGGAAGGCGCTAAAAAACTTTTCTATGAAACTTGTCCTTTTAGGAGCTCCCGGTGCAGGCAAAGGCACGCAGGCTAAAGGTTTAAGCAAGGAATTGAAATTAGCGCATATTTCGACAGGGGATATTTTACGTATCGCTATTAAGGAAAATACACCCTTAGGGCAAAAGGCAAAGAGGTATGTGGAGACCGGTGAACTTGTTCCCGACAGCCTTGTTACCCAAATGGTCATTGAGCGATTATCCTCAGATGATGTAAAAGATGGCTTTATTCTTGACGGTTTTCCAAGGAACAGGCAGCAGGCAAGCGATTTAGATAATTTTTTAAGCGGTAGAAATACGTGTAATTATTTTGTGCTTTATCTTGACGCGAGCGAAAAAACGTTGATTAAACGTTTAAGCGGCAGAAGGATTTGCCGTAAGTGCCAGGCAGTATATCATTTGATTAATTTTCCTCCTCTTAAGGAAATGACCTGTGACCATTGTCAAGGAGAGTTATATCAACGCAGTGATGATAAGGAAGAAACGATAAAAAACAGGCTTGAGGTTTACCAGCGGCAGACTGCGCCGGTAGTCGAGTATTACTTTAAGCAAAAACGCCTTATTCATATTAAATCAGATGATGATGCCCCTCTGGTGTTACGCCAGATGCTTGAGGTTTTAGCAAAGCCATTTAGTTCGCGAAGCTAGTGCGCTGCTACAAGAGTTATCCTGCAGCGCACAAAGGGGGTGTGGGGGAGACCGTCCCCTACGCTTGGGGGGTGCTCAGCGATCCGCCGTAGGCGGAGAGCGCCGAAGGGGGGCTTGCCCCCATAGCGGAAGTGCTCTGTATTCCATATAATAATTTATGTAACAGAGCACTAGCGGTAATGATGTGGGGCCAAGAGCTCTTTTGAAAAGAAATGATTCCTATAAAGTCAGCGCTTGAGTTGGAGGCGATGCGTAAGGCAGGGGCTCTGCTGGCAAGAATAGCCGATAAAATACGTACTACGATAGCCATAGGAAAATCGACAGAGGAAATTGACGCATTTGCCGAAGCGCTCATCCTCAAGGAAGGAGCGCTTCCAGCATTTAAAGGTTATCATGGGTTTCCAGCAAGTGTTTGTACTTCGATCAATGAAGAAGTGGTGCATGGAATTCCCTCTCAAAGACAGCTTAAGGACGGCGATATTCTTAAGCTTGATATAGGAATTAATGTAAACGGTTTCTATTCAGATTGCGCTTTTACCGTTCTTTTGGGTAATGTCAGCGGCAGGCAGCGCCGCCTGGTAGATGCGACAAAAAAGGCTCTCGATATAGGCCTCGCGCAGGCTTGGCCGAATAACCACCTCTATGATATTTCTTCGGCAATACAGAAGTTCGTTGAAGCTCAGGGTTTTTCAGTTGTCAGGGATTTTGTAGGCCACGGCATAGGCCGTTTGATGCATGAGGCTCCGGAGGTTCCTAATTTCGGACAGCCGCATACAGGGCCAATTCTTAAGGAAGGAATGGTTCTGGCAATAGAGCCGATGGTGAATATGGGTACATGGGAAGTCGTTATAGCCGATAATAAGTGGACAGCCCGTGCCAAGGATAATCTGGCATCCGCGCATTTTGAACATACGGTTGCGGTTACCGCAAACGGCCCTGAAATTTTGACCAGGTGATACATACTTTATGCCTAAGGAAGATTGTATAGAAGTTGAAGGTGTGGTTAGAGAATGCCTGCCAAATGCGATGTTCCGAGTCGAATTGGACAACGGCCATGTGGTATTAGCGCATGTTTCCGGAAAAATGCGGATGCATTTTATTCGTATCCTCGCCGGCGACAGAGTCAAAATGGAATTATCTCCGTACGATTTAACCAGAGGCAGAATAACGTTTAGAGTAAAGTAGGTTTTAGACATACAACCTACCTCTGCCGCTTTGCGAAGCAAAGCGGCAGAGGTTAATTCGCGCAATACCTTAGCTTCACTATCGTTGGCTAAGGTATGCGCTCATTAAAATGAAAGTAAAATCGTCAGTAAGAGTGATTTGTGACCGTTGCAAAATAATTCGCAGGCGCGGGGTAGTGCGTGTTATTTGTACAAACCCAAAACATAAGCAAAGACAGGGATAATTAAGTGTGTAAGTGTGTAAGTGTTAAGTGTGTAAGGGAAACCTTTAAACTTTACACTAATACGCTTTACACTTCGAACGGAGTGAGGTTATGGCAAGAATAGTAGGTGTGGATTTACCTAAGAATAAGCGTGCGGAAATAGCGCTTACCTATCTTTATGGTATTGGGAGGGTGCTTTCAAATAAAATTCTTCATGAGACAGGCATTGACCCTAGTAAGCGGGCTAAGGATTTAACCGATGATGAAGTTTCAAAGATTACTTTATGTATTCAGAAAAGTGGTTATAAGATTGAAGGTGATTTGCGCAGGGATATATCCGCGAATATAAAACGCCTCATGGATATCGGCGCGTGGCGCGGGTTGCGCCACAAAAAAGGCCTGCCGGTAAGGGGGCAGCGTACAAGAACGAATGCCCGTACCCGTAAAGGGCCACGCAAGGGAGGCGCGCTTATCAGAAAGAAAGACGACGTAAAGGCGGCAAAATAAACCTTTCGATAAGGTTAACGCTTCCGCTAAACATGGAAGCATAAGGGGGTCAAACCAGCGAGGTAAGTATCATGGCGACAAAGGATAAAGCACGGAAGAAGAAATTAGCAAAGGGTATTACCCATGCAACGGCACATATTTTGGCAAGTTTTAATAACACAACGGTGAGTATTACCGATAAGCAGGGGAATGTGTTGGTATGGGCTACTCCCGGAATAGTGGGATATTCAGGCTCTAAAAAATCAACTCCTTTTGCCGCTCAGATTGCAGCCAGCGATGCCGCCAAAAGGGCTAGGGATATCGGGATAAAGGAGCTTGAAGTTTATGTAAAGGGCCCGGGATCGGGAAGGGAGTCCGCGATAAGGGCGCTTCAGGCGGCAGGATTAACCATCACGCTTATTAAAGATATAACTCCTATTCCTCATAATGGCTGCCGTCCGCAGAAAAAGAGAAGGGTATAAGGATACTGCTCAAGAACCGGTAGTATTCAAGTAGAAAAAGCTATTGATTTATAAAGGAGAAAATAACATTTATGGCAAGGTATACGAGACCCGATTGTAGGTTATGCCGTAGAGAAGGCATGAAGCTTTTCTTGAAAGGCACACGCTGCCATACGGAGAAATGCGCTATCGCCAAGAGAGCGTATGCCCCTGGCCAGCATGGGCCGACCAGCAGAAAAGGGCATAAGCTTTCTAACTATGGAATACAATTAAGAGAAAAACAGAAAGTAAAAAGGATATATGGCGTTTTGGAGAAACAATTCAGGCGTTATTTTGAAACTGCATCAAGGACCAAAGGCGTTACCGGAAAGATCCTGATGCAGCTTTTAGAGCGGCGCCTTGACAATGCCGTCTTTCAGGCAGGGTTCGCGCTTTCACGCGATCAGGCTCGTCAAATGGTAAGCCATGGGTGGGTGTATGTGAATCAGCATAGAGTAACGGTTCCTTCGTATTTAATCAAAAGTAATGATACCATTGAGTTAAAAGTCAAGGACAAAGGGCTTGAATTGTTACGGCAGAATTTGAAGCTTTCCGCGGACCGGACAAGGCCGGGATGGCTTGAGACTAATGCTGAAAACTGTAGCGCAAGGATTTCAAAGCTGCCGGAGGGCAAGGATATCACCCTGCCTATACAAGAGCAGCTGATCGTCGAGTTATATTCCAAATAGAAGTAATAATAATTGCTGCGTTTACCATCTACCGTTTACGGTGAACGGTTAACGGTAAACGAAACGTTATTTTTAGCAGAGGAGAAGAAATATGGGTATAAAGTGGCGAGATTTCCAGATGCCCAAAAGGCTTGAGTGCGATGAATCAAGCTATAGCCAGACATATGGAAAATTTATGGCTGAGCCTTTTGAGAGAGGTTACGGGGTTACCTTAGGGAATTCCTTAAGAAGAGTGCTTTTATCTTCTATAGACGGGGCAGCGGTAACCAGTATAAAGTTTGAGGCAAGCCAGCATGAGTTTTCCGCGCTTCCCGGAGTTGTCGAGGATGTAACGGAAATGATACTCAATATTAAGAAACTTGTCTTGCGTTCTCACTCTAAAACACCGAAAACGATGTATATAAAGAAGAAACACAAGGGAGAAATTACTGCGGCGGATATTGAAACCGATGAAACGATAGAGGTAATCAATAAGGGCCTGCATATTGCTACGTTGACAAAGGATACCACGTTTTCTTTGGAGATGGAAGTGGCAAAAGGCAGAGGGTATGTGGCCGCGGAATTCAATAAAAAGGAAGACCAGCCTATCGGAGTTATCGCGATTGATTCTATTTTCAGCCCGGTAATTAAGGTTGCCTTTACCACCGAGAATGCCCGTGTAGGACAAAGGACAGATTATGACCGCCTCATCTTAGAAATCTGGACTAACGGCGCGATGAGCCCTAAAGACGCTTTGTTGTACGCGTCGAATATTTTGCAGAGGCATTTGGATGTATTTGTGAATTTTGGCAAACTTCCGGAAGAGGAAATAGAACAAGAACCTGATATGCAGCCGGATGAAATAGTCTTATATGAGAAATTAAGGCTCCCTATAGCAGAGTTGGAATTGTCAGTGCGTTCTTCAAATTGTTTTAGCGAGGAAGGCATAAAGACAATCGCGGATTTGGTCAAGCACTCAGAGGATGAGATGCTCTCTTTGCGTAATTTCGGAAAGAAATCACTCACAGAAATTAAAGAGCTGCTCGCGTCTATGGGGCTTAGTTTAGGGATGAAGGTAGATAACAAAAAAATAAAACAGAAATAGGCGGCTTGTAAGCGTTGCGTGGAGAAATAAGTATCTTCGCGCACTGTTTGGGGCTGGCGACATATGCGACATAAAATGCGGACGAATCGTTTTAACAGGTTCAGCAGCTTAAGAAAAGCTACGGTGAATTCACTTGCCCGGTCAGTTATTATTCATGACGCAATTACAACAACCCAGGTGAAAGCAAAAGCAGCGGCGCAGGAAGTAGAGCACTTGATTACGCTCGCGAAAAAAAATACCTTGTCGGCAAAACGGCGGGCATTTCGAGTGCTTTTAGACCATGCGTTAGTAAGCAGGTTGTTTAGCCAGACAGCACCGTTATTTAAAGAACGGCAAAGCGGCTTTACCCGGATTTTAAAAACCGGCACCCGGCGCGGGGACGGGGCTCAGATGGTAATCTTGGAGCTTACCGAGAAGCTCAAGAAGGAAAAGAAAGTAAAAAAAGAAAAGGCCGTTGAGGCTGCCCATGAGCATCCGGCTGTTCATGAGGAAAAACCTCACGCAGCCAAAGAAGAAAAGCAAAGGCCATCTGAAAAGAAAGAGCCTACGAAGAAATTCCTTGGTGGTTTGAAAGGGTTCTTTAAGAAAGAAAGAGATTCATTGTGAGGTTTTGCCTTTTAACCCGAATCGTGCGTTAGGAATGGATGAAGATTAGCCATATTCGCCATTATCTAATGCGCAATTTGGGTTTACATACATGTTTCTTTCTAAAAGAGTCAAAGATTTAAGTCCTTCCTCAACTTTACAGATAACGTCGCTTGCAAAAAAACTTGCATCTGAAGGCATCGATGTCGTGAGTTTTGGAGCAGGTGAGCCTGACTTTGATACGCCTGATTTTATTAAGGAGGCGGCAATTGAAGCAATCCGTAAAGGGTTTACGAAATACACTCCTTCTACAGGCACCCTTGAATTACGTAAGGCCATCCAGGAGAAGTTCAAAAAAGACAATAATCTCACCTATACCCCGGAGCAAATTGTCGTTTCTTCTGGGGCAAAACACAGCCTCTTTAATATTATTATAGCGCTTATCGATGACGATGATGAGGTTATCATTGGTGCGCCGTATTGGGTAAGTTATCCTGAAATGGTGAAGGCCTCAGGCGGCAGCTCCCGTTTTATCCTTACCAAAGAGGAAGATGATTTTAAAATAACCCCTGCCCAATTAAAAAAAGCTATCTCAAAAAAATCAAAGGCATTGATTATCAATAGCCCATCAAACCCTACAGGGATGGTTTACACAAGGCAGGAATTAAAGGAAATTGCCGATATCTGCGACGCGCACAATCTTTATATCATTTCGGATGAGATTTATGAGAAATTGATTTATGACGGGCTGGAGCATATTTCCATCGCCAGTCTGGGAAATCATGCCTACAGCCGCACGTTCACTGTTAACGGCGTTTCCAAGGCATATTCAATGACCGGCTGGCGTATTGGTTACTGCGCGGGCCCCCCAGAGATACTCAATGCCATAAAAAACCTTCAGGATCATTCTACCTCTAATCCTTGCTCAATTTCACAGGCTGCCGCGCTCAAAGCGCTTACGAGTTCCGACGAATGGACAAAGAAGCTGTGTAAGGAGTTTGAGAGCAGGCGGGATTACCTCATGAAGCGTATCGACGGAATTCCTGGTTTAACTTACCGTAAGCCGCAAGGGGCGTTTTACCTTTTCTGTAATATCGCAAAGACAGCTCTTACGTCGCAGGAATTTTCGATGCGCCTCTTGAAGGAAGAAAGTGTCGCGGTAATCCCGGGAGACGGTTTTGGCTGTGATGATTACATTCGTTTAAGTTTTGCTGTCAACGTGGAAACGATAAAAAAAGGAATTGATAGGTTGGAGAGCTGGTTAAAGAAGATATGAATTTACCCGCCACAAAACGCCCGCCACAAAGCGTTGGCGGGTTCAACTCGCTTGATGAAAATGGGAACTCGTTGAAATGGGTAAAACAATTGCCGAAAAAATCTTAAGCGCGCACGCGCGCGCTGATATAAAAGCTGGTGATTTCGCGGTCTGTTCTATAGATTTTTGTTTTGGCCAAGACGGCACAAGCGCGATTATTATTGACCGCATAAAGGAGCTGGGGGTAGAGAAGATATTCGACAGCAAAAAGTTTTGTATGGTCATCGACCATAATTCTCCCGCTCCGAATCTCGGCGCGTCAGGGGTACAAAAAAAGATGCGCGATTTCGCTCGAACACACAACGCGCTTCTCTATGATATTAACTGCGGGGTTTGCCATCAGATAATCCCTGAGAAAGGCCATATTCTTCCCGGGCATTTAGTCGTGGGTGCCGATTCGCATACCTGTACCTATGGGGCATTAGGCGCGTTGTCGACAGGAGTCGGTTCTACGGATTTAGCAGTCGCGCTTGCAACCGGTAAAAACTGGTTTAAGGCGCCTGAGACGATAAAAATAATCCTTAAAGGCAGGATTCCTAAGGGGGTTTTTGCCAAAGATATCCTTTTATATATCGCCGGCGATCTCACGGCAAACGGCGCGACATACCATGCCTTAGAGTTTTATGGGCCGGCAATAGCTCAGTTAAGCATGGATGGGCGTTTTACCATGTGCAATATGGTCGTAGAACTCGGCGCGAAATGCGGTTTTATGCCTGTGGATGAAAAGACAACGCAGTGGTTGAGCAAAAGGACTAATAAAAAATACACCGTCTACGAAGCAGATGCCGATGCCCGGTATATCGCAGTGAAAGAATACGATGTGTCAAAGATACCCCCGTCTCTTGCCAAACCTCATACCGTCGATAATTACGCGGCAATACAGGATGTAAAGGGCACGCGTATCAATGAAGCATTCATAGGCACCTGTACAAACGGCAGGCTTGAAGATTTAAAAATCGCGGCAAGGATTTTAAAGAATAAGAAAATAAAACAGGGGGTTAAATTAATTATCGCTCCTGCTTCACAAGATATCTATAGGGAGGCATTAAAAGGAGGGCTGATAGAAACATTTATCAATGCTGGCGCGGTAGTGCTTAATCCCGGGTGCGGCCCCTGCGTGGGAACGCACCAGGGTGTTCCTGCCGATGGTGAAGTGGTTATTTCAACGGCGAACCGTAATTTTATCGGCCGTATGGGAAACCCAAAAGCTTTTATTTACCTTGCCTCTCCAGCAACGGTTGCTGCTTCCGCGCTTTTAGGAAAGATTGCGGATCCTCGGAAATATTTTAAATGAACCCGGCTTTCTAAAAATGAGGCTTATAGCCTTTTGTTGGGTATGCGCACGGTGAAGGAGAAAAATGGATATTAAAGAATTACTTACCTCAGTTGTGGAAAATAATGCTTCAGACCTGCATCTGACAGCGCATGAGCCTCCGATATTACGTATGGATGGTGTATTGCAACGCACGAGTTTTGACGCCCTTGAAGCTGATGACCTGAAGCGGCTTATTTATAGTGTTTTAAACGATACTCAGAAGACTGAATTTGAGAGAGAGCTAGAACTTGATTTTTCACTCGCGCTTCCTGATTTTGACCGTTTCCGTGTAAACGTCCATATGCAGAAAGGATGCGTGGAGGCGGCGCTCCGAAGGGTTCCTTTAGAGATTCCATCGTTAGATAAGCTTATGCTTCCTAAGGTTGCCGAGGATTTGGCGCGAAAACCTAATGGTTTAGTGTTAGTTACCGGGCCTACCGGAGCGGGAAAGACCACAACCCTTGCGGCGATGATAGATATGATAAATCGCGAGCGGGAGTCTATTATTATCTGTATTGAAGACCCTATAGAATTTATCCATGCCAATAAAAAGAGCGTGGTAAAACAGCGCGAGGTATACGCGGATACTAAGTCGTTTGCCAATGCGCTTCGCCATGTGCTTAGAGAAGACCCTAATACTATTATGGTAGGAGAAATGCGCGATCTGGAAACTATTTCAACAACGCTTACCGCGGCGGAGACCGGGCATTTGGTATTTGCGACCCTGCATACCCCTAATGCCCCTCAGACGATTCAGCGTATCATTGACGTTTTCCCTCCGACGCAGCAAACGCAGATTAAATTGCAGCTCGCGGATTGCCTCCAGGGCGTTGTTTCGCAGCTGCTTTTGCCCCATGTCAGCGGCAGGGGCAGGGTATTGGCAACGGAGATTATGGTGGCGACCCCCGGTATTCGAAATCTTATCCGCGAGCAGGAAATAGAGCAAATCCCGACGCTTATGCAGACAGGCGCGCAGTTTGGGATGAAGACCATGGATAAGTGTTTAAAAGAGCTATTTCAGAACGGCCTCATCAGTTTAGAGACCGCGATGTCAAAAGTAAAGAATGTAGAGGAGTTCCGCAGCCTGTAAGATTTTATTTCATTAGGGAATACCCTACGCTTCGCTTTAGGGTAAAATCATATTTCGTTAACGAAATATTATTTTAAGAGAGAAAGATGATGATACTGAAAGGTTCAGCAGTGTTGTTAGGGGATAATATCAATACGGATTTTATAATTTCCGGAAGGTATAAGTTTTCGATTACCGATATGAAAGAATTAGCCAAACATATTATGGAGGATATTGACCCCGAGTTTCCAAAAAAATTAAGGCCGGGCGAATCAATTATTGTGGCGGGTGAAAATTTCGGCATGGGCTCATCCCGTGAGCAGGCGCCGCTTGTTATCAAGGAATCTGGGATTGTCGCGGTTGTCGCGAAGTCTTTCGCGAGAATTTTCTACCGTAACGGTTTTAACATTGGATTACCGTTAATTGAGGCGGATACACGAAACATTAAAGAACATGACAAGCTCTTGATTGACGTAGAGGCTTCGTTTCTAGAAGACTCCACACAGAAATTCAAAACCAAGATACAGCCGCTGTCTCGGATTATGCAGACATTACTGCAGGATAACGGGATTGTCAGTCATATCAAGAAGCATCAGGGAAAGATAGTATTATAAAGCTTTGTGTATGGCACTTATTGCTAAATTGTATACTACAATTTAGCAATTTTACTTAAGAGGAAAAAACTCCCTATGGCATATAAGGTAACGTTAATTTCTGGGGATGGGATTGGCCCTGAAGTCTCTATGGCAACAAAAAAATGCCTTGAGGCAACGGGGGTTGTATTTGATTGGGAAGAGGTCTTGGCAGGAAGCGCTGCCATAGAAAAATACGGCACCCCTCTTCCGGAAAATGTTTTAAAATCCGTGCGTAAGAATAAAGTAGCTATTAAGGGGCCGATCATCACGCCGATAGGGAAAGGTTTTCGTTCAGTGAATGTCGCGCTCAGGCAAAAACTTAATCTTTTTGCCTGCCTTAGGCCCGCAAAATCAATACCGGGAATAGTCTCCGCGTATTCTGATATAGATTTGGTTATTGTCCGGGAGAATACTGAAGACCTCTACGCAGGTATTGAGTTTGAAAGAGGACAGCCCAATACCAGGAAATTGATCCTTACCCTTGAGAAATTACAAGAGAAGAAAATCAGCCACGACGCGGCTATTTCCATTAAACCGATTTCACCTGCAGCAAGCAGGAGAATCGTGAAGTTCGCTTTTGAATACGCTCTCTCCAATAACCGTAAGAAAGTAACCGCGGTCCATAAGGCGAACATTATGAAATTTACCGATGGTTTATTCCTGGAAACGGCACAAAGGGTGGCTAAGGAATATGAAGGCAGGGTAAAGTTTGATGATTGCATTGTAGATAATCTGGCGATGCAATTGGTCAAGAACCCGCAAAAGTTTGATGTCTTAGTGCTTCCTAACCTTTACGGCGATATTATTTCCGACCTGTGCGCGGGTTTGATTGGAGGGCTAGGGGTTGCCGCGGGGGCGAATATCGGGAAGAACATTGCTTTATTTGAGCCGGTACATGGATCAGCGCCTAAGTACGCGGGATTAAACAAGGTTAATCCTACGGCGATGATTTTATCCGGGGTTTTAATGCTTAAGCATCTGGGTGAGTTTGAGGCAGCGCGGCGCTTAGAAGCGGCAGTAATCGCGGTAATTAAAGAAGGTATATACGTAACCTACGACTTGAAAAAAATCAGAGACGATGCTTCGGCGGTAGGGACTCAAGAAATGGCGGATGCGATATGCAAAAGACTGCGATAATCGGCGCGGGTAATGTCGGTGGGCAAACGGCCCTGTTATTAATGCAGGCCGGTATTAGGGATATCCTTCTCCTTGATGTGGCGGGAGGCCTTGCCAAAGGAAAGGCCCTTGATTTAGAGGATTGCGCGAGTATTTTTAAAAGGGATTGTGTTATAGAAGGAAGCGATGATTTTTCGCTCTTAAAAGAGTGCTCGGTTGTTATTATTACCGCGGGCCTAGCCCGTAAACCGGGAATGACGCGGGATGATTTGCTTAGAAAGAACTCAGAGATTGTAAGCGGTATCGCCTTAAAGGTAAAAGAATACGCCCATACTTCAATAGTGCTCGTGGTAACGAATCCCGTAGACATAATGACGTCCTTAGTTGCCAAGGTAACAGGCTTTGACACAAAAAGAGTTTTTGGCATGGGGGTAAGCCTGGATGGGGCACGATTTGCCAATATAATTCATCAGGAACTAAAAATACCGGTAACCGCCATAGAAGCAGTCGTTATTGGAAACCATGGGCAAACTATGGTTCCCGCGCCGGCCTTAACACAGGTTTCAGGAAAACCTCTTGCAACATTGATGAATAAAGAGGCTGTAGCAAGGCTTACGCAGGCAACGGTAGAACGGGGAGCGGCTATTGTAGGTTATTTAGGCTCCGGGAGTGCTTACTTCGCTCCGGCAGCCGCGATTGCGGATATTGTTAAGGCTATAGTTAATGATGAAAAGCGCGCTCTGGGAGTATGCGCTTATTTACAGGGTGAATATGGCGTAAAGGATGTATACCTTGGGGTTATGGCATATATAGGTAAGCACGGTATAGAAAAGATAGTGGAATTGAAATTAAGCCCTGAAGAGAAAGATGCTTTCCACAAGTCCGCGGATTCTGTCCGTCAGCAGTTACGTAGCGCGTTTAGAGAAAAATAGGATTTCCCGTTTTTTTTCTTGGTAGCCTTGACAATACATTTTTTTGTGTTATACTTTAAGTAGAAAGTTGCACATTGACATAATAAGTAAGTGCACCAAATGAAAAAGGCAAATTCGCCGTAAGGCGGAGACGCAAAGCTTCCGGTCCTGAAAGTAAAGGATAGCGGGGTTGCCAAAGGGTGGAGTACAATGACCCTAAAGCGGAGTATGCGCCTTTAGGGTTTTCTTATTGAGCCGCCAAGTTTTGTGGCGGTAGATGGAAAAAGTGAGCCCTTATGAAAGGAATGCCTTTTATGGGGGCTTTTTATTTTAATAACCCACTAGCCACGCCCCGTCAGAAACTGCGGTGTGAGTATAAAAACAAGAGGTTTCTAACGGGGCACGTCCACCACAAAGCGTTGGCGGACAAGGAAGGTAAAAGATGGAGGTCAGTCCCCGTAGGAAACGCGTAAGCTGTTTCTTCCGGGGTAACTCCTGGAGGAGGGATGAAACGATGAGTAAGAAACCTGTTACGCATAGGGTGGTAACATTCTTGACACGGGAGGAACTAGACTTCCTCGATAAGCTTGAGAAGGATGTGATGTTTTCAAGCGGCAAATACATATCGAGGTCGCAGATACTTCAGGATATGGCAGAACTTTTAGCCAAAACCAAGATGAATGCCACAGGGATTAAGGACAATCAAGAGCTCAAATCCAAGATTCAGGAAGCTATTGCTAAGCTCTATCAGGAGCAAGAAAACAGCCAAAGTTCCAATGAGCCAGGGCAATAAGATGGATACTTTCTCTGATGATAGGGCAACCACAAGGGTTGCCCCTACGTTGGGGGATATTGCTTTTTAGGATAGAGCGGCCGAATAGGTTCTATAAGGGCGCGATTATCCTGTCAGCGGTGGAACATTGCTCTCAGCGAAGAGCGGTTTATGTGCGGGAATATGGGTATCAACATGATAATCAACGATAAGGATGGAGTTTCTATGAAGCGGATGATACGGAAAACAAGCCAGAAGAAGTCCAGGCGTGGCCTAAGAAAGCGCCTTAGCTTCCTTGAACTGGTGCGTTTAGCTGTAGATTTGCCCCTAGGCTATAGCCCCAGTATAGGAAATAAGTATTAATCTGTGCAAGGCATAGTATCAGTTTCTTGGTACATTTTAGAATAAGTTAATGCTCAATTCTTTAAATGGTGGAAATGAAAAAGGAGGTTACAATGGATAAGAAGAAGAGATTTAATGCATGTCTTAGTATATTGATTACAAGTTTATTAGTAATAAGCTCTACGACTACTTTCGCGCAAGAAAAAAAGCCTATACGCGTGGTTGTTTTTGGCTGGGATGGTACGCAGAGGAGTGATCTTATTGATATTTTGCAGGATGAAACGGATAGGTCTTCAGAGCAATGGCAAGATATAAATATCACGACTGCAGAACAATTGTATGAAGCCGCGGTTCAGAATCTGCAAGGTAAACTGTTAGCAGATTCCTCTTTTCTTATTAAGAAAGACCTTCCGAAAAAAGATTTTCTCCCGACATTAAGGAAAATTATTGAGCAGGGACGCATTGTGAAGATACATATTTCAGAGAATACCGCAACAAAACCAGGTTGGACACAGATACTTACCGGCTATAACGCGGATATAACCGGCGTTTATAAGAATACCCCTGGCTACTATACAGCTTTTCCCCGAGGGTATAGTATCTTTGGGCGCCTGGCCGATACCTTCGGCCCGGATAACATTTACAATATAATGGTTACTGGCAAGGATAAGCATATAGGTACTAAAGAGCTTAGCGCCAATAATATATTGCCCTTTTATAATGAAGTAATTGTTGATAAGAAGAAAAATTATTATAATTATTTGGATTATCAGGCTACGGATAGGCAGAGAATGCCTGATGAAGTATATGCTGAAGCCGAAAATGCTTTAAACGAATATGCCAAGGTTAAAAATCAAAATCTCTTTGCGTTTATTCATTTTTGCTGGCCTGACGGAATTGGCCATCAATATGGTGAAGGGACCGAAGAATACCGTTTAGCAATAGAAGTAGTTGATTATTATACCGGTAAAATAATAGAGAAAATGAAAGCCCTGGGTATATACAATGGCACTTCGATATATATTACTTCTGACCATGGATTTGATAAACAGGGCGCGCGTTATCCGTATAAGCGTTATAACAGTGATGACGAGAAACTAGAAGCTGAGGAGGAAGTAAACGATGGCCGCGAGGGTGACCATTATGGGGCGCCGCATACTTTTTTAGCCACAAATGACCCTGCAGTGGTACGGGGCGGAAATCGCAGGGATATTGCCCCCACTATTCTAAGAAAATTCAAGATAGACTTAACAACCGTGAAGCCTAAACTTTCAGGGATACCCTTAACAAAATATAATTTCCCCAAAGACATAAGTGATGTTAATAAAGAAGATCAGCAGTTGCTTGAAGAAAATCTGCCTTATACTGGCGCAGATAATTCTTTAGGGCCGAAAGAAATTAAAAGAATGTTACTGGTAAGCTGGTCGGGCGCGAATCGAACGCGCATAAAAGAACTCCTTCAAAAAGGCGAATTACCCAACTTGAAAAAGCTGATTCAAGAAGGAAATTTATTAGATATAGATAGTACTAGTGTGATGATCGATGAATTGGCCGCAGAACCTCTTGCTGGAATGTCATGCCTTCTTTCAGGATATGAGGCAGATCTGACAGGAGTTTACGACCATGCAAAAATTGCTGCCTCTCTTCCTGAGGGATATACGGTTTTCGAACGTTTGGAGAAGTTTTTTAAAAATAAAACAGATGAATCTGGTATTGCTACCGCGGCAATTATCGGTAAGGATGATATAAAAGATTTTTCTAACAAAGGGATTGAGTATATGTTCGGAAAGAGCAAGAAGAATATTGATACGTTTATAATTGAGGAAACAGCAAAAATTACTGGTAAAACACTAAATTTTTTAAACGAGTGTGAGAATAATAAGTTAAAGGTATTTGCCTTTGTGCATTACAGCTATCCTGACCTCGCCGGCCACCAATACGGTGAGAATTCACCAGAATACAGAGAAGCGATAAAAAGATGCGATAAGGAGTTAGGGGAATTGATGCGTCTTTTCGAAAGTAAAGAGAAATACGATAATACGCTTTTTTATGTTAGCGCTACCAATGGATTTGAGAATGGCGATCTGCCCAGGAAAGGAAAGGCAATCCTAGAGTATGGGGACCTGGGGAAATCGCATTTTCTCGGTTCATATGTATTCTTGGCTACTAATGATAGTAGGCTTAAGAGGCATGGGTTACAGATAGATATTGTTCCTACTATTTTAAGAAGGTGGGGGATGGGTGTAAATCAAATATATCCAGTGCTTCCCGGAAAAGTTTTAAGTCAGACAATGGATAACTGGGTAAGGGAATATGAATAGAAAGCGCTTTCAAAAACAGGCTGTTTTGGTCTTGAAAAGCGGTTTTTCTGTGATAAACTTTAATCATCACTGAAAATCCGAAAACTTATACCCGTTATTACGAGTATAAGTCCATCTGAAACAATTCAGATGGAGGCAAACTTCCGCCACAAACAATGGCGGATCCGCCAATCTTTGTGGCGGACCGAGAAATCGGAGGGCATCCTGAAGTAATTTTAGGATCTTGTTAAGGAGAGAAAACCTTCGCAAGGCAAAGCCACAGGGTCTAATGCTCCTGCCGCAGGCAGGATGCGATGACAGCCTGGCGCACCGATAACGCGGAAGAATTCCACGCTATTAAAGCCAAGCTGTCAAAACAATGACAACTTGGCTTTATATTTTACAGGCATCTTAAGAAGTTTTGCAAAGTCAGTAAGGAATGAGAGTAGTATTAGATTTAACATATTCATCTGACAAAAACTGCAAGACGAAAGGCGTTTCTCGGCATACATTTTTTGCCCAAGGAGGATAGAGAAATGAAGGCTATATTTTATAATACGAGTAAATCGTTTGTTATGGGATTAATAGTTTTTATAATGGGAAGCATGGCAGCAGGGAGTGTTTTGGCAAATAGCTATTATGTTGATCCGGTTAACGGTAGTGATAGTAGCAACGGCTCGCTCTCGCTACCATGGAGGACATTAGGAAATAGCATTGGGAAGCTTTCAGCGGGTGATACGCTGTATCTGCGAGGGGGCAATTATTTTGAAAGCGGCGTGAGGATTACTATTTCCGGGGCCCCGTCACAACATATTATAATTAAGAACTATAATGAGGAAATTCCCATAATTGACGGCGGGTATCAGGATTTTAGGGCAATTTCCAACAATGACTGGGAATTATATGATAGTCAAAGGAATATCTATCGTTCTACTAAAGCATATCCCGGCGCAGGAAATAACGGGGCTATTCATGCGTTTCTGAAAATAGGCGAAATCACCACTAATCTTATCGCTTATGAGAGATATGGGGATCTTGCTTCTGACAATCAGCTCTACACTGAAACAGGAAGCATGTATCTTGGCCCGGGAGTGATTTGGAATAGTATTGACCAAAGGATATATATACGGCTTGTTTCTAGCGATTTAGAATCGCAAATGGGTTACTCTATTCTATCTAATAGCGATCCCAGGCAAAATAGTATTTATATAGTGCCTCTAGGGGTAGTGGTGAATTTTGAAAACAATGCTTCCTACTTAGATATAGAGGGGGTAAGTTTTAGATACCGTAATAACGCCCTGCGTTTTGCTTCCGGCCACCATATTAACGTAAAGAATGTCACGGTGTTTGGGGGAACAACGTATATCTTAACAGAACAAGCAGCGCATGATTTGGTATTTGATACTCTTATTGTAGATGGTTACTTTCCTGAATGGCTGGCATTTAAGGACATAAAAAGCGCAACCAGGCCAGCGCACGCCATGGAAGTGGCAGCCTTCGTTTTACATGATTCAGAAAATGTTGAAATAATTAATTCTACCATTCGAAATGTGATGGACTTTCTTGACGGAGGGGGGAATAATTTGCGCATCCATCATAATAGTTTCTTTGATATAAGAGATGATGTTGTCCAGCTTGACACGCAGTGTAATAACGTAGAGATGGCATATAACAGAGTTATAGGCTGCTCTAAGTCTTTTGATAGAAACCAAGGAGCTAATGCAACTAATTTAGGTACAAAGTACGTCCATCATAATATCATAGATATCAGAAAACGACACCTGCACTTTCGACAGGGGGATCCTTTGTTTCAACAGGCGGGAGGTGACGGAAAGATACAAAACAGGGCTTTTGGAACACATGGCACTATTGATATGGATCCCTGGAAGATTTACCACAATACTGTGTTAATAGGAAAGTCTGTGAATGCCCACCTTAGTCAAGACGGCATAGGATTTGATTATGATGAAACTACCGCACCTGGAGTACCTCACGAAGTATACAACAATATATTTATCCAGACTGAAGATCATAGAATGGGGCAGCGTTCGCGCGTGCATGACGGGTCGCAAATCCTGGATGGAAATTTATATTATCGCACCGTTTCAAACCCGACAGAACCTTTCTTCATTAATTGGGCAAATGAGACATCACAGAGCAGTTTTAACTCTCTGGCCGCTTTTAAGGCAAGTAGTTTCTTTGATCAAACCAAACAATATTATACCCCCGGCTGGGAGGCAAACGGCATAGAAGCAGACCCAATGCTTGATGAGGAGTATCATCCCGCGGCAAATAGCCCCGCGGCAACAGGAGCTGTTGACCTCTCTTCAAAAGGTTGGCCTGGGATAAGCGGCGAACAATATCGCGGCGCGCTATCCCCTGCGGCTGATACCAGTGTTCCTAGTATTACCATTATTTCCCCCACGTCCAATACAGCTTACGTAACTACACAAAGCGTAGTTTCGCTGTCAGGCACAGCGTCAGACGATAGAGGGGTAACGAGTGTTAACTGGTTAAATGATAGAGGAGGTAACGGCACAGCGATAGGGACTAGTAATTGGTCAGTTGCCACTATTACCCTTAACGCAGGTAATAACCTGATAACGGTGAGCGCCTATGATGCCGCGGGTAATGTCGCAAATAATACGTTAACCGTCACTTATGGGAGTGCGCCTACGGTAATTACAGGGACAAGTACAAACGTACTTGTTGATTCGTCAACAGTGAGCGCGGTAGTGAATCCGAATGGATTGAATACCACGGTGTATTTTCAATATGGAATAATTCCCGCCAACTATACGGGAAAAACAGCGAATCAAATACTCAGCGGCACAAATCGGCAGACTATTAGCGCTCAGTTGATTGGTTTATCCGAGGCGACAGACTATTATTATCGCGCGGCAGCCAATAATAGCATGGGAACAGTCAATGGCGCGGAGATGAATTTTACGACTACTGATATCAGCGCGCCAACAGGCTTAATCACTATTAATAATGGGGCAAGCTACACCAATACTACTGCGGTAACCTTAAGCCTCAGCGCGAGCGATAATCGAGGAGTAGTAGGTTATTACTTATCTACCAGTAACACTACTCCCTCAAGTTCAGCCGCTGGCTGGGTAGCGGTAAGCGCTGCTGCTAACTATAGCACAAGTGTAAGTTATACGGTAACCACTGGCAATGGGCTTAAAACCATCTACTGCTGGTATAAGGATGTTGCGGGCAATGTTTCAATTGCAGCCAGCGGTTCAATTACCTTAGACACGCTGCTACCTGCGATAATTATCACCAGCCCCACTTCAAATTCAACGTATACTTCTATCACGAATACTATAACCATAAGCGGTACTGCAGCTAATTTAATCAGCGTTACGTGGTCCAACGATAGAGGGGGCTCAGGCACTGCCACAGGCACGAACAGTTGGTCTGTTAATACTATAAGCCTTCAGAGCGGAGATAATGTAATTACAGTTACAGCAACCGATAGAGCGGCTAATATCGCAACGGTTAAGCTTACGGTAACCTATGACGGAATTCCTCCTACAGGATCCCTTATTATTAATAGCGGTGCGGCATATACAGGTTCTACCAATGTTACTTTAAATCTTTCCGCAGATGATACGGTTGCGGTTGCAGGGTATTACCTATCGGACAATCCTGCTGTACCAGGGGCTTCAGATGCGGGATGGAATACAATCCCGAGTATGTCAAGCTATACCGCAAGCGTTAGCTATACCTTGACTTCGGGAAATGGCCAAAAGACAATCTACTGCTGGTATAAGGATGCGGCGGGTAACGTTTCAGCTGTGAGTAGCGATTCGATTATTTTTGACACTTCGCCTCCAATGATTACTATAACAGGCCCAACATCGGGTCCAACCTATAGTGCGGTAAGCACTCCATTGAGGTTGGAAGGGACAGCAGATAATCTTAGAAGTATTCGCTGGGAAAATAATCTCGGGGGTTCAGGCACAGTCACAGGGAGAAAAAATTGGTCAATTGATAATATAATGCTCTATAGTGGAAATAATGAGATAACAGTGACTGCAATTGACAGGGCAGGGAATACGGCAGCAGATACAATTACAGTAACTTTCAGGTAATGCTGTTATATATATGATTAAGACTATGAAAAAATCAATTAAATCTTCATTGTCAATTATAGTTATCTTGTTGTTTTCTTCATCTACAGCCGGCATAACTTCAACTACCCCTCAAGCCAATTTCCAAAAAGTTTCATCTCAATCTCAAGATGATGCTAAGCAGGATAATCTTTCTTTAAAGCACTATGTCCCCGGACAGCTCATAATCAAACTTAAGGAAGGCCAGGACTTAAGCGAACTGGCTGATTTAAACGCCCGCTATAAGGTTTTATCATATGCTAAATTGCTTAGGGATATGCCCGGCATCAAAGTTAAAACTACTGGTTCAGATGCCAAAGAACATAGGGTTTGGTATTGGCAATTAGACAAAGATTCGAAAGAGTACAAAGACTATAACAAACGTATTGCAAAGAAAGAACAAGAAAAACAAGGACAGGAACAATTAAAGGCCCATATTGAGCTTCGCCAGCAGAGGACGCCAAGAAATGATGATATACCTCAATTTGAAACCACCTATCTTTTAAAAACATCCTCAGATACCAATATCATGGAAATGGCGAGCGCTTATTCCAGCGCCGCTCAGGTGGAATATGCAGAGCCAAATTATATCTGTAGCATGTCTCTATCTCCAAATGATACCTACTACTCCTATCAGTGGGGGCCGGCGATGATGGGCGCGGAAAGCGCCTGGGATAGCTCTCAAGGGGAAAATATACGGGTTGCGGTAATTGATACAGGCTTAGATGTGAATCATGAGGATATATCAGGGCAAGTTATCAACCCCTATGATACGGTAGATCTTGATACCGGGCTGTGGCAGGGAACTTACTGGAAATTAGCTTCAGATGAGGATTATACCACGCCTGATACCGACCCCAAGGATATGAATGGCCATGGCACGCATGTAGCGGGAACAATTGCCGCTATAACTAATAATTCTAAAGGTGTTGCGGGCATGGCAGGTAAAGCTAAAATTATGCCGGTGAGGGCTGGGTTTAAGATACTCTATGGTAACAGCGAAACAGCGCTTCTTGAAACAGACGATATCATCAACGCTATTATTTATGCTACGGATAACGGAGCAGATGTCATCAATATGAGTTTGGGAGGCGGAGGCCTTAGTTATACTTTACGAGATGCTATTGATTATGCCTATAGCCAAGGGTGTGTGGTTGTAGTTGCGGCGGGTAATTCTAATTTGGACTCCGCGTATTTTAGTCCGGCTATGTATAATCAGGTCATAAGCGTTGGCGCGGTTGATTCTGATGGGCAAAAGGCGTCTTTTTCAAATTATGGCCACATGGTTGATGTAGCAGCTCCGGGAGTTGATATTCTATCAACCTATCCTACCGCCTTGACTGATGAGAATTATGCTCCGTACGCGTATATGGATGGCACCAGCATGGCATGCCCGCATGTAAGCGGCGCGGCGGCAGTATTGCTTTCCAAATATCCGAGCATGACTATTGAACAGCTAAGGGCGACCTTACGGGCAACGGCGGGAGACGGTAACGGAACAAGAAGTGATGATTTAGGATATGGAGTAGTGAAAATAGACAGGGCATTGAATAATACGGTTAATCATTATGGGAATATCAATTCTCCTGAATTCTTTGCCGGGGTTAATCAGGGCCTGATAAAAATTAACGGCAGCACCACAGGGGCTAACTTTAAGTCATATAAACTTGAATATTGCCGGGGACTTTTTCCAAAGGGGCCTTGGGCTACTATTAAAGAATCAACCTCTAAGGTTGATAGCGGAGAGTTAGCAGAGTGGGATACCTCAGGGCTTTCCTTAGGGACATATACCTTGAGGTTGTCAGTAGAGGGTAATGGGAGCTCTTACATACACCAGATATATCATAAAATTTACCTTACCACTAATAATCAATCCGGATGGCCCCGCATAATTGAGTTTCTCCCTGGGTATGTCTATTCGGATAGTTATCAGACATTATCGCCATTGTTCGCGGATTTGGAAGGCGATGGCTCATTGGAATGCGCGCTGATGTCGTCAGCGGGAAGAGTCTATGCCTGGGATAAGGATGGCAGCCTCAAGAACGGTTTTCCTGTAGAGTTTCGTTCTTCGAGCTCAACGTCATTGAACGCGGCAGATATAAATAATGATGGCAAGCTTGAGCTAATCGCTGGTATGCAAGAGGATAGCTATGATAGAGGTGAAATTTATGGCTTTGATTATCAGGGAAATCTACTTTCCGGATGGCCGCCAAGCGGGCTTCCCTCCGAGCGCAGCCTTACTCGGATGACCCCTGCTATTGGTAATCTTGATGGGGGAAGCGATTTAGAAGTGGTTACCAATATAAATACCGGGCAAAATAAATTTTACGGCTTTAAGTCAAATGGCACTCAGGTATCCGGCTGGCCGGTGAATAATGCCAGCCCTGATGGAGAGGCCCCGATATTAGCCAACATAGATGATGATGAAGAATTAGAAGCAATGGCTTTGGGGAGTGGAGAACTTTTGTTGATAGATGGTAACGGTTCCTTGATTCGCAGTATTGCCCTCAACGCTTCCTATATAGATACCTCCGAATCTCCCGCGTTAACAGTAGGAGACGTTGATGGGGATGGAAAATTAGAGATTGTGGCATGTGTAGATACTCAGGCTTCCGGTAAGAAATATAAATTCTTTGTCTATGAGCTTGACGGAACTTTGGTTTCCTCATGGGAAATTACGCAGCCTGATAATATCATAGATGAGGCGTATTACTTTCGCAACCTGGCATTAGGGGATTTAAATAAAGACGGAAAAAATGAAATAATCTTCGCGACCCCTTACTCAGAAGGTACTAAGGAAACCGATATTCTTCAAAATAAAATTTACGCCTGGGATTCACAGGGAAATCTATTTTTTGGAAAAACGATAGATTTAGGCGCAGATGAAGGAGCCTATTCATCCGCTGTGTTAGCGGATTTAGATGGAGACGCTCAGCCCGAGATAGTAATAGGCACTGATAGCGGAAAGATTCACGCCTATGACAAAAATGGGAATGTGGTAAGCGGCTTTCCTATAGAGACAGGGGGATGGCTGAGAGCGCCACTGGCAATTGCAGATGTTGATAGTGACGGAAAACTGGAGGCTTTGGCAGTAAGCGTAGACGGGGTAGTGAATTTGGTGGAATTGCCCTCAAGCGGGCCGGCGGATAGAGTTGAGTGGCCAATGTTTCAGCATGACAATCAGCACACAGGCTGTTATGTTGTTCCCGACGCGACAATTCCTAAATTAAAAGCGCTTGAGATGCAATCTGGATTTGAGGGGCAAAAAATTACCTTTCAGCTGCAGGCAGAAAAAGGGACGCCCCCTTATACCTATGGCATGGTAAGTGGTACCTTGCCTCAGGGCGCAACCTTATCGAGTAGCGGCGCTTTTAGCTGGACTCCCGGCTATGAGCAATCGCAGACAGAAGCGTATACGATAAAAGCAAAAGTCACGGATTCAAAAGGCAATGTGTCTAAAGAAGAGCCATATACTGTTAGGGTATTTAATTCTTCTTTATACGGAGTAGTAAAGGATGCGGCTACTTCTATCGCCATAGCAGGGGCGCAAATTGACTTGGTGCGAAAGTCAGATGGAGTAACGGTATATACCACAAATTCCGATAGCCAAGGGAAATATCTTATTACTCAGGATATTAATTCCGGAGAGTACCGTATGGAAATAAGTTTCTCCGGATATAATGATAAGACAATAGAGGTTTCTTTAACCAAAGGGCAGACCAATGAGGCCAATGTTGAGCTGACGGTATATGTCGCAAACAATGCCCCTGTTATTACCTATCCTCAAAACAACGCGGTGTTTAAAATTTCTGAGGGAGAGAGTTTTAGCCTCACCGTGAGCGCGACAGATGCCGACGCGGATACGCTAAGTTATTCAAGCGGGAGTTTGCCTTCAGGCGCTAATTTTAATACCGCAACGCATACTTTTACTTGGGCTCCTGATTATAAGCAGGGCAAGCAAAGCTACAATGCCGTTTTTTATGTGACTGATGGCAAAATAAGCAATCCTGTGTCCGTAACTGTTACTTTGGATGTGGCTAATGCGGCTAAGGCCCCTGAGTTTTCCCAGGGCCAAGACGCAAAAAGCACTTCTGAAGGACAAACATTTACCTATACCTTGCCGGAGGTATCAGCAAGTTATGGGGATAGCTTGGAATATGCCCTTTCCGGTTCGCCCGATTGGCTGAGCTTAAATAACAGGCAGTTGACCGGGACCGCTGCCTATGATTCACAGAGAAGCTATGAAATACAATGGAAGGCCAAAGACACGGAGGGAGAGGCTACATTCACCTTGGCGTTGAGTGTTAACAATACAGCGGGCGCTCCGGTATTTAGCCCTGGCTATGACATAGAAACTATTACAGAAGAAACAGAAAGCTTTGATTATACCTTACCGTTAGTTTCAGAAAGCTATGGGAATAATTTGACGTATAGATTAGAGGGGGAACCTGAGTGGTTGAGTTTTAATGAGAATAACCGCAATCTTAGCGGAAAAGCGCCGTATGAGTCAGAGAGAAGTTACACGATAAAGTGGATAGCTTCTGATACAGAGGGCGAGTCGGCGTTTACCTTGACATTGAATGTGAGTAACAAGGAAAGGCCTCCGGAATTCAAAAAGTCATCCGATAGTTTGAGTGTTAATGAAGGAGAGGCATTAGAGTACTCATTTCCCATGGTAGATCGTAATTATGGCACAGGGCTCACGTATTCACTTTCCGATAAACCGGACTGGGCAACTATTGATACTGCCACAGGCAGATTGACCGTTACGGAAGGAAATGTCCCTTTTGATGGCTCAGGTGGCTATCCCCTGCATTGGATTGCTCAGGATAGCGAAGGTTCTGCCACATTTATATTGAATCTTACTATAGATAATGTCAATCGCGCTCCGGTGTTAGAGCCTATTGGCAATAAGGAAGTTTCTGAGGGCTCAAGCGTAAGTTTTACCATTCATGCCGCTGATAGCGATGGCGACAGCCTGACGTATTCTGCTGAAGGCAAGCTTCCTGATAGCGCCTCTTTTAATACTGCTGGCGCTGTATTTAGCTGGATTCCCAACTATACCCAAGCAGGCAGCTATACATTGACGTTTAAGGTTTCTGACGGCAATGATTCTGACTCAGAAGAGATTGCCATAACAGTGAGTAACAGCCCTCATGCTCCAGAGTTTAGTAAACCATCTGATACTCAGGCAATTACCGAAGATACAGAAAATTTTGAATATTCCTTACCTGAGGTTGCTAATAACTATGGTAATGATTTACGCTATACATTAGAGAATAAGCCTGAGTGGCTGGATTATAACGAAAATTCACGAAAATTAAGCGGCAAGGCTCCGTATGATTCAAAACGCAGCTATGAAATAAACTGGATAGCCAGAGATTCCGAAGGAGAAGCGGCCTTTGCCTTAACTATCAATGTTACCGACAAAAAGCGCCCGCCTGAGTTTAGTAAAAAGTCAGATAAAATTGATGCGAATGAAGGAGAAAGTATTGCCTATAGCTTACCGAAGGCGGAAAGCAAAATCACGGATGAAGTTATAGCCTATTCAGTTACCGAAAAACCTGATTTTGTAACTGTTGATGTATCAAGCGCTAAGGCAACAGGAGAAGTTTCCTATGATAATGGCGATAATGATTATCAGCTTATTTGGAAGGCAACAGGCGAGGAAGGCGAAGATAGTTTTACTCTGAATATTTCGGTTAAGGATATGAACCGTTCCCCGGTTATCGAAACTATATCAGATTATACGATTAATGAGGGCGAAAGTTTAAGTTTTACGGTAAATACCTATGATGATGATTCCGAGGACACGCTAGTAACTACGCTTAAGCATGTCCCTGACGGAGCAAGCTTTGTTGATTTGGTATTCAAATGGGCCCCAACCTACAAACAGTCAGGGAAATATACCCTTACTTTAACTTCCTCTGACGGCAAGGCAAAGGCAGAGCAGGATTTTACTATAGAGGTCTTAGACGCGCAAGGGGATGACGAGGAATCGGAAGACACATCGAAAGATACTGATGATTCGGATAACGATGATTCAAACGAAGATGATTCGACGCAAGATTCGCAGGATTCTGGTGAATCGGAAGATAGCGATACAAATACAGATTCTTCTGCAAATGATATTTCTCAAGAGACAAGTGATAGTTCAAATGATGAAGAATCAGAAGTAACAATTTCAGGAGGAAGTACATGGGTAGTGGTGCAGGAGCCAAAAAAAACTTCCACTTCCGATAGTGAGGATAATGAGGATAAAAAAGAAGGCGTAAGCGGGGACGATAAATCATTAACACAGTCAGTGGATGCGGAGAGTGAGTATCAAGAAAGCGGTGCTCGACGCAGTGAGGAAGAAGAGGAAAGGGTTGCGATGCGTTCCGAGCCGCAAAATGATGGTTACGATGAATCATCTGTGCGGGATAGTGATTATGAAGAAACATCTTCAGCATCATCAGAGGGTTCCTCGGTTAACTTTATGGCAGTGCATAATAATAAAGGCATTCTAAAAGAAATTCAGGTGCTCAATGAACGCGCGGATATAGTGCATAGTTATAAAATAAAATATGGGAAGCGGAATTCATTAATTGGCTTGTTTAGAAATGATGCCGCAAAAGCCTACGTATATATAGATACTGACGGCATCACGGTTAAGAAAGTAAAGATTAAAAATACTAGTGAAATTTTAGATGAGGATTTAAAGAAAGAAGTTGATGGAATAATAGCCTTTATGGGATTTATAAAAAATAATTAGCAGAAAGATATTCTCTGGCATACATTTTAAAAAGTTTTGCAAAGAATGCTTATTAGTTTAAGGGTCAGACGAATAATCCGTCACGTTTTGTGGCGGTTAAATAGTAGAGGGGTCAGATGAAACAGATAATTAAATTTTTGGGATTGGTGCTGTTAGTAGTAACTCAAGTATCGTTATCAAGTGCGCTTGCCGCTGTCACTACGACTACTACCTATAATGATGGGGATATACTTTTTAGTGATGATTTTGAGAATACGTCAACAAATAGTATGGCCTTTAGCGGAGGCACTTTCCCTACTGTTTCTGCAATAGGGCATAACAATATTACCAGCACTTGTATGGAGGTTAGCGTTACTACTGCTAATGCTAAAAGTGGCAAGATGGCAACTTTTACTTTTCCTTCTACTGATGCTTCAGCTCTATCTCCATCATATATTGAGATTTCTGGATGGGCAAAGGCTAGTAATGTTGTGTCCGTTACGAGTACTACTGGCAGCGCAAGAGCCAGTGTAAAGATTAATAATGTTGGTTTCGCCCTTAAGTTTTTTCTGCTACCTGCGCAATGGGAACAATTTGTAATGTTAGTGCCTATACCTCTTCCTCCAAAGCCCCCGGCAACTATAACTGTTAATACAATTAACCTTAATCTTGGATTATGGGAAGCATCTGGGACGGTGTTGTTTGATGACCTGCAAATTAAATTAGTTAAAAAAATACCCATGGATTCTAATAAGAATTATGCTGGTGCATACCAACAATATTATACTGGCCATCCCATCAATCCTGTTGTTAGCGATGCAAGCCAAGCCGACACTTATTTTCGCGGAATGCATCATTCGGACACCTTCTTTAGAACCCAAAGTCCTAAAGAAGGCCTTGAGGTTTTAGGAAGAAAATGGAATGCTAATATTTTTAGATGGATGTTAGAATGTCCTGCGGGTAATTCAAATATAGATAATCAGTATACACTTAGTTATGATAGCGGCCCTGTCACTATTACTAATCCAACTACAGGAAGCAAAACAACTTACAAATATGGGACATATTGGGATATTTTAGATGATGCCTTAGCCCGGCTGGATGAGGCTTTAAAATATGCCCAGCAATATGGCTTAAAGGTTGTGGTTAATCTGGCTGGTTTATCAGGGGGGTTATTTGAGAGTAAAGCTAATCAAGATAAGTTTGTCCAGGTATGGCAGAAAATAGCAGACAGGTATAAAGTCGGCTCACAATATAGTGATGCTATATATGGTTATGACCTAGCTAACGAGCCATTTGTTAATGGCGGCTGGCAAAAATGGACTGGAGCTGCAGGGGTACTGGTTTGGGATGATCTATCAGAAAAGACTGCGCAGGCAATCAATGCGATTGATAATACTAAAACAATCATTATTGAACCTTGGTTAAACGGACCCGCAGGTTTTTCCTTCCAGGTGCCTATAAATGCGTCTAAGGTTGTATATAGTGTGCATATGTATAAACCAAATGTTTTTACCGGGCAAACATCGATCACGGGTTTTGACTGGCCTTTTACAGATCCGATTACTAAGCAGTATTATGATAAGACTACTCTTATTAACATGTTAAATACGGTCAAGACTTTTCAGACTACCTATAATGCCCATATTTATGTGGGTGAATTTAGCGCAACTCGTTGGGCAGGGCCAACAAGGCCTAAGACCGCCGCATATAAGTATATAAAAGACTGCGTAGAAATTTTTGAGGCCAATAAGTGGGATTGGACCTATTTTGGTTTTAGGTCTACCGGTTGGAGCGCTGAGGATGATGATAATATTAATACCTATAACAAAGGTTTCTTTTCGAGTTCGTTTGAGGGCAAGCCAAACTCCAGAGAGCAGCTGTTAAGGATGTATTTTGCCAAAAATCAGAATCCGTATACCCTGTCAAATGCCTCTTTGCCGCTTAGCTCGCTTACCATAAATAGCATCTATAACTATACCAATTTTTATGCTGGTTATAACGATGCCAGTTCTACCTCGGTTAAATTAAAGCTTTCCGGGGTTTTGTCAATAGATGAGGTCAATAATTTTACTGGATACTATGTATCTAACAGTAATATGCTTCCGTCAGCCTTGGCAGTATGGAATAGTATTCCTGCTTCAAATTTTTTCTTTGATAATACCATTAACCATACGTTAACCAGTGGAAATGGTTTAAAAACTGTCTACGCCTGGTTTAAGGATACAGCTGGAGGGGTGTTTGGCCCGGTTACGGATACTATAAATTTGAATACTTCGCTTACCGCTAAAATTAAGCCTACTATCACTATTACTGAACCTACGACAATGGATAACTATACCACTACCCAGCCTTATCCAAACTTACGCTGTATCATTGTGGATGATGTGGCGCTAGCTTCATTTAATCAGATTACCATCCCTCCAACGTATACCATTAACAATGGGCAGAGCAAGAATCTTTTTTCAGCTAAGAATCAAACCAATTCCTCCGACCCCGAAGATCCCAATGAGTGGTATGCAAACCCAACTTTATTCCCTGGGACAAATGTTATTACCGTTACGGGCAAGGACAACGATAACAATACGGCAACCGATACCATTAATATTACGTATAATCCTATCTTGATAAATATCATCAGTCCTACTTCAGACGTAACCTATACCACTGCCAATAGCACTTTAGACATAAAAGGTATAGCCTCAGATAAGGCCGGTGTGATAAATAAGGTGGAGTGGAGTAACGATGGAGGATTATCATATTTACCCATTGCCTTCACTACCGTTACCGGTAATACCACTTGGTCTGTCACTGGGATAAGTTTAGTAAGTGGAAATAACGATATTGGAGTAAAAGCCACGGATAATGCAGGTAACACGGCAACTGATAGCCTTAGCGTAACCTATAACTCATCTTCCGTAACAGCCCCTACGGCAACCACGAATCAAGCCACTAACATAGCTGTTGACTCAGCCACCTTGAATGGTCTTGTTAACCCTAATGGTTCGGATACAAATGTTTACTTTGAATATGGCACAACCTCAGGCAATTATAGTGGGCAGATTAACGCTAATCCTAATAGTATCTCTGCCTCAAGCGCTACTACATCAGTAGGAGCTAATTTAAGCGGTTTAACCTCAAACACTACCTATTATTATAGGGTAGTAGCTGTTAATAGCGCAGGCACTACTAATGGGAATGAGATGTCTTTTACTACTACAGCTGCTTTAGATATTACCTCTCCCAGTGTCCCGCAGAATCTTACCGCAGCAGCAGTTTCTTCTTCCCGCATAGACCTTTCCTGGAGTGCTTCTACCGATAATGTGGGTGTTGCTGGGTATAAAGTTTACCGTGGAGCAAGCCAAATAGCTTCCGTAACGTCCGGGACAACTTATTCAGACATTGGACTCTCCGCGAATACCAGTTATTCTTACACTGTTTCTGCTTACGACGCCGCTGGCAAGAGTAGCGCGCAAAGCAGTTCTGTTAGCGCTACAACATTGTCTGCTGCGGACACCATCGCCCCAATTATCTCTAATATATCTTCTTCTGGTATTACCTATAACTCTGTCACTATAACCTGGACCACCAATGAAAACTCCGATAGCCAGGTGGAATACGGGCCAACAACATCCTATGGTCAGACAACAGCTCTCAACGCCATCTTGGTAGCTTCCCATACCGTCAATTTGAGCGGCCTTTCTGCTAATACTCTCTATCATTACCGGGTAAAGTCGCGCGATGCCGCGGGGAATTTGGCAACATCTGTGGATTATAAATTTACCACCAGTACTATAGGATCAGGAGATATTATTACCATTAATCCCCAAATAACCTATCAAACTATGATTGGATGGGAGGCGGCGGCTGATGCCGCTTTAACTAATACAAATGGGGTCGATCCTGCTAAGTATAAGGACGAACTTCTAGACGTAGTTGTTAATGATATAGGCATAAACCAGATACAGTTAGGAATATTCCCCAGTGGAGAAAATAGCGTGGATTACTGGAGCCAATACCAAAATAGCCCTCAATCTCAAAGTGATTATGATACATGGAGAGCGAACCGTCAGACAACGGTCAATGACGACAATGACCCCAATAACATTAATTGGAATGGTTTTAAATTTTCAAAGTTGGATGATGAGATGGATAATATGGTAGTTCCTTTAAGGCAGCTATTAACTGCTAAAGGTGAACAGTTACACTTTAATTTGCGTTATGTTGCTTATACAGCTCAAAGTACGGGTGTTTCCATAGGACAAAAGTATGATCATGATGACCCTCAAGAGTATGCTGAATATATACTGGCTGTTTTCCTTCACCTGAAGAATAAATACGGTTTTGTGCCTGATGCCTTGACGATAATTAATGAGCCTGATAATTCAGCTGCCAGAGAATGGGTTCAACAGGGAGCGCGAGGGACATTGATTGGCCGGGCTATTGTTGCTGTGGGGGATAAGTTAAAGCAAAACGGCTTTTCACCGAGGATTCTTGCTCCAGAAACAATGAGCATTGCTAAAGCTTCTTCAGTTGATTACTTTGACAATATGGTCAGTATCTCAGGGGTCACGCAATACCTTTCAGAGATTACTTACCATAGATATGTAAATAGCGGTAACCCGGATGCCGATCTTCAGGCGATTGCCAATAAAGCCGCGCAGTATGGCCTTGACACGGGCATGCATGAATACTGGAATCCAGCTAATAGTTATCAAATCCTGCATAAAGATATTAAAATTGGAAAGAATTCCTCTTGGCAACAAGGAACGCTGGGGGGGCTTAAGAGTTGGGCATCTTCTTTATATGGGACAACCCCTTTATATACTATTGATGATACTGACCCAGCCAATCCAACCCTTGCAATTACTCCGATGACTAAGTTTACCCGGCAGTATTACAAATTTATTCGTAAGGGAGCAATAAGAATTGACGCTACAAGCAATAACACCAACTTTGATCCTGTGGCTTTTGTCAATACCAACGGAAAATATGTGGTGGTGGTTAATGCAAATACAGGAGGAACATTCTCTATTAAAAATTTACCTGCTGGAAATTATGGGATTAAATATACTACTCTGAATCAATATGATATAGATTTAACGGATCAGGATATATCATCCGGCCAAACACTTACCACCAATATCCCCGCGGCAGGGGTTATCACAATATATGGAAAAACCATTCAATCTACCGACAACACTAAACCAAACGGTTCTATTACTATCAGCGGCACAGCTGCCCCCATTAACACGGTCAATGTTACTCTCAATCTTTCCGCCACTGATAATGTCGGTGTCACTGGCTATTACGTATCCGAATCATCGACTGCGCCGACAGCTACACAGACTGGATGGGTTTCCGTAACTTCTACAACTAATTATTTAGCCAGTATTTCCTATACCTTGAGTTCAGGAGATGGTTTAAAGACTCTCTATGGCTGGTATAAGGATGGCTCTGATAATATCTCAAATATAACCAGCGATTCTATTCGCCTTGATACCTCGCTTCCAAGTATAAATATAACGATACCCACTTTAAATGCCATCTACAATACTACCAACAGCACTATTTCTATAGGGGGGATAGCTGTTGATAGCAATAGTAGCGGAATACAGTCCTTAGCCTGGTATAGTAATAGAGGGGGCAATGGCACGGTTACAGGAGGCGCTAACTGGACTATAGGCAATATCAGCCTTTTAAGCGGAAATAATATACTTACGGTAACTGCCAGAGACAATGCCGGAAACATCAATAATGATACTATTACTGTTGGTTATACTCAGGTAACAGCTCTTGTTGCAATTACCGGCTCAAGCCTCAATGTTACTTATAACACAAGCACTCTCAGCGCGACGGTTAATGCCGGAGGCCTGCAGACAACAGCTTATTTTGAATACGGGGCAAATGCCAGCTCTTATTCGTCCCGGACATTCAATCAGACTATCACCGGCTCAAATAATACTACTATAGCTGTGAACGTAAGCGGCTTATCCTCAAACACTACCTATTATTATCGGATAGTAGCTTCTAACGCTGTAGGAAATGCCTATGGCAGTCAGAAATTATTTACTACAAATCCTCCTTCTGATGCTCAATTACCGACAGGCTCAATCAGTATTAACAATGGGGCAAGCTATACCAATACTACCGCTTTAACCTTAAGCCTTAGTGCGAGCGATAACCGAGGAGTAGCAGGCTATTACTTGTCAACCAGCAATATTACTCCCGAAAGCTCAGCCGCTGGATGGGTAACGGTAAATTCTATTGCCAGCTATAGCGCACGTGTAAACTATACCTTAACTACAGGCAATGAGATTAGGACAGTGTATTGCTGGTACAAGGACGCAGCAGGCAATGTTTCAAGCGTAGCCAGCGATAGCATCATTTTAGATAGTACTGCTCCGTT
>MHGF01000036.1:0-95947 GCA_001805445.1 Omnitrophica WOR_2 bacterium GWF2_43_52
TTCTCCTCTCTGTGTCCTATTCTACCCCAGAGAAGCTTTCAACACAACTCCTACCCCTATCCCTGTGTCATTATCGCAGATTTTCCGCGAAAAGGCATTACAGATAAATCCAGAATACGCCAGTATATATTATAACCGAGCAGTAGCCTATTTTTTAATAAAGGAATATGATAAATCTTGGCAAGATATATATAAAGCGAAGGAATTAAAAGGAAATATAGATCCTGAATTTCTAAACGCTCTTGAGAGAGCTTCGGGGAGAAGAAAGTAGGGAAAACCGGGAACGTTCCCTAAGGTGCCAGGCTTAGTTGTTATATTCCGTCACTGCTGTCCGGTAAAAGTTTCAGAAGAACGTTAATTGCGGGTCATCCCGCGTGAGTCTGGGAATAACGGTTGCCGTAGCTTTTAACAGATCAATAATCGTACATCGGGCCAATAAGGTCTCTTGGATGACCCTGTGCAGGTAGAACAGAGAATGTTTGTAGTTAGTCTGAAATTTGATGAATGTCAGAAGCAGGTAATAGCACATGGCAACCCAGATTTGAGTTAAGACGGCGTTCTCAGAGGTACCCAAGAAGGTTTTAATCTTAAGATTCTGCTTGATCCATTTGAAGAAGATTTCAATTTGCCAGCATGCTTTATAGATTTGAGCAATAGTTAAGGCAGACAGACGCATATTGTTGGTCAGGAACACAAGTTCTTTGTCAGTTTCGGCATCATAGTAATGGATGAGGCGCAAGGGATGGGGATACTCTTGGCTTGAATAGAAGCCTTCAAGCGTAATGAGGTTATCCGAACGTACGCCTTTTTTATTGGCTTCGCCGTGCTGTCCGATAAAGCGGTAATTAAGGTTATCTTTGGCTCGTGTGACGAAGAAGGCTCCTCCGTCGTGAATCAGACGGTACCAGGCAAAATCTGTGTAGCCTTTATCCATACAGTAGATGCTGTTCGGAGTAATATTAAAAAATTGTTTAGCTACCCTGATTCCATGCTGTTTGGCATCCGTAATCCTTAAGAATTCAGGGATCATGCCGGCATGATTAAAGTCATAGTGTAGCTTGATTCCTCCTTTGGCGCGGCGAAACTTTGCCCAGGGAAAAACAGACAGGCATAAGTCAACGGTAGTCGCATCTATGCTGTGTAGGGGGTTTTTCAATCTGAACCGGTGTTTGGGCGTCACTTCTTGACAACGGGCTAACAATTTATAAAAGAGGCCCGCAAAGACTCTGTAGGTTCGTTTGCTGTTAGCATCAGACAAGGTTGAGCGTTTTATATCAGGAAGCCCCAAATGATACACGCGTGCGGGATTCGCTTCCATGCCCCGTTGGATATCTCGCAGGCTCTGCTTTCCTGAAGACTGGGCATACAGCATGGTGACAAGCTGATGCCAGGAATTGAAGCGTTTGACGTAACGGTCGCTGTCATGCTTTCTGACCAAGGTTTCGAATTGATGTCTGGGTAATAAGTTTAGCATTTCGTTTAAGACTGTGGTATAGTGGCTCATGGGAAATCCTCCTCGTGGGTTGGTCTTTTCGCAAAAGCCATTTTACCACGCAGGGTGTGATTCCCCTAATTTTTACCGGACACTGGTGATATTCCGTTATAAATCAGAAAGTTAGATTATGATTTTTCGAAAAGGATGGCCCTTTTGGGAACATCCCTGTCAGCAGAACTAAAGGAAATCATAGTTGGATAAAAGCATTAAAATTAAAACTTATGAATAATGACTCAGATTCCTGGGATTTTGTAGTATTTTGGGAATTTTTTAATCCTTTTGATGAAGAAGAGACTTTTAAATATCCTTATTGCGGAAGAGAGATAAAAAGAAATGAGAATGTAGAGGTAGATAAGGAGAGAAAAGTCTTTAAATGCCCAGATTGCGATGAAGAAATTGAAATTGAATAAAGCACTTAACCCCAATATTCTCAAAATCGGCTACGTAATTCTGATTAACACCTGCAAATTTACTATTGAAAGTTTACAACGAAAAGCTGGATACAGGTTCTAACTTTATCCAATACGCTCCACCAAGAATTTACATGATAACCCGTAAAGAATTCTTAAAAAAGGCATGTGTGGCTACTGGTATAGGGCTCGTAGGGTTTGATTGCGCGAGGCTTGCCCATGCCGTTTCCTCTTGGGAAGGCCATCCTGCCTTATACTGGAAGCCTTTAGAGAATAAGCTTATCCAGTGTCTTTTGTGCCCCAGGAAATGCCCTATTCCTGATAAAAAGAGGGGTTTTTGCGGGGTCAGGGAAAATAACGGTGGCTCCTTAACCACACTGGCCTACGCGGAGGCCGCGGCAGTCCATATTGACCCCATTGAAAAAAAACCGTTATTTCACTTCCTGCCCGGCACTACTGCCTTTTCCATAGCTACCGCGGGCTGTAACCTTAGGTGTAAATTCTGCCAGAATTGGGAAATTTCACAAAGTAAGCCTGAAGAGATTCAAGCCACGCATATCAGCCCCGCGGAAATTGTGGCCCAGGCAAAAGCGGCAGGCGCAAAGTCGGTTGCCTATACCTACACCGAGCCGACGGTATTCTATGAGTATATGCTTGACACTATTAAACTCGCCAGAGAAGCCGGCCTTAAGAATGTAATGCATTCCGCTGGTTCTATCAATGAAGAGCCCTTACGCAATCTCTGCAAATACCTTGATGGCGTCAATATTGATTTAAAAGCCTTTACCCAGGATTACTACAGCGATATCTGTATGGCTAATCTGGAGGATATTCTACGCACCTTGCGTATCATCAAAGAAGAAGGGCCGCATCTTGAGCTTACCAATTTAGTCCTGCCAGGGCTCAACGATTCTCCTGAAGTAATGAAAAAGATGTGCCAATGGATAAAAGAGTATTTGGGCGCTGATACCCCGCTTCATTTCTCGCGTTTCTGGCCGATGTATAAGTTAAACAATCTTTCTCCTACCCCTGTGGCAACGCTGGAAAGAGCGCAAAGCCTGGCAAAGCAGGAAGGGTTACGCTATGTCTATATCGGTAATGTCCCCGGCCATCAGGGAGAGACTACCTTTTGCCCGCGATGCGCGAAACCTCTTCTGGCGCGCATCGGCTATCAGGTCAGTGTTAATGATATCTCAGGCGGCCGCTGCAAATTTTGCAATGAAAAAATCGCAGGCGTCTGGAGTTAGAATAGCAATTGTTTTAGCCATCAGCTATCAGTTATCAGCCATCAGCTGTTTTTCTCAGGGCACAAAAGAGCCCAGCGTTGCCGGCCAATTTTATCCTCAAGATAAAAATACCCTTAGCCGTCAGATTGAGAGCTTCCTGGATAATGCTCATTCTGAACCTGTTTCGGGAAATATCTTCTGCCTTATTGTGCCCCATGCCGGATACGCGTTCTCCGGACAGGCCGCGGCCTTTGCTTATGCGCTGATCAAAGACAAACCGTATAAGACCGTGGTAGTCATTGGCCCGAGCCATCATTGGGGCATTAACGGTATTTCTGTCTATAGAGAAGGAACGTTTCGCACGCCTTTGGGAGATTTGGAGATAGACTCAGCATTCAGCCGGAAGCTCATCAACCCTGCCCAAGGCATTGACGCTATTCCCGCCGCATTTGAAAAAGAGCATTCGGTTGAGGTGCAGCTGCCTTTTTTACAGAGCGTGCTCAAAGATTTTAAGATTGTGCCGGTTCTTGTTGGCGATTGCAGCTTTCGTACTCTTGGCGCTTTCGCGGATAATCTTGCCGCAACGAGTAAGGAGAGAAGCGATGTGCTTGTCGTTGTTTCAACCGATCTCTGCCATAGTTATGACTATGAGGAGACCCAGCGTAGCGACAGGCTCACCTTGTCGTATTTAGAAAGGATGGATGCAGAGGACATCTATGATAACCTAAACAAAAGGACAATTCAGATGTGCGGAGGATTCCCTGCGGTGGCTGGGATCATTGCCGCTAAGCACTTAGGCGCAACCAACTACAGACTTTTACGGTATACTCATTCGGCAGAGGTTACCGGTAATAAGGCTAAAGGGGTATGGACAGTGGGCTATGCATCCGCTCTACTCTATACTCCTATACTTGAGAAAAATACGGTATATGATAATCAAGCCCTTACGCAGGGAAAGAAGGGGGGGACGATGCTTACGACACAGCAGAAAAAAAAGCTCTTAGATATTGCCCGCGCAACTATCGAGGCCTATGTAACAAGCGGAAAGCGCCTTACTTTTACTGAGGATGACCAGAAATTAAGAGAAACCAATGGGGCATTCGTGACACTCCATAGCCAGGGAGCGCTGCGGGGATGCATCGGTACCATTATTGGCCAGAAGCCGCTGTATGAAACTATCAGGGATATGGCAATAGAATCTTCAAGCGCTGATCCCCGTTTTCCCGCAGTTACCAAACTTGAGCTAAAGGATATTGATATTGAGATATCCGTATTATCGCCGTTACAGAAGATTGCCTCTATTGACGAATTTGTTTTAGGCACCCATGGGGTTTTAGTGCGCCAGGGTTTTCAGCAGGGAGTATTTTTACCCCAGGTAGCTGCTGAAACCGGCTGGACCAAGGAGGAGTTTCTCTCTAATCTATGCCTGCATAAAGCAGGGCTTTCGCCAAAGGCCTGGCAGGACCCTAAAACAGAGCTTTTTATTTTTAGCGCTGAGATTTTCTCAGAAAAAGAACTGCGCTAAGGCATTTGACCAGCGCTATCAAGGCGCAGGTTTTAAATATTCCTACAATAGGAATAGCCAGTAGTCCAACCCATAGGCTTCCTATCCCCGCTCCTACGACGTCTAACATATAAACGGTAGATGTTTTGAGCCTTGTGTAGAATATACCGAATTCAATACCAATAAGAAATCCTATGAGCAGGCTAATGAAAAAATAGGCAAGTTGTTGCTGTTTGAGGATACTGCAGGCCAAAAGCGCGGCAATCCCCAGAGAAAATTCAAGGAGTGATAACCATTTCCCCTCGCGGAGGGGTTTTTTACTGAGCCGCATAGCGAAGATGCTTCCTGCAGAAAGCCCTAACATAAAGCTTGCTACGATAGCGCCTAGGCGGTAATACAAAAAGCCGAAATTGATCTGAAAGATAAAGCTTATGATGACGGATAAGGCAATGCCGTAGGCGCCGCTGGTAAATACCGCAAGTTCTCTGGCGCGTTTACGAAAGAAAAAAGTAAAAAGCAGGATGAGGATAAGCCAGAAGGCGGTATTCATTCTCTCAGAGTAGTGCCAGAGGTATTTAAAATTCAGCCAGCTTTGCTTACTATAGATGCCCAGGTAATAGAAAAATCCGTAAGGCGAATAGTCGCGGTTTGTGCTTACAAGATGAAGCGTATTGTTAAGTTGTTGCTCCACATACCCTTTTCGCCATAGCCTCGCGGTAATATATTCAGGGGTAAAGTATTTGGTAACGATATTCCTTTCTTTAAACCGCGCGATGAGGCCTTGAGGGGAGTTTTTCTCAAGCGGCTGCCGCGAGCCGATGAGGATGAGGCGTTCTCCCGGGATAAGGGATAGCGCGGGAAATACTTCTTTGAATGTTTTGTATAACGAAGCGTTATAGCGTACTATCTGGCCGGTGAGAATGTCCTCTTTTGAGCTAAAGCTTATACTGCAGATGCCGTCATTATGGAGAACGCGCTTTATTTCCCTGAAAAATTCCAGGGTATAAAAACGGTTCTGCTGCAGGCTCCCCGGGTCTGCCGTGCTTACGATCACACAATCATAATGATTGGAAGTGGTTTTTATAAAGAATCGGGCATCACTGTGGTAGACATGGACTTTTGGATTATCGAAGCCTCGGCTATTTTCCTGGGATAGCGATCTCATGGCCTGGATAAGCTTTTCATCAGGCTCAACATAATCTATCGTTTCAATCGGATGCTGAAGCAATTGTCTCAGGAGCTCGTCTGAGGCTGTGCCGACAAGCAGGATTTTCTTAGGGGACAGATGCTGTAACAAAATCATATGCGCGAATTCTTCTAACGGCTCGGTATCTTCAGTCGTAAAAGCGAGCCTGCCGTTTTCATAAAGGCTGTAGTGTTGGTTGTCACGGGTAAGAGCAAGAGCCCCATACACCGACGTCAAGGAGGCCTCGAGTGTGTGTGGTTTATAGCGTAAGCCGCTGGTTGTGTGTTCAAAATACTTCAGTGCTCCGCCTGAGGCTGCCAAAAGCATGAAAATAAGTGCGAGGCTAAAAAGACGATGGAGCAGTTTGCTTTTTGGCTTTAGGAGTAAGCCGGCTACGATAAATGAACATGCGCAAAGCCAAAGGATTCCCGAGCTGCTTAGGTATTTAACCGCGATAAGGCTTAACAATCCTGCCAGAAATGCGCCAAGCGCTTCCCGGTAATAGGCCTTGAGGGGATTTTGCATCAGCGTACATAAGAAAATAAATGAGAGCCCCATACACATCGTTTGAGGAAGAATGGCAAGGCCTGAGATACTCAGGATAGCCAAAGGCTGAACGATTTCAAAAGGGCTTATCCCTAAGAATGGCTTGATGGCGCGGCATACCCATAAACTATAAAAACATAAGAAGGCGTTAAGTAACTGGAGGTGTTGGAGCAGGCGGATAAGGTTTTCGTGAGAAGAGAGGGCACTCGCCATCAACTTTTTTCCGCGCGGGAAAAAGTTGCTGAGAGCGCCTCCGATACCTAAGCCGCTCAACCAGCAAAAGAGGATAATGCTTAATGACAATTCATTACCTTGAAAGGTGATTTGCAATTCTCTCAAGATGACGAACTGCCAGATGATTGAGCATGCTCCTAAGATAATAACTGCAAAAGACATAGGGTATGGTTGTAGGGGCGCATGGAGTATATGGTATCACTGCTAGTGCTCGTATACTGCTCCCCGTTAAGTAAAAAGGTGTTTTTCTCCTCTTGGGGTTGACAATATCTTTTCTCTGCGATATAGTTATAGAGGTTGCCATTTCTTTAGGGACAATTCTATTATAAACAAAAAAAAAGATAATACCATTGTTAAATTATGCGCATTTATTGTCCTGATGAAATAATAAGGGAAGGTACTATTGTGATTTCCTCTAAGAAGGAAATTCGCCATATGGCAATGGTACTACGGCTTAAAAATGGAGATGTGGTGGAAGTTTTTGATGGAAAGTCGGCGGAATATAAATGTAAAATTAAGAGTTTATCCAAAGATAAGGCCGAGTTAGCAATCCTTGGGAGAAAACAATTCCTGTCTTCAAACGCTCTTCAGCTTACCTTGGCCTGCGCTATTCCCAAGAAAGCAAAGATGGATTTTATCGTGGAAAAAGCTACTGAGCTCGGGGTAGATACCATTATTCCTTTGCATACGCATCGGACAATTGTTGAGCTTTCTGGTGAAAGGGCTGAGCATCGCCTGCAACGGTGGCAGGCTATTGCAAAGGAAGCCTCACAACAATGCGGCAGGATAAAATTACCTATGGTAGAGGCGGTGGCGGAATTTAGCGATATTGTAAAAAGAATAAAAGAGTACGATATGGCGTTGATTCCTTATTTAGGAGCAGGGAATCAGCATATCAAAGATGTGGCCTTTAAGAAGGGGAGGAAATCGATCCTGGTTTTTATAGGCCCTGAAGGCGACTTTAGCGAGGAAGAAATAGCCCTTGCCAAAGAAAACGGCTGTCATGGGATTTCTTTGGGTGAGCTGACGCTTAAGGTTGATACCGCGGCAATTGCGGTGGTTGCATTTTTAAAGTTTTCATATTATCAGGCGCGAGAGTTCAGGTGAGGTTAAAAGAAAAAACTTCCTGAGTGGCTAGCCTGAAACGTTATCATTGTGCTTATGGAGGTAGTAACCAAGCGTATCACTATGAAGACATTTGAAGTAAGGACGTTAGGCTGTAAAGTAAATCAGTATGAGAGTCAGGCATTGCGGGAACGCCTCCTGCGTTTAGGGCTGAAGGAGTCCCGGGGAGAGATTGCGGATGTTTATGTGATAAACACCTGCTCGGTAACCCATAGGGCGGACAAGGAATCTCGTGATGCCATTCGCAAATTAAATTGTGTTAATCCCAAGGCGCAAATATTTGTTACCGGTTGTTCCGCGGAAAACGCCCCGGAGAAATTAAAATCACTTGGCGGGGTTACGCGTATCGTGGGGAATATTCAGAAGGATAACCTGCCGCAGTTTATCGTATCCAGCAGCGAAGGGATATCTGGTGGGCGATTGGGCATCAGCGGATTTGCTGGGCATACCAGGGCATTCTTGAAGATCCAGGACGGCTGTAATAACGGATGTTCGTATTGTATTATTCCTACATTGCGCGGTAGCTCTCACAGCAGGAAGTTAGCGGAGATTATACAAGAGGCGCGGGATTTAGCCGCAAACGGTTATAAGGAGATCGTGCTCTGCGGGATATGTGTCGGTGCCTATGGAAAAGATATCGCCCTTAGCGCGGGGTTGGTAAAGGTCATCGGGGAATTAGAAAAAATCGAGGGTTTGAGGCGTATCCGGCTGAGTTCTATTGAGGCAACGGATGTAACTCCTGAGCTTATAGAGGCATTTGCTCATTCTAAGAAGCTTTGTTCCCACCTGCATATTCCCTTTCAAAGCGGGGATGATAAAATATTACGATTGATGAACCGTCCAATGAGCTCTGACGGTTATCGGAAGTTAATCCTTTCTTTGCGCGGGATTATGCCGCAGATAGGGATTACTACTGATATGATGGTGGGATTTCCCGGTGAGGATGAAAAAAGTTTCGCCGCGACGGTTCAGTTTTTGAAGGAAATCCATCCCTCAAGGATGCATGTTTTTTCTTTTAGCCCCCGTAAAAATACCTTGGCATTTCGGCTCGGCTCGACAGTGAATCCCTTTATCAAAAAAGAGAGGGCGCGGCATTTGAAGTCTTTAGCCAAAGACTTTTTACTTGATTTTTCACGGGCACAGCTGGGAAGAACTATGGAGGTTTTAGTTGAAGCAAGCCCTTATAGAGATACTGGCTTATATAAAGGCTATAGCAGTAATTATGTAAAAGTATTTATTAGAAGCGCAGAACCTGTTATAAATAAAGTAGTTACGTTAGAGGCAGTAAAAGTTTATGCTGATGGAATCCTTGCTGGAATGTCCCGAGAAAGCGCTTTCCTTGACACAACTTAGGTTATATGTTATACTTAAGAACGAAGTGGCCTGCCATTTTAAAGCATTTTAGCCTTAGATTATTCGTCAGGATTATAATAGGAGATGCCCTCTAGTGGGGTTTAAACAAGGGGAGGTCGTATGGCCATCCAGGAAACATTGGCTAAGTTTAATTGGATTGATTTATTGGCGCTTCTTTTATTGTTAAGAACCTGTTCGGTAGGTTTAAGAAGCGGACTGATTATAGGCTTGTTTAAGATAGTCGGCTGGATAGTATCGCTTTTAGTTTCTCTGCATTATTTTTCCGAAGCCGGCAGGTATCTGGTGCGCCTTATTCCTCCGTTTGGAGCTGATTTTTCAAATTTCGCCTGCTATATTATTTTGTCTATGTTAGCCTATATTGCTATAGCGTTCTTTAGGCAGGCAATTTTGCGCTTGGTCAAACCTGAGGCTACCAGCGCTGTGGATCGGTGGGGAGGATTATTTTTGGGATTTTTTGTCGGAATTATGCTCTTGAGTGCTGTATTTATCGGTTTCCATTTATCCGGTATTACCTATGTAAAGGAAAGCCTGAAGCGCTCAGGTACGGGTACCGCGATAGCCTATACCAACGTTAAGGCCTATGAAGGTATTGTTAACGGTATTGTCTCCAAATTTAGCCCGGACACAACAGTAAACCAGGATATCTATTCCGCGTTTGAATCCCCGGCGCTTGAGGAATAAGCATGACATTAAAGAAATTATATGAGTTGATTGTTAAGCTTGGTATCAGCAGGGATCCCCGTGGCGTAGCCATGCGTGAATATTTTTCTGCTATCAGGAAAGAGTACCGCGGCCTGCGGGGGGTTGAACGGCGTTATTTTGATCGAGAGGCATTGACAAATCCGTTTTCCGATACCAGGATACTCTATGGCGATAGAGAGCATCGGGTAAAGAAAATCCTCGTCGGTATTGATATTGAGGCTCCGGAGATTTTACTCGCGGATAAAATCAGGGAAAAGGACGGCCTTGACTTAGTGATTGCGCATCATCCGGAAGGCATAGCCTACGCGGGTTTAGCGGAGGTAATGCGGGTGCATAATTTTATTCTGCAAAAATTAGGCTTGCATAAAGAGGTTGTTGATGATTTTGTCAAGGAGCGTAGTAATGAGGTTGCGCGGCGGATATCTTCTGCCAACCATTCTCGGGCAGTGGATGCCGCACGGCTTTTAAATATTCCCTTTTTATGCTGCCATACGCCTTCGGATAATTTTGTCGCGGGGTATCTCCAGGCATTGCTTGATAAAAGTAAGCCTAAAAAAGTAGGCGATATTATGAATATCCTCTATAAAATTCCGGAGTATACAGGGGCGCTTATCAGGAAGGCCGGGCCAAAGATTGTTTTGGGTAAGGCTGGAAAGAAGGCAGGAAAAGTTTTTGTAGATATGACCGGCGGCACTGAGGGGCCGAAGGAACTTTTTGCCAGGCTTTCACAGGCAGGAGTGGGGACTTTGGTATGCATGCATCTTTCCGAAGAGCATTTTGCCAAGGTAAAGCCGGAACATATCAATGTGGTGATAGCAGGCCATATGGCCTCCGATAACTTAGGGCTGAATTTACTTTTTGATAAAATCGAGTCTGTGGAAAAGCTGGATATTGAATGTTGCTCCGGGTTTGAAAGAATACGGCGCTAAGCCTTGATTCTAGAGAAAGAAAGTTTTTTTAAAAGCGCCAAGGGGGGTTAATCACCCTATGCCGTTTTAGGTCCTTACAGCATGTTTCCAAAGAGCGCGCCGTATCTTTGAGTATCCATTGTGATAACCAGAAAAAACAACAGTTTTAAAAATTAGCATGGCATTGATTCCCGAGAGCACTATTGAAGAAATCCTCTCGCGTATAGATATTATCGAGTTGATTTCAAGCTGTATCCCCTTAAAGCGTATAGGTAAAAGCTATAAGGCGCTGTGTCCTTTCCATAGCGAAAAAACCCCTTCTTTTGTAGTAAGCCAGGACCGTCAGATTTTTCATTGTTTTGGTTGTTCAGCGGGTGGCAACGCGATAGGGTTTTTAATGCAGTATGAGCGCCTGCAATTCCCCGAGGCGGTTGAGGCTTTGGCTAAAAAGGCGGGAGTCATCCTGCCGCAGGCTTCTTCGAGCGCTCAGGAAACGCGCAATCGCGCGGTAACGCCGCAACTCTACGCAGTCAATGAACTAGCGGCTCAATTTTATAGTAAGTATCTTTGTTCTCCGGAAGGAAAAACAGCGCTTGCCTACCTTAAAAAAAGAGGTATCGGTTCGGAGTTGATTACAAGCTTTAAGATAGGCTATGCCCCCAGCCGATGGGATGGCTTGCTTACCTATGCAAGAGATAAAAATTATTCCTTAGGGCTTATTGAAAAGGCGGGTTTGGTTATTCCCAAGGATGGAGGGGGATACTATGACCGTTTTCGGGGCAGGCTTATGATTCCTATCGTTGATGCGAAAGATAGGGTCGTTGCCTTTGGGGCACGGGTTTTAGATCAGTCGTTTCCAAAATACATCAATTCCCCTGAAACCGCTGTCTATACCAAAGGTAAAATTCTCTTCGGATTAATAACCGCGGCCCAGGAAATACGCGCGCAGGATACGGTGATCATTGTTGAGGGTTATTTCGACCTTATGATGCCTTACCAGGCAGGCATAAAGAATATCGTTGCCTCCTGCGGCACAGCGTTGACACTAGAGCAGATACGGCTCCTGAAGCGCTATACCCATAATGTCATTATGATTTACGATTCGGATAATGCCGGGCAGATGGCAACGATGCGCAGTTTACATACCTTAGTCCACGAGGGGATGGATGTGAAGGTAGTGTGCCTTCCTCAAGGCTATGACCCCGATGCGTATATGCGCCATTTCGGCCCTGAGAAGTTTCGGGCGTTGGTAGCTCAGGCAAAAGATATCTTTGATTATGCCATTGATATGCTAAAAATAAAATACAACCCTTGCGAGGTAAGCGGTAAGGTGAAAATAGCATCTGAAATGCTTGTACTCATCGGCAGTTTTGATAATACAGTTATTGTATCCGCGTACATAAAGAAATTAGCGCAAGAGTTAACCCTTGATGAACATTCTCTTTTAGTAGAGTTTAAGAAAATAAAGCATGCCGCGCTCTCGCCTATGCATGAGAAAAAAACGCCCGTTTCCGTGAAACCGTTTTTAGCTTCGTTAGCGTCGGAGCGTTTGTTGGTGAAATTAATGTTGGAGGAGCAGGAGCTTATCGAGAATCTAAAAGGAAAAATTACTCCCGCGGATTTCCGGGACAGCCATTTAAGCCGGATAGTCGAGAGGATGTTTGATTTATTCTGTCAAGGAAAGAAAATCGACGCGAAAAGCTTAGTCAATGATTTCTCGGACTCCTCTCTTTCTGCTGTGATCTGTGAGCTTGCCGCAGGTGACGGCCCCCAGTCGCCAGACCGCGGAAAGGCTATGAATGACTGTATTAAACGGATGAAGGAAGACACGCGCAAACTAAAACAGCAGGAGATCTGCGAAAAGATGAAATTGGCTGAAGTGCAAAAAGATGAGCATAGGCTAAAAGAGCTATTGGAAGAATTTCAGTGTTTGTCTAAAAAGGGAGGATAACGTTGGCTAAGGTGAATGTCAAGAGAGATTTAAAAAAGATTATTAGCTTGGGAAAGCAAAAGGGTTTTCTGACGTACGACGAACTCAATGACCTGCTTCCCGAAGATATTTCTTCTACCGAAGAGATTGACCAAATTTTTGAGCTTTTAGGCAGTGAGGACATCCGCATTATTAATCCTCTTGACCAGAAGGGGAAAGAGGCTGAAGAGCCGGAAGAGCAGGTAAAGGAGCTCTTGGATGAAAAGCTTATTCTTGAGAGCAGGTTTGTTCCACTCGACGATCCGGTAAAAATGTACCTCAAGCAGATGGGCTCTATCGCTCTTTTAACCCGGGAAGAGGAAATCACCCTGGCAAAAAAAATAGAAGCGACGGAAGTAGAGCTGTGCGAGGCGGTGTATTCCACGGCATATGCCAGGGCTGAAGTTTTAAAGGTTGTAAATAGTTTATTCCATAAGGAGGCTAATCTAGAAGATATCCTTAAGGAGGAAATTAAAGTAAAAAAAGAGTCAATCATGCGGCGTTTTTCGCGCCTGGCGCATCGGCTAAGGCATTCACGGATGCAATCGAATAATGTAAAGCTGCTTATGTCATTCGGTTTTACCACCTCTATTGTTGAGGACACCGCGAAGAACTTTATGGCTATGCTAAAAGAGCTTGATGAGGCAACCCGCAGGCTTGAGCAGTCTCCAAAGAAATCACCTAAGATACCGGACTATAGGGCCAAGAGAAGGGAGCTGTTAAAGCTCTTAGGCAGCCAGTCGCCAGAGACACTCAAGGAAAGTAGTAAAATAATAAGGATGCGGCTTTTCAGGTTCAATAAGGCAAAGAAAAAACTAGTTGAGGCAAATCTGAGGCTAGTAGTAAGTATTGCCAAGAAATATACCAATCGGGGGATGTCCTTTCTGGATTTGATTCAGGAGGGTAACATCGGGCTTATGCGCGCGGTTGAGAAGTTTGAATATAAGCGCGGGTATAAATTTTCAACCTATGCCACCTGGTGGATCCGCCAGGCGATTACCCGCTCCATAGCTGACCAGGCACGCACTATCCGCATCCCTGTGCATATGACAGAGGTAATCAACAAAATTTTACGGGTGAGCAGGATTTTTGTCCAGGAATATGGGCGCGACCCACAGTCTGAAGAGATAGCCAAAGAGATGAGAATATCCCAGGATAAAGTAAAAGCGATCTTAAAGATTGCGCAGGAGCCGATTTCTTTGCAAACACCGATTGGCGATGAAGGTGATACCCATTTCGGAGACTTTATTGAAGATAAAAAGGCTATTTCTCCCGCTAATGCCACGGTGTATTCAATGCTCAAAGATAATATGAGCGAGGCTTTAGCGACGCTGACCGAAAGGGAAAGGAGAATATTGCTCTTACGTTTTGGCCTTCAGGATGGAACTGCCCGTACCCTGGAAGAGGTGGGTAAGGTTTTTAGGGTAACCCGCGAGAGGGTACGCCAGATTGAAGCCAAGGCGTTAAAGAAACTGAGGCACCCTACACGCAGCAGGAAACTGCGCACATTTCTTGATATGGCTATTGCAAGCGAGAGAGAGTATTAATAATTAGGGACAGACACTATTTATTAAAAATGGCGCGTCTAATATGGAAATAAATAGTGTCTGTCCCTAATTAAGCGCGGGAGTAGTTCAGTGGTAGAACAATAGCCTTCCAAGCTATATATGGGGGTTCGATTCCCCTCTCCCGCTTTTAAAAAATGAGATTCCTTACCGAACATCTTTGGTTTAACACCTCCACCAAGCGCGCCTATATAAATATTACCCCTCAGATTGAAGAATTAGTAAGAAAAAGCCAAGTCAAAGAAGGGCTATGTTTAGTCAATGCCATGCATATTACCGCAAGTGTCTTCATTAACGATGATGAAGATGGCTTGCTGAAAGATTTTGAAAAGTGGCTGGAACGCTTAGCCGCGCATGAGCCGGTTTCGGCGTACAGCCATAATCTTACCGGCGAAGATAACGCTGATGCCCATTTAAAGAGGCAGATAATGGGCAGAGAAGTAGTGGTTGCTATTACCAACAGGAAGCTTGATTTTGGCCCGTGGGAACAGATTTTTTACGGAGAGTTTGATGGTATGCGTAAGAAAAGGGTAATGGTTAAGATTATTGGGGAATAACAATATAGCAATATAGTACTATGTTAAAAGCGGATATCAGGGAATCAGGATATTAGGCTTTGGGAATCAGGAGATCAGGAAAGTGGGATTTGTTTTTGTCCCTAATATCCTGATGCCCTGATTGCCAAATCCTGATACCCAGATTACCTCATTCCCGTATTACACATATTGTAGTTACTGCTGAAAAACCTTTATTTTGCACGAATAGGCACAAATTACACACAAATACACACGAATTAATTCGTCGCTGTATTCGTGATGATTAGTGTGTAATTCGTGGGAATTCGTGTTTAAAAGACGCTTTTTCAGTGATAACTATTGTAAGAAGGGGGGATGCTATGGCAGAGGAATTCCTAAAACCGGTGTATCTGGAAGCGTTTGATCTTGATGACGCATGGTTTCAGTGCCTTAGTGCGATTATCGAAAATGGCCACATTTACTCTATTGACCGCGGCAGTTATCAGGGGCAGCGCCGCCTGGAGTTTGATTTTGTTACGGTGAGGGTAAAAAAACCGTCGCATCAGATTATTCCTGTTATTCCCGAGGGGATGTCTATTCCCTCGCCCACGGATATGGAGTATGTGCAAGGGTATTTAAGTTACCTGCTTACCGGAACTAAGACGAATACGGAAGATTATACCTATGGAGAGCGTTTGGTTGACGCGAAAGCCCGTGTGCGTAACGGCGATTTAGTCAAAGAAATGCCGCTTGAAGTAAACCAGATAGAAGAAGTTATCAGGATGTATAAAACCCAGGGTTTTGGCACGAACCAGGCAACGATGGAAATCGGTATGCCTTCGGATATAAAGCTTGAAGACCCGCCTTGCCTAAGAATTATTGATACGCGCATCCGTTACGGGAAACTGCATTTTATACTTTACTTTCGTTCCTGGGATTTGTGGGGAGGGTTTCCTTCTAATTTGGGAGGGCTGCAGTTAGTTAAGCAGTATATGGCTTCAGAGATAGGTGTGGAAGACGGTGAGATTATTGCCTGCAGCAAGGGGCTGCATTTGTATGAGTATTCCTGGGAATTAGCCCAGATGCGTACGAAGAAAGTTATTAAAACAAACCCTACAAAGAGTAATCCCTTCGTAACTTCTTCCCGGTCGTGTTGATATGACAAACGAAGCCTGTATCTTTGGGTGAGGTTACCTACTCAGGATGAAATCTGCCATAGGGTAGCTTCGAGCTACGCTTGAGCATAGTGCTACACTCTCGCGCGGTAATGAGCGCGAACGTGTAGCATTTTTTTCGAAACGAAGATATTGACAGTGAAGAGTTTCTTAGCTATTATAGATTGTTTCATTATATATACTATGGAGAGCGATGCAAAAGGTTACAATTCTTGGGGATGGAGGCTGGGGGACGACACTTGCTATCCTGTTAGCCCATAAGGGTTTTCAGGTATGTCTTTGGGGAGCATTTGAGGAAAATATTAACCGTATACATAAGCGGGGGGTTAATGATAAATTCCTCCCGGGTATTCGCGTTCCTTCCTCAATAAAGCTTACTTCGGACTTATCAGCAGCCATTAGTGACGCGCAGGTAATTATTCTTGCTGTGCCTTCGCAATTTATCCGTCAGGTAGTAAGGCGTATCGCGCCCTTGAAGAAGGCGGGAGTACCTTTGGTAAGCGTGATTAAGGGGATTGAAACCAAAACGCTTCGGCGTATGTCTGAGGTTATTTATCAAGAATTAGGCAGGCGCCTGAAACTGGCAGTACTTTCAGGCCCGACGATTGCCCTAGAAGTCGCTCAGGGTATTCCTACTACCGCGGTAGTAGCTGCTACGGACAAATCTCTGGCTCAGGCACTACAGCATATGTTTATCACCGATAGATTCAGGGTGTATACGAATTCAGATGTTATAGGGGTAGAATTAGGCGGGAGCCTTAAAAATATCATTGCTATCGCTTGCGGGATATCCGATGGCTTAGGCTTTGGCACGAATACGAAAGCAGCGCTTTTGGCGAGGGGATTGGCAGAAATGAGCCGTTTGGGTATAGTGATGGGGGCTAAAAAAGAAACCTTTAGCGGAATAAGCGGCTTGGGTGATTTAGTGACTACCTGTATAAGCTTGCAGAGCCGTAATAGATTTGTCGGTGAGCAAATCGGGAAAGGTAAAAAACTAAAGGATATTTTATCGCATATGAATATGGTGGCAGAAGGCGTGCCTACCGCGAAAGCCGGGTATCTCTTGAGCAGAAAATACAAAGTCGCGATGCCCATTACCGAACAGGTCTACAATGTCCTCTATAAAAACAAGAACCCGCTTAAGGCGGTAAATGATTTGATGAGGCGGGAGAAGAAGGCGGAGATTAGTTAAGGTGCAGTATGTCTATGTGTTACAAAGTTTGAAAGATGGTAATTTTTACACTGGGTATACAGGCGATTTAAAACGCCGAATAGAAGAACATAACAGCGGTTTGCAAGTTTCAACTAAAGCCAGAATGCCTTTTAAGCTTGTTTATTATGAATGGTGTATATCAAAAGAGGACGCGATTAATAGAGAGAAATATTTAAAAAGTGGCAGAGGTAAGGCGTATCTAAAAGAAAGAATCAGGCATTATTTACAGGAGTTTGACGGAGTGCTCCTCGAACAAAACCTGTAATTAGAATAGCGTAGGTACAGGAAAGATGATGAGGGGGCGTGCCCCGTACAAAACCTGTAATTTACAGAGCAAAGTTTTGTTCGGGGCGTGCCCCGAACAAATTTTCTGTATAGGATGTTGATATAAATTAAATTTTATAAAATAGATACCTGGGTATAGTAATTGACTATGGGGGGGCGTGCCCCGTACAAAATTGCTATACTTAGATATAACAATTTTGTACGGGGCGTGGCTCAGTTTGGCTAGAGCGCTTGAATGGGGTTCAAGAGGTCGACGGTTCAAGTCCGTCCGCCCCGACTACACTCTTTTAACGTTTACCCTATTACACCGTTAAATTAATTATTATTGGTTAACGGTGTAATAAAGGGGGTGTGGGGGAGACCGTCACCCACGATTGGGGAGTGCTCAGCGATCCGCCGTAGGCGGAGAGCGCCGAAGGGGGGCTTGCTCCCCTAGCGGAAGTGCGGAGGCAAATTCCGCTTACCCATAAGAATTAATTTGACGGAGCGCTATGGCAGATAAAATTGATAAAAAATTGATCGTCGTAGGTGATCGGGTGCTGATTATCCCTGATGACGGCCAGAATCGCACCGATACAGGGTTATATCTACCGCAAGGAGTAAAAGAGAAGGAAAAGGTACAGAGTGGGACTATTGTCAAGATTGGCCCTGGGTATCCTGTGGTTGACCCTTCGGCGCTCGAGGTAGAGCCATGGCAGGCGCCAAAGGTAGAGAATAGGTATTTCCCGCTTTTGGCAAAGGAAGGCGATTATTGTATTTTCTTAAGAAACGCCGGAGTAGAGATAGAATATGAGGGGAAAAAATATATCGTGGCTCCCCATTCCGCAATCCTTGTGCTTTTAAGAAATACGTTAGAATAGTTTTTTGTAATTGTAAGATAAATTGAGGCCAGCGCCATGGGTAGCCAAAAGCACCTTGGTAAAGAGATTGCGAAGCTAATGATAATTAATGTAAGCAAGAGCTAAAAAACATCCAGCTCTTCGGCAAAAGGGAGGACACGTATGACAGTCTATACAGGGCCTGAGCGGAGGAAAAAACCTCGGATCGCGGGTAAATTTGTGGTTTCTTACCGTGTAAAAGTTGAGGTCAATAACTATGATATTTCTCAGACACGTAATTTAAGCCTCGGGGGAATGTTACTTACCACCAATAGATTTTTTTCTCGAGGGACGGTTCTTGCCATTGATATCCGCCTGCCGTTTTTTATCGACGCGATAAAGCTTACGGGAATGGTAATAGAATCAAAGGAAGTGGTGAAAGACCTGATTTATGATACCCGTATCCAGTTCCTGGAAATAGACCCAAGGGCTGAAAGCATTGTGAATGATACGGTAGGATATTATTTAAGAACACAAAAATAAATAAGGATACCTATGATGGACAAAATTAATATCGGGGTGATCGGCTTTGGTACCGTCGGAAGCGGAGTTATCCGCGCCTTACTGGCAAAACCACACTTTTTTGAGAAGAAAACAGGCGCACGGCTGGTAGTAAAAACTATTTGCGACAAAGATATCCGAACCAAGCGTGAGGTGAGTGTCGAAAAGAGTATCCTGACGACTGATGTCAACAGTATTCTACATGACGCTGACGTGTCTATTGTTGTTGAGCTTATCGGGGGGATACATCCGGCGAAAGAATTTATTTTAGAAGCATTGAGGCGCGGAAAGCATGTGGTTACCGCCAATAAAGCGCTCTTGGCAGAATGCGGGGAAGAAATTTTTCAGGCGGCGAAAAAAGCAAATGTGGATTTATATTTTGAGGCATCGGTGGGCGGAGGTATCCCAATTATTAAGGCGCTCAGGGAATCATTAGGAGGGAATCATATTGATACCCTCTTGGGGATTGTGAATGGAACATCGAATTATATCTTGACGTCTATGGATGAAGAGGGTTTGAGTTTTAATCAGGCGCTCATAGAAGCAAAAAAGAAAGGCTACGCGGAGAAGAATCCTGCCTTGGATATTAAGGGCATTGATTCGGCGCACAAACTGGCCATCTTGTCTTTACTGAGCTTTGGTAAAAGCATTGCCAGCAACGCGATCTATGTCGAAGGCATAGAAGATATTTCTTTGAGCGATATTCGTTATGCCCAGGATTTTGGCTATGTGATAAAACTTTTGGCAATCGCGAAAAATATCAACGGCCAGTTAGAGGCACGGGTTCATCCCACGCTTTTATCCAAGGAACATCTGCTTTCTAATGTCAAGGGTGTCTATAACGCGATTTATGTGCACGGGGATTTGGCGGGAGGCACATTGTTTTATGGCCGCGGCGCAGGCAGTAAGCCCGCGGCAAGTTCAGTCTTAGGTGATATTATAGATGTGGCGCGAAACATAAAACATAATTCCGTAAACCGGGTGCCTATCTATGTAGAAGATAAGACGATTAAGAAAGTCCGGGATATAGATGATATAGAAACCAGGTATTATCTGAGGCTCTCGGTTATCGATAAGCCCGGCGGGTTAGGAAAAATTGCCGCGATTTTAGGCCGGCACGGCATTTCTATTGCCTCAGTAGCGCAAAAAGAAAGAAAACAAGCAAAGATTGTCCCTGTTGTTATGATGACTCATGACGCAAAGGAAAGAAATATGCGTTTGGCGTTAGAGGAAATCAGCAGGCTTGGCGGGATTAAGAAAAAAACTATAGCTATACGGGTTGAACGGTAATGGGCTATCGAGGCTTAATCGAGACATTTAGGAGATTCCTGCCTGTTACTGAAAAAACGCCCGTGGTTAGCCTCTTGGAAGGCAATACGCCCTTAATGCCTTCAGGCTATCTAAACAGCATTGTGGGAACTGGCTTTGAGGTGTATTTTAAGTTTGAAGGGTTAAATCCTACCGGCTCATTTAAGGACCGAGGGATGACCCTGGCGGTTTCCAAAGCCAAAGAAGCAGGCGCGAAGATTATTATGTGCGCCTCAACAGGAAATACCTCTGCTTCAGCTGCTGCCTATGCCGCTAAAGCCGGGCTTGGCTGTGTGGTGTTGATTCCTGAGGGAGCTATTGCCTTGGGTAAGCTTGCCCAGGCGCTTATTCATGGAGCGAAGGTTTTGGCGCTCCAAGGAAATTTTGACGAAGCCTTAAGCATTGTTAAAGAAATTACTGCCCGGTATCCCATTGTCTTGGTCAATTCTTTAAATCCTCATCGTTTAGAAGGGCAAAAGACCGCTGCCTTTGAGATTTGTGATACGTTAGAAGGCGCGCCTGATTACCAATGTATTCCTGTCGGTAACGCGGGAAATATCACTGCCTACTGGAAAGGTTACCAGGAATACAAAAAACAAGGCTTGGTTTCGTCACTGCCGAAATTATTAGGATTCCAGGCCGCGGGAGCCGCTCCTATCGTTAATGGCCGTCCCATAAAAAAGCCAAAAACCATTGCTACGGCAATCAGAATCGGTAATCCTGCAAGCTGGAAGCAGGCAGAGGCTGCCCGCGATGAATCCGGAGGGTTGATTGATTCTGTAACGGACAAAGAGATTGTTGATGCGTATAAACTTTTAGCATCAAAAGAGGGTATTTTTGTTGAGCCCGCGTCAGCCGCGTCAGTTGCCGGTTTACTGAAGTTGGCAAGAAAAGGATATTTTCACCGCACATCACAAATCACAAATCGCAAATTGAAAATTGTTTGTATTTTGACCGGCCACGGCCTGAAAGACCCTGACCGGGCAATTAAAATAGTCCATAAGCCAAAGATTATAAAGGCAGATTTAAAGGCTGTGTTACGGGAGATTGGGTATTAGCAGCTGTCAGCTTTCGGCTGTCAGCTATCAGCTTTGAGCTGAAAGCCGGATGCTGATAGCTGAAGGCTGAAAAAATGAATTTAAGAAATAAGCGAATTTTGATTACTGCCGGGCCTACGTGGGTTGCTATAGACAGCATGCGGATAATTTCTAATAGCGCAACCGGTACGACCGGCATTTTGTTAGCCCGTGATTTAGCCCGTAAGGGTGCTAAAGTAACGCTTGTTTTGGGCCCTGTCTGCGGTGGCAGCGGGTATCAGTTGCCTAACATTAGGATAGTGAGGTTTAGTTTTTTTCATGAATTAAAACATGCCCTTATCCAAGAGTTACGTTGGCAAGCCTATGATGTGGTTATCCATTCTGCCGCGGTTTCAGATTTCGCGCCAGCCCACCATATCAGGGGAAAATTAAAATCCGATAGGCCGCATACTTTAAGGCTTAAGGTGCTGCCAAAACTTATTGCTACGATACAAAGGGTTTCTCCTCAATCGGCCTTGGTAATATTTAAATTGGAATCGGGGATATCTGACCTTGAACTCATACGGCGCGCGAGAAGGGCACTCTCAGATCAAGGCGCGGATATCATTGTGGCAAATAAAATAAAGCCAAAGTATCGGGCTTACCTGCTTGATAAAGAAAAAATATACGCGAAGGTTGATGCTAAAGAAACGTTAGTCAAGTCTCTTATTACTCTCATAGGTGATATATGGAATTAACGCAGGTAAACGCGGCTTTTAGGAAAGTGCTCCAGGATTTTACCGTATTGCTTAGAGTGAAGCTTCCGGAAAATTTAAAGGTAGTCATGCTCTATGGGAGCGCGGTAGGTGGTGATTATTCAAAGAAACATTCGGATATTAATATTTTGTTGATTGTTGAGCAGCTTGATACAGCGACGCTTAAAAGTATTGGTATTCTTAAACGACGGCGCGGCTTTGGCGCCATTGCGCCATTGGTATTATCTAAAAAAGATATGGAAACATCAGTCGATACCTTCCCGATAGAGTTTTTAGATATAAAAGAAAACCATATTCTTATATGGGGAGAAGATTATAGTAAAGATTTGGTTATTAATCTTACGCACTTAAGGCATCAGTGCGAAGTGGAACTCAAATCAAAGCTCATTCAGGCGCAGCAGGCCTATAGCGCGGCATGTACTGATAAACGCGCGCTTGAAAACTTTTTGGTTAAAAATTTACCGGCCTTTATTATTGTTTTTAAGAATATTTTGCGCCTTAAGGGGATTTCGGAAGACGCGAAGGATAAAATTCTTGAACGGATTGCTCTTGAGTTTGGTTTATCAGCGGCTCTTTTCAGGCAGCTATGGCAGCTACGCCAGGAAACGGTAAAAAGAGCTGAGGCTGGCGACATCTTTGAGAGGTTCTTGGAAGCTTTGTGGCAGCTTTCCGATAAGGTTGATGCCTTTATGGTAAAGGGATAGTTACTAGTGCGCTGTGACATTAGATTTTGACATTGCGCTATCATGTTTGAATATAGGGCGGAGGTCCTGTCAAGGTTATGTTTTCGCGGGGACGTTCGGCCTGCTCCTGCGGCAGACCTCACTCGGCGTAAATTTTCGCGCCCGCCACTAAAAGCGAGAGCGGGTCCAAGCCGCGAAAATTTCCGTACGCCCCGCTCAAACACAACCTTGCCACCCCCGCTGGCAAGTGAAGTGTTGCAGATAGCATGAATTTATGTCACGGAGCACTAGTACACTGTGAAATTAATTTTCAATAATTGACAGTGTAGTAAAAGGGGTGTGGGGGAGACCGTCCCCCACGCTTGGGGGGGTGCTCAGCGATCCGCCGTAGGCGGAGAGCGCCGAAGGGGGCTTGCCCCCCTAGCGCCTGCCTGCCTGCCGGCAGGGAAGTGCGCCCTCAAACCACCGTATATTATCAATAATTAAGTTCACAGCGCACTAGTTATGCTCAAGCACACAGCGATATGGTTGTTAGGTGTTATAGGTACTATAGCTTTATCGCCACAGGCCGTTGGCGATACTATCCCCCAGCCGGCAGGGTGGGTAAATGATTTTTCCAATTGCATCAGCGATGAGTATAGGCAGAAGATTACTGAATTGATCACTGAAGTAGAGCTTAAGACTTCATCTGAAATAGCTGTAGTCACAGTCGCTTCAATGGCTCCTTATGATGAGGCAGGCTACGCGCGATTGCTCTTTGATAGGTGGAAACCGGGTAAGAAAGGCAAAGATAACGGGGTTTTGGTATTATTGGCGATAAAGGAAAGGGCTTGGCGTATTGAAACCGGTTATGGTATGGAAGAGCTTTTGCCTGATGGGGTATGTGGTGAGATAGGCAGAGACTATATGGTGCCTTCTTTTAAGGAGGGTTTATACGGCAAGGGGCTTTATTACGGAGTCCTCGCGATAGCAGGGGCCATTGTGAAAAATTCAGGCGGCACTTTGGAGCATGCAGAAAGGCTCCCTCCTAAGAAAAGCGTTGATGCGCCGTTATTTCTATATTTTTTTGCCTTTATATTTTTTGCCATCTGGAATTTACCCTGGCCGATTTTTATAGGGTTGCCATTTACCGCATTCTTTGCCCTGTGTTTCTATCAAGTGTCCCCATGGGTGAGCTTATTGATTATTGCAGGATATTGCGTTTCTCTGATTATTAGATACAGGTATTGGTCAGAGCAATCACCTAAAAGGCGAAGAAGTTTTTTCGGGCCGCAGGATTATGGTGGAAGAGTGACAAGCGGAGGATGGGGAGGTGGATACAGCGGTGGTTTTGGCGGAGGGGGGAGTTTCGGTGGCTTTGGCGGCGGTGGCGGCGGTGGCGGCGGAGCCGGGGGCAGGTTCTAAATAGAGCTCAAAGCGTTCTCTAGTACACCGTTATATTAATTATTGCCTGCCTGCCACGGGCAGGGATATCAGGGTATCAGGGAATTGGGATTTGGGGATCGGGCAATCGAAGGATTAGGGAAAAACCGATATTTTGTTCCCAATATCCTGATATCCTAATCACCAAATCCTAATCTCCCGATCACCTAATCTCCGCATTTAACATGGTTAATTACATATATTATACGAGGAGGTTTTAAGATGAAGAATTTTTTTATCGGTTTGTTGATTATCGTGGTTATCATAGGAGTGGGTTTTATCGGTATTTATAATACCTTAGTTTCAAAGAGTGAAAATGTCAAGGCTTCCTGGGCGCAAGTAGAGAATGTGTTGCAGAGAAGAGCGGATTTAATTCCGAATCTGGTAAATACGGTAAAAGGATATGCCGCCCATGAAAAGACGGTGTTTGAAGAAATAACCAAGGCGCGTTCTGCCTGGGCAAATGCCCCAACACAGGATGATAAAATTAAAGCGGCATCTTCTATGGATTCGGCAATTTCCCGGCTTTTGATCGTCGCTGAGAATTATCCTACGTTAAAAGCAGACGGCACCTTTTTAAGGCTTCAGGATGAATTAGCAGGCACAGAAAACAGGATTTCTGTGGAGAGAATGCGTTATAATGAAGCCGTGCGCGGCTACGCTGTCCTTTTGAAGAGTTTTCCGTCTAATCTGCTTGCGCATTGGTTTGGGTTTACGCAATTCTCAGAATATTTCAAGGCTGAGGAAAAGGCAAGGGTAGTGCCAGAGGTGAAGTTTTAAACAATCCCTCGCGTAGACGCTTGAAAATTTCTTTCGAAATTTTCTTCGCACGCTTCGGGATAAATTCGGCCGGATACCTTACGTTCGCTGCCTTACTTCGTAAGGCGCTCCGTAAGGTATGGCCTCATTTATGAAATACATTATCTTAGTCGGTGACGGGATGTGTGATTATCCTCTCGCGGAGCTGGGCAATAAAACGCCGCTTGAATATGCCAAAACTCCGCATATGGATTTTCTGGCTAAAAATGGCAAGATTGGCCTGGCTAAAACTATTCCCGAAGGGATGTCCGCGGCTTCTGATGTTGCTAATTTGGGCATCTTTGGCTATGACCCCAAGGTTTACTATTGCGGCAGAGGGCCGCTTGAGGCAGCGAACTTGGGGATAGCGCTAAAGCCTGATGAGGTAGCTTTTCGCTGTAATTTGATTACCGCATCTGATGATGTCTTGATTGACTATAGCGCCGGCCATATCTCAACCAAAGAGGCGGGCGTGTTGATAAAGTTTTTAGACCAGAAACTTGGCTCATCAGAGGTGCGGTTTTATCCCGGGGTAAGTTACCGGCATTTGGCAATTATAAAGAATAAAGCCTTGCAAGCGCGCTGCGTGCCTCCCCACGATATTACCGGAAGGGAATTTAAAAAATACCTGCCGCATGGCGAGGATGCCCAGTTTCTGATTCTTTTAATGCAGGAAGCGCGTAAGCTTTTGCTTGAACATGAAATAAACCAGGTGCGCCTTGACTTAAAAGAAAACCCCGCGAATATGATGTGGCTCTGGGGGCAAGGGAAAAAGCCGGCAATTGTTCCTTTTAAGGATAAATATGGGATTAGAGGTTCAGTAATCTCAGCGGTTGATTTGATTAATGGCATTGGCAGGCTTGCCGGTTTAGAGGTGATTAAGGTTGAAGGCGCTACAGGCTATTATGATACCAATTATAAAGGTAAGGCAGAGGCAGCGCTTGCCTCGTTAAAAAATAAGGATTTTGTCTACGTGCATGTTGAGGCCGCGGATGAGGCATCCCACAACGGCCACCTTCAGGAAAAGCTTTTAGCAATTGAAAGGTTTGACCAGTCTGTGGTGGGAACCATTATGGAAGGTTTGAAAGGCAGAGAGGATTTTCGGATCCTGCTGATGCCTGACCATGCCACCCCGTTATCGCTGCGCACGCATACCGCAGATAGCGTATGTTTTGCGGTGTACGGAAAAGGAATTAGCGCATCCGGCGCGGAAGGTTTTAATGAGATAGAAGCAAAAAAGAGTGGTATAGCCTTAGATAAGGCCTTTGTGCTTATGGATAGGTTGATTAAGGAAGAAGAGATATAAGAGTACAAAGTAAGCCGATAGATAGTGAAAAGTTGCTTTAAAAGTGGATATCAGGGTATCGGGAAATTAGGAAAAAAACTATTCTTTATTCCTACTATCCCGATATCCTGATTACCAAATCCTAATCTTCCCGGCCACCTGATTTCCGTATTTAACATGGTTATTTACCTATAGTATGTGAAGAGAAAGGCAAAAGTAGAGAAATGAAAAAATTGATTGTGCAAAAATACGGTGGTTCTTCAGTAGCAAATCCGGAAAAGATAAAGAATGTTGCCAAGCGCGTTGTGCGTTACAAAAAAAAAGGCAATGATTTGGTGGTGGTGGTTTCAGCCTTAGGAGATACCACAGATGAATTGATAGAGCTTGCCTCGCAAATATCGGCGGAGCCTCCGGAGCGGGAGATGGATATGCTGCTTTCAACCGGTGAGCAGATATCGGTAGCTCTTTTGGCAATGGCAATTCATGAGTTAGGGTATGAGGCGATATCCTTAACGGGTTCACAGGTAGGCATTATTACCGATACCGTTCATACAAGAGCGAGAATTGTAAAGATAGAGGCTAATAAAATTCATCAAGAGTTGAAAAAGGGTAAAGTAGTAATCGTGGCGGGCTTTCAGGGAATGACCCCGGATAAGGATATTACAACCTTAGGCAGAGGCGGCTCTGATTTGACCGCGGTTGCCCTTGCCAAGACGTTAGAGGCTAATGAGTGCGAGATTTATACCGATGTGGAGGGGATTTTCACCACCGACCCCCGCATTGAGCCTAAGGCAAGAAAGATAGATGAGATAACCTACGATGAGATGCTTGAGATGGCTTCTCTTGGGGCGCAGGTAATGCAGGCGCGCTCTATTGAAGTGGCCAAGAAATTTGATGTGCCGATACAGGTGCGTTCGTCATTTTCCGAGAACTGCGGTACCATGATTATTAAGGAGGTAAAAAATATGGAAGATGTGGCAGTGACGGGGATAACCCTCAATAAAAGTGAATCTAAGATTACCATTTGTAATGTTCCCGATAAGCCGGGGATCGCCGCTAAGATTTTTAATCAGCTTGCTCAAGGCGGGATTAACGTGGATATGATTGTGCAGAATGTATCGCATACGCGCCAAACCGATATATCTTTTACCGTCCCGAAAGTGGATTCTCAAAAAGCGATAAAATTAACCCAGAGGGCGGCACAGGAAATAGGGGAATTAGAGGTTTTAGAGGATTTGGATATCGCGCGTGTTTCCATTGTGGGAGTAGGGATGAAGACTCATTCCGGGGTTGCGGCAGGGATGTTTGAGACACTCGCTAAGGAGAAGATAAATATCGAGATGATCTCAACCTCTGAAATCAGCATTTCCTGTATTATCAAGAAAAAATTCGCGGAGACAGCGGTAAAATCTTTGCATGAAAAGTTTGACTTAGCTAAGAGGTGAGGAGAATGCTCAAAGTTGAATTATACGATACCACCTTGCGTGACGGCGCGCAGACCGAAGGGATTTCCTATTCGGTCCAGGATAAGGTGCGCATTGCCCGTAAGCTTGATGAGATGGGGATTCATTTTATTGAAGCCGGCTGGCCGGCGAATCCCAAGGATCGGGAAGTCTTTAGGATATTGAAGGCCAAGCCTCTTAAGCAGGCCGCGTTAGTTGCTTTTGGTTCTACCCGCAGGATAGATAAAAAGGCAAGCCTTGACGCAAGCATAAAGAGTATCCTCGCGGCCGAGACTAGGGTTGTGACTATTTTTGGCAAAACCTGGGATCTCCATATTCAAGAGGTGTTGAAGATTTCCTTGGATGAAAACCTTGCGATAATTCATGATACGGTTAAATATTTGGTCTCTCAAGGGAAAATGGTTATCTATGATTGCGAGCATTTCTTTGACGGCTATAAGAGTAACCCGGAGTACGCGCTTAAGACTGCCTTAATTGCCCAGGAAGCGGGGGCGGGCCGTATTGTCTTTTGCGATACTAACGGAGGGACCGTTACTTCTGAGATGATCAGGATTATCCATCAGGTTGCGCCTAAACTAAAATCAACCCTTGGCATCCATGCCCATAATGATTTGGGATTGGCTGTGGCCAATTCTATTTTCGCGGTTGAAAATGGGGTTACTCACGTGCAAGGGACATTCAATGGTTATGGCGAGCGCTGCGGCAACGCTGACTTAACCACTATCATCGGAATTTTGAAAACCAAACTTACTATCGAGTGCATTCCAGATAAGAATCTTAAGGAATTAACGAAGGTTTCCCATTTTGTAAGCGAAGTTTCTAATATGCGCCAGCAGCCGAACCAGCCTTTTGTGGGCAGTTCAGCTTTTGTGCATAAAGGAGGCGTGCATATTGACGCGATGCTGAAGAACCAAAAAACCTATGAGCATATTGATCCTCTTTGGGTAGGTAATCACCGCAGGTTACTAGCTTCTGAGCTTTCCGGGAAGATGCCTATTATCTTGAAAGCAAAGGAATTTGATCTTGATTTAGACAAAAAATCGCCCAAGACCCAAAAGATTCTCAAGCTTTTGCAGGATTTAGAACATAAGGGTTATCAGTTTGAGGCGGCTGATGGCTCATTTGAGATTCTCATTAAGCGCGCGCTAAAGCAGTACAAGAACTTTTTTAGCCTGGAAAGTTTCAGGGTGGTGGTAGAGAAAAAGCCTGACGGAAGGATTACGTCTGAGGCGATCATCAAGGTGAAGGTAAAAGGGGTTCAGGAACATACCGCAGCAGACGGCGACGGCCCGGTGAACGCCTTGGATAACGCCCTGCGCAAAGCGCTTAAGTCTTTTTATCCGACGCTGACTAAAATGCATTTGTCTGATTTTAAGGTGCGGGTCTTGGATGAGAAAGCGGGGACCGCCTCAGGGGTGCGCGTGCTTATCCAGTCTCAGGATGAAACAGATTCCTGGGGCACAGTCGGGGTTTCGGAGAATATCATTGAGGCGTCATGGCAGGCTCTCGTGGATAGTGTTGAGTATAAATTGCTTAAGGATAAGGTTAGTTGAAAATGTCTGACGTAGATTTATATGAATATGCGTATCAAGTTATATCTGAAGCAATTGTCAAGAACAATCCTGGTATTTGGAAGAGTGATTTGCGCAGAATGACAATTGAAGAAATCAGGCGAAAACTTAAACACCGTATAGCCTTTGAAGATGTGGATTCTTGCGATTTTCGTAATTGGCCAGCAGAAAAGAAGCTGGATTGGCTGCAAGATTTGAATGAATTTGTATATAAAACAATAGGCAAGAGTAAATATATGGAATTGAGAGGATTTAAATAAATGGTTCTGCGCATGAACCAAGTTGCTCGCGATAAAGCGGATAAGAAGGCAAGGCGCGGTTGTTATTTAGAGATTCACATTGAAGAAGACGGGAAGATAAGGTTTATACCGCTCACCAGAAATACGGCTTTAGTGGTGAGGGCGCTTTCCGATAAGGCTTTCAAAAGCCTGAGTGTTTACTGCGGATAAAGAAAAGTATCCTTTTTATAGAAAAGGAGTGCGTGAGCATGGAAACCAAGTGCGATAAGGAAATTGATGTTTTGGTCAGGGCCAGGTATCCTCTGATTTATTTGGTAAGCTGGGAGGAAACTAGGATTATAGAGCGCTTAAGGGATATGGCGGAGCGCAGGCAAAAAAAGCTTTTTCTTTGGTCTATTACGCGGGGGATTTTTAAATTAGAGGATGTATCCTCAAAGGTTGACGAGGCGACCAGGGATCCTATAAACGCCCTTAGCTATATTGAGAAATACCCTGACCCCGCGCTTTTTGTGTTTCTTGACTTTCATTCCTTTTTAAATGACCAAACGATAATCCGCAAGGCAAGGGACTTGGTAAGTAATCTGAAAGATACGTATGAAACTTTGATTATTATCTCTCCGGTCTTGACGGTGCCTGTAGAATTAGAGAAGGAATTCGTGGTTGTGGATTATGATATGCCCTATTATGAGGAAATGACTGAATTGCTCGATGAGATAATTCAGGTGGTATCTAAAACGCCGGAAGTAACCATAGACCTTACTCCCGATACTAAGGAAAGGTTAGCCAAGGCAGCGCTTGGCCTGACGCGTTCTGAAGCGGAGAATGCCTTTGCCCGGGCGATTGTGATTGATAAGAAGTTAGATGTTAATGATATTGATAAAATCCTCGATGAGAAAAAACAGGCGATTAGAAAGAGTAAGCTGTTAGAATATTATGAACTAAGGGAAGAATTTTCCAATGTCGGAGGCGTCGATTGTTTAAAAGATTGGCTTTCTAAACGCGGCATTGCCTTTACCCAAAAAGCCCAGGAGTTCGGCCTGCCTCAACCAAAAGGGATTATGCTCCTAGGCGTGCAGGGATGCGGCAAGAGCTTAACCGCTAAAGCTGTTTCGGGTTTGTGGAAATTGCCTCTTTTACGCCTGGATATTGGCGCGGTCTTTAGCGGTATCGTCGGCTCATCAGAAGAGAATATGCGCCGGGCAATAAAGCTGGCGGAAGCTTTGGCGCCGATAGTGTTATGGATTGATGAGATAGAAAAAGGCTTGTCAGGAGTGCAGAGTTCAACATTCTCTGACGCAGGGACCTCCGCGCGCGTCTTTAGCACATTCCTTACCTGGCTCCAGGAAAAGACTGCTGCTGTGTTTGTCATTGCTACTGCCAACAATATCCAGCAGCTTCCTCCGGAGTTGCTGCGAAAAGGGCGATTTGATGAAATATTCTTTGTGGATTTACCGACTCAGGATGAAAGAAAAGAGATATTTGGAATACATATAAAAAAGAGAAAACGAGATGCGGCGCGCTTTGACGTAGAGCTTTTGGCCAAGGAAAGCGAGGGTTTTTCAGGCGCGGAAATAGAACAAGCGGTGATTGCCGCTATGTATGATGCCTTTTTGGAAAAGAAGGATATTGACTCTGAAGGCATTATTCGCAGCATAAAACAAAGCGTGCCTTTATCGGTAACGATGAAAGAGAATATTGAAGACCTCCGCGCGTGGGCCAAGTATAGGGCGCGCCCGGCAAGCAGCTCTCGAAAAGAAGTGTCCTCTAACAAGGAGAGAAAGTTAGAGTTTTAATAGTGAATAAAATGATATGCTGAGAAAATTCATCAAGCGTTTTGAGAAATTAGAGCACGCGCCAAAAGATGGTCTGTGCAAAGGATGTATTAAGATTTCAAAACGTTTTGAGCGGCTTGAAATAGGAAACAGGAGAATAGAAGTTGTCATTACAGACACAATAGGGCAAACTGAAGTTTATCAGGCGCCAGCCAACGCGAACGTTGATTACTCCGTTGTGTGTCCTTATTGCGGCAAGGAAAACCTCTCCAGCGCTATCCTCTGTATCTCCTGCCAGAATTCGCTGCAGACGCCTTTAACCGAAAACTATCAGAAAGCTGCCCGGTCAATTAAAAAATGCACCTGTGGGGCAATAAATCAAGGGGAGAGAAGGAATTGCTGGGTCTGTGGCAGGGATTTTTCCTTGGCAGGGGATAAGAATGTGGCAATTGATTCAGCCAATGAAATAATTCTTAATATTGATGGCGTAGAGTATAAATCCTCAGATAGAAATTTGCCTTTTGACATAGTGACGCTTATGGAAAGGATACGAAAATACGGCTATAGCAAAGAGTTGATTGACGATTGGGTAAAGCGTAAAAAGGCGGAAAATGACTTGAAGCAACAGTCATTGCGCGAACGTATTGAGGAAATAAGATCGCAGCTCTCCGCGCGTCAGGTTCAGCTCATCATCGGTATTGTGGTTGTGGCACTTTACTATTTTTTTAGGTTTTTTATATTTAATCAATTGAGATAATACGTAAAAAGGGAGGACTTGCATGTCTTCAGAGGCTTGTTTGATTACTATGATTGGCGATTTAATTGCTTTAAAGAGAACCTTGTCCGATTTGCAGGTAGAATATGAAGAGACAAAGACTTTGACTACTGCCGATGGATCCTCTCATAAAGTTGAAGTGGTAATTAAGGATCCTAACGGCCGTTTAATCGGCCTTGAGAAAACTAAAAAGGGAGAGTATCAGTTTGTGGCGGATACAAAAGGCTTAACCAAAGAGCAGTTGAAAAAACAGCAAGTGTTTATCAATAAAATTAAGCAGAAATACGCCTATAGTAAGGTTATTGCTGAGCTTAAAAAACAAGGCTATATGATTTCCGAGGAAGAGAGGGTTCAGAAAAATACCATTCGGCTGGTAGCGCGAAAATGGTCATAGCAGCAGAGCTGAACATGTTATAGAGGAAGATGATAATTGTTGCGTGTATCGTTAACCTTGCCTACCGGCAGGCAGGCGTGTACCGCTTGCCGTAACGGTAAACGGTTAGCGGTAAACGGTACACGAAACATAATTTTTAACATAGGAGAGATATGGCGGGAAAACAAGAGATTGAATTATTTATATCTGATGATGGTGAGCTTAAGGTGCATATTAAGGGCATGAAAGGGCCGGGGTGCCTGAAAGTATTAGAAACTTTGGCAAAGGAAATCGGCAGTGAAAAAGGAAGAACGCTTACCAGTGAGTACTACGAATCAACGAAAAATACGAATACGACGTCAACGAAGTTAAAAAAGTAGGAAGATTTTTATGGAAGAATTAAACAGCCGTTACAATTCAAAAGAGGTGGAAGACAGGATGTATGCCTTTTGGCAAAGTGAAAACCTGTTTGCCGCCAAAGTTAATCCTGATAAGAAGCCTTTTTGTATCGTTATCCCGCCGCCTAATGTAACAGGAATATTACATATGGGCCACGCGCTCAATAACACCTATCAAGACATTTTAATCCGTCTTAGGCGTATGCAAGGCTTTGAGTCTTTGTGGATGCCCGGGACCGATCACGCCGGTATTGCCACCCAGAATGTGGTAGAACGCCAACTTGCCAAGGAGGGCTTGAAGCGCCAGGATTTAGGCAGGGACAAGTTTTTGGAGAGAGTCTGGCAGTGGAAGGAGCAATACGGCTCAACGATTATACGGCAGTTAAAGAAATTGGGCGCGTCAAGTGACTGGCAGCGGGTGCGTTTTACTATGGATGAGGAATACTCTCAGTCGGTAAAAGAGGTATTTGTTGCCTTGTGGAATAAAGGCCTGATTTATCAGGATGATAAGATCATCAACTGGTGCCCTCGCTGCCAAACGGCCTTATCGGATGAGGAAGCTGCTCATCGCGAAGTTCAGGGGAATTTGTATTATATACGGTATTCTCTTAAAGAAGAAATTCGAAATTCGAAATTCGAAATTCGAGATAAATCTCAAATCGAAAATCACACATCGCAAAATTATATCGTGGTAGCAACCACACGGCCGGAGACGATGGTAGGGGATACGGCGGTTGCTCTGAATCCAAAAGATGAGCGCTATAAGCACTTAATTGGTAAAACGGTTATTGTGCCTCTAATAGAACGGGAAATTAAAATAATTGCCGATGAATTGATTGATATGGAATTTGGAACCGGTTTGGTGAAGGTTACCCCGGCCCATGACTCCAATGATTATGAGATGGGCAAGCGCCATACACTAGAGTTTATCAACATTATGCATCCTAACGCGGTTTTAAATACGAATGCCGGTGACTATAACGGCTTGGATAGGTTTGAGGCGCGAGAGGCAATTATTGAAGATTTAAAAGAAAGAAAACTCATTGAAAAGATTGAGCCGCATACCCATGCCGTGGGGCATTGTTATCGCTGCTCAACCGTGATAGAACCGTATTTGTCAAGGCAGTGGTTTGTGAAAATGGAGCCGTTGGCAAAACCGGCGATTGAAGCGGTAAAAGACGGGAGAATCAATTTTTATCCTAAACGCTGGGCCAAGGTTTATCTTAACTGGATGGAGAATATCAGGGATTGGTGTATCTCTCGCCAAATCTGGTGGGGGCATAGACTGCCGGTTTATTATTGCAAAGAATGCTTGAAAACCGGCAGTCAGTGTAAAGTTGAAAGTGTAAAGTGTAAAGAAAAAGGAATTATTGTGGCTAAAGTTAAGCCCCAGAAGTGTCCGGATTGCGGTGGAGGGGATATCTATCAGGATGAAGATGTTTTGGATACCTGGTTTTCTTCCTGGCTGTGGCCGTTTGCTACTTTTTATTGGCCGTTTAATACGAAGGATGAAGCCTGCCTGCCGGCAAGGCAGGGACGAAGGATGAAGGACGAAAAAGATTTAAACTATTTTTATCCTACGTCTGTCTTAGTGACCGCTCCTGAAATTATTTTTTTCTGGGTGGCGCGTATGATTATGGCTGGTTTTGAATTCATGGGAAAAGAACCGTTTAAGGATGTCTATATCCACGGCACCGTGCGGGATGTAGAAGGTAAAAAGATGTCTAAGTCCTTAGGCAATATCATTGACCCTTTGGAAATTATTGAGAAATACGGCACTGATGCGCTTCGCTTCAGCCTTATTTCTATAACCGCAAGCGGGCAGGATGTCTTTTTATCCGAGCAGAAGTTCGAGGTGGGCAGGAATTTTGCCAATAAACTCTGGAATGCCTCGCGGTTTTCACTTATGAATTTGGATTTGAGTTTAGTAAATGTGGATTTATGCGTTTTATTTGAGAAGGAAGACCTTGAACTCCCTGAGCGATGGATCTTGAGCCGGTTTTATTCAATGCTTAGTGCCTTAAATAAGGCGTTAGATAACTACCGTTTTAATGACGCGGCTAATATCCTCTATGAATTTGTATGGCATGAGTTTTGTGATTGGTATATAGAGCTGGCAAAGCCTAATTTGGTGAGCGGGTTAGCGGGTGAGCGGGTGAGCGGGGAAAGCAAGAATACACAGATAGTATTGTATAAGGTTTTAGAAAAAACCTTAAGGTGTTTGCATCCGTTTATGCCCTTTATTACCGAAGAAATCTGGCAGAAACTTTCTTTAACGTCCCTCGTCCCTCGTCCCCCGTCCTTCGTAAGTATTATGACCCAACCGTGGCCGCATGTGCAAAAAAAGATAATCGATAAGAAGGCCGAAAGCCAAATGCAGCTGGCTATTGAGGTTATTACCGCGATCAGAAATTTAAAAGCTGAGGTAAAGATTGCTCCGGCGCAGGCGGTTAAAGTAATGCTCATAGCTAAGGATAAAGAAGTAAAAAGCGCCTTGGATACAGTAGCGAGCTATATCACGAATTTGGGAAGGGTAGAGGCTTTAACAATTCAAGGAGCGCCCGCAAAGCTGAAAAAAGGTATAAGTGCTATAGTACATGAGGTGCAGGTATTTTTAGAGCTTGAAGGATTGCTTGATATTGATCAGGAAATAGAACGGCTTACTAAGGAAGCCGATGCGCTTGCGGGATCTTTAAAGTCAAAGGAATCCCGGCTAAAAAATAAGGATTTCCTCAAAAAAGCACCCGAAGAAATTGTGGAAAAAGAGAAAGAGTCGCTGGCACAAGGCCAGGAAAAATTGGCAAGCCTGCAGAGGGTTATTAGTGAGCTTAAGAAATAAGTAATAATGCGTTGTTACATTAAATAATAGTAGTTCTTTAGCCCTTTAGCTGATTAGTCCCTTAGCTAATGAGCTGCTGCCAAAATATACTTTAACAGAGTAATAGCTATGAAGAAACAAATGTTGCATCGTGTCATCAAAGATGCGCTAACGGAGGATATCGGAGGCGGCGATATCACCAGCCGCATTCTGATACCTAAGGGTAAGAAAATAAAGGCTGTGCTGTTTTTAAAAGAAAGAGGCGTGGTGGCGGGGCTGGCTGTCGCGCGGAACGTTTTTAAAATAGTAAACACGTCGGTTACTTTTAAAGCGCACTACGCTGAAGGCTCATGGCAAAACGCGGGGAAAATTCTTGCAACGGTAGAAGGTGATGCCCACGCTATACTGAAAGCGGAGCGGACGGCGTTAAATCTTTTAAGCCATCTTTGCGCAATAGCTACAGCTGCCAGGAAGTTTGTGGATAGAGTTAAGCCGTATAAAGTTAAGATTTTGGACACTCGTAAGACTATTCCCGGGCTGCGTGACTTGCAAAAATACGCGGTGAGTCTTGGCGGCGGCTGTAATCACCGCATGGGCCTCTGGGATGGTATCTTGATTAAGGATAATCATATTGCTATAGGGTGTAGGGGGCAGGGTTTAGGGTACATTGAAGAATTAATTGGGATGGCGAAAAAGAGAAGGCCAAAGGGCCTGAAAATTGAAATAGAGGTAAAGAATTTACAGGAGTTTAGGCAAGCACTAAAGGCAGAGCCAGATATAATAATGTTGGATAATATGAAAATAGCTGATATTAGAAAGGCAGTTGAAATAAGACGCACGACACAAGGCGTCCGTCAAAGCAGTGTGGCGGGCGCACAACGCATGACGCAGATAGAAGCCTCCGGAGGCGTCCACCTAGATAATGTTAGGGCAATTGCCAAAACAGGCGTTGATAGTATTTCTATCGGTAGTCTCACCCATTCAGTGAAAGCCATTGATATTTCCTTAGAAGTAGCCCCTTCCCCTTGAGTAGTACTTTTTGAGATGAATAAATTCAAACTTGTGAGCTCTTATAATCCTGCGGGAGACCAGCCTCTGGCAATTGATGCTCTGGCTCAAGGTATTGGCTGTGGTGAAAAATACCAGACTCTTTTGGGAGTTACTGGTTCGGGAAAGACCTTTACCTTGGCCAATGTGATAGCCAAGATAAATAAACCAACCCTAGTTATTTCGCATAACAAAACCCTCGCAGCACAGCTTTACGGTGAATTTAAGGAATTCTTCCCCGAGAACGCGGTTGAATATTTTGTCAGCTACTATGATTATTACCAGCCGGAAGCCTATATCCCCTCAACTGATATCTATATAGAAAAGGATTCTTCTATAAATGACCGCCTTGACCGTCTGCGCCTTTCAAGCACCAGTTCTCTTATGAGCAGGCGAGATTGCCTTATTGTGGCATCGGTTTCCTGTATTTATAATTTAGGCTCGCCTGAAGATTATAAAGAATCGCTGGTATTTATTGAAAAAGGCCAAACCGTATCCAGGGATGGCCTGTTGCGTAAGCTTATTGAAATTCAATATGAGCGCAATGACTATGAATTTATCCGGGGAAGAATCCGTGTCCGGGGGGATGTGGTTGAGGTCTTTCCCGCCTACACCAAAACCGCGCTTCGGGTGGAATTATCCGGCGATGAGGTAGAGAAAATCTTTGAGTGTAACCCTATAGACGGGAAAAAAATAACGGAGTTACAACGAGCAGCGATATATCCGGCAAAGCATTTTATTGTATCAAGTAAGCATCTTGAAGGAGCGCTTCTATCGATAGCCGAAGAATTGGAAGAAAGGCTTATTTTTTTGCGAACGCAAAATAAAATTTTAGAAGCCCAGCGCCTTGAATCCCGCACCAACTACGATATGGAGATGCTTAAGGAAATCGGCTATTGCCACGGGATTGAGAATTATTCGCGCCATTTATCAGGCAAGCCTCTAGGCTCAAGGCCGCATTGCCTGATTGACTACTTTCCGGAAGATTTCCTTCTTATTATTGATGAAAGCCATGTGACTATTCCTCAGATTCGTGGGATGTATGAGGGTGATAAAGCGCGAAAAGAAACATTAGTGGAATTTGGTTTTCGTCTGCCCTCATGCCTCGATAACCGCCCTTTAAAGTTTGATGAATTTGAAAGTTTAATCCCTCTGGCTCTCTTTGTTTCGGCAACGCCAGCGGATTATGAGATAAAAAAGTCAAAGAGCACAATAATTGAGCAGATAATCCGGCCTACAGGCTTGGTTGACCCTGAAATTATCGTTAAGCCAAGCGCGGGGCAAGTTGAGGATTTGATTAAAGAGGTGAAAAAACGCGCTCAAAGAAATGAGCGGGTTTTGGTAACCGCGCTTACCAAGAGGATGTCTGAGGACCTGTCGCAGTATTTAAAGGAAGAAGGGCTCAAGGTAAAATACCTGCATTCGGAAATCCTGACCATTGAACGCACTAAGATATTGAAAGAATTGCGGCAGAAAAAGTTTGATTGTTTGGTAGGAGTGAACCTTTTACGTGAGGGATTGGATTTGCCTGAAGTTTCGCTCGTGGCTATTTTAGACGCGGATAAGGAAGGTTTTTTGCGTTCGGCAACTTCGCTTATCCAGGTTTCCGGAAGAGCTGCCCGTAACATTAATGGCCAGGTTATCATGTATGCCGATACAATTACCGGTTCAATGCAAAAGGCAATTTCTGAAAGCAGCCGCCGCCGTAAAATTCAGCTGGAATTTAATGCCAAGCACAAAATAACTCCCCGGGGTATCCAAAAGGCAATTCGCGAGGGGATTGAAGCCTTAGAAGATGCCGAAGATCTTACCCAGGATATCGTTGAGCTTTCCAAAGAAGAATATGAATTGAAGTCTTATATCGGGGAATTAGAATATCAGATGGAGCTTGCCTCAAGAAACCTTCAATTTGAGGAAGCCGCCCGAATTCGGGATAAGATAAAGGAATTTAAAGGGTAGGGACATGCCTCTGTGCTGTACTCAACAAATTGAGGGCAACCACAAGGGTTGCCCCTACTTTGGGGATTTTAGATGGATGACGGGATCCTAAGAGTTTTTCGCGGCAAAGAATTAGATACGCGTGTCATTGGCAAAAAGATTTACAAGTATGATACGGTTGGCTCAACCAATGACTCAGCGTTTATGTACGCGCTTAAAGGAGAGAAGGAAGGCGCTGTCTTTTGGGCAAGGTCTCAAACCAAAGGACGGGGAAGGCTGGGGAGGCAATGGATTTCTCATAAGGATAAAGGGCTTTATTTTTCCTTAATTTTACGCCCGGATATCGTAGTGAATGACGCTCCAAAGATCACCCTCCTGGTTGCTTTAAGTATTTGTAAGGCGCTTGGAGGCTATACTCATTGCCAATTCCTTATTAAATGGCCTAATGATATCTTTGTTGATGATAAGAAGATAGGCGGCATCCTCACGGAAATGGATGCCGAAATACAGAAAGTAAGGTTTCTTGTGGTAGGTATTGGCATTAACACTAATTTAAGGCAGAATGAATTACCCCTACGAGGCATAACTTCATTGAGAGTATTGCTTCAAAAAGATATCCACAACGAAAACCTTTTAGGGGCTTGCCTGAAAGAAATAGACCGTCATTATTTTCAATTCAAAAAAGAAGGAATTTCAGATATAATAGAGGATGCGCGCCATTTCTCAAGCCTCTGGGGCAAACAGGTGAAGGTTAACGGCAAGCCTGAAGGAACAGCGGTAGATTTTGATAATGAGGGAGCCTTGGTAGTGCGGCAAAACAATGGTTTTATGAAACATATTTTCGCGGGAGATGTAGAGCTGTTGAGGTAATAATGATTTTAGCCGTAGATATAGGAAATACCACTATAACCATAGGCATATTCCGAAGAAAGAAGCTTATTCTTAAATCCAGCCTCGCGGCTCAAAAATATCGGAAGTTTAAAACCTTTTTAGAAGAAAATTTGAAAAAAAGCCATAACGCGTTGTCAGCCATAGAGTGTGCGGTTATCTGTAGCGTAGTCCCTGGGGTTACGCCCACAATAGAAAAAGCAATAGGATCAAAGGGGAATATCCCTGTTTATGTCTTGGGGAAGAACCTTAAAGTTCCCATAAAGAATCTCTACGCGAAACCAAAACAAGTTGGCCAAGATCGCCTGTTGTGCGCCTATATGGCAATGAAGCTTTATGGCGCGCCGGTTATCTCCATAGATTTAGGAACTGCCCTTACGTTTGATGTGGTTTCTAAGAATAAAGAATATTTAGGGGGAATTATTTTTCCAGGATTAACGCTTTCATTAGCTGTACTCCATCGTTATACCGCTTTATTGCCTGAGGTAGAATTAAAGCAATCCAAAGCATTGATTGGGAAAAATGCGCAGGGGAGCATGCTCTCAGGAATCACGTATGGTTATGGAAGTTTGATTGATGGATTAGTGGAAAAGTTGAAGAAGGAAATTCACGGTAAGCCAAAGATAATTGCTACTGGCGGGGATAGCCTATTCGTAAAACGATATTGTGCCAGTATAGATTTCTTTGAGCCAGGCCTAATTTTAAAAGGAATGGCAGAATTGTTTGAAGAAACAGCATATGATACGCGATAAGAATATTCTCTTTGTGATTACAAAATTAGAATTAGGAGGCGCCCAAAAACAATTATTAAACCTGATAAAACATTTAGATAGGGAAAACAATAATATTTTCTTGTTTACCGCTAAAAGTGGTTTATTACATGCTGAAACATTATCAATGGCAGGGCTCAAGGTAAAAAAATCAGGATTCCTGGAACGCTCTCCGCATCCCTTAAAGGATTTATTGGCGTTATGCGAGCTATATTTTTTTATTAAAAGAAATAATATTGATATTGTGCATACCCATAGCTCTAAAGCGGGCATTCTTGGGCGCATAGCAGCATGGTTAGCAAAAGCAAAAGGTGTGGTGCACACCGTTCATGGCTGGTCATTTAATGATTACCAGCCATTTTTTGTGCGCGAGCTTTATATTTTCTTGGAAAGATTGGTTGCGCGAGTTACTGATATACTGGTAGTCGTTTCTTGCCATGATCGCACTAAGGGTATAGCCAATCATATCGGGACTATTGGAAAGTATGTTCTTATTCGTTACGGTATTAATTATTCGGAATTTGCTGGGACAGATAACGGAAATGTAAGGAAAGAATTAGGGCTAACAGCGGATGATTTGGTTGTTGGGATGGTGGCATGTTTTAAGCCGCAAAAGGCTCCGCAGGATTTTATTAAGATGGCATCTTTGGTTAACGAGGTTCTGCCCGAAGTGAAGTTTATTTTAATCGGTGATGGGATTTTACGTAAAAAGATAGAATACCTTATTAGGCAGCTTAAATTACAAAAACAGATAGTATTATTGGGCTGGCGCCGGGATATCCCAAGAATTTTATCGGCACTTGATATTTTTGTGCTTACTTCCTTATGGGAGGGATTACCGATATCGGTATTGGAGGCGATGGCTTCCTCTAAGTCTGTAGTAGTTACTGATACTGGTGGAGTTCGGGAGGTAGTACGTGAGAACGAGACAGGCTTTTTAACCGCGCCAAAAGATATTCCCGCAATGGCGCAAAGGCTTGAGATTTTGTTAAAGGATAAAGGCTTGAGAGAGGCTTATGGGGGCAATAGTAGAGAGAGCCTCTCTCTGGATTTTCATCTTGATACTATGCTCTTTTGTACTCAGCATTGCTACAGAATTTTATTAGAAGGAAGAAAAGTTGCAGATATTTATTAAACCTGTTCTTACTATCCTCATTTCTTTTGCCTTGTGTTCCGTTTTTTTATGCTTTTTAAAGAAACAATTTTTACAGAGAGCGCCGCAGTGTATCCCTTCAGTCGGTGGGATTAGCATAGGGATAGTATCGCTTATAGTCTGTTTTTTAGTGCTTTTTATAGGTAAGGGGCTATCCCACAATATGATAGGGATTTTAGCCTCTTCTTTTATAATGTTGCTGTTTGGTATCATTGATGATATCTTTGAATTGTCAATAGTGGCTAAATTCATCGCCCAGATTTTCTCACTATCAGTCTTGATTGCTTGGGGTATAAGGGCTAATATCGTTGGTATTGGTGTTTTACTGAATTTAGTGGTAACGTTTCTATGGGTTTTGGGGGTTTCTAATGCTTTTAACCATTTAGATGTAATGGATGGCCTGGCAGGAATGGTTGCAATGATGGTGAGTTTTGGTTTGCTATGGGTAAGCATTGGAACCTTCGATATCCAGGCAATTATTTTACTCTGCGCGCTCATAGGGGCCTTATGGAGTTTTTTAATTTACAACTTTCCCCCAGCAAAGGTTTATTTAGGCAATGCTGGGAGCCATTTCTTGGGATTTATTATAGCATCGCTTGCTTTATTAGCACACTATGCGCCTTTAGAAAGAAAGATTGCCCTGCTTTCACCTTTAGCTATTCTTGGTTTTCCTGTTTTCGATACGGCATTCGTAATAGTAATGCGTTTGCGTAAGCATCAATCTCCTTTTAAGAAAAGTGACGACCATCTTGCATTACGATTGCTAAAAAATGGATATACAAAAAAAGGGGCGCTGATTTTTATGGCTTCCTTATGCATCTTTTTTGTGGTGAGCGGGATAGTTTTAAGCAGCGTTTCTAATATAATCGGCCTTAGAGTTATTATAACTGTTGTTTTAGTGAGTTTATGCGTAGTTGTCCAATGTAGTAAAATAGGATAATGGCGAAGAAGAAAAGGATCATCATTGTAGGTGCAGGATTGTCAGGATTAAGTGCTGCATGGCATCTTCAGAAAAGAGGGATAGAATGTCTAGTCTTTGAGAAAGAACCCGAGGTAGGAGGACTATGTCGTTCTAAAAAAATAAACGGCTTTACTTTTGATTACGCAGGGCATCTTTTACATTTTAGGCATCGTTACGCTTTTAATCTTGTTAAGCGTTTACTAAGCGATAATCTACACCCATATAAACGGAGTGCTTGGGTTTATTCTCATGAGCGGTATATACCGTATCCTTTTCAGGCAAATCTTTTTGGTTTACCTCCTAAAGTTGTTAAAGACTGCCTCATGGGTTTTATTCAGGCGCATCATAATAAGCGTTTCCTCAAAAAAAGAAATATGAGTTTTCATGATTGGATATACGATACTTTTGGCAAAGGGATAGCGGCCCATTTTATGGTTCCTTATAACAGGAAATTTTGGACAGTTCCCCTTACTGAATTAACCTGTGAATGGTTGAATGGTTTTATCCCTTTACCCTCTTTAGCTGAGGTAGTTGAAGGAGCTGTGCAAAAGACAAAAAAAGATGGTTGGGGATACAATAGCCGCTTTTGGTACCCCGAGAAAGGGGGTATTGCTTCGCTTCCTTTGGCGTTAGCAAGGCAGATTAGAAATATATATACCCATTGCGAAATTGTAGAGGTAAACTCCAAGGAAAAAGAAATCAGAATGAAGTCAGGAAGCAAAGAAAAATTCGATTGCCTTATTTCTACAATTCCTTTGCCTGAGTTCGGCTGTTTATTTAAAAGTCTCCCACAGTCGATACATAGTTTATTGCATAAATTAAAATGGAATTCTATTTTTAATCTTAATTTAGGCCTCCAAAAGAGAAAGAATGCGCACTGCCACTGGGTATATTTCCCGCAAAAAGAAATCAATTTTTTTCGCATAGGGTTCCCTTCGTGTTTTTCTCCATACACAGTACCATCGCGGGGGAGTTCCTTATATGCAGAGGTGGCATATTCCAAGGATCAACCCATCGACAAAAGCTCGATAGTCTCCTCTATCAAGAAGGATTTGCAAAAGATAGGAATCATAGGAGGCGAAGGTGATGTGTGTGCCCAGGATGTTAACGATATAAGATACGGATATCCTATTTATGACAAAAACTATCGAGGAGCAAGAAAAGGCATAGTGCGCTTCCTCTTGCAAAAACAAATTATTCCCTGCGGCCGTTTTGGCTCATGGCGGTATATGAGTATGGAAGATGTGCTATTAAATGGCATGGAATTAGCAAAGAGCATAGCTCATTATTAAAATGGTTGCTATTTTACAAGAAATATTTTCCAGAAGAAATTTATTATATGAGCTTGTTATGAGAGATTTAAAGATTCGTTATGCAAGGAAATCAATGGGGTTTCTTTGGACTTTTTTAATGCCTTTTGCAACAGTTATAACTTTCTACGTAATTTTTTGCCAAATATTAAAGGTCAAAATAGGGGAAGCACCTTTTTTCTTATATTTAATGAGCGGGGTATTCAGTTGGAGGTTTTTTCACGATTCTGTTGCTGCTGCTACTACGTGTTTAACGGATAATAAGAAGTTGGTTCAAGAACCGGCCTTCCCCCATTATTTTATTCCTCTCGCGATTACCCTTGCCAATGTAATTAATTTTCTCCCTTCTTTATTTATTACGGTAGTTATTTCTTTGTTCGTCTCACGCGGAAATGTTATTTTTATTTTTTCTTTACCTTTTATTATATGTATCCATGTTTGTTTAACCGCAGGCGTTGCAGTTATTTTCTCTATTCTTTATGTGCGATGGAGGAATGTTAAATATGTTGTAGAATTATTTCTATTCGAAGCCTTCTATGCAACTCCTGTCTTTTATTCGATATATTTAATCAAAGCCACATTCCCCGATATATTCTTTAAGATATTTCTTTGTAACCCATTTACGGGTATTTTGAATTTGTATCGTATCGCTTTATTGCGGGGCTTTTATGACATGACCAAAAATGACCTTAGCATTTTTAGTTTAATCATTGGTCCTCTCGTCTTTACAATCGGGATTCTTATTCTTGGATATATGCTTTACGAGAGGCATAAAACTATAATTAATGATTATTTGTCAGGATAAAATATGATTCCGTTACTTTTAAACGATACCGCTATGGCTGTTTCTTTGGGCGCGTTAAGCAAGAAATATCCGCTTCAGGCAGTATCCGGGAGCCACACGCGCTATCTGGGTGGCGAATTTTGGGCATTAAAGGATATCTCTTTAAGTATTCCTCAGGGACATATTTTAGGTATCCTTGGCCGGAATGGCTCAGGCAAGACAACACTTTTAAATGTCGTTGCAGGAATCGTACCTCCTACCAAGGGAAAGGTTGTGACCAAGGGGAAGGTGCTTGGCTTGTTTAACTTGGGAATAGGGTTTCAAGATGAACTCAGCGGGAGAGAAAATATTTTTCTTAATGGGTCGATTATTGGAGCAGGAAAGACGGAGCTTGAAAATGCATTATCGGCAATTATAGACTTTTCAGAGTTGGGAGATTTTATTGATATGCCCTTAGGCAGCTATTCGCAAGGCATGCGTTTGCGTTTAGGTTTTAGTATTATTGCCCATTTGGATTTTGAGGTATTGGTGATTGATGAAATTTTAACTGTAGGAGACATCCTATTTCAAAATAAGTGCTTTCAGCGTTTGATAGAGTTTAAACATTCAGGAAAAACATTGCTGATAACTACGCAAAGCATGGATTTGCTTGAGAGGCTTTGTGATACAGTTGCCCTTTTGGAGCATGGATGCTTATTGTTTCATGGTGAAGCAGAAAAAGCTGTTAACCACTATTATGCCCTATTAAATGCAAAGAAGTTCTTTGTAGGGTTACCGAAAGAGAACGTGCGTATGGTTGAGACTACCAAGAAATGGGCGGATAATAGATCGGAGTGGGGTTTACGGCTTGGGACAAAGGAAGCGGAAATACATTCCCTTAGCCTTTATAATAAATTCGGATTGCTCTGTAAGCGTATTAGAAGTGGCCAACCATTAAAACTAAGAGTTAATTTTAGTGTTAATACTATTATTAAGGATCCGCATTTTGGAATAGCAATATTCAGAAAAGATGGGGTCTATTGCTACGGGCCTAATACTCTCTTTGATGGGCACAAAATCCCAGAGCTCAAAAAAGGGAAAGGGTGGTTTTCTCTTCATTATAAGAAATTATGGTTAGCTCCCGGAGAGTATGTGCTCTCAGTAGCTATTTGGGATAAATATGAGACCGTGGCGTTTGATTACCATTGTGGTTATTATACGTTATTAGTAACAGGAGCTGATAATAGAGATAACAAGCTTTTAGATGTCAAAGCCAAGTATAAGCTTTCAAGGAAAAAATATCGCCCATATACTTTTATAAAAAAAAGTGATGCCAGAGCCATTATGCCATTTCTTAGCGATGCGAGCGTCCATAAGCAGCAGTATGCCGGCATAGAAATACAATCATTTTTACTCTCCCACCCCTCTGGGCAAAAAAAAGGTATTTTTATCACTAATCAGCCGGTTATGTTTCGTATCACTATAAGTACTCATTTGCTTGAGGAAAAAGGTAGAGATATATGGTTTGGCATCTTTAGGGAAGATGGTATTTATTGCCACGGAATATCGTTCGCGATAGAAAACGATACCAGGATTACTCTTGTGTACCCTCAACTGCCGTTATTACCGGGAAAATACGGGGTTTCGATTGGACTCTCGAATAAAAAAACGCGTAGGCCATTTCTGCACTTCCCCGGGATACATTCGTTTTGTATGACATTTGATAAACATGATCATGGAACAGTTTATCTAGAGCATTCTTGGGCATGGAAAATGGCCTAAGTATAGGTTTTTTCTATGGTATTTTCTAGGGATACCATAACTTTGTTACTGCTGGCAAGGAATGGATTTTACGGCAAGGGGCGTTTATAATCAAAACACATAAGCGACAGAAATTATTTCAGCGAAGAAAACCAGAATTATCAAGCCTTCTTCCTGTCGAGCATTCCATACATTAAATTGAAAAGGCGAAAGCCCTGTAATCCTTTAGGCCTTATCTTGAGTTAGCGCGAGCCTGTAACACAAAGGAAATCCAGAGACTAAAGCATGAATGATAAGATCCCGCTCATAAGCATTATTGTCGTTAATCATAATGGGAAGCAATTCTTGGAACCTTGTTTCGGCACGTTATTAAATCTTGCTTATCCGAAAGATAAAGTAGAGCTCATTATGGTAGATAATTGTTCTACAGACAATTCTGTAAATTTCGTTAGAGAAAGATATCCAGAAGTTATCGTTCTTAAGAATGATGTCAATAATTACTGCCGTGCTAACAATGTGGGCATAGAGCACGCGAAAGGTGAATTTGTGGCTGTGCTCAATAATGACACAAAAGTGGAGCAGAATTGGCTTCGTGGGCTTGTGAATCTAATGATAGAATATCACGATGTTGCCGCGGTAGGAAGTAAAATCTTATTTATGGATGGTAAAATAAATAGTGTAGGGCATAGGGAATTGCCTGATTTTTATTGGACAGACCTGGGATATAAGGAAACTGATGGTGGCCAGTATGATACTGTTTGTCAGGCCAGTAGTGTATGCGCAGGCGCAGCACTATTTAGAAAAACAGCCATAAAGCAAATAGGCCTGTTCGACGAAGACTTCGAGATGTATGTCGAAGATGTTGATGTAGCGATACGCCTTAAGAAAAGTGGATGGAGGATAATGTATTCTCCTTTTGGTATTGTTCATCATCAATTTCATGGGACATCAAATGATGCGTTGGCAAGATTCTATGTGGAAAGAAACCGGTTGTTACTTATTGCAAAACATTATCCGGAAAAATTGAGCGCTGCATTTTTAGGGAGAGGTTATTTTACCGTGACGCACGATAGTAATAACCTTACCGACGTGTATGCCATCCTGCCGTTAGTATTTTCAAAATTGTTACGCCACCATGGTATTGAAACAATTAATGCCCTCTTGCCAGATCTATTTGATAATTTAAAAAAAATTCTTAATTTTGAGAAAGATTATTTAATCCAGGCTTTAGATGGCGAAAGAGTAAAGCTTCAGCTTAAAGATAAAGAGTTAACCCAAATAGATATCGAAAAAAAGGAACAGTTGCAAGATGCTTCGCAACAGCTCCAACAAAGGCTTGCTGAGCTTCAGTTAAAGGGTAAAGATTTGCTTCAAAAAGACGCCATTATACGAGAAAAGAATGATCTGTTAAAGCAGGTTTCCGAGCAGCTTCAACAAAAGCTTTCCGAAGCAGATGTTCTTAAAAGACAAATTGACGCTTTTTATTCTTCAGAGACATTTAGGTATGTGGTTCGTCCGTTATGGGCAATGCTTGAGTATATAAAGAAAACTCGGAATGGGCATAAGGGAAGAGAGGCTGAAAAGCGCGTTTTGTTTATCAAGCCCCAACAAGTATCTGTTCGGGATACTGAGAAGATATTAGAAGAATTCCAAGAGCAATATCCCTGCGCACGAATTTCCTTAATTGGTAATTTGCTGGTAGATGATTATGGGCGATTATCTCGAAATGCTACGATCAACGAGGGGTTGTTGTATTGTCCCGATGCCAGAAGCTTTAGCATTTTAGAAAAAGTGCGGTTGACCTTACAGTTGCCAAGAAAGAAATATGCTGTGGCGATAGTGCTGGCAGGGCAACGGTTTTATCTAGGGTATACTCTTGCGAGAATGTTGGCTCTTTTAAGCGGCGCAAGAGAAGTTAAACAAATACTGGTTGACAGAGGGAGCGGAGCGGAAAATCGCCTGGAGTCCATGCCTCTTAAGAAAATAGCGATAGTGAGGGATATGGTTGTGCAGAGTATAGTGCACTTGCTTAATGGCTTTTTTGTGTTAGGGGTCATGCTTCTTTTTTTCATCTTTATAATCATTGATTTAAAGATCAGAAAATTAATATATAAACTGAAAATCTACTTCTTCGCTAAGATATGAATATATGTTTCCTATCCAGAGAGTATCCTCCTAAGATTATTGGTGGCGTTGGTACCTATACCTATGAAATGGCCCAGGCATTACGCGCGTTAGGCCATGGAGTGTACATCATTACAGAGGCTATCGGTGAGGAAAGGGAATTGTATGAGGATGGCATTTATGTAATGAGAATCGCCTGCCGGGATATTCCCTTATTTGCTCCTTTTAGAAATGTGCTCAAGATGACCATTGATCGTTTAGAATACAGTTATGCCGTATCAAAAAAGTTGAGCCGCATAGTTGAAAAATATAAAATAGATATCGTTGAGAGCTGTGAAGCTCGGGCTGAAGGATTTTGGTATTATCTGTTTCATCGTAAGCCGCCTTTAATCATTAAATTGCATACACCAGAAAAGATAGCATTTAGGCTTGACCGCATAACTGAGAGCTTAGATGTAAAAATAAGAAATTTATTAGAAGAATGGTGGATTCTTCGGGCAGATAAGATAGTCGCGGTAACAAAGGCCATAGCGGGATTAGTATCGCACTATTACCATATTGAGTTAAAAGATTTATCTCCAGTATATTATCCTCTCAACGCGGAACTGTTTAAGCCAAATGGTCACCTATCAAAGAATACGAATCCGGTAGTTTTATATGCGGGAAGGCTAGAGGTAAGAAAAGGTGTGCTCATATTATTGGAGGCAATCCCTTTGGTTATTGCAGAATTTCCCAATGTTCAATTCTATTTTGTTGGTGCCGATGCAGGCATTAAATATCGCATGGATAAAATGATTGATAGGCTTGGATGTGCAAAAAATATCACTTTTGTTAGTCAAGTAAGTAGAGAGGAAATGGTCTCTTATTATCGGTCTTCCGATATATGCGTGTTCCCCTCACTATGGGAAAATTTTGCTTTTACTGCGCTTGAAGCTATGGCATGCGCTAAGACAGTGATCGTTAGCCGTACAGGAGGATTCCTTGAAATGATTGATGACGGGGTAACTGGTATTTTTTGTGACCCCGAGGATCCCTGCGATGTAGCGGAAAAGATGCGATGCGCTCTAAGAGATGCCTCATTTAGAGCGTCTATAGGGGAGCAAGCAAGGGCCAGAGTATTACAGAGGTATGCCCCAAGAAAAAAGGCAAAGGAGATGGCTGAAATTTATCAAAAAATGCTTAGCAGAAATAATCATGATAAAAAGGGAGAGTAGTTAATGAAGTGTTTATTACAGGTGCCAGGGCCATGGTATCGCTCTCTTGTTGAGATTTGCATGAGACGGCCAAGATAAGAAGTACAGCCTTGTGGGTAAAAGGTATTCGAAGTGTTATTAATCCCTAGCATTAAATCAAATCCAGCTAAGCATAGTATATGCTCATCAACCATATTCTCAGAGATGGAAAAACAGGGTATTGCGGGCATCCCTGTAAGGAGAGGTAACTATTGCCTTATGTTTGGATCATAAGGAAAAATGGTTAGATGTAGAAAAATGGGAAAAACAGCCCTGAGAGATATTTATTTGTTAAATGAGTTTACCGATATATGTAATTTGAAGTGCATTATGTGCGACCATGGGCGCGGTAAGAAGATCCATGGAGAATATCCTCTTGGTATCCTGCCAGACGAACAGTTCCAGCGTATCCTTAATCATATCAAGTATCAGGGAGTGCATATCAAGTGTTTTCACGCAGGATGGCTCGGCGAACCTCTTTGTCACCCCGCATCTTCCATCCTGCTTGCGCAATTATTTAGGGAAAACGCATTGTATAATTATTTTGACGGTTTTAGCATGAATACAAACGGTATATTGTTGCATAAGGAAATAAGTAATGTTTTTTTAGACTATGCTCAGTTTCTAGAAGAAAAAAAATCAGGGTTTGTTAGGATTCATATGTCGCTTCATGCAGCAACAAAAAAAATATATGAAACAATTACCGGTAAGCAGGGGGAAAATATTGGAAAGGTGTTGGATAATATTGATTATCTTATGGCAGAAAGAAAAAAGAGAAACCTTCAGTTGCCAAACCTAACGTTTCTTTTTGTTGTGACTGAGAGTAACAAAGACGAGGCTAAGGCATTTCTTCGTTTTTGGCAGAAAAAACTCAAAGAATACAACAGAAAATTTGAAATTATATTTGATTGGCCAAAAGATGCTCCAGGGATTGATACCGATGCGATATATTTCAGGAGAGAAATTGCCTATGAACAATATAAGGCAGAACAATTGCACAAGCAGGTAGCCTGCCGGCTTGGACTGATACCTAAGCCCATGATGAAGGAACGGATTATTAAATCAAACGAAGTGTTGCGGAAAACTGTAGAGGAAAACTACAATTATCAGAGACGACCATGTCCTGCCCTCTTTCGTACTCTCGTGGTTCATAACACAGGAATCGCAGTCCCTTGTTGCAGCGATTTACGCTTGGAATTGAAGGTAGGGGATTTGACAAAACAATCCTTAGACGTAATCTGGCATGGTGAGGCGATTACGGAAATGAGATTGGCGCATATACGGGGTGATTTCGCAAAATATAACCGTTGTTGTTATTGTAACAATATTGATTCATTTGTAATTTCAGATGATGAAATAGTGCAGTATCTCGATGATATTGGCAGAAAAGATGAAATTATGCCTTTCTTAAGGCGTATGCGTAAGATGGAGGCAGTGTTACCGCTGCGCCTTCGGGAAAGATTAAACATCTGTTTGGTTTCTCGTGAGTATCCCCAAGAAACAGGGTGGGGGGGGATAGGAACGTATACTTATCAGTTAGCCACGGGATTAGAAAAGAAGGGGCATACAGTGCATGTGGTTGCTTTGAGTTTAAATGGGAATAAAGAATATACGCAGGATCATATTTATGTCCATCGCATAGCTGCTTCCGGCCTATTTTGCTTTAAGGGTTTTTTCCCCGAGTTTCTTACTCGGTTAGAATATAGTTATCATCTCTACAAAACATTGCAGCAGCTTATTCGTAAGTACAGTATTGATATAGTAGAGGCTCCTAACTTCTTCGCGGAGGCCTTTATTTATTCTTTATTCGGGAACGTCCCTCTGGTGATACGGTTACATTCATCCTTTAAAGAAATAATCAAGGCATACGGATGGCCGTTTACCTTAGACCGGAAGCTAAGTTGTTTTATGGAAGATAGTGCTATTATCCGTAGCGATTTAATAACGTGTTCAACGAAAATATGCGCTCAGTCTATGGCGGAAGAAGCGGGGATTGATGTTCGCAGGATTGCCGTGATTCCTTTAGGTGTAATGCTTCCTGATATCCAGGAGGAAAGGCTTGGAGATAATTATGAAGATGATGAAACGTTGCGGGTACTTTTTGTTGGAAGATTGGAGCGAAGAAAAGGCGTGCATATTTTAATGCAGGCTATTCCCAGAATCTTAGAGGAAATGCCTCATGCGCATTTTACCTTTATCGGCAGGGATACCTTTATCAATGCCAAAAATTCCGCTTTCACAGGCTCAAAGAAGGAATCATTCAGAGAGTTTCTTTTAAAAGATTTTCCTCAGCGCATGAAGGGTAATCTTCATTTTCTAGGATTTGCTGAGGAAGCAGAATTGCGGCATTATTTAAGAAACTGCCATTTTCTCGTTGCGCCTTCCTTATATGAAACATTTGGATTTATTTACATAGAAGCTATGTCTTATGGAAAGCCTGTAATTGGTTGCAAGGTCGGAGGTGTGTCAGAAGTCATTATTGATCAAAAAACAGGAATAGTGGTGCCTCCTGCAGATTCAAATGCCCTCGCGCAGGCAATAGCATATTTGCTTAAAAATAAACAGGTGCGGGTTAAGATGGGTCAGGCAGCGTTTGAGCATGTTAAGAATAATTTTATTTGCGATACAATGATTGAGAGGACGCTCAATGCTTATAAAGAAGTCTTGCGCAGAAAATAAGCAGGAACCTTTACTTATGTATAATCCAAAAGACCAAATCACCCGTCATCTATTTTCTTAAAGCCCGAATGGTTATGATGTCCACAGAATGAAAATCATGCAAGTAACGCACAGTTTCCCGCCGTATACCTTTGCCGGAACTGAGGTATATGCATATGCCTTAGCAGTAGAGTTGTCTAAAAGGCATAGGGTTTCAGTAGTGTTCAGGGTCAATCAGCCTCATGAAAAAGAATATGCGCTATCTGTTAATAATCGCGGAGATTTTGCAACGTACAGTATTAATAGAACATTTAATACGTGCGATTCTTTCGGCCAGACATATGATGACCACATAGTATCTGCTATAGGAGGGAGGCTTTTAGACGAAGTTAATCCCGATGTGGTGCATATCCAACATCTTTTATTCCTTTCTATAGGGATTATTAAGGAAGCTTGGAAAAGGAGGATACCTGTAGTTTTTACTCTCAATGATTACTGGTTAATGTGCCATAAGGGGCAGTTAATCAAAAACGATTTTAAGGTTTGTCAAGGATATACGATAGATGGCTGTAGAGTGTGTTTGGAAGCGCAGTTGAGTATAACAAAATATAGCATTTTCTTTTATAATCTTCTAAGGAGGCATTTGCCCGTTCAGCTAACACAGTTTGTAAAGAGCCTTTATATACTATTTGCCAGAAAAACATTTTTGAGCCAGAGGAAATCCTCCACGTTAATTTTAAAGCGTTATGCGTCTATGCAGGCAATAACTTCACGTATCGACTATTTTGTCGCGCCATCTCAGTTCATCAAAAAGAAATTCATCGCATTCGGGTTCCCTCAGGAAAAGATATTTTTCTTTTCCTATGGAATAAAACACCGAAGCGTAAGCCCTGGGGATAAAACTTATTCCCCTAATTTAAGAATAGGCTATATCGGGACGTTAATCCCGACGAAGGGGGTTAGTATTCTGATTTCCGCCTTTAGAAAGATTATTAAAAAGAATATCAGGCTCAGTATCTATGGGAAATTAGCCCCGTATGCTGGCTATGAAGCATATTATAGGCAGATTATTAAAAGTGCGCGCGATGAGAGAATTGCCTTCATGGGCCAATTCGACAATAGCAAAATTTTTGATATATTAAGAAGTATCGATATTTTAGTTGTTCCTTCTCTGTGGCTAGAAAATTCCCCTTTGGTTATACATGAAGCCTTTATATCAAAAACGCCTGTTATCGCATCGCGAATCGGGGGGATCCCTGAGCTCATCTGTGATGGCATGAACGGTTTGCTTTTTAACCCCGGCGATGCCGATGATTTAAGTGAGAAAATAAAGCAGGTTATGGAAAATCCTGAAATACTCGCGTGCATGAGAAGAAACATGCCGGCTATTAAAAGTATAGAAGAAAACGCTATGGAAATGTTAGAGGTGTATAAGAAAGCATCTATGAATTGTGGCACGGTATGATAGTAAATCCTGTGTAATGTTCTGGCAGCCTATGATGAGCGTAGCTTTCTTTTTCTTTTTTTTGACTTCTTCGGCCTTGGCAGATACGCTTGAGAGTACGCGCGTCGTGAAGGAGGTTGTAATAAAGAATGTCGTAAGGCCGCTTGAAGAAGTCTCTATAGAGATTAAAGTCGATATTTCTTTAAAGCAGCTAGAATTCAAAATTCAAGACGCAGCGGGGAGCGTGTATGATAGGCAAAAAGTTGCGGTTCACGGGGGCGTAGCGAAAACGACCACTTTTGTCGGCGGCGCTATCGGGGTGCATACGTTATCAATATTCTTAAATCAGGAAAAAATAGGTGTAGCGAATTTCATGCTTGATCCGGAGACTTTGATACAGACAAAAGGCGGGAGGATTGATTCTTTTCTGGAAGGGTTAAAGTCGCAAGTAGAAAAGGATAGAACTATACATATGGTTAATAATGAGCCGGTTAACCTGTATGCCGTATGGCTTCGAGATCATATTTATGAGATGAAAGGGTACAAGTATTGGGAGAATGATGTTGCCTCAGGATTCGGCTTTTTTTTAAAAAGGCAGCATCCCAGGGGTTTCTTTTATGAGATAAAAGTCCCCCCCGAAGATCCTCATGTGGCATGTGTTTCTCCTGAATGGATTAGCCCTGATAAAAAGAATAACTTTATTTTAGTGAGATTAGAAATAGAGGCGGATATTGAGTATTTGATGGTGGAGGCTTTATATACCATATGGCAGGCAACCGGCAATAGTGTTTTGTTAGAGCCATATTTATTAAAGGTGGAAAAGGGATTGCTGTATCTCATGAGCGACCCTGACAGATGGTCATCTCGGCATGGTTTGGTCAAGAGGGCATTTACCATAGATACATGGGATTTTACCTATGCTGCCGATACTTGGGATAGAAACATAACAGAAGATACTCCTATGGCAATTATGCATGGGGATAACAGCGGAGTTTACTATGCCTGCAGAAAGTTATCGGAACTTTATAGGCTTTGCGGGAATATTCGTAAGTCAAGATACTGGAGAAGAAAGGCAGAACAGTTTAAAAGAAATACTAACAGGGTTTGCTGGAACGGAAAATTTTATACGCATCAGATTCATTTGGGCAAGATTCCCGATACAGGGCTCAAAGAAGAAGTGATCTTGAGTTTTAGCAATGTGTATGATATTAATCGCGGCTTGGCAGATCATCAGAAAGCAGTCAGCATCATTAAGGAGTATATTAAAAGATACAGAGAGCAAAGGAGTGAATATTTTGCGGAATGGTTTAGCATTAGCCCATCGTATGCTGAATTCCCGGGGAATTCTTTCCCGGGGTATACAGCAGGTAGTTATATTAATGGTGGCATAGCGTCTTTTGTAGCCGGTGAGCTGGCAAAAGCATCCTTTAACCATGGATTTGAGACGTATGGGCTTGATATTATCAATCGCCTTTATAGCCTGTGGCAAAAGGATGGAAGAATATATTTTCTCTATACACGAGAGGGTAATGATCAGGGGGGAGGGCCTGAGGCATGGGGAGCTTCAGCGATTATTTCCGCTTTGATTGAAGGTCTGGCAGGTTTATATGATAAATCTTGTCTATTTAAAAATGTAGAAATATCTCCTCGTTGGGCAGTAAGTAACGATAGGTATGCTTGGGTAATAGCGAGCTACGGCGCTTCAAAGGCATATTGCAGTTATATTTATACAATTTCTCCCCAAGGAAATAGTATTACCTTAAAATGCACAAAATCAACCCGCGGGGAATATTCTTTTCATATCCTTTTGCCAAGCGGTAAGTTAGCGAATGCGGTTATGTGTAATTCTAGGAAGATTCCTTTTCGGATTATAGATATGGAAGGCTCAAAGTATGCTGATTTTAAACTTAACTCTGAAGCGGTTATCCAGGAAATAGTCATATATTTGAAGGATGAGTTCTAACGAATGAAAGTCCTACTTCTAAAACCATGTTGGCCGTATCCTGTCGGAGATGATTTTATCTATAACCGAATATGGCCTCCTTTATGCTTAGCCAACTGCGCTGCCTTGTTGCTACGAGAGGGACATACGGTAAGAATATTCGACGCGCATGCAGAGAGGACTCCCGCGGATAAAATTAAAGAACATGTATATGGTTTTGATAAAATATTTATAACTTCTTCAGCGTTAGACAGATGGCAGTGCCCAAATCTAAACATAGAGCCTTTTTTACGCGCAGCCCGTCTGATAAGAAAAGAAAACGACGAACTCTATGTGATGGGTTATCATGGGACTGTAAATCCTGATGAAATCTTATCGCTGACAGGGGCGAAGGCGATTATTAGGGGGCAGCCAGAAATAGGCGTTTTAGAGATATGCCAGAATCAAAGTTTATCCCGTATAAAAGGTATCAGTTATAGAAGCAGCGGTAAAATAATATCTACTGCCGAGAGAGCTGTGATAGACTTGGATACTCTCCCTGTGCCCGCCTTTCACTTGGTTAATTTTAAGTATTATTTTTATGAAATATTAGGGAGCAACTTTGCGTTGTTTGAAGGCTCGCGAGGTTGTACGCATGGGTGTACATTTTGTTCTAAGGTAATGTTTGGAGTTACCTTTAGGCAGAAATCACCCATGAGGTTAATGGAAGAGATTGATAGAGCAGTCAGAGAATGTAAGATAAAAACAGGCTATTTTATAGATCTTGATTTTACGCTTAACAAGAAGTGGGTTGAAGAAGTCTGTAGCCTTCTTATAGAAAGAAACTATGATTTTGAATGGTGCTGCCAGGCAAGGTTAGATGAAGTTGATGCGCCGCTGCTAAAGAAGATGAAACAGGCAAAGTGCCGGTTAATTCATTATGGCGTGGAAACAGCCTCTGATAAGATGTTGAGGCTGGCGCATAAAGGCTTAACTACTGAGAGAATAACAGAGGGGATACGATTGACGCAGGAAGCAGGGATTAAAACATTGTGCTTCTTTATGATAGGGTTATCATCTGATAGTAGGGAAGAAATGAGGCAGAATATGGCGTTTGCCCATAGATTAAATCCTACGTACCTGCATTATCATCTTGCCGTTTCTTATGGCGCATCCTGTATTCAGGAGAATAGCCTTAATCTTCCATGCGATGTGAGCAGGCGAATGATTAAGCACGCCATTATGAAATTCTATCTTCGCCCAAGGTATATAATCCAGCGTCTGAAGCAGAAGGAAGATAGAAAAGCCATGCTCAGGCAGTTGAAACTATTATATGCATATATACGATGAACATAAAGAGCGGCTTGTTGGAAAAGAAAAGCATGGCATTGAGTATTTTTAGTATTGCAGCCATTATCTTTTGTTCCCCTATTTTTCATAACTTTAGCTATTTAGGGCAGATGGATTGGGACCAGTTTACCTTTTGGAATGCGGTTCCCAGAAAAACGGTCCTGACGTATCATCAATTTCCTCTTTGGAATCCTTATGGTAACGGCGGAAATGTTCTCTTAGCCCATCCCCACTCCTCATTTTTATCTCCCTTTTACCTTTTCGTATTATTTTTTGGCCCGGTAACCGGGATAAAATTGGAAATTATAGTTCTTTTAATTATCGGAATGCTTGGGATGTTTTTATTGTCTAACCATATGGGGGGGAAAGGAATATCCTCATATGCGCCATCTTTTGTTTTTATGTTAAGCTCTATTTATCCGCTGCATTTAACTGAAGGCCATGTGGAGTGGTTAGGGATGGCATTTGTCCCATGGTTATTTTTATCTTATCTAAAGAGTATAGATAATAAGAACTATGTATATGTGGCACTATTACTTTTTGCGGTAATGGTATTAGGGGGTGGCGTTTATATCTCAGTAATAATGGCTGCATTTCTTACGCTCTATTCATTTGTTATGATTGTGCGAGAAAAAAGAATCGTGTGGCTTAGAAATATAGCTATTATCTTCGCGGGCGTTTTCCTGCTCTCTTCGATTAAATTGTTCCCTATGCTTGAGTTTCTAACTCATTCCCCCAGAACTATTGAATCTACGGAAAATATAAGCCCGTTGTTACTTCCTACTATTTTGTTAGATAGAAATCAAGGTGGTTTATATGCTCAGACTAAATGGAGTGCTCCTGATAAGAAGGCTTTTGTCGGGAACAATGTAGTGATAGATTACGGTTGGCATGAATATGGCGCATATATAGGAATTATCCCCCTGCTGTTATTTGCCGGGGGCATATTTTTTAGCTTTAAAAAACAATGGCCATTCCTCTTGATTGGAATTATTTTTCTGATACTGAGCTTGGGGCGAGGTTTTCCCATTGATCTATGGCGGATACTGCATTTTTTACCAATCTATGATTCCCTCCATGTACCTTCAAGATTAATCCTTATTTTTATTTTCGTTCTTTCCATCTTTTCCGGTTTATGTTTATCAAAAATTGAAGAAAACATGAAAAAAATGAATACAGGCAGGGCAGGAGTATTTCTGATAGTTTTGTTCATTTTTTTAGATTTATATTTAGTGAATGGCTTTATTTTAAAGCAGGCATTTGTAATTGCACCAATAAGAGTTGAATATAACGCAGAATTTAAGCAAAGGTATGATTCCGTTAATTTTTATCCCGCTATTAGCCGCAGCGCTATGTATCCCATCTTTTTAAGCAATAGCGGGATACTTGACGCGTATGAAGTGATAAATGTTAAAAAGGGAAATGTTCTTGCAGTTAAGGATCCTGGGTATAGAGGGGAGGTTTATTTAGCTGACGGCAAAGGTAGCGCAACGATTACTTCTTTTTCTCCCAATAGAATAGTTGTAAATGTTAACGCTCATGACGTGGATACTTTAGTTTTGAACCAGAATTATTATAAAGGTTGGAGGCTAAAAGGTTGTCATGATCCCAGAGTAAGATCTTTTAATGGCCTTATTGCAGCACATGTTGATTCTTCGGATAAGAAAGCAATATTTTTTTATATGCCAAAGAGTTTCATCATAGGGTGCCTTGTGACCGGTGCAAGCATAATAACAATATTTTTATTTTTGTTAAAGAGTAAACTGGCAAGCAATGATTAACAAAAAATTCAATAAAATATGCCTTATAAGGATGGATTCGCGTATTTTAAAGATAACAGCAGGACATCCTAAACATTTTTCTCCGCCTTTTACGCTAAAATATATACAGGCATTATTGGCTAAAAATGAAAATTTCCAGGTTAAGCTGATTGATTGCATAGTTACTTCGGTAGATTTGAAAAATCTTCTTGATCGTTCCCTGGACTGGGGCACAGAGGTAATGGTTGTTTCTAGCACTACGCATAGCAGGGAACTGGCAATGCAATTCTGTTCGTTGGTTAAGATGAAAAAGGATGTTTTTGTTGTAGCTGTTGGGCAAGGAGCAACCGCTCATTCTTTTGATTATTGCTTTCCATCGTCTCCTTTTGATGTTGTGTTGCGAGGTGAATCTGAGCAAGAGGTAATTTCTTTGCTTGAATCTTTGAATAGTGGGGAAAACCAGCAGCAGATCAGAGAAACATACCGTAAGAAGTTGAATGCAAAGGAAGTTACTCTAATTTGGGATTTGGATTCTTTGCCGTTTCCAGATTATGAGGATAGAGAAATAGAAGCCTACCGCTTTTTTTATCCTATAAGGACATGGAAAAGGCTTCGTTGGGGCCATATTCTTTCGTCCCGCGGATGCCATCACGGCTGCATATTCTGTTCTCAAATAATCAGGGAAACGTACGGGAATAAAATGAGATTAAGGGACCCTGTGAAGGTAGTTGATGAAATTGAATATTTAATGGGCAAGGGCATTAACATTATTGCATTTGATGATGATAATTTTACTGCTTCAGCGCAGCATGTTGTTGCAATATCCTCGGAATTAATAAAAAGAAAATTGAAAATTCGGTGGATTGCTCATGCGCGGGCAGATGAACTCAGTATTCCTCTCATGCATCTTATGAAAAAAGCGGGCTGCGTTTTATTGCGTTTTGGTATTGAATCGGCTTCAGCTCGAATTATCAGGATTCTTAAGAAAAATACCCGGGATACCAATTGGATAGAGACAATTGAAAATATCCTAAGGCATTGCAGAAAAACTGGAATCGCAACGCATGCCTTATTTATGGTTGGGAACCCTACTGAGACGTCGGAAGAAATAAAAGCAACGATACAATTAGCTGAAATATTGAAGCCGGATTTAATACAGGTGCATTTTTTTACTCCTTATCCCGGTTCAGTTATATATGAAAATGTCTGTAATCACGTAATCAGAAACCATCAATTGTCGCAGATGCATCATTATGCTTTCCCAAAGGTAAATTTAGCGTATGTTGATAGTGATGATTTAATGATGTTGCGTGCTCTATTCTATAGAAGGTTTCTATTGAGGCCGTCTTTTTTGCTCAAGCATTTTTCCCGATATTTTTTGTATTACCTTGCCAATGGCAGATGTAGATATGCGTTATTAAAGGTTTTTAAAATTTTATTTCAACGCAGAGCTGGAAAGCGGTCCCAATTCTGCAGGAAAAGAGACGGTGGTTTTTTGGCGCTCGATGCGCTTAATAACGGGATTATATGAAAGTTGCATTAATTTTTCCGACATATGCCCATAAAATATTTACTGAAAATTTGAGCACTGTTGATGAGGAATTTTGTGTCGCTCCGCCGATAATACTGGCCTATGTGGCTGCGATTCTTGAAAAGCATGGTCACGCGGTAATGTTACTTGATGCAAAAGCATTGACTCTTTCAAAAGAGGAGGCGTTGAAAAGGTTTGTGGCGTTTGAGCCGGATATATTAGGTTTTAGGGCCGAAACATACTATTTCCATGAAGCATTAGACTGGATCCGCTATCTTAAGGCTCATCTTGGAGTTCCGGTAATAGCAGGAGGAATTAATTTGACCTTGTATCCTCTCGAAGTTCTTTCTCACCCGGAGATTGATTATGGAATTATTGGTGAGGCTTTTGAGTCTCTCCCGCGGTTTCTTTCCGCTTTAGAAAATGGCGATGACTATTCGCGCCTGTCCGGCGTCGCCTATAAGGATGATGAAAATAAAGTAGTGATAAATCCTCCTGAGCATAAGGTGTACGATTTTGATTTATACCCCTATCCTGCACGGCATCTCCTGCCAAACGATAAATATTATTCTTTTGTGTCGCAGCGGAAAAATTTTACCATAATGCTCACGAGCACGGGGTGCCCTTATGGATGTTTATTTTGCGCGATTCCTTTTTCTTATAGGGTAAGGACTCCTGAAAATGTTGTTGATGAGATTGAAGTTTGTTATCAAGATTTCGGAGTGCGGGAAATCGATTTTTTTGATGCGGTATTGTTTATGCCCAGAGAGCGCATACGGGAGATTTTTCGCTTAATTCAAAGACGCAAATTAGATATAGAGTGGTCAGCCCGCTCAAGGATTGATGTAGTCGATGAGCAACTGCTCAAAGAGGCTGCACGGGCAGGATGCAGGCAAATATACTACGGCATAGAATCTGCAGATCAGCAAATTCTTGATAGTGTGAAAAAGGGGATACAGCCAAAAGCCGTAATTGAAACGATAAAAATTTCTAAGAAGTTTGGTATACGGACTATGGGTTTTTTTATGGTGGGTAACCCCGGCGAAACCAAGGAAAGCGTGCGTAAAACTATAGAATTCTCAAAAACCTTAGGTTTAGATTTCATCCAGGTTTCGCGGACAATCCCAAAGCCAGGGACAGAACTTGATAATGCGATGATGAAGGTGAGCATGCGTGATTATTGGAGAATGCATGTGCAAGGTGAAGAAATAGCGCATAGATTGCCAACCCCATGGGTTAATTTAACTGAACAAGAAAAGGAGTCTTTGGCAAAGGAGTTCTATATAAAATTTTATTTTCGCCCAAGAATTATAGCGCAAAGGATACTGCAGTTGCGATCATGGGAGGAATTTATAAGGTACATCAGAGTTGCGTTGAAAATCATATTCCAGAAATCAGAATTAAGCTTGAGGCGTACGGGGAGCGAAATAAAAAACTATGAATAAAAGGAGTTTAAAGAACAGAAGCGCAATAGTGCCTTGTCAAATAATAAAAACCAAAACAGTGTAGCGGGGTGCGCGAGCTTTTTTTATGACGCTACTATGAGTCAACGCAGGGCGCTTGCGCTTTAAAAGGACAGAATGCATAAACCGAATAAGGTTGTTTTTATCAGGTTCCCAAAAAACTTACAAAAAAAATCCCATCCGACTGAAACGGTTTGGCCTTTTTCCATAGGCATCGCAGGGACTATACTAAAGAGATTGGGCTTTTCCATAAAGATAATTGACCTTCAGGTTGAAGAAAATCAGAGATATGACAATGCCATGCAAGCTATTCTGAGCCTTGATATGGATATGCTTTTTGTCCAATATGAAACGCTTTCACTTTGTTTGGCTTCGTCTTTTTGCGCCCAGTTAAGAAAGGTAAAAGAAAATATTATTGTCATTGGCTTTGGACAGCATGCTTCTGCTCTTCCTCGTGAACTTATTGAGAGCCATGGGGCAGATATCTGTATCACTACTGACCTTGAGTTTGTTATAGAGGAATTAGTTCATGCTATTCAAAATGATAGTCTCGTAAAACTTAAAAATATCGCTTACAAGGATTGCGAGAAGGTTATTATTAAAGAAAGCGCTGTGCCTGATTTTCATCCGGATTCTCTTCCATTTGTTGATCCATCCCTTTTTCAGCTTACTCGATACAGGCGAAAAAAGTTTCCCAAGCCATTCTTTTGGGGAAAGGACTGGGGTTTCGTCAGAACAAGCTTAGGGTGTCCCTACCATTGTATATTCTGTTCGCCTCTTCTAAGGCATTCCATAGAGAAGGCATACAGGGCCCATTCAATAGGGTATATTTATAGGCAAATTAAATATTACAAAGAAGAGTTTGGGTTAAGGACTTTTTCTATGGAAGACGATATATTCTCCATTGATGAAGACAGGACCCTGCGTCTTTGCGATGCGCTCAGAAGCCTAAGAATAAGATGGGTTGTTGATGGGGCCAGGGCCGATAGGTTATCCGCGGCGTTATTAAAAATGATGAAGCAGGCCGGATGTTATGGAATAGGTATTGGTATCGAGTCAGGAAGTCAGAATATTTTGGATAGTTTAGGAAAGCAGCAAAACAGGGAAAAGATAAAAGAATGCGCCCTTACTATAAAAAAAACAGGCATGCTGTTGGTCGGGTACGTTATGGTGGGAGCTCCCCGTGAGACCGAGCATGAGGTAGAAGAAACCTTTCGCTTGATACGTGAAATAGCTCCCCATGTCCTCTACGCGCACTATTTTATCCCTTACCCAGGCTCACAGGCATATGAACTATTTAAAGAAAAGCTTTTTCTTGCGCATATGACGCATTATAGATACCCTCGAGTGAATTTTAGCAATATGGATGCTATAGTATTAAGGAATTGCATGAAAACGCTCTATGCCCGCTATTATTTATCTTTTAGCTACCTAAAAGAATATATAACAGGGAGATTGAAATATGCGCTCTTTGATATACATGAGGTAATGTTACTTAAAGATGCGATTGTATTTATTATGCGTGGAAATCAAAAAGATGAGACTATCGAAAAAATTGAAAGCTTGTAAGGAGATTTTTAAGATAAAGATGTTCGGGAAGAGAATGCCTTTAGCAGTGACCTGGAGTATTACCGATAGATGTAATTTTCAGTGTTACTATTGCGGCAGGTGGAAGATGAGTACGCAGGAGCTCTCAACAGATGATGCGATGGCGCTTATATCGGGTCTTGCAAACGCGCGGTGCCTGAGAATAGTCTTTGGGGGAGGGGAACCGTTATTGAGAAAGGACATAGGGCTATTAATTGATTTCTGTAAGAAAAAGGGGATTTCTACCGGCCTGATCTCAAACGGTTATTTTCTCGCAGAAAGGATAGACGAAATAAGGAATATTGATACGTTGGCATTGAGCATTGACGGAATTGGAGGAGTGTGCGATTTTATAAGGGGTACGTCAGGAGCCTATGAAAATGTCGTGGCGGCCATTAAAATAGCGAGGAAGAAAAAAATAAGAGTAATCCTGAATACTGTTTTAACAAGGTATAATCTGGATCAGGTAGATTTGATTATAGAGTTTGCCACGAAACATGGTGCAGGGGTGATGTTTGGCCCTGTGAGCTCTATTCACTTCGGAGGCAGCGCAATAGATTCCCTAGTACCCGGCAAATCGGAATTTCGAAATATCATTGATACATTAGTTGGATACAAAAAAGATAAAAAACCTATACTTAATTCTCTTGCCGCGTTACATTATATGCATGATTGGCCATATTATAAGCAGATACCTTGTTATGCGGGAAGGGTTTTTTGTCATATTTCAGCAAACGGCAGTTTTTATCCCTGCGTGGCGCTGGAGGGCAGCGTTACGGCATCTTGCCTGCGTCATGATTTTAGTGAAGTTCTGGAGGCAGTTTCGCATAAGACAAGGCATTGTAATGGATGTTGGTGCACAGGGACATTAGAGTTTAACCAAATGTTATCCCTCAAACTAACGGCATTGATGAGTATTTTACATTTCGCTACATCTCCGCCAAAAATTAGGAACCGAAGAATTCATGAGCCATGTAAGATTTAATGATTTCTGCGGAAGAGGCATGATAGGTAATGAGGAAAGGATGAGGCAGGCCTTTATCGGGTAGTTATGGTAAAACGTGATACGGTGAAATTTAATGGTGGTTATCAAAGAATATCTGTTTATGCCATTCTTTTCTTGGGGATAGGTGGGTATACTGTGTTCTTTACCGCTTTGCAAGTAATAAAATACAGGACCTTGTTTACTCTTAATCCAATTAGTTTAGCAGGCTTCAACCAAGTGGCAATTAATACCGCCAGAGGAATCCCTTTTTATTGTAGCTTTAGTAATGATGTCTTTGCCAATAATCATTTCCATCTCATTTTTATTCTCCTTGCATTAGCGTATAAAATATATCCCCATATCTATACTTTATTTTTTTGCGTAAGTTTTGCTTTAGGAATAGGAGGAGTTGGTATCTATTTGATAACAAAGAAGCTCTTTTCTAGTATTCGGATGGGTGTATTCTTCTTTATCGTATATTTACTCTCGCCCGTTTTGCATTTTATAAATTTTGTTGATTTTAGGCCAATTGTATTGAGCATACCTTTTTTTATCTTTATGGTTTACTTCTATATGGAAGAAAAATTTATTCCTTTCTTTGTTTTTTCATCATTATTTCTTATGTGCCAGGAACATTTGGCATTTTGCTTGATGATGTTCGGAATATCTTCTATTTTCCGGAGAAAAAGCCTTCAATGGATACTTATGCCAATTATCTATGGGGGAGCATGGTTCATAGTCACGGCAACAATTATTTTGCCTTCTCTCGGGTATGAAATCTATAGGCCCCTTGAGGATTACTTCCGCGGGGAAAGAAACAGTTTGGCGCACGGCTGCCTTTGGATACTGGAAAATCCTCTGGCAGCATTGAAAATTATGTTTTCTTCAAGCCATATTTCTTATTTGGCAATGATAGTTAATCCCGCTATTTTTTCCATGGCAATCTTCTCCCCCGAAATATTGGTTTTCGCCTTTCCAACTTTCTTGGAGTTGTTGTTGCGTACTGATGCGTACCAGTTTACTCCTGATTTAGCAACTACCAGTATTTCTCCTATTTTTGTTTGCCTATTTCTGGCGCTTGTCCATAGTTATAAGAAAATATTCACAGCCGTTAATTCTTTGAAGTTACCAAGTGCTATACAAATAGGTTTTAAGAAAATAATATTATTAGCTTTAGTTTCATGGACATGTACAGGAAATCTTGGAAATAATTTAATCTTTGATAAGAATAGCAGGGAGAAAGGAGTGGATATTGCGGAAAAATTCAAAAGAGCCACCAATATGTTTGACCCAGTTTTTTATACCATCGAGGAGGATGATTATCTGGCATGGCGTTTGATTTCAGCAATCCCTGTTGAGGCTTCAGTCGCTACAAGAGGCGATTTGTTGCCTGCTTTGTCGAATCGTGCCAGGCTCTATGAGTTTGGCAGAGTCGGTTTTCAGAAAAAAGAAAAAGAGGTGGGAGTAGGAAGTTACCTTTTACCTGACTATATAATTTTTAGAAGGAAAACGTGTTTTTACGGAGCATATAACGATGAGATCGATGACGCAATGGCGCTTGATTTTGCTCATAGGCTCATAAACGAGCATACGTATAACAGTGTTGTTGAAAATGATACCTTTGTGTTTTTGAAAAGAAATCCTTAGGGTTTTTCTTTAGCGTAGCACGTTGCTAAATAAAAATGTTTTATTCTGCGAGCATGGATGTAAAGGGATTGGCCAACCTGAAGGATAAGATGCGGCGTATTGTATCCTTTTCTTTGCCTATTTTGAAAGCGCGGTTTCTTAAGCGGAAAATACCGTTATTTGTAGGCTGGGAATTGACTAATCGTTGTAATCTGAAATGTAGATATTGCGGTGTCGCTCACGCGGTAAGGGGAGGGGAATTAGACACGCAACGCATTTTGTTAATGGTAGATGGATTAAAACTGTTAGGTACACGGTTTATCAGTTTTACCGGCGGCGAGCCTTTGTTACGGCCTGATATAGGTTTAATTATAGATTATTGCAGGCAAAAGAATGTTTTTACTTCTCTCAATTCAAATGGAATTCTGGTGAAACAAAAGATTTCTGAAATTAAGAATGTTAATTGCGTCTGTCTTAGTTTAGATGGAGCAGAGGAAATCCATGATTCTATACGAGGAGCGGGGGTCTTTAAAGCGGTAATAGAGGCTGCCAGGATTATACAAAGAACAAACATCCCGTTAAAATTTTTTGTCACATTAACAGGTATTAATGTAAATCAAATTGATTTCCTAATAAACATAGCTATGGAATATAATGCGGTTTTAGTCTTCCAGCCATCGGTACAAAATAAGCTTTATTCTAACGAGGTTAATGAGATATGCCTCTCGCGCGCAGAGAACGAAATGGTTTTTAGACAATTGATATGCCGCAAGAGAAGACTAAGGAAAATGGTGATAGCGAATTCATACATGAATTTAGCGCATCTTAGCCATTGGCCTCATCCTCGATATATCCGTTGCGCGTCAGGGCATATCACGGGCCGTATCAAGAGTAACGGCGATTTTGCCCCATGCAACCGTTATGCGCTTCAAACAGCCGCAGGCGCGTCTCTGAGCCCGATGGATTTGAAGAGAAAATACCTTGCTCTTCAGAATATTTCCTGCGAAGAATGTTGGTGCGCTAATCGGGTAGAATTAAACTTGCTCTTTGCCCTGCAGTTAGAGCCAATTATTAATAGCATTAGGTATTTAGCGAGCAATAAAAAATAGAATGAAAAAGCAGCTATGCAATGAATGCTGGCAGACAATAGCAGGGGTGAATCCTGCTAAGGAGGCTGTGCGTGAAATTGCGGAATAAGTTGAAGATCGCCAAAGAAACCTTAGAAGTAAAATTTCTTAAAAAGAAAATTCCTATAGCGGTGACATGGGCGATTACCAATACCTGTAATTTGCAATGTAGATATTGCGGAAGGTGGAAAACAAATTCTGATGAGCTGTCAACGCAGGAGGCGAAGATAATTATCGAACAGCTTGCTCATGCTGGGTGCATGAGAATATCTTTTTTAGGAGGAGAACCTTTATTGAGAAAGGATATTGGAGATTTAATTAATTTCTGTAAGGCGAAAGGTATTTCTATCAGTTTGATTTCGAATGGATATTTTGTTGCAGAAAAAATAAGCAAAATAAGCAATATTGATTTGCTGGAATTAAGCATCGATGGAATTAATGATGAGGCAAATTTCTTAAGAGGCAAGGGTCTGTATGAAAGAGTGCTCACCGCGTTTAACTATGCTCGCGGAGCTGGGGTAAAAACGGTATTCAAGACGGTGTTGACAAAATATAATTTACATCACATAGGATCTATCCTGGAATTTGCCGTTAAGTGCGAAACGGGGGTTATGTTTGGCCCTGTAAGTTCTCTTCATTTCGCGAATGAAGAAATAAAGGAATTATTCCCCGATAGGGGAGAATTCAGAAGGGCTATAGAAATGCTTATGTGTGAAAAGAAACGAGGCAAGCCTATAATTAATTCAATGTATGCCTTACGGTATATGAGGGATTGGCCATATCCGCATCAGTGCCCTTGTTTTGCCGGCAGGGCGTTTTGCCATATAGCGCCGAATGGCATGGTGTATCCTTGTGCTGCTTTGGAAGGCAAAATAGAACCTTTCGTTTTTAAGGAATATGATTTTAAGAATATACTTCGTATTCTTTCCCGCGCTGATTTTAAGTGTGATGGCTGCTGGTGCAAGGGGACATTAGAATTTAATTACCTCCTTGCGTTGAAGCCATCTGCGCTACTATCGCTCTCAGATTGGATGGTAGTCTATAAAGAATTGATGTAGAAATTATGGTGATGACATTAAGGAAGAAGATTGGGTTCGCGATCCCATTGTTAAATTTTCTTTTATTTAAGAAGAAAATCCCTTTTTTCATCGGATGGATGTTAACGGCACGGTGCAATAAGCAATGTAAATATTGCAGTATTTGGGATAGACGGGAGGCCGAATTGGATACCGGCACTATTATAGCTGTCGTTAGACAATTATCGCGGTTAGGAACCAAGTTTATTTCATTTTCAGGCGGCGAACCATTGTTAAGAGATGATATAGGGGAAATAATCGATTGTGTTTCGCACCATAAAATGTATGTAAAAATCAATTCAAACGGGGCGTTGTTTGCCCAAAAGATACACAGGCTCAGGAAATTGAACGAAATAAAGCTCAGCCTTGATGGCCCAGAGGAAATACAGGATGAATTACGAGGAAAGGGTTCTTACCGGGAAGCTATAGCTGCGGCTACTGACGCTAAAAGAAATATGATCAAGGTCAGTTTTAACACAGTTCTCTCAGCGCATAATCTTACCTGCCTTGGTTTTATATTGGATATCGCTAGGAAATTTGAGGCAAAAGTCACTTTTCAACCAGCAACTCCTTTTTTACTGGGAGGCGATAAAGTGAATCCCGTTACGCCTTTGCAGAATGACTACAGACGGGCAATAGCCATACTCATCAATACCAAGAAAATGAATAAGCATATAGCTAATTCATTTTCAGGGTTAGCGTATCTTTATCGCTGGCCCTATGCGGTAAGAAAAATGCATTGTTACGGAGGGCGCTTTGGCTGCCGCATAGAGGTTAATGGTGCTCTTTCCCATTGCGGCGTATATCGTCATAAGGAAGATAGTGGTAATTTACAGAATTGCAAGCACTCAGATTTTAAACTCGCGTTCCAGAGGCTCGCGGAGATTTATTGTAATGAGTGCTGGTGCGCTCCGGATATCGAGATAAATTCTCTAATTTCGTTGCAACCGGAAGTTTTATGGAATAGTTTATTTTCTGGTTAGGAATACTGCGCTATGAGATTTCAGGACACTATGAGCTATTTAATCAGGTTATTGAAGATCAAATTCTTTAATAATGGATTTCCCTTTGTTGTAAGATGGGATATTACGGCGCGTTGCCCCATGCAATGCAGATATTGCGATATATGGAAGCTAAAGATAAAAGAGTTAAATACCGCCACAATCCTGAGAATTATAGATGAAATGGCGCAGGAGGGAGTAAAAAAAATTTCTTTTTCCGGAGGGGAACCTTTGCTGAGGGAAGATATCTGCGAGATCGTGCATTATACCAAGGCAAAAGGAATATCCGCAGAGATTAATTCTACAGGGTATTCATTTGCCGATAAGGCGGAAAGATTGAAATCTCTGGATTTAATAAAACTAAGCCTTGATGGCCCAAAAGAAATACATGATGTAGTACGAGGCAGGGAAGGGGCGTATGATTCTGTTATTGATGCTGCTTTGGCTGCGAAGAAACAAAGGATACCATTTAGGTTTTGCGTTACCCTGTCAGGGTATAATATCCAGTATGTTGGCTTTTTACTGCAGTTAGCCAGAGATTGTGAAGCGAAGATTGTTTTTCAGCCGTTAAAAGATATCAGGTATTTGAAGCATTGCAGTTTTATCTTTAAAACGGAGGAACAGCTTTTCCCTGCTCCTGAGCAGTTTCAGAAAGCGATACATATGCTTTTAAAATGTTGTAAAGAAGAAAGGCGCCTGATAAGCAATAGCCCTCAAACTTTGAGGCATATATATTATTGGCCAAAGTATGCAAAGCTGAAATGTTGGGCAGGCAAGATTTTTTGCATGATAAGTCCATCCGGCGAGATTTCGCCCTGTGATCGTCTTTTTTATGATGTGCAACTGCCTAACTGCGCGCAGACATCCTTTCGTCAAGCAGTTACAATGATGCCGCGTTTGCCTTTTTGTGAAGGGTGTGGTTTTTGGGGGTCATTGGTATTGAATTACGCTGCCAATTTTAAAGCTGATTTGGAATTGCTGAGAAAGGCAGCTCAATGCTGAAAGACAGAGTGAACTATAAAAACTAATATGGCAAGGGTAAAATCTGTTAATGGTAGCTTTCATTATTCGGTGTTTATGCTTGTTTTTTTTATTGCTGCCTATACAGGTTTTTTTTCCTATTTATCGGTTTTAAAGTATAAAGCGTTTTTTTCCCTCGCGGGAGATGATCTGGCCATAAGTAATAATATTCTTTGGCATAGCGCGAAAGGTAATTTCTTTTACCAGAGTATAGGAGAGCACCTTTTAGATTTTCACGCGGGGTTTTTTTATTTTTTCCTTTCCGCAGCGTATAGGCTCTATCCGCACATCCCTACCCTTTTTGTATTTGAACATTTCGCATTGGCATTGGGAAGCATCCCTCTGTACCATATTGGGAAGAAATTATTTAATTCAAGGCGCATTGCTTTCGTATCTGCTGTAGCGTATCTTTTTTCTAATCATCTCCATCAACTCAGTTTTGCGGATCAGAATCCTATGGTAGCATTTTCAGTAACATTTTTCCTATGCGCCTTTTATTTCTTTTACAAAAGAAATTTAGCAGGATTTGTTATCTTTGCTTTATTAACGATGGCATGCCGTGAGGATGCCGCTTTCACAATTGCCGCCTTTAGCCTCTATGCTTTCCTGAAAAGAACTGATTTAAGATGGAAAGTTATCCCTGGATTGCTTGGGGGAGGGTATTTTTTGGTTTTTTGGCATTTTCTATCCCCTTTTTTGAATTACAGCCCGCACAATCATCCATATATATGGAATTTTTTTGGTGAAAATCAAAACAAGTATACCTTGAGTCAGCTGGTATTAAATAATTTTACTCATTTTATTCAGCGTATTATTCGTATTGATTCTTTCAGAACGATAGTAAATTTTTTTATTCACCCGGTATATTGCGTGTTTTTTTTGTTTTCGCCTCTCATTTTTGTGTTAAGCTTGCCAACGTTGCTCGCAATTCAGCTGTCTGCCCAAAAGTATTTTGTCAGTCTCGAGTCAGTACACCATTTTGCCTTAGGGGTGCCGGTATTCTTTTTGGCCAGTTTATCCGGGATTTATAACATCGCTGCATTATTACAGAAGAATGGGATTCTCCGCAGCCATTCAGCTAAAAACAAAATGCTTTGGTTGTTGGTTATCTTGTTTTCTCTATTTCAGGTATCTTCCAATTTCGGGAGGAATATCCGTTTACCCTATGGAGGATTGTACCGTGAGGATTTAGATATAGCCGACCATCGTTTTGTTGCAGCAAAAAATATGTATGACCCCGTCTTTTACCGACAAGATGAGCACGACAAGAAGGCATGGGATCTTATCACAATGATACCAACAGAGGCATCGGTTTCTACATCTAAGACTTATCTCGCAGCATTATCTTCAAGGGATAAAATTTTTTATTTTGGCACAAAAAGAGAGAGCAACGACTCTGAGGGGCATGATTTTGACGTTGACTATATTTTTTTGAATAAAAATAATGATTATTCAGGGTTTGGCGGAATAGAAATAGGCCATTCGGTTGTTGCTCAAAAAATGCCTATACTGCGTCAGAGATATACCGTAGTGCAGGAGACTCTGGGCTTTATTTTGTTAAGGAAACAACAAAGAGAATTATGATAATCTTTCCTTTACAGGAAAACGTATCCTTTATCGCCGGGAAAAACTTTGCCGTGGCGCCGCTATAGAAATGTTCTTTATCTCAATCGCGCTCCGGTGAGCGGAAAACAAAATCACTATGCCACATTTTCGTGATAAAAGAGGTTCTGGTGTAATGCTTTTTATTATAGCCTCGCCGTTACTTTTGTACCTTATAATCTCTCTGGCAGTTTTTGGCTTTTCTGGGAGCGCTTTTGATATAAGCGGCGCCTTTCATAGTTTACACATCCATCCACTCTTGAAATTCAGTTTACAGCTTTTTACTGCCTTGCTGGGGGTGTGGGGATTGTTTGTTTCTCCCGGGATGGCGTTTATCGTTATTCAGGATAAAAAAAGCGCCATAACGTTAAGGATGCTTATCTATTCGTTCTTGCTTAGTGTCGTATTGGTTGAAGGGGTTATCCTTATCTTACGCAGTATTAGTTTTCCTGAGGTAAACAGGCATGGATTTATTTTATCGATAGCTATGGTTACTTTATTGGCAGTAACTAAGGGATTGAGGGAGGGATATTATTCTAGTACTGGGTGCTCTCTAAAAATCAATAAAAAGCATATAGTGGCATGCGCGATGTTTATTTTTATTATCTTCCTAACCTCGTTACTTTTCTATAATAAGATATTTGTTGAGGATTTTGACAACGACGGGCATGAGGTGTTTTGGCATTCTCTTTCTCTATTCAATGCCACGCCCTATACCTATGTGCCAGAATTGGCATTTTTGTATCCGTTAGCTGGCATGAGTTTCTTTTCGCTATTCGGCAAATCAATTATTAGCTTAAGAATAGCATATTATTTTTATGTTTTTTTAATTTCTATTACTGCGTTAGCTATTGTGCATGATGGTAAAAACAAGGACAGTGTCCAGGCATACTTTTTTTTATTATCCCACCTAGTATTATTTACTATTTTTATGTTTTTTGAGCCTTATTGGGAACCCTATCATGTAGATGTAACAGCGGTGATAGCGGATATGCTTTTTTTACTCTTGGTTTTATGTTTAATCTATAGTCTGCTTAAGGAAGAGTATGCTTTCTCGCTTATTGCGTCTGTCTTGCTTTTTCAGTGTGTCCACTATGCTATAGGTATATTTCTATTGATTGTCATAAGCTATTGGCTGTGCTTCAAGGAAAGAAGGCGCGCCATATTCAGCTTTCTTCTAAGAATGGGGCTTATTGGATCGTGCAGTATAATTTTATTTTTATTACATGCATGGACTTTTGGTTATTTGTCTGCATGGCCAAAGAGTATTAGCGTGGAATTGCTAAGCCATCTTAATGTGCATAGCAGTAACATAAAACCAATAGTTTTCGTGGGCAAGTATATACTATTAGCCGGAGGGCTTCCTGGCATAATGATTTTTTTATTATTTCATAAAGATAGGACAATCCGTTTCCTTAACCTTGTAGGCTTGGGATATTTTCTAGTGTTATTCATTATACCAAACAAGACAGTCCATAATTTTACCCCTATAGCCTTGATTCCAGTGACTAGTTTTTTAATAGCCTTTAACTTCTCGGGAGCTCCCAAACTAAAGACATATCTGTATCTCTTAGGGTTTATTGTTTGTTGTGTTATGATGTGGCCTGTATCTTATCGGCCGCATACCTTATATCATGATTTTTGGTCAAAGGTTCAATTTATCTATCCGGATGATATAAACTATATTGATGAATTTGCCGAGGATAAGATCAAACAGATGTTACGGCGGAACCGGCTTTCTCATCTATTTAGCGGAAGCTGGGAATTGTACTCTTTTATTTCAGATGAAATATCGCCTCAGTTCATGTACTATTTCACGGATAATCTTGGCACTCTTGATGTATCATCCTATGGCTTAAAGGTCTTTTCTTCTTATGAGGGGGTATATCTCTTAGCCAGGGATTTCACGGAATTAGAGCAATGGCAAGGCATAAAAGTCGAGAAGGCCAAGGAGCGCTGCCAATATCTATGGCAATGGTATCAATAAAGCGAATACATTGAATGTCTAAACCTAGTTGTTGTGCCATAATCATTATCTTTCTTGCGTTAGTGCTACGATTGTCATATGCCATGAATGCCCCCCTGACAGGGGATGAAAAGGAGTTTAAGGCGGTGGCAGATACTATTTCATTTAATAGCCATCAAATGAATTTACCGGTTGAACATGATTTGATAAACCATCCATTATTAAGCGTCTACCTTTTGAAACTGGGGGCGGTTATTTTCCCCGGGTCAAAATTGGGAACTAGAATTTTCTCATTAGCATCTGCCTTAGGTACTTTTATTATACTGTATATTTTTTGCCGGCTGTCTTTAGGAGAAAAACATGCAATAGTCGCAATGGTATTACTTGGATTAAACAGGTTTCATATCGGAGTTTCGGGCAACGGTGTTGATGATGCGTTGTTATTATTTTTGTCTGTTTTAAGCATTTTTCTGTTTTGGAAAGCTATGACCTTACAAAAATCAGTTTATTTTATTTCCTCCGGAGCTATTCTGGGGTTAGCATATTTAGCTAAGGAATCAGTGGTTGTTCTGTTGGGCTGCTTTATAATCTATTTTCTCTGCGATAATGTATATGGCTGGAAAAAATTGATCCAAAACAGAAATACGCGTTTGTTATGGCTGTCTTTTTTTTGCGTTATCCTTATAGATATTATCTGGATATTAAAGCATGGGCCGGCACAGAGGTTACTATGCGGCAGGATTTTTTCGAATCTAGGGATAGGTGTTTCGGGAGTGGGTTTTTTTGTGACCGGTCTGCTTCGGTACATAAGAAACATTGATTATTATTCATTGGTGAGCTGGGAATATCCGGCAATGACATGGTATGAAGGGTTACTTCTTTTTTTATGCTCTATGGGAATAGTGGCTAGAAGAGGGCTGAAGACGAGCGCGTTAAAAATTATGGGCATAACATTTTTGCTATTTCTGCTTGCAACAAGCATATTTAAGAATGCAGAGTTCAAATGGGCTGAAGTCAGCCTGATCCCTGCGATATATTTAAGCAGTAGCGTTATCGTTAGAGGCATGGAAAAAAATGCTTTGATAAAGCCGGTTTTTTACATCTTTGTTTCTTTTTCCCTTTTGTCTGCGTGTATGCTTTCTTTCAACGCAAAATACGTGATGCCGCCTAACCGTTTTGCAAATAGAGTTGATTATGACATGGATTTAATGAAGTGGTATTTCGCCCAGAGGCGGATAGATAAAGCTATAGAGGAGGCCCGTGATGCTTTGGGGATTTGCCCTAATGAAGCAAGGATTCATAATTTGCTTGGAATTTTCTATGCGGCTAAAGGTGAAATGTCTGTAGCTGAGAGTGAATTTATCAAAGCCGTAGCCTTGAAACCAGATTTTATGTATGCAAAAGTGAATTTGGACTTGTTACAGAGTAGATGTGTAAGTTGCATAGATAGTTTTTTAAAAACATACAGTGACTATTAAACCTGAGGAATGGTGCAATGACAGCAAGGGAGGGCACTCATGTATTTTATTGCGCGTAATAATGTAAAATTATCAATGGCGACTATAGTAAGGACCTTCTTTGACAGAGGATTAAAGAAAGAAATCTGTGGCAACTACATCCAGGAATTTCAGAGAAGATTCGCTGAGTATGCAGGCGTGAAGTACGCGGTAGGTGTTTCATCAGCGAGAATCGGATTGTACGCGGTATTAAAATTATTGCATTTACATGAGGGTGATGAGGTTATCATGAGTGCGTATAATTTTTCTCCTGTTCCTCTATTAGTGAAATTGTTAAAGTGTAATCCTGTTTTTGTGGATATAAAAAAGGGGACCCCTAATATTGATGTGGAGAAAATTGAGAACGCTCTAGGGCCAAAGACGAAAATTATACTTGTATCCCATATGTGTGGATACCCGGTAGCTATGGAAAGAGTCATGAAACTTGCTGAAAAACACAAGGTGTGTGTTATTGAGGATTGTGCCCATGCCCTAGGCGCTACGTATAAAGGCAGGATGGCAGGTTCATTTGGGGATTTTGGAATTTACAGCTTTGGCTATGGGAAAATGATGCCCTGCTTTGGTGGTGGGATGATAACTCTAAAAGATGAGCGTTATTATGCTCAGTTACTCCACGTGATACAGCCTGTACGCGAGTTTTCTCTTGAAAAATGTTTGGCCACATTATTTTTCTATCTTTTCTCGCACAAGTATATATTCCCTTGGACAGTATATCCTTTTATGAGGCTCAACCCGGGTTTTGGTGACAGAGCTATCCAGGAAAAGGATTCGTATTCGCTTGAACCTTATTTAAAAAATAAATACGGGATATCTGCGTTTCAGGCAAAGGCCGGTATATTGCAGTTGAAAAATATAGCTGCGACACTTCAGAGTGTTAGAAGAAATTCAGAGGTTTTAAATGCATGCTTAAAAAACCTTCCGGGTGTAAACATTGCCAGTGAGGAAAAAGAAGGCCGGGCAGCGTATCTTTATTATCGTTTAGTAGTAAAAAATCGAGAGCATTATAGGAGGATTCTCCTTAAGGGGGGTATTGACATAAAGGTTGATTCAATGTGTACACCTTCAGATTTATATCCCTTTCTAAGGCAAGATGGCAATTTCAGGAATAGCGAAGATTTTAAAAAAAATAATATTGAGATACCAAACGGCCCTTCCTTTAGCCTAAAGCATATGGAATATATTGTATCTAAGATAAAAGAAGTATCGGTATATCAAGGGTAGGCTATCGCCTCATAGCTACAAAAAATGATGAAACGAAGAGGAAAAGTTACACTATTTGTTTTAAGCGCGTTTTTATTGTTTTTGTGGTTTTTCAGTATTGATAAGATTCTATTTGTGTATATTGTCCACTTAAGCAATGTTGATAACAAGGTCGCGAAGGCATTGCTAAAAAAGTCACACTTTGAATTATGTAAAACACAGCCCTATAGAGGCAGTAGCGAAAAATATCTTTTGAGGGATAGTAATAATAAGGTATGGCTGTTTAAGACTTATAGTGACCCTTTAGGAGCGGAAAAAGATGTCTTATTTTCTAGGTTAGCACAAATTTCGGGGATACGCACTTCGGTTTGTTACGAGATGGTTCTGCCAATTAATGATACTTTAGCCTATGGCTCAATACAAAAGGTAATAGAAAATATAGAAGCAATTCCTCAAAGTCTGGATTCTGCGCAGGCTTTAGCGATGATACGTGCGCACATATTTAAATGGTTGACTGGCGGTGACGAAATAGATGTTTTTATGGCTGATGGTAATATTGTATTATTGGACATAGGTGAAACTCTCGAGCAAAAGTCAAATACCATCAAGGCAATTTTTGAAGATATCTTCATGCCATTCATAGAAAATAAGCGAATTAACGAACAGAGCTATTACGAGGCAGTCGCCTTTGTAAATTTTATTCAGAGGGCGCCAGATAGGTGGTACCGCGGTATGCTTAAGACATTGTTTGCCTGCGATTATGAACAGCAAGCCCTTTTCTTGAATAGGAAAAATAACCTGAAAGATGAGTATATAAAATTTTATCGAGAGAATATCAACCGCCGTGCGCCAGAATATTATCGTAGCCAAAGAATCCCTTTGAAATTTTATTTTGACATCATAAAAAATATCCGCAAGGATATCGTTGTAAATATGAGATTATTGAAAGAAACAATTTCTCGCCCCCATGAGGTACAGACAGCGATAGAGGTTATTACTTCCAAGGAATGTTTGCGCTTGATATCCGGATTGCAAAGCCTGGAAAATAATGTTTTTTCTAACAGGGAGATAGCAATGCGTAAGAATGATATCACAGACTTGATGATGAGGCTTGAGCATATGCGAAAAGAGGAAAAATCCCTCTTAGAAAAGTTAGGCATAAGCATATATATGGCTCAACTTAAGAGTGATATCCCAGGGTTTGTCCCCGCTTTAAAGCGTTTTACTTTTCATCCTGAAGAATTGGCGGAAGTATATTTAGAGGCTGGGCTGCGAGTAGCGAGTGTTGAGTGGTTCCTTGCGTCCGAAGAGAATTTCCTAGGGGCATATAGCAAACATTTTATAGATGCTTTAAATTTAGTCAGAGACAAAGATATGCAAACCCCTGTTACGTTACTTGACAATAGTACTGATTACTGGTCTTTGCTGCTCCTTGGGCGCATTTTTGAAACAGGAAAGAAATATTGCCGGTTTTATGACGGTTTGCAGATTGACGAGGCTCTTAGAGCATATGCAATGGTGTTACAGAAAAAAAACAATTCTCTCACCGCGTATATTAACTTATTCCAGCTCTTTTTGCTTAAAAGAGATTCACATCACGCGGTAGAAATACTGGAAGAAATGTTAGCTCGGACTCCCGAAATAGCGACACTGTGGGATATCGATATGGATGCGATAGGAGAAATCTCAAGGCTTCCGGATGCCGATAAGATTAAAAAAATGAGAATGATTACTTTGGATAAAGAAGGATACTATGTAATGGCGCTATTTTATTTTGTTAAAAATGATTTTTTAATGGCTAAGAGGTATCTTGGTATAGCAAAGAGAATGGGGTTTGATGAAGATTTAATAAGAGAGGTAGTGATAAAATTGCCAATCGTTAAAATATCCGGGGAAAATGAATGAGGAGTTTTAAGAAGGTTCTGCCCTATGAGAGGGAAATAAGGAATACTATTTTTAGCGATATGCGTATTATTTTATTCGCAAATATATTGATAACCTGTGCTTTTTTTATAGAGAATGTGCACTCTTCTGTGTTGTTTCACGGTTTCTTTGTAAGTATATTAATTTTCTTCTTTCCGGGTTTTTTAATACTGGCAGGGATATCCCGCGGCAAAGGAAAAAGAGACGCTCTCTCGCAGCTATTTACGTGTATCATTATTTCAACGTTATTATTGATAGGCGGAGGCATTATTCATATTGCAGGTAATCTAAGAATGGATATAAGAAGTTATATATGGTATTTAGTGCTTATGATAAATCTTATTCTTATAGCTTCTTTTTTCTTTAAAAAAAAGACGCATGCTGATACCATGAAGACGAACCTATGGAAGGGGAAAAGAATAGCCGGAGTAATGAGCGTTATTGCAGTTTTATTTTTCGCATATGTGCTTTTTTTTTGGTTAGCGGTAGATATCATTCCTCCGTTACAAGACAACACCCTCACCACGCAATCGACAGCGTACGGATTGAGCGTCTATTTTATCCCGAAAACGTTCACCGATAGATATATTAGTTATGAGTTTGCGCATCCTTTATTAATGCATTTTTACACTGCGGGGGTTTTTTCTCTCACGGGGAATCTTGAAAAGGTTAGATATTATTATGATTATGCAAATGAATTCGAGGAATTATCGCAAAAGAAATTTTACAAGGGTGAATATATCGATTTGAGTATACAGAATTTTGGCGCGAGAAGGGTGAGGATAAATGAAGTTACAGATGATAAGCTTGTTTTTGATGCGTACATTCCTCAATTAAAGCCAAACCCCAGATTGCTGCCTATAGAAAAAAGTAGTCGGTTCGGTTTTATAAAAGATAATAATGTCAAAGAGGATTATATGCCAATTTTAAATGAAGACAGCGCAGGAGTGAATAGTTTACCAATTGATGTTATTAGAAAAGGCGAGTATTGGAAGATGGCAAGAAAGGTGTACCGGTTATTTTATAATACTCCTTATCTTTATCCTTCACGGTTGCCCAATATTGTTTTTACTCTCATGAGCCTTTTGTCGTTATATTATCTTTTATCTTTTATCAGCCAATCGAGAATTCTTGCCGGTTTAGGTGTCGTCGCCTTTGGCACTATCCCAGAGCTGCTTATAAGGTCTTTAGGAGGCTCTACTACCTCTATAAGCATCTTCGCTATGTTACTTATAATGTATTTTTACAGCATACATGAGCAGAAAGCATTATTTGCTGCTGCTTTCTTTGCTGGTTTGGTAGAGCATAAAATAATTGTTATTTTAATTTCACTATGCATTTTTGAATTCATCGTGAACAAGAGGCGTCTAGGTAACTATCGTCTATCTTTATCTGCAGTAGCTGGATTTATCGGTGGTATCGGGGTATATTGGATGTATGGGCTTTTTACCAATAGCCATGTTTTTCTGCAGGATCACTTCCGATACCATTTTATTAATAGAATATTCCATGTCGCAGATTTAGGATATACTGGATATCCTGGTATAGGTATGTTGTGGGTCATGTTTATAAAGCAGGCAGGCCTACTCTTGGTGTTTCCTGCATTTTTTGCTATGTTCTCCCTTTTTAAAGTAGAAAACCAGGTTTTCTGTAAACTCTATCCTTTGTGTTTCGCATGTGGAGCGATAGCCTTTTCTGTAGTTGACTGGAGAAGCACAAAACACTTGGTTTTGCTTACTCCTGCCTTGGTAGCCTCCCTTTTTTTGTATATTTCACTAAGGGGAAAGCAAAGAAGTATTGGGATTATCTGCGTTATTATTGCAGCGAGTGTGCTTAATAGTATAACCTTAATGCGCTTTATTCAAAGAGGAGATATGCAGGTTATCAGCGCTGCCTGGTGATGAACGCTGCTTTTGGTTAAGAAAAGGTATAGTAGCCCTAGGGAAAGCAGCGATATTTTCTACACTATGAGGTATTGCTTTTCTTAAAAATTGCAGTGCCCCATGAGCCAAAGTGTTTTCAGGCTGGAACCGGCTTTTTGTTGATAGAAAGTACTGTAAAGCGCTGGGGATAGTTTATAAAAGAGTTAGAAAAATGAATATAGTTTTCATTAGCCCAATCTGGACTGATGAGTTAGGTGTGTTTTCATCTATTGCCAGGAGAAGAAAAAGTCAGCCTCCTCTGGGTATTCTGTATTTGTCGTCAGTTGCGAGAAGGAGAAATCATCGAGTTAGGATTATTGATGCGGAGGTTGAAAAATATACAATGTTTTCGCTTGTCGAAGAAATTATCAATGGAGATGTTGATCTGGTTGGGATAACAGCTCCCTCTATGATTTTTCATAAAGCTATTTCCTTTGCCAAGGCCTTAAAAGCTAGTGGTTTCAAGAAGCCGATAATGGTTGGAGGAGCGCACGCAAATATATTCAGAAAGGATGCGTTTTTAGATTGTTTTGATTTCCTTTTTTTTGGGGAAAGCGATAGTAGCCTGGAATCTTTTCTTTCTGTGCTTGAGCATGAGGGAAGCGATTTTTCCGGTATTAACGGTCTGATTTATCGGGATGGCGAAAACATCATTGAGAATGAGCCTGTCAGGCCTATCGAAGATCTTGACGCGATAGATTTCCCCGCTTTAGATTTGGTGAGAAAAGAAAAATACGTCATGACTTTTGCAATGTTTAAGAGGAGGAGTTTTCTTCCGATAATGGCATCGAGGGGTTGCCCATTCAAATGTGTTTTTTGCAGTGAACCTCAAACAAATCCAACAGTAAGATTTAGGTCTGCTAAAAATGTCGTCGATGAAATAGAAAAATGGAACAAGGACTTGGAAATTAGCCATTATTATTTTCTTGATTCTAATCTTACTCTCAAAAGAGGCCTGGTTGAAGGAATTTGTAATGAAATTAAGAGAAGGAAGCTTAACATTACATTTGAGGGCATGACAAGGGCTAATTTAATTGATAAGGAAATATTGGTTTTGCTCAAGAGCGCCGGGTTGATAAGGTTGAGTGTCGGGCTTGAGAGCGCAGATCCGGAGATTCTTAGGATAATTAAAAAAGAAGTGTCTCCCGAGGAAATGGTGGAAGCATTTCGATTATCGGATAAACTTGGGATCGAGTTGGCGTGTACTGTCATGCTTGGGCTCCCTGGAGAAACGAGGAAGTCTGTGGAGCGAACGATTGCTTTTGTAAGGAATACTCCTCACATAAGGTACGCGAATTTTTCCATCGCCAATCCTCATCTTGGTACGGAAATGTATGAGTGGGCTCTCACCGGCAAGCATGGTATTCGATTGCTGGAAGAAAATATGGCTTCCTACCGAAGGTATGGTTATAGTCCTGTTTCAGTCAACGACCTTAGTCAGAAAGATCTCGTTTACCTTCAAAAAGTTGGCCTTTTGAAGATTCATTGTACTTTCAGGCGGATAGTGGGCATGGTTAGATTAATAGGGTTTTTTTATATCGTGCCTGTTATCTTTGCAGTGATAAAGGAATACATGTCAAACCAAAAAGGAAAGAATCTCTTTCACAAGAAGCTGTAAGGTTAGCTTATGGCTGAGATTATAAAGGAAAATTAGCCCTTGAGCTATATCCTGCCTTATTTTAACCTGTTTGTTAGCTAGCGGTAGTATAGAAATATGGAGCAGCGTGAGATTTTGTAAATTCAAAAGGATAGTAAATAAGAGCGATGCCTCTTTTGCTGTACGAGGTGCGCCACGGTATGCTATGAAGGTAAAATTTGTAATAATTGCAGTGTTACTTTCGGTAATAATACTTCTTGCGTATTGCAATAGTTTTTTCAGCAGTGCCGGCTTTGCGCAGTATGATTCTGACTATCAAGTACAAACGTTGCCTTTCTTGGAGTTTGCGAAAAATAATTTTATCGCCAAAAATTCATGTTTGTGGAATCCTCTTATTTTATGCGGCGTTCCCCATATGGCTGAACCTTCAAGAGGGTTTTTCTATCCACCCAGGATATTTTGTCTCAGTTTTTTATCTGCCGATACGGCAAGCCGTGTATTTTGTTTCTTGCATATATTTTTGGCAAGTTTAGGGATAGTGCTATACCTAAAAACGATCACCTCAAGGCTGCAAGCCGCTTTTATTGGTGCAATAGTTTTTATTTTCTGCGGCCCTGCGATGGAAATGATTGTTGATGGGGATTTGGATTCGATTTCAACTATAGCGTGGTTGCCCTTTCTTTTATTTTTTACAGAGCGGTATATTCAAAATAGAAAAAGAATAAGCTTATTCTTTATAACACTATCATGCAGCATGTCACTCTTAGCCGGAGAACTACAGTTATTTTCTTACATACTCATTTTTTATATAATGTATCTCTATAACGCTATAAAAGGATTGAAAAGCGATGATACATGGATAGTAACTAAAAACGTGCTTAAAAATATTTTGTTAGGCATTGTAATGGGGAGTGTACAGGTATTACCTGTCATTGAGTTGAATGCCTTGAGTATTCGTTATCGCAGCTATGCCACATCTATTTCAGATGCGCTTCCTGTTAGCAGGCTGATAGATTTAGTTTTTCCCTATTTAATTTGTTTCAAGAAAAAGTTTGTTGATACTGCGTTTGTCTTGAATTGCGGCGTCTTGGCTTTTATCTTTTCTTTAGTTGCAGTTGTAAAGGATCGAAAGTTCGCTCCTGTTTTCATGGCGGGGGCTATTTTTCTTGCTTTATCAGCCTTTGGCGCTCCCGTTCATCTGCTGTATTATCACTTTTTTCCTTTAGGCAAATATGTCCAAGCAGGGGAGGAGCTTATCAGAGTGCTGGGAGTTTTGTTGTCTATTTTAGCAGGATTGGGGTGGAGTATAATGCAATCAAGTAAAAGTAAACGTATGAACTTTCGTTTTATTTTATTTGTAGTTTTGATTGCGGAAAGTGCTGTATTAAATCAAAGGTATCAGAAGCAGGTCCCCAGATATAATGATCGAAGCTATTTTAAAGAAGAAGAGCTCATGCGTGATATAATAAAAAATGATTATCAAGGAGAAAGGGTTGCGCGATTTAAGTTAGCCAACTATATAGTAAGTCCTAACATACTCATGTCGTATGGTATTGCTGATATAGCAGGTTTTTATAGTTTTATATTAAAGAGATATGCTGATGTAGTATCAGGTATTGAAAAGGCCATAGTTTCAGGCCCGGGAGGTAAAGGCGTAACTTTTGAAGTAGCTAATTTTAGCGATGGTAAGGTGTTATCTCTGCCGTTATTGAATATGCTTAATGTTAAATATATTTTTACTTCAGAATATGTTACTGCAGAGAATCTTGAGTTAGTATATGATGGGACAGCGAAGCTCTATAAGAATCTTGCCTGTTTGCCGAGAGTATTTTTAGTCCATGATTGGCGTGTTGTCAAAAATGAGACAGATATTTTAAAAAGTGTTGTGCGGCGTGATTTTAATCCTCTACGCTATGTTTATTTGGAGGAGGAGCCTGTGTGGCATAGCGAGGGTGCTGATATTGCGGGGCCGTATGCATACTCAAAAGCAGACATGCGAGCATATAAGCCGGATACAGTAGTCATAGAAACACGGTCAAACGAAAGGAGCATGCTGTTTATCTCGGACATGTTTTATCCGGGATGGAGAGTGTGTGTTGATGGTAAAGCATCGCCGTTGTATCGTGCCAATTATTCTTTCCGGGCAGTTGCTGTTGGAAAGGGAAGGCATATAGTTACTTTTTATTATTCTCCTCTTGGCTTTAAAGTTGGCGCGATCCTTTCTCTCTTCTCACTCTTTTTCTTATTAAGGCAAGTATGTACAAACGAAACTTAAGATGAGAGTCTCGACACTAAAAATGATTGATTGCTGGGTTGGGATACCCATCTGTTTTATTCTGTCTAGTATCAATGCAATAAAGCGCTTTTTTGTTTCTAAACATTATACAGAATATCATCCGCGAAAAATAATGTTTTTGGAGCTTTCAGAGATGGGAAGCGCTATTCTTGGATATCCGGCTATGAGAAAAGCGCAAGCACTGCGGCCCTCATGCCTATTGTATTTATGGATTTTTAAAAAGAATAAAGATATCGCGCCTCTTTTAGGGATATTCCCGGATGAAAATATTGTTACTATGAGAGACGATAATTTTTTTTATTTAGTTATCGATATCATAAGAAATCTGCGGAAAGTGCGTAAAGAAAAAATAGATGTCATTATTGACATGGAGCTTTTCTCGAGAGTCACAAGCCTGCTCAGTTATTTCTCGGGAGCAAAAATCAAGGTTGGTTTTTATGGATTCTCGATAAAGAATCCGTACCGGGGGGAGTTGCATACTCATAAGGTAAATTACAGTTGCCATCGGCACATGCGCGATAATTTCCTAGCGCTTGTTGAGCCGCTTACAATGTTTTTTAAAGAATATTCTTCCTCCTCGGCTGCGTTGAGTGAAGCGTCTTATTTGCCTAAGAGAAAATTGGGCCTCTATGCCCCAAGGACCCTCTGGCAAAAATTAGAAGCATACAATAATCATATAACCAAAAATTCTAAAATAATAATTTTACATCCTGGTGTTTGTGATGTCATCCCTATCCGTGCCTGGCCGCTTCAGAATTATATCGAGCTCATGAGGCGATTATTGATTAACACGGAAATTTTCTTTATTGTTATTGGCATGAAGCTGCAGCCCTCTGACGCTAGGATGCTTGAACGTGAGATGCGGCATCCTCGATGTGCGCATCTTGTTGGACAAACAACCATCAAGGAATTGATAGATTTATTTACAATTTCTCATCTTTTCATAAGCCATGACAGCGGAGCGGTGCATTTGGCTTCTTTGACCGAGATTAATATTATTGCATTGTTTGGCCCTGAGGCTCCTTTGCTCTATAAGCCATTAAGCGATAAAAGTATTATTCTCTATAAAGACTTTGCTTGCAGCCCCTGTTTATCTGCCTATAATTACAGAAGCTCTGCATGTAAAGATAATATATGCCTGAGAGCAATAACTGTAGATGAAGTATATAATCAAGCGGTAAGGGCACTAGGATTATTCACAGCCTGTGAGGCAGGATTAAGGGAGTTTTGATCTATGGGGGCAGAGAAGCCAGATAATGGTATGTTAGATGCCCAGGGATATAGCCATGGAAATCCCGAGGAAGGAGGAATATCCATAGTTTTCCCAGTCTATAATGAGGAAGATACTATTGAGCAGGTTGTTCAGTCAACACTGAATTTCATTCCGAAACTATTTAGACATTATGAAATAATTATTGTTGACGATGGTAGTAATGACCGTTCAGGAGATATTATACGACAATTATCTTTTGACACAGAGGCTATAAGGGGGGTATATTTACCTAAAAACCGTGGATATGGGATTGCGTTGGCTTCAGGTTTTAAAGTCGTAAGGTATCCCCTCGTATTCTTCATGGATGCTGATGGGCAATTTTGTATTTCAGATATAGAAAAGCTGCTATGCTACATAGAGCACTATGATATTGTTATTGGCAGCCGATGTGTGCGTAATGACGATTTATACAGGATTTTTATAGGGAAAGTGTACAACTGGTTAACATGCTTTTTGTTTGGAATGAAAATAAAAGATATAACATGTGGTTTTAAATTGTTTAAGACGCCTATACTAACGATGATTGGTTTAAAGAGCCGGGGGGGGTTTATTAACGCGGAAATATTGATTAAGGCAAAAATGAGAGGTTGCTCTTTGAAGGAGGTTACTGTACAACACTTGCAGAGAACTCAAGGCACCCCAAGTGGGGCACATCCTGTAGTTTTTATTAAGAAGATTATTGAGTTACTAAGCATGTTTTTCAAAATACATTGCCAGAAATTCTTACTATAGCATCCTTAGGAAACGTTTTTACTTTTGTATAGAAGGATAGGAAGCATAAAGCATTCCTAGCAGCGTCCACCAAATAAAGCTTACCTCAGGAACAAAAAAGCTAAAATCGACGGTATTATGCACTAAGAATACTATCACCGCAATGAGTAATCCCACAGTGTGATGTCTGCGAGAAGATGTTTTTAGTGTTTTTATCCCTTTTGAAAGTACAATAATTACCAGCCAGAGAAAAGATGATAATCCGACAATCCCTATTTCTGCCCATAGTTGTAAATAAGCATTATGGACATAATGGCTTAGGGGGATGTTAAGGGCTCCTAAACCGATACCAAAATAAGGGTGTTTTGCAATAATTGTAAGCGTCTCTTGCCAATACTGTAGCCTTTGTCTAAGAGAGAAAGAAAGCAGGAGGTGCTCTTTAACAGTTGTTAGCCTTGTTAAAAGAACGGCAAGAGGAATACACGCCAAAAGTAATACAATGAGGAATTTTCTTTTTAAAGGCATTTCCGCTATGCACACATAGATGCTTATTCCAACAGCAAGGCTTACCACAGCGCCTAAGGATTGGGTAAGGAGTAGAGCAAAAAGAAAGAGGATGGTAAAATGCCATTTGTCCTTCTTGGTTAACGTAAGACTGATAACTACGATAAGATAGCTGCCAAGTAAATTCGGCGTAACAAAAGGGATAAATGCCCGGTGATGTTGTATATAATCTAAGGCAAATTGGTTGGTAACGTTATGGCGTATGAGATATCCTGATAAATGATTAAATCCGCAGATATATTGATAAATCGCAAGTATGCTTATCATTATAGCTGCAAAGATAATGTTTTTGATGATTTTTTCTTTGTCTTGCTCTGAGCTTGAGCCGCAGGTGAAGAAGATAAGGAGGCTTAAGCAGTATTGTGAAAGTTCTTTTAGACTGTAAATCTTGTTGCAGGAAAAAGTCGCCGAAATAATCAGAGCAAGAATAAAGAAAATAATTGGATACCGCAAGGAGCTGGCTTTTGCCAGAGAAGAATAGTTCCCTTTCAATTGACAGAGTACTATAACAGTGAGTAAACTAATGGTATAGAGAGCGTTGACAAAAGGAAAAGCCGAAGATGCAATAAAAGGGCGCAAGAATAGTAAAATGAGAAATGCTGAAAACATTGTAGTATAATATTATTGCGTTATGCCTAAAAAGTCAAATAAAAGAATTAGCGTTGTGGTGGTAACCTTTAGGGTTGGAAATTATCTCAAAAGGTGTCTCTCTTCCATACAAGAGCATAGTTATCCAGGGCTTGAGATTATTGTGATAGACAATTCGTTGAAGCAAGACAGCGGCGAGACAATAACGCGACGATATGATGGAGTACAATGCTATCATGGGCAGCCTGGTTTATCTTATTGTGAAGGGCTTAACATAGGGATAAAAATTGCAAGGGGCGAATTTATTCTCTGTCTTAATGACGATGTGATTTTAGCCCAAAGTTTTTTTGTAAATGCTTTAAAAGGCTTTGCAATGGATAGTCGTATTGGAATGGTTAGTGGAAAAATCCTGCGTTTTGATAAGGATACCATAGATAGCGCGGGACTATTTTTGACACCTTGGCGAACCGCTCAAGAAAGAGGTTACGGGCTTAAAGACAGAGGCCAATTTGAAAAAGAGGGATATGTCTATGGCATTAGCGGTGCAGTTGCTTTCTATCGTAAAAAGATGCTCGACGAAATTAAGCAAGGACTAGAGTATTTCGACCGCGATTATCACTATTTTTATGAAGATTTGGATATGGCGTGGAGATCGCAGAAGAGAGGCTGGAAGGGGTACTATATTCCGTCTGCGATTGCATACCATGTGCGCGGGGCATCATTAAGAAGCGTAGATGGCAGAGACAAACCGTATGCCCGCCGGTATCTCAAGAGCGATAGTTTGCATGTCGATTTAATTAAAAACAGGTATCTTACTATAATTAAAAATGAATCCATAGTGGATTTTTTGTGGCATTTTCCTTTTATTCTTTTTTATGATTTTATCCAGTGGGGCTATATAGTACTTTGTAAACCACAGCTCGTATGGGTTTTTTTAAAAAACTGGAGCTATGTGCAAGCAGCTTTTAAAAAAAGAAAAAAAATCATAAAAAATACTTGACAAAGCTAATTTTTTCTTTATAATTAGCACTCTGGCAGTAAGAGTGCTAAAATCAAAAACATTAAAACGGAGGTGTTTGTATGAACGTACAACCGTTGGGTGACCGTGTGGTCGTGAAGCCGCTTGAAGCGGAAAGCAAAACCAAGGGAGGGATTCTTCTCCCGGATACCGCGAAAGAAAAACCTCAAGAAGGTAAAATCATCGCGGTAGGAAAAGGCAAGTATTCGGATTCCGGCTCCTTGCAGCCTTTAGAAGTCAAGGCGGGGGATAGGGTTTTGTATGGGAAATATTCCGGAAGCGAAATCACCACCAAAGACGGCGAAGAGTTTTTAATTATGAGAGAAGAAGATATACTGGCAATTATCAAGTAGGCCAAATGTATTTTCAGTAAACAAATAACAAACCTGTGAGGAGGTTTTAAGATGGCAAAACAATTATTATTTAGCGAAGAGGCCAGACGCCAGATTTTAAACGGCGTTGAGCAGTTAGCGCGCGCGGTAAAGGTGACGCTTGGGCCTAAAGGAAGAAATGTCGTTATAGACAAGAAATTCGGTTCACCGACTATTACCAAAGACGGGGTAACCGTAGCCAAGGAAATTGATCTTGAGGATCCCTATCAGAATATGGGCGCGCAGATGGTCAAAGAGGTAGCAGAGAAAACCTCTGACAATGCCGGTGACGGTACCACCACCGCGACCGTTTTAGCAGAGTCAATTTATCGCGAGGGGCTTAAGAATGTAACCGCCGGGGCTAATCCTATGGCGCTTAAAAGAGGCATTGAGAAAGCGGTTGAAAGGATTGTTGAGGAATTAAAGAAACTTTCGACTACTATCAAGGATAAAAAAGAGGTAGCTCAGGTTGCCGCGATTGCCGCTAATGGCGATACCGCAATCGGCGATTTGATTGCCGAGGCCATGGATAAAGTCGGTAAAGACGGTGTTATTACCGTTGAAGAAGCAAAGTCAATGGCTACTTCCTTGGAAGTGGTTGAGGGTATGCAGTTTGACCAGGGATATTTATCTCCTTACCTTGTCACCGATTCAGAGAGGATGGAGGTTCTTCTGGAAGATCCTTATATCCTTATTCATGAGAAGAAAATATCTTCCCTGAAAGACCTTCTTCCGCTTTTAGAGAAGATTGCCCGTACCGGAAAACCTTTACTTATTATCGCGGAAGAAGTTGAGGGTGAGGCGCTTGCAACCTTAGTAGTGAACAAGCTCCGCGGAACTTTGCATGCTGCCGCAGTCAAGGCTCCGGGTTATGGCGACAGGCGTAAAGCAATGCTTGATGACATCGCGGTTCTTACCGGTGGCAAAGCCATTACCGAGGATTTAGGTATCAAGCTCGAGAATGTGGATATTGAAGATTTAGGCAGGGCAAAGAGAGTCAAAATTGATAAGGAAAATACTACCATTGTCGAGGGTGCGGGAAAAACCCAGGCCATTAACGGCAGGGTAGCGCAGATCAGAAAGCAGATTGAGGATACCGATTCTGATTATGACCGCGAGAAGCTGCAAGAGCGCCTGGCAAAGCTTGCCGGTGGAGTTGCGGTTATCAATGTCGGTGCCGCGACCGAAACAGAGATGAAAGAGAAAAAGGCCAGGGTTGAAGATGCCTTACACGCAACCAGAGCCGCGGTTGAAGAAGGGATTATTCCCGGAGGCGGAGTGGGATTGATTCGCTGTATCCCCGCACTCGATAAACTTAAGGGTGACGAAGATGAAAAGATTGGTATTGATATCATCAAGCGCGCCCTTGAGGAGCCTATCCGTCAGCTTACTTTTAACGCTGGGCTGGAGGGTTCAGTCATTGTGCAGAGAGTCAAGCAGGAAAAAGGCAATATCGGATTCAATGTCGCGACAGGCGAGTATACCGATATGATTGAAGCTGGGGTTATGGATCCTACCAAGGTTGCCAGAACTGCCTTGCAAAATGCTTCAAGTATAGCAGCGTTGTTGTTAACCACCGAGGCGCTCATTTGCGATAAACCGGAAAAAGATAAGCCGGCAATGCCTCCAATGCCACCACACGGCGGCGGCGGCGGATACGGTGATATGTATTAAATTAAATGAGCACGCAACTTACGTAACGAAGTGAACGTAAGTTGCGGTGCGAATTTACCCAGCCTCTTCTATTTAAACATTACCTTCTTTAAATAGAAAAGGCTGGGTATTTTTTTTTGAAAAAACACTTTTTATGCTATACTTATAATATGCTGGGTTATCTATTGAAGCGTTTGGCGGGAATGATCCCGCTTTTTATTGGCATCATTACCATTTCTTTTATGGTAATTCATCTTGCTCCGGGTAAGCCTACGACGCTACAGGAGGCAATGAATCCCAAGGTGTCACTAGAGGCGCGGGAAAGGCTTACAAAGTTATATGGTTTGGATAAACCTCTTTCTATCCAATATTTTAACTGGTGCAAGAAATTAGCCGCCTTTGATTTTGGCGTATCCTTTATTGACAGCCGCCCGGTTGTGGCAAAAATCGCAGAGCGTCTACCGTTAACCGTAGCCATTAATATTGCCTCTCTTGTCCTTATCTTATTTTTTGGCATTCTTATCGGATTATGGTCTGCCAGAGCAGCCGGCTCTTTAGAAGATCATTGTATAACGGTGTTACTTTTTATCGGTTTTGCCATGCCGGGCTTTTGGCTGGGGCTGTTATTAATGAATGTCTTCGGGCTGCAATTACGGTGGCTGCCGATTTCAGGCATCAGTTCTTTAGATTTTGAATACTATACTTTCTGGGAAAAGGGTATTGACCTGGCAAGGCATTTAATGTTACCTCTTTTTGTTTCATGCGTTGGAGGTTTGGCAGGAATTTCCCGTTATATGCGCCAGGCAATTTTAGAAATTTTGAAGCAACCGTTCATTCGTGCTGCCAAGGCTAAAGGGTTATCGTTTGATGCCGTGCTTAAAAAGCATGCTCTTCCCAACGCGCTCTTACCAGTAGTTACTATTGTCGGTTTGTCTATTCCCGGTTTAATCGGCGGCAGTGTTATTCTTGAGTCTATTTTTGCTTTACCCGGGGTAGGGAGGCTTTTTTATGAAGCAGTAATGGCAAGAGATTATCCGATGATAATGGCAGAGCTAGTGCTTGGCGCGGTATTGACTTTGCTTGGCAACCTGTTTGCGGATATTGCCTATGCCTATGTAGATCCAAGGATAAGGTATAAGAAGTAAGGTAATGTGTGAGCGAGTTAACGTGTGAGCGAGTTAGCGTGTGAGCGGGTGAGCGGTCTACGGCTTACAACCCCGCAAACACGCAACCCCGCAAACACGCAAACACGCAAACACGCAAACACGTTCACCCGTAAACCCTTTACAATGAAACTAAGATTATTTTTTGGATTAGGAATAATTATCATCTTAAGTGTTGCGGCAATCTTTGCCCCCTTTTTAACCCGTTACGATCCAGATAAAATTTCTATTGATGATGCGCTCCTGGGGCCCTCTGGCGCGCACCTCTTGGGTACGGATCAATTGGGACGGGACCTTTTTAGCAGAATGATGTATGGCGCGCGTATTTCTTTATTAGTCGCGCTCATCTCTGTTGCTATTGCCACAAGCGTAGGGTTATTTTTTGGTTCCCTGGCAGGATTCTTCGGCAGTGTTATAGACAGCCTGATTATGCGTTTTGTGGATATCATGCTGTGTTTTCCCGCGTTCTTTCTGATTTTAGCGGTGGTTGCCATTTTAGAGCCGTCAATAGTCAATATTATGGTTATTATTGGTTTAACGAGTTGGATGGGGGTGGCGCGCTTGGTGCGGGCGGAGATTCTTTCTTTGAAAGAAAGAGAATTTATTTTAGCGGCAAAGGCGTTTGGAGTCAGTAACATAAGGATTATCTGGCGGCATTTAATCCCGAATGCGCTTTCCGCGGTGATTGTGAACGCGACCTTAGGCGTCGCGGGCGCGATTCTTTTGGAATCATCTTTAAGCTTTTTAGGCTTAGGGGTACAGCCGCCTACCCCAAGCTGGGGAAATATCCTGGCAGAGTCAAAAGAAACATTAGGGGTTGCCTGGTGGTTATCTTTGTTCCCCGGCCTTGCTATACTTCTTACGGTAGTAGGGTTTAATTTGCTGGGTGAAGCATTGAGGGAGCGGGCGTAGGCAGCGGTTTTGTAAAAGCGGATGTAGGGAACGGTTTCAAACCGTTCCCTACAGAGTGTTCATATGGTTGGAAATAATCTCTTAGAAATAAAAAATCTCCATATCCATTTTAGGCAGCAGAATAAACTTATACGAGCGGTTGAGGGAGTTTCTTTGGATATTGGCGAGGGGGAAATTGTGGGGTTGGTGGGTGAATCAGGAAGCGGAAAAACCCTCACCGCGTTAAGCATTACGAGAATCTTGCCTAAAACCGCTGAAATTGTAAGTGGAGAGATAATTTTCCAAAATCAGGATTTGTTAAGAGTTAATGAATCCCGGATTGAGGCTATTCGGGGCAGGGATATTTCGTATATATTTCAGGAGGCAAGTGCTTCTTTGAATCCTGTGTTACCTATTGGCAGGCAGATCTCTGAAGGCATTATGCTTCATCAGAATAAAACAAAAAAAGAGGCAGGGGATTTGGCTTTGGATTTGTTACGGTTAGTACGCCTTAAACGCCCGGAGGATATTGTGAAAAGTTATCCTCACCAGCTTTCCGGAGGAATGAATCAAAGAGTAATGATCGCGATAGCCTTAAGCTCAAAGCCAAAACTTCTTATCGCTGATGAGCCTACAACCGCATTGGATGTGACTATTGAAAAGGAAATAATGCGGGTGCTTTTAGAGCTGCAAGCGCAATTGAATTACAGCATTTTGTTTATTACCCATAATGTGGCATTAGTTCAAGAATTTGCCCATCGGATTGCCATTATGTATAAGGGAAAGATTGTGGAAAACGCTGAGCGCGAAACCATTTTTTCGTCGCCGCTTCATGAGCATACCAAAGAACTCATAAGCGCGATAATTCGCCTATGATACTGGAAGTCAAGAACCTGGCCAAATATTATCCTCTGGAGCGGGGAATCTTTAAAACGCACGCCGGTTTTATCAAGGCTGTCGACGGCGTAAGTTTTTGCCTTCATGAGGGAGAAATCCTTGGCATCGTAGGAGAATCCGGCTGCGGCAAAAGCACGCTGGCGAAGCTGCTTCTTAAATTAATAGAACCTACCGGAGGCGAGATTACCTTTTGGCCCCCGGTTCTTAGGTTACGGCTTGACGCGGGGATTGTTTTTCAGGATCCTCTCTTAAGCTTAGACCCCAGAATGCGGATAAGGGATATCCTGCGCGAGCCGCTTCTTGCGCAGAGGAAAAACGCTGATGGAAAGAAGGTATCGGAATTATTGGCGGAGGTTGGCCTTGATACGAGTATCCTGCGGCGATTCCCTTCGCAGGTAAGCGGCGGCCAGCGCCAGCGGGTTTGTATCGCGCGCAGTTTGGCAACGCATCCTAAGCTGCTTATCTTGGATGAGGCGCTTTCTTCGTTAGATACCATTACCCAAAAGCATATCTTAGAGCTGCTTACGCGTTTACAAAGCAGGCTCAAGCTAACCTATATTTTTATCAGCCATAACATCGCGGTGGTTAAAAGGATAGCCAGCCGTGTTATCGTGATGCTGGAAGGAAAGATTGTTGAGCAGGGAAGCGTAGACGCGGTTTTTAGCCATCCTCAAGCCGTCTATACAAAAAAACTCCTTGAAGCTGCCAGGTAAATACTATATAATATTTTGACTATGGTGGAATTAGTGCGGCCGTATATACTCGCGTTTATCCCTATTTTCGCGGCGGTAGACGCGTTGGGAAATATTCCTCTTTTTATCGGGCTTACGCACGCACTGAATAAAAAACATAAACAGCGGGTGATCCGGGAATCGGTGGTTACCGCAACCGTTATCGCCGTTGCTTTTATGTTTTTAGGCAAGGCGATTTTAAGGATGCTCGGTATAAGCGTTGCTGATTTTCAGATTGCCGGAGGCATACTTCTTTTGGTTATTTCAATCAATCTGTTACTCTCCGGTAAAAAAAAGAGCGGTTCGGTATTAACCGAAGGCAGCCCGGATGTGGGGATATTTCCTTTAGGCACGCCCCTGGTAACAGGCCCGGCAGTGCTTACCATGATCCTGATGATGGTAGATAGTGTTGGCGTCGTACCAACCTTTGCCGCGCTTCTTTGCAATATGGTGATCGTGTGGCTGAGTTTTCAATATACTGATTATTTTGTGCGCGTTATCAGCGAGGCAGGGATGAAGGCATTCGCTAAGATTATGTATATCCTTCTTGCGGCAATCGCGGTGATGATGATGCGTAAGGGAATAACAGGAGCATTTTTATTATGATGCGTAAGGTTTTCACCTTTGTTCTTGCTGGAGGCAAGGGCGAGCGGCTCTATCCCTTGACCAAGGATAGGGCAAAGCCGGCAGTGCCCTTTGGCGGGATTTATAGAATTATTGACTTTACACTCTCAAACTGCATTAACTCAGGGCTTCGCCGCATCCATGTTTTAATCCAGTATAAGTCTATTTCATTGCAAAGGCACTTAAGGGTGGGCTGGAATATCTTCAATTCGGATTTGGGCGAGTTTATCGATGTGATCCCTGCCCAGCAGCGGGTGGGTTCTGACTGGTATCGGGGCACCGCGGATGCCATTTATCAGAATATTTACACCATTGAGCAGGAAAAGCCAGATGAGATATTGATTTTAGCCGGTGATCATGTCTATAAGATGAACTATTATAAAATGATCGATTTTCACCGGGAATCAGAAGCAGACCTTACGGTAAGCGTCGTGGAGATGGAAAAAGAGCGTTCCGTGCAGTTGGGGGTACTTGAGGTTGACGCTAAAGGCGGGGTCTTAGGGTTTGAAGAGAAGCCTGTAAAGCCGGAAACTATTCCCGGAAAACCGGATAAGATTTATGCCTCAATGGGAATTTATGTGTTTAGCCGGCAGGCACTGGAAGAGGAATTAACGGAAGATGCCTCCAGGAATACCGACCATGATTTCGGGAGAAATATTATCCCTCAGATGGTAAGGAAAGGCAAAAAAATTTGCGCCTATAATTTTTCGACGCAAAAGTCAGAAGATGGAGCCGCTCTTGATCCGGACGCGACCTATTGGAGGGATATCGGTACCATCGACGGCTATTATCAGGCTAATGTGGATCTTTTAGGCCCTGAGCCGGTATTTAATTTATATGACCAGAATTTTCCGATTCGCACCTATCAGGAGCAGTTTCCTCCGGCGCGGACTATCCATTCAGATGAAGAGGCCGGCAGGGTTGGCCAGTTACTTGATTCTTTGGTTTCAAGCGGTTGTGTCATTAGCGGCGGTAAGGTTCAGCGTTCCATACTTTCTCCCAATGTGCGGATCAACAGTTTTTCCGAAGTGTATGATTCCATCCTTATGGAAGGCGTTGATGTCGGCCGATACGCCAAGATACAACGGGCAATCATTGACAAAGAAGTAAAAATTCCCCGGGGAATGATTATTGGTTACGATGCCGCCGAGGATAAAAAAAGGTTTACGGTTACCGAGTCGGGGATCGTGGTGGTCGGCAAAGGCACGGAGATAAAGTAGACGATAGACGATAGACGATGGACGATGGACGATAGGCGATGGACGATAGGCGATAGGCGATGGACGATAGGCGATGGACGATGGACGATAGGCGATGGACGATGGACGATAGGCGATGGACGATGGACGATAGGCGATGGACGATAGGCGATAGGCGATGGACGATAGGCGATGGACGATAGGCGATAGGCGATGGACGATAGGCGATGGACGATA
>MHGF01000036.1:96009-155821 GCA_001805445.1 Omnitrophica WOR_2 bacterium GWF2_43_52
GGCGATGGACGATAGGCGATGGACGATAGGCGATAGGCGATGGACGATAGGCGATGGACGATAGGCGATAGGCGATGGACGATAGGCGATAGGCGAATATCACTCTAATGATTCGTAAGGCAACGATAAAGGATATTAAGGAAATACAGCGGTTGATTAACAGTTTTGCCGATAAGGATCTTATGCTGCCGCGCTCTTTGAATGAGCTTTATGAAAATATCAGGGACTTCTTTGTGTGTGAGGATAAAAAGAAAGTTATCGGCTGCTCGGCTTTGCATATTTCTTGGGATGATTTAGTTGAGATAAAGTCATTGGCTGTTGATAAGAAATACCAACGTGAAGGCATAGGCAAGGCTTTAGTTGAAACCTGTATTGATGAGGCAAAGAGTTTAGGGGCAAAGAAAGTATTTACCCTTACCTATGTGCCGGATTTTTTTAAGAAAATAGGCTTCGCGCGGATAGCGCACGGCAAATTGCCGCATAAAATTTGGGCTGAGTGCATCAACTGCCCGAAGTTTCCTGATTGCCGGGAAATAGCATTAATCAAGAAAATATAAAAGTCACCAGGTCACAAAGACACCAAGTCACAGGTAAAAGAAAAAAAGACTTAAAGTGAGTGTATAATTATCGCAAGATTTTAGCGGGTGACGTGGTGGCCTTGTGACGTTGTGACCCATTCAATGGAGGATTAACAGATGATGGATTATTTGTTGACTGAAGAGCAGGTGATGATTAGAGATTTATGCCGTCAGATTGCTAAAGAAAAAATTGCGCCGCTTGCCGCGGAATATGACAAAAGCGAAAAATTCCCGCATGGGATTATGAAGATTATCGCCGATGCTGACCTCTTTGCGATATTTGTCCCGCTAGAGTATGGTGGAACCGGAGGCAGAGTCTTGGATATGGCAATTGCTACCGAAGAATTATCGCGTGCCTGCGGAGGGATTGCCGTCTGCTATGCCGCGTCTGCTTTAGGAACGTACCCGATTGTGTTATTTGGAAATGAAGAGCAGAAAAAGAAATATCTGCCGGATTTAGCCAAAGGCAAGACCATCGCGGCATTCGGCCTTACCGAGCCAGAAGCCGGTTCAGATGCCTCCGCAATCAAGACTACCGCTGTGAAAAAAGGTGATCATTATGTTTTAAACGGGACAAAACATTTTATCACTAACGGCGGAGAGGCCGGGGTGTATACTGTGGTTGCCATGACCGACCGTACCAGGGGCGCCAGGGGAGCGTCAGCGTTTATCGTCGAAAAAGGGACTCCCGGTTTTAGCTTTGGCAAAAAAGAAGAGAAGATGGGGATACGCGCTTCAACTACCTGCGAGCTTATTTTCACAGATTGCAAAATCCCCAAGGAAAATCTTATTGCCAAGGAAGGCATGGGATTTATTGTCACCATGAAGACCTTTGATATGTCCCGTCCCGGAGTCGCCGCGCAGGCACTCGGCATTGCCCAGGGAGCTCTGGATATCGCGGTTAAGTATGCCAAGGAGAGGCATCAATTTGGCAAGTCTATTGCTTCTTTTCAAGGAATACAGTGGATGCTTGCGGATATGGCAACCAAGGTTGAGGCATCACGCGCGCTTATCTATGCGGTTGCAAGGATGGTTGACAGCGGTAATACCAGCGTGGCGAAAGAGTCTGCCATAGCAAAGCTCTTTGCGTCTGATGCCGCGATGGAGGTAAGCACCAACGCCGTGCAGATTTTAGGCGGCTACGGCTATATGCGGGATTATCCCGCGGAGAAGTTTATGCGCGATGCCAAAATTACCCAGATATACGAAGGAACTAATCAGATTCAACGTAACATTATCGCCCTGCAATTGATTAAAGAGATGGCAAAATAGGAGGAATGAGCCATGGATCGAAAAGCGAAAGTTTTGATTATTGATGACGAAGAAGATTTCTGTCATTTTGTAAAACTCAATTTGGAGCGAAGCGGAAAATTCCAGGTATGGGCGTCTACAAAAGCAGTGACAGGAATCAATACCGCCAAGATACAGCAGCCGGATGTCATCCTCCTTGATATTCTTATGCCCGAGATGGACGGTTCTCAGGTTGCGGAAAATCTGCTTAATGATGAAGCTACCAAGAAAATCCCTATTATCTTCCTTACCGCCTTGGCACAGCGAAAAGAGGTTGAAGACTCAAGCGGTATTATCGGCGGGCGCACCTTTATCGCTAAGCCGGTAACACAAGATGAACTCATCAAACGCATTGAGGAGGCTATCGGTACGAGTTAAGAGAAAAGAAAGATAAAAGCGAAGAAGAGAAATGAACATTATCGTCTGCATTAAACAAGTTCCGGAAACTACGGAAGTAAGGATCAATCCAGAAACCAATACCCTGATGCGTGAAGGGGTAAAATCTATTATTAACCCATTTGATATGTACGCGATAGAGGAGGGTGTGCTAATCCGGGAGAAAGTTGGCGGAAAGGTTACTGTGGTGACTATGGGCCCTCCGCAAGCGGAGGCGGCATTACGAGAAGCAATTTCACTTGGCGCTGATGAAGCGATTTTATTGTCTGATAGGGCATTTGCCGGAAGCGATACCTGGGCCACAAGTTATACTTTGGCAGCCGCGATAAGAAAAATTAAAGATTACCAGCTCATCATTTGCGGAAAACAGGCATCTGACGGCGATACTGCCCAGGTCGGCCCCGGAATTGCAACTCACTTAGATATTCCTCAGGTAATTTATGTAAAAAAAGTAGAAGAAATAAAGGATACAACCATTAGGGTTTGGCGCATGACAGAGGATGGTTATGAGGTTATTGAAGCGCCTTTTCCTGTGCTTTTTACTGTGGTGAAGGAAATTAACACCCCGAGGCTTCCTTCACTTAAAGGAATTATGCGTTCCAAGCAGGCAAAGATTACCGTCTGGACGCATAAAGATATTGAAGCGGATTTTGCCCAGCTTGGTTTAAACGGCTCTCCCACCCAAGTGGCAAAGGTATTTACCCCTGCCCCGCGCGGTAAAGGACAGATGTTGTCAGGGACAACCGATGATATAGTTGCCGGATTGGTTAACATATTAAAGGAACAACAATGACCCTGCCTGTTGACAGGCAGGCGTGTACTGTTTACGGTAAACGGTTAGCGGTACACGGTACACGTAACGTAATCTTTTGTTAGGGTAGTGAAATGCCAATACAAGTTATTTTTGAAAAATGCACCGGTTGTACGGTGTGCGTGAAGGTATGCCCTTTTGATGCCATTCGGATGATGGATAAGAAGGCAGTCATCAATTTAGATAAATGCACTTTGTGCGGGGCGTGCGCGCCGGCATGCAAGTTTAAAGCGATTCTTTTGGAGAAATCAGAGGCCGGCAGTCCGAAATCGGATTTAAGGCACTATAAGGGGGTGTGGATATTTGCCGAACAGAGAAAAGGCAAAGTACAGCCTATTGCCTTTGAATTATTAGGAAAGGCCAGGGAATTAGCCCGAGATTTAGAAACAGATGTTTCGGCGGTACTCTTGGGGGATCGCCTTGAAGAAGAGATACAGGAACTTATCTGGCGCGGGGCGGATAAAGTGTACGTGGTTGAAAAAAGAGAGTTAGCTAATTATCTGGATGAGCCTTACACAAATGTAATCGTTGAGTTAATAAAGAAATATAAACCCGAGGCTTTTCTCTGCGGAGCAACGACTATCGGAAGGTCGCTTATCTCCCGTATCGCCATTAAAATCAAGGCAGGGCTTACCGCGGATTGCACCGATTTAGCGGTTGACAAGGAAAAAAAGATGCTCCTGCAGACCCGCCCCGCGTTTGGCGGGAACATTATGGCAACGATTATCTGCCCCGCGTATAGGCCTCAGATGGCAACGGTGCGCCATAAGGTGTTTCCAGAAAGCCCAAGCGATATGAAGCGTAAAGGAAAGGTTATCAGAGAGAATCTTGACGGCCCTATACTTGAAAGCCGCACCAGCCTTTTGGATATCATTGACGAGATTGAATCTACGGTGAACATAGGAGACGCGGATATTATTGTTGCCGGAGGAAGGGGAATGAAGACCCCTGAGAATTTTAAAATGTTAGAAGATTTGGCTAAAGCGTTGGGCGGCGCGGTCGGGGCCTCGCGTGCCGCGGTAGATAGCGGTTGGATGCCTTATTCGCATCAGGTAGGCCAGACTGGCAAGACCGTATGCCCTAAGATATATATTGCCTGTGGTATTTCAGGCCAGATTCAGCATTTAGTGGGTATGCAATCAGCCAAAACTATCATTGCAATCAATTCTGACCCATACGCTCCTATCTTTAAGATTGCCAATTACGGGATAGTGGCGGATATATTTGAAATCATTCCCATCTTAACCAGGCGTTTAAAAGAAGTATGTAAAAAGTAGTGCGTGGTAAAAGAGAGTTCCAAACCCGCATTGGAACAAGTTTCCAATGCGGGTTTGGAACTAGGTAATCTCAAGTGAAAAAGACAGCATTAGTTACAGGAGGGGCGGGATTTTTAGGCTCCTATCTTTGCGAGCGTTTACTCGGTTTAGGTTTTAAGGTCATTTGCCTGGATAATTTAATTACCGGAAACATTAAGAATATCGAAACTTTCCGAAAGGATCCCCGGTTTGAATTTATCCGCCACGATGTCAGTAAGCCCATCTTTATTAAGAGTAAAATTGCCTTTGTGCTTCATTTTGCTTCACCCGCGAGCCCTGCCGATTATTTAAACTATCCTATTCAAACCCTCAAGGTCGGCTCACTCGGAACGCATAACGCCCTGGGAGTAGCCAAGGAAAAAAAAGCGCGTTTTCTTTTGGCCTCTACCTCCGAGGTTTACGGGGACCCTCTTGTGCATCCTCAAACTGAAGAGTACTGGGGGAATGTGAATTGTATCGGCCCGCGCGGGGTCTATGATGAGGCAAAGCGTTTTGCTGAGGCAATTACTATGGCTTATCACCGGGTGCATAAGGTGGACACGCGAATCGTGCGCATTTTTAACACCTATGGGCCCAGGATGCGTAAAAATGACGGCCGGGCAATACCCAATTTTATTTCTCAGGCGCTGCTTCATAAGCCTTTGACTGTTTACGGCAAAGGGCGGCAGACGCGCTCATTTTGCTATGTTGATGATTTAATTGACGGGCTTATCAGGCTTCTGATGAGTTCCGTGGCCTCTCCCGTAAACATCGGGAATCCTAACGAGATGTGTTTGATTGATTTGGCAAAACTGATTGTGAAGTTCGCTCAGAGTAAAAGTAAAATTCATTTTAAGCCTTTACCCGTAGACGACCCTAAACAGCGCCGTCCTGATATTACAAGGGCAAGAAAATATTTGAAATGGCAGCCTAAGGTCAGCCTTGCCATGGGGCTTACGAAGACAATCGCCTGGTATAGAACTGTTATGGACACCTGATGAGCGAAGCAGCGATACTAGTGGTGGTTATTGTTTTAGGCAGTGGTGTCGCTTTAGGATTGGTATATTTCGCCAGCCTTTCCGGGCATACAAACCTCAAGGGGGGGAAAAATAAAATAGTCAGAGACTTCGCCGGAAGCGATACCCTCAAACAGGCAATAGCTTCCCAGATAGTCTCGGCAGTAGATTCGGAAAAGGCCTGCCTGCGTTTAAGCGAGGCGGTAACCGATATTGTTGGCAAGGAGCTGGAAAAAAGGCTTACGCAGAACAGCCAGGAGCTAAGCCAGAAATATGAAACCATCATTAAGGAAAAAACGCATAACGAGGAAATTGCCTGGCGGAAATATCAAAAAGTAGCGGAGGATAAAAAGGAAACCGAGGCAGTTATTCACAGTATCGCCGAAGGCCTGGTCGTGGTAGATTCCCATGGTAAGGTGATTATGATGAATCCCGCGGCAGAGAAACTCCTGGGGGTTTCAAAGAAAGATAAGCTGGGCCAGCAAATAACCGATAACATGAAAGATGAACAGCTGGTTTCCCTTATCAGAAAACACCCGGGTAAGGAGGGTAGAGAGATAGAGCTGGCGACCCACGCCGATGAGACAAAAAAAACACTGCGGGCAAGCACTGCGGTTATAGAGAATGAAGAGGGTAAGACCGTTGGCATGGTTTCAGTCTTAAGCGATATTACGAAGCAAAAAGAACTGGATCAGATGAAATCTGGTTTTGTGGCTAATGTTTCTCATGAATTGCGCACACCCCTTGTTGCCATGGAAAAATCAATTGCTTTGATTTTAAATAAGGATGCGGGCCCTCTTACCCAGACGCAGGAGCAGTTTTTGAGCATTGCCCATCGTAATCTCGAGCGGCTTAGCGGCTTGATTAATGATTTATTAAATCTTTCTAAGTTTGAGGCCGGGAAGGTTGAACTTAAAAAGAGTCCTGTAGCAATTGATAAGGTAATTATAGAGTCTATTGAGGGAATCCAAAACTGGGCAAAGGCACGGGGCGTTCTAGTCATCACTAAGATTGAAGCATCGCTTCCGGAGATAACGGTTGATGCTAACCGTATTATTCAGGTATTAACCAACCTTATCAGTAACGCGATTAAATTTACGCCTCAAGGCGGCACCATCACCGTTGAAGCAAAGCTTTTTGACGCGCAATCTATGCTCATCAGCGTTGCTGATACTGGTATAGGTATCGCCAAAGAAAACCTTTCTAAGCTTTTTGAAAAGTTTTACCAAGTCGGGGAACGGGTGGCAACCGATATCAGCGGAACAGGCATAGGCTTATCAATAGTCAAAGAGATTGTTGAGCTGCACCGCGGCAGGATTTGGGCAGAGAGCGAAAAAGGGCAAGGCGCGAAATTTACTTTTACCTTACCGGTATAGGCGTAGCTTGCCAAAAGTGAGGTAGGAACATGTTAAAAGCGGATATCAGGGTATTAGGGGATTGGTGTTTGGAAATCAGGAAATTGGGGATTAGGAAAGAAACACGGAAAAACATGGTCAATGATATAGAGAATATGAGTAGAGGTTAGATATGGAAGAAAAAAATATTAAGGTTTTGGTTACCGATGATGAAGATGATTTCAGGCTGCTCATGAGCTTCTGGCTTCAATCCAAGGGGTATCAAGTCATTGCTGCCAGTAACGGCGAAGAAGCGATTAAATTGATACAGTCTGAGTCTCCGGATATTGTTTTTATGGATTTGAATATGCCGGTCATGGACGGAGCGGAAACTATCAAAAAAGTGAGGGAATTTAATAAGGATATTCCTATTATTCTTATCAGCGCGTATTTGGATGACGTCAAAGTTAAGGATGCGACGAGCCATGGTATTGCCGGGGTATTCTTTAAAGGTAAGGATTTTTCGCAAGGCCTGAGTTTACTTGAAACCGTATTACGGAAGCATAAAAACCTGCAAAAATAAGAGGATAGGTATAGGCTTTGTTACTAGTACAATGTTACATAAATTTATGTCATAATGTAGTTACCGTAGGGGTCAGCGTAAGCTGACCTTGTAATATCGTTGCCTTACGGCAACCGCTACTAATGAACTAAACCTATGTATGAAGAATACTGGCGGTTAAAAGAGAAGCCGTTTGAAAATACCCCTGATCCGCGGTTTATTTATTATTCTCAGCGCCACGAAGAGGCTTTATCGCGCATGCTTTATGCTATGCGGGAGCGCAAGGGGGCCGCGCTTTTAACCGGAGAATGCGGCAGTGGAAAGACGCTCCTGAGCCGTGTCCTTTGGCAGGAATTACAGCAGGAAAACCGCTACCGTGCGGCCTTTATCCTTAACCCGAGGCTTTCCAGCTTTGAATTTGTCCAGGAGATATTCTTGCAGCTTTCCGGTACCAATGCCGCCCTCACGAAAATTGATTTGTTTCATGCCCTGCATAATGTGTTGTATTCAAATTATGACGCGGATAAGCACAGTATTATTGTCATTGATGAGGCCCAGGCCATAAGCCAGGAAGATATTTTTGAGGAATTGCGCCTCCTGCTTAATTTTCAGCTTAATAATAGTTTTCTGCTTACCTTAATTCTCTTGGGGCAGCCTGAGCTAAAAGAACGGATACATACATTGCCTCAGCTAAGGCAAAGGATTGCCATTAAGTACCATTTAAATGCCCTTTCAAAAGAAGAAACCAGCGGCTACATCAGGCATCGTCTCAAGGTGGCAGGTTCAAAAGAACCGATATTCCATGAGGATAGCCTGGAGGAGATTTACCGGTTTTCTGGCGGGATACCTCGGAGGATTAATAATATCTGTGATATGGCATTATTGATAGGCTATAGCAAGAAGCTCACCGGAATCGATAAAAAGATAATCACTGAGGTAGCCCTTGATTTAGGGGAGGCGATGATGCATGAGGCCAAACATTTAGAGGTGCAGGTAGAATGATCAGGATCTCGGATATCATGAAGAAGGCAAAGGAGCCTAAGCCAAAGGAAGAAAAAATCATTTCTGATGAGCCTTCCCTAAAATCCCAAGAGCCTCGCAGTATTCCTTCGCGGCCAGCCCCTCGCGAGCCTGTATCTATAAATCCTGAACCTTCCCCGGCAGCCTTTTCCTATAAAGAGGAGACTAAAAATGGCTCTCCGGAGAGGAAAAAAGAAACTTTTGCCCGTGAAGATATCAGTATCGCCTCTATCCTTAATAAGCCGGCTTCAGCGCCTGAGAGCGAAAAGCTGTATCAGGACATGATTTCCTTAGCTCAAACGGCCGTGGCCCCTGCGCAGAGCGATTACGCGGCATTCGATATCAACAGGTTGGTAACGCAGATAGAGAAAGTCATAGAACAATTGACGGTCAGTAATGAAAAACTTCTTATGTCTGCTTTTTTGAGCGATGCCACAGCCACCAACCGTCTGTTTTGCCATTCGGTTAATACCTGTATGTATGCGATTGAAATTGCTTTGGCGCAAGGATACCCTCGGTTACATCTCATTGAAATGGGAGTGCTTGCTTTTCTTAATGAAACGGATATGGTTAAGTTTTTGTTTTCCACCTGCCAGAAGGCTGAGTTCAGCCGCCAGGAGAAAGAGGATATGAAAAAATACGCGAGCGCGCTCACGCGGATTTTTTCGTGTATCAATGGTTTCTGTAATCTTCCCAACGATACCCTGCCCCATGATGGGGAAGGGCTTGAGGATTTCTTAAGCCAGAAATCAGAATCCTTGAGCAGGTACGCTAAGTTGATTCACGTGGTTGATTTTTACGAGACCATGACGCATCGAGGTATTTACGGAGACAGGCATTCCTCATTAGAGGCAGTCCAGGAAATTCTCAATAATAAAGAGAAATTTGAGCAGGCAGTGATTAAGGTGCTTATAGAAAAGGTAGGAATCTTCCCCATAGGAAGTTTTATTAAATTAAGCACCAAGGAAACCGCGCAGGTGATACGCTTAAATAAGGGAAAGCCGCTCAGGCCTATTATTAAGATAGTTTTAGATGCCGAAGGTAAAAAACTTTCCGGAGATAAAATGCTGGATTTATCTCAGCATCCTACCATTTATATTAAGGAAGAGGAAAAGCCTCTGGGCTAAGGAAAAGAAATGGCCGGAAAAACATACTGTAAAAATCCTGATATGGTATACCGTAAGATTGCTGATGAACTTATCTTGGTGCCTGTGCGCAAGCAATCCGCCGATTTGAATGCTATTTATCTTTTAAATGAAACTGCCGGCTTTATCTGGGAGCTTATCGACCAAAGGAGCTTTGAGGAAATAGCCCGGATAGTTAATGGCGCCTATGATGGCGGTTTGGAAACTATTCAGGATGATGTGCGTTTCTTTTTAGAGCAGTTAGTCCAGATCGGGGCTGTACAGGAAGCAATAGCTGATGGCCGCACAAGTAGTACCGCTTTTAAATAAAAATTTCCTGCCTCTTGTAGGGGAGATACTTGCCCACGGGAATTCCCTGCGATTTAAAGCCAGCGGCAGGAGTATGCTGCCGGTGATTAAGAGCGGGGATATTGTAGAGGTTGGCCCGCTTACTAATGAAATTATCATAGGGGATATTCTTCTCTATCGAAACTCTCGCTCTGAGGCTGTGGTGCACCGGATGATAGGCCGTGTCCGAGGAGAAAACCAAGTATTTTTTTTAGTTAAGGGCGACTCATCAAGTGAGACTGACGAGCTTGTATCCGAAGCGCAGATTCTCGGTAAGGTCATTGACATTCATGCCAAGGCCAGAGTATCTTTTCGCAAGAGTTTAAGCATTATTTTTCATAAGATTCAGAGTTTGCCATTATATGCAAGATTAGCGAAAGCCTTTATCCAACCGCGGGAAGCATTTACCTTTGAGATAAAAGAAGCGCCTGGGATTACCTATCTTAGCCTTATGAGGCAAGGCAGGCTCATAGGATCTATGGAATTGTCTAAGGATATAGTATATAAGGACGCTTTGATCGTAAGTTCTCTTTGGGTGCACTGGGCATACCGCAGGGCGGGCCTTGGTAAAAGGATGATGAAAGAAGCTTTTTCCTATGCGCATAAAGAAAGAGTAAGGGAAATCAGGTTGTTTATCTCAAAATTTAACCGTGCGGCAATGGCGCTTTATCAAAAGCTGGGGTTTGTAGTGGTAGATACCGGTACCAAGAGCGGCTATGGCCTTGATTTTATACAATTAAAGAGAGATGTTGAGAACGCTTCTTGCGATACCCCCGAAATATGGAATTGATTACCCTCCGTTAGGTACCCCTGCCCTTACCGGTTATCTAAAATCACGCGGCATTAGCGTAAGACAGGTTGATTGGAACAGCGACTATCATCGCTTGGGGTTTTTAGCCAAAGAAATTAATAGAAAAAGCCCTTATGGCCATCTCCTGCCTTCGCAAGAGTCCAAAGATCTCCCTTACCAAGATGCCGCCTATTCTTCATTTTGGTTTACCGAGCGCCTTTTATCTTCTGAACTGCTTATCCCTTTTATCCGCGATAAGAAAGAAAATCCCTTTCATAGTTTTATCCTGGAATGCCGGCTGCTTGAGCAAATAAAAAGTTGGGATACCCAGGTATTAGGGATATCCATTATATCTCCTTCACAGGTATTGTTTAGCTTTACGCTTGGGTATCTCTTAAAGGCCTCAGGTGGCGCGGCGCATAGAGTTATTGGCGGGCAGTGGGTATCGTTGTATCGTAACCAAATAGCTCAAAGGGATGATTTTGGCGAGTTTTTTGATTATGCTATGTTTTTTGAGGGAGAAAGCGCTCTCTTTAAGCTTATTTCGGCATTGTCTACGCATAGCAAAGATATGGAGAGTGTTCCTAATCTTATGTATAAAGAAGGACGACATTTTGTCTTTAGTAAGCAACACTCTGTAGAGAAGATGGATGAGTTGCCCGCGCCTGATTTTGAAGGCTTGCCTTTGGTTTCTTATAATAGTTCGTCTCACGAGAGGATTTGCTTAACCTTTGAAACTTCCCGGGAATGCTATTGGAATAAGTGCGCCTACTGCGTAGACCTGCCGCATCCTAAGCAGGGATATAGGCATAAGCCTCCTGGGCTTGTGGTGCAGGATATGCGCATATTGCTTAGTACCTATCCTCTTGGTGATTTGATGATTTCTGACCCGGCAATGTCCCCGCGGCAGATGCTGGGAGTTTCTCAGGAAATTATCCGTCAAAAACTGCAAGTTTCCTGGTGGTGTTTTTGCCGGGCAGATAAGGGGTTTAACAAAGAGGTGTTTTTAGCGGCTAAAGAGGCAGGGTGCCACTCGGTTTCTTTTGGCTTAGAAACAGCCAATCAAAGGCTGTTGGATTTCTTGAGTAAGGGTATCAATCTGGATAGTGCCAAGAGGGTTTTTAGGGATTGCCATGAAGCAGGGCTTAATGTCCAACTACAAATGATGATTGGCCTTCCCACGGAAACTGTGCAGGAGGCTCTTGAAACGATACATTTCCTGGTAGAAAACAGGAAGATAATCCAGCAGGTTACTTTTAATGTGTATTATCTTACCCCGGGGTGCTTGATTGCCGGGGATTTGGCAAGGTATGGAATTAGCGCTAAAGAAAGCAATCTGCCGTTTGAATTCTTCAGGGAATTTTCTTATTCCCCCGCGGGGATGACTAAAAAGGAATCCTATTCACTTATTCGTCTCTATAATATTCTGATGGAGCAGTACAGTGTAACATAAGTTATTGAATTTCCTCCCCCTTAATGGGGGAGGATAGGTGGGGGTGATATTAGTCGGGCATCTCCCTCCCCTAACCCCTCCCATCAAGGGAGGGGGAAGAGTTAAAAACTTTTGTTACAGTGTAGTAGTATAAAAATGGATAATGTATTTGTGATGGAAAATCATAATGAGGCGCTGGCCTATTGGCGAAGATTAGGTGTTAAGGATAAAACCCTGGTGCATATAGACAGCCATTTTGATTTTGCCTGGATTACGGACAGTGACCCGCAGGCACTCTTATCGTTAAAGAGCCTTGAGGGCTTTAAGAAAAATAGCCTGATGAATCCATTATGGAATTTAAGCGGGAGAGCCAAAGAAGAGCTTGTCCATATCGGCAATTATATTGAGCCCGCGATTAAGGAAGGGATTGTAGGTGAATTCTTCTGGGTGGTTCCGGATTTCTTCTGTTCAACAAAAATACGCCTGCGCCGCCTTAAGAATCAAATACGCGATAGCCTTCTTCGCAATCCCGGTTTTAACACTAAAGTGGTTACGGAAAATAACTGCCTTAAGGCAAAGATTGGAAAAGTCAATCTTACTGTTTGCAGTTTAGAGGCGTTGCCTCGTATAGAAAGCGATGCCCTTTTAGATATAGATGTGGATTATTTTGTTAATAATAATGCCCTCTGGCTTCATCCGGATACATTCGCGCGGATACTCAAGCAAAAAGTGCCGCGGGGCTTGGTTACCATAGCCTATTCTGTAGAAGGAGGGTTTACTCCGATTGAATATAAATTTATAGGCGATTATCTGTTAGCCCTTTTTGACGATTCTCTAAGTGATACTGCTCAGTATAGGCAGGCAATGGATTCCCTTATAAAAGCAGCAGAGGCAAAGAAAAATAAGGCGCTCCTTGAGGCAGAATCTTTCTTAAAAGAGGCTTTCGTTCTCTGTCCTGATTCTGCCGCTATACAGTATCATTTTTCAATGCTATACTATGCGTTAGGGCTAAAAAGGCCTGCCCGTGATTATTATTGGCAGGCAGTTTCTAAGGATGGCTCTTATCGCACGCTTTATAATAACCGCGGCCCGGTATTAGAAGAAAATTCCAGATTACACAGCGCGCGACGCGAATATGAAAAGATGCTGGAATTAGACCCTGAGAATTTTCATTATTACGCGCGCCTGGGTAATATCTTTAGCCAAAAGAAGGATTGGGGCCGGGCGCTGGAAAATTACGCCGCGGCGTTAAGGTTACATCCGCGAAGCCACGAGGCGTACGCGGGAAGAGGGTATGTGTTTTTGAAACAGAAAAGGCTTGATGAGGCTATAGAGAGCTTTACCCAAAGCCTCACCTTGAATCCGCATAACCCGTATGCTAATTATTGGATAGGGGCCGCGTATATGAACATGAAACAATATACCCAGGCGATGCGCTCTATCCGCTGCGCCCTCAACAATGGTTTTTTCACCCTGCCCCAGGCGCGCTGGAGGCTGGTGTTTATTTATTGGAAAAATAAGGTGTATAACCGGATGTGCGATGAGATAAAGTATGCCTGTATCGCTTCTTATTACGATAGTATAAAGAGGATAGCATGATTTCTAAAAGGATGTGCAGAAACGAGGCTATCGCCTGGAATGTGATAGAAGATAAGGCGGTGCTTTTGGATAGGGCTGAAGGCAGGGCGATTATTTTAAATGAGGTGGGCTCTTATATCTGGCGCAGCCTGGATACGAAAATGGCCGCTTCCGAGATAATAGCCTTGGTAAGCCAACATTTTAATTCAGGAAATATCCGGATTGAAAAGGATATCCGCTTCTTTTTAGATGAATTATTAAGAAGGGATTTGATCAGGATGGAAGAGGGATAAGCCTATGGCCTGCGTTACTATTCCCGGCTTGCGTTATCGGGATTTCAGCCGGAGTTTTCATTACAGAGAAGAGTGCCGTAATGTCCCTTTAGAAGGGGCGATAGAAGTTACTAACGCCTGTAACCTAAGCTGTAGGCATTGCTATATCCGGGATAATGATACGCGCGGTGAATTAAGCTATACGCAGTGGCGCAGGATAATTGATGAAATAGTTGAAGAAGGCTGCCTCTGGCTCACCTTTACCGGAGGTGAGCCTTTACTGCGCAAGGATTTCCTGGATATCTATCTTTATGCCAAGAGAAAAGGGCTTTTGCTTGTGCTCTTTACCAACGCCACCCTCATTGACCGAAAGATAGCGGAGTTCCTGGCTGAGTACCGGCCGTTCTTTTTAGAGATAAGCCTTTATGGGATGTCTGAAGATGTGTATAAATCTGTAAGCGGTTCGCCAGAGGCGTATTACCGGATGAAAGAGGCGCTTGCGCTTTTAAGAGAGAGGAATGTCCTTTTTAAACTTAAAAGTGTCTTAACCAAGGATACCATAGCCCAGATTCCCCAGATGAAGGCATTTGCTAAAGGCTTAGGGCTTGAATTCAGATTTGACTTGTTGATTAATCCCAGGATTGACGGGGGAAAAGAGCCATGTGAGGTGAGGGTCAGCCCTGAAGAGGGGGTGGCCTTAGAGATGTCTGATTCCGAGACAGCCTATTATATGGAAAAAGATTACTTTGGCCTTACTCAGGAGGTTAATCCGGGCCTATTATTTCCCTGTAGCGCGGGGAAGAATTCCTTTAACATTGATTCCAAGGGGAGATTGTCTATCTGTAATATGGTTAGGCATATAAACTGTGATTTAACGATGATGTCGTTTAAAGAAGGCTGGCAGAGTTTTCCGGAGATTCTCTCTCGGAAGGCTGCGTTAAACTCCAGATGCGCCAGCTGTAATCTTGATTCTTTTTGTAACCGCTGCCCGGGCTGGGCAATGATGGAATACCGGGATGAAGGGGCCTTGGTGGAGTATGCCTGCGAGGTAACCCGCGCGCGGGAGCAGGTAATTTTAGAAAGGAGGAGGGGAAATGGAAACAAATCAAAAGAAAAGCTATATCAAGCCGAGCTTAAAGGAAGTAACCTTGATTCCTGAGGAGGCGGTATTGACTAATTGTAAGACTGCTGGAGGTAGAGGCACTGTTAACCGTTCTTGTGATAAATTTAACCGTTGCAGCGGCAGGACAAGCGCTAATGGCTCTTAAGGCACAATGCCTAAGAATTTGAGATTGAAGATTGCGGATATTGTATTTTCCGTTGGCTTCCCGGAAAATCCGAATACTATTCTTTTAGATAAAAACTATATCCCTTTTAAAACTAATGAAAAAGGGCGATTCTTCTTAACGGTAAAAAAGGGGACAGGCAGCTTTTTCGAAAAAGCTGCCTGTCCCCTTTTTGCTACCCCAAGCTGGGATTATGTTCGTTATCAGGATAAAGATGCCTTTGTTTTCTTTTCTTCAGTGAGAAAGAAACGCTGGGAAAGGGTTTTATCCTTAAACTCCGAGGCTAACCGGGCTGAAATAATGCTTCCTTCTTCCGGCAAAGAGAAAGCATTGACCCGTAATCCTTTCTCTTATCCCTTAGATGAGATACTTACCATTACCCTTTTATCCGCGCGATGCGGCAGCCTGATTCATTCCTGCGGTATCCGCTATAAGCATAAAGGCTATTTGTTTATCGGCCCATCAGGCGCCGGCAAAAGCACGCTTTCTATGCTTTTAAAAAAGAATACAAACGTTGATATCTTAAGCGATGACCGGGTGATTGTTAAATCCCCCCTCCCTAACCCTCCCTACAAAAGGGGGAGGGAATTTAGCTGGAAAGATTCCCTTACCCTTGCGGGAGGGGGTAGGGTAGGGGAGAAAAGATACTTTATCTATGGAACTCCGTGGTCTGGCACTGCAGGGATAGCCTCCCCTCAAAGCGCGCCTTTATCCGGCTTATTTTTCCTTAAAAAAGCCAAACATAATTCACTTACCCGCTTATCGTATAGCGATACTGCCAGCCGTTTGATACAATATTCATTCTTGCCTTTCTGGGATAGAGAAAGGCTTAACGCTTGCCTTTCAGTAAGCGAAGCTTTATCCGTAGCCACCCCCGCCTTTGAATTTAGTTTTACCCCGGACGCTAACGCCGTTGATGCATTACGTAAAGAGGTATTGATTTAATAAAAAGGCTCTTTCGTAAATATTATGAGAATCCACTATTATGAACACAAGAGCACCATGCACAAGTTAAACGCCAAGGCTCTACCGAGGCTCAGCCTTGACACAGGTTCAGCCTTGACACAGGTTTTTAGCGTATTTAAGGCTGAGCCTCGGTACATATGGCAAAGAATTCCGTGTGCAAACAGATAAAAATGATGCGTAAGGAAGACATTTTCATCCGCTATTGCGCCCGCCTCAAGGTAGATAACGCCTTAGTAAGGAAGATAGAAAATCTGCCGCTTCCAGCGCTAGACTGGGAGTATATTGTAACACGCGCGCAGGAACAGGGGGTTGCCGCGTTATTGTATAAGTGTATTCTAAATAATAATTTTTCTTCCATTGTTCCCCTAAAGGCGCTAGAGGGCTTAAAAAACTATTATTATTTGCTTCTTGAGCGCAATATTCTTATTCTTAAGGCCTGGGAAGATGGTTTAGCGGTATTGGCTAAGGAAAAAATAGAGGTGCTTGTCTTTAAGGGCCCGGCTTTATTGGAGCAGGTATATAATGATCCCGGGCTGCGGCCGATGGGAGATATTGATATCCTGGTAAGATTTCAAGATTTAGCCGCGGCAGGCAGGGTATTGGAAGGGCTGGGCTATCGTGCCGCGCTTGAGGTAGGAGGAATTTCTTCAGGCTGGATAAACGCGCAAAGAAATTCCATTATGTATTTCAGGGACGCGCAAAATTCCGCATTTTTCTGGCATGTCTATTGGCACATTATTAATTTCCTGCCCTATAGCCCGGCTATTGTGAAGAAGATAGATATGCTTCGGATTTGGCAGGAGGCTTCCTACGGTAAGGTTAACGGCCTTCGCTGGCGCGGGTTTTCTTTACATCATCATTTGATTTATTTATCCCTGCATGCCTTTAGCCATAGATATGAACCGCTCATTTTGATATGCGATCTGAATGAATTGATTCAAAGTCAAAAAGAGAATATAGATTGGGATGTTGTGATTGAAGAAGCGAAGGTTTTAGGTTTGGAAAAGTACCTTTATTATAGTTTGTATCTTTTGGTTAGCATCCTGGATACGGATATTCCCGGGGGCGTGTTAGAACGGCTAAGGCCTGAAAGGGTTAGTGTGTGGGAACGGAAGTTTATTCGCGCGATTTTAGAAGGCAGGCCTTTTTTCTTGGGCGAAATTTTTGCCTCTTTGGCTATGAATGAGAATGTGAGAGAGAGGTTTGCCTATTTGCATACGCTTCTTTTCCCTCGCCGTCAGGAAATGGCTATCATCAGGCAAAAGGATTGCGCGCGCGTAGGCATTGGCGATTACCTAAGCCGTATCGTATTTTCTTTTAGTTATTACAGGAAAGACGCTTCTTAATATTGCCCCAGGGTTGCGTACTTACGGGCCTTTTTTAGGCTCAACGAGAATATGCGTAAGCTTAAAGGCGCAAGAATCAGGGAAAACAATGCCAGAAAAGTTATTTCTCTTTGTAATTGCATGATAGTATAGTTGCGGTATACCGCCAGTTCTATTGCCCGGATAGCATAGGTTATAGGGAAGAATTGAGCCAGGAATTGCAGCCAATCAGGAAGAATAGTTATCGGGAAGTAAACGCCGCTTATCAGCCCTTCCATAGTACCGACTATCCAATTAAAGGGGTTTCCCCGTTTAAATAAAAGGGTAAAGCTCGCGGAAATTATCCCCAACGCGTTGAAAGAGCTGATAGAAAGAAGCATGATGATACCGGAGGATAGGATATTGATCTTAGAAAAGTCAATATGGAAGAGGTATACCCCAAAAATAATATAGAGAGCCATTTCTATTGCCGCGTTGATTAAATTCCAGAGCCCCATTGAGAATAAGATAGTGTAAATTTTCGCGGGGCTTAACAGTATCGCCTCAAGCGTTCCCTGGACTTGTTCATTGTGGATTTGGCTGGAAAAAGAGCCCGCGCCAATGCCTATATAACTAAAGAACGCCATGGCTAAGAGGACATAAGAGAAATAGTTTACCCCGAATTCCTCCAAATGGCTTACTATAGTTTGGCCAAAGAGCCTGTCTATAAAGAAATAGCTGAGCACGCTTACCAGAACAGTAAAAATATTAAAAAGGAAAGATAACCGGTAGCTTGATTCTACAAGGAAATCTTTTTTTAAAAAGGCAAAGGCAGTTCTAAACATAGCGCGATTTGGTCAAGGTAATAAATATTTCTCCTAAGCCGGCGGCGGGCTTATCCACGAATGTTCTTAGCTCATCCAGTGTCCCCATGCCAAGGATTGTTCCTTTGCGCAGTATCATAAAGATATCCGCGAATTCCATGGCCTCATCCATATGATGGCTGGTAAAAATTACCGTTTTAGCCTCTTTTTTTACTAATTTGTCCCTGATAAAATTCCTTAGGTAAACGGCACTTGGGTAATCCAGGCTTTTTGTCGGCTCATCCAGCAAAATAAGCTCAGGATTATGGATAATTCCCCGCATCAGCGCGAATTTCCGTTTCATGCCTGTAGAATAAGAATCAAAGCGCTTATCGGCATAGTCAACCTCAAATAAATCCAGCAGTTCATCAATGCGCCTGCGGGTATTTTCTTTGTTTAAACCATAGAGTGCCGCGAAAAAATCCAGGTTTTGCCTTCCGGTAAGCCTCCAGTAGAAGCTTCTTTCTTCATCAAGGATAAGGCCGACGAAAGATTTTAACTTCTCATCGTCTTTTCCGGTGTGATATCCGTTGACTATAATATCGCCTTGGTCAGGGAGGATGAGGGTCGCGATAATTTTAAGCAGGGTGGTTTTTCCCGCGCCGTTAGGGCCAAGGATACCCAGAATTTTGCCCCTCGACAAACCAAAGGAGAGGTTATCCAGCGCTTGTATGGTGATGTTTTTGGCCGCAAGGCCCAGGAGTGAGCGTAAAGAAAGCGGCGGCCTGAATTCCTTGGTAATGCCTGAGACGGTTACTATTGATTCCATGAGGAGGTATCATAGCACAATAAATTATACTTGACAAATATTCGTTAAACTGTATAGTGTTTACAGTAAGTACAGTAAATACTATGAATACGGTATATTCAGAATATGCGGAATATCTGGTATATCCAGATTATACAGTAGTTTACATTGAAAAAGCCAATTTTAAACACTAATTCCCACAAATAAAATGAGGTTTTTCAGCGATAACTACAGTAAATTATGATGGCAGACGGCACTTTAATTACAATTCGCGAGATAGTCAAAAGGCATAACGTTACTTCTTTTACCGTTAACCATTATACGGATATCGGTCTTTTGAATGTGGTGAGCAAGAAGAAAAACGTCCGCTTGTATGATGCCTCAGAAGTCAAGGAACGGCTCAAGCGTATCGTGGAGCTCAAAGACCAGGGATATCCGCTGCGTTTAATCAGAATGGAGCTATTGAAAGGCTAACCCCATGCGTATACCTATCTGTGCTGCTATAGGCATCATTGGAACACTTGTTTTCCATCCTCTTCATGGCTTTGGGCAGGGTTCAAGGGAAGAAGCCATCGATTACTATAAAAAAGGAAGGCACTTGTACGAACAGGGCAAGTATAAGGATGCCTCAGAGGCATTTGAAAGGGCCTTAGAAACGCAGGCTCAAGAAAAAAAAGAGCTCGTAAAAAAAGCGCGAGAGAAGGCCGAGACGCCAAACGTTACCCAGGGAATCCCTGAATATGTCGTAGGTGAGGAAGATGCCTTGTTTATTTCGGTATGGCAGAATAAGGATCTTGATCAGGAAGTGGTGGTGCGCCCTGACGGGAAGATCTCTTTCCCGTTAATCGGGGATATCCAGGCAAGCGGCTTAACCATATCGGGTCTAGATGACGTTATTACCAAGGCGCTTCAGGAATATATCAAATATCCCGATGTTTCCATAATCGTCAGAAAGCTTGGAGGCAAGAAAATCATTATGTTGGGAGAAGTAGTAGGCCCTGGAGTGCGTTCGGTTACGGGCAGAAGGACGATCCTTGAGGCAATTGCCTTATGTGGAGGTTTTACTAACCACGCGGTAACCTCAAGCGTAGTTCTTATCCGGGGAGGCTTTAGCAAACCCAAAGGAATGAGGCTTAACCTTGAGCGGGCCATAAGCAAGGCGGATATGAGCCAGAATGTCGTCCTTGAGCCGGAAGATATCGTGTATGTGCCTAAGAAATTTATCGCTAACGTGAATTATTTTGTTACTCAAATTATCGGCCCTATAGCCCAGGGAATGTATACCGCCGAAAAGCTTTCTACCTTTGGGCAGACGCCGGCGGCAGTTACCTCACAATAATCAAAGACAGGAGAGCAATGAATTTACCGCAATACGAATTAAATATCAGCGACTACCTGCGTATTATCCGCAAGCGTAAAAGTATCATTATTGTTTCTTTTGTGCTGGTTACGGCTTTAAGCCTTTTTTACGTTTCGAAGCAGAAGGCGTGGTATGAGGCAGTAACAACAGTCAAGATAGCAGAGCGAAAAACAATCGCGGGGCTTCTTGCCGAATGGATTGCCTATAACCCCGGCAATATCATGGAATCGGAGACCAAGCTTATCACGGGTTTTCCCGTAATGAAGAAAGTTGTGCTCCGTTTGAAAATGGTAGATGAAAATGCCGCGGACGAAGATATTTTTAATGCTATCGCGCAGGTACAGGGAGGTGTGAGCGCGAAAACATTTAAGGATACCAATATTATAGAGATTATCGCGCGAAGTGATAATGCCAAAAAGGCAATGGAATTGGCAAATATGGTTGCCGGTGTGTATGTAGAGGAGAATTTGCTGGAGAAAAATAAACAGGCAAGCACAGCGCGTAAGTTTATTGAGGAGCAGTTGTCTTCGCTCGACGAGAAGTTGAGAAAGAATGAAGAAGGCCTCAAGACATTCGGCGAAGAAGTCAAAGGTATTCGGGGAAGTTCCGCTATACAGGAAAAATTAGTGCAGCTGGAATTTGAGTTGCAAAGCCTTTTGCAAAAATATACCCATAAGCATCCCGCGGTACGGCAGCTAAAGGATCAAATGAAGGAGTTAGAGGAACAGCAAAAAGGATTTTCCGGCAGGGAACTTGAATACGCGAGGCTTCAGAGGGAAGTAGAAGTAGGCCGTAAACTCTATGCCATGCTTAAGGAAAAGCTTGAAGAGGCGCGTATTAATGAAGCGCAAAGAGTGAGCGATGTTTCAGTTGTTGATCCCGCGGTAGTGCCTTCGGCACCGATGAATCCTGAAAAGAAGGCGGGGGTACTCTTGAGCGGCCTGTTAGGAATTATTTTGGGGATAATTCTCGCGTTTGTCTTTGAAAGTTTGGATACCTCTATAGGGACTATTGAAGATGTTGAACGCCTTACAAGCTTGCCTGTATTAGGGGTTGTCCCTTTGATCAGCAGTCAACTGCAGGAAAAAGAGGAGGAAGAAGCAAAAGGCATAGTTGAGAGATTTCTGCGTCATTTCTTTGCTTCTCATCAGCCAAAGGCGGATGAACGGTATGTGCGCCTCATTGTCCACCATGAGCCTCGTTCAGTAATTACTGAAAGCTACAGAACCATACGTACTAATCTTAAGCTTAACCCTTCACTGCGGACTATTCTTGTTACCAGCGCGCAGCCTTCAGAAGGGAAAACAAGCGTGTTAACTAATTTAGGCTTAATGATTGCTCAAACTGGCGCAAAGATACTTTTAGTTTCAACAGACTTGCGGCGCCCTACGTTAGCCGAGACCTTTGGGATAAAAAGGGAGCCGGGATTAAATGAAGTGGTGAATAAATCCGTGACCTTAGACGCAGCGATACGCGGTATCTCCGATATCATGCTGGGCGATCTGAGGTTAGACAAAATTATGGAATCCCCGGGAATAGAAAATATTCATATTTTAGCTTCGGGAAGCATTCCTGTCAATCCTGCGGAACTCCTGATGTCAAAGGAAATGCAAAGCCTTATAGGAGAGCTAAAACGCAGATTTGACATTATCTTGATGGATTCCCCTCCTGTATTACCGATAAGCGACGCGAATCTTCTTGCTTCAAAAGTTGACGGGATAATCTTAGTCTATGAAGCCGGAAGAACAGCCCGCAGCGCGCTCTTGCGCGCCAAGATCCAGCTTGAGTCAGCGGGGGCAAAAATCTTGGGAGTAGTATTAAACCACATAAGAGTAAGGACTGACCTGCTCATGCATCCTCCAGGCTACTATAAATATCGGTATCACGAGAAACCTTCAGAAAAAAACGGTAAGCCTGAAAAATAATAGAGACCAGCGGGAAATTAGTTCATTCTAAAAGCATTACCGAGGAAATACCGTTGCCTACATATTATCTTGTTATAGCTATTCTTGCCCTTATCATCTTTTTCATTTCTCTGATTAAAACCGACGTCGCCCTGATTATTTTAATTCTGGCGATGCTTTTTTCTCCGGAGTTTAGGGCAGGCGATATCCCTGGCCGCGCTGTGGTATTGCGTATTGATGATGTGTTTCTGCTGGTGATATTCATTGGCTGGTTGGCTAGGATGGCGATTAATAAGGAGTTTGGGCTTTTGAGGGCTACTCCCTTAAATCTGCCAATTCTTACGTATACCTCTATTTGCATTGTGGCGACGCTTATGGGAGCACTGCGGGGCCAAATAAGGATGACCCAGGGTATTTTTTATCTTTTGAAGTACCTTGAGTATTTTTTTCTTTTTTTTATGGTGGTTAATAATATTCAGAGCAAAAAACAGGCGAAGCTTTTTGTCTATTGCTTATTCACAACCTGTTTTTTAGTTTGTCTTTATGCCTGGATTGCTAAGGGAAGTATAGAAGGAAGGGTCACCGCGCCATTTGAGGGTAAAGAAGGTGGAGAGCCAAATACCTTTGCCGGATATTTGATATTAATGATGGCGTTGATGATTAGTTTTATTATTCATACGCAATCTCAAAAACAGAGGATACTCTTTCTTGCTCTTTTAGGGTTTGCTTTTGTTCCGTTTATCTTGACTCTTTCCCGAAGCGGATGGTTATCCTTTTTTCCCATGTATGTAACATTCCTGGTGATACCGCATCGCTACCGATTGTTAATGTTTGCGGGTTTGCTTATGCTTATTGCGCTTATGCCGGTTGTGGCGCCGGAACGCGTGCGCTTACGGGTAATGGAAACGTTTGCTCCGGAAAAAACATATAAAGTTTTGGGTAAAGATTTGAATATCGCGGAGTCAGCGGCAGCGCGTATTGATTCCTGGCAGATTGGATTTCAGCGTTGGGCGCAAAGGCCGATTCTTGGTTTTGGAATTCCCGTAGGAACAGTGATTGACAATCAGTATACGCGCGTATTGGCGGAGACGGGAATTATTGGGATTTTGGCATTTTTTTGGATTATCAAAGCCCTTTTTGCCTCAGCCCGGAGGCTTTGTGTGGTTATGAAGCACGATACCCTGAGCCAGGCTCTTGGCATTGGGTTTATCGCTGGTTTAGTTGGGCTTTTGGTATTATCGAGTTCAGCGGCAGTGTTTATCCTTATACGGATAATGGAGCCGTTTTGGTTTTTGGCCGCGATAATAACGGTTCTGCCTGAGATAGCGCAAGAGGCGGATAACGCGCACACCTATGGATGAAAATAGTTTATCGCAGAAGATAATAAGGAATACTTTCTTTAATATTATAGGGCGAGCGTGGGGAATGTTGGTTTCTTTTTTGTTAACACCGTATATTATCCGTTCTCTCGGTTTAGAAAGATTTGGTATCTGGGCTGTGGTAACTATACTCACCACCTATTACGGTTTATTGGATTTTGGCTTAGGCGCGTCTTTTATAAAATATATCAGCGAATTCCATGCAAAAAATGAAAGGGATAAAATAAATCAGGTTGTCAATACAGGATTCATTCTTTATTCATTTTTAGCCATAGCAATCATTGGTGTATCAGTGTTCTCAAGGCGCTTCTTGCTTGATTCTTTCAATATCCCTTCTTATCTGCAAAGTGAAGCTTGGTTTGTTCTATGCACCGGGATTATCATATTTGTTGCCTCAAATGCCTTTGGGCCATTTGTTTCTCTCCAGGGTGGATTACAAAGGATGGATATATCCAATAGAATAGCAATAGGTATTTCATTGCCGTATATTGTAGGCACATTATTTTTCTTGAAGAATGGCTATGGATTGCCCGGATTAATGGTTAACAATTGCCTTATTTTTGTTTTACAGAGCGTCATTAACATCGCCGTTGCCTTTAAGATTTTTCCCGGCTTAAGGCTTCATTCCTGCCACTTCAGCAAGGATATAGCTAAAAAATTGTTAGGATTTGGTTTTAGAATGCAGCTCGCCAGGCTTTCAGGCGTAGTGACAGCTCAGACTGATAAGATTTTGATTGCCTGCTTTTTATCGCTTAGTTTGGTTACGTTTTACCAGCTCGGAAGCAGTATTGTCTTTTACGCTCTTTCTATCTCCGGTTTGTTTGTTTCGGCATTAATGCCGGCCTTTTCTGAAATTGAAGCCAGGGGTGAACGGCTGAAACTTATTGACGCGTATTTATTGACTACAAAGTATTTATCATTTCTTGTGGTGCCGTTATTTATACTCCTGATACTATCGCCATTTTATATAATGACGGCCTGGATGGGCCGAGGATATGAAAAATCGGGTGTCATTATTCAAATCTTGGCGGCAGGCTATCTGGCCAATACGATTGCGCAAATTGCTTCTTCCGTATGCGCGGCTATTGATAGGCCTCAGTTGTTGGCGGCGGCTTCCACGATGATTATTGTGCTTAACATCGGTTTGAGCCTAATTTTTGTAAACATTTTTGGATTTTTGGGAGTTGCGTGGGGAACAATGATTGCTGTTAATCTTGGGACTATGTACTTCTTCTTTCAAGTAAATAAGGCGTTAGGGATTTCTCAGAAGAAATTGATTAAAGTGACGCTCCCCTATCTTGCGACGGGTATCTTTTGCGCGTTGGCAGTCTACAGCGTGGATATCGCCGCGCATAAGATATTTCTGACATCCTCGCGGCCTTTGGCTTTAGGGGCATTTACTGCGAGGAGCGTACTATTTCTCATCGCGTATGTGGCTTGCGCGCGGTATCTAAAATTACTCGATGAAAATGATATGCTTCTCTTTAAACAGAAGTTTCCCTTTGCCAATCGCGTACTATCGAAAATATGCAAGGTGAAAATTTAACGTGTAAGGTTTGCGGCATTACATCAGAGAATAAGGTGTATGCCGTACGCGAGATGATGTTTGGCTTGCAAGATGAATTTATATATTTTGAATGCGGGAATTGCGGCTGCCTGCAGATAAAGGATATACCGGCAGACTTGTCTAAGTATTATCCTCCCGAGTACTATTCTTTTAAAAATCCCGCTTATTTAACTGGCGCTATGTCTGATAGTTATCTCAAGAGCTATCTTAGGCGAAAAAGAACATTTTACGCGATGTATAACAAAGGCATGCTTGGGAGGCTGCTTTTGGCGCTTTATCCTATAAGTAATGCCTTGGCCGAATCTTTGGAATGGCTTAAAAAATGTAACGCCTCTTTTGATTCTAAGATATTGGACGTTGGCTGTGGCAAAGGAAGGTTATTGTTAGAATTAAGCCGATGCGGTTTTAGCGATCTTACCGGAGTCGATCCATATCTTGACAGTGATATTGTATATAAGAATAAAGTAAGAGTTTTAAGGAAGGAATTATCCGAGATAGAGGATACGTATCATGTGATAATGTTTCATCATTCTCTCGAGCATATGCGGGACCCTGGGGGTGTCTTTAGGGATATTGCGCGCCTATTGTATGATGAAGGAGGGCATGCGGTAATAAGGACCCCTACCGTCTCGTCATTTGCCTGGCGGCACTACGGGCAGGATTGGGTTCAGATAGACGCCCCGCGTCATTTCTTCTTGCATTCCCTTAAGAGTATTGAAATCTTAGCAAAAAGAAACGGGCTTAAAATAAAAGAAATAATCTTTGATTCTACCGAATTCCAGTTCTGGGGGAGCCAGCAGTATAAGAGAGGCATCGCGTTATTTGACCATAAGGCATATTGTGTAAGGCCAGCGGATATCATCAGTAGCCAGGATATGAGGTTATTTAAGCTAAAGGCTCTTGCGTTAAACAGGGAAAAAGCTGGCGATCAGGTATGTGTCTATCTGGCTAAAAATTAAAAGGAAACTATTATGAACCAAAATTGTTTATTATTTGGGGCCATGAATCTTAAAAGAGATGAGATTGAAGGCAGGGAGATTATTGAGATCGGCGCCTGTGATATTAATGGGAGCATGAGGCCATTATTTGAATCGTACAACCCTAAAAGGTATATCGGTGTCGATATAGCAAGAGGGCCTATGGTTGATATCGTGTGCGATGTGAGTGATTTAGTGAATAGATTCGGCAGGCAAAGCTTTGATGTGGTGATATCTACCGAACTGCTTGAACATGTAAGAGACTGGAGGACGGCGATACATACTATGAAAGGTATTTGCAAGCCCGGCGGCATACTCTTGCTCACAACACGTTCTTTCGGGTTTTGCTACCATGGGTTCCCGTATGACTTTTGGAGATATGAGATAGAAGATATGCGCTATATCTTTCAGGACTGCCGCATAGAAAAATTAGAAAAAGATCCGCAAAAAGGAGTTTTTATCAAAGTAGTCAAGCCCAGGGATTTTACGGAGCAAGATTTGTCTGGCTATAAACTTTATTCCATAATCAGTAATAGAAGGATTCTTGAGGTAACCGATAATAACCTGCGGAGCTGGCATTTTAAAATGATGGTTTTTAAACAGAAATTGAATGAATTCATGCACAAGCAAATTGATGCCCTATTTTCAGTCAGATAACCTAATAACGTTCATATCCTTGAGGCTTTGCGCGGCTATTGCTTGAGCAAAAATTTGATATTCCCTAAGAGGTGATAATTCTAAAACCATGGCACAAACATATTCTAGAGTCGCGGTTATTATTTTAAATTGGAATGGAAAAGAGGACACCCTTCTCTGCCTGGATTCGGTATATAAAATGAAGTATCCCCGCCTTGAAGTTATTGTGGTTGATAACGGTTCAAGTGACAATTCCGCGATAGCTATCCGCGAAAGGTTTAAGGATGTGGTGCTCATAGAAAATAAGGAGAACCTTGGATTTTGCGGAGGTAACAACATAGGCATCCGGTATGCCTTAAGCCAGAAGCCTGATTATCTGCTTATCCTTAATAACGACGCGGTGGCAGAACCGTCGCTTATACAAGAGCTCAAGGCGGTTGTTGATTCCGATCCCCTCATCGGGGCAGTGAGCCCGATTATCACCTTTTATCATAATCAGGAGTTGATTTATTTCTTGGGGACAAAAATAGATTGGGGTAACGGGGATTTCTGCTCGCAATACCCGCGGCAATACATAGAATCAGCGAAAGGGTTAGTAGATATTGATTTTACCGGCTGGTGCGCGACGTTCATGAAAAGAGAGGTAATGGAAAAGGTTGGGCTTTTGGATGAGGAGTTTTTCGCTTATTACGATGACGCTGATTGGGGTACGCGCTGCAAAGCCCGTGGCTTAAGGACTGTGCTTTATCCAAAAAAACTGGTGCGCCATAAGGTCTCCGGTTCTACTGGAGGGAGTTTTTCGCCTTCGGTGTATTTCTATCTTTTTCGCAATAGGCTGTTCTTTATCAGAAAACATGCTCACTTCTTAAGAAAACTGCAATTTAGCTTTTGCTACGTAAGGGATAGCTATAAGCAATATGATAGTTTGTTAAGAGATAACCAGCAGGAAAGGGCGCGGGCAGTTATGGATGCGGTTTGGTCAGCCTTGAATAATTGCCTGTTTGACAAAAGAGTACCTATGCCTGAGGAGTTTAAGTCTTCACGGAATATTTTTACGCTTATGTTTCTTTGGGGATTAACATTGAAAGCTGTATTTGGGTTAAAATCAGCCACACGATAAAACTATGCGTATAGGCATTGATGCTCGGGTGTTGCAAAATGAAAGAAGGGGCCAGGGGCAGTATGTGTATTATCTCATTCAGGAATTAATAAAATTAGGCCGGCACGACGAATACCTGCTTTTTTATAACGGATTTAAGAAAGGTAGATTCGCCTTTGGTGAGGATATCCCTAATCTCAGGCAGGTATGGGCTTCTATTCCAGGGTCATTGCTTAAGCCTTTATGGTCGCGTTGTAAGTTTCCCCCCATAGAGTATTTGTTAGGTAAGGTTGATGTGTTTCACCATACCTTTAATTATAACTTTACGCATTACACCCCTGTCCCTGCGTACGCGCCATCGGTCGTTACCTTTAACGGTATGGCGCCTCCTGAAACTATCTGGGATAGCGCTCAATACAACCTGAAAGAAATTGACCGTTGGTTCAGAATAATCGCGCGGTCAGCCGCGAAGATAATCGCGGTATCGCGCATGGCAAAGGATGATTTACTAAAAAGGGTTAATGTTCCCGAAGAGAAAATAAGAATCATATATTGCGGTGTCAACGAAAATTTCATGAGCACTCCAGATCCCCTACAGACTGACCTCACGTTAGTAAAGTATGGGTTAAAGGGGGCCAGGTATATTTTTTACGCGGGCGCGGCAGAAAAGAATAAGAATTTAGACGGGCTTATTGATGGCTTTAGAATGATTATGGGCAAACCAGGGATAGATGATATACATTTGGTAATGGCCGGGAGTATCGATGATAATTTTCAAAGGCTTATGCGTAAGGTAAAGGAGTTGGGCCTCGATAAACGGGTGATATTCCCCGGGTATATAAGCCATGAATCTTTGCCTTCTTTGTATAGAGGGGCCGAAGCTTTTGTCTTGCCCACTTTTAGAGAGTGGTTTGGCATCCCGGTTTTAGAGGCAATGGCATCGGGTGTGCCGGTTGTGGTTTCAAAAAATACCGGGGCATTAGAGATTGTGGGAGACGCGGCAGTAACCTTTGATCCTTTTGATACGCGGGATATAGCGGCGGCTCTTGAGAAGATAGTACGAGACCGCCCGTTACGGCGGGATTTGATTGCTCTTGGGCTCAAGCGGGTATCTGGCTATAGCTGGAAAAAGGCCGCGGAGGAAACATTATCAGTGTATAAAGAAGTGGGGGAGGGTTGTGGGCATTAATTCAATTCTAAAGAATGTGAAAGAGATTGAGCATGCCTCTTTGGAGTTAAGAAAATCAGGTGTCCCTATTGCTGAGGGCGCGGCTAAGTCCTGGGATATGGGGCGGGCTTTTGATTTTATCCGCGGCCATAGCAAGAAAGACGCCTGTATTTTAGACGTAGGCGCGTATAAGTCGAGGTTGCTTGAATGGTTATATACAGATGGCTATAGGGGGCTTTACGGCTGCGATATTTCTGGTATTGAGTGGAGATGGGTAGCCTCTCTCTATTTACGCGAAATGCGCTTCCTGGATTTATTGGGATGGCTCTGTGGGAAGGGCCCGATACGTTTAAGCAGGCAGGATTTACTGAAGACAAAATATCCATCAAGCCACTTTAATGTTATTACGAGTATTTCGGTAATAGAGCATGGCGTTGATACGAGGCTTTATGTAAAGGAGATGAGCCGGCTCCTAAAGCCAGGAGGATATTTGATTACCTCTTGCGATTACTGGCCAACATATATCGAGACCTTGGGAACTTTACCCTATGGGCTTAACTGGAATATCCAGACTCAAAAAGATGTCGAGGGTTTAATACGCCTGGCGGCAGATTCTAATCTTTTCCTTATTGAACCGATGGATTTTAGTTATGAAGAGCCGGTGGTTAAGTGGAATGGCAAGGAATATACATTTGCTTTTTTTATTTTTAAAAAAGATGGCCCATAGATTACAACACAGGCCATGGCTTATGCGCCTGCCGTTTTTATCTCTTCGCGAAAAGCTTTATTATAAATTCTACGCCCAGAGAGCGGGGGAATTCAAGGATTTATATCAGAGCGCTCATTTGGCCTTTTTGCCAAACGTACAGTTGCAATTGGTTCCTACTGACTCGAGCCATCAATGGATTGCGCTGACCGGTTTCTACGAATTAATCTTAACGAGAACTATCGTCAAGCTCGCTAAGGAAGGGGGGGTACTGGTTGATGCCGGCGCGAATTTCGGTTATTACTCTTGCCTTTGGGCAGGGCTCAATCCGAATAATCGGGTGATTGCCTTTGAGCCATCTCCGTTGTGCCTGCCGCATCTTAAAGGTAACGTTATGCAGAATAATCTCGGGGGTAAGGTTGAAATAAGAGAGATAGCCTTAGGGAAAGAAAACGGTACCGCTCTGTTTGATTTAGGCCCGAACGAGCAAACAGGCTGGGGCGGATTTGCTTTATCAGCTGGCGAGAGGCAAGCTGAGGTTCGCGTAGCGCGCCTTGATGACATTTTAGAAGATATCGTAAGCCATAAACCAGTAGATGTGTTAAAGATAGATGTTGAAGGCGCTGATACCTGGGTGCTTTTAGGCGCGAAGAATGTGCTCAGGGATAAAAAGATAAAGCATATTTTCTTTGAAGAAAATAGTACGAGGATGCGGCCTTTACATATCGCGCACAATGAAGCGGTAAGGTTTCTTCAGTCTTTTGGGTATACCGTGAAGTATTTGACGCAAAGTATTGTCTACGCTCATTCGTAGGGTGAAGTGATTATGAAGGTATCTCTCTGCGCGGCCTTTAATAAGGAAAAAGACGGTATCTCTGATTATTCCGGCTATCTTGCCCAAGAACTCGCAAGGTTTGTGGATGTGCGTTTGGTGGCCCTGCGGCATTTTATAGCCGAAGATAATTTTTATCGACAGAAGGCTGGTGAGGCTAATGAGGCTGATATTGTTCATATCCAATTTAATTACCCCTATTTTAACGGCGACATGCCTTACAGGAATAAGCTTTTATTTTTTTTAAAATACATCACAAAACCTGTGGTGATAACAATGCATGAAGTAAGAATAGGGTATGAGCCGATAACATCAAATGTCACTCCTGCCCACAGGCGGCTGGTTTTTAACAATACCTTATTCTTCTGGAATTTCTGGAGCCGTCTTTATCATAAGGATATAGTGAAAAGGGCGCGCAGGGTTATTGTGCATACCCGCGCTCAGCATGAAATGATAGCGCGTTTAGCCAAAGATAAGGAAAGCATTGTCCTTATTCCCCATGGCATTGTGGTAATAGAACAGGATAAAAAAAATATCGCTCCTTTTGCGGCAAAAAGAAGCCTGGGGGTAGAGGGAAAAAGAGTAGTAAGCATAGTTGGCTTTATCAATAAGAAAAAGGGGTACGCGTTGGCTTTTGAATGCCTCAAGGAACTTCCGGATGATGTGATGCTGCTTATCGCCGGAGGGCCGATGACAAATAATCTGGTTGATAGCCGCTATTATCGTTGTATCCAGAAAGAAATATCTGCGGCAGGGCTCACCAAAAGAGTAAAAATAACAGGCTATCTCACGGTGCAAGATATCCCCGAGGTTATGGCGGCAACGGATATATGCCTGGCGCCATTTTCATCTTTAAGCGCTTCAGGGGCATTGAGCTTGTGCATAGCCTATAATAAAGCGATTATCGCCTCAGATATAGAAGGCCATCAGGAGATTAATGGCCGGGTCAAATGCCTTGAGTTGTTTCGTCAGGGAGAGGCTAAGGATTTATTAGAAAAAATAAATTGGCTTTTAGTGGATCAAAATCATTTATTAGGGCTTAGAGAAGCCGCGAAAGTGTATAGCGATAAATTTAGTTACGCCAGGATCGCCGAAAAGACGGCTTTGCTTTATCGGGAAGTCATTGATTCGCTATATCCATAAGGAATACTCTATGTTTTTTCTGGAGAAATGCGCGAGGATGCTCAGGCATATGCCGGCCTTAAGAAGAATGAAATTCTTCTGGGATTTCATTACTCCCGCGTATGAATGTGTGTTGAAGCTCTTGTATGGAAATACGCTGAGGCGCCGCATAAATAATACGGATAGTGTCTATATCCCTTTTCATTTAAGGCGTTTTACCGGTACCTATGAAATTGATATTTGGAAGAAGGCAATGGATGAGGTTCGTTTAGGAGATACCGTTGCTGATGTGGGGGCTTTTTTTGGATTTTACACCTTTCCCTTCCTGAAACGAGTGGGACCTTATGGCAGAGTTGTTGCCTTCGAGCCAGATCCGGGAAATTTAGCTTTTCTTAAGAGTATAACGAAACGATATACAATGGGCCTAAGGCTAGAGATTGTCGGTTTCGCGGTTGGCCAATCACGTGGAAAATTGAAATTTGACGCTCAAGGCATTTCTACTTCCTCAGTGGCCATTGAAAGCAATCCCAAAGGCCAGGTTATGGAAGTTGCCTGTGTGAGCTTGGATGAATTTTTTGCTGATGAAAAATTGGATATCATAAAAATCGATGTGGAAGGCTATGAGGAAAAGGTTCTCGCGGGAGCAAGAAATATTTTAAAGAGGAAAAGCGGGTATCCCCGGGCTATTTTTATTGAAGTGCATCCGTATGCCTGGAATGTGTACGGTACCAGCGATACCGCACTACTGGATATCTTAGCAGATGCGGGTTATAAAGTCAAAAATGTCAACGGAGACACGATGTTTGCTCTTAAGGAGTATGGCGCTATCATGGCGTTAAGAGAGTAAGGAGAAAAGAAAGTTTTATCCCGACGCTTTAAAACCGCGGCCTTCAGGGGCGCGGATGGAGTTCCGGCGTTTTCGGCCGGAACAAGTCGGTCGGGATTCCGCCCCGAAGGGGCAAGAAGAAAAGGAACCCCGGGTTTAGCCCGGGTGGGTTCCATTGATATGCCGCAAAAAATAAAGAAGATGCTCTTTCTTACTGTTGATTTTCCTCCTATGGGAGGAGGGATGTCCAGGCATAGCTTTGACGTAGCCCTTGCCTTGCGGCAGCTTAAAGAGCCGGTGGTTATTGCGGCCCCGCAGGCAGGCCGCGATAAAGACGTTATCGCTGAGGTGGGCTTTTCGGTTGTCCGCTTACCGGGGATTGTCCCTGGGCGCATTTTTGATAATTACCTAAGAAGCGTTGTAATTTTCTTTCTTTATGGTTTCTATTATTGTGTGAGCCGGCGGGTAAAGGCGGTAGTGGTAAATACCTGGTCGATAGCCGGGGTTGCGGCGTTTCTTATAAAAAAAACTTTAGGGATTCCTTATTTTGTGTTTGCCCATGGCCTTGATGTATATGCTCCTTTAGCCAATCCGAAAGTGTATCACGTGATGCGGGTTGTGCTTAAAAATGCGTCTTTAGTTATTGCCAATAGCAATTGTACCGCAGGGTTAGTAAAAAGAGTAGTAGGAGAGCGCGAAAAAATAGAGGTTCTCCATCCTGTGATAGATACCAAAAGATTTACTCCACAGCCATCTTTCTTTGATAAGAAAATTGCTGACAAAAAAGTAATCCTTACGGTGGCCAGGCTTGTTGAGAGCAAAGGCCATGAAGCGGTTATTCGCGCGCTTCCCAGAATTATTCAACACATCCCGCGCCTGCTCTACAAAATCGTAGGTGAAGGCCCCTTGGAACAGAGGCTTAAGGAATTGGTGGATACCTTAGGCTTAGGGGACAAGGTTGCTTTTGTCGGTAATGTTCAGGATAATGAACTGGCGGCATATTACGCTTCCTGTGATGTGTTTGTGATGATAAGCAGGGAAATTAAAGAGCGCGGCGAGGTTGAAGGTTTTGGAATTGTGTTTTTAGAGGCAGGAGCTTGCGCAAGGCCGGTAGTCGGCGCAAAAAGCGGCGGGGTTCCTGACGCGGTAATAGACGGGGTGACGGGAATTCTGGTGGATCCGCTCAATGAGGAGGAAATAGCGCGAGCCATAATCCGCATCCTTCAGGATGAGCCACTGGCTAAGAGTTTGGGGGAAAATGGCAAAAGAAGAGTGGAAACCGAGTTAACCATAGAAAATTTCGCGGATAAATTAAAGAGGATTATTAATAACAATGGCTAGTAAAAAGGTGGTTTTTTTAATGATCTTCCTGAGTGTCGCGGTGCTGTGCATTGGCGGCCTCAATGGGTATCTGCCTCTTCAGGAAGATAGCTGTATTTATCTGAGCCTTGCCCAATCATTGTCAAAAGGCTTGGGATATACCTATACCGCGGGGCCGGTTAATGCCCCCGCTAATTATTATCCTCCTGGGTATCCAGCAATGATTTCTCCCCTTGTGTCTTTCTTTCCGCGACAGTATCTGGCCTCAAAGATTTTAACCGTAGTGTTAACTTTAATGTTGATTGGTATCATTTTGTATTCTTTAGAGGAAATGTTTAAAGATACGAGTACTATTTTTGCTGTTTTGTTGGCTTTTAATAGTTTGATTATTTTTTACTCGCGCCAGATACTTACCGAGATTCCCTATCTACTTTTTTCTTTCTGTGGTATATATTGCTTCACGCGCTACGGCCAGGCCACCCGGATAGTGAGCCGTTTTCTTTTTCTCGCTGCTTTTTTTATGGCTATAGCTTTTTATGTGCGCGCGATCGGGATTGTCCTGGTGATAGCGGCGTTATTGTATTGTGTGTTTCGCAGGAAAATCACGCAAGGGATAACGTTGGCGTTCTTATTCTTTATTTCGGTTTTTCCCTGGATATATCACGGCACGCGCGCCAGCAAAAATGCCTACATAGCGGAGTTTGAGCATGCTACGGGCGGTTTGTGGGATTTGCTGCAGAGGTTAACCTATAACCTGGCGGCAACGGTGGGAAAGGAGCTTCCTGATTTGTTTTTCTATCCGTTCTTAACCGCTCTTGACTCGCGCTCTTTTGTGTTTATCTTTAAATTTTCACTAGGGAGCGCTATCGCCGTGGTGCTCATTGTGGGTTTTATAAAGAAAATAAGGCAGAAGGGTGTTTGGTTTTTTGATGTGTATAGCGTGGTTTATTTCTGCGTCTATCTTACCTGGACGCATCATGGGGCGCGTTATCTGGTGCCGCTTTTGCCGTTTTTATTGTATTATTTATTTTTAGGGGCACACAGTTTACTGAAGCGCGAGTTCTTTATAAAGGGGGTAATCTGCGCGATTATTTTTTTGAATATTGCCGGGAGTATCCATGAAATTATCAGGGAGAGAAATAATCCCTATCAACCCGCGGAAATCTCTTTTATACAAGCGGTGGACTGGATAAAGAAGAATGTTTCATCAGAAAACATCATTTTATCCAGGCGTAGTAACTGGATTTATGTGTATACGCAGGGTTTGCGTGGAGTGAAGCTCCTTCGCACAACCGATACCCGCGCGCACTATGCCTATATTATGGACACTAAGGTTGATTATATCGTGATAGACCAGAATAAGATTTATCGCGATGACGCCCGGGACTATTTGTTGCCTTTGGTTCGGGATTATCCCGATAATTTTGAAAAGGTATATGCAAGCCCTATGAAGCCGCAAACATATGTGTATAAAGTGATACGATAAGCTTCCTCGGGGAAACCGACAGAAGAGGTTAGATGTGAAATTAAGCATTATAATCCCGGCGTATAACGAAGTGAAGACAATTGTTAATGTCCTGAAGCGGATTTTTGCTTTAAAAACGGATTTAGATTTTGAGGTGATTATAGTCGATGATGGCTCAAAAGACGCTACGGGCAAAGCAGTGAAAAGCTCAGGATTTCCCCTTGTGTATATTCGCCAGGAAATCAATATCGGCAAGGGGGCGGCGATAAAAAGAGGGATTCGGGAAGCCACAGGAGACATTATTCTTATTCAGGATGCCGACTCGGAATATGATCCCAAGGATTATCCTGAGTTGGTAAAGCCGATTTTATCTCAAGAGGCAGAGGTGGTCTATGGCTCGCGCATACGTAATAAAGAGAACGCGTATTCTTATAAGCGTTATTATTGGGGAGGAAGGCTTTTAAGCTGGTGGACAAATTTTCTTTACGGCTCACGCATAACAGATGAAGCCACCGGGTATAAGGTTTTTAAGGCGGGAGTATTAAAATCGATGAGGCTTCATTGCCGCGGTTTTGAATTTTGCCCCGAGGTTACCGCGAAGATATTACGACAGGGAATTAAAATTAAAGAGGTGCCTATTTCTTATTATCCCAGAAGCATTGAAGAAGGAAAGAAAATTTCATGGAAAGATGGAGTAATCGCGCTGTGGACATTGTTAAGGCTGCGTTTTTATTAAATAGGTAAAGCTGATAGGGGAATTTTCGAGTGAAAAATATACTGTATGTTTCCCCCTACGCGCATATTGGCGGGGGCGAATTGAGCCTGCTGGCTATCTTAAAGAATCTTAACCGTGAGGTTTTTAAGGTTGAAGTGGTATGCTATGAAGAAGGGCAGTTTGTGGAAAGGATAAAAGAAACAGGTATCACCTGCAAAGTTATTAAAAGAAATTCATTCTTTTCTAATTTTTCCATTGTTGGCAGTATCTATTGGCTTATCAGAAAAAAGAAGATTAATCTGGTATGTGTGAATTCTCTTGATATAAGGGCGGGCTTTGCCGCGTATCTGGCGGGGGTGCCTTTTTTAGGGCATTTGAGGATTATTTTTCCTTTTGCCTGGCCAGACTTTTTATTTGTCCGTTTATCCGCGAGAATTATGGCGGTATCACATGCTGTAGTCGATGGATTCTGCGCGCATTACCCGCAGTTGAGGAGTAAGTTTGTAGTGCTGCTTAACGCGGTAGAGATGCCCCTTGGTATTATCCCTGTTCCGCTCCGGGATGAATTCGGCCTTTCGAACAACGCGTGGCTTATTGGTATGGTAGGAAGGATTGATCCCTACAAGGGGCATGCTGTCTTTGTTGACGCGGCGCGGCTTATAAAAAAGGGAATCCCTGAGGCCGTCTTTTTTATAGTGGGAGAGGAAGCACATGATCAAGAAGGCAGTCACTATGTGTCGGTTTTAAAAGAACGCATTACTACATGTGGTTTATCCGAGAGTTTTGTCTTTAGCGGTTTCCGTCAGGATATCATGAACGTTATTTCGGCTTTGGATACGGTAGTCATCCCTTCATTGGAATTAAAGAAGAAAGGGGGGGTACTCAAAGAGGGGTTTGGCCGTGTAGCTGTTGAAGCGGCTGTCTGTGGCGTTCCGGTAGTGGCATCAAAGGTCGGGGGATTAAAAGAAATAATCCAAGACGCGGTTACAGGGATTCTGGTGTCTGCCGATAACCCTCAAGAATTGGCGGAGGGCGTCGTTACTGTGTTTAAAGATAAAGAAAAGAGGCTCTCTATCATACATGAAGCAAGAAAAAATGCGCGATTATTATATGGCCTTTCCGGCCATATGAGGGCTTTAGAAGGTATCTATTGTTCTGTCTTAGGAATAAAACAGGACAATGATAATCCGTGTATGGCCTGCGGCAATACTTATTTTGGGCGCCTTGAGCAGGATAGCGGCTATGAGGTCTTGCAATGTGTAAGGTGCGGGCTTTCATATGTTGACCCTCTGCCTCCGGAAGAGCTGCTTAAGGAACGTTATTCGCGCGATTATTATAAGCCTTGGCTTGTGAGGCAGAGAAAAGCCCGCGTAAGAATGTGGAAGAGGCGGATAAAAATAGTAAATCGCTTTTTTAATAATGCCGGCAGACTTTTAGATGTAGGCTGCGGTGAAGGATTATTCCTGGAACTATCCAAGGCTGATGGTTGGGATGTTACCGGGACTGAATTTTCTTCGTTCGCGGTACACTATATCAAAGAAAAGCTCGGGATAGAGGCGTATGAAGGCGATGTGACGGACATCGACGTGGGCTCTGAAAAGTTTGACGCCGTTACCTTGTGGCATGTGTTAGAACACACAAAGAATCCCCTGGAGGTATTAAAAAAAATAAGGGATATTATCAGTGATAACGGCGTTTTGATTGTAGCTGTCCCCAACCTTAATAATAAAATATCTCAAGTAATATATAGGTTCTTAAAAGGGAAGCGGCTCCATCTTTTTAGCCCTGCTGACCGCGAGTTGCATCTGGTCTTTTTTACTCCCGCGTCGATACGGATGGTTTTGGATAAGGCTGGGTTTGACGTTATAGAGGTGGTTCCTGATTATGGGTGTATCAGATGGCAAGAACGCCTGTTGAATAGCGTGAATAGGTTGTTTTATTTAATTTCCGGGCAGATGGTTTTTGACGCTTTTGAGGTGCACGCCAGGCCCCGGGAGCGAGGGTAATGAAGAAGCTCATAATGATCCCGCATTTTCTCGATAACCTGGACTGCTTCAGGATAACAGAGGTGAGAGCGGTTAAGGCGTTGAGGGCTCTTTACCTTGCGTTAAGGTATGGAGCCCTCTTGCCTTTTTTAATTTCTAGAAGAACAGAGGTTGTTAAGCCAGAAGACATAAAAAAGATAGTGGTTCTGCGTTATGACAGGATAGGGGATATGGTTTTAACAACGCCTCTCTTTGAAGGTTTAAAGAGAAAATTCCCTTCCAGCTTTCTTATCGTTGTTGCCTCTGAAGCAAATAAAGAAATTATAAGCAATAACCCTTATGTAGACCGCGTTGAGGTATATGAGGGCAGACGGTGGTTTATTGAAAAATTTAGAAAAGAAAAAATAGATCTGGCTGTCGATGTGTTTTATACCTATGAATTAAAACAAGCGTTCTTAACCTATCTAGCAGGGGCACGATATAGGATAGGGTTTCACAACGCGGGCAGAGAAGTTTTTTTTAATCTTAAAGGGCCGCGCGAGGATACACGCAGGCCTATGCTTAAGAATATTGTGGTGTTAGGAGAAATGTTGGGGATAGATATGAAAGGTATCAGCCCAAAGCTGTATGTGTCCGAGAAAGAGGCCTTATGGGCGCAAGAGCATCTTCCTGCCAATGCGCAAGCGCCAAGCGTTTTAAATATTGCGATTCATCCCGGAGCAAATTATCCCAGCCAGAGGTGGGAGAAAGAGAAATTCGCGGAAATAGCCGCATGGATAAAAGAAAAATCTTTGGGAAGAGTGATTCTTTTTGGAGATAGAAAAGAAGAAGGTTTGATTGATTATATTAGAAGCCGCGCAGGGGTGGATGAGGCGGATGTCTTCACGTGCTTAGGGTTAAGGCAGTTCATCGCGCTCTTAGGCAGGTGCGATCTTTTAATTTGCAATAATTCCGGGCCTTTACATATAGCTATGGCGCTCACTATCCCTACTCTATCAATGATGGGGCCTACAGAGCCGGGGCTTTGGCAGCCGCGGGGAGATAGCCATAGCGTGATTTACAAGGGCCTGGCATGCAGCCCTTGCTCCCGCGGGGAGTGTACAGCGCATACATGCATGGAATTGATAAGCGTGGAAGAGGTGCGAGAGGCTGTCCGTAAAAAAATAAGCGCAATAAGAGGAGAAAATGGGAATGATAATTCACACGGCTGAAGATAAGCGCGTCCTCTATCTAAAATATTTCTTATGCCTTGTTGTTGGCTTTGCTTTCCTTACCTACCTGCACGATGTCGTCAAGGAGGCGCTGACAAGCCCGCTTAAAGATTTTTATCATTATTTTATGAATACGAAGTTATTGCTGCAGGGCTATGATATATGGAAAACAGATTCACCTGAGCTTATAGCGCAAACAAACCTGATGGTTTCACAGTTCGGAGTTTCAGGCAAAGCGGAGGTTCTTCATTCGATGGGGTTTTTTCTTATTTTTTCTCCCTTTACCTTTTTAGCCCCTAAGGCTGCCTCACTGGTATGGGTTATGGTATGCCAGATTTCTTTTATCCTTTCAATAGCCGTCATTGTTACATCGTTAGAAAAATTTGATATTTGGAAAGCGCTTTGCGCGGCGTTCTTGGCGTTTAGTTTTTGGCCCTTAAGGGAAGACCTGCATCTTGGCCAGCCTAACGCTCTCATTCTTTTCTTGTTTTCCTTATCGCTTTTGTCCTTGAAACATAAAAAGTTCCTGCTCGCGGGTATTTTTCTGGGATTAGGCATACAGGTAAAGGAGATCTTTTTACCAATGCTGTTATTTTGCGCGCGTAAAAAATATTGGAAATCGTTGGCAGGAGCGCTCACGAGTATTTTGTTTATTAAGGGTGCCGCCATTTTTGCCTTTGGAATCGATAAGGAGCTGTCCTATTGGAAACATCAGCTCTCTTTTTTCTCTCCAGTATTGAATTACACATCGGCGGATGGAGGGATAGATTATGTGAGCATGAGTGTTATAGATTTATGGCATAGATTGTCTGATGGCTTGCTGCAGGCAGGGATGAGCCAGTTTCTTATAATCATTTTCTTTTCTTTTATTCTTTGGAGGGCATGGAAACTGACGGCTGAAAATAGCCTTGCGCCTGAAAGACTACCATTAGAATTCTCATGCTTTGTGCTTCTTTGTTTTATATTCAGCCCCTGGATCCATGAGACACATTTTATCGTGTTAGTGCTTCCTTTGTTAGCTTCGTGGTTGGCTATTGCCCATAGGCCATCGCATAAAGGCTTTATTCTGTTCTCTATCGCGTATTGTATAGTAGGCCTAAAATATTCGTTTATTAGTTTCCCCATTTTCGCGCGCGGCATACTGGCATCGTTGTTAGCTGTTAAAGCGATAGGATTCCTGATCCTCTTTTTCCTGATTAATAGCTTGCTTAGGGCGGATGCGCGTTAGAAGCGAGGGCGGTATTTAATTTTAGTAAACAAAAGAAATGTAAGGTGGAAAAGTTGCCGGGTACTCAGCTTGTACGTATATGGAATTAACACAGGTTAAAAGAATTATTATCATTAATTTAGGGGGGATAGGAGATATCCTTTTATCCACGCCGGCCTTAAGGGCGTTAAAGCAGCAATTCCCTCAGAGTGAAATGTCAATCTTAATCTTTCGGCAAAGTTATGCAGCAGTTACTGGCCTGCCGTATATTGAAAACATCCTTTGCCTTGAGCATGGCCTCCGGGTAACCGCTCTCTGTAAGAATTTATTAGTAGTATGGAAACTGCGCAAAAGGCATTTTTGCCTGGCGGTCAATATGCGCACGATGCTTTCGCAAAGAAGCGCTGGGAAGGTAAAAGTACTGCTAGACATTATCAATCCAGGGATTAAGGCCGGAAGGGATACTGAGGGCAGGGGTAGTTTCCTGGATATAAAGATTCCGGAGACAGAGAGAGGCGAGAAATATGAAATGGAATATGATATAGAGATAGCGCGGGCGCTAGGAGCAGAGGTCAAGGATAGAAATATTGACTTTGAAATTGAGCCTGTGGCCATAGAAAAAGTCAATAAGCTGCTTAGTGAACATGGGGTTTTGCCGCAAGATTTGGTTATTGGGATTCATCCTGGGGGAAAGCCTTCGCATCGCTGGCCGTTAGAAGATTTCTCGCGCGTTATAGATGAAATCAGCAAGAGAATAGATTGTAAATTTATTGCTACCGGAAGCCATGATGAAACAGCCTTGGGGGAACGTTTAAAAGTAGAGGCGAAAGGAAAACTGATAAATTTTTCCGGCAGGCTTACCCTTAAAGAGCTGGGGGCTTTCATTAAAAGGTGCAGTGTGTATATCTGCAATGATACCGCACCTATGCACATCGCGGCACTACTGAAGGTGCCGATGGTGGCGCTTTTTACCGCAGGCTACCTGACGCGTTTTGACCCGCGTCACATTTCGGATAAGGCAATAGTGTTGCAGAGCAATGCGGAGTGCGCTCCTTGCGATAAGGTAACCTGTAGTTCACTGAAGTGCCTGGTGGCAATTACGCCTGAGGAAGTGGTTCAGGCGGTTACTTTGCTGTTGGATAAGAAATGAACCTGATTGAAAAGGCATATCTGTGGCTGCGCGATATTTCTTCTAAACGGGAAGAACAAGGGATGTATTCTGCCGGCTATTGGCAGAATAAGGTGAGAGGACAAATCCTTAGGATGCTTTCCAGAGGGCAAGGAAGGCTTTTAGAACTCGGTTGCGGGGAAGGGTTATTTTTATCACAGCTTGATACGACTAATGCTAAGATACAGCTCTGGGGTGTTGACCGCTGGGAGGAGGCGCTGCAGCATACAAAAAAAAGATTCAATGAGGAAAATAGCAAGGCTATTCGTTTGGTAAACGCCGATGCCAATAAGCTGCCGTTTAAAGATGGGATGTTTGACGTGGTAGTATGCGCGAATCTTTTAATCTGCGTGGAATCTGTATCGGTTGTTCGCTCCATTATTCAAGAGGCAGAAAGGGTTTGCCGTAAGAATGGAACGTTCATTGTTGAATTCCGCAATAAGAAAAATATGTTGCTTTGGTTAAAATACTCTTTGGCGAAATATTACGATACGACTACCAAGAGCCACCCCTTAAGCACCTATGATTATGATGCAATGGTAAGTATTCTCAAGGAATCAGGATTCGCGGTAATAAAAACGCATGTGATAGATTTTCCCTTGAAGGGTATACCGGTAATTTTTATCCTTGAGGCAAGGAAGATATGCTAAAACGCCTTTCAATTATAGGGCATCCTCTGAGGCTGCCTGATGTAATGCGCGGGACTTCTTCATTTTTTAAGAAGAGAAGCCAGGAGTACTTTCAACAACAGCTATCAGGCATCCTTGGGCTTAAGTATGTTTTTTGTTTGAGTTCAGGGATTGCTGCGTTTTATGTGATTTTGGAAACGTTGAAGAAATTATCAGCGCGAAAAGAGGTGATTGTGCCTTGTTATACCGCGCCGAGCTTAGTAGTGGCGATTCAGAAGGCGGGGTTAACGCCGGTAGTGTGCGATATACGCTTAACTGATTTCAACGCAGATGGAGATGAGGTCCTTAAAAAAATCAATCAGAATACCCTTTGTATTCTAGGAGTGCATATGTTTGGAATTCCTTGGGTGGACATTGTGGATTTAAGAAAGAAGATACCGAAAGACATTTTTATCATAGAGGATTGCGCGCAAGCCTTCGGCTCAAGAATACAGGAAAGAGCGGTGGGGAGTTTTGGGGATATTTCTTTTTACAGTTTTAACCGCGGGAAAAATTTGCCTACTTACGATGGGGGATGTATTGTGACTAATTCTAAGGCGATCGCTGAATCTGTTGCAGAAGCTATCGCGGGAATTCCTTCCCTGGGAGCTTTTGCAGGAGTTTTATTAGCGCTGAAAGTATGGGCATTGTATTTTTCTTTTAAACCTTCTTTTTATAGTATTTTTTATCCGCTTATTGCTTGTTTTAAAGATACCAGTGTTCCTGATGATTTTCGTATAGTCCGTTACACTTCTTTTCAGGCCGGGGTAGGGAGTTCTTTGTTAGTTCACGCGCAGGAAACATTTACCGCGCGCTGTGAAAACGGGAAGAGATTGATTTCTTTGTTACATGGAATTCCGGAGATTATCTTGCCTAAAATCCCGGAGAATGTGGTTGCTGTGTTTAACCGGTTTCCCCTTGTTTTTAAAGAGGCACGCCATAGGGACAGGGTGATGGAACGATTACATCGAGCAGGCATAGAGAGCTCGAAACTATACCTGAAGCCTTTGCATCATATTTTTGATGGTTCGACTACGCTCACCATCAATCCTGAGCGAAGTCGAAGGATTGATTTAGGATACAAGAAAGATGATTTCCCTAACGCTGTTTATTTTGCCCAAAGGCTCCTGACGCTGCCAATACATCCGCTGGTTGAGCAAGAAGATATTGAAGTAATGGCAAGGATAATAAAGGAAGTAGTGAGTAGATAGTAGAGAGTAGTAAGTAGTCAAAAAAAGAGAAAACAATGATTCCTTTACGTAATGTAGGGCGATTTTTTCAAAAGACGCTAAGGCAGCCGTGGTATGCGTTATCGGTGGGGCTGAAAAGAGCTAAGGCATACTTTGCGTATAATTTTTCAAATGGCACAAGCGCGTATCCTGAGGCAATTACTTTTTTCTTGACCAGGTTGTGCAATCTGCGCTGTAAGATGTGCGGGCAGTGGGGTGATTCCGGCGCAAGTAAAACGCACGAGCATAGCGCGCTCAGTACGCGTTTATCTCTTGTTGAGATTAAAAAAGTATTGGATGAAATCTCCCGCTTTAAGCCGCATATTACCATTTTTGGGGGAGAGCCATTAATGCATCCTGAGGCCTTGGAGATTATGCGCTCCATTAAAGCAAAAGGGCTGCATTGCCTGATTATTACTAACGGAGTAATGTTGAGTAATTTTGCTGAAAACTTAGTGAACGCGGGTATTGATGAGCTCAATATTTCTATCGATGGACAAAGAGAACTGCATGATCACATCAGGGGGCTTGCGGGCGCGTTTGACAAAATCGCAGGCGGCGTTGACAGTATTAACGATTTTAAGAAGAAGTTTTCAAAGAATAAACCGCTTATTAATCTCCAGTGCACTATCAATCAGTATAACTATGAGCGTTTAGATGAACTTTTAGAAGTCGCAGCAAGGTTTAAAGCCAATTCTCTTACCTTTCATAACCTTATTTTCTTAAACCAAGGCGCGATTGAGCGGCAAAAGAAATTCGACGGGCTTTTAGGGTGTTCTTCAAAAGAGTGGGAAGGATTTGTCTTTGAGCCGGGGATAGACCCGCAAAAGTTGTATCAGACGCTTAAAGCTGTTTTGAGCCAAAAGCATCCCTTTAAGGTCGATTATTTTCCCAACTTTTCTAAGGAATCCTTAACCGCGTATTATGATGACGCGTATATGCCTGAAAATTATGGCAGACGCTGCGTAAGTCCGTGGATGTGCGCGTATATTTTCCCTGACGGAGAAGTAAAGCCGTGTTTAAACAGCAGTTATTCCTTTGGGAATATAAAAGAGAATGATTTTTCTGAAATATGGAATAGTAAAAAGGCGGTAGAATTTCGCAGATTGCTGAAGAAAAACAAGATTTTTCCGGCGTGTGTCAGATGCACGGAATTGTATAGGTATTAACCTGCACGAATAGACACAAATTACACACGAATGGACACGAATAATGATTCAAAAGTAATAGTATATAAAGAGCTTTCATATAAAATAGTCGGATGCCTCTATGAGGTTTACAACGCTCTCGGGCCAGGACATAAAGAAGATATTTACCAAAAGTCGTTAGCGATAGAATTTAGCAGTAAACATATAAACTATAGTACTCAAAAGAGACTAGCAATAGAATATCAAGGTAAGAAGGTTGGCGTATATGAACCTGATTTTATAATTGAAGATAAAATAATTGTAGAAATAAAATCGGTTTTAACTATGCCAAAGGTATTTGAGAAACAATTGTATTATTATCTTAAAGCCTCCAGTTATAAATTGGGATATTTGGTTAATTTTGGCGCTGATAGGATAGATATACGCCGGCGAGTAAATTAAAATTTGTGTGTATTCGTGTGAGCCATAACATCGTTGATATAAAAATGGCGAATTCGTGAGGATTCGTGTTTAAATGAGAAAAATAAGAATCGCCCACGTAATTACCCGCATGGATTGGGGAGGTTCTCCGGATATTGTCCGGATCCTGTGTGATTCATTGGACCCAGAGACATTTGATGCCTGGCTTGTTATCGGTAAGACAGAGTACCCGAGCGCGAAAACAACGGAGTTTTTAGAAAAATTCAAAGATAAAACTATTGTTATTCCCCAATTGAAAAGGGATATTGATGTACTCAATGATTTTTTGGCGCTGGTAAGGTTATGCCTTCTCCTTCAGCGCCATAGATTTGATATTGTGCATACCCATACGGCAAAGGCAGGATTTTTAGGCAGGCTTGCGGCAAAACTTGCAGGAGTGAAAAAGGTAATTCATACTCCGCACGGCAATAATTTTTACGGTTATTTTGGAGCGTTAGCTAGTAAATTAGTTGTTATGTTAGAAAAGTTTGCCGATTATTGTACCGATATAACAATAGTATTAACCGAGTTAGAAAAGAAGGAGTTGATAGAATATGGCGTAAGTAGAAATAAAAAAATAGCCGTAGTCAAAAGCGGCTTAGAATTCGAGGCGTATGGAAATTGCAGTGTTAATATTTCTCAAAAGAAAGGGGAGTTGGGAATAGAGGATAACAGCCAAAATATTGTAGCGATGATTGGGCGCTTGGAACTGGTGAAAGGCCCGGAGTATTTTATTAAAGCCGCGAAATTAGTTTTAGAGAAGTATCCTTCCGTTACCTTTTTGATGGTGGGTGACGGCTCTTTACGGGAAAAGTTGGAAGCAAAAGTAGGGGCAACCACAAGGGTTGCCCCTACAGCCGGAAAATTTATTTTTTTAGGCTGGCGCGATGATGTCCCTGAACTATTACAGATTATTGATATAGTGGCCTTACCTTCTTTAAATGAGGCAGTAGGCAGGATACTGCTTGAGGCAGGCTCCTGCGGTATCCCGGTAATTGCTTCCTGCGTGGGGGGGATTCCTGAAGTTGTGAAGGATGGGGTTACCGGCATTTTGGTTCCCGCGAGGAATCCCGTAGCTTTAGCCAATGCTATCGCTGGTTTACTCAGCGATAAAGAAAAAAGAACGCGTATGGGTAATGCCGCCAGAGATTGGGTGTGTCATAACTTCAGCGCGGAAAAGATGAGCCGAGACATCGCGCAGGTATATTCCGCTTTGGTGCCTGACACCAAAAGCCACTTTGGTGTCAGGCACCAAGATACAGCGCGGAAAATATGATACGCCACCCGTTTTTACCCTGTTTTCAGGCCGTTTTGCCTAAGCCGTCGCTATTTTTGAGGCTATTTCTTACCTTTTATTTAATGACAATATCCAAAACAGCTTTTGCCGAGGAATTGTTACAGGTTAGCGCGGCTATACACATCAGCTCAACCGTAAGTGATGGGAAACATTCTATAGCCGAGATTGTGCGTATCGCCCGGGAAAATAAGATGCGGGTAGTGGTTATTACCGATAGGGATTTTATGCGCTGGGAATACGGGCTGTGGCCGCTGCGCGGCGTGATAAAAAAGGCCGTTACCTCCAATTCAGTCGGGGAATACGGCGTCAGGCGGTATCTTAAAGATATAGAAAAAGCGCAGAAGGATAATCCTGATATGCTGATTATTGCGGCTGTTGAGTCAGCCCCGTTTTATTATTGGCAGGGCAGTCCTTTGAAGAAAAACCTGAAGCTTAAGAATTGGCATAAACATATGCTGGTTGTCGGGCTTGAAAATGAACTGGATTATCAGAATCTGCCTACGGTTTCTAATCTTCGGAAATCATCATGGCCGGCGCGCTATGACCAATATCATGGAGACCAGGCTGATAGGCCGTATCAAAATCTGATTGATTATGTGAATAGCCGGGGCGGTTTGATTTTTTGGGCCCATCCTGAGGCAGAGAATGTGGGAACGCGGGGAGCCATCGGTATCGAGACCAAGCCATATCCTGACGCGCTGCTTAAGACGTATGGTTATACGGGCTTTAGCGTATTTTACGAGGGCTACACTACCATCGGTTCCCCCGGAGGCATTTGGGATACTACGCTTAAAGAATATTGCCAGGGTAAAAGAAAACAGCCGGTATGGGCGATTGGGGGTTTATGTTTTGACCAGGTTGGTGAGCTTACAGAGATAATGAAAGATTTGCGGGTAATCGTGCTGATTTCGGATTGGAGTAAGAAAGCAGTCCTTAAGGCTTTAAAAGAGGGCAGGGATTACGTGGTGTTAGGCAAGGGTGGCCTTAGACTGGAAAGTTTTGAGGTTACCGATAGCCTCAAACAGAATAAGCCTGCGATGATGGGAGAGGAAATAGCCCTTTCGGCAAACCCACGGATAAAGATAAAAGGTTACTGCTTAGAAGAGGCTGATGTTAAAATAAAGATAAAATTGATACGAGGGGGTGAGATTATTAAAGTCTTTGAGGCCGCAAGCCCCTTTGAAATAGAATATCAGGATGAGGCCGTTATCGCGGCTAACAAGACATATTACCGCCTGGAGATAACATCGCCGGGTGGTATGTTAGTGACGAATCCGATATTCTTAATCAACGAAAAAGTAATCCAGTAATTGGTCAGTTATCAGGGGTCAAAGAAAATGGGTCCTGTCCCCGCCTGCGGCGGGGCCACCCATTTCCCCGTTTAGTGACCGATTACGCCCTACAAGAGTTTTAACTTTTATTTTCTAACGCGCTGTGGTATAAATAGATAATGATTGTAGCCGTGCATCAGCCTCAGTATATCCCCTGGCTGGGGTATTTTGATAAAATTGATAAGTGCGATTGTTTTGTTTTTCTGGATAATGTGCAATATAAGCACAGGGAATATCAGAATAGAAACAAGATACGCACTAAAAGCGGATGGATTTGGCTTACTGTGCCTGTGGTGTATAAGGGCCATAGCAGCCAAAAGGTAGCGGAGGTTGTTATCGATACGAGTTTTGATTGGCAGAAAAAACACTGGGGCAGCCTTGTCAGTGATTATGGCAAAGCAGTATTTTTTGAGGAATATAGGCCTTTCTTTGAAGCGGTATACGCAAAAAAATGGGAAAGGCTCATTGACTTGAATATCCATATTATTACGTATATCCTTAAGCAGTTAAAGATTGAAAAACCGTTATATTATGAAACCGCGATAGGCACGACCACTCAGGCAACCGACCGCATCATTGAGATATGCCAAAAGCTAAGCGCTGATACGTATCTCTCGGGTATCGGGGGAAAGGTATATTTAGAGGAAGAAAAATTTACCCGCTCGGGAATAAAATTAACCTATCAGAATTTCGCGCATCCACAGTACCATCAGCAATTCGTAACCAAAGATGATCCGTTTCTTAGGTATATGTCTATTCTTGATTTATTGTTTAACGAAGGCCCGGAAAGCGTGAAAATATTACGAGGAGTAACATGTTAAAAGCGCTTGGGTCTATAGTCTATAGTCTATGGTCTATAGCCGATGGTTTATTTCATTGACTATCGACTATTGACCATCGACTATCGACCGTTACTTATTACTGTTAACAGAGAAGAATATCCCGCCTCACCTGTCTGCCGGTATGTAAGGCGGGATCAATTCGCACATTGACTTATGTTCATCCGCTACAACGCTTAGCGGATTCCATAAGTCAAGTGCTCATTGAGGAGATAGCCGTTATGTATGAGGAATATTGGGGTTTAAAAGAAGCGCCTTTTGAGAATACCCCTGACCCGCGGTTTCTGTATTATTCTAAAGAGCATGAAGAAGCCCTTTCCCGGCTGATGTACGTACTGGAAGGAAGGAAAGGCGCCGCTATGCTTACGGGTGTCTTTGGCTGCGGCAAGACCGTGCTCGCGAGGGCATTTTTAAGCCGTATCAACCGCAATATCTATCCGGTCGCGATGATTACCAATCCGTATCTGAAATTGGTGGAATTTTTGCGTTCTATCGCGCGGCAAATGGGCGCGGAAGGGCTTCCTGAGAAATTGACTGAGATGTCCGCGGACCATTTCCTCCAGGTAATTGAGGAAATGCTTAATAATAATGCCAAGGACGGCCGGCATACCGTTATTATAATCGATGAAGCCCATGTGATTACCGATAACGATATCTTTGAGGAGTTGCGGCTGCTTTTAAACTTTCAATTGGAGGATAAGTTTTTGATTACTTTGATTCTCATGGGCCAGCCGGAACTTACTGAAAGGATCAAAAAGAATAAGCAGTTTTCTCAAAGAATCGCTATCGGCTACAGCCTTGGCCCATTGAATGAGGCGGAGTCCCGGCTCTATATCGCGCACCGTCTTCGGGTTGCCGGCAGCACTCATGAAATTTTTTCACCGGAGGCGCTAAAACCAATAGTAGAGAATTCCGGAGGTATCCCGCGAAGAATAAACCAGATTTGCGATATGGCATTAGCGGTTGGTTTTGGCACTGAGGCAAAACTTGTTACCGCGAAGATTATTGCGGAAGCTGTTGAGAGTATAGGGATGTAATTAAGAAAGCGCTATGTTAAAAGTGGATATCGGGTTATCAGGAGATTGGGATTTTCCCGCTATAGTCTTTGACGAGGCGGGATCCCGCCCAAGGCGGGAGGAGATCAGGGAATCAGGAGTTCGGGGGCTATAAACAAACCTGACATCCCGATATCCCGATACCCAAATCCTGATACCCTGATTTTCTGATAACCGTAAGTTAATGTAGATAATAACACATTATTTATTATACGAGGGAGAGATGAAAATGAATATATTAGCCATAGGCCCACATCCTGATGATATAGAATTTGGCTGCGGGGGGACTCTGATGAGGTATGCTCAAAAAGGACATGACGTATTTATTATGGTGCTTACTGATGGCAGCTATGGTGGGGATCCGGAAGTAAGAAAAAAGGAACAAATCGAATCCGCAGGCTATATCCCCGCGAAAGAACTTTTTTGGGGTAATATTAGGGATACAGAGCTTGAGGATACGCGAAAGCTTATTATCGGCATAGAATCTGTCGTCACTAAGGTTAACCCGGACATTGTATTTCTCAATTACCCTCCAGACGTGCATCAGGACCACCGTGCCGCGGCCCACGCGGGGGTTTCCGCCACCCGCTATATCAAAGAGGTTTTATTCTATGAGGTCCCTACGACACAGCATTTTGAGCCGGATATTTTTGTTGATATTAAAGAGGTCATGGACAGAAAAATGGAGCTTTTAGGGCTTCATGCTTCCCAGGTGCATAAAGTAAAGGTTGAAAATCTGACCATTTTGGAAAGCGCTAAGTCTTGCGCTAATTTCCGCGGCTTCCAGGGCCGGGTTAAATATGCCGAAGGATTCAAGGCATTGCGTTTATTGAGGGAAATAGCCTAAGATGAAGTATATCGTATGCGTAGCGCTTCCTTTTCTAGTTACGTTTATGCTTACCCCTTTTTTTATAAGGCTTGCCAAAAGGTTTGACATCGTCGATCATCCGGGCAAGCGAAAGATTCATAAAAAAGCGATTCCCCTTTTGGGAGGAGCCGCGATTTACTGCGGTTTACTTGCTGGGCTGTTAGTTAATCAAGGGGCTATCGCTTCTTTACTGCCGATTATTGTCGGAGCGACTATTATTTTAAGCGTAGGCTTGGTTGATGATATCCGGGGCTTGAGCGCCCAGCTGCGTTTTTTCGTTGAGCTTTTCGTGGTTTTGGTGCTCGTTAAGTTTGGGGTATGCGTAAGCTTTTTGCCTTCGGGTTTTTGGGGTGATTTAGGAGAGATCGCGGTAACGCTGGTATGGGTAGTAGGAGTAACGAATGCCTGCAATTATTTAGACGGCCTTGATGGCCTGGCAACGGGTTCAGCAATCATAAATTTGTTTAGCTTCAGCGTTATTTTGCATGCCACCAATCAGCCGGATTTAGCCGTATTGGCGATTGCCCTAACTTCCGCGTGCCTTGGATTTTTGCCTTATAATTTCAGAAAGGCAAAGATATTTCTCGGGGATGCGGGAAGCACCTTCCTGGGCTTTAGCCTTGCCTGTATTGCCATCAGCGGTAATTGGGCCCAGGATAATGTCGTAAAACTTTCCATTCCTATGCTGGTATTGGGAGTCCCCATATTTGATATGATATTTACCACGATATTAAGGATAAGAGAAGAAAAAGTAAAAACACTCATGGAGTGGCTACAATACGGGGGGAAGGACCATTTCCATCATTATGTGGTTGATTTGGGATTACATACGCAAGGGGCGGTGGTTTTTATTTATATCCTCACGCTTTCCTTAGGGATCAGCGCCATTATGCTTAGTAATGATACCGCGCTTGAGGCAGTCTTGTCGATTTCGCAGGCGGTGATAATTTTCATAGTGGTAGCGGTATTGATTGTTGTCGGAAAAAGGCGCAGAAGCGGCTGGAGTATTACTAAATAATTACTGCTGAAAAACCTTTATTTTGCACGAATAGGCACAAATTACACACAAATACACACGAATTACTTCGTCGCTGTATTCGTGATGATTAGTGTGTAATTCGTGTTTAAAAGACGCTTTTTCAGTGATAACTAAATAAAATGAAGAAGGGGGTATAATGGCAGAAGACACTACAAAACGAATCTTAGTCTGCGATGATGATGTAAGCGTGGTAAGTTTCTTGACCCTATTTTTGAAAAAAAACGGGTTTGAGAAAATTGACGTAGCTTCCTGCGCGAAAGACGCGTTAGAAAAAGTGAAAACAACTATCTATAACCTGGTGCTTCTTGATATCCGGCTTCCGGATATGGAAGGCGTCTTAGTCCTTCAGCGTATCAAAGAAATTAACTCTAAGACTGACGTGATCATGATGACCGGCTACCCTGAAATGGAGACCGCGCGCCAAAGCCTGACCTTGGGCGCCTACGATTATATTGTCAAACCATTTGATTTAGATTATATGAGGCTGGCAGTATTAACCAAGCTATTGTTACAGCCAGAATCATAAGTATCTAGTACACCGTGACATTAGTTATTGACAATGCGTTATCGTGTCTGGATATAAGGCGCGCGGGTCCTGTCAAGGTTATGTTTTCGCAGGGACGTTCGGCCTGCTCCTGCGGCAGTCCTCACTCGGCGTAAATTTTTGCGCTCCTCGCTTTGCTCGGAGTCCAAGCCGCAAAAATTTCCGTACGCCCTACTCAAACATAACCTTGCCACCCTCGCTGGCAAGGTGAAGTCTTGTAGGTAGTAAAAATTTATTTCACAGTGCGATAGAATCTTGCGTACTTTTTGGCAGGTGAAATTTATGGATTGTCTGCTATTTTCTTGGGATATGAAAAACATCGCGTACCCTGCCGGTTATCAGGGGCTAAAGAAAATGGGGACTGTCCCCCATTCAATGACGCATTATAACTTTGCGGCTATTTCTCTTGACAAAGCCAAATTATATGCTATAAAAGAATAAGGATTCATCATCGTAACTTACGTTGTTTCAGGGCAATAGTGAAATAGTAGCAGTTTTCGCATAACATTATTTGCGGCCGGTTTCAGGAAAGATTTTTTGTAAAAAGGAGGCTTTGCGTTGCAGCCTTTTATATGTTATATGGAGGGATGTAGCAAAATTATCAGCAGGTTACTCATTATATGACGAGACCTATAAATTCAGGAATTCTTTCACTCAAAAAGCTTGACTTCAAAAGGAAGTTAGGCTTTTTTATTTGTTCTCTTAGGAATATAACATGAGTTATTTCAAGATATTAGGATTTCAAAAGGAACCCTTCTCGACAAGCCCTGATCCCGAATTTTTTTATTTGTCAAAAGAGCATGAGGTCTCACTTAACAATATCCTCATAGAGCTTCGCCTTAAAAGGGGGCTTTCGGTTATTTTGGGTGATGTGGGTACGGGCAAGACCAGCCTCTCCCGTAAGCTTATTCAGGAGTTAAAGCAAAGGAATGATTTTATCTTTCACATGATTTTGGACCCATCATTTGAAAATGAGTATTCTCTCCTTGTCTCATTGGCAAAAAATTTTGAGATTGCCGGTAATAGAATAGATACCAGCCTTTCGGTTGTTGACCTCAAAGAGTCGTTAGAACGTTTTCTTTTTCAAAAAGGCGTCAGTGAAGAAAAGACTGTGGTGTTGGTAATTGACGAGGCGCAGAAATTAAATGACGCTTCCCTTGAGGCGCTGAGGGTCCTTCTGAATTATGAGACTAATGAGTTTAAGCTTTTACAGCTGGTACTCTTAGGGCAGCTTGAGCTGCATTCAAAGATACTGTCAATACCGAATTTTTTTGACCGCATCAGTTTTAAATATACGCTGAATCCCTTAGGTTTTGAAGAAACCAAGGAGATGATAGAATTCCGTATGCGCCAGGCAGGGTATACCTCAAGCATGTATTTATTTCTCGATGAAGCGATACGGGAAATCCATCAGTATACGCGGGGTTATCCCCGGCAGATTATGATGCTCTGTCACCGGGCATTAAAGGCGTTAGTCTTAAAGAATAAATTCGCCGTTGATCTGCGGTTAGTCCGCGAACTTATCGAAGATGAGGTAAGGACAGGCTGGCACAGAAAAGACCTGCTCTTGCAAAAAAATAGTTATTAACCATGGCAACTCTAAATTCTTTCGGTGTTAGGAAAACTAACCGCGCGATATTTTTTACTGTCATACTCTGGATTGTGGCGCTGGGGGCGGGTTTCTATTTTTACGCCAGGAAAGAGAGAAGTAATCTTGTACGGGAATTGGAGCTTGTAACCAAACAGAAAAACGCGCTCAATTATCAGCGCGATGAGGTGATGAAAGCTGTCGCGCCTTTAAAAAAAGAGATAGAGCATCTGCAGACAGTTATTTTAAAAGAAAAACGCGTTCATGAATCTCAGCCAACGCAGCCGGCTGGCACTCCCCCCGCGGCTTTAAAAATAGAGAAGAGTGCTTCAGAGGAAAAAGTCAATAAGCCGCTTCCCGAGAGTAATCCCACAGCCAAGGATAGGATTTTAGATACCGAAAAAGGGTTAACCCGCCTGAAGGAGTATGTGAAAAGCCTGGAGGAGGAGAAGGCTTCTTTAAAGGAAAAGGCCTATCACCTTAAACTCAAGCTTGATGAAAAAGAAAGAGAAGTAGGCATATTGAGTAGCGATAATACAGGACTCAAGGATAGTTTTCCCAAGGTTCTCCAGGCTAAAAATAAGCTGGAGGCAGAGTTTGCCACGGCTGCCGATAGCCTCGAAAAGGTAAAAAATGAGCTTTCCCAAAAGGAGCAGCAGGTTGCTTCATTAGGCAAGGCAAAACAGGTTTTAGAAAATAAGGTTGATGAATTAAATGATAAGCTGGCGGTGTTTTCTAATACCACGACGGATTTAGAAAGGCAGCTTGCGCATTACCGGCAAGAAAAGTCTTTTTTGGAGAAAGAGCTGCTTAAGGCAAAAGAAGAGCTCTTGAAGCAAAATGATTCTGCTGAGCCTTGGGCCAAAAAAAATGCCGGGCTTACCGAGGCTTTAGAGGTTAAAGAAAAACAGGTGAAAAGTATTTCAGAAGAACTTTCGCAGGTAAAAGAATCAAAAAGGAATTTGGAAGTAGAGCTTGGTGAATTGAAGCTTGCCAAGATTGCCAATGAAAATCAGATCAGCCAGTTGAACGCGCGGGTCAGTGAATCAACGCTTTCCTATGACAATCTTAAAAGTACGGTGAGCCAGTTGTCTAACCTTCTGACCAAAAAAGAGGTTGAAATAAGCGAGAGACAGAGAGAAATAGCTCTTATGAAGGAACAGCTTGACAATCTTGTGAAGGAAAAAAACACGTTACTGGCAGCCTTGGATGAGAAAGAAAAGGCGGCAAACAGCTTGAATGCTTCGTTAAGCCGTATGGGTTCTCAGGTTGTTATTTTGCAAGAGCAATTGGCCGCGCCCAACAGGCTGCAATCAAAAACCTTGGAGCAGCTTGACCAATTGACTACCGTAAGCAACTTTCTTCAGGAAAGGATTTCGGGAATATCCAAGGAATTAGATACCATCCATACGCAGGCTGACCTGGATAAGCAAAAAGCAGAGGACCTGCGTAAAAAGGTTGAACTTACCTTAGATATTGATAGAGAGGATGGAGATGCCTCGCCTTTTGATAGTAAGTAAACCCCGTTAGAAAGGACGGGGCTTTTACACCGCTCTTTCTATAAGGAATTAAGCTTTCATATCTTTCATCCCCGCCATAAATGGCGGGGCTTTCTGACGGGGTAAAAAAAAGAATGTTTGCCAGCAGGGTTAAAACGAAGTGTTGAGTGTATTCTGTTAACCAAGAGTCCGGAGTATTCTTCAAGGATTGACTTTATAGATGCAGTATGTTGCCAAAGAAGCCGCTTACCCCAGAGAAACAATTATTGAAGCTGATAGAAGATCCGGTTGCTAAAGATACTGTATCTTTAGCTGCTCTTAAGCATCATGGCTTAAGCTTTTTTTCCATTCCCGCGTGGATAGCGAGAGTTGCTTACCTTAACGGCAGGTTTCTTAAATGGCTGAAAGATTCAAAGCCTCGCCGCATTGATAGTAAAGCCATTAATATTATTTTGTTTGGTTTCGTGTGTTTCTTAGGGGTTAGTTTCATAATCACTATAAGTGTTTCAATCCTAAACCAGAAGAAAATCCCTGAGCTAACACTGCAGGCATCAAGCGCCATAAAGCAACTGGAGGGTTTTGGAGAAAAAACAGCACGCGGAAAATCCGTGGCGTATTATTTGGAAAAGGTATCGGCACGAGATATTTTTAAGATGGGGCCCAAAAAAACCGAAACTGCCCTTGTGCCGGAGAAAACCGGTGGTTCTCTCGCAAAGATTCTTGAGGCAACAGCTCATTTAAAACTCGTAGGGATTTCATGGTCAAGCGATCCTGACGCGATGATAGAAGACACGAAAGCGCTCAAGACTTTTTTTGTAAAGCGGGGGCAGATGATAGATAATGTCAAGGTCCAGGCGATTTTTAAGGATAAAGTGGTTTTGAGTTATGCCGGAGAAGAGATCGAACTAAAATGAAAGAATACAGGCGGGGGTTCGTTTTTTACTTTTTATTAAGCTGTTTGGCGGCTGGCCGAATAGAGGCGGAGGATACGCTTATCCAGACAGCTCAGGCGACAGTCGTCAGTAAACAGCCTATGGCTGCAGCCGGCCCCCTGCAGGGTAAAATCAGTTTAGACCTGCGCAATATTGATGCCGTTGATGCCATTAAATTCCTGGCGATGAAAGCGGGATTGAATATCGTTGTCACCAAGAGTGTTGCCGGCAGGGTGAGCCTGACGGTTGAAAATGTCAATGTGAAGGATGTCTTTGACATCATGTTGCGGTTAAATAATCTCGCGTATGACACCAAAGGCGATATCTACAGCATTATGACTGAAGACGAATATAGAGTGCTCTACGGCAAGAAATTTTCCGATACCCGCCATGTGAAGGTATTTCGCCTTAATTACGCGATTCCCGAACAGGCATTTAATCTTTTGGACGCGGTAAAAAGCGGGATCGGCCGTTTGCTGGTTGATGCGGAATCAGGCACGGTGATGATGATGGATACGCAAGAAAAGATTGAGGAGGCAGAAGGTATACTGGGAAATTTGGAGCAGAAAAATACCGTTAAGATAATAGGCTTGAAATACGCTAAGGCTAAGGATGTTGAGGAGCAGCTTAAGGCACAGCTTGACATAAAAAAAGTGGGGACCATAAAATCAGATGAGCGTACCAATCAGATAATTGTCCAGACGCTTCCTGAAAGGATGAAAAATATCGAAGAGCTGGTAAAAGGGCTGGATAAAAAGACGCGGGCGGTTTTGGTAGATACCAAGATACTCAAGATTAAATTTACCAATCAGTTAGACAGCGGTATTGAATGGGAAGGGCTTTTCAGCTTGGCCCAAACCCATGGCTTGACGTATTTAGGCTCGTATCCTTTCAGCCTTATTCAGAAATCAACCGCCGCCTGGCAATCGAGGCAGCAGGTCCTCAGTTCCCTGGGTGATAGTGTCGGCTCGTATCCTTTTAGCGGGACCGCGGTAGATAGTGTTGTGGGTTCAAAAGTAAAGCCCGGAGAGGCGATGCATGTGGGAGTTATTAATGGTAAGCGCGATTTTGATGTATTGATAAAATATCTGCAGACATTTGGGAAAACCAAAATCCTCGCTAATCCGACGTTAACCGTGGTTGATAATCATGAGGCAAAGGTGCATGTAGGGGAGCGCCGGGCCTATGTTACCACGACAACGACCGCGGGGACCACGACCAAGACTACTGCTGAGGAAGTAACCTATGTTGACATAGGGGTGCAGCTTACCATTACGCCGACTATTAATGAGGATGGGTATGTCACGATGAAAGTAAAGCCTGAGATAAGCAGTGTCATAGGAAATGTGGAGAGCTCCGAAGGCAATCTCATTCCTATTATTGATACGACGACTGCCGAAACTATGGTGATGACTAAAGACGGCTCTACGGTAATTATCGGAGGCCTGGGAAAGGAAGAAAAGAGCGAAAGCTCACGGCAGGTCCCGGTATTGGGGGATATCCCTTTTCTAGGGAATTTATTCCGGTCAAAAACCCAGCTTACTGAACGCACCGAATTATTGATTTTGCTCACACCGATTATTTATGACGGGGATAAGCTTATTACGCCGCAGGATAAGGATTCGGAAAAATTCGGGGTTAAAGAGTTTAAGAAATTTGATGTGTTTAAAAAAGAGTATCCTATAGAAATCCCTGAGCCGATTAAGCCCATGCGCCAGGATGCGAGTAGTGATAATCAACCGGAAGAAAGCCCGGAAGAAGGTAAGGAAGATGGCGGCTTGAATCAGGCGGTAACTATTAAAGAAAATGATGGGGAAGCAGCCTCCGGGCACTTAGTTCCCAAGGGGCTTAAGGTTTACGGTTTGGATGAGGTTAAGGTTGACCATATAAGCTCTGAGGCTTTGGTGGCGGCTCAGGATACTAACGATGCCATCCCTCAAGACTTATCCCTGAAGGGGTTTCGGGCATATAGCGATCCTCGTTAAGAAGCAGGACGCTAAGTTCAACAAGAGAGCGGGAATCAGACAAGGTATGAAAAAAAAGTTTTTTCATCATACGGCGTGGGTTGTACTTTTAATTACCGGTATTCCTTCTTTTGCTTTTTGTGAAGAGGCTATTTTTGATGACGAGTTAAGCAGTTTTGTCAAAGATTTTAATACCTTAAAAGAAGAATTGGTAACCACGAGGCAGGCATACCAGAAATTACAGGAAAACTATAATGCCACGTTAAAGGATCGCGACACAACGCTTATTCAGTTGCGGCAATTACAAAAAGAAAAAGCCGCGGCGGAATTGCAGCTTAAGGAACTGCAGATAAAAATGCTCACCCTTGACTCTAAAGGCAGGGAACTTTCAGGGTCGCTAGAAACTAAAGAAAAGTCGTTGGGGGAAATAACCCAGTACTATCAGCAGGCACTAACTAAAAGCAAAGAATATGAAGCAAAGGTCACCGGGTTACAGAATGAAAAAACAGCCTTGCAGGCTGAAGTAAATAAACTTAAGAGCCAGCAGGCAAGCTGGGAGGGCCAGAGTAAAGAGCTTACGGGTTCACTGCAGCAATTGACCGGCAGTATTCAGGATAAAGAGAAATTGATCGCGGAACTAAAGCAGTCACAGGCAGAGTTATTAAAGAAGCAGCATGAGGCTCAGCTAAAACTACAGGATTATGAAATTATCCGTAACAAACTGCAAGGGCTTGAGAATGAAAAAGCGTCATTGCAGATAGAGGTAAGTAAGTTTAAAAGCCAGCAGGCAAGCTGGGAGGGCCAGAGTAAGGAGCTTACGGGTTCTCTGCAGCAATTGACCGGCAGTATTCAGGATAAAGAGAAATTGATAGCTGAACTACGGCAGTCACAGGCAGAGCTGTTAAAGAAGCAACAGGATGCCCAGGGAAAGATCCAAGATTTTGAGGTAAAATTTACTTCGTTAGAGCAGCTTCAGAAAGATAAAGCTACTGTAGAATCACAGCTTGACGTTGTCGAGCAGAAGGCTAAGGAATTGAAAGAAACCTTGGAGGTAAGAGAAAAAGCTTCACAGGAGTTAAATAAGCAATACCAGGAAATAACCAGCCGCCTGAAAGAGTATGAAGGAAAGTCCGCGCAGCTTGAGAATGAAAAAGCGTCATTGCAGATAGAGGTAAATAAGTTTAAGAGCCAGCAGTCAAGCTGGCAGGGCCAGAGTAAAGAGCTTACGGGTTCTCTGCAGCAATTGACCGGCAATATTCAGGACAAAGAGAAAGTGATCGCGGAGCTGCGGCAGTCACAGGCAGAGCTGTTAAAAAAGCAGCAAGAGGCCCAGGGAAAGATCCAAGATTTTGAGGCAAGGTTTACTTTGTTAGAGCAGCTGCAGAAAGATAAAGCCGCTGTAGAATCACAGCTTGACGATGTCGTACAGAAGGCCAAAGAATTGAAAGAAACCTTGGAGGTAAGAGAAAAAGCTTCACAGGAGTTAAATAAGCAATACCAGGAAATAACTAGCCGGGCAAAAGAATATGAAATAAAGTTAGCGCAGCTTGAGAATGAAAAGGCGTCATTACAGCTAGAGGTGAATAAGTTTAAGAGCCAGCAGGCAAGCTGGCAGGGCCAGAGTAAGGAGCTTACGGGTTCTCTGCAGCAATTGACCGGGAGTATTCAGGATAAAGAGAAAGTGATCGCGGA
>MHGF01000037.1:0-5226 GCA_001805445.1 Omnitrophica WOR_2 bacterium GWF2_43_52
GCGGTGGCCATGGGGGATATTTTTGAAGGCTTACTGCCTCTCCTGAAAGAGAAGGCGCATTGCGTTATTAACGTTCCGGACATGTGGTGGGAAAACCAACGCATAACGATTCATGTTTCATTAATCGAAGAACTTCGCAAGCGAGGTTATGAGTTACGTAATACCATAATCTGGGATCGCACTAATGTGGTTAATGGCATTGGTATTTTTGGCTGGCCGAGCAACTATATAACTATGGGTGTAACTTTTGAATATCTTTTAGATTTCTGGAAGCCACCCCAAAAAAGATAATAATGAAAGGTGGTCTATGAAATTATTCTCAAAAGATGAGTTAATCGATGAAATCAAAGCTATCGCATCAAGTGGGTGGCATAAAAGTGTAAAGCAAACGCGAGACACTCGAAATGATGGCGCTGTGGGCAATACGCTCGAGGTTCTTCTTGGCATTGCAGAGAATAATCTACCAATTCCTAACGCTAGAGAATGGGAGCTTAAGGGGCAGAGGGCACACTCAGCTTCGCTGATAACATTAAAACATATTGAGCCGTCGCCAACAGCGGCTCGTATTGTAAGTAATATCCTCTTGCCAAAATATGGCTGGCCTCATAAACAGGCGGGGGCTAAGTACCCAAAAACCGAAATGAGCTTTCGATCAACCACTGGTGCCGGTTGTTTTACAAATCGAGGATTCAAAGTAGTTGTTGACCGTGTTGCTAAAAAATTAAAGTTTGTATTTGATTCAAAGAAGGTTGATACGTCGGATTCTGCAATCAAGTCATGGTTGACCTCCGTTGAGAAAAGAGCGGGTTTGGGGGCAATTTCACCCGAGCCTTATTGGGGTTTTGAAGATCTGAAGTATGCAATCGGCGAAAAGATAAAGAATTGTTTTTATGTCGTTGCTGAGGCAAAAATTGACAAGGGGCATGAGTATTTTTTCTACCAACATCTTTTTGTTCTATCCGGATTTTCATTTGATAAATTTATGTATTGTGTGGAGGCAGGAAATTTACTGATTGATTTCGATGCGCGAACAGGACATAACCACGGAACAAAATTTCGGCTCAAGCAGGGTGTTTGGTCGGAACTCTATGACGACGTTAAAGAAATATTCTAATCAACTTATTATTGAAAGAGCGAAATGAGCACTAAGCTAAAATTTCCTAAAGATTATCTTAATAAGATTATTTGTGGTGATTGTTTAGAGACAATGAAAACAATTCCTGATGAATCCATTGATCTAATCGTGACCAGCCCGCCATATAACCTTAAGAATTCTACAGGGAATGGGATGAAGGATGGGCGCGGAGGCAAGTGGTCTAGAGCCGCTTTAATTAATGGATATAGCCATCATAATGACTGCATGCCGCATGAAAAATATGTGGAATGGCAAATTAAATGTCTGGACGAAATGTATAGATTAATAAAAAATGACGGGACTATTTTTTATAATCACAAGTGGCGAGTGCAAAATGGATTGCTTCAAGACCGTCATGATATCGTTGGGAAATTTCCTGTCCGTCAGATAATCATTTGGAAAAGAAAAGGAGGCATTAATTTTAATGCCGGATATTTTTTGCCTACTTACGAAGTTATATATCTAATAGCGAAGCCGGATTTTAAATTAGCATCAAAAGCAAATGCCTATGGCGATGTTTGGGAGTTTACTCAAGAAATGAAAAATGGCCATCCTGCCCCATTCCCTGCGTCTTTAATTCAACGAATTGTTTCGTCGACAAATGCTCATATTATCCTTGATCCATTTATGGGGTCAGGGACAACGGCTGTTGTCGCTAAAAATCTCAAGCGAAATTATATTGGTATCGATATATCTCCAGAATATTGCCGCATGGCGCAAGAACGAATACGCTTAAAGCATACTTCAAAGATTGATAAGAAGTAGCCGAATAAAAACAAAGGGATGAAAAGAGCCTCATGTTATGAAAAAATACTCTGACAGTAACGAAGCGATATTTTCAATATCTGTTGAGGATTTGCAACATCAAGCCATTAATATAACAGGAAGAAAGCTAACAGATAAAGAACTACATATAGCTGTAAAAGGAATTAATGAAGGGTTATCTTTTGGTATCGACACGGTTTTTGAAACTGCAATTGAAGAAGCAACAGAGTCATCGTAAAAAGAATTGCTCGAGAATATTCTCTTGAGAGATTCGGCATCGGGACATGCCATAGCTTGATAGAATTCAAGGGCTATGGCGTTTTTTATAATAAAGGATTTAATTTTATAAAGGATTTTATTGAAATATTGGGGTGGTTGAAAAAAGAACGACAATTTGATGTATCGCCGTATATTTCAAAGAAAGTTAAGAACGTAATTACAAGCCTGAAAAATATGCCCAATGAAAAATGGACATATTAGCATACCTTGTCTTTTAGGCGGACATGCGACGTACTTTTTTATTAACGAGGTATTGAAATCAAATGCATGAATTAGAATATTCCAATATCAAGTTGAAAATTGAGAAAATTGATGAGCAAATCGCGATGCTGATAAAACTAAAGTCGCAGTATATCGAAAAACTCAACGGTTTAAATGACATAGAAACTGTCGTCTTGAAGCCAGCGTCCGACAATCAAAGGCCGATTAATCATGCACTTTTATTTAGAGATTATTTTCGCGGCCGTGAAGATGTTTGTGCTAAAATGTGGGTTAATAACCGGACGGGTAAGCGCGGATATAGCCCGGTATGTAAAAACGAATGGGTTCGGGCACTTTGCCGCAAGCCCGCCATTAAATGTTCTGAATGTCCAAATCAGCAGTTTCTGCCTTTTGACGAGGTTGCTATCCGTCAACACTTAGACGGTCGACAGGTTATCGGCATCTATCCCATGCTTAAGAATGAAAGCTGTCATTTCTTAGCGATAGACTTTGATAAAGAAAGTTGGCTTGAGGATATACGGGCGGTTATGGCAACTTGTCGTCAAGAAGGGATTCCGGCGGTTGTGGAGCGGTCGCGCTCCGGAAGTGGCGGGCACATCTGGATTTTTTTTAGCGAAGAAGTGCCAGCGATTTTAGCGCGTAAGCTGGGGAGCTCTTTGATTACCAAGACCATGGCCATGCGATATCAGATAGATATGAAAAGTTATGACCGGATATTTCCTAATCAGGATACAATGCCAAAAGGTGGCTATGGAAACTTAATCGCGTTACCGTTTCAAAAAGAAGCCATGAGGAGAGGAAATAGCGTTTTTATTGATGATAGTGGCGAGCCGTATCCTGACCAGTGGGCATTTTTATCGTCACTTGGCAAAATGTCTTATCGCGATGTTGAGGCGTTCGTGGATGAAGCATCAAAAACTGGTCAGATTATCGCGGTGCGGCAGGGTCCGGTTGAGGAGAATGACGAACCATGGATGCGCTTGCCTTCAGGAAAGCGACGGTTTAAAGTCGATATTAGTGAATTACCGGAATCCTTGGATGCTGTGCTTGCGAACCGGCTCTATATTAAGATTGGAGAAGGCTCCTCCGTTTTGTTCAATCAGCTTAAGCATTTGGCCGCGTTCCAGAATCCGGAGTTTTACAGAAAACAGAGGATGCGCTTTTCGACGCATGATACCCCAAGAGTTATTTGTTGTGCGGAGATTATGGATGGGTATTTATCTTTGCCGAGAGGGTGCTTGGATGATGTTAAGGCTTTGCTCGGTGGGTATGGCGTACGGTTTAATGTTAACGACAAACGATTTGCCGGACGGGAGACAAATTTTGTTTTTAATGGCACGCTTACAGAGGAGCAGGATAAAGCATTAAAGGAAATACTGGATTTCGATTTTGGCGTATTTGTTGCTCCTCCGGGGGTGGGAAAAACGGTTTTGGCGCTTGCCGCGGCTGCCAAGCGAAAGACGAACACCCTAATTCTTGTTCATCGTAAACCACTGATGGATCAATGGCGACTACAGGCATCTTCACTTTTTAATATCAATAAGAAGGAGATTGGCCAGATAGGCGGAGGGAAGAATAAGTCTAACGGGATTATTGACATCGCTATGGTTCAAAGTATGGATTTATTAGCTGGCGTGGATGACCGTATTATGGATTATGGTTTTGTTATCGTTGATGAATGTCATCATGTCGGCGCGGTGTCGTTCGAGAAGGTTTTGGCGCAAGTTAAAGCGAAATATGTGCTGGGTTTAACCGCGACACCATATCGGCGTGACGGCCACCAGCCGATTATTCATATGCAGTGCGGGCCTATTTGTCATCAGATTAAGCGAAAGGATATTTCTGAACATATCGCGAGTTCACAAGTTATCCTGCGGTCAACCGAATTTGAATATCCGTGGTCTGGTGATTCGCGCATATCCGATGTATGGGGTGAGTTACTTAAAGACAGCAGGCGTAATGATATGATTGTTGATGATATTCTTAGCATTGTGGATGAAGGGAGGTTTCCTTTGATTTTGACGGAGCGCCGGGATCATCTGGAGATTCTTGCGGAGCGATTGCGGGACAAAATCGATTTTCTTGCCGTTTTGTATGGAGGTATGAGGCGTAAGAGTCAGCGAGAAATATTCGAGCGAATTAAAGAAAATGCCAATAATTCACGCCGTGCCATTTTAGCGACAGGATCATATATCGGCGAGGGGTTCGACGAGCCGCGTCTGGATACGCTTTTTCTGACGATGCCCAGTTCTTTCAAAGGCAAGATTGTTCAGTACGCAGGGCGTCTGCACAGGTATCATCATGACAAGCATGATATAAGGATTTATGATTATGTTGATGCTCGGTTGCCGGTCTTGGAGAGGATGTTTAAACGTCGAGTAAAAACGTACAAGATGTTGGGATATGAGATAGGTAAGGAGGTGATTTCATGATGCTTAATTAGATGAAATAAGAGACATCTTGGGTTCTCCTGCACCATATGAGGCAAAGATGGGAGTAGTCGCCCCATGTGTGTCACGAACAGACAAGTCAGATGTTCTCATTTTTGTTGGAAATTTAAAACTTATTTGACAATAGTATGAAAAATATTATAGTTTGGCAGGATAATGAGGTAGATAAAAATGCGCAATACTTTGAAGATTGCCATAAGTTTGTCTAAAGAATATTTTTATAAGCTGGAGCGCATCCGTAAAAAATTAGGCTTTGCCAGAAGTGCCATTACAGACAAGGTAATTCGCTTTTGGTTAGGCCATCGAGAACAGGAAGAATTAATTAAACGTTACCAGGAAGGGTACAAGAAAAAACCAGAGTCCTTTCAAGAAATA
>MHGF01000037.1:5248-5525 GCA_001805445.1 Omnitrophica WOR_2 bacterium GWF2_43_52
AGGAGAATTTACAATGAGGCGCGGGGAAGTCTGGTAGACAGAACAACCCCAGCCCAAAGCCAAGCGCCCGGTAGTTTTGCTTTCCCGCTTGATAAGGCAGTCAAATTTGCTTTGGCGCTGGAGTAATCTATTCTTTTTGCATGGTTTATCAATCGCTGAATCCGGCGAAAAATAGCCGATAGCATGCCCTATCAAAATATCCTTCCTGTTGTATTCCATCCTTGATATAATACTCTTATGGTTAACCAAAATCCTCCGCTATCGCCTCAGGTAACTA
>MHGF01000038.1 GCA_001805445.1 Omnitrophica WOR_2 bacterium GWF2_43_52
GACCTCTTACTTTTTATTCCCGTGCCCCGTACAAAATTGCTACCCCTAGGGGCAGCAATTTTGTACGGGGCGTGGCTGGTGGGTTATTAAAAATAAAAGCCCTTACCAAAGGCTTTACTTTCGTAAGGGCATACTTCCTGTATTGACCCGCCACAAAGCGTTGGCGGGTTATTCCGCCTTACGGCGGAATAAAAAAAGCCCTAAAGGCATGCTTCATTTCGCTTTAGGGCCGTTCAACTACACCCTTTGGGAACCCCGCTATCCCTTGCTCAATAGGTTTATATTGAGGGACCGGAAGCTTTGCGTCTCCACCTTACGGTGGATTTGCCTTTGTCACTTGGCACATCTATTCAATTTGTCAAAGTGCTAACTGCTATTTAAAGTATATCACAAAAAGAGAAACTGTCAAGGGCTGTCAACGTATTTTTTTATTCTACAGGAATCACTATCTTCTTTCCGGGCCTTAGCTTATTGGGATTCTTTATCGTATCTTTATTGATCTCATAGAGGTATTTCCAACGGTGGCCGCTGCCTAATTCATTTTTAGCAATCTTCCAAAGCGTATCCCCCTTCTTTATGGTGTACTCCTTTGTAGATGCCTTAATTTGGCTTTCAACCACCTCTTCTCTTTCCTCTAAAAGCTTTCCTTCCTCAACCGGTGTTGCGGCCTCAACGCTGATACTTTCACTTGCCGCGGAAGTAGCTTCAGCTTTTCCTTGATAAGGAATCATGACTTCCTCAACTTCAGCCACCATAAACTGGGCATTCCGGTCTTTTTGCATACCCGTAATATCAGTAATCGGCGCAAGTGCATCCAATTTTCCCCGGCTTACAATGCGGATACGCGCTTCATCTACCCCATTACTCACCATAAACTTCTTAACCGACTCCGCCCTGCGGCGGCCAAGTTTTTCGTTATAGGCTTCAGAGCCGCGTGTATCGCAGTTGCCAGTAAGCAAAATATCCGCCTCAGGATTCTTGTTTAAGGCTTTTACCGCCGCTTCTAATATAGGAAGAGCGTCTTCCCTGATTTCAGTCTTGTTATAATCAAAATAAATTTTTACATTCTTGATAATTTTTTTAATCAATAACGAAGGCCTCAATTCTTGCGGCTTAGGTGGAGGAAGCTCTTCTTCCTTATAATCAAAGATAACCTTATCAACATAACAAAAGCCCCTATTCCCCCATAACTGCCCTGTAGTCCCCGGCTCTTTCGGCCACCACCAGTATCCGCCGCGCTCGAGGTCTTTTACCGGTGAGGGTTTGGCGTCAGTCGGCCACCACTCGAATGTTTTCTGTAACTCGTCTTTCTCGGCCGTGCGTTTACTTTCCCTGTCTAACGCGCAGCCGCACGCCAAAAACATTACAAAAATCGCAATTATAGTATTGCTATATACTCTCTTCATGCATATTCCCTATACTTTCTCTTTAACCGGGCTCACTACGATGCTAAGTATACCCGAAATATTCCTCCTGTCAACTCTTCAAAAAGGGGTCACCCCTATTTTTGCTCCCTTTTCTTTCACCTAACGGCCAGTTGGCGAAGCGTGCTTCCCCCTATATCCTTCTCCTATATCTACGCATCAGAAGGGAATTTGTGACTACCGATACTGAGCTAAATGCCATGGCAGTGCCGGCAACCATAGGATTAAGCAGAAAACCGGTAAAAGGATACAAGAGGCCAGCGGCAACAGGAATGCCTAAGCTGTTATAAAAGAAGGAGAAAAACAGGTTTTGCTTGATTTTTCGCATCGCGTAACGCGATAAATCTAACGCCATTACCACATCCCGCAAGTCATCCTTAATCAAAATAATGTCTCCGGCTTCTATGGCTACGTCGGTCCCGCTTCCAATGGCTATACCCAAATCTGCCTGACTTAACGCCGGGGCATCATTTATACCGTCTCCTACAAAGGCAATTTTTACCCCTTGTTTCTGGAGTTCTTTTATCTGGTCTACTTTATCCTTAGGTAAGACTTCAGCTATAACCTTATCTACGCCTAATTCTCCAGCAATTGCCTCAGCAGTGCGCCTATTATCGCCGGTAAGCATAATCACTTCCTTACCCATTGCTTTAAGCTTGTCTAACGCGGCTTTAGAAAATTCCTTTAGGGTATCCCGCACCGCGATTAAGCCAATGAGCTTAGTATCTTGTGCCAAGAGCATCACGGTTTTTCCTTCGCACTCTAACCTTTGCAAATCGCTTTCCACGTGCGCGATATCAATATTTTTATCCCGCATAAGGCTGCGGTTACCTAAGAGAAGCTGGGAATCTGCAGACTTTCCTGCTACGCCTTTACCAGGGAATACTTCAAATTGCTGAATATCAACCAGAGAAATCCCCTTTGCCTGGGCAACACCCACAATCGCGTCCGCCAAAGGATGCTCGGACATCTTCTCTAACGATGCGGCTAATTGCACTATTTCAGATTCTGTAGGGGCGGTTCGTGAACCGCCCCTACAGACGATATCGGTTACCTGTGGTTTGCCTATGGTAAGGGTTCCTGTTTTGTCAAAAATTACCGTCGTAACTTCATGCGCTATCTGCAAGCTGGCGGCATTTTTAATGATGATTCCATTTTCCGCGGCCTTTCCGGTTCCTACCATTACTGCCGTAGGCGTAGCAAGCCCTAAGGTACAAGGACAGGCAATGATTAACACAGTAATAAAGATAGCGAGGGCAAAGATAAAGCTTTTCCCCAAAAGAATCCAAATGAAAAATGAAGCCACAGCGATTATCAAAACTGCCGGCACAAATACCGCGGCAATTTTATCGGCAAATTCCTGTATAGGGGCTTTAGAGGCTTGGGCCTCCTCCACCAACCGTATAATCTGGGCAAGCGTAGTCTCTTTTCCCACTCTTGTGGCTTTGAATTTAAAAGCGCCGCTCTTATTAATTGCGCCGGAAATAACCGTATCGCCGATATTCTTCTCAACCGGAATACTCTCACCCGTAACCACCGACTCATCAACACTAGAATACCCCTCTATGACTTTACCGTCAACCGGAATCCTTTCTCCTGGCTTAATTATTACTATATCCCCCACCACCAGATCATCTACGGGAATTTCTGCTTCCGCACCATCACGAATGGCTATAGCGGTTTTAGGGCGTAAATTCCATAAACGCTTGATTGCCTCTGAGGTTTTTCTTTTGGTAATAGCCTCCAAATATTTACCCAGCAAAATAAAAGCGATTAAAAATGCCGCGACCTCATAGTACAGGTCATTTGAGCTAAAAGTGGTATTGCCTAACCAAAGAGTAATACTCACAAACAGGCTATAGAGATAGGCACTGCCTACGCCAAGCGCAACAAGGGTATCCATATTGGCGCTGCGAGACTTTACCACCGTCCTAAACCCTCGGGTAAAAAACTGATAGCCGCAGGCCAACACTAAAGTTGCCAGGATAAACTGAACAAGCGCCATATTCTCCATAATACATTGGTGGACGATTAATCCTACGCAATGGCCCATAGCAACATACATCAGGATACCGGCTAAGGTTATAGCAACAATAAATCTTATCTTGAGGCTTTTTACCTCTTTTTCCCTAAGCGCTTTTTCCTTATCAAAAGATTGCTCTTCTGGCAGGGAGGCTTTGTATCCTGCCTTTTCAACTGCCGAGAGTAACTCTTTTACTTGAAGCGTCTGCGGCTCAAAATCAATATATGCCTTTTCCATGGCAAAGTTAACGTGCGCGCTGATTACGCCTTTTGTTTTCTTGAGCGCGCCTTCAATATTTCCGGCGCAAGAGGCGCAGTGCATACCGGAAATAATTAGGGTAATTTTTTCCATAAATCTATTTTAAAATTTACGTTTGAGTTAGCGTTGTATCACAACTGTTCATTTATCAGCCAAGACCGCGGATAAATACCTTTTTTGTCGCAACTTTTTGTTTCATAATAAATTGTGTAATTTCAAATTCCTGCTTTAAAGTTTATATAAAATTGTTTAAACCGATGAATTCGCGAGACGCCCGAGCATAACAAATTACGTATCAACTGAATTCCTCATCGTTGCTAAGGTGCCTTGCAACAACTTAAGATCGTTGTCATTTGCAAGGACAAGCAAAACATCGCCGCCTCCTATAATCGTAGATCCAGATGGTATGACGAATTTGTCGTTTCTAGAAATAAGCATAATAAGACATTTCTCTGGGACATTTAAATCACGAATCATCTTTCCGATAGCTTCCGAGTTGTATGGCACTATGATATCGGTCAATTCAACATCAATGCCCTCAACTTTTTCAAACTCTATAGGATAAGTCTTTTTGTCAACCAAAGGAAGATCAAGCTTTAACAACTTCGAAACAAGAGGAATTGATGTGCCCTGAATAAAAACCGAGGCAATGACAACAAAGAATACTACATTGAAAATAGTATCTGCCTGGGAAATGCCTGCCGTAAAAGGAAATGTCGCCAAGATAATCGGAACCGATCCCCGAAGCCCCACCCAAGAGAGCATGACTTTTTTCGGCAGACTCAATCTAAACGGTAACAAACATAAAAATACGCTGACAGGACGGGCAATAACCATAAGAAGAAGAGTAAGTAATAATCCGGCTCCAATTAGCGGAACTAGATGAGAGGGAAAAACAAGCAGCCCCAGTGTTACGAACATTGCAATTTGGCTGATCCATGCCAAACCATCATGAAATTTCATGATAAATTTTTTATTTAGAAATTCCGCATGTCCAAGCCCCAAACCAGCAAGATATACCGCAAGGATTCCATTACCTTTTAAGAATATCGCGATAACGTAAGTAAATAAAACCAGCGAAATCGTTATGACAGGATAAAGTCCTTCGTAATCCAATTTTAATCGTTTGACCAGAAATACAATAACTCTTGCCATTACATAGCCAACAAGCGCCCCCATCCCCATATCCAACACGAATCGCGGGATCAAAGAGGTAATGCCCATGCCTTTTACTGTCAAAAGACTTAAGAAACCCATCGTAAGAAAGATGGCCATTGGGTCATTGCTGCCGGATTCAAATTCCAGCAATGGCTTCAAAGGCTTTTTAAGGCTTATCCTTTTCGATCTGAGAATAGCGAATACAGTGGCAGCATCAGTTGAAGAAACGATAGAACCAAGAAGCATTCCTTCCAAAATTGAAAATTTCAGGATATAGACAGCGAAAAACCCAATAATAATGGCTGTAAGCAAAACTCCCAATGTCGAAAGTATCAATCCCGGTAAAACAACTGATTTTGTATCTTTCCAATTAGTATCAAAACCTCCGGAGAAGATAATAAAAATGAGTGCAACAACGCCGGTGGATTTCGCCAACTGGGCATCATCAAAATAAATTTTCCCGATTCCTTCCGAACCAGCAAGCATCCCGATCGTCAAAAATAGCAATAAAACAGGAACGGCAAATTTATCCGAGAGTTTGCTGGAAACAACGCTCACAAATAGTAAAACCGCAATCCATAATATAATAGTTTCAAATGCCATAATCATGCCTAATTATACTTCTTTTTCAATCTTACCTATAAATTTTATATTGCCACTATTTTAATGTTACGTGGCAGTGCGTCCATCGGTTGGCTTCAAAACAGCGCTACGTGACCCGTCATTCTCGAAAAGCGCTTTAAGGAAGCTCAACGTAGTCCTGTAGGACCGCACCCATCGGTTTGTCATAAATTTCTACAAAAACCCTCATGCTATAACTCTTGGTGAAACCAATTTCAAAATCGGCGTTTCGAGAAATTCTCTAAGCGCAATTCCCCCGTTTCCCTCTATCAGCGTCTTTGCACGCGGGTACCGTTTTTTGAATGCACACAACCCCTTCGAGGCGGAATCCCGACCGAACCGTTCCGACCAAAGCGTCGGAACTCCATCCGCGGCCTGAAGACCGCGGTTTTGAAGCGTCAGGATAAGAATACGAAAAGCCTTTAGCGGGGTAAAATCGACCTGGGCAGGAAACCGTCAGTTTCGTTATTTCACAATCAGCTTCCCCTTCATCTTGCCATGGCCCATGCCGCAAAAAACACTGCAATTGGTTCTAAATTCGCCTGTCTTATCCGCGATAAATTCAACCACCGCTTCTTTATCTGTCGGCATTACCAAATTTACCTTAAATTCAGGAATAGCAATACCATGAGTTACATCTGTGCTTTTGGCGACGAAACGAATTTTTTCACCCTTTTTTACAACTATAGGGTCTGGCTCGAATTTAAACTTGGAAGCCTTTAACTCAATAACCCTCACACCATTCTCCAATCTTCCGGAAAGACTCGATTCAACAGTTCCTGCCTTTTGCTCCTGAGGCGCGCTTGACGATTCTTTTACCTTTGCCTCTACTTTAACTGAAACCTCCGGGTATAAAGGGTCATTGCTGGCAATCATCACCTCACGAATCAAATCCCCCGCCTTTACACTTTTATGCGCCAGGTCTAAGATTACTTCTAAATCAGCGGTTTCATTCGGCTTTACTTCCATCTGCCATTCAGAAGGCGCGCCTTTAGTGTCAAAATACGGGCTTTTGCTGTTTCCCACTGCCAAAGAGGCAGTGGTACAGGTACACGATGCCTTTATATTTTTAATTAATAAACTAGCCGTACCTTTGTTGTAGAGCTTAAATACCTTGGTTACCTTGCCCTGGGCTTTATCAACCTGCCCAAAGTTAAACGCGGCCGGCTCTAAGATTATCTGCGGGCGGGTTTCACCTACTTCCGCAGTCAGCTTTTTTTCCAAAGTCTCCTTAAGTTGAGGGTCTAAAATGCTTCTTAGAGAAAACTTCTTGGCAACCTTATAGTAAATAGCTTCTTTAGGTACCTCTGTCTCTAACAACGCATCAATGTATGCTTTCATCTCTTTGGCGTCCGGGCACTGGCATTCACTTAAAGCCATATTACAGCGGCGGTCGCGCAATTTAGAATAAATCTCCGCTTTTATAGCATCGTTGTTTTGAGCCCATGCAGATTGTGCTGTCAACATAACGGCTAAAAAGAACAAACTGACTTTCTTCATCACACTACCTCCCATGTTAGAAATAATACGCGCGTCGTATAATCCATAGACTATAGACTATGGGCTATCGACTCTTATTTATTTCTCCTTTTGCTTTTCCTCTTCTATTTTCTTGATATATTTTTGAGGGTCTTTCTTGAATTCATCAATGCACATCGCGCAGCAGAAATTATAGATGTTACCCTCGTATTCATACGTTGCCTTATTTTTTTCCTCTATTTTTTCGCCGCCTACAGGGCAAATTTTGTTCCCTACATTCACTGCTTCTTTTACGGCTTCTACAACCTCTATCGCGGGGGTATGTTCATGCGCGCCTGTATCCGCCTGCGCTATTGCGCTATGGTTTTCTTCTGCCTCTACGTACATCATCGCCAAAGACAATCCATTACTACCAAAAGTAATAATTCCGATAAATAACAATGCTGTTGCTTTCTTAAACATATGTATATCCTCCTTACGTGAGTAGTGAGTAGATAGTAGTAAGTACACTCTGTACACAGGACAATTATCTACTTACTACTATCTACTCTCTACTTTTTTGTTGGGTAGTTTAACGTCGTACCCAGGACAAAATACCGCAGCCTTCTTTGCAGTGTGCAACAGGCCTCATCATCCAGCGGATAGTATTGCGTGCCATAGGATAATCACCTCCTTACGTTTTTTTTAATTCCTTAGTTAAGAAATAACTCAATATTGTCCTAATCACCACTACCGCCCCTAAGATAGCCAAGCTCTCCCAGGTAGGCGTAATAATAGTCTTGATGATATCTCCGGCAATAAAGAATTCCAGCCCCAACACCAGGTAACTACCTAAGGTAATACGGATAGGCTCATTAAGCCCGAGGGCATCTTTTTTCCCGGAGAATTCTTTTTTCAAAAATTCTCCTAACGCGATCACTACACCCCGAAGAGTAATTAAAGCGCCGATGATATTTAAGGTAAAACTGATACCGTTAATAAGGGTATGAAAAGCATCCATTTCCCCCTCCTCCCATGTTTATGCCTGGCATTATCTTATCTCCTATCTGCCCCACACAACCCACACCAAAAGATAGGCTGCAACTACCGCCACAAGCGTAAAAGGCAGGCCTATCTTCATAAAATGAGTAAACTTGACCGGATAGCCTTCTTTTTTCAGCAGGCCGCAGGCAACAATATTAGCCGACGCCCCAATTGGAGTAATATTGCCTCCTAAGCTCGCCCCGATAAGCAGGCCGAAAAGAAATAACGAAGGATTGACCGCTAATTTACCGGACATAGTGATTGCTACAGGAAGCATTGCCGCTAAAAAAGGGACGTTATCCACAAACGCGGATAAAAAGACGGCGATAAAAACAAGCAAGGTATAGCCTAAGAATATATTTTCCCCCACAAGCCCTGAGAGGAAATGCGCGGTTGTCTCAATCCATCCGGTTGAGCTAATGCTGCCTACCAAAATGAAAATTCCTACCAAAAACAAGGTGGTCTCCCAGTCCAAAGATTTTATTCCCTCAATAATAGAGCCCTTATTGACAAGTTTTTCCCACAGGATTGCTATTATGCCAAACACTATACAAATGATACCCGCGGCATAGGAAAATCCCGTATCAAAAAAAGAGGACAACGCCAGCAAGACAATAAGGCTTACTAAGAGTATTGTAGGGACCCATGAACGCACCTTTTCAACCGGAATAAGCGTAGTTTTTTCCCTAAGATTTCTAAAAATAAAATATAACACAAAAAAAGAGGCGATTGCCCCTAACTCAACCGCGAAGAAGATACTGGGGCGTCCCTTATAAAAAAAGAAGTCCCAAAAGGTCATCTTGGCAAAACCGCCTAAAAGCATACTGGGAGGATCCCCAATCAGCGTTGCAACCCCTTGCAAATTGCTAGAGATGGCAATGGCAATCATCATATTCGTCGGGTTTATTTTTAGTTTTTTGGCTAAAGATAAGGCAATGGGCGCGACAATCAAAACCGTTGCCACATTCTCCACAAATGCTGAGATAAAACCGGCAAGCGCGCAGATTAAAAGTATTGACCAAGCGGTATTCTTGGCTTTATCAACGATTATCTCAGCGATATACGCGGGGACCCGGCTCTCCATAAAGATATCCGCTACCACTAATGTCCCGACGAATATCCCCATCACATTCCAGTTAATGGCGAAGAATGCCTGTTGAGGGCTTATCACCCCTAATAAAACCAAAAGCAGCGCGGCCGTAACCGCAATATGCGTCCTTTTCTTGGGCAAGAAAACAAAAAGAATATACGCGCTGATAAAGATCAAAAGCGCCGTTGCCTTGGTTTCCATAAAACTCATCATAATCGTAACCAATATATTTAATTCCAATGCGGGTTTGGAATTCCAAACCCGCATTGGAATTACTTTGGTTTTATTTACTAAAGCCCCTTTAAGAAATTCCGTTTTCTATTAATAAGCTTTACGATCTCCATCGCCCAGAGAGGAAACGATGAAATGCCCACCACCAAAACCCAATCAAATATCCCTAAGGCCTCGGTTTTAAATATCTTTTGCAAAAACGGTATATAGACAACCGCCATCTGCAGGAAAAACGATACGCCTGTAGCTAGAATAAGCTTCTTATTGGTGAATATCCCTATTTTAAACAATGATTCCGTCATACTCCGGCAGTTATAGGAATGAAATAACTGGCTGCATGATAACACGATAAATGCCGCGGTACGCGCCCGTTCAATACCTTCTTTTTCAATAAACAGCACAAAGGTAAACGCCAGCAAACTGCAAAAGGCAATAAACGCCCCTTGCGCGAGCATCAAAAATGCCCTCTGCTTAGTAACCACCTTTTCATTGATTTTTCGGGGAGGCCTCCGCATAATGTGCGGGTCAACAGAATCAACCCCCAAGGCCAAGGCAGGAAAACCGTCGGTAACCAGATTAATCCAAAGGATATGGATAGGCAAAAGCGGTACCGGCAGCCCCACCAGGGAGGAAACAAACATCACCAGTATTTCTCCGGCATTGCAGGACAACAGGTAGTGCACAAATTTCTTGATGTTATCGTAGATGCCCCTGCCTTCTTCTACCGCCGCCACAATAGAGGCAAAATTATCATCGGTAATAACCATATCCGATACTTCCTTGGTCACATCGGTCCCGGTAATACCCATAGCCACGCCGATATCCGCCTCCTTAACCGCCGGGGCATCGTTAACGCCGTCACCGGTCATCGCAGCGATTTCTCCTTTTGAGCGCCAGGCCCTGACAATACGCAGCTTATGTTCTGGAGAAACCCTGGCGTAGACCGGTATCCTCTCTACCTCTTTAGCAAACTGTTCATCACTAAGCCGGTCCAATTCCTCTCCGGTGAGCGCCAAAGAACCCTCTTTAAAAAATCCCAATTCCTTAGCAATGGCTACCGCGGTATTCTTGTGGTCACCGGTAATCATCACGCTTTTTATCCCTGCCCGCGCGCATTCGGCAATCGCCTTTTTCACTTCTTCTCTGGGAGGATCAATCATGGCAATTAACCCCGCGAAGGTAAGCTCACGCTCAATAAGTGTTGCTTCATAAGCCCGCGGGGCCGTATCCAGCCTACTGTAGGCCACTGCCAAGACCCTCAGCGCGGAGTTAGCCAAATCGCTGTTTACCGTAAGTATTTTTTTTCTATCATCATCAGTAAGCGCGCGCGCGCTGCCTTTTTCTTCAATTGCCGTACAATCACCAAGCAAAATATCCGGCGCTCCTTTAACAAACGCGACTAACCCTTCTTTATCTTTTCGCACGATGGTCATTTTTTTGCGCTCTGAATCAAACGGAATTTCTTCCGTAAAAAGAAATTGTTCTTCCAGCTTTTCTTTCCATAAACCGGCTTTCGCGGCCGCGCTTAAAAGCGCTCCTTCGGTAGGGTCACCGACAATTTTATAACCTCCGTTATTTTTTTGTAATTCCGCGCCGTTACAGAGTACCGCGCAGCGTAACGCCGTATGTAATCCGGGATAATCAACCGGATTCACCGCTTTTTCATTAAACAAAAAATCTCCCTTTGGCTCATAACCGACGCCAGTTACTTTTAATAAAGCGTTGTCAGCAGAAACTACCTGCACGGTCATTTCATTCTTGGTAAGGGTGCCTGTCTTATCCGAACAAATCACTGTGGCACAGCCTAAGGTTTCAACTGAAGGCAATTTTCGGATAAGGGCATGGCGCTTGACCATCCGCTGAACTCCAAGAGCTAAGGCAATGGTTACTACTGCCGGCAGGCCTTCAGGGATAGCGGCTACCGCGAGGCTTACCGCGATAAGAAATACATCAATAAGTTTTCCGCCGCGCAGCCACTCTAAAAGAAAAACCAAACCCACAAGGATAAAACACAAATATACTATCCATTTCCCGAATTCCTCTAACTTCTTCTGTAACGGCGTGGCCTCTTCTTTTACCTCCTGAATCATCCCGGCGATTTTGCCTAATTCTGTCTGCATGCCGGTTTCACAGACCAGCGCCCTTGCCTTACCCGCGGCAACTGAAGTCCCCATATAGGCCATATTGGCACGCTCAGCTAAAGGTATTTCCTGCCTATCGGCCCCGCCAGCGACGGGGCTGACAGGCAGGCTTTTTCCTAAAGGTAAGATGGCCTTCAATACCGGAGTAGATTCTCCGGTAAGGCTAGCCTCCTGGGTCGATAAATTAGCCGTAAGCCATACAATGCGGCTGTCTGCCGGGATATTATCACCAGCCTCCAATGCAATCAGGTCTCCCGGAACCAATTCGTGTGAAGCGATAACACCATGCTGGCCGTCACGGATAACCTTGGAAGTAGGCGAAGATAATTTTTTTAAGGCGGCCATAGATTTTTCCGCCCGGTACTCCTGAACAAAACCCAAAATGGCATTAAGGATGACAATGACAATAATGGCAGACGCGTCAACCCACTCTTTAAGGAATCCGGAAACCAGGGCCGCGGCAATTAAAATCCAGACAATAAAATTCTGAAATTGGCTTAAGAAAATACTAAAAGGGCTTACCGGCTTTTTCTCTTTCAGCTGGTTCGGCCCGTATTTCTGAAGCCTTGCACGCGCCTCATCGGATGCCAACCCAAGAGACGAATTCGCTTCTAATGTTTGCACTACTTCATCAATAGTAAGATGCCACCATTGTTTAGCCATCCGTGTCCCTCTTTGCAAAATCAACCTTCCAAATCACATAAAAAACCGGTATCACAATTAAAGACAGAATCAGGGCTGTAAACAGCCCGAAGATAATCGGCGCGGTATAGCGCTTTAAAAACTCCCCGCCAATGCCGCTGGCCCACATTGCCGGCATAAGCCCCAGGATATCCGCGGAGCAGGTCATCATTGCCGGCCTAAGGGCACGAGAGGCACCTTCGCTAATAGCCGCGTAAATATCTTCTTTAGCCTTTATTTTCCCCTCATTTTTGCGTTTGTCATACGCAACGGTAATAAAGGTAATAACAAGAGCGCATAAGGCCGCCCCGATGCCAATAACCTCCATCATCCCGGCATAGACGGCGATGGATTTATTAAAACCCAAAAGCCTGATGCTCCAGGCCGCGCCGATTGCGGTAAAAGGCATTGCCAGCATAATAAAAACAGTAGAAACAACTGACTTGAAATTAAAATAATATAATAGGAAAATAATCAAAAGTGTGGCAGGGATAAAAATACCCAGCCTCTTTTTCACCCGCTCCATATATTCATACTGCCCGCTCCATGAAAGCGAATATCCCGCGGGCAATTGCACCTTTTCCCGCACCGCCTTTTTGGCATCCCGGACATAACTGCCAATGTCACGGCCGGCCATATCCACATAGACATAGCCGGAAAGCATCCCGTTCTCATTCCTAATCATTGCCGGGCCTAAGCTTACCTTAATATCCGCTAATTGCTCTAATGGCACCTGAGCCCCACTCTTGGTGGGAACTAAAACCCGCCTTAACTTATCCAAATCATCGCGCAATTCCCGGGCATAACGCAGATTCACCGGATAACGCTCCCTGCCTTCAATGATAGTAGTGATATTTTCTCCCCCTACCGCCGACATTATCACCATTTCGGCTTCCTCTATACTCAAGCCGTAACGAGCCAGCTGCTGGCGCTTTAAATCAAAGTCTACAAAGTACCCTCCCGCGGTGCGCTCGGCATAGATACTACGCGTACCCGGAACATCTTTTAACACCATCTCAAGATGCTCACCTACTTTCTCAATCTCTTTTAAATCCGAACCGAAGATTTTTATCCCCACCGGTGTGCGCACACCGGTAGTCAACATATCAATCCGGGCCTTAATCGGCATAGTCCAGGCATTGGTAGTGCCGGGAAACTGCATGTGATCATCCATCTCAGCAGTCAACTCTTCAAAGCTCATCGGCCGCTTGAAAGCAGGAAATGATTTTCCGAATAGAGGAACCTTTCTCCACTCTTCTCTGGGCTTCAAAATCACGGTAGTTTCCATCATTGAAAAAGGGGCAGGGTCAGTAGAGGTTTCGGCACGTCCGGCCTTGCCAAAAACCCTTTCTACCTCAGGGAAACTCTTTAAGATTTTATCCTGGGCCTGAAGCAGTTTAGAGGCCTCGGTAACTGATAAACCCGGTAAGGTAGTCGGCATATATAGTATGCTTCCTTCATATAAAGGCGGCATAAACTCTGAGCCTAATTTTAAAAAAACCGGAACAGTCACAGCCAAAACCGCGATTAATATCAAGACCACAACCTTACGACTCCTGAATGCCCAGGCGAGAACTTTTTTATGGCATTTAGCCAGGAAGCGTGAGGCAAAATGTTCATCCAATGCCCGGGGTTTAGTCTTACGCAGAAATATCATAATTAAAGCCGGGACTAAAGTAATAGAAAGCACTGCCCCGAAGAAAACTGAAAATATCTGGGTAGCAGCCATAGGCCGAAAGAGCCTGCCTTCCTGTCCGACTAAGCTAAAAAGCGGCAAGAACCCGATAACCGTAACCATAAGCGATGAAAATATCGGTGCTCCGACCTCTTTCATCGCCTCAATCATTACCTGAGCGCGCTCACCATTGATCTTTCCTTCTCGCAGGTCGCATAACTTTGAATGGACATTTTCAACCAAAACTACCCCCACATCCACCATATCTCCTATAGCCAACACTATGCCCATAATTGACATTATATTTACGGTAAGGCGCATCCCCAGCATCGGAATAAAGGCAATCAATGCCGCGGCCGGAAGAAGTAGTATCGGCATCATTGCCGAAGGAATATGCAAGAGGAAAAAAATAATCATTACCGCCACAATCAGGAAGTCTTCAATGAGGACCTCGCTAATAGTGTCAATTGATTTCTTGATTAAGTCAGTGCGGTCATAGGCGGTAACTATCTTTACCCCCTTAGGAAGTGACGGCTCTATTTCTTTTAGTTTTTCCTTAACCCTTTTAATCACCTCTAACGCGCTTTCACCGTGGCGCATCACCACAATCCCGCCTACGCAGTCTCCTTTGCCGTCTAATTCTGCCACGCCCCGGCGGATATCCGGGCCTAAGGAAACATTCGCGATATGCTTTATCAAAATAGGTGTTCCGCTTTTGGCATCCACTCCTACCACAATCTCTTCTAAATCCTTAACGGATTTAGCATACCCCCGGCCCCTGACCATATACTCAGTCCCGGAAAATTCCAATAGCCGGCCGCCCACATCATTATTGCCCTTACGGATGGCCTCTGCCACTTCAGTAATAGGGATGTTGTAAATCAGGAGTTTGTTAGGGTCAATGTTGACTTGATACTGCCTGACAAAGCCGCCGACAGTAGCTACCTCAGCCACACCGGGAACACTCTGCAGGTAATAACGCAAATACCAATCCTGAAAGGTGCGCAGGTCAGCTAAAGAGTTCTGGCCGGTTTCATCCACCAAAGCGTATTGAAAAACCCATCCCACACCGGTAGCATCCGGCCCCAATTCCGTGCGCACACCATCGGGAAGACGAGAGGTGATTTTAGAAAGATACTCTAAGACCCTGCTCCTTGCCCAATAGATGTCAGTCCCGTCCTGGAAAATGACATACACATAAGAATAGCCGAAATCCGAGAATCCCCGAATGGCCTTAACCTTAGGCGCGCCCAATAAGGCAGTTACTATAGGATAGGTTACCTGGTCCTCCAGGATATCCGGAGAGCGGTCCCAGCGGGAATAAATGATGACCTGCGTATCCGAAAGGTCAGGGAGGGCATCCAAAGGCAAACTCTTTAAAGCCAAAGCCCCAGCCAGGACTGCCGCTATAACCAGGATAAAAACAATAAACTTATTCCTGGCGCAAAATTCTATAATCTTTTCAATAAAGGTTCTCATGATTTATTTATAACATAGCGTGGATGCCAAGGTTGTGTTTGAGCAGGGCGTACGGAAATTTTTGCAGCTTGGCCGCCGAGCGGTAAGCGAGGCGTGCAAAAATTTACGCCGAGTGAGGCTTGCCGCAGGAGCAAGCCGAACGTCCCTGCGAAAATACAACCTTGGCATCCATGCCTTATCTGAAGAAATTTTCCATAATAAATTAATGTTTATGGTCCACATCTTCTAATGCCGACTTTAACTTACTTTCCGAATCAATCAAGAAGTTACCGCTGGTTACCACCACATCCCCTTCTTCTAACCCATCGACAACCTCGTAATAATCCTCTACCTTCTGTCCCAGGCGCACTTCTCTAGCCTCCAAAGTATCATCCTCTAAAGACAGATACACAATTTTCCTTAAACCGGTATCCAAGACAGAGGAATCCCTAACCGCTATTTTACTACCTAAGTCCACCTTTATACTGGCATTAACAAACATCTCCGGCTTAAGTTTCCCCGCCGATTCTTTAATCTCCACCCTTACCTGATTGGTGCGGCTTGCGGCATCCAAAACCGGGCTTATCGCGGACACCTCTGCCTTAAATACCTCACCAGGATAAGCAATAGCCTCAATCTCAACCAACAGGCCTGTCTTAATCAGCCCAATCTCATATTCATAAATAGACACATATGCCCAGACGCTTTCTCCCGCCTCCGGCAAGGTTAGGCTGGTTTGAGCGCTCTTCTTCTCTTTAAGCATAGCTATCTGCGCCTCACTCATCCCTAAAAGTTTAAGCTTACGCCGCGATGCTTCAGTAAGGCTCTTGGCCCTTTCTATGAGTGATGAATCTTTCAGGTTATCCTCATTTTTAATCGCCTGGATAAATTCTTCCTGAGCTATTGCCAATTCCGGGTCATAGGCTATCTTGCCTGCTGCCCGGATAGTTTTAGACAAAGGCATTCTTTTGACTTCTTCGGTCTTGACCCCGATTAATTGCTGTTTTTTAGCAGTTATCATTACCTGCCGGGCTGTTTTTAAGGGAGCTTTTCCTATTTCTACCACCTTGCCGCTTGCAGTAGAAATTACTTCACCGCAAACCGGGCACATCAGCCTTTCCCCCGGTTTTATATTTACCCGCACATGCATCGGACAGCCTTCCATGGTACAGCTGTGCTCAACACAAACTTCCTGTAAATTTTTCTCTTTCGCCGGGGTTATTTCACGTTTGGTTATCAAAGGAGAATCCGTCTTTAAATCTTCCTTAGCTTCCTCTTTAAGAACAAGTTTCATATTACAAATAGGGCAATCCCCGGGCCTATCTGAAGTATAAGAAGGATGCATGGGGCAGTAATAAAGAGGCTTCGCGGAGGTTTTTTTTGCTGGCGGCGCTTGAGATTTTTCTTGCATCTGATGGCCTTCATGTTGGGCAAATACAGCCTGCAGCGTATAAGGTATAACGGATAGAAAAAAGAGAAAAAACATACTTGCTATAGTGAATAATTGCTTACTTTTTGAAACCATTATCTTCATCTCCTATGTTAATGCCAGGCATAGACAACTCGCATACTATTTGTTTATGGCTGGCATTATCCCCTCTCCTTTATGCCTCAAAGATAACCCGACTTCTTTTTCTAATTCAGACAAATTCAGGTTGTATTCCACAAGCTCCCGGTAATAATCCAGCTTAGCATCTATATACATCCTTTCGCTATCTATCAGCATCATAAAATCGTATTTTCCGGCCCCTAAAGCCGCCAAAGAAGAAGAAATTGAGCTCTCTAATATAGGAAGAAGATTTGCCTTATATAAATGTATTTTGTTTTTTGCAATCTCTACCTTACTGGCTAAATCCCTCACTTCGGAATACATCTTATTACGCATTGCTTCATAAACCGCCTGCGCCTCTTCTACATTAGCCACTGCCTCTTTTATTTCATAGCGCTGCTTAGTCCAAAACCAAAAAGGCACACTCACTGCCATAGCCAAATCCCACGGCCCTATCCCCCCGGAGGTTATCCCTCTTAAACCTATCTCAGCCATTACATCCGGGAAAACGCTCCTCTTAGCCAAAGATTTAGCATAGGTATTTTTTTCTATCGCATAGGAAAAGGCCTGTAATTCCGGCTGGTTAGTAAGGGCTGATTGATAAAGGGCTTCAATATCCGTAGTAAATGAAGTGTCTTCTTCCACAATAGCTATCCCCAAAGGCACATGAGGAAGCCTATTTAACAGGGTATTTAACTTCGTTTCTTGCGCCTTTCTTTCTTCTTTAAGATTGGCTATCTCATTATTCAAACGGGCTATTTCTAAATGCAGCTTTAGGACATCTCCCTGCTCAAGCTTACCCAGGCCATACTTAGCTTCCGCGACCTTAGCAGAATTCTCAAGCAATTTTACACTTTCTTCCTTTAACTCTCTCTCCTTATAATTCAGAAACAGGTTATAATAAGCCTTCTTCACCTCGTTAAGAACCTCAAGCTCCATATCCTTATATTCAGCGGCGGTTATTTGAGATTCAACCACCGCAATTTTTCCTTTCAGGGAAAGCCTCCCGGACAAAGGAAACGCCTGCGATACCGAAAGCATCCTGTCTTCAGCCATTGTCTTGCCTAAGGCAAGGGTTCCCTTGGGTATCTTCTCTAAGGTAATGCCTACTTTAGGGTCCTCCCATGCCTTTGCCTGGGGAACGCGCGCCTTACTTGATTCCCATCGCTTCTTGGCCGCCAGTATTTCGGGATTATTGTTTTGCGCTTCTTTTATTAATCCCTCAAGCGATAAAAAGTCCTGCTCGGCCCAAACGCCACTATTAGGCAGGGATACCATCACTACCATCAACACAAAAATAATCTTTTTAAACCTTATTTTCCAATTTCTCATTTCTCACTTCTCATTTCTTGCCTCAAGCCGTTTTTCTAAACCGCGCGATAAGCTCCATAATCTCATCAATTTTTTCCTGTTTTTCCTTATCGGACCTTCCCTTCAGGGCATTCGCCACGCAGGTATCCAAATGCTTCTTAAATATCTGGTCCTCAACCCGGTACAGCGCCCCGATTGCCGAATGCACCTGAGTAATGATATCCACGCAGTAGCGGCCATCTTCAATCATCTTCTGCACTCCGCGCACCTGCCCTTCAATCTTTTTCAAGAAAGCGATTTGTTCTATATGCGTGGTTTTTTTAGCCATAGCCTTACTTTTTTAATTTCTCATTTATAACTTCCAACTTCTCATTTCTATAAGAGAGTATACAATACCCCCCTACCCTATGTCAAGAGAAAAAAAACATCTTCCTCTCTTTAAAGATTTACCGTAGTTTGCGGTTACTAGAGATAAGGGCACTGTAGGATAAAACCTTCCTTGGTTTCTTTAAAAGCGGCCGCCTGTAGCAGGGGCTGCCTTACTTTTGCTCTAAATCTCTGAGCATTTGTTTGCAGGCCTCGCGGATATCGGTCGCGGCTTTTTGAGAAAGCACAAGATAAAAACCGCCTTTCATTTTTTCGTCGGTTTCCTCAAACATCGCCTCAACAAGCAGAGCGCTATCACCAGAAGCTGAAGAAGAAAGGATTATATTGATAATTTCATCAAGGGTCCCTGAAATAAGCGTGGGAGGAAGCGATAATACCACTCTCTTAACAATCATTCCGATGGCATTGAGGTATGAACTGATAACAATATTACCTATCTCTTTAATAGTCGATAACCCCAGTTCGGTCATCACCGATGACCTCTTGTCTTCTTCGGCAATCCTGGCCGATACGTTAATCAGCTTAAAGGCATTCTTTTCATCTAAGATAAATACCGCCTGGCCCTGTATCCCTGTAGTTATCCTGCATATAACCGCGATGCCCATCCGATCTAAATCTATTTTGTTAGAAACCCCCTCGCAGGAAACCATATCAACCGAGGGAATGGTAAGATAAATTTTCTTACCCAAAATCTCAGAAAGCGCGATACTACCGTGCGAAGCCGCGATGCTTCCTACTTCCCTAATAATATCTAATTCATCATGCATGCGAATCTCCTCCTTTAAAGACACTCATTACCCTAGACAAATGCGGGCACATTATTGCTTCTTGAGGTCTTCAAGCATCTGTTCACAGGCCGCCCTAATATCCGCGGCCGCCTTCTGGGATAACAACAGATAAAAACTGCCTTTTATTTTTTGCTCCGGCTCTTCAAATACCGCTTCAATAAGCAAGGCATAATCATCAACCCCGGAAGAAGCAATAATAATGTTAATGATCTCACTAATCGTTCCGGAAATAAGTGTTGGGGGAAGCGACAGGATTACCCTTTTCAAGATTACGCTTATAGCGCTTAGATACGCGTTAATGACGATACTGCCGATTTCCTTGATCGTAGACATCCCCATCTCAGTAATTAATTCTGACTTTTTATCAACGTCGCTTACTGACGGCGATAACCCCAGCAACTTAAAGGCATTCCGTTCATCCAAGATAAAGGCAGACTCGCCTTTTAATCCCGTAAAAATTCTACAAACAACCGTAATCCCCGTCTCTTTCGCCCCTAGTTTCTTGGAAATATTGTTACAAGAGACCATATCAATAGACGGCATAAGAAGCGTTATTTTCTTTCCCAGAATCTCCGAGAGAGCCATCCCCCCATGTGCCGCGGCAATGCTTCCTACCTCTCGCAAAATATCCATTTCATCCTTCATGGCTCCTCCTTGTGCTGGCCTTACTTTTTTACTTGGGTATACAGTGATTCAGTATATCAAAAATCGGCGCTAAACCCAACACATTTATTTTATTCGCGGCCCGCGGCGTTTTCATCAATAACAGTAAATCGTCACGCGTATCCACATCAAATGAAGCCCTTAAAAACCTACAGCTTATTTTTGACTTTTTTAATCTGTCTATAGTTTGACGCAAAACATTTTTTGTTCCCCAGCGTATTCCTTTAAATATCTTCCCGGAAAAAGAAGATAGCCCGATAAGATAATAGCCGCCGTCAAAGGCAGGGCCGAGGACGCACGTAGCCCTTTTTAATTTTACGAACGCATCGCGTACTGTTCGTTTATCGAGCAAAGGGCTATCTGAGCCAATCGCAATCACATGCCCTGCCCCATGCTTAAAAGCAAATTCAAATGCATGGGCTAACCTTTCTCCCAGATTATTTCCTTTTTGCAACTGGAGAGTAAGGCCGCTGCCCAGCCAACGCGTGATTTCTTTTTTCTTGTCAGCTGGCGTATAGAAGATTATCCTCTGGTAATTTGTATCATCTGTCCTTAAAAGCAGCGCCTCAACAAACAAACGGTAGAGACGCGCGGCCTTATCCGCGCCGATATGCTTTGCCAATCTTGTCTTAACCAAGCCTGCCTGAGGATAGCGGATAAAGATGATGAGAATATCAGATTGCATAGTTTAACAGCCAGCTCCTCTAGTGCTCCGTTACCTTAATTCTTAAAGGATACGGGATACCGAAATTCCACATCGGCGTGCTGATGAAATACCTATCCGCGGAAAGGAAACGCTCGATATGGCGCTCTATGGGGTTCCAGGCCTCTTTAAGTTGTTCGGTAAGCTCTTTTCCGCTCTAAAAAATCACTGTGTATAACGGTTTACGAATAAAAGAAGTTGCCGAAGGCGAAGCAAATCTGCAGAGTTCCGAACCCTGGACGGATTTTTCTCATTTTCCCTCCACGAATACAGGAATTTTCTTTAATACTACTATAACTTTTCCATTAGCTATTGCTTTTGATTCTATTTTAAAGAAACTTGGATAATCATTCTCATCCAAATCTGCTCCAGATTCTGTATTTGGAATTGCTTCGGTTATCTTAACTGATTTAAAGTCGCCTATATCTAAAATAATAGTTTTCGAATCCTGCTCTTCCTTCCAATAATCCCACCATGCTACATAGGTTGGGTTGCCATTCTTAATGAATTTATATAAATAAACATTATCAACTTCTGTTTTAATCGCTCTAATATTACTCCAATCGCTTCCTTTCAAAATTTCAATGAGTTTTTTGAATGCGTAATAGGAAAGCTTTTTTATGCCCTTCCCCGGATCTGGGCAGGGCAACCATCCTTCGCTGCATTTCTGCTTTCTTGATTTCCCGTCAGGAATACCATTATAAATAAGCCCTATATAATTAAAATGTACATTGAACTCGCCTTGGTATTTCCTATGTTCATAAACAGTTGACCAAGGGATTTTTTGGGTGTTGTTGGCAAGATTATAAATAAATCTTTTAGCCAAAAATTCTGCTTGCTGCTGTTCGCTTTGGTAATTATCCATCAAATGTTTTCTTTCTTGGATGTCTTTTCCTGAATAAGTTGCGCCTGCTCTTATCAGGAATTCTTTATCGCCATAGCCGTTATTTTTCAAAAAATTAATAAAGTCTTTTGCTTCATAACCAGCCTCATTTTTCGCGTAATTATTAAATTCCCCGAACCAGTGCGATTCCCAGTAATCAAACGGCTCGTAGGCAAGCTTAGATTGTTTAAGCTTTGAAAATACAAGCCGGTAAAATTCGCCATGCTTGCCTTCAAGGTCAGTAAAGGAGCCGGCTCCAGCCAGAACTATCTTTGACTGCGAAGATAGGTTTCTCAATATTTCTGCCGAATCAATTACGAAATTAACATACGCTGTGGCTGCCTTGTCACTATCTTTATCAAAGGTATCCTTGTATTCAGCATTAACTTCATTATAAAGGTTCCAGCGGACTACATACCAATCAGGATTGACCGACACTTTCCTCCCGTATGAATTCACAAAATTAACTAAAGCTGTTAGGTAATCCTTATATGCTTGCCGGGAAACTGAACCGTCCGGCAGATAGGTCTTTTTATCTTTCCTTTCTTTTCCGTCGATAAATTTATAGTTTGAAGGAGGCCCAATGACAATCCATACGTGTGTCTTTCCTTGCCCCACCACTAAATCAATTAATTCTTTTGCCTGTGAAAAATCATACTGCTGGCAAGTAAATTTACCGCATTTCACTTCGGCTTGTTTCCTGCCTATTATATCAACGACGAATCCGGCTCCGTTGGCGTCTTTACTCAAACCAAGATCTTTTAAAATTGCAGGCAACGCGTTTCCTGCTTCCGTATCTTTTTGATCATAAGGATTACTTAAACCAAAAGGAATCTCTTCGGCTGAAAAGTTTGGTTCAGGGAAAGCAGGCTTTTGAAAAACCGAAAATGAACCACTACCCACAGCAATGATTATAACTGCAATGATCAAAATGATTAGTTTATTCATATTTTTTGTTGCACATTAACCCCGATTTGCCTGACTTTACCCTCATTCCAGAATATAACGCCTGAGTTTTGCAAACTTGAAAAAAGAAAGGCTTCGCGCTCCATAATCTTCAGACTGCCCGCCAAACTAAAAAGCCGGAGATTTAATTCCCCGGCTTTACATATTAAAACATATCCAATGCTTCTCATTGCCTTATCCGCTTTCTGCTTTATCTTCGCCTCCTTCGCCTCATCCATAGCAGCTATTATATCATCTCTAAGATACGCTTCAACGCTATTCTAACTTAAAAACCCTCTTTCCTGCCTTCACATCTCCCTGCTCTTTTCTGGCTCTTAATACCTAAAGGATAAGTACATAGTGTTCTTCATAAAGTATCTGCGGTTTTTCTTGCCAGCCCCTTCGCTTCTTCAATCTTCTCATTTTGTATCTCCGGCCCCATCGCGTCCATCGGTTGGGCATTAATAAAGGTGATATCGGTTATTCCCACAAATCCAAAAATAGCGCGCAGGTACGGCTCCTCGAAATCATAAGCGCGGAATGGGCTTTCCGGGCTGTAATCGCCGCCGCGGCTGGTAATCACTGTCATCTTTCGGTTCTTCACCAAGCCCTCAACCCCTTTCTCGGTGTAACGGAAAAGGTATTTTGGCTGAATAATCAAGTCAATGTACTGTTTCAAAGGATATGGGATACCGAAATTCCACATCGGCGTGCTGATTAAATACCCATCCGCGGAAAGGAACCGCTCGATATGGCGCTCTATGGGATTCCAAGCCTCTTTCTGCTTCTCGTTAAGCTCTTTTCCTCCCAATAAGACATACTTGCCATCAATCATCTTTAAGGTAAGACTGGGAAGAGTATCAGTCGCAACGTTTAATTCGTCAATCTTACAATCGGGATTTTTTTTGCTCAAAGCTTCTAAAAATGCCTGGCTGACCTTAAGCGTCCGCGAATCATCCCCTCTCGGCGTGGCAATGATGTGTAATAGCTTTTTCATATTTTCACCCTCCTCAATGAGCACTTGACTTATGGAGTCCGCAGGACGAACATAAGTCAATGTGCGAATTGATCCCGAAGCGTGCGAAGTAAATTTCGCAGAAATTTACGAGCGCTTACGCAAGGGATATTTAATGTATGCGAGTTGTCTATGCCTGGCATTGCTCATCCTTGACTACGGCGTATTTTACACCGCCATCGCGCTTTGGGCTTTTGCTTTTTCTTCTATGGAAGCAAGTAAAGAATCAAAAGATTTTTCAAAGGCGATAACCCCGTCATTAAGCAGCTTCGCGCATACCTCATTGATATCAATTGTGAGCGCCTTTAATTCCCTGATAACCTCCGCGGCAGGCGTTATATTCTTAGTCAATGCCTCTTTCACTATTCCATGATCCAGAAATGCCTCAAGGGTAGTATCGGGAACAGTATTCACCGTATTTTGGGAAATCAATTCACTCACGTATTTTATATCGCTATAGCGCGGATTCTTGCTTGAGGTTGAGGCCCAGACGATACGCTGTAGCGATGCGCCCTTATCCTCAAGCTGCTTCCATTCAGGCGATTGATAAATCTCTAAAAACTTACCATAAATAAGCCCGCAGTTACTCACTGCCGCCTTGCCTCTTAACGATTGTAAACGTACAGCTTCCTCCTGATTTGGCGCATTCTTTATAAGTTGCTCTATGCTAGCATCAATTGCGGTATCTGTCCTGCTCACAAAGACACTGGCTACCGAATGTGTATCACTTAATCTTGCGCCTTTATCAGCCAGGCGCCGCATGCCTTTTAAGAATGCCTGCGCGGTCTTGATATACTGCTCTAAGGAAAATATGAGCGTGGCATTGACGTTCATGCCTTGCGCTAACAATGCTTCAATCGCGCCAAAGCCTTCCTCTGTAGCCGGGACCTTAAGCATCAGATTAGGACGGTTTACCTTTTTCCACAGTCTTTTTCCTTCCTCCACAGTATCTTGAGTCTGCCGGGCTAATTTAGGATTTATCTCTAAGCTTACATACCCGTCTAATTTGTTGGTTTTCTCATAAAGCGGCCGGAATATATCAGTTGCCGCTTGCACATCGCTTATAGTAAGGTCATCATACACCTCAAAAACCGATTTCCCTTTCCTATGCAGTTGGGCAATCGTTTCGTCATAATCCTTACTTTGGCTGATTGCCTTATCAAATATGGTAGGATTAGAAGTAACTCCGCTCAATCCCTGCGCGAGCAGCGCTTTGAGTTTTCCGCTTGCAATCAAAGAACAGCTTATATTATCCAGCCAAATACTCTGTCCAAAATCCCTAAGATTTTCAATTGTCGTTTGAGCCATCCTTATGTCCTCCTCTGTTTTCCTTTACTACGCATCTATACCAAAAATTTACCTAAAATATCTACTATAGTGTAACCGGTCGGTGAACGGGGGAAATATTTTCCCGCTCTTCCCTCTCCCCTCGTGGGAGAGGTTAGGCGAGGGGGAAAAATTGCGAGTTTCCACTATTTACTGACCCATTGCCTATTTAACCGCATTCGTACTTTATTCAATCCTTACCTCATCGCCGCCTTCCGTCATAAAGTCTAGAAAATCGGGATCATCCATCTTTATGTAGGAGCGGACTATGTGTTCGCCCTGATTATCGTTCGGGCAGACACGCAGGTCTGCCCCTACTCATATACCATCTGGTCAATTTGGCGTTCGTATTCCGATCTCTACTCGATTTTATTATTGCCAACTTTCTAAATATCCCTGCTTTTCTCCCACCATTCAGCAAATGGCGGAAAATTTGCCGTTCTTTTTACTTCACTATATTGCCCTCGCGCGACAGTATCAGTTGAGGGCATGTTATAGCAAAGATTTTCTGAAATAATCCATCTATCATGAATATCAGCCCTCAATTTATTATCTATTATAACCCGCAATTCACACTTTATGCCATCGCTTTTGAGTTCTTCCTTTAAATCTTTATATAAGGATACGAATTTCTCATCCGCCTTTTCTGACGACATCAGGATTTTTATGCCTTTTACTTTACTGGCACTGAGCGACTCTGATAACCAATCTAACCCCGCTCTTGAGAAATATTTATCTACCCAGTAAATATACTTTTCGCAAGAACTAATAATATCCCTGATTGCTTTCTTGTTTGAAAACGGTTTACCCGGAGACAGCAATTTGGCATCTAATGGTTTATGGATAACCTCAAAAATAGTTCTTATTTTCTTATCGTGCGATTGAACCGTATCTTCCAATTGATTCAATTTGTTAAGTATTCCTTTATTTGTAGAAATTAATTTTCTTATATTAACAAATACCCGCATTATGCCGATATTTACTTGTATCGCCCTTTTATTATTAAGAACACTGGAGAGCATGGCAACTCCTTGCTCTGTGAAGACATAAGGTAAATAACGGCGACCACCCCAACTTGAGGCCACAATTTGTGACCTCAAACTTGAGGTGACAATTTGGCACCTCAAGAATTCTTCTCTGGTTAATTGAAACATAAAATCTTCAGGAAACCTTTCGATATTTCTGCGGACCTGACGAGTTAAATATTTTGTTTCTACCCCATAAAGTTCAGCGAGGCCTTTATCTAACATTACATTCAAACCTCTAATCAAAAATATCTTTTTTTCGATAATGCCTTGTTTAATAATATCGGTCATATTTTTCTTAGGCTAAACCGTATAACTCATATACATCTGGTCAATTTGGCGTTCGTATTCCCTGCCTACCGGCAGGCAGGTTTGACTGCCTGGCAGTGAATTAAGTATTGTGTCCCCCCGAATATGAATAACGGTTTTAGGCATCCTCATATCCTCCCATGTTTTCCTTTATGACGTATCCATATTTATCATTTTGCCAAATCTTCTTACATTTCTCCCCTTTAACACTTTCACACATCCACCGATTATTTTCGCCTTTATTTAACTAAATTTCTTCTCAATAAGAACTGCTATTATCTTCCATTCTTCATCTGTAACCGGAAAGTTTGTACCTCGAGAGAAATTGAATATCGATAAACGAGATAGTTCTGGGATCTTTTTCAGTTCCTGTTTATAAATAGGTCCTTCAGGAAATTTAATTTTATACTTATAATTAACCCGCAATTTTCGCTGTTGCTTATCTTCATCGCTTATCCAGTATTTAGACGAATCGAGAGAATCTATGAGAAATTCTGGATCAGAGGTAATGTCTATTACGGCATAGATACCTGCTTCTTCACCTGACATCCATATAAGGCCAATATCGCCTTTCTTGATTTCATTCTTATGTTGATTAACAAGCCAGACATCTTTATTTAGCTTTTCATCAGCAAGTGCATTAAGAATGTCAAATCGCTGCGGATTAGCCTGAAATATCCATATATGACAACGGCGAGACAATATATCAAATTCTTTTATAACTTTCCTTGTTACCAATTTTTGTTCAGGAGTAGCTTCGTCTTCAAACTTATAATGGTATTTCTCCGCAATTTTATTGATTTGAGATATGGATATTTCTAAAGACTGAACTCCCATCTTTTCTTCCATAAATATAGCAAGTTCTTTTGGAATTATGTTAGCAACGAGCATTAAGCGAATCTCTTCTGAGGGGCTATCCTGCCTGAGCAAGCCATAATATGCGCCTATCTGACCTATGGCTTCTCGCATGAGAAGTCCCCGCTTAATCTCCATTATTAATTTTGCTCTAGGTCCATCTTGAAACACAAGATCAGCGCGATATCCCCCAAGTTGCATTTGTCTACCAACCAAAATGAGATTTTTGTGAGGCAGAAATTCTTCAGGATGCTTTTCCAATAAATTTTCTATATCTCTTTCTAGCATTTTTTACCTTGAAGATTCCATAAACCTCGTACGCGAGAAAAAATAAATGGCCGGACACTGACAGTAGGCATTACCTCATCTATCTCTCGCTGCAAACTTCTTTTCTTTTAGGGGCCAGGTCTATTTTTAAAACATTCTCTCCGTTGCCCTTACGATTCTGCCATCTTAAATATACTCTGACCCAATTTTCTTTCGCTGAAAATGGATGATGTGTCAACAAAATTCTGTGCTTAAGACTTGCCTCTTTTTACCGGAAAGCGTGTTTTAAAATACTATCCTTGAGTATGCGTTTTATCATATGTGGCGTATTCCAGCTATCATAATAGCAATTTTATGCCTGTACCTAAAGAGGCTGGGTAAATATTTGCGGGCGTATTATTTTCTACCCTTTTTCAGAAGTATCTGTTTCGCGGCCTTGAGGAATCTCTTCGCGCTTTCAATAACCGCCTGAGCTCCTTCCTGAGAAAACTGTCTCCGATAATCGGCATCTTCCCGAAGAATCATAGAATTATTAAAATCTTCGGCTAACTTAGGATCTAATTTCTTCTCTTGGACAAAAAATTCCTTTAGCGTGAGGTAAAGACAATAATGACCTTTTTCACGATATCCACGAGAATAAAGTAACGCCCGCGCGGAATGAAACATAGAATAATAACCTTTGATAGTGGCCCATTTAAAACCGGATTCCGAGAATTCTTCCTGGGCGGAGCATAAATCGCTCTCCGCGTCTTTGATTTCAAAATCGACCAATTGTTTTGCTGGTTCAAAACGGAAAATCCTCTTCTTCTCTAAACAATCTTTAAAGGATATACTCATTAGTCTCCCTCTCCCAAAGGATTTTCCCCTTTTCCACTTGCTCAAGGAACACTCTTTCTTCTTTACCTTTTTTAAAAAGCTCTTCCGGAGCCTTAATAATCGGCTGCACTTTGCGATTATAGAGTTCTGCAGAGTAAGAAAATTTATTGATTACAGACAGTGTCTTTTCTTTTTCAGAACTAACGATAAACAGGTCAATATCACTATCCTCATTATCATTCCCTTGAGCCCAACTGCCAAAGAGGACTATTTTATGGCTTAATCCTTTCAGCTTTTCTATCAGAGGCTCAATTAAAAGTAGATTAACAAGAACCTTAAACTCTTTAAGATAAGGATTAGTCTTATCAATAGAGTAGAAATACATCCGGCCATTTTGTTTTCGGTTAATCACGCCCGCCCGATAGAGGCGCACCAAAACATGGTGGGTTGAACTTGGGCTTAAGCCTGCCTTCCGCGCAATCTCTCTCTCATAAAAAGACGCGCCCGGATGCAGGACAAAGAAGCTTAAGACTTTCTGATGATTAGTAGAAATAAGATATGAATTAACCATTGCTCAATAAATTAAACTCATGCTCCTTTCATGGAGCATGATAGCAAGTTTGGAAGTGGCTGTCAATACAATTTTCTCGCAATAATTCAGCTCTTGGAAGTACTCCGGCGAAACATAAAACTTTAGGAGTCAGGCCATCTCTATTCCCCTCGCGATTCTGCAATCCTGAATTCACTCTGGCCTCATTTTTCCTGGTTTTCTTTCGCCGAAAATGGATGACTTATCAACAGAATTCTGTACTTAAACTTGGCCATCTTTTGCTCAATAAAAATTCCCTTTCCCGCATCATAAACTCACTCTGGCCCCATTTTCCTTATCAATGTCTAATGTCTGGGTCTGACCCCTTTATTCTATTTTTCCAATTCTGCCTTTAGTTTTTCTAGGTCGGTAACGGGCAATTTGCAGGTATACTTTTCACAGACGTATGCCGTTGCCTTGTGTTCTAAAGGGATTTGGTTTTCTAAAAATGGTATAAGCTTAATAATTTTGGTTGCTTCTCTTTTATCCGCGGGGTGAAATACAAGTATTTTATTCGGCATAAAGCGCTGATACACGGCCTTTATCATCTGCTGCGTGCCTTCAGATTCACCATCTCCGGCAATAACAATCTCTTTTGAGGGGCCAAAGGCGAAATCCAAAGCGCTTAGGGTTTGCGCGCAGGCTGTAGGAGAGCGGGAAATTTCGGCTGAAAACGCCTTAAAAAAGGCTTCCGCTTTTTTGTCTAATTCTTTATCCATAAAAAAACGCGCTAACCGCAACAAATCCAAACCCGCAATGGAATTACCTGACGGCATTGCCCCGTCATAGGCTGTCTTATGCCGGATGAAAAGCCTTTCTGCATCAGAGGCTGTTGAAAAAAACCCTCCGTCTTGCGTATCCCAGAAAAGCTCAAGCATCTCCTGGGTAAACCGTTTGGCGTGCGCAAGGTATTCCGGCTTAAAACCTGCCTCATATAAATCAAGCAGCCCTTGGATAAAAAAGGCATAATCATCAAGCATTCCTTTAATCGCGGCTTCCCCGTCGCGATAGCGGTGCAAAAGCCTGCCGTTTTTATCCTGCAAATTCTTTAAAATGAATTGGGCGGCTTTCTCTGCCTGCACAAGATACGCCGGCTCATTTAACACGCGCGCGCCGATGGAAAAAGCTGAAATCATCAGGCCGTTCCAATCTGTCAGGATTTTATCATCGCGATGAGGGCGCGGCCTTTTGTTACGGAGAGCAAAAAGCTTATTTTTTGCTTCATTTATTGTTTTCTTTATTTCTTGAGGGGATTTTCCAAATTGAGCAGCAGTTTCTTCTATCGTATGCGCGATATAAAAGACATTTTTATTTTTAAATTCTCCCTGCGGATCAGACAACGCGTTACCGCTATCCTCAATGCCAAAATAAAAGCATATTACATCTAAGAACGGCTTGTCCAAAATGCGAGTAAGCTCATCTTTTGTCCAGAGATAGAATGCGCCTTCGGTTTTTCTCTTACTCTCTGCTTCGATCGAGTCGGCGTCTTCCGCGGAATAAAAACCTCCTTCCAAAGAAAACACATCACGCAGGACATATTCAAAAATGCCTTTGGCCGTCTGGGCATGCTCTTGTTTTCCCGTTACCTGATACGCCTCTATATATGCCTTGGCAAGTATCGCCTGGTCATAGAGCATCTTCTCAAAATGAGGAATACGCCACTGCCTGTCCGTCGAATAGCGGTGAAACCCTCCGCCAAGCTGGTCATACATCCCGCCTTGCGCCATCGCGCTCAATGTTTTCTCAACCATCTCAAGCGCCTTTGGCTCTTTGGAGCGCTTCCAATAACGTAAAAGAAAAGAGAGCGAATGCCCGGAAGGAAACTTTGGGGCATCGCTAAAGCCGCCGTAGCGCTCATCAAAGTTCGCGCTAAAATCTTCATAGGCGCTTTTGAATATCTCTTCGGTAAGAGAAAACCCTTCTTTAGTTTCTTTTTGCTTAGTAAGAGCCTGGGTGAGCTCCTGCGCGGTATCAACGAGCTTATCCCTGCGGCTCTTCCAATTCTTGATAATTGATAAAAGCAATGTTTTAAAACCGGGCCTGCCCCAGCTGTCCTCTACAGGAAAGTAGGTGCCGCCGTAAAAAGGCTTTTTCTCAGGTGTTAGAAAAACGTTTAACGGCCAACCGCCGGAGCCGGTCAAAGCCATTACCGCCTGCATATAGATTTCGTCTAAATCCGGCCTTTCTTCACGGTCAACCTTGATAGGGACAAAATAGGCATTGAGTAGGCCAGCGATTTCCTCACTGGAAAATGCCTCTTCCTCCATCACATGGCACCAATGGCAGGTGGAATAGCCTATAGAAACAAACAGCGGCTTATCTTCTTTTTGCGCCTTTTGGAATGCTTCATCACCCCAAGGATACCAGTCAACCGGATTATGGGCATGCTGCAAAAGATACGGGCTCTTTTCCTTGATAAGGCGATTAGTAACGATGTTTTTCGGCTCTGTTTTATTTTCTTTTGTATTCACGTTGCAGGCTCCCAGAAAAAATAAGAATGGAATACTTAAAAATATACTACTTCGTAATAAATCCTTCGCCTCATTCATCAAAGGATATAGTTGTTTCCACCTCATACCATTGCCAAAGGTACGTTATATCGCGGTCATTTGCCAGCATCGATGAATACCTCTATTACGATAGTCTTCGGGGATAGTTTTTGGCGTCAGCTCTACAACATTACAAACAGAAAGGCCTTCAAGATGCGGTTTAAAACGCTGATGATTTGTCGAAAAAAATACTAAAGAACCCGGAACCATGACTTTTAAGGCCTTTTGTATGAGCCCATGATGATCGCGGTTAATGTCAAAAGAAATCCCTTTATCGCGGTCTTGAAAGAATGATGGAGGGTCAACGAATGCCAGCGTAAAACGCCTGCCTTCACGATACGCCTCTTCCAGATAGGCGTCGACATCAGATTGTATAAGGGAATGCTGCCGCCCCCACAGTTTATTTAACTCCAAATTATCCTGTATCCACCCAAGATAGGTGGCTGAACGGTCTACGCTGACTGTCGTTTTAGCGCCTGCGGCTGCCGCGGCAACGGTGAACGCGCCCGTATACGCGTACAGATTGAGGAAATCCTTACCCGCGGCGCATTGGGCAATGATACGCCTGGTATCGCGATGGTCAGAATACAAACCTGTATCCAGAAAATCATCAAGGTTAACCCAGAAACGTAAATTCCGTTCTCGCACTTCAAAACGCTCTCCCAGGGAAGCCATCTTACGGTAACGAGCTCCCTCTTCGGGCTTGGTGCGGCGGCGCTTCAGGTGCACCCGATCCAAAGGAACACTCAAAGCTTCTGCTACAGCCGCTGCCATTTTGGGAAGCCATTCCTGTCCGGTCTGCAAACGCTCGTATTCTGCTATCACGATATGGCCGGCATACCAGTCAACCACGGCGCGAACCTCAGGAATATCCCAATCATAGAGGCGGAAACAATCAATATCCTGACGCCGGAAACGCCGCGATAAATGGCGGAAACGAGCGCGAATACGGTTTGACAAAATCTGCGCGTGGTGTTGAGCCTTTTCAGAAGTCACCCAATGCTTAGGTTTCAATCTTTCCGGTGTCACCTTCATAGCAATCCTTAAAATCAAGCCTTAACAGGTAACGCCTTAACAAGGCGCAGAAGATACACAAAACCCAGCACCAAAAATATACTCAGGCTAAAAAGGCTTATGCGGTAACTCAAAACTCCGAAGCGGGAAAAACAAAACAACATAGCCCCCCAAAAGAGCGCGCCCATTACGGCAGAAAGATATCCTGCCAGGTTAAAAAGGCCGAAAACATTACCCATCTTTTCTTCCGGCGTAAGCTCAACTGCCAAGGCGCGCGCGACTGTCCAGGTTGCGCCTAAACTTATACCGGCTAGCGCGCCGATACCTAAATACATCGAGGGCTTTTTTACAAGCGCCCCCAACAGAATAAAAACCTCCCATAAGAAAAATATCGCCATAAGCATGCGCACTGAGCCTACTCTGTCGCAGATATATCCGGAGATAAGACTGCCGGCAATTGCAAAGAACGTAGAAAAACCGACCACATTGATTATCTGCGTTTCGTTAAGCTTAAAAACATTCGTGGCATAGGCAGACATGAAAATAATAATAACATTGGCAACGCATAAGCCGTAAAAAGAGGCTTTAAGAAAATCGCTAAAGCCCGGGAGCTTATACGTGGCACGTAGGCCTGTTTTTAAATCTTTCACGATGCCTGCGGCTCTATCTTTTTTTAACAAAGAAAATAACCCTCTGTTTTCTTTTTTTGCCTTATCCTTAAGAAAAAGCATACTTGGCAAAGCAAAGATTAAAAACCACATGCCTGTAGGAAAAAAAGTTGCCTGATAGCCGCTCTTTAAGACTATAGGCTTGACCAGATAAAGAGCCACGAGTGCTCCGGAATAAGCCAGCATTCTGCCAAAACCAGAAACAAGCCCAATTTTCTCTTTGGGTGCAACATCAACAAGCAAGGCATTATAAAAAACTACTGCCGCCTGACAGCCACAATTGGCAATGGCGAAAAAAACAAGTTCTATAACGATGTTTCCCGTAGTTCCTAACATCATGGTAAAGATAACGGACAGCAGGGTAAAGAAAATTAAGAAGGGCATCCTTTTATTGAGAATATCCGAGACACTTCCCAAAACAGGCGTGATGATTGCCACCACAAGGGTAGAGATGCTAAAGGCGATACTGTAGAATATTTCCGGGACCTGCTTCTCTATCGTCAACCAGCGGACAAAATACAGGGAAACTATATTCAAAGCAAAGAACTGATTTGCTAAATCATACAGTCCCCACGACACAATCAAGAAAAATTGTCTCATTTTTTCTTTGGCGCACTACATTGATTCCCTACGCATACCAGAATATCCAGCCAAAGAGGCGCACCGCCAGGTAATACAAGAAAGCAAACCTAAAATCATCCCGCTTTAAAATCGTGTAGAATTCCCTGTCCACGTCTTTACGCCGGATGAAAGACTTTAACTCTTGGCTAAATTGGTACAATACATCATGGACTAACGAGGCATAATAGGTTTTGCTATAGCCGGTATCAAAATTAAGCACCCCCTCCATTATCCCGAGGTACAAGTCCTTTATTTTTACCTTTGGGCTGCATCCATCCCAGGCATAGCCTTTATAATGAGTACCTTTTATCGTTATCAAACCGTTCTTTGCCAATGAAAACCACTCATTCTCAAATTCGCTCCCCTTGATAGCGGATTGATAACGGCAATCTTCTTTTATACAATAGACGTATACACCCATCTGCTCTTAAACAAGCGCTCTTTAGATTAGCGGCAAAAACTCCTCACAACGCCTTACCTTCCGTAGTTATTCTACTCCTCTTACAGGCGCGCGGAATGATTTTTTCTCGCCCTGCCTGCGCTTGGCTTCCAGCATCTTCAGCTTTGCTTTTCTGGAGCGCCGGCGTTTCTGGCGGCGGATTTTTTCTATGCGCTGCCGTTCTTTGGATAATTTCCCCAAAATAAGGGTCTCTATTTTGTTTACTAAAAGTTCTCGGGCAATATAGCGGTTGAGGGCCTGAGAACGCTCTTTCTGGCATTTTACTTCAATACCGCTCGGTATATGCTTAAGGTATACGCAGGTTGAAGTTTTATTCACATTTTGCCCGCCGGGGCCTTTGGAGCGGATAAATTGTTCAACGATATCATTATCCCGTATTCCTAAGCGCTCCATCTTCTGGCGCAAAGCTTTTTCCTTATCTCTATTCACACCGAAATCTGACATAGTATTTATTGTTGTGTTGGGGTATCCTCCACATCCTCTTCTTGCGCCAACCCCACTGCCATAAGATAGCCGCGGGCCCTCTCGGTTAAGGCATAACGGCCGACGATATCCCAAAACGCCTTACGGTGGTTAGGCTCTACCAAATGCGCCATTTCGTGCATAACCACATAATCCCGTACCCATACCGGCATCGTGCTGAGCCTATGCGAAATACGAATACATCCTGTCCGATAGTTACAACAGCCAAACCTTGTGTTTTGATTGGCAACATATTCTATCGCGGTAAGTTTAAGCTTCTTCTCAAAATATTTTTCATTGAGCCTGTGAAAGACCGATAGCAAATCTTCGTTTCTGTTTAATTCCTCTTTCAGTTTCTTACGCTGGAATCGCTCTTTGAATTGCGAGACTATTTTCTCAAGCTGAAACTCATGGATATGATAAGGGGCATTAATCAGAATGGTATCCTTCACTAACCGTCCACTCACAGTTTTTTTACGCCTTAGGCTACGGATAATTTTAACTTCCATCTATTGTTTGGGAAAGCTTACATTCTTCATTATCCAGCCTAGTTTTTCCTGAAGGCTGATAAAAGATGGGTTCTGTCCTAGTTTTTGAAGAGCGTAGGGGTAAGACTTATAGATTAAGAAGGAGCTGCTTGCGAGAAAAAGCGCGATAATCACCACTCTTGGTATGCTAATAATTTGCCGCAGGCTGAATCGCTGGGCTTCATCAAAAGCATTCGTTATTTCTCGACGGGTAAAATAGAGAATCCCGAAGAGGCAAAAAGCAAGCGCGTACCAACGCCAGTGAGACGAAGCGTCAAATATTTTCTGCATGCTTTTACTTCCGGGAATTTCTTGAGGGAATTTTATCTTCCGGCTTTGGTATTCAGGAGGCGCCTCTTGCGAATATTTCTGGGAGGCGATACTCTGGATTTTTCTTCGTAAGGCTATTTCTGCCGCGGTTTCAAAGAGGCCGAAAGCAAGCAAAATAATCAAAAGTAACCGTGCCCAACGCCGCATATAGAAAACCCCCGCGAGCACTAATAAAAATAAAAACGATAGGCTAAACATGGCCAGAGGATTCACTCTAAGGAAAGCACTCCAAGAACCTCCGTATGCTACGATACCACCTAAAGAAGCGGTCATTACCGTGGCATAACTAAGCCATAAACACATAAGCTTAATGCCAAATGGCCTACCAAAGCCCGCCCTATTGATTTTACTTACGATAAAATACGGCAGCGATAAAATGATAAACAGCACTATGGAAAAAACACTCAAGGCAATGCCTAATCTTTTTGCCCCAATTTCCAGTGCCTGCGGGCTGGGGACAGGTTCTTCTGTTTGCGGGAAAGAAGCAGGCTGCTTCCTGCTGCCGGATTTTATTGGTTTTTTTCGCGGCGTAGCAGGAATTGCAACGGATGACTGCTCAATAAATTTCAATTGTGATTTTGATATCTTCGTCTTGCTTGTTCCACTTTCCCAATATACCTCAAACCAGACAGACTCAGGGTCTTCTTTGATAACCTTTCCTTCCATGATATTACCGTTTTTAAGATAAACCTTGTCCGCATGGACAGAAGGACATGCCAGGAATAAAAAAACCATACCCCAAACTATCCTTATGATTCTTGGCATAGTGAACATGAATGGAGCCCACCCGGGCTAAAGCCCGGGGTTCCTTTTTTTCTTGCCCCTTCGGGGCAGAATCCCGACCGACTCCATCCGCGGCCTGAAGGCCGCGGTTTTGAAGCGTCGGGATAAATCCTGCTGGCCAGTGATGTAACCGCGAATAAAAATAACCCCCTACTTCGAAAAAAGACTCATTATTTCAAAGTACGGGGTTATTAAAAACTACACAAATAATTACTGCTACGCTGCCTCGACTCGTTTTACCTCCGGAACTTCCTGCTTAATGATACGCTCAACGCCCATTTTAAGGGTCATCGCGCTCATAGGACATCCGCCACAAGCACCGGTAAGGCGGATTTTGACTACTCCGTCATCTGTTATATCCACAAGCTCTGCTGAGCCGCCGTCAGCAGCCAGCATTGACCTGACTTTTTCAAGTGCCTTGAGAACTTTATCTCTCATGGTAAACCTCCTCAATGCCCGACATAACCTACGCCTGCCTACTGCTTGAGGCAGTAAGCTTTTATTTTCATAAGAGTGGCATACGTTCCGCCGGAGCTGATCCCGCCGAATGCATTAAAATTATACCGCGTGATATCCCTTCCTATCCTAAAAGGAAGAGGTTTATCCCAAGAGAATTTTAGTGCGGCTTAGGTGACGGGATATTCATTGTATCTACTCTTAAAATTTATGCTCTTACTAATATCATACCCCACAATTACTTTTTCGGCAAGGATTTCTATTTTCTCTGCCGGCATACTTCATAGCAAACAATTCCTGAGGCGATAGCAGCATTAAATGATAACGCTGCCCCCTTGGCAGGGATGGTAAAGGTAACATCAAGTTGCTTTAATAAGCCGTGGCGGATGCCTTTTGCTTCTGAACCAATAACTAAGCCCAAAGGGAAGGTAAAATGTACTTTCGGTAAAGCCTGGCCGCCACCAACCATTGCGCCCGCGATAGAGTATCCACACTGCTTTGCCTCATTTATTGCCGATGACAAATTCGTTACCTGCGTAATAGAAACATAGTTTTCACCACCTGAGGCAACACGCAATACCGCCTCAGTAATCTCTACAGAATCATGCTTCGGTAATACTATGGCAAAACCACCGAAGCAGGCCGCGCTGCGGAGGATACTTCCGAAATTCTGCGGGTCATTGAGGCTATCCAGGAAAATAAGTGTAGGGAGTTTTTCTTGCGGCAGAGAAAGGATAGCATCGAGTGTCGTATAGTAAAACTTCTCCACATCAGCGATAATCCCTTGGGCGCGGATATTTCTTGAAATCTTCTCAAAGTCCCTTTCCGAAAGATAACGAATAGGAATACGCTTTAACTTACAAAGCTGCTCTAGCCCTTTTACATCCTGGCTCTTATCAATAAGAACATGATGTATCGTCTCTGGATTTACCTTGAGGCGTTCAGAAACGGAATTCCTGCCATATAATCGAAAAAACTGTCCCATAGTGCTCCGTCAAATTAATTCTTATGGATAGGCGGAATTTGACTCCGCACTTCCGCTATGGGGGCAAGCCCCCCTTCGGCGCTCTCCGCCTACGGCGGATCGCTGAGCACCCCCCAATCGCGGGGAAAATATTTCCCCGCGCCCCTTTTCGTACACCGTCACACTAATAAAAACTAATTTGATGGTGTACGAGTGCTCCGTTAACTTAATTTTTATGGGTAAAGCGAAAGTGCCTCAACTATAACCGTAGAAGTGTATGCTTACTCTAAAATATCTCCAACGATAGAGTCTATAATGACTCCTGCTTTTTTTAAAAACTCAATCCCCTTATCTAAATCCTGTTCTTTGCCCTCCAACTCCAATACTAATTCTCCAACAGTTTCAGTAACCTTTGCCCGGCGGATATTAGGCAAAATGTTATACTTTTTTGCCATCTGAAAGGTAAGCGGCTCTTTGACCAAATCTTGCGGAAAGGTAAGTTTTATCACTCGTTTTGCCATTTATTTTTCTCCTTTACACAAGCACAGATGCGCGCGGATGAAAAGATACAGATAATCACAGATATATGCTATCTGCGATCATCCACGGTTTTAAATCTGCAAGTATCTGCGCATTTTTTATTTTACGGAACAATCACGATTTGCCTTTATACTACAGAATTCCTGATAATCAATCAACTTGGTAATTTTGGGATGTGTAGAGCACACCAGGCAATCCTTATCTTTAGGGACCTTTACGGCCCTAAAAGTTGAATCTAAGGCGTTGAATATGAGAAGCCTTCCTGCCAAAAGATTTCCTGCCTGCAGGATAAATTTCAATACCTCATTTGCCTGTAAAACCCCTAATACCCCTGCGACCGCTCCTAAAATTCCGCCCTCCTGACAACTGGGCACTGCCCCCGGAGGTGGAGGCTCAGGGAATAAACACCTATAGCACGGGCCTACTCCCGGGACAATAGTCATAATCTGCCCGTCAAAACGGAATATCCCGGCGTGCACCAAAGGTTTTTTGGCAATCACGCAGGCGTCATTTACCAGGTAGCGGGTAGGAAAATTATCCGAGCCATCCACCACAATATCATAATCCTTGATAATATCCAAAATATTGCTTGAATCTAACCGCACATGGTGGGTTATCACGTGTACATCCGGATTCAGCGCTTTAAGCCGCGCTTTCCCGGATTCAACTTTTGGGGTTCCTACACTCTCGGTAGTATGCAGGATTTGCCTTTGCAGGTTATTTAATTCTACATTATCAGAATCAACGATACCAATCGTCCCCACCCCCGCGGCCGCCAGATAAAAATCACAGGGCGCGCCAAGCCCCCCGGTACCAATTACCAAAACCTTTGCTTTTAAAATCTTATCCTGCCCCTTGCCTCCGACATTCGGCAGTATTATCTGCCGGGAATATCTTTCTATTTGCTCATTAGTTAAAGCCATATCTGGAACTCCTTTGACTCGTTCGTCACTACGTTTCTCACTCGCTCAGGATGGTTCAACTCAACAATGGTGAGCGAGCGCAAGCGAGTCGAACTACCCCCTGCAATCGCGGGAATTATTGATACTTCATTTCCCTCAGAAAGTGCCGTCTCGTCCTGTTTCAGGAAACGAATATCCTCATCGTTCACATAGAAATTAATAAATCTTCTGATTTTTCCGCTTTCATCCAAAAGCCTTTCCTTAATTCCCGGAAATTGCTTTTCCAAATCCACAATTAATTCCCTGATATTTCCTGCCTCTGCCGTTACCTCTTGCTTATTCTGAGCAATCTTCTGCAGTGGAGCCGGAATCCTCACCTTTACTTTAGCCATTTCACCCTCCTGTTAACTATCAATAAGTGTGGGTCAATAGTCTATAGCCGATAGTCTATCCTTTAGTTTTTCTATTGACCATCGACTATCGACCTTCAAATATCATCTACAACGTATAATTTATAACTCATAACTTCTCGCTTCTTATATATAATACTCAATCACCTTGTTCTGCGCTATTTTCTGCTTCTCGCCATTTTTGAAATGCTCCTCAAAGCCGGCTAAATTCGGTTTAATCTTAATCAACTTAGGCAATGACTTTGTAACCACCTCCTGAGTTTTTAAGCCATTTCCGGTAATGCAGATTACAATTGATTCATCAGAGGGTATCACCTTACTTTCAATAAGCTTTTTGGTTACCGCCAAGGTCACCCCTCCCGCAGTTTCCGTAAATATCCCTTCGGCCTTTGCCAATAATTTTATCGCCTCAATGATTTCCTCATCTGACGCCTCTTCTGCCCAACCTTTGGATTTACGCACCGTATCCACCGCGTAATAGCCATCCGCGGGATTACCGATAGCCAAGGATTTGGCTATGGTTTTTGGTTTCACCGGACGGATAACATCGGATTTCTCTTTTATGGCAGTTACAATTGGCGCGCAGCCTTGGCCTTGGGCGCAATATACCTTGGTAGCAACCTTGTCCACAAACCCTAACTTCTCCAATTCCTTAAAGCTTTTCCATATCTTGGTAATCAATGAACCGCCTGCTGACGGCACCACAATATGTTTGGGCAATTTCCAGTCAAGCTGTTCGGCAATTTCATACCCCATTGATTTTGAACCTTCCGCGTAATAAGGGCGGATATTAATATTCACAAATGCCCAGCGGTATTTAGAAGCGATTTCTGAACAAAGCCGATTTACCTCATCATAATTTCCTTCAATGCCGATAAGATAAGGATTATAAATAAGCGAGGCCACTACCTTTCCCGCTTCAAGGTCAGCAGGGATAAAGATAAATGCCCGCAGGCCACACAATGCCGCCTGGGCAGAAACCGAATTTGCCAGATTTCCCGTTGACGCGCAAGCCACCGTATCAAAACCGAATTCTTTGGCCTTGGAAACAGCAACCGAAACTACTCTATCCTTAAATGACAGCGTAGGATGATTCACCGAATCGTCTTTAAGATAAAGTTCTTTTACACCCAAAACCTTCGCTAAATTATTCGCTTTTATTAACGGGGTAAATCCTGATGCTATACCGACGGCAGGTTCTTTATCTATCGGTAAAAGCTCTTTATAACGCCACATCGTCTTAGGACGGTCTTTTAATGCCTCTTTGGTGAAGCTCTTTTTAATCTTTGAATAATCATAATCGACCTCCAAAGAGCCAAAACAATATTCGCAGACGAATAAGACATCTTTAGGATACTCACGTCCGCATTCCCGACATCTTAAGCCTAATACATAGCTCATCAGGTCTCCCTATGTTAAAAATAATGTTTCGTGTACCGTTTACCATATCGGTACACGGTAAGCGGTACACGGTACACGCAACAATTATTCTTACGTATTAACTATCAACCCATTTCTTCACTAATACCTTATAATACCCATCAACTTTTTTTATCTCTAAAATCTCCTGGCCGTCGTTTTTTAAACTCACAGGGACATTTTGAATCGGCTCTCCTTCATCCAGGCATATCTCGATGACGTGGCCGATTTTCACATTCTCTAAATATACCTTCGCCTGGACATAATTCATCGGGCAACGTACGCCTCTTAAATTTAACGTTACCGCGGACGCGCTTTCCTCAGCCTTTACCTGGGGTGCGGGAATTTTCGGGGTAAATTTAAAGGCGCTATCCATATTCTTATAGGCATCCTTGAGCTCACCGAGCAACACGTGCGCATAGTCGTATAATTCTTTCAAGCGCCCTTTACCGAGGCTACCAGCATTCAGTTCCCAGGCTTTTTCGGTGATATCGTTAAATACCTCCGACACAATACCACCTGAGACAAGCCTTTCCTTAAAATAGCGTAATGCCTCTAAATCATTTTTCGGCTCTAAACCAAAGGCAACCAGCAGGCTCCGGCTTGAAAAGCTTAAAACCCTATACAATTCCTTGGTTATCAGGCCTAAAGACTCCGAGTCAAAATACTCCTTGGCTGCTTTGAGAGAATACCCCGCATCTGCTAAATCCGCTTCCATCATATCTAAGACGCCAGCCCCGCACTCACCGGGGCCAATACCTGCCAAAGAAAACTCTTCTTCTTTACCCCAGTCAAAATAATACTCTTTATTTTCCGCGTATGAGGGGCACTTCTCATACTTTTTAGCTAAATCTGCCGCCTCCTGGTAGCCGCGACGCTCTAAATAAGCGTAAAAATCTTCATTGCTATTCTTATCGGAAATATACCCTTTCAGAAAGTCTCGCACTATATTCGGAATATCCTTTGCCGGAATAAAAGCGCATTCTTTGGCTAGCGCGGCATCATCTATCCCTACCTTACCCCCTAAAAGCATACGGTAAAATGGTACGGAACGGTTATCAAAACGCCTGCTTGCCCCGTAAAAGCTAATCTTTCCTATCGGATGCTGGCCGCAGGAATTAGGGCAGCCGCTGATTTTAATGTTAAGTTCGGATAATTCCTTTATCCGGTTAAATCCCTCTTTATGTATCATCGCTTCAAGGGCCGCGGCAAGCCCGCGGGAATTGCAAATTCCCAAATTACAGGTTGCGGCCCCCGTGCAGGAAACAATATCTTCTATTGACTCGGCTTTGCCGGAGACTAACCCTAACTCCTTTAAACCATAATACACTTCCCCTAATTCCTCTTGGCGGATATAGGGGATAATGATATTCTGATAACTCGTGGTGCGAATCTGCCCCTTATTTAATTTTTTAAGCAAGCCGCACAATTTTTCTAAAGTATCAGAGCTTATATCTCCCAGCTCCAGGCGGATATGCGCGTAATAATACTCCGGCTGCCTGTGGCTTTGGCTATGGCTTTGGCTATCGGAAGCCAAACCACTGCCCTCTGGCCTGTGGCTAAAAACATTTTCCGCGCGCCACTCTTTAAAGCCTTCATCATTGAACACATCTTTTTGCCCCGCGGTGCTTTTCTTTTGCAGCTCATCCGTATCAGACACAAATTCCAAAGGCTTAATGTTTTCTTGGCGCACTTGCGTTAATTCTTCTTTGTATCTTTGCATAAACTCTTCTTTCCCAATCCGCTCAACCAAGAAGCGTAAGCGCGCCTTATGCCTGTTCTTTCTCTCTCCGTATTTATCAAACACTCTAATGACCGCTTCGCTGACATACACACAATCGCCTACGGGGATAAACTCCTCAATGCAGAAACCGATCATGGAAGAAAAGCCCATGCCGCCTCCGGAGAAAACCTTAAAGCCGCGAGCGCCGTTCTTTTTTACCGCCACAAACCCCAAGTCGTTGATTTTTGACAAAGCGCAACATTCCGGGCAGCCGTCAAAAATAATTTTAAACTTACGCGGCAGGTTATAATTACGCGGATTTTTCAACAAATAGCCGCTTAAGGCCGCGGAATAACTACTAGTATCAAAAACTTCCTTGGGACAAATTCCGGAAAGAGGACAATTCATTATGTTGCGTACGGTATTTCCCCCACCGCCGCGAGGGCTAAGCTCAACCTCTGCTAGTTCCCGAATCGCCTTAATCGTATCTTCTATCTTAACATTATGAATCTGTATGTCCTGGCGCGTAGTAACATGCAAATTGCCTGTGCCATATTTTCTCGCGCAATGGGCTAATTTCTCTAATTGATGCACATATGCCTTGCCCGCGATAATGCGCACCCGTACCATAAAAAGCTTTTCTTTACGCTGCCCGTACATGCCGCGGGGGACTCTCATGGGGCGGAATTTTGCCGCGCTGATTTCGCCGGCTAAGTATCCCTGCAGGTTATTGGCGTAATGTTCCATATCGTCTATAATTTCTTGGGGTAACTTAAACATCTATCTCCTCTTAAAAGTAAATAATCGCAAGTCTCTAGTCTATAGACGATAGCCATGGTTTCTTTCTTTTATTGACTATCGGCCATCGACTATTGACCCTTCATTATTTTCTCCTTAACGCGGTTTTACAGCTCAAAATACTGCTGCATGCTGGCATAGCGCTCTCCGGTATCTGGTAACACAGTCACTACCGTTTTCCCTTTGCCTAATGCTTTAGCAACTTGTAAAGCGACAAATGCCGCGGCACCGCTTGAGATACCTACAAATAATCCCTCTTCCCTCGCAAGCCTGCGGGAGGCCCTATACGCGTCATTATCAGACACCTTCACTATTTCATCGATTATTTTTAGGTTTAATATATCCGGCACAAACCCCGCTCCAATGCCTTGTATCTTATGCGGCCCAGGTTTGCCTCCGGAAAGCACAGGAGACGCCTCCGGCTCAACAGCGATAACCCTTACCTTTGGATTAATCTCCTTTAAAACCTCACCTACCCCTGTTATGGTCCCTCCGGTACCTACGCCTGCCACAAATCCATCGATTTTTTCTCCTACGGCATCAAGAATTTCCTTTGCGGTAGTCTCCCGATGAATTTTTGGATTCGCGGGATTTTTGAACTGCTGAGGCATAAAACTGTGTGGGGTATTTTTAAGAATCTCTTCAGCCTTTTTTATTGCTCCGCTCATCCCCTCAATGCCCGGGGTAAGCACCACCTCAGCGCCTAATGCCTTTAAAATGTAAATCCTTTCGACTGACATAGTCTCCGGCATAGTAAGCACTACATGGTAGCCTTTGACCGCGCCCACCATAGCCAAACCTATCCCGGTATTGCCTGAAGTCGGCTCAACAATCGTTGAACCCTCCTTAAGGAGCCCTTGCCTTTCCGCTTCCATAACCATTGACAGGCAAATCCTGTCCTTAACTGAGCCGCCCGGATTAAATTGTTCTAACTTCGCATAAATAGCCGCAGAATCTTTTTCAACTATACGGTTAAACTTCACCATCGGGGTATTACAAATAAGCTCTAAGACATTATTGGCTAATTTCGGGGACGAACCACCGCCCATAAAGAAAACCAATTCTATCCTATCGTTATCTTTTATGACACTTTTTAGAAATTCCTCACGGGCGAGTATTGTATCATTATGCTCTACCGTCACCACTTCCGGCCGGATATTTTTTTTCTTGAGTAACTCCGCGACAGAAATTCCTTCAACTAACTCTTCTTTTTTGCCATTAAGCGTTATCGTCATCATCGCCGCTCCTTTTTTCCTTAATGTAATGCCTTGAGCGCATCATCTATTGTGTTAACCGTATATCCCAAGTCTTTATCTGTGTGTACCGCTGAAATAAAACATACCTCATCCGGCGCAGGCGAAAGATACACGCCTTTTGATAATACTGAATGAAAAAATGAGGCAAATTTACTTTTATCCTGAAACCCAAAATGAAACATCGGGCCAAAATGGTTTAAGCGCGCCGAAACGCCGCTCTTTCGTAGTATCTTTTCTAACTCCTTATAAAATGCCTCACTTTTCTGGTTAAGCTTTTTATAGAAGTCTTTTGCCCTAAGCATTGTAAACGTAGCAAGCCCCGCGCTTACCGCCACCGGATTTCCCGATAACGTCCCTGCCTGATACACGCTGCCTAAGGGCGCGACCATCTCCATTATTTCCTTCTTTCCGCCAAATGCGGCCAGAGGAAACCCTCCGCCGGCAATCTTGCCCAAGCAGGTCAGGTCAGGTTTAATCTTAAAAGCCTTCTGTATACCTCCAAAGCAAAAACGAAAACCGGTAATTACTTCATCAAATATAAGCAAGGCCCCGCATTGCTTAGTTATTTTGCGCAGGCCTGCCAGAAAGCCTTTTTCTGGCAGGATCAAGCCGGTATTGGCGGCAATCGGCTCGACAATCACACAGGCAATATCGTTATCCCGGGAAAAGGCGTCCTGAACCTGTTCTAAATTGTTATAATCAAGCTCTATTACATTTTCCTCAAGATTCTTCGGAATGCCCGCGCTTCGTCCGCTTAAGAAAAAATCGCTATGTCCGTGATAACATTCCTTGAATTTGACGATTTTATTTTTCTTGGTATATGCCCTTGCCAAACGGATAACTGACATTGCCGCTTCTGTGCCGGAACTTACTACACGCGCCAATTCTATGGATGGAATTGCCTGAATAATACGTTTGGCAAATTCTATCTCAAGTTTCGTCGCCGCGCCATAGCTGGTGCCTTTTTCTACCGCTTTCTTAACGCAGGCAACAACTCGAGAGTTACTATGGCCCAAAAGTAACGCCCCCCAGGACATACAATAATCTATGTAGGTTTTACCGTCTTCACCGATGAATTTTGAGCCTGAAGCTCTCTTCACAAATACAGGAGAACCACCCACCGATTTAAAAGAACGCACAGGGCTGTTGACCCCGCCGGGGATGTATTTTTGAGCCTCTGCAAACAATCGATCATTGGTGTGCCGGTATGCCGGTGTGCCGGTATGCCGGCTAAACTGGCTGACTCGTAAACCCGCTAACTGGTTAACCATTTTGCCACATCCTTCGCCCAATACGTAATAATAATGTCCGCACCAGCGCGCTTAATGGAAGTCAAAATCTCTAATGCCAAATCTCTTTCAATATCTTGTGACTTGTGACTTGTGACTTGTGACTGCGAATAGCTTTTCACCATCGCATACTCACCGCTGACATTAAACGCAGCTAATGGAACGGAAAACTTCTCTTTGGCCTTAGCGATTATATCCAGATAAGAAAGCGCCGGCTTGACCATCACTATATCCGCGCCTTCCTGAATATCCGCTTCTATTTCCCTTAAGGCCTCGTCAGAATTTCGATAGTCCATTTGATAGGACTTCCTGTCCCCAAATTTCATCATACTTCCAGCGGCTTCCCTAAAAGGCCCGTAAAATCCCGAGGCGAATTTAGCGGAATACCCCATAATCGCTGTCTCCATAAAGCCCTTTTCATCCAGAGCTTTACGGATAGCTCCCACCTGCCCATCCATCATACTGCTGGGAGCCACAATATCCGCCCCCGCCCGGGCGTGGGAAAGCGCGATTTTGACTAAAACCTTTAGGGTCGCATCATTATCCGGTATTGCATTTAGCGATGGACGATGGACGATGGACGATGGACGACAATTTTTAAGAATTCCGCAATGCCCATGGCTGGTATATTCACACAAACATACATCAGTAATTACAACAAGCTCATCCCCGAAATTTTTCTTTAATAGCGCTACTGCCTTCTGAATGACACCATCTTCCTGATAGGCGCTTACCGCCTTTTCATCTTTATTTTTGGGAATACCAAAGAGGATAATTGAATTTATGCCTACTCGCTTTGCTTCCTCCACATCCTTAAGCAATCTATCGCCAGAAAACCTGAATATCCCCGGCATAGACTGAATTGGCTGCTTTAACTGCTTACCTTCGCGGACAAAATAAGGCATCACCAAATGTGATACCTTTAGGTTGGCTTGGGCAACCAAATCCCGTAAAGCAGCATTTTTTCTTAATCTTTTTAACCTACGCATTTTCTATAACCAATTCCTCTTCAATAATCTTGCCTTCCACAATCTTAAACGAACGCACCTGCGGCTGTCCGGGATCAGACAAAGATACAATTATATAAGAACTCTCCGGGTAAAACGCCAGTTCAATATCTCTTTGTGACGGATAGGCTTGGCTGTCAACGTGAGAATGATATATGGCAACCATTTCTATCGCCTGCTTACGCAGTTCTTTAAACACCGCCAACTGTTCCTTAGGGTCAATATGATAACAGAGCTTGGGGCTGTCGGAAATATTAGTTAAAGGAAATATTTTTTCAATACGCGCGGCTTTACCGGCAAGGATCCCACAGGTTTCTTTCTGCGGCTCCTTAAGGCAATAAGCAAGAAGCTCGTTATACATAGCCTTTTTTATGAAAATCTTTGACTTGCGCATTTTTGATTTTGAGCTTATTTAGTTATTCCCCATCGTTTGCGCACTGAATTTTCTATTTTTTTAAAAATAATATTATCCACAACAATAGAAATTGAGGCAATTAAAAGCATGGTTGCCAGAACATAACTCATATCCTTCTGGCCTTTTGCCCGCATAAGAATATGCCCGACACCCAAACCTGAAACTAGAATTTCAGCAGTCACCAGCCCCCGCCAAGAAAATGCCCAGGCTAAGCGTATGCCCGTAATAATCGAAGGCACTGCCGCCGGCAATACTACCTCCCTAAATAAGGTAAGCCCTTTTATCCCGCTTATTCGCGCCTGGTTAATCAACTGCGGCGATACAAATTTTATCCCGCTTTCGGTATTTAAGGTAATCACGATCATCGCGCTTATCTGGACGATAAAAATAACCGCCCATTCGTTCTCGCCGAAAAATAATACCGCAAACGGCGTCCATGCCGCGTGGCCCATTGACTGCAGTCCTAACAGTATACCGCTTACTCCTTCATCAAGCCACTTCAAAAGCCCCATGGCTATTCCCAATAAAATCCCTAACGCGACAGCAAGGCTGTAGCCGACGCTGATCCTCAAAAGGCTGGTCTTTAAAGAAACGGCATATTCTCCGGACACACATCCGTGCCAGAAACTCTCGGCAATCATAAGCAAGGAGGGAAAATTCTTTTCCGAAAAAAATCCCAGCCTAAATGTTGCTTCCCAGATTGCGATCAAAAGGAACCAAAACCCCGCTCTTCGTAAGAACGTATTCAATATCCATCTCCTCTTTGGCTACCTTCTCAAATTCTTTCTCCAATACTATACTGATATTATCCTGCAGGAATCCAAGCTGCGGATCGGTCTCCCGCCGAGGATGAGGAAAATTTGCTCTATACTCGGCTAATACTCTCCCCGGGCGCGCTGAAAACACAAAAAGTTTATCCGCGAGGCACACTGCTTCTTCTATAGAACTGGTAACAAACAATACGGTCTTGCGCGTTTCTTTAAGTATCTGCTGTATTTCATAATGCAGCATAAAGCGGGTTTGGTCATCAACGCGGCTAAACGGCTCATCCATCAAAAGTATTTTAGGGTCCATTGCCAATGCCCGGGCAATGGCCACCCGCTGCTTCATTCCTGCCGATAACTCATGAGGAAAGGCATTGATGAATTTTCCCAAGTGCACTTTTTTTAAGAAACTTATAGCAATGTCTTGCTTTTCCTTTTTTTTTATGGATTTAGCTTTAAGCGAAAAAATGGCATTTTCTAATACCGTCATCCATGGGAAAAGCGTCGGTTCCTGAAAAATAATCACCCTGTCCGATGAAGGCTCATACACGCATGAATCGTTGACGCACACAGTCCCCTTGTCAGGCTTGATCAGGCCCGCGATGATATTGAGGATTGTGGATTTCCCGCAGCCGGACGGCCCCACCACGCAGGCAAATTCCCCTTCTTTAACCTCAAAACTGACATCCTCTATGACGGGGATTTTACCGACGTCTTTTCGCCAGAATGAAATGCTTAAGTTTTCTACTTTTAGGCCCATTGTAAAAGAACACAAATTTACACGAATGACACACGAATCATCACGAATAATTTTATTGTTTTATTCGTGATGATTCGTGTGTCATTCGTGTCCATTCGTGTGTAAAATTGGCATCTTCCAAGTTACCTACGTAAGCTGAAGCGCGTCATCCGAACGCACTTTCTTAAGCGGCCGGGTATGAATACCGCACTCACCGCCGCACTTGCTGGTGCCAATCCAGCGGCCAGCGCGCTCGTTATCTTCGCTGGTAATCTTGGTGCAGGGCGCGCAGCCTAAAGAACGGTACCCTTCGGCATATAAAGAATTAACCTTAACTTGATATATCGCTAAATACTGCCAGACCTCTCTTTCTTTCCAGATAAGGATAGGATTAAGTTTCACCAATCCCTTGTCCCGCTCCTCAACCTCTTTATAATCAGTGCGAGTCCTGCCTTCGGTGCAGCGCAGCCCGGTAACCCAGCATTTGACTTTCATCTCTTCAATTGCCCGGCTGACCGGCTCAACTTTTAAAAGGTCGCAGCATTTATCAGGGTCAGTTTCATAAAGCTTATCCGCTATCTTCACATCGTTTTTAAAGATTTTAAGCTCAGGATATTTTGCTACTTCCTCATTCATAAACTGAATAGTCTCTGCCGGTTTAAAGCGGGTAGTAACAATAAACCCGCGGATTTTCGGGCTTACCTTTTTTGCCAAATCCCAGACCACGACTGAATCTTTACCCAAACTGTTTGCCACCACCAACCCGTCGCCGTATTTCTGATACGCCTCTTTTATCAGCTGAAGCGACCTGTCCACCTTTTCCTTAAAATTCAGCTTTTCCACCAATTCTTTCAAATCGTCTTTATTGTTCAACAGAGTCATTTCTCCTTCTCCTTAAAGAGCACGTAACTTATGGAACGAAGTGAACATAAGTTACTGTGCGAATTAATCCCGCCGAGTGGAGCAAAATTATCAAAGAGAATTCTGCTCCATCCTACCTGCCTACCAGCAAGCAGGCGAGACGTGAAGCTCAAATAGAATATACTGCTTCCTTTTTCCCCGCCTTAGCCTGAACGGCTAAGTCCTCAAATGTCACCTTATCCACTATATTGGAAGTGGCCATAGCCACCTCTTTACAGACATTCCTTAAAACGCAAAGCCCCATGCTTTTACAGCCGGAATACCTCTCCTCAACACAGGCAATCGGCTCAATCGGCCCGTCAATGAACCTGACGACCTCTCCCATCTTTATATTTTTAGGATGCCGGGATAAAAGATACCCACCGTTTATACCACGCTTACTCTCAACAAACCTTCCTTTCTTCAAATCCAGAAGCACCTGCTCTAAAAACTTCACCGGCGCATCCGCCCTTTCGGCAAGCTCGTGAATAGTCACCACTCCCTGGTTATAATGTAAGGCTAGGTCCAAGACCGCCCTTAAAGCGTAATCCCCTCTATAAGTTATTCTCATATACTATAATCCCCATTGATATAGTAGAGTATACGAAAAATTCTTATTTTGTCAATATGTTTTTTAATACTAAATCATAACTGATTTATTATTAGTATGTTACGATTAATTTCTTTTTCTGTTTTTCTCCGAAACCCAGAATACCATATATTTTCCTAACATAAGGCGTGTTTGGGCATCTAAGGCAGGAATAGCGCTTAAGAAAACGCTGATTAAAGGAATGAGTACCCATTCCGCGGCGAGTTTGAGTTTTTTTAGTGAAAAAAAACGCATCTTTTGTTTAGGCAGCAGCAAGACACTCAAAAATACACAATTCAACAGCACAATAGAAGCTAGACTGAAAATAGTGCCCCTGATACGCGCGGTACTAAAATAAACAATGGAGTTGACAAACTCCCGCTCCGCAAACAGCGCGGGCATCCACCCAATAATGCTAAGGATAAACGGCCAGGTTGCCCATGAGATATGGCCTTCTAACAACTTAAACGCGTGCTTTAGCCTCTTATATAAAGAAATATTTTCCGCCTTCAGAAACGCCCGCATGACAATAGGAAAATTTTCTACCCCCCATGCCCAGCGCCGCTTCTGCTTGTACACATTCCGGAATGTTTCCCATCGCGTCCTTCCCACCGTGATATCCATAGAGACGGTTGTATAAATGGGGACAACACGGTAGTCTCCGTCAAAATGGATAAGCGCTTTCCAGAAAACAGCCGAATCATCAGAGATAATATCCACAGGCCAATACCCTATGTCGACTAAAGCCTTAAAACTCATACTATGGCTTGAAAAGGTAACTAATTTCTCAGGATTAGTTGCCTCGATTAACTGAAAAAAAGACGAGCCTATATCAAGCATTCTCGCGAAACTCGGGGCTTCCCAGATATTATTATGATATACCGGTATAGGCTGAAAGCTTGCCCGTGTCCTCTGCGGCGTAACCAGATAGTAATACGTCAGGCAGTTAAAATACTCCGTATTAACCACAGTATCAGCGTCGAAACAGGAAACAATTACATTTTCATAAGGAATATGTTTGTCGTTAAGGTATTCGGCTGCCTTTTGAGCCGCGTAGGTTACGTTAGCGCCTTTTACCCGCGCCTCAGCCGGTAAATCCGCAGGGTGTGCCACAACTAATAAGTCATAAAAATCGCTTTTGTATTTTTTATGCATATCCCGGATATCCGCCTTAATATGTTCCTGCGCCCTTTCTTCTAACGCGAAAACCACCAGTATACGCTTACTGGGAAAACTTCCTGATATGAGGCTTCTAAGGCCTGGCTCTACAACCTCCCTGCTTTCTTTTATAACAGGAATAATCACTAAATGGTATATATTCTCCCACGGAGGAACCGCGTTATCATTTTTTAGGGCAGCAACTTCTTTTTGATGGATAAAAAGGGAAATTCTTTCCTGCAGGCTTAATGCCGCATCGTTCCCCCTATATCTTCCTTTGTAATCTTTACTATTACCCAGGGCCTCAATACGCTCTATCCAATGTGTCTTTTCTTCGATTGCAAGCCTCATATACGAAAGAATGAGGAAAATATTCAAATAGAAAAGGCGTAAGATCCAATATAAGTCGAAAGCGATAATCACGATAGCGGTAATAAGGGGCTTAAAAAATGAAAGCATACACAAAGCAAGCAAAATTACCCAGCTTAACGCCCCCGGGATAATTTCAAATAAACGCTGTAAAAGCTTTTCTTTTCCTTTTAGGCCTCGACTCGTGTATTGGAATTTCATAGTTATTCTTTTGATTCGGTATCTTGCGTTACTCTTTGGGGCAAAAGCAGAAGGCTGAGATGGCTTTTGGGAATAATTTCAAGGCTCATAAGCCTTCCCGCGCGAGGTTCCAAATAATAAAGCATTCCCGCGTCTTCCGCGTACCAAATTGAAGCGTCCTTCTTTGCTTGAGTAATAAGGGTGCATAAGACTTCTCCATCCCCTTGTGCTTCAAGTAAATAGACGCCTGCCTTATCCTGGAATATAAGGTAGGAACCTCTGAGGGCCCAAAAGCAGGCAGAAATATCTTCTGCGTTTGCATATATCCAGCGCATCTGAGGTTTTTTTTCTAAGAGGCCGCTTTCTTGCCCCACGCCTGAAAAATCCAAAACCCCAATCTTATCTTTTTTCCAAAACAACAGTTTCTTAGACCCCTTATCAAACTCAACGCCTAAAATCCCTTTATCAGCAAAAACATACGAAAGATAGCTGATAAAAAACTCGCCCCTCTGAGAACGAAACACAAAAATATTCTTTTCAAAGGCTTTGATCTTAAGAAAATTCCGTGTGGCAAAAAGAGGGTTTTTGGATAACGCCTCATCTATCGCTATTTCTTCGCCATTGGTTTTATCATAGTTTAATCTTTGCAAGGTATTATCATTGGTGAGAATATACAAATGCTTACTGCTTATACCAAATCCGCGCAGGCCTTCAAGGTACTTAGGAAACACTGCCTCGGCTATAGCATCCATACGGGTAAGATAACCTTTTTCGAAGGAAAAGAGAAAACGCATGTCATTTGGGGGCGCGTCTACATACAGCGGCTCTTCAAGAAAAAGAGAGCTCATATCTTTTAGTTTTGGCATTCTTTCTTTAAGTTCAATCCAGGCATATCTTTTCTTACCTTCTCCTTCAAGGCAGAAAAGAAGGCCGGGGGCGCCTCGTATGGTAAAACGCTCTAACACCTTCGCGTTACCCCAAGAACCATCCTCAGCCATAAGCGGCCATAATCTTTCTTCTTTACGGTCATACACATAATAATCTTTCAACTTATGGCTCATTGCTAAAAGCACATACGATGTCTCTGGCAGGGGAATCATTTCTTTAAAGCTCCGCGCGGAAATTTCCCTTGTTTTCCAATGCCAAGGGATAAGTATACTATTTTCAAAGAGCAGGGTTTTTCCTGCTGCGATAGATACCTCTTTACTCCAAGGCTGGTACTCTTTATGCAGCAGTTTGATAGAATACTTTCCCGGGATAAGCCCGCTAATAACGGCAGGAGTTTTATCCTTATAGCGGCTCTTTCCTATATATATTGTCGCGTGCGGGGGTATCGTCGCGAGAGAAAGAAGCCCCGTTTGAATAATTTTCAGGTTTTTGGGATTAAAGATATAGCCAAAGGCATATAACACAAGGAATGGGCATACGGTAAGGTAAATAATGAGGAAACAATAAAAAAAAACTTTGCGTAGTATTTGCATACATTGATGGCTAACTTAAAGAAAATGGTTCCTTTAACAAAAGGCTATTTTTGTTCTTTATTATAATACATTGTTCATACTTCTTCAAGAGAAGAGAAGCGAACTATTTTCCATGCTGTCAAAGCGTAAAGGAAAAAGGCATTCTTCATTTGAAAAAGAATGCCTTTTTCTTTCTTGAGCCAATGCGGATAACCTACGCTATTTCAATATCCTTAGAGCTCTGCCACAACCCGTGGATGTTACAATAGGAAGACGCAAAAAGGGTGCCTGCTTTATCAGACTTAAACTTCAGCACAACCTCAGGATGGGTAAAAATGGTGCTGGAATCTGCCCCTTGCGCTGATTCGCCATGAGCAACGAACTCTGAGCGCCCTAATTGATACGGGAATTTCTCGCCTTTGCCAAGAAAATATACCTCTATCCAGCGGATGTGGTGGGCAGTGGTATTAGGATGCGCTATTTCTTTACCCACGCTTATCGTAACCGAAACCCACTCGCCTTTCGTTGCCTTGGCCGCCGCGTCAATAACTGGAACGTGCTTTTCCTTCTTCCAATCCGCGCTCTGGTATAACTCTTTTAATTCTGCCATATAATCCTCCCCTTGTATAATAGGCATGAGTAGCTACGTTAAATACGGGAATCAGGTGATCAGGAGATCAAGATTTGGGAATCAGGATATCGGAATATCAGAAACAAAAAATCGGTTTTTCCTTGATCTCCTGATTTCTTGATATCCTCCCGCCCAAGGCGGGATCCCGCCTCATCAAAGACTATAGCGGGAAAATCCCAATCCCCTAATATCCTGATATCCGTTTTTAACACGTCACTATCTTCCTATTTTAATTTATCTCCCACCTTACCCACTAAATCCTTTCCTGGGGTAAGAGTTTTCTTACCCGGTTCCCATTTTGCCGGACACACATGTACCGGATTTTCCCGGACATGTTTAAAAGCCTTGAGCTTCCGCAAGAGTTCATCCGAATTCCTCCCCACGGGGAAAAAATTCACCTCTGATGCCATAAGCTTTCCGTCAGGATCAATAATAAACGTCCCCCTCAAATCCAAACCGCTTGTTTCATCATACACCCCAAAAGCCCTCGAGACATTGTGCGTAGGGTCTGCTGCCATGGGATATTTAATATCCGAAAGCAGTTTTTCCGCAGCATGCCAGGCATAATGCACATAATGGGTATCAGTACTCACTGACACGAGTTCAGCCCCTTCTTTCTTTAAGAGTTCATATTTTTCGCCCATATCCGCCAACTCCGTAGGGCAGACAAAGGTATAATCTGCCGGATAGAAAAACAGAATCAGCCAATTGCCTTTCTTGGCAATATCTGAAAATTTCACCTTGCCAAAATCTTTTTTATCAGGTAAATATACATCCATCTCAAAATCCGGAATCTTATGTCCTATGCTTAATACTTTTAATTGCTGTTCTTCCATCATCATCCTCCCTAGTATAAAAATCAGGTTAATTGCTTTATCATCTCTCTGCAAAATGCCGGAAGATCATACGGGGTGCGCGAGGTAATTAAATTACCATCCACTACCACCTCTTTATCCAGAAACTGCGCTCCCGCGTTTACCACGTCATCCTTGATTGCCGAAAAACTGGTCGCCTTCTTGCCTTTGAGTATTCCCGAGGATACTAAGACCCATCCTCCATGACAAATAGAGGCAACTACTTTGCCTTGAGCATATAAATCCTTGACGAAATTATTCACCTCCTTATACCTGCGTAAAATATCCGGAGCATATCCTCCAGGGATAACCACGCCGTCAAAATTTTGCGCCCGGGCGTCTTTTATAGAAAGCTCCTCAGGCGCGGGGTATCCTTCCTTGCTTTTGTATTCTTTCTTTTGCCCTGTTCCAACGAATACAGCCGTAATGCCTTCTTCTATCAGGCGAAAGTAGGGGTACCAAACTTCTAATACTTGGTACTGATCCTCAACCAGTATGGCTATTTTTTTCATCTTATACCCCTAACTCATCAATGATGCGCGCCATAATAAAATCATTTTCGGTAAGGCCGCCGGCGCTATGCGTCGTAAGAGTAACTTTTAATTTATTGTAATTTATAGTCATTACAGGATGATGCCCCTGCTCTTCAGCAATGATAGAAATCAAGTCCAGAAAATATTTTGCCTCCACAAAATCCTTATACTTAAATTCTTTAGTGATTTTTTTATCTTCTACCAATTGCCAGCCCCGATAACGCGCAAGCAACCTTTCAATTTCCTCCTTAGGAAGCGCCGGAACTGCTCCTTCGCAGGCCTTACAATGCGCGGGAAGCTCTTCTTTTTTGCCATACTCTGGATTCTTGATTACCCCTTCTAAGCTCCTGAGGACGGCCTCATAATCCGGGGAAGCAGTTACTTCTTCCACTATCTGAATATAGCGTATCACATCGTTTTTATCTATGACAATCACAGCGCGGGCTAAAAGATTAAGCTCTTTTATCAACACCCCGTAATTTATGCCAAAAGACGAAGCCTTATAATCAGAGAACAGGGTAATATTTTTTATATCGTAACTCGCGCAAAACCTCTTTTGGGCAAACGGCAAATCCTTGCTTATGCCTACAATAACACTATCAGGGCTAAGCCCTGAAGCTCTTCTATTAAACTCCTTTACCTGCATATCACACACAGGAGTATCTATTGAGGGGAAAGAAGTGATTACCTTTACTTTCCCCTTCAGATCAAAAAGGCTTATTTCTTTTAAGTCGCCGTTTACTACTTTAAAATTGGCAGCGGCATTGCCAACCGAAATCGCCCTTCCCACAAGGGTTAAGGGATTTCCTTTAAAGGTTACTTTTCTCATCACCGCGGCTCCCTTCCTTATAATTTATGGAAATACCCTGCCACCAATTTTCCTAAAAAGAATCCGGTTCCGCATGATAGCGCGCCTATACCCAATGTTTCTAAACCGCTAAGAAACCAATTAATTTTTGTCACCTTAGACTTAGAAACCCCTAAGATAAAAAGAAACAACAAAACAAAAGTAGCGGAAAAAAATAACGCGTTAGATACATTGTCTATTATAAAAAACGGAACGAGCGCCGGAAGCGCGCCTATGACAAATGAAGCGCAGGAAATAACACCTATCTCAAACGGGTTATCAATCAACTCTGAAGTTATGCCTATTTCTTCCTGCACCATAAACTTAAGCCAGCGCTCTTTATCCGCGGTAATACGCGTTACCCCTATCTCTTGTTCCTCTTTGGTAAAACCCATATCTTCAAAAATCTCGCGTACCTCTTGAATTTCCCGCTGGGGCATTTCTTCTATTTCCCGCCTTTCCCGTTCAATCTGATTCTCAAAAAAATGCTTCTGGGCTTTGGTTGAGATATACGCGCCAAAAAATATTGCAAGGGACCCCGAAACAATCTGGATGACGCTTGCTAAAATTATTCTCTCTTTGGTCACCAGGGCAACCGACACACCGGCGATAAAAGAGACGGTGGTAACTAATCCGGTATCAACAGCATAGACGATATCCCTGATTATCCTGCCTTTTTTACTATGCCAGCTTTCACCATGCCAGCTTTTGAGCCTTTCGGCAACAGAGCTTTCTAATTGCCGCATCGGGTTATTTGTTTCTGCCTCGCGTAGGCTCTTCATAGGTAAGTGCCCTAATAATGCCTATAGTTGCGCCCGTATCATCGGTTGTCGCGCAATCGCTCACCGAAAACACCTTCTTAATGGCATTTTCCTTAATAAAACCATTCACCTGCTGGTCTAAGCTAATCAATTCCTTATGAGTCTGGAATATTTTCAACTCATTGGTAAACGTCTTTACTTTTATCATCGCTAGCTACCCTCCTTTTTTATCATGTCACGCTCATACCTCAAGCCTTTTGGTTATCCTCATCTTTCCCTATTATTGTGTATGGCAAAATGCGGCTTTAATTCCCCTACCCTCTAATTCCCGTAATTTCGCCTGGGAACAGCGCCGGCATAAAAAAACAGCCTTGGCGTCTGAACGGTCGTAATTTTCCGTCTTAACCAAGCGCCATAACGCTCCTGGGTTTCCGCAAGATTGGCAGGGGCTTTCTTCTTTTACCTGCCAAAGTTCTGTGATTTTATTTTTCTTGGCATTAAAAATAAACCTATCTACCCAAAAGAATATCGCTGAACCGATAAGGTTGGCAATAATCGTAGAGCTTATCCCCATGCCCAGATTCCGCACGACCAGCCATAAAATTGGCGTGCTTAACTGCCATCGAAAAGCATAGATGATAAATTTTTTAAACATTGTTAGCCTCTCCCAACTTTTTCTTCAATTCTTCAATTTCTGCCTCTAACTCCTCAATCTCAATCCACATCGCGGCCGGATCATTGTGTTCAAACTTCCCGCACTTCCTATCTCTATAGGAAGGAAGCCTCTTTTTCATATCATCCAGTTCTTTTACCTTAGCCTCTACTATTTTTGCAAGTTCTGCAGTATCCATAGAAATGTATCCTGTGATATTCTACTACCATCCCCGAACGCCTGCTTATTGCTTTATCTAAATCAGCCAAGAGAGGCTCATCTAAATCAAAAATCTGTTTGCAGTCAGTGCAGAAAAAATGGTAGTGGTTACGTATATCCGCGTCATAATGGCTGCTGTATTTGCCGCAGGTTAATTCTAAGACCTTACCTTCCTCTTTAAGAAGGTTCAAATTCCTATATACCGTCCCCATACTAATCGCGGGAAGGCGCCTTCTTACCATATGAAAAAGCGTATCCGCCCTTGGATGCGTTTTTACCTTGGTAAGCTCTTCTAGAATAATCCGCCTTTGCTTGGTATTCCTTTTTTTATTGTTAGCTTCTTTTTTCATCTTATTAGTAATAGTAACTATTATTACTAATAGAATAACAAAAAGATAAACTTTGTCAAGAAAAATTTTGGGAGTTTCCTACTAGACTGTTACATTAGTTTGCAGTAGTCATTTATTTACACCTGCGACGAGGTATCACCTCGTCGCGAGGCGATACCTCGTAGATGAACGCAAGGTTATCTTTTTAGATTTTTGAAACCATTAGGAACTCAAAGGCTGATTTAGGGGGGATTGGAGAGTTATAGGCAGGGCAGTGAAGTCAATGCCGCCTAATTCTTTTTGCTCTTCTAAAGCCGAAGCGGCAGTTTCTCCTGGTTTCTGGTTTCTTTTGGACATACGTATTATGCGCCACTATTCCCTGGGGCACAAAGTTGTGGGTGCCCTCAACTTCAATATCGTAAACCTAGAGCCTACCCAGAGGCTCAATTTTAACGATTGGCTCGAAGATAACTTTACCTTGACTTAAATTGCCTGATATGTTATTCTTTTTCTTAAGGAGTAAAAAAATGAAAGCAAAATCATTATCCAAGGTATCTATCGGAAAAAATCTTGTGAAGTTAGAGAAGCTGACAAAATTTTCAACTGTTTCTGCCAAAGAGCTTAAAAATGCCGGATTAGCCTCTCCTAAAGATTTCAAAGCTGGAGTAATAACAGATAAGGGCGGCTCTCCTAAGTATTTTATATTTGACACATATTCGCTCTGGGATATGCTTTGTGCCTTTGATGCGAAATTTGAGGAAAATGCTCCGGCCAAAGAATATGTATACCGCAATCCTGTCGGCTGGCTTATTGACGCCATTGAGACCCATCTGCCGGTCAACCCTAAATTAGCGCTAAAACTAAAAAAGGGCATTGATGAAGCCCGGAAGTTAGGGCTGGTTCCTTTTGAAAAAATCAAGCATGAGTTAGGATTATCCTGACCAGCAAGATGATTGAAAGTTTTGAATTTACCCCTGTCGGCGAACGAGACTTCAAGGGTCTCTCCCGCCAACTGCAGAACAGAATTATTGAAAAAATAGGACTCTATATTTCCTCTCGCAATCCCCTGCATTTTGCCAAACCCCTGGTAAATCTTCCACCAGCTACCCATAGATTTAGAGTTGGAAAATATCGCGTTTGTTTCTACATTAAAGGCCTTAATATCATTATTGACGGAGTTGACACCCGCGAAGACGCCTATCGCAGAAGATAAATCTCCTTCTACCGCCTGCCTGCCTATCCGGCAGGCAATCTCCTCCCCCTCTTTTATCTGGCCCAGCTTCGGAGCCTGCGGCAAGAGATTTGCCGTCAGGTGAATAGGGTAGGATTATAGCTGCTACTTATGGCAGGAACGCCCCTTCAAATCTATATCTATTCGTGGTTTTAAATTCTATTGCGCGCTATAATTCGCCGGCTCCTTGGGCATAACGGTAATTTTGCTTAAGGCAAACTGCACATCCCGCGCGGGCTTATCCGACTCAAGCAAAATGAGCATCTCCTTTAAGGCTAAAGCAGTAGACACTCCCCTGTCCTCTTCTAACCTCAATATCTCCGCAATACAGCCAAGTATTCTACCTATCTCCTGAGCATAGCCTTCTTCTTTTTGCAAAGATGAAGATGCTAAAGCATACTCCCTTATCCTTTCGCTTGAAGGCATAATCCCGGCATTGACCATAGCCTGAATCTGTTTTAGCTCGTTTTCCAAGTTGATATTGAGGTTTAAGGCCGAGCTGGCTATAGGCATATTGGTTATCAAGGGCTGATTTAGGGCAGACTGGGTTACGATGGGCAGGGCAGTGAGGTCAATCCCACCAGGTTTATTCTGTAGTGCAGAGGAAGAGGCAGGTTCAAGCGACTTTAGCTCAAGGGGCGAGGCGGCGGCTGCTTGTAATTCCAGAGGCCTTCCTTTTATCTCTAAAAGCTTGGCTTTTAATATCCCTTTTTCTGCTTCGGAAATTCCGCGCTTAGGCGGAAAACGGGTGGTAAGAAAAGATATAAGTTTTTCTATCTCCTTCTCTTCCCAATCAAATATTATTTCCTCTATATTCTTTAATACCGGACCCATCGCTATGTCTCCTAAACCATCCGCGGAAAATAATTCTTTACTTATTTTCTTACGGTCTTCTTCGGATAAACGTTTTTCTCTCTGTTGGTTTAGGCTTTCCTTAATTTCTTCAGCAGAAGGTTTAAAGTCTTTGAGATTCTCTTTAGTAAGAGTATATGGCATACTGAATTCTGTCTTAACATCAGAGTTTGATGAAGAAAAATCAAAATAAAGGTCTGTATCCAACGTATTCTTTTTCACTGCGGTTATTCCTTCTTGTCCCCCGTATTTCAAAGCTTCTTTTCCTGCGGATGATGCATCCGAGAATGAAACCGCGGGCACCATATCTTTTAACAAAAGCTCTGCCAGCCCCTCAAAAACCACCTTGTTTAGGTCCAGGTTGCTGGCGTTCCAAAGCGGCTGGACTACCACCCCTTGAGGGGTCAATACCAAAACAGCATTAGCTATCATTTTGTCATTGCCATTATATATCCTTAAGAATAAAGCATTAGTTTCAAGGGCATGAATCATGGGCATCTGATTGTTGCTCTTATGGGGAGCGAAACAGCCCGGAATGCCCACCGCGTAAGTATCTTTTAAGAAATCCTGGACTATTTCTACGGTTACCTTTTCTGAAGAAATACCTTTGCTTTTATACACCTCTTCAAATCTCTTTGTTTCTCCAAGGATACGTTTTACTGAATCTTTTACATCTTGCGATAATTTCTCGTTATTAAGAAAATATTCTTTGGCAAAAGCTTCTGCTTCCTGGTGGGAAGTTAGGCCTTTCTCTCTATACGAAGCACCTATCTCAATATTATGCATATCGGCAAGCTCAATTAACTGCTCGTTCTGTTGTTTCATCTTATCCGTAATGTCTTCCCCGATGCCTTCCATGGGAAGGGTCTTTCTTATGCCTTTATCCCAAAGAAGCGAGCTGTAGCCGCTCTTAAGAAGTTCCGCGTAAACTTCTTTGTTCCACTCTGCTTCTTTAAAAAGCCACTGGTTGAATCCTTTGGTGTCGCGAAATTCAAGCAGTTTATTAATTGAGAGGGCCGCTTTTTCACATATCCCCGGATACTCACCTTGTAAGCGAAAATAGAGGCCCACAAAATTACCTATATACGTAGCCATGTAATGAGTATCTAAAAATTCCTTTTCTTCTTCTGTTAAATCTCTATTGATTATCTTCTTAAACGCATCGGACTTTACTTGCCGATTAATGATACTCAATTCGCTTAAGAGCTTCTTATCGCCTATACCATCGTTCTTGCTATAGCGGGCTAAAATATCATCTATCTTCTGGCTGGCATTGTATTCTAACGAAGCACCTTTAAGAATAATCCCTGTTTCTATCAAATAACCCATGGCTCCCCTTAATACTTCGTATTTTTTCTCAAGGTTCAGAAGGAGCTTTACCTGAGGAGCCATGGCCGGGATGCTGGATAATATATCATCATCCATGGCGGATTTAATAATATCTAAGAAAGAGGTATCTCTTTTTCTTAAAAAATCCTCGAAAAAAGAAAGAGCAGGAACCATCTCCGCCTTGCCAAGATAATTAATTATTTCTATAATTTCGCTACGCTCTTTATTGATAAATTCCACTACCTTATCCCTTAATTTCTGTTCAGATAGGCCAAAAAGGTCTATTATAGATTCGGCTATCAGCTGACTTTCAGGTTTAACAATATTTATTAAGGCATTAAGAATATTAACCTTTAGCTCCGGCGCGATTCCTTGATGCTTAAAGACGCTTTTCACGAATGTAGGTATATCCGCTCCAGACTCTTTGATAACCTCATTCAAAGAGCCGTCAAGAATTGGCCTGATAAGGAAATCCGGCTGAGCCAGGGAAGAGAATATAAGCCTTACCTTAGCGGCAGAGGGTGAAAGTTTGGGGTAAAAAACTTCAAGAATTACTTCCAGATTATCAGCAAAAATATTTCTTTCTCCTAACGCATTCATGATAGCTGTTTTATAGTCCTCAGAAGCTGAGAGAAAATCTTTTCCTAACTCGGGGAGGAGTCTTACTACGGCTCTTCGCGCTTCTTCTCTTGCTGAATCAACAATGCCCTGATTGAATTGTCTTACCAACATGTTCATAAAAATGGTTTTTAGGGCATCCGAGGCTGAGGGGAAGTCTTTTTCTAACTGGGGAATAAGTCTGGCGAACGCTTTTTGTGCCAGCTCATAACGGCTACTATGGCTTATTAAATCTATAGCCTCAAGGATGGTGATTTTGTAAGTGTCGTATGAAACTGAGGGAAAATCTTCTTCTGTCCGGGGAATTAGGCTCCTTAAAGCTGTTTCATTCTTCAACTTTATTAAGTCTTTAACAATGTCAGCCCTGCGAATTTCAGAGAATAGCCTAAAAATACGCGCTAAAGCCTCTTCTACTACTTTTTCATCAATATAGTCATAGCCCCCATAGCCCCCCGCGCTTAGTGCATATACTAAATCATTAAAGATGGCGGTTTGCCTGACTTCTGAAACTAAGGGGAAGTCTTTTTCCATCGGGGGAATGAACTTTAAAAAGACTTCCCTGCAGAGATACATCTCATTACGGTGAAGATTATCTTTTAAAAACTTAATGATTATATCTTTAAAGCCTTCTGATAATATAGAGTAGTCTTCTACTAATTGCAGGAGGAATATTTCTAAGCTTTTGTTTTGACCACTACTCCCGTCTGTTAACTTATTAAAAATGACGATTTTCTGGGCCTCAGAAGATGAGGGGGTAATACGCACTAAAGATGGATGCTCATACTTTAACTCATCAAGGATAACTTTTTGATAGGCTTCTGAGGCTAGAGGAAAGTCTTTTTCCATCTGGAGGTGGATATTTTCTAAGCTTACGCTTGTTACTCTTGGTATTTGTTTTAATTTACCAACGTCGGATTTAATAACAAAATTTTTAACAATATCAAGGATGGCTTTCTTCTGGACTTCGGAGGACAGGCTAAAAATACTCGTTATTAGAACACCAGTATCGGAAAGATGATGGTCTCTAGTAGTCGTTTCCATTAATAAGGTTTTAATTGTGGTAGTTCTAATATGCTCACTAGCTACACTTAAAATGCTCCCTAAGAACTCTGCTGTTTTTCTATTTTCATAGAAATCTCTTATTAACTTATCAACAATGTCGTTTTGTTGAACCACAGAGGCAAGAGGGAAAATACGCGCTAAGGATGCGTACTGATACCTTAACGCATCAAGGATGAATGTTTTATAGGCGTCTAAGGCTGAAGGAAAGTCTTTTTCCATCTGGGGAATAAGTCTGGTTAAGACTTCTCCTGTTGCGGAGTTAAAAGAACTCACACTATAAACTCTTCTTAAAGTATTATGGATGGCCATTTTGTAAACCTCATTAGAGGTTGAGAGAAAGTCTTTTTTTAATTGGGGACTGAGTCTCTCTAAGGCTTTAATTGCTGTTTTTTGTCGTTCCGAACCATAAGTAATAGCCATATCTCTAAGAATATCAAGAAAGGCGGTTTTCTGATACTCAGAGGTTGAGGGAAGAATACGCTCTAAGGCGTCAGCTACTGGTTGAAAAACATCATATTGAACCAACTTTACAAAAAGATTAAAGCTGGCGGTTTTATAATCATCATTAGACATTAAGGGAAAATCTTTTTCTAATTGGGGGATAAAACTCTCTAAGGCTTTTATTGCTTTAGAACTGTTAGTTCCTATAAGAGCATTAATGATGGTGGCTTTCTGGGCCTCAGAGGCTGAAGGGAAAATACGCGCTAAGGATTCGTGCTCATGCCTTAACTCATCAAGGACGACTGTTTTATAGGCTTCAGAGGCCAAAGGAAAATCTTTTTCTAATTGAGGAATGAGTCTTGCTAAGGGTTCTTTTGCTGTGTGAGAATACACCCGCCTATTAACTTCTCTTAAAGCATTCAAGATGGCTATTTTGTGGGCATCAGAGGATGAGGGAAAAATACGCTCTAAATCCCTGACTGGCGCTTTAAAACCAGTAAAAGCAACTCTTTTTAAGAAACGAATGCGGAAGGTTTGATAGGCTTCAAAGGTTGAGCGAAAAATACCCTTGGGTTTTATAGAAACGATTGCATCTGGCCGAAGAGGTACTGTATCCAACGGAGAGATAGTGTCTGCTTTTTCCTGAACCGCCGACGAAACCATCTTTAGATCTACCTCCGCAGGCAAACCTGTAACCTTAAATGGCCCTATCGTATTGCTTCCCATGGGCAATTCTCTTTCTGCCTTTATCACAACTACAGGACTGCCGGCTACAGGTACATCTCCTGGGACCTGTGTTGTAAGAGGGATCCCTACCATTAAATTTAACCCCCCGCTCATATAACTTCTGATAGTCTGTCCGTAGGCTGTAGGTATGGTAGCTTTGTGGTTATACTCGCCTTGCTTAAATGACTTCCGGTATTGTTGAAAGTAGGTCTGCTTGTCATAAGGCTCTTGTGAGGTAAGGTTAGTTAAGTCTCCTGAGTCTATATCAGGGACGGTTCTCCCAAGTAAACTACTACTTTCTGAGAACCGTCCCTTATACTTCTGCTTAAACCATTGTGCCAGGATTAATGAGTAATAGACTTGCCTAAGATTAGCGTATCTTTTGGAAGTGTTTATCTCTTTAGTAAGCTTGGGGATGATCAGCTCTCTGATAAGCTGAGATGAGTATTCATTAAGCTGTTTTTGGAGTTCGTCTTTAAAGTTGTATTGCGGTGAATCTTTGAGATAATCTTGCTCCAACATTACCTTTAAGGTTGCTTTGTAGATATAGGCACTTGTGGTGAGCGCAATCGAACCATTGTCTTGGGATTCGCGGATGATAACTTCATCCGGCACGATCCATGGCCGGGTTAAGGTGGGGATAGTAATGTTGCTGCTTGTGCCATAGAGCTCTTCGGCTTTTTGATATAGCTTATCCCAGTACTCTTTGCCTTCTCTGGTTTCTGGTGAGGTGAATTGCGCGGTGTCTTTCTTCAGCTGGAGGTCTGCTTCAAGAAGTATCTTACCTACATCAGTCTGGGCTAAGTCATCATCAATGATATTATCAGGGGCATCGGGCCTTAAATTTACCCAGAAACTTGAGTTTGGCAGGGTTAAGCCGATGAAGAAGTATTTAAGCAGTTCATTAGTAACTTGTTCCAATGCGAGTTTGGAATCAGGTGGCGCGCTTCCTTTGTCTAAAAGTACGCTGAAGCTATTATTGAGATTATCATAGCCTATAGAGCGTAGATGTAAGGGACGGAATTTATCCTGATTAAAACTATTGGCATGTGCTTGCTTAAAATATCCAGAGATATCTATTGTTTGAGCTACCTGGGCAAAGCTCGATTGCTCAAAGATAAATAAAATGGATAAAATGAGAGATAGTATTTTTTTAGGCTTCTCTGGCATAGTTTCTGGTAATTGAGGGAAAGTGTGTGGGTATATCAGCTATAGTAATTAAAATATACCCTATAGAAGAGGTACTTTCAAGGCTAAAATAGGGGTTTTGGGAAAGCGCTTTCAGAACCGCAGATTGCACAGATAGGAGGAAAAACGATTGCTTAGCAGACTACGAGGATAAAGTGGAATTTCAGGAAGAGATTTTTAGGGCCTTTAGATGCGTGGTTTTAACCCGGATTTTACATTAGGTTTTGAGGAAAATGGCCTAAATCTTTGTCAGAACAAGGCTTGCGAGCAAAACGCAGTTATGGCAAAGAGTTATAGACATTTTACCAAAATCCTAATGCAAATTCAGGGTTTAAGGCTGTTTTATTTTGGGCAGGGAAAAATCTAAACTTCGAAGTTTTCTTCTTTTATTTTTTTAAACTCAGACTGATGTTCTAAAAAGAAATTAAGGATGCGGGGGTCAAATTTAGCACTATCTTTTTTTATTATCTCAACCGCTGCTTCGTGGGTAAGGGCTTTTCGATACGCGCGCTCAGAAACCAGGGCATCGTAATTATCTGCCAGAGCAACAATTCGCGCGGAAAGAGGGATTTCTTCCCCCTTTAAACCGTCAGGATATCCCTTGCCATCCCAGCGTTCATGATGGGACAACACCACGCTTTCTACCAATCGTAAGTATTGATTACTCCCCTTATCTTTTAAGAGAGGCATCAGCATCTCAATTCCCCAACGGGGATGCTGCCTCATTATCTGCCACTCGGCCTCGGTCAATTCCCCAGGTTTTAATAAGATCTCGTTTGGCGTCCTCCACTTCCCTACATCATGAAGCATACTGGCATAACTGACATCAGTAATATATTTTTCATCAATGTAATCCTTGAAAGGCTCTATTTTGCTTAGGCCTTCGCTGATAATGCGGGTATACGCGGCGATACGGTGGATATGGCAGGCTGTTTCTACATTCCCTACCTCCTCCGCCCGGAGCGCGAACACCTCCATGATACCCTGATAGAGCGATTCTCTTTTCTTTTCCGCGTCGCGAATCCTGGTAATATCGATAAACGAGCCCATGATCTGCGGGGTATTCATGTTTTTATATTCGATAAATGAAAGGAGCACTTGTAAATACACGCCGGTTTTGTCTTTTCGTAATCCCATCAATTCGCCAAACCAGCTCTTTTTTGTTTTTAAAATAGCTAATAATTCATCGAACTTTTCGGGGGTTGACAGCAAGTCTTTTATGTTCTTCCCCGCTGTTTCTACTTCAGCGTCATAGCCTAAGATATTAAGAAAAGATGGATTCATATACGATATTGAGCCATTTAACTCTATGACGCAGACGCCGTTTAAAGCGTTCTTAATCGCCATATCCCGTAAAATTGATTCCTTTTCCAGCGGCAGGGCCTTGCCTATTCTTTCGTAGTACTCCATTGCGTCGAGTATCGACTTTTCTAAGATCTCAACGCTAATATTACCTTTTACCAAGTAATCGCTGGCCCCTGCCTTCATCATAGCGACAGCAACATCTTCATTGCCGCTTCCAGTCACAATGATCACCGGGACATTAATGCCTTTTGCCCTTATATGCTGGAGGATTTCCAGGCCCGTGATTTTGCTATGGACACGGTAATCCAAAATAATAAGCTCTATATTTTGATTCTGGCTTAGGATATAGAGCGATTCTTCAAGGGTTACCACGTGATGCACATCCAATTGGATAGACGGCATCTCTTCTCCGAGATGTTTCAGGACCGCGACTGAAAATGGATCATCATCAATCACCAAGGTCTTAATGGTTTTTTTCTCTGCCATATTTTTCCTTTCTTAAAAAGGCAGTATACTATAATAAAAGCCGCTTTTCAAATAAAATTATCATTTTTACGGTTTTCTAAAAACAAAATCGCCATCCCAAGAAGGATGGCGACTTACACATCAGAAACGTATACGTATGAGTGTGTTATACAGCTATCACCTTCTTAACTTCCGGAACCGCGTTTTTAATTGCCCGCTCTACCCCTTGGGTCATCGTCATTTGAGACATAGGGCAGCCTCCGCAGGCGCCCAGAAGGCGCACTTTGACCGTACCATCTGGTTCAACACTTACCAATTGGATATCCCCTCCGTCAGCCTGCAGTGCCGGACGGACATTTTCCAACGCCTTTTCTATTTTGTCTTTCATTTGATTACCTCCTCTTTAAATTTCTCTAACCCCATCTTTTCGATAAATATACCTAATCTCTCCGGAGTCTTGCCTTTTTTCTCATAGAAAGCCACTATTTTCTCAACAAGAGTAATTACCTCATCTTCTTTTAGATTATCTTTAAACCTTTGGGCAATTCTTGGCTTTGCTCCCGCTGCTCCTCCTACAAACACAGAATACCCCTCCTGCGAAGCCACTATTCCTATATCTTTTACCAAAGGCTCAGAGCAGCTCCGGGAACAGCCGGAAACCGAAATAATCATCTTGAAAGGAAGTTTCTTCCCGGAAAACTTTTTATCAAGCGTAAGCCCCAGGGAAAATGAATCCTGCGCGTTATTATCGCAGATATAGCCGCCGGAACACAGCTTTACCGGCCGCATGGAAAACCCTGCCACGCTATAGGTAGGAAGCCCAAGTATCTGGCGGCACTCTTTGTTTCTGGCTTCATCTTTCACATTCCCCATGATTATTTCACCCGTTAACTTGAGTTTGCTTTCAGGAAATTTTTCGCAGGCATCCGCGATCTTACGCAAGTCATCGGGAGTCACCACGCCCCCGGGAAAATGCGGGGCGATATATTTCTTATCTTCCTTATCTATCTTTTGTTCCATTACCTTCTTCATGATAAAATTCATTGGAACACTCCTATGTTAATTATCAATTCCTATCCTTTCTTCTTTATCTGCACAATCCAGTCCTTAGGGCCTTGCTGCTCATAATTCCATTCATATTTTCCCTTATACTCTACTTCAAACTGATACCACAAAGGCTTCGGGTCATGGTCATTGATGATCTTTAAGGCCTCACCCGGCTTTAAGGTATCCCATGTCTGAAATATCTTCTCATGCCTTTGAAACGGCGGCATCGGCCGCAAATCCAACACCTCAACCTTTTCTGCCATAACGCTTCCCTCCTCTTTATCGAAGTTTATGAACTCTACCTTTTTATCAAGAATACAGCCTTTTATTCCGGGCCGGCAATCCCGCTTCAGCTTTTTGCATAAACCTTTAACCTCATACTGACAGCTCCAGCTCATCGTTTTTTAAAGTTATTTTATCCGGCTAAATCCTTCCTCTATCTTTATCCATTCTTCTTTGCCCGCAATAAACTCCAGGGCCGCGGGATAGAAGACATACGTTTCCCTAAACACATGGTTACAGAGCGCGGGGACAAATTCTTTCCTGAATTTCTCCACGATAAGATAAAAATCATCCTGCATTGGGATTTGCAGAAAGGAAAACATATCCGCAAAAATCTGCCTGAATTTTTTGTGCTCTTCTCTTAAAACCTCAGGGTGCTCCTTCATCCCCGCCTCTTCCAAGGCAGGAAAAAACACCTCTTCTTCTTTTTTGATATGTAAATCGAGCTCGGCGTAATAGTCCTCAATATCTTTCTTCCGGCTGACAATCTTTTCATAAGCATCATCCTCTTTAATTACACTAAAAACCAGATGTAAGGCCTTTAGCTTTTTGATATTACCAATGTGGTCTTGAGACAATCCGGATAAAGGGTGCTCTTTGGGAAGGCGATAATCCTTACTTAATAAGGAATCCTCCAATTCATCCAGGGAAATATTAAAAATGCTCTTGAGCGGGATACGCGCGTCATTACAGCCCTGGATATGAAAATTGTCTTTTAAGATATCCGCCATGATAGTGACAAATTGCTTCGCGCCGATTATCCCCAAGGCCTGAATGAATTTCTTTCTAAGCTCTTTGAGTTTTTTGTTATCCGCGCCTTGTGCTTCATGTATCAAACTTATGAATTTTTCTGTTATTGCCTGCGTTGCTATTGCCATTGACACCCCCTTAAGAGGACAAGCCTCTTTAATCTAACTTCTCTACGGTAAATAACCCTTTTGCCTCTTCAAATAAAACGCAACGAACCCTTTTCTGCCACATCTCCTTGAATCTTTCCTTCTGTTTTTCATTGGCCGTACCAACAATACATTTGGTAAAAAGCTCATGCATATCTTCATCTGCCGGGACATTCTCAGGATGATACGTCACTTTCACTGATTTTTTGTTATCATCGCGGGTAAAGACAAAGGCATTAGCTTCTTCGTTCTTCTCATCAAATATCAATTTATTCTTCCGGATAAAGCTATTGCCTAAACCCGCAAACCCTGTCTCCGGAGCCGCTCCGGTGATTAAGCTTATCACCTGAGAAATAGGGCCGTTGGCGCCATTATCAATACTGCCTAACACACGCACACTAAGACCTCCCCGCAGGGGAGTTTCATTACCATAGAGGGCATGAAGCGCTTTCTGAGTTATTTTATAAGCGCCGGATACCGCCGGGCAGGAATGCCCCGCCAGTTTTACCGCGTCCTCATAGGTAAAAATAAACTCCTCATTCTCATCAATCGCCCCTAAAAATACCGCCAAAGGGTCTTTCAATCTTATCGGTTCGACCTCATCGTAAAACGCCTGTTTCCATTTAGTTGAAATTCCGCACATATATTTTCCCCTCCTGCCAAGGCTAAGCCTCGTTAATAGTTATCACTTTTTCCAATATCGGCCATTTACTCTTTGGCTTAATCACAAATATCCCCGCGCTATCCGCGCCGCTTTTCTTTCCGGCTACAGCTACCACTCTCTCGTCCCTTAGGGCTTTGCCTTCCATGAGCATCTGTAGAATAATATGGCAGACCTTTATCCCTGTGCCATATTTTTCCTTAACTTCATTCAAATGATTATGCCACGCTGACAAGCCAAACTTACCCATAATTTTTCTCAATACTTTTTGAAAGAAGAGTAACCGCGGATTATGGGTGTAGACGGTAACATTACCCGCTAAAAGCCTCCTTCGGATATCTTCGTTAAACCTTCTATCAGTTTCAGGCCTTCCTTCATCATGGGTCACCACAATAAGCTTAAGCTTTTCTCCCCTTGTCATATCAAAAAGCTTGGAAGCGGTATTTCCGCTGGTTGAGGCAACCACCAGGGTTAAAATATTATTTTTCTTTGCCGCGTCAACTGCTTCTTTTAAAACATCCATGGCCATTTCCTCAATGTCTATTGTCTGCGCTCATCAGCCTGTTTTAATCTACGAACATCTGTGTTTTTTCATCCGCGTCAGCTGCGTTTCTTTTTCTTTAAATCTGCCGGCGCAAAACAGCAATAGCCTATCGCGTCAAACTTCTTGCGCACCTCTTTCCACTCGTCTTTATCCAATGTTTCGTACGCCATCGGGTATAAAATATTATCTTCCTTATAAATATGGTCAGTCAAATTAGTGGTTAAAAATTCTATTACAGGAGATATCTTCCCTAAAAATTCCCGGTAATCCCCTTTATTTTCCGCCAATGCCAGCTCATTAAGCACCTTCTTTCTTGCCATAAATTCCACATGGTCCTCTTCAAAAATAAGCGGCGGCTCAATTACCCCGTGGGCCTTCAAGCGCGGGAATATGGCCTTTTCCTCGCGCGCGTGGTGCTTTTCTGTCTCTAAAAAGAAGTGTGACAGCTCTTTTAAAATATCCAAGTGCTTCTTGGCCTTCTCAAAAGAGCCCGCCTGCTTTAATTTCTCCGCTAAGGCTTTAAGCCTTCGCAAATTACGCTTGATTATCTTATGTTCATCCTTGCAGATAGTGATTGGATGCGATGCCGGAAGCCTTAATTTCTTGGCCTTAACCCCAAGATTACCTTTCATTACCTCTAAGTGCACATCGCAGAGCCGCTTCATTTCGGTACGAGTGGTCCCTTCCTGAATAAGCTCCTGTTCTGCCATAGCCAATTCTTTCGGCTCTACTTCCCTGAAATATTTTTGGGCTTCCTTTTTAACAGCGTTTAATTCCTCTGGCTTTGCCTCATGGAGTTTTTTAAGTATTTGCTTTAATTCCTCCCTCTTTGCCTTTTGCTCATCGCTTAAAGGCGCCGCGGCCTTAATCTTTTTAATCTCCACAATCCACACTTCCGGGCCTTGCTGCTTATATTCCCAGGCAAAGCTGTCTTTAAATTCAATCTGGAACATATACCGCAGAGGCTTAGGGTCGTGGTCGTTAATTAGTCGTAAAGCCTCACCCTGATTTAATTCCTTCCAAGCGTTTATTATTTTATCCGGGCTCCTTTCATTAACCGGAACGGCCCTTAGGTCTAATTCTTTCATCGCTATCCCCCTTTTTAACAAGCGGCTCCTTCTTTGCAGCCGTTATCGCATAATGATGCTATGGTTATTGACTGTAGTTGCGAAACTACATACTTTTCAATTTCTTCTATTTTTTTCTTCAACGCGCAGTTTTTCACATCCGGGCAGAATGATTTCCTAAAAATACATTCGTTAAATTTCACCGGCCCTTGCAAAGTTTTGATTAAGTCAAAGAGGAATATTTTATCACGCGCCTTCGCTAAACTGAAACCTCCGCCACTTCCTTTATAAGACTTAAGCAGCCCCTCTTTATTTAAAACCTGGAGTATCTTTCTCAAAAAAGGCCGTGGCATCTTCAGCTCACTCACGAGCTCAGAAACCGAAACTACTTTCTCCTTCTGCCTGGCTATATAGGAAAGAGCCCTAACCGCGTAATCTGTATTCCTGTTAATTAATCTCATATTATAATGATACCATATTCGTATCATTTGTCAAGAAAAAAATCTGCTATTTACAGCCCTCTTAAGAATTCCGGCCTTAGGGTTGTTTCTCCATGAATCGCGCCTTCTAACATAGTCAACAACTTTCCTTTATCCTGCGGGAATCTGCCTTCGAGTGATAGGTAATTAGAGGCGTGGTTTGAGCGGAATATCGTTTTCTCTAATTCTAAGCCTTGAATAATATCTCGCGCTTGGCGTAACAACTCATGAGAATCTAATTCCTCAAAATCGCCCCTTCGCGCTGCTTCATATAACGGCGTTCCGGGAATAAGCATAAGCGATAGGAACGACACATACCGTGGCTGCATCCGGTTTAACGCCTTTATGGTATCTCGTATATGCTCCGCGGAATATTGTTTACCGCCTAAACCCAAAAGCACAATCACCGAAGACTTTATGCCTACCCTGTCTGCCCTCTGCACCGCCTCAATCATTTCCTCTACGCTTGAGCGTTTTTTGCAGCGACTGAGTATCTCTTGATTTCCGCTTTCTAATCCTATATAGAGAAGGCTTAACTTAAACTCACATAACTGCTGCAATTCTTCATCAGTCCTATGTGTAATATTATATCCATTGGCATAGCTGGAAATCCGGGAAAGCTTAGGAAATACCTGATTGAGTTTCTCTAAGATCGGCATAAGCTTATCATTTTTTATAACCAGCGCGTCTCCATCCATAAGGAATACCCTGCGGGTATCAGGATAGTGGCGGCACCATTCTTCTATATCCGAAAAAATTTCCTTGGAGCTCTTAATGGCAAAAGGCTTCCCGGTATACGCGCCGCAAAAACTACACTGGTTCGCTGAGCAACCTGTAGTTACCTGTAAAAGAAAACTCTCGGCCTCAGACGGCGGACGAATAACTGGTTCTACGATGGACATAAATACAAATCAAAATTATGCTATGTTATTTTTCTTATTGCAAAAATGATTTTGCAAAATACTTACGCATAATGCGTTTATCTTATCTTCATCTGGACGCAGGGGCAATTTTGATTTCTTATAAGCGGATTCCGCTTTCCTAAATAATTTATTACTCTCCTCTTTCACCTGCGCCAATGGCCATTTACCCTGTTTAATGGCCAATAAATCCTGAGCGTCTTTCCTCTTAACATATAACCTGCCCTCTTCTAAAAATTCTATACCCATCCTCAACAATCTAATAAGATGGCTGGCATTCTTTACATCATAACCAAACTTTTGCACTAACTTCTTTCTCTTCTCTCCCATATATCCCTGGAATGCCAAATGAGTCATTCTGTGAAGCTGGCCTCTCGCATAGCCGGCAAAACTATGATATACATGCCTTCCAACAAATAAACTTCTTGCATTAATCAATCGCGCGCCTTCAGGAGAAACTTTGAGGTAATCATCTGGCTCCATCCATAATATGCATAAAATATTGGGATTACCTTGCCGCAAGAGGCCAATACACTTCTTAAATTCATAGACGACAATATCCCATTCCCTGTATTTTATTTCCTTCGTGCCTCTTGAACCATACTCCCGTAAGCCGAAATAGCAACTTAGCGGCGGGATGCAAATAGACATAATGTCTTTATCATCTATAGAACAGGACTCTTTGTTGGGAACATATAAGCCATGAGAGATCGAGCCTCTATACGCAGTAATAATGCTCCATTCTATGATTTCAGGATACCTCCTTAGTAGAGCCGCAGGCATAACCACCTCTTCTCTGGAGTAACTTTTGCTCATACAGAATCCAGGGACATTCCTCATAACTTGTTCCATTATAATATGTTTAGAATTTATTATGGTGGTTTTTCTGATTCTCTATTCTCCTTGGCAAAGAGGATCAAAGCCTTTCAAGGCCAAGATTGCGTAGGCAGCGCCGATAGCGCTCAAGGCGCCCTCTTTTGGGGTATTATACTCATGCCCGACTACCGCGTTACCCTGGGTAGCATATGGATAGGATAGTCCCCCTTCACGCTTTATGGCAACAGGTAAGAGTGATTTTAGAAGTTTTTGCCTTTTAATCCTGTACTTCTTGGCTTTTCTAACCTGGCCTAACTGTTCAAAATCTCTCTCAAGCCGTAAATAGGCATTGGCTAATTGGAAACTCCATTCAAAGGACACAAGAGGTTCACGGCCTAAGCTTTTTGCCCTATTCCTATCAACGAAATCAACTCCTGTAACAGTCATCTTTCTGTTATCGCCAGTTACAAAGGTAACCTCTGATAAGCATTTCTGTTCAACAAAAGCAGCCATATTCTCTGCCAGCCCTTCTTCAAAAGTGTCCAGTAGCTCAACTCCCAATGCCGATAATGCCCAGCTTTGAACATCAGTAGCCACGATAGAATCAAGATAGCCTCGGTTAAACCTATGCTCCATTTTATTAAAGGCGTTTGACTTTAACCATTGAAGGCAGTTATTCGCCGCGGTCGCGTATTTTTCTTCTCCGGTAGCTTTATGTAAATTCCTAAACAGCGCATAGCCGTCAATACAAACCTCTGTGGAATAGATTTGATCAAACGAAGGCTTTCCTAAATCATAGGCGATATGCTGGTCACCGCTATACGCAGAATCGCCAGGCGGGCCAAGCGCAATGCCTCCGAAGAGGGGACTTTTATTATCAGCGCACTGCAAACCTATTGCAAACTCTGCTATATTTTTCGCGAAATCCAAATATCGCTGGTCTTTTGTATTAAAATAGAGGTGGATGCTTGCAATACCCATCCATATATTAGCCCCTAAGCGCACAGACCAATCTTCTCCCTGTATATCATCGCCTGCTACAAATGCTTCAATAATCCCTCCTAAGCGCCATACCTGAGGCTTGTAATTATAAAAATCAATTACTTTCCTGGCATCCTCTATCTCTCCCGCTGCTATATAGGCAAGCGCTACGACTGCAGAATCATAAGTAATTGTCCAGCGCGAAAATCGTTCATCACCCACGTGGCTGTACGGAACGCCCCAATTCTTATCCCGATTTGATTTTAGCCAGGATAAGAAACCTTTTGCATACCGGATGTCTTCTTTACTACGAGATTCAGCGTATACAGCAGTTACGCTAAAAATAAAACAGAAAAGAAAAAAATAACTTAAAAATCTAAGGCCTCTTGCCTTTTTCATGTCTAACCCCTATCTTTATCGGCAGAGAGTATGATACAAATCTGCCCTCGGCGTTAACTATAAAATAATCAATGCCGTTCCCACCTAACACCTTTTCCTATTCTTAAGGAGCAACGATATGTTCTCTTAAAAACTTTTGTACTGCCTTTAATGCTCTTCCTAAAACTTCGTCGGGCTTTTATTTCAGTCTTGTCATTATAGTATTGTCTAAGCCTGCTTGTCAATAGAAGCAGCATACTCACTGAAGGAACTGAAATAAATTAAGCTCAACTAAAAAGCCTCTGGAGACGGCGTTTATACGCCGAATCCAAAGGCTTAATATTAAAAAATCCATTCTTTATTGAAGGGCGACGATATGCCCTCGCAAAAACTTCTGTATAGCCCTTAACGATTCTTCCTTAAACCTCGGAGGACTTTGGGTTATCCACATCGTGAAATTATACAGCTATTGGGTATCTGCTTTAAGCCATTTCTTATTCTTATGTAGAAACACCAAAAGCGCGGTCATGGCAATTCTTTTGTTGCCGTTTTGAAAGGGATAGTTTTTAATCATAAGGTAAAAAAGGATAGCCGCTTTTTCAATAAAACCGGAGTAGAGCGATTTGCCGGAAAAACTCTGAAACGGCGCGGCTAAACAGCTTTCCAGGATATTGGGGAAACGCGTGGAAAAATCAGGTATGGGCTCATTAAAAGACAATAACTCTTTAGCCAGCCGGAAGGCAAGATATTCTACCTCTTTAACGTTGAGGCCTTTCATTATTCCCTGCCTAATTGTTTCAAAGTTTGGCCGTATTCTGCGACTGTCTTTTTCACCGCCCGGCCAATTTCTTCCTTATCTTCTTTGCTCAAAGCCTTGCCAAGAATACTTTCTAAATATTTCATGGGGACCGCGTAATTCCTGCCTATTTTAAAAGCTTTGATTTCCCCCTGTTTTACTTTCTTAAAAACAGCAATCCTGCTTAACCCCAACATTTTCGCTAACTGGGGGATACTGATATATTCGTTTTCAATGTGCTTCATAGCATTGCCTTCTTTCTTGTTAACCAATAATGTATTGGTTAACATATGTTAACATAAAATAAAGTAAAAACAAGGAAAATGTTTGCAGAAATAAAAGCCTCTGAGGATGGCGAAAAATGCCATACCCAAAGGCTTTTTATTTGTAACCTAGCTATATCAAGCAGATTGGTTTTGCTTACGAAACCCAGTCTTCAGAAAGCACCTCTCCCTGAAGGCTCAAGACTATTGACTTAATGGGGATCTTTCTCTTGGCCTTGCTTGCGCCTTCTTGGGCTATGGCTACAAGCCCCGCGCAGCAAGGAACCTGCATCGTCATTACCGTAAGGGTATTGATTTTGGCATCGTCAATGAGCGAAGTTACTTTCTCAGAGTAAACCTCCTGGCCCTCATCCAGCTTAGGACAGCCGATAGCTATTGATTTTCCTTTCAGGTAATCCTTGTGAAAATCTCCCGCGGTATAAGCCACGCAGTCGGCGGACAAAAGCACATCCGCCTTCTGGTAATACGGGGCCATCGGTGAAATCAAATGCAGTTGTATCGGCCACTGTTTTAGCTGTGAAGCCCTCTTACCGGCATCATCACTGCCTGCCTCATCCTTGCCCCTGAAATCCTCCATCCGGGAACCCGGACAACCGCTATGACCATGATCCATTTTACTCCCTCCCTTTTTTCAAGATGCCTTCTACCTTAGCCACAAGATCCTCATACTTTTTCTCAAAGTCACCGGGCAAGGTGGCATCCTTCTGGTTAAACTCTTCATACAATCTGCCCACATCAGCTGTGGATAATCCCCGGTCAATCCAGGGGTACAATATCTCATCCTCTTTCTTGATATGCTGGGTAAGCAGTTCCTTATAACCCTGTATATGCTCAATAATCTGCTGTTTATTCTTTTTCTCGGCTCCCTCAACTACCTGCTTGATATGATTTCTGCCTGTAACATGGTCCTCAAGCATTACCTTAATAATATCCAGCCCTTCGCCGGTTTTCTTAAACAAGACATCCTCTTCCTTCATATGGTGGTACTTATCGGCATAGCTTCGGATAAAATCAACGCAATCAAGGACTAATTTGGAATCCACTTCCTTAGATTTATTGATAAACTCGCACAACGGGTCAATTAAAGCGATTAACCTCTTAATCAAGACATGCTCATCCACCAGCTTTTTTATTGGCGGCGAGTATTTTATCTCACCTTGCGGCTTCACTGATTTTTCCTTGGGCGCGCGTTTTTTTACGGGCTTCCCCGGGAAAATTGCCTTTTCAATTTCATACATCAACTCCACTTCCGCGTCAGGGGCCAGATTATGTATTTCAATGATATCCTTAAAAAGGCAGGAGCCCAGCGAACAGGCGGTGCATCCTATACCGTATTTATCCAGTATTTTCCCCACTTCAGGAAATTGATTAATTATATCTTTGATGTTTTTATTCAAGTATTCTTCCATTGTGTCTTCTCCTGCTTCCTGGCTCAGGTACTTCTTTACTTCTTCTTCGTCAAATTCCTCGGCCGCGCGCTCAATAATGGTTATGGCATCCATAGGACAATGCCCAAGGCAGGCGCCTAAGCCATCACAGTAAATATCCGAAACCAGCCGCGCCTTACCGTCAATTATTTTGAGCGCGCCCTCGGCGCAATTGGGTATGCACAAGCCGCAGCCATTGCACTTTTCTTCATCTATCTGGACTATTTTTCTTTTTGTACTTACCGGCATAATTTCCGTTTCCTATATTCACAATCAACAATTCTCTGCTCCTTCATACCGCTTACAAATAAAATATACCAGAAAAACAAAAATTATGCCTTGACTTATGTCAAGCGGCCAAGCCGTATTCTGGTTCTATTATCCCGGATTTTGCCTGCCTGACGGTAGGCAGGCAAATTTTGGGATTATTTTATCTCATAAGGCAAACTGAAGTGCGCCGGCAGGCTTATCCGATTCCATGGCGTAAGGAGTTTCTTTATTATTTTTCTTCAACCAGTGGTTGGCAGTTAAAGAATATTGAGAAAATTAAAGCAGTTTGACAAAACGGAGAGTTTTTGTTTTGTGATAAAGCCGGCTGTCAGCGGTAACAAAATCAAGCCCAAGTTCCTGGGCAAGAACGATATAAACAGCGTCGTAAAAAGTAATATCGTAACGGCGTGATATCTCTGACACTGATGCCAGCATTTCAACATTGGGGCTGATAATATCTATATTCAAATCGTATATTTCAGTAAGGCAAATCGTAACCTCATGGCTGGAGAATTCCGGCTTGTAACGCAATACATTTCCTATTTCATATAAGGCGAGATCGGGGATAGCGATATAGGAAGCGCCGATCGTATGCGCTTTCTTAATTTCCGCGGCCTTATTTGAATCGTTCTCCTGAATAAACCACTTGAGAATAACCGAGGCGTCAATAACCATTAAATTGCCCCGCGGAATCTGCGAACTATTTCAACGCAGCTCTCTCCTTTTACTTTCCGGCGCAACCTATCAACCTTTAGAGAAACCTGACGCATCTTTTTGCAGTTACGGATTCGCTGCTGGGTTAATAATTCCACCACTTGTGATTTTTCTTTCAAAGTCATATTATATTCCTCCCTAAATAGAAAGTATCATAAGGATAACCTTGTGTCAAGGATAGTTTCTATTTCTGTTTCTAATTCAAATTCTTTTGAATTCGCAGGGGCGGTTGGCGCTCTCCCTACGATTCTAAAGCAATAATCAGATTCTTTACGGCAGGCTGGGTGGATGGCAGTCTTTCATCTTCTTTCTCGCGCCGAAGGATATCGACAAGCAGTTCGCGTTTGAGCCTAAATCGGCAGGGCGTTCAAGGCAATGCCGATTAGATTAAACTTTTGCGGCTTGCCTAATAACCCAAAATCTTAACTAGCTCTTGAGTGGTATAAACTGCGGCGAGAGATTGCTTTTTGAAAGCAGAATCGTTAGACCAGATTGGAACATTTATGGAAAAAGCCAAGGCTAAATAAGGAGTATCATCCTCCGGCATATGCTGTTTAGCCTTTTCCATAAAACGGATATATTTTTCTTTTGGCATAATTTTGATAGGCCCAAATAAATAAGCGAGCAGTTCCTCTATTTCTTCTTTGGTCAAACCCGCGCTCAGCCTCAAGAATTTACTTTTCTTGATTGTACGGGTAATCTCAGCAGCAAAATACTCCGGAGCGAACAGTTCAATCTCGTCATCAAAAAGCAATTCTCTCGTCACTGCGGATTTTAAGAACGCGGCTAATAAAATATTGGCGTCAATAATCAAGCGCATCTATCAATGGGATTTATGTTTTTTCCAAATACCCTTATTTATCATACGCCCATACTTAATCGTATCTTCCACGCTAAGCGTGCTTTCAGAAAGAAGCCTGTCCATTTTTTCCAAAACTTCCAGCTTACGGATAATAGCCTCCCGCGCAACCTCCGACCAGTTAATGTACTTAAAAGACGCCATCTTTTGCCTTAATTCCCGAGGCACTGATAAAGTTAACGAAGCCATACAATCACCTCCTGTGTATTATGTGTTTTACGTATATAAGCATACCATACAGCATTATAATTGTCAAGCCGATAAAACGGCTAGGCGAATTTGGCAGGGGCTACGACTCTAAGGCGGTAATCAGATTTTTTAGGATAGGCTCGGTGGCGGGCAATTTTTCATCCTCTTCTTCGCGGCGGAGGAGGTCAGTAAGCATAGCCCGCACCTCGTCAATTTTCTCTTCAGCCAAAGGGCTTGCAGTGGCTGCGGCGGTGTATTCGCCGATACGCTGGATAGATGGCCGGATGCCGGCGTTAAAGATTTGTTGGATCTGCGCCCATTCGGCATCCAAGTCACCTTGAAAAGCCTTAACTCCGGAAAAAGCGCCCAAGGCAGATGAGGCAACGGCTTCGGTCTGGATAGGCAAGGCGTTAAAAGCAACGCCGCCTTTATCATCTACTATTGAAGAAGACGAAAGAGACTCCTCCACCTCCGATGCAGAGTCATTTTGTTCTTCGATTTTATAAAGTGGTTTTAATAATAATAGCGGATTAATAGATTTAAACTTTGAGAAACTAAAAGTACTATTCAATTTATCTGGGTCATCAACATATAAAACCTCAAAATGGAGATGGTTGTAAGACCTCTCATAATATTCTTTCACTTTCGCGGGCAGTATCTCTTCTTTAGCATTATCTGAAAAAGCTGGATCAGTATGCCATGCCTTAACCGCACCAATAATTTCTCCTGCACGCACTTTTACTTTACTATATAATATGTCAAAATAAGTATGTCTAAGAATATCCTCGGGGACGCTCTTCTTATCCAAGTGCACGTAACATATAAGCAACTGTTTGTCTGGCGAATAAATATATACATCAACAAATCCAAATGCCCTTCTATCAGATATCTTTCCATTCTTTTCAAAATCATCGACATACACAACTACTCCTTCTGCCGCTGCGAACACCTTATCTCCAGGGAATGTCTGTATGTCTATTCCCGGGTGATCCCTATACGAACTTACCGAAGCAGGCTTAAGCACCAATCCTTGAAAATTAGAAATATGCGCTTCGGGCTTAACCATATTCACTGGCCACAAAAGAGAATACATTCTTGTCTTAAGAGATTCAGGCAAATCTTCCTTTCCTTTTGCGACATTGTCCAAATAATTTACCCGCTCTAAACCAAAAGGATCCGCTTCTGTTCTTAGACTATCCATATCTGTCCCCGAGTTGACGGATCCCGCGACCACGCTTTGTGTGTTACGAAACAATTCTATTACATCTATTACATATATATTATCGATATCTTCTCCTGCCTTTATCGTTGCAATATTCTTAAAGTCCAGTTTGCGATACAACAAATTCGCCTCTGCATTATCCACATTTGTCTGTAATACGATTGGACGATAGCCTTTTGCTTTTACTTGAGAAGAAAGATAATTAAGAAGATATGCTGCTATATGCTTGCGCCTGAATTCTTCAGTAACACAAAGGTGGCGGATAAAAACATGCCTATTGCCTATTTTCAATTCGGCATTAGGTTCTTGTTCATAGGCTAACAGGATTGCAATTATTTTTTTATCGCGGATTACAACAAAGCTATTTTGCCATTTACCGGAATATTCTTCCATCAGCTTATCTTTTTCCCAATTGCTTCCAACCACCAAATTAACCAAATCCAGAATTTCATTATAACGCTGACCGGCTAAATCTTTAGTCAGAGGCATTATGCGGCAAAGAGAGCCGTCATCTAAATTAAAATCATCCTTTACCGCCGAGCTGGCATTGCCGTAACCTTTTTCCAACCATTGCTTATATACATTTCCAGCGCCCTCGTACGGAAATACAGAAATCAGACGTGCCAGATCACTATCATTGGAGCTTCTCTTCCCAACATTGGGAACTCTCCTACTGAGAAAACCGTCTTCATCTGGCTCTCGCGCAGAAAAATCTATTAAATATACTTTATCTTCTGTAATGAAGATGTGCTCTAGCTTGATATCTCCATGCACAATGTTAAGTTTTTTATTTAATATACCGTAAGCTTTGCCGATTTCTGTAACAAACTTTTTTTTATTATTTAAAAATAACTCTCTCAAGTTTTCATTTTCTCCATAACCATAGAAAATTTTCTCCAGAGAAATACCATTATCCACTCCCCGAACAATCAAAGAATCAGCTATAATGCAACTCGGGGGAACAATACCTTCCTGTGAAGCTTCTACAGTCATTTTGTACTCTAGGGTTGTCGGGTTAGGCCGAAAGACCATAAATTCATTTTCATAGCCTTCCACCTTATAACGCGCCCAATCACCGTCAGGGTCAGCTTGCGTAACTTTAATTTTATATTCAGGCCACTTCCGTTTAATAATTTCTTCTGTCGTGCCTGATGAATGACGAAGTTTCGTGTAAAATGACATTTTTCCCGATTCAGTATCAACAATAAATCTAAGCACATAGCCACCCGAATAATCTTCTTCTTGTTCTATTTCATAAGCAATGCCTTTTATATCTTTAACACCAAGTAATTCCTTAATTGCTTCTTCATCTTCAATAATTTTACGGGCTTTACCTGGCAAATCTTTAGGCGCATTTAAGGGATCTCTCAATAAAGATACTAGAGAGGCATGATCATTTTTCTTGCCAGATTCATTGTTCTTTAATGGTGAAGAACTAAAATGATAAACGCTATTCTTCAAATACGAAGACTGGGAAATGTGATTAAAACCACTTTTAATCACCTCTATTGCCAAAGATACTTCCTTCCCAAGCCCCATTCCCCCGCTAACATACCTTCTGATGTTCTGGCCCATTGGGGTATACACCGGCTCGGTGAGGTTGTATTCGCCGTCTTGGAAGGATTTTTGGTATTGCTGAAAATAAGTTTGTTTGTCATAAAGCTCTTTGGAGGCGAGATTAGTCAAGTCATTAGAATCTATCAGCTTACTATAGTGGTTATCCGGTGTGCCGGTAAGCGGGTTAACCGGTTTACTGGCTAACCCGTTCACTGGCTCACCAAATCTAGCCTTGAACCACTGGGCCAAGATAAGCGAATAGTAAGCCTGTCTTAGGGGGGCGTATCTCTTAGAAGTATTCACCTGATAGGTAAGCTTGGGGATGATCAGCTCTCTGATCAGCTGGGTTGAGTATTCATTGAGCTGCTTTAGCCTTGGATCTTTGAAACTATAATTTATTATCGTCCCTCGTCCTTCGTCCTTCATCCCTCGTAAATAATCCTCCTCCAGCATCACCTTTAAGGTTGCCTTGTAGATATATGCGCCTTCGGGCGACTCCCTAATAATAATTTCACTCGGCACTATCCAAGGCCGGGTTAAGGTTGGTATGGTAATATTCTCCGTTCCAAATAATTCTTCTGCTTTCTTGTAGAGCTTATCCCAGTAAACTTTTCCTTCAGGGGCTTGGGGTGAAGTAAAACTTGCGGTGTCCTTCTTTAGCTGGACATCCGCCTCTAAGAATATCCTACCTATATCGGTCATTGCTACGTCATCATCTATGATATTATCCGGGGCATCCGGCCTTAGGTTTACCCAGAATTTCTCATTGGGGAGAGCTAATCCGATGAAGAAGTATTTGAGCAGGGTTTGGGTATTTTCTTCTATGTAGTTTTTATTCTCTAAGTCCACCTTCTTGGTATCTCCCTTGTCCAAAAGCAGCTTAAAGTCCTGGTTTAGGTTATCATAGCCCATATACCTTAGGTGTAATGGCCTAAACTTATCGCTTTGGAGAACAGGCTTGCCGGAATTGGCAAAGTAATGGGAAAGGTCTATACTTTGGGCAAAGGCGGACTGCTCAAGGATGAGGCAAAAAGATAGAAACAGGGATATAAGTTTGGTTAGGCGTAAAGGCATATATTTTGTCTTTCAGCTGTAAGCAAAATATACCATATGAATTGACCAAAAACGAGGCTAAATCAGGGGTTTCGGGAAAGCGCTTTCAGGACCGCAGATTACGCTGATTTTGGAAATAAATAAGTTCGCGGATTGCGCAGAAGGAAGGGCTTATCGAAAAGAATTTTGCCTCTGCTTACCTGTCTTGCCGGCAGACAGGCGAGGCAGGAAATATACGCTGATTACGTGGATAAGCCCTCGGCGAACTTTTGAAGGCCGACTTTATTCAAAATGGTTACTACGCTGTCTTGGAGAGAAATTAATTTCTTATTTTTTAATTTCTTGAGGTTGCGGGAAAGCGTCTCAGGGATAGTGGCTAATTTCATTGCCAAGTCGGACTTTTGAATATCCAGGCTAAAGGTATTACTGCCCTTTTGTTTAGATAAATCCAAGAGGTATTTGCTCAGGCGGCTGGCCACATCCCGCAAAGACAAATCCTCTATCATCTCGGCAAAACGGCGCTGGCGCAAGGAAAGCGCCGCGAGCATCCGCAGGGCAATTTCAGGATAGCTTCTTAAAATCTCTAAAAAAGCATCCTTGGGGAGAAAAAGCAGCGTGCTATTGGTTATGGCCTGAGCGGATGCCGGATAGCCTCTACCGGAAAATACCGCTACTTCGGCAATACTCTGGCCGCTTAAAAACACATTCATTATGTATTCCTTGCCCTGGGTGGATAACTTATAAACTTTTACCTTTCCTTCAGCAATAAGATAAAACCCTAACGTAGGCTCGCCTTCAGAAAAAATTATGGAGCCTTTTTTATATCTTTTTATTATGGTTGCCTGGGAGAGACGGGCAATCTGAATCCCGCTTAAACAGCCAAAGAGATTGGTATTTTTGAGGTGCTTTTCAATAGCAATATCCATTACACTATCCTGCACGCAGCCAATGCTTCTTCTGTATGAGGGCTAACGATGAATTTATATTCCTGCAAAGGGCTTCTCCTGCAGATGATTTTAGTCTCCTTAGTAGCGCCATCACAGTAACGAGCAATAATACGCGATGAAGACTCTAAGATTGCCGTGCCTTGAATATCTCCTCGCAAAAGCGCCGAAGGCCCTGCCAATTCTTCAGGGTAGAGAAAATAATCCTGCTCCTCCTTGAGCGCTTCTAAACGCTGGTTTTCCAACTCATTCCTGCCCACCACTAACTTAATATTATCGCCTAAGCGAAAGTGTCTGCCGAGCTTAAGCAGATTCACATCCTTTAACGCTAAATCCTGATACCGCATTAAATCTTTCAAACGCCGGCTAAAAGCCGGATCGGTAAGCAGACATCCGCCGCTTGGGCAAGGATAATCATATATCCCCAATTCATCGGCTAAATCAAACTGCTCGCGCCTACCGCGTCCGCTTATGGACAAAAGCTTATCACGGCCTATCCAGCCTTTTTGCTCAGGGATAGTCGGCTTCAACACCTTGGCAGAAAGCGGCCTCACCACCAACCCCTCTAAACCCGACTCTTTTTCA
>MHGF01000039.1 GCA_001805445.1 Omnitrophica WOR_2 bacterium GWF2_43_52
ATGATAAATGACTTTGAGCATTTGGCGCGCCATAATAACCTTGGCGGTATTAGCTCCTTTACGGATTTTAAGCTCTTCATAACGAGACATTCGCTCTGTAAAAATAGTGTCGTTTCTGCATAACTGTAATAATTACAGTATGTTACGATATAATAAAAGGGAACGAAGAACTAATGCAACATGACCACATTGCTATAGCAGTGTATTATTAATAATTTAATTGTAACAAACTAATAATAAACAACTTCCGCAGAAACGACACTATTTATCCAGAAACGACACTATTTATCTGGAATAATATCGTTAAAAAGAGAAATTGCAAAACCACCAGAACCTATTTTAATCCATTTCACTTCTGATACTTTGCTTTTCCAGAAATATACCCTTATCTGACCTTTACCATTTGAAACTTCTGGATACCACATCATCATAAAGGGTTGCCTATAATATTTCGGACCCAAAATATCTATTACTTCTTCTTCAGTCATACCTAGATAAATTTTAGATAAAGTAGTTTCTAGGTAATTCTTTTCTTCTGGCTTCATTACAGTTAAGGCATCTTTCCCCATAGTAACGCAGCCGCTTGTCAACATTATAGCAAGAGAAAGAAATGCGATTTTTTTGGTAAAATTACGAATCATAATTTTCTCCTTTCAAATTCGGATGCCTCGCCAAGGCGGGACTTCAGAGCCCATAGTATTCTAGGGGCCAAACCTCACTATAGGATCTAACTTCTAAAATTGAGGTTTGAACCATTCTATTCTTTTAAGATTAATGATTTCTGCGAGACGCGTAGGTAAAAGGCATGAAGTAATTCCGCCAAGAACTTTCAGAGGACATAAACTGGTTTGTCCCGAAGAAATAATCAACAATCGCTTCTCTCATACGGGCAATTTCTTTTAGGTGGGCATAGTTCTTATCGCTCTCTAAGGTCAGGTCAATTAACTCTAGTGCTCGTTCAAATGCCTTTTGAGCATAATCAGCATTTTTCTTTATCCGCCAATTAAGCGCACGCTCAACCTCGCTGCCGATATTTGCCATTTGCTCAATGAATAATAACTGGCTCCAGCGGCCTGCAGATAGATCTTTATGTTGGCAGCTCATTGCTTAATCCTTTTTATGACTATCGCGATAATTTTTTCGCGCAATTCTTCATTCTCTATACCACGGCTTCTATTCCCCTGAGAAGGACGCATATTAATCATAGAATCAAATTCAACAAAATCATCACCTTGAATCTCCGGATAAATATTAATACCCCAAAGGTTTTTTTGTTTTGAACCATCTTCCAAAAGCAACGCTTCCAGGTCAGAATGAAGCTCAGCATCAACTGCGATAAGTTCTTTTTCAACATCAACAACAGCCTTTACTAAATTACCAAAGGTAGCTGCAGCCATCGCTTTAATTTCATTAAGCGTTATACTTTCTGTTATAATTTTCATAGTAAAGATTATACCTCAAACAAAAACCTCCTGCAAGGGCTTTGCCTACTTAACAGCAGGCAAACTTACAGGAGGCGTAACTCAAACCTTACGATTTACGTAAAGTTTGAGCCCTATTTGGCTCTCCGAAAGGGGTAGATTACCGAACTTTTCTATAGAGCTTATAGCTGGCTTAAATAACTCAAGAAACGGCCAGCGATGGTTTATCGTTTATTAATTTACGCATGCAAAGCTTCCATAACTGTTTCTGGATTAGCTTCTGCTACCTTAAGCAAGGCCAATGCCGGGCCCTCAGGTTTCCTTCTGCCCTGCTCCCAATTCTGTAAAGTATCAACGCTGACTCCAATCATATGGGCAAATGTAACCTGAGAAGCATGAAGTTTCATCCGTATTCTTTTCACAATTATAGGATGAAACTTAAAAACCCTTGCAGTTTTTAGCTTGCCGGAATGTATTTTTCTGGCCTGATCAATACTCGTTAATAAAGCTTTAAAATCCTTGTTTTTCATAACACACCCTCCTTCACGTACTCATTCAATATCTTTATCTGTTCCTTTGTTAAATCCGCTTGTTCTGACTTCTTGTAAGGAAACAACATATATATCTTTTCATCTCGCGTATACCAATAATATATAATCCGTAATCCGCCCCTTTTTCCTCTACCGGGGATAACCCATCGCAATTTCCTTAAGCCTCTTCCTCCAGGAATAACTGCCCCCGCTTCAGGATTAATTACCAATGCCCATTGTAGCTTGCTATACTCATCATCAGAAAGAACGTCTTTTATTTTCCTAGTAAAAATAGGGGTCTCGACGATCTCCACATCACTCTCCTTCCAGTTAAAGTATACGTCAATGGCGTATGCTTGTCAAGCTTTTTCTTCGAAGCCTTACCGAATTTTGTGCAATAAATCTTAGCAACTTATTGCGGTGTTGATAGTTACTGTGATTTTTCGTGTAAAAGATTATTTTGAAAATATTTGCTTACTTGATAAAGCTTTAAATGGTCAATTCTATCTTTGTCAGATTTAAAACCGTAACGCACTTTTTCCATCTGCCGCCAGGTGCGAAAAAATGGAAAAATAGGAAAAATAGTGTCGTTTCTACATAACTTTAATAATTACAGTATGTTACGCTATAATAGAATGGACCAAAGAACTACCGCAACACCTTACATTGCTATAGCAGCATAGTATCAATAATTTAATTGTAACAAACCCATAATAAATAGCTTCCGCAGAAACGACACTATTTATCCCAAACTCGCGCCCAGCTGCAAACCTCACTTTCTTCGAGAGGGGTGGGATTTTTAATTTTGCGAAACAAGATTATTTATTTGGAATAATATCGTTAAAAAGAGAAATTGCAAAACCACCAGAACCTATTTTAATCCATTTCACCTCTGATACTTTGCCTTTCCAGAAATATACCCTTATCTGACCTTTACCATTTGAAACTCCTGGATACCACATTATCATAAAGGGTTGCCTATAATATTTCGGGCCCAAAATATCTATTACTTCTTCTTCAGTCATACCTAGAGAAATTTTAGATAAAGTAGTTTCTAGGTAATTCTTTTCTTCTGGCTTCATTACAGTTAAGGCATCTTTCCCCATAGTAACGCAGCCGCTTGTCAACATTATAGTAAGAGAAAGAAATGCGATTTTTTTGGTAAAATTACGAATCATAATTTTGTCCTTTCAAATTCTGCTCCCTTTAAGAGGGGAGGGATTTTTAAATTTTCTAAGGAAAAGGATTTATTTCGATGACATGCTTCGGAGTGCTTTTTTATGTATCTTCTTTAAATATTCAATAATTACGAAACTCCCAACCCAAACACCAAATATCTCAAGGCATACAAAAATATATCCTCCAAATCGTGCGGGGCTTGTATTATGAATAAATGTGGGAGAGATATAAATCCTTTGAGTTATGGATAGATGCAGGTACTTAAAAAATGATATGATATCTAACATCCCCATCATATTTCCCTGCACCCTGAAGACTTCTATTATATAATTCACGTAATAATAAAGAAAATATGTAAAGAGCGCAATGGAAGGCATAGCCTGGAAGGTTAATCTGCCTATTGGCTTTTTGGTCATCTTTGCCGCAATCAATGAACCGCCTGTAGCAAGCATTCCTATAATTGCTGCACCATAAGGAATAAATCCTGCATTTAAAGTCATTAAATCAAACCGCCACCATTTTATAACTAAGATATTTAATGCCGTAATAACAAAGCACGATATTAAGGTGCTGGATATCACAAGCATATCATTGGATTGTATCTTTTCTCTCTCTTTCATAGATTTTTATAATAAAATAGTTTTTACCTATAGATCTATCTCATTTAGTTCTATGGCGAAACTGGGTTTCAGTTTTCCTCGTAATTGTTCAGAGGTAGTGTACAAGTCAGTAAAAAAGTGGCCACACCTATTTAATGATAAACAGAAGCATCTGCCTCACTGTGTTCTTCAGCGTAGAAATAACTGTCAAAATGTTTTTCTTGATTCTGTAAAGATAGTAAAATAGGGGTGATCCCTTTTACACATTAAACAATACGCGTAGAGCTTTGATTTTGTTTCTTCTCTGGCCTCTCTTAGGCACTGAATAAAAAAGCGCCTGTCTTTATCAGTATGAAAGACGGCGCTCCTGTTGTTGCCTCTTAGAATTATATGGTTTGGGTAACCAGCAATTACTAACCTTGGCTGCCTTGGCATGGCCTTATCATAATAAAGCCGTGCCTACCTGTCAATAAAATTAACTCTGACCCCTTTTCTTTTCACCCCTAAAATAAGCCTCATTGTTTTTATAATAGTACCATAATCAACATAAAAATCGACATTTTTTATGACTAGATATTTTTTCTTGCGTTATCGCTTTTTTTACGGTAGAATTTAAGCCTTAGAATTAATCCTTTTGAAAACTTAATTTCCCTGTTCTTTGAAGTAACTTATTCCCCCTTAGCTCAGCCGGTAGAGCGAGTGGCTGTTAACCACCAGGTCCGAGGTTCGAGTCCTCGAGGGGGAGCCAATTTGGGCACCGAGTAATCGGTGCCTTTTTTTACCCAATTTGGCGAGTGAGCGCCGAATTTAAGGCACCCACCAAAATATGGCGCAAACGCAAGGCACCGCAAGAGGCACATTTTTGTTTTTTTTCATTCGTGAAGTTACGAAAAACACGACTTCACAAAACGGAATGTATAAATCATTTTATTCAAAAAAATATTATAAAAATGGCGACTCCTTGAATCATTTACAGTTTGAAAATCTTATGTTATAGTAAAGCCCATGAACTACGAAGAGCACTGCCCCTGTGTCCCTGGCTCAATATGACAAGGAGGTAAAGATGGAGCTAACGCTCAAAAACTTAACCTGTGGTAAAGAAAAAGTACTCTTTTGTTTTGTCTTAGCAATTTCTATCATTGCATGGCTTATTCTCACCATTACTATCGTTGGATTGCCGTTTACCTTGGGTTTTGCGGTTATGCTGTGGTTTGCCAATGGGTTGTTTGTTGCGTACTTAAAGTCAGAAACCGTCTTAGTGACAGATAGCCAGCTCCCAGAGTTGTATGCGACATATACAGCGGCATGCGAACAGTTCGGCCTTACTAAGATGCCCGCATTATACATAGCTCAGGCAGGCGGCGCGCTGAACGCGTTTGCGACGCGCCATGCAGGCAGGGATTTCGTGGTGCTTTTCTCTGATATCGTTGAATCCTATGGCCAATCAAGCGATGAAATCAAATTCCTGTTGGGCCACGAAATCGGCCATATCAAAAATAGGCATATTCTTAAACGCCTCTTCCTTTCACCCGGCCTCATCCTGCCATTACTGGGGCCGGCCTACAGCCGCGCCTGCGAAACCAGCTGCGACCGCCATGGCGCGTTCGCGGCCAAGAATATAGATGGGGCGGTAAAGGCAATGATGATCCTTTCAGGGGGAAAGGAAATCGGAAAAACGATGTCTTCGCAGGCGTTTAGCCAGCAGCATAAAGATCAAAGAGGTTTCTTTGTATCCTGGCACGAATTAATCTCAGGGTACCCCACCCTTTCCCAACGTGTGGGCCACTTAATTTCTCTGCGGGATAATACACCACTACCCTCATATTCGCGAAATCCCTTAGCCTACTTATTTGCCTTGGTCAGTTTTGGCGGGCAGGGAGCCGGAGGAAGCAATTTCTTCATCACCGTCATTGTTATTGCTATGCTCGCCGCCATCGCCATTCCTAATCTTCTCAGGGCGCGCCTACGAGCAAATGATGCTCTTCCACAAACAACCCTCAAGGCAATGGTAAACTCGGTACAAGAATATGTAACAATAAACGGCAGCTACCCATCCTCACTCGATGTTCTCAAAAGTTCAACAAAAAGAAAGACGCTTGAATATTGCGGGAAAAGTATTCAGGGGTATAACTATGAATGCGCCTTTTCTGATGGTGACTATGAATTCAGGGCAACACCTCAAACACCAGGAGCATCAGGGTCAAAGATTTGCACGGCAAATAAAAATGGGTTATCCTGCACCGCTGTCAAAACAGAAAAAGACTAAAGATAAGCATTAAGAGATGAAAAAACCATGCTTTCCCATTCTTTTTCCAGGAATAATTTTAGGGTCTACTCTTGGCTTCTTAGGTGGATGGTATTGGTTTTTTGACTTATTTAACCATTTTCGCTTTCAATCTACAGCCTTACTTTTAGTTACCCTACTCTTTTTACTGCTAAGTAAGCGCTTTAAAAAGGCTGCGCTCGCAAGTATTGCCTTTATCCCCTGCTTTTGGCCGCTCTTACCTTACCTGCCGCATCAAATAAATAACGCGCACACTTACCCTACGCATCAGATACGCATCTTATACGCGAATGTATATGTTGATAACCAAGAGCATGATAAGCTTATTCAGCTCATTCGAGAAAAAAACCCTGATATAGTAGTCCTTCTAGAAATAAACCAGCGCTGGTCTGCACATTTACAGGAAAACCTTAGCGACTTTCCCGTTCAAAAAGTCACTTCACGAGAAGATTGTTTCGGGATAGCTCTTTTCTCGAAAATGCCTTTGGAGATAAGCACCGAGCACTTATCTTCTATCGATACCCCCTCGTTTCGCTGTGTGGGAGAAATAAGTAACAAGAAATTCGTTCTCTGGGTAACCCATCCTCTTCCACCTATAGGACAGAAAAACTGGCACTTAAGAAATGAACATCTCGGAAATCTTGCGGGACGTATAGCGCGCGAGAAAGAAAGTGTTGTGGTGGTAGGCGATTTAAATACTTCCGCGTGGACCTATGGGTTTAGCCAGCTTAGAAAAGAACGTTTACAAGACAGCGCCGAAGGCCTTGGTTTCCAGCCCACATGGCCGTCAATGTGGCCTCAATTTATGCGTGTGCCCATAGACCACATACTGCATAGCCAAGAAATAAAAATCCTTGAACGCAAAGTCCTTAACAATATCGGCTCAGACCACTTTCCGCTCTACGTGAGGCTTCAGCTATAGCATCAACTATTACTTACAATGGTTACCGGTACTCTTACCATAGATTTCCTTCTTCACGACTGCCACAGCCTGAAAGACAAACGTTCTGTGGTTAAGCGCCTCATTGCCCAGGTGCAAAACCGCTTCAAGGCCGCCGCGGCTGAGGTCGGACACCACGACTTTCACGGCCGGGGGAAAATCGGCATCGCGGTAGTTTCAACCGATAAATGCCATGCCAATTCCATCCTTGATAAAATTATAGATTTTATTGAAGGCCTGTGTTTAGTGGATATAACCGGCGTAGAGATGGACTTCTTTTAAAACGCTGCCCCATCGCGCCTTGTTAGATAATCTGGCTTTCAAAATTCCGGATTTCCTCATCTATCGCCGCGGTTCTTTTTTCTATTTCCTTCAAACGCCGGCCGTATTCCTTGGCGGTCTCTTCCTCACGGTATATATGCGGATTAGACAACGCGCGAGACTTGGAATAACTTTCCAGCTGAAGACTTTCCTTTTCCTTATCGAGTTTATTTATTTTTTCGCGGATTGAGGCATTGAATGTTTTTCGTTTTTTCTCTTCTTCCTTACGCAGGCGCTCCTTTTCCCGTTCTTTTTCTCTCTCCGGGTCTATTTTCTTTTCAACAGGCGCTTTAACATGACGGGATTCGTCATGGCCTTCGGGGTGGGCGCTTTTTTCAAGATAATAATCAAAGTTGCCGGGGAATTTCCGTACCCGGGTATCTTTAACTTCATACACGACATTTGCCACCGAACGCACAAAATAAATATCATGGCTGATAAATACCAGCGTCCCCTCATATTCTTTAAGCGCCTTGACTAACGCCTCAACCGCGTCTACGTCAAGATGCGTGGTCGGCTCATCAAGCAAGAGAAAATTCGGCGGGTTCACCAGAAGCTTCGCCAAAATGAGACGGCTCTTTTCCCCACCGGAAAGAACACCCACCTTCTTATCCACATCGTCGCCGCTAAATAAGAACGCGCCCAGAATAGTGCGTATTGTTTCCTCTGACATAAAGCCGGGCGCGGCCGAATATGCCTCTTTTATCACGGTATTCTCCGGATGCAATACGTCCATACGCGTCTGGGAGAAATAGCCGATATCCACATTATGGCCGGTAACGCGGCTTCCGTTATCTATATCAATGACTCCGGCTAAAATCTTTAGAAGCGTGGATTTTCCGGCTCCGTTTTCACCGGCTAAAACCGCCTTTTCGTTCTGAAAAACCTCAAAATCAAAATCTTTATACACCTGTATATCGCCGTAACTTTTAGAAATTTTATCCAGCGCCATCACCCGATAGCCGCTTCTGCGTGTGGGGGGAAAATGGAAATTACGGATACTCTCACGCCTGTCCTCAGGGACAACAATCTCCGCCATATTATCAAGAACACGCTTCTTTGCCCGCACCGAGGCGGCTTTATTCGGCTGGGCATGGAAACGACCGACAAATTTCTCAAGCTGTTCTCTTTTCTTATCCTGTTCCTTGAACTGGCGCTGTAAATGTGTCTTTTTTTCTTCTTTTATCCTTTCATACTGCTCGTAGTTGCCGCGGACCTTGGCAATAATACCATTCTCAAGAATCAAGCTATAGTTAGTCACGTCGGTCAAGAACGCTTTATCGTGGGAAATCATGATAAAGGTTCCGTCAAAAGACGCCAGATAATCCTTAAGCCAAAGCGCGGCATTTAAATCAAGGTAATTGGTCGGCTCATCAAGGAGCAATAAATCATACTGGTACGTCAGTAATTTTGCCAAAAGCGTGCGCATCTGCCAGCCGCCGCTCATCTGGGTTATAGGACGGTTAAAATCCCGTTCTTTAAACCCCAACCCCATCAGGATTTTCTTGGCCTTGTGCTCTAACTCAAAATATCCTAAAACCTCAAGCTCATGCAGGACATCGCCATAACGTTTTGAGCCGGCCTCATTTTTATTTTCCAGCTCTTCTTTTTCTTTTTTCAACGCCATTATCCGGCTATCACCCTCGGTAAGTTCCGCGAGCACCGTATGCTCTGACTTAAAACTCGATTCCTGCTTTAAATGGCCGATGTGGATATTTTTATTTACCTGCACGTTTCCGCTTGATGGCTCTACCTCTTTCAAGATGAGCGTAAAAAGCGTGGTTTTACCGGCGCCATTGGGGCCGATGAGGCCGACTTTTTCCCCGTGATTAATGCTCAGAGAAACATTCTCAAAGAGTATTTTGCTGCCGTAATTCTTGGAAAGATTGGTAATGGTAATCATCGAAGGATAAAGGTTATAATGCCCGGCGGGATTCTAAGGCTTTTGAAAGCGTGGCAGAATCTGCGTATTCCAGGTTTGAGCCGACCGGCAGCCCCAAGCCGATACGGCTCAGGCGGACCTCAAGGGGTTTAATCAGTTTGCTAAGGTATAAGGCAGTGGTTTCGCCTTCGGTATCTGAATCGGTGGCGATAATTACTTCCTCTATATGCTCATTCTTAATCCGCTGCATGAGGCTGTCAATTTTAAGTTCAGCAGGGCCCTTACCGTCTAAGGGGGCAATCGAGCCTAAGAGGACATGGTAGACGCCGTTAAAGGTCCCGGTCTTCTCTATTGAGGTAACATCGTTGGGGCGCTCTACGACGCAAAGGATACTTTTATTACGCGTTTCATTCATACAGATAGTACATTCGTCTTGTTCGCTTAAATTATGGCATCGTTGGCAAAGGCGCACCCGCTCCTTGAGCTCAAGTAACCTCTGGGCAAGAAGCGAAATATCCTCTTTGGAAGGGCTGTTTAAGAAATGAAACACAACGCGCTCAGCGCTCCTCCTGCCGATGCCCGGGAGCTTCACCAGCTCCTGAATCAATCTTTCTATTGTCGCTGGATACGCCATCTTAGCCTTTCCTTATTACCCTGCCGTTAAAAGTATCCAGCGCGGACTTAAGTAAGGGGTCTTCGGCATTATCTATATGCTTCTCTGGCGCGGGGTCATGCGTGAATGTAAATTGTATTCTGATATCCTGACTGAGGAGCTCTTTCCAGACACTCTCAAGTAAAAGATGATTTTCCTTGCGTTCTAACGATTCCTTATTAAAGCTTGCCTGTCGAGGGAAACCGATAGTCAACACGCTGCCTTGGGTCTTAAAAGCGCTCCCCCCATCTAAATAATGGCCGGCAGAAACCTTCACCTTATTTACTTTCTCGATAAACTGCGGCCAAAGGGCCTTTATCTTTTCTAAATCCAGATGCGTTTCCTGCTGTTTTACCGTAGCTGCTGCCTGTTTCTGAGGCGGCTGCCCGGCAGGCAAATGGCTTGATGAAGCAGGCGGCTGATTTAATGAAGCGGCCGGTTTTAGCGAAACAGCCGGATTAATTTCCTTTGCCGGCAGGCTCTGAGGCTCATCTTTTTTTGCCGGAACCTCCACAGCCTGCTCAAAAGACTTAGGCTGCGCGGAAAGTTTTACAAAAGCTATTTCTAAGGGAATGCGCAAATTCTCAATACGCCTTGCCATTTCCTGGGCATTCAACAAAACGTTAACCCCGAGCAATACCTGATCCAAAGAAATCCCTTGCGCTTGCCTGGCAATCACCTCGCAGGCCTCCACAGGCAGGTCAAGAAGCTTCTCGTGATTCTGCGTCGTCACCTTGACAATCATCACGTTACGGTAATATTCAATAAGGTTCAAAAGCAGCTGGGTTAAGTCCTTGCCCTCATCAATGAGCTTATCTAAAAGCTGCAAAAGGCCTACCGCGTCCTTCTTGATGATTTTATCGACAATCTCAAAGAGGTACTCCTGCTCTACTACTCCCATGATCGAATGGACGTCTTTTAATTTGATGTCACCATTACTAAAAGAAACCAACTCGTCTAAGGTAGATTCCGCGTCGCGCAGCGAACCGTCGGAGTTTTTGGCAATTGCCAAAAGGACGTCGTCTTTAAGAGAAAGTTTCTCGGAAAGCGCTATTTTTCTTAACTGTTCAATTATCCTGACATTGGAAATACGCCTGAATTCAAGAAGCTGGCAGCGCGATAGTATCGTAGAAGGGATTTTCTGGGGATGGGTAGTGGCAAAGATAAACTTCACATGCGGCGGCGGCTCCTCCAGTGTTTTTAAGAGGGCGTTAAAACCTTCAGAGGTAATTTGATGCACCTCATCAATGATATATACCTTAAATTTGCCATGCGTGGCCGCGAATTTCACATTCTCCCGCAGCGCCCGGATATCGTCAATCCCGCGGTTTGAAGCCCCGTCAATCTCAATGACATCAAAACTGCGCGCCTGGGTAATCTCGATACAGGCAGTACAGGTATTGCACGGGCTCAAGGTAGGGCCCTGCCGGCAATTAAGCGACTTCGCCAGTATACGGGCGGTTGAGGTCTTGCCTACTCCTCGGGGGCCGGCAAAGATATAGGCATGCGCCAGGCGGTTTGAGGTAATGGCGTTTTTTAAAGTCTTGACAACATGGTCCTGGTCTATAACATCGTCAAAATTCTGGGGCCGCCACTTACGGGCAAAAACTATATAGGACATGGTTTATTGTCGTCAGTAAAAAAACAGGAGTTAAAAATTATAAGAAACACTCGCTTCAACAGAATCACAGTCAAAATAATGTATCCGGTCATCATGGCGCCACCCAAGATTGGCTTCCCATTGTTTTCCCAAAGCAGCTATCACGCCAATAATGACGTCCATGCGCGTGCCGCTTCCGCTTTTAAAATCATAGGTATATTCGCCGCTGAGATATCCCTTCAGAATTTGCTTGTCAGGAAGCAATTGACGGCTCAAGGTTATTTTGGTTAAGCCTTCCGGCATATCCGTATGCTCAAAGACATCGTGCTCATAGAGCATTTCCGAATACCAACTATAGCGCAGCTGCTGGGCGACATACAAAAAATCGGTTAGGTCAACACCGAATTCTACGCCGGTCATAGTCCTTTGGCGCCTCTGGCGCTCTGTATTATAGCGCAACTCTATAAAAGGAATCATTTTTACCGTTACCTCGTCTTTAAAAATAAAGGGCATCGTTGTGGTGAAAAAAGCATCCAGCCGGTGCGAATGGAAATGCTCATCGCCATGGCGAGTGTCGCCATGGAATAAGACGCTATAGCGCAGCGGCGGCTTGCTGATAATCGCCCATGCTCCAGCGCAAAAAAAACAGGATGCAAAAAACATTATAAAGACAAATTTTTTCATCTTCCTCAATCGAGCAAACGGAATTTCCGTCCCGCGCTATAAGCGCCTTTGGGCACTTTAATGAAACTACACAGATTATTATACTTTAAACGCGGGGTTTATTCAAGGTTCTTGTGATGCCGGGAGGGAAAAACGCGGTTACTATGCAGAGAGTATCTTTTGTATTAACGCCAGCAAATCTTCCTTAGCCACAGGCTTTGCCAACAGGTAATGTTTTCCGGTTTTTCTGCCGCCAGCCTGTTTTTCGGTTAACTCTTCTTCTTTACTTAAGATACCGGTAAGAAAAATAATGGGAATATCCGCGGTTGACGGCTCTTGGGCGAGGGTTTCCGCGACTGAGCCGCCGTCTATACCAGGGAGCATGATATCTAAAAGGATTAAATCCGGATGTTTTTGCCTGGCTAACTCTATCGCCTCTTCGCCGTTATTAACGGATAACGCCGCATACTGCGCCCGTTTGAGGATATTGCTTAGCGCCGCCAGCGTGTCCTGCTCATCGTCTACCACTAATATCTTTTTGGGAAGTAATGATGCCATAATTACTATAAGGATACATACTTACGATTACACTGTCAAGCTATTTGTTTACAGTTTTTTTATAAGCGACAGGGGCCTTAGATGATAGAGTCGCTGGCTGAATAACGTCATAACCTATCTAATATACGAATGATAAAATAATTTACTTCTGCTTCCCTAAACTTTTATTGATCAGCAATTTCATCAATTCCGTTGCGGTATTTAATACTGGCCCACTCATAGAGTCATTAGATAAAGCATCCATTTCCCCTTGCCCAAAATAGAGACCATCTGAAACCAAGAATGTAATTCTGGCCTCTTCCCCCATTAGTGGGGGCAGTCTTTCTTTATCCCATGGCCCAATACTGGAAATAACTTGTTCGCTTTCTTTAAAAAGTTCAGCAATCTTAGCGTTAATTATCGCATCCTCTATGGTTTCCCAAATAATCATTTTCCCTGTGTAGTTAATATATCTGGCAGTCTTATCTGCATATACAGCTAACGTATCTAATCCATCCTTCATTCCGACCTCAACAATTACTCCAAGCAATTCTTTTCTCGGCGACTTAATTCCTAATCGCCTCAATTCATTATAAGTAAGGACTTTTACGCGAGATTCACATTTCGGATCATTAATTATCTTTTCCAAATCTTCTCGGCTTCTTGAGGATGAGAATAAAACATCCCAAGGGAAAACTTTTTCTCCTTTAAAGTTATTCTTATATAATTCGAGGTTATCGCAGAAAAGTAAGTCATATATATAATTAGCTTCTTTGCTTTTATAAGGATGGTAATTAAAACCCCTGGTTTCTCCGTCAGCCGCCTGTGCTTTCGAAGACCCAAACAATCTATTAAGTATTCTCATATTAGAGCCTCCACTTAATATTAAAACACATAAAAAAATGATAATAAAATTCCGGTTCTTCATAGGTTAAGTAAATTACTTACCTGATGCCTGCTTAGGTACAATAGTTATCTGCAAAACAAGCGACTGCCCTTTACCAATATTCTCTATTTTGAATAAGGTTGGTATCCCCTCTTTAGATACATTATCAACAGTCGGTATAAGGAGGGCTTCGAGATACAACGGATCTTTAAAAGGCCTTATGCTTTCGTAACCAGCGGAAGACAAAATAACCTTACACACCTCAAGAGGGTTAAGTTTTTCATAAAAAACCTTTTGCGATTTCACCCAAGATAATAAGTGATCACTGCCTTGAGCAAAAACATCTAAAGCAGGCAACCTCTTAGTTGAATCCAAGGTTGCAGATTTTACTGCTCCTTCTGCCATCAATGTGAGTAGACAATTTGCATACCCCGGCTCCCCCCACCATGAGTTTTCTTCGTATTCTATACCTTTCTCTTTATCTTGACGCCTCTCATCAATAATCCTAAACTCTGTGATAACGTCTTGTCCGGCAGCAAACAGAGGCGAAAGTAAACTTCTATTATTACCTATATCTTTTTCCAATGCCTCAGCCGTATAAATGCCCTCTTGAGTTAGAATATAAAAAACTGTTTTTCCGGGCCCATGCATTGGGAATTCAGTAACTTTCTTACAGCTTAAAATAAATTCGTCAGCCCTGCGATTTAAAGCTATTGCGGCTTTTCTAACGGTTTCATGACCTATACCGCCAAGCATACCGCCACCGTTACTGAAATATAAGCTAGCATCACCTGTCATAAAAGTAGCTAGTGTCACAGTGTATTCGGGATACCCTGTTTCCATTAAAACTCCAAATACCCCGTGCTTTCCCGCCTTTTCAGGAAAGTCTGTTGCTTGTGCTGATAGAGCTAACTTTCTTAGTCCCGCGAATTCCTCCGGATGTCCCTTCTTCATAGAATCAGCAGCTTGAGCTTTGTGAGGAGAAAATACATCTAGCCATCGATTTAGTCTTCCCATACCAAACCACTCCAACCATAAAATAGCAGCTATAAGAATTAAGAATAGAAATCTACTTTTCTTCATCGTTATACCCTGATCAAGGCTTCATTTCTTTAACCTTTATAAACCAGTTGCGATAGTTTTCAGGATACTTGCCTAACCCCTTTTCAAAGCTATCGAATTCTCCATTCATTCCATAAATTCTATAGATCAACGGAGATAATTTTACTATATTCTCGTTATTTTTATTGTCATTGACCAACTTTATTGCGCATTCCTTAAATTCCTGATAAATATCCGAATGATATGAATATGACTTAACGAGATTTGATATAAACAAAACTTTAGGAAGTGTGCTTTCGGGTGCCCATAACGCTAGATCCAAAGCATTTCTCAAGATGGATCTCTCTCCAAGCCTGCTGAAATTTTCTGCTTATCGTCCACTGTCCTTGGAAGATTTCTCAGTTTACTATCAAATTATGTTGAGAAATCTGTAAGCTTTTCACGAATATCAGGTTTATTTAACGCAAACATCTTTTTTAAAAACTCTGCGCCTTAGTCATATCTCTCGCTCTCTAAGTAAGCCTGAAGAATATTTATTCCAGGCCAAACGCCATGTTTGTCTGTCACCAATCATGAAACACGAGCTGAGGGGACGTTGTTAATTTGTCAATTTAACCACGGCTTTCATCAAAAGAGCTTATGAAGTTAAGGAGTCACCCTTCTCGAATTTATTAAAATGTGTCAATAAATTTACAAGTCAACAACATCCCCTATTCATTTCAATTCATTTTCCTTTTTTAGAAATACCTCAATGCTGGATATGTTCTAGCCTTTCTGATAGCCAGAGCTTGATCAATGCTGTTCTAGCCACGCCTATTCTTTTAGCCTCGTTGTCTATCTTCATTAGAAAAGGCGTAGGGATATCTACATTAATCCTTTGAATCTTTTTATTCACTAGTGCCTTTTTAACATCCAAGAAGCTTGTCATATCTTCGCCTCTGTCAAATCGCCGGTCAAAATCCTCTGTGGTAATTTTTTTAGCTTGTTTTTTCATTATAAATTCCCCTTTCCTTATCTCTCGCTCTTCTGCAAGAAATGATTCTTACTCTTTTCTTCCTTATGGCAAAAATGCAAGAGTATAGGTCTTGTCCCATTCTACCAATGATCATAAAACGTTCCTCGCCCCTGGTAATTGCAGGTATAATCACATGGTCAGACAACCATATGGCTTTAGCCTCTTCAAAGCCTATACCGTGCTTTTCTTTGTTTGTGCTGGATTTGCCCGGGTCGTATTCAAATTCCATATAAAAAGTATACCATATTGATATATTTTTGCAACAAAAATATACAGCTCACTCTGAACAAACAGGAAATCTTAAATTAAGGTAAACAGGGGAGTAAACAGGGGTCAAGTAAACAGGGGTCACCCATTGAGATACCCGTCAAGAGAAAAAACACTCCTCTTGATAAAAATAAGACGACTCCTTAAAATTGTTATTTTATAAAACAATTAAGCATCCAGACGATTGTCACTATCCTAAGACGCGCTGGAATTAGACCAGTCGTCAGTCACCCATTGGCAGCGTTCGACAAGGCGAACCTGCATGATATTCTCGGAAGCAACCGCTCGCTAATCAGACCTGGCGAAGCTCCCGCAGAGGCGGGACTTCAGACCCCTTGGAGCGCAGCGGCTGCCACCGACTGGATTTGCTTTTCTTGCATAACAGTAACATCCTGATAATAAGGACGCTGTTCTTTCAAAACATGATAAATGACTTTGAGCATTTGGCGCGCCATAATAAC
>MHGF01000040.1:0-4837 GCA_001805445.1 Omnitrophica WOR_2 bacterium GWF2_43_52
CTGGGTCTTTTTGCTTTTGTGGCCCAGGGAGCGGGCGTTAATCATTTCCACAAAGGCGAAGGAACACCCGAACTTACGGTTAAGCCGGCGAAAAGGCAGGTCGCTTATCCCGGCCATGGGGGAAAGCATAATTCTGGAGGGTAATTTTAGATTTCCGATTTTAAGCATAGAAGCATTTTAGCGTAAAAAACCCTTTTTATCAACAAAGTTGACGAATAGCCGTTAAACCTGTATAATCATAAAATAAATTAGATAAAAATCGGAGAGGTCGCGTAGCTGGTTTAGCGCGCGCGCCTGGAGAGCGCGTGACCTGAAAAGGTCCGAGAGTTCGAATCTCTCCCTCTCCGCTTTTTTTTAATACGGAGGATACGGGTGAAAAATAGGGTATTGATTTTGCCGGCGGCAGTGGCGCTGCTTTTTATGTCTTCGGTGCCGGTTTTCGCGGAATATGGTTCTAAGAAGGGCGGTTTCCAAAAAGATACCCAGGAAAAATGGGCGCGGGATAAGCAAAAGCGGCAGGAAAAAAATCAGGCATTCAAAAATAGCTTAGAAGGAAAGACTCCCGAAGAAAAGTCCGCGGCTATAAAGGCTCACCGGGAAAAAGAGTATCAGGATAAAGGAAACTTTTACGAAAAAGCGCATAATGACCATATGGCCGCGATAAAGGAAAGGCTGGCCGGCAACACTAAACTGAATGAGCAGGAAAAAGATGAGTTGATTAGCTTTTATGAAGAACAATACCGGGAGAATGCCACCTGGCGCAACCAGCAGTATAATAGGAATACGGCCTTTTTAGAAGAGATTGCTAATTCCGGCAAGACGCCCGAGGAGAAAAAGGAGGCCGTCAAAAAGCACTTCCAGGAACAGAAGACGGAACAGAAAGGGCATTGGGAAAAACAGCGTTTTGAAAAAGAAGTCAAAAAGAAATAGCTCGGCCTTAACTACAAAGAAAAATCAGGGAAAGAAAAGGCGCGAAAATAACGGCAGTAACTTTATCGGATAAGTTTAAAATATGCTAAAAAATAAACTACTTATTTTATCAGGGAGCATCTTTTTAGGGCTGGGAATACTTTTGGGATGCCGGCTATTTGAAGATTATCGGGAAGCCCGCCAGAGGCAGGTTTTGCTGGAGAAGAGAATGGCGGCCTGGGATAATCTTAAAAAGGAGATTGAGGGTAGAATCGCGGATTTTAGAGGAAACATCGGTATCGTAATTAAGGATTTGAACGAAGGATGGGAGATTGATTTTAACAAGGGGGCGTTGTTTCCTTCGGCAAGCCTGGTAAAGGTGCCTATTCTGCTTTCTTACTTTTATGCCCAGCAGGAAGGCAAGGTGAGAACGAGTGATTTAGTCAGTCTTAAGTCTTATGAAAAGGTGCCCGGCTCAAAGGTACTGGGGGATTCATCTGTCGGTTCCATATTTTCGGTAGAAGAATTGTTTGAGCCGATGATTGCCAAAAGCGATAATACCGCCACAAATATTTTAATAGACCTCTTGGGCTTTGAGGCCTTTAACGATTATTTTATCCGCTTAGGCCTGCGTAATACCAATTTAGTCCGCCGGATGATGGATTTTGAGGAAAGGAAAGAAGGCAGGGAGAATTATACCACTGCCGAGGATATGGCGTATCTTTTAGAGATACTTTACCGCCGGAGCTTCTTAGACAAAAATACCTCCGAGAAATGCTTAGGCTTTTTAAAACAGCAGAAGATTAAGGACCGCATCCCCCGAAAGCTTCCTGAAGGAGTAACCGTTGCCCATAAGACCGGCCTGGAAAATTATATCTGCCATGACGCGGGAATCGTGTTTACCCAAAAAGGTGATTTTTTGATATGTGTGCTGACTAAGCACCAGGATAAATTTGCCGCCCCGGCCAAAAGGTTTATTTCCGATATCGCCCTGATTACCTATAATTATTATCAAAGCTTTTAGGTATAGACAGCGCGATAAGCGGATGTTATAATCTTGACGGTTTAAACCGAATACACAATGGAAAGAACTATAACAGACTTAAAGCTTAAAGTAGTCGCGGAATTGGCCGGCAAGATGAACTTGGCTCAGGATTACGCGGAAAGAAAAGAGCTGGTCTGTGAGGTATTTTTAGCCCTGGGGGCTAATCCTGAGGATAAAGGCCTGATTAAAAAGGTGGGTTTTGTGGTGGATATGGCCTCTGCCGAGAACTTTGCCCGGGATTTTCTGGAGTTAGAGGTAATCTCCGGATTCTTGAATGATCAGGATGTTGAGGATATCGTCATAGACGGCCTTAAGCCTATATTTCTGCACAGCACCAAGGGCGGCTTTATCAAAACCGATAAAAAGTTCTCCAGCTCTAAGGAGTTGGGACTATTCATAAAAAAGCTGATAGTTCTTTCCGGACGGAATAATATTGATACTATAAGCGATATTCTTAATTTAGAGCTTCCGGATGGCGGGGGCAGGGTGAATATCGTGCAGTCCCCTTTTGGCCCGCAGTTGACTATTACCCGGGCCAAAATGCACCCTTTAAGTATTATTGATTTGATAGATAAACATGCCCTTTCTTATGAGCTGGCGGCCCAGCTTTGGCTTTATGTTGAGGGAATGTCGGTTAAGCCGGGAAATATTATTATCGCCGGAGGCCCCGGAGCCGGAAAGACTACCCTGTTGAATGCTTTATTGTCGTTTATTCCGCCCAAGGACCGCTTGGTAGTGATTGAGGACACCCTGGAATTAAACACTCACTCTTTAAATGAATGTTCGCGCTTAGAAAGTAATGAGAATGTCAGCCTGGCGGATTTGGTGAAAAATTCCTTAAGGATGCGCCCGGACCGGATTGTCATCGGCGAGGTCAGAGGCGCGGAGGCCAAGGATTTAATGACTGCAATGAATGTGGGCAGATACTGTATGGGCACCATCCATGCCTCAACTTCCCGGGAGGCGATCATCAGATTGCAGAACGAGCCGATGAATGCGCCCTCGGTGCTGATTAATTTAGTGGATGTCTTTGTGATTATGAAAAAACTGGAATCAGGCGGCAAGGTGAGAAGGGTGGTTAATGAGCTGGTGGAGACCGCCGGATTAGAGCAAAAAGAGGTCTTGATTTGTCCGGTCTGGAAATACGACTCGGATACGGATAAATTCTGCGAGTTGAGCCCCGGCCCTTACCGCGACCATCTGGCCAAAGCCAAAGGCCTGTATCCTACGGAAGTAATCAAAGAGACAAAACTGCGCGCCGAGATACTGCGTAAGTTAAAGAAATTAAATCAGACTTCTTACGTAGAGATAACTAAATTTTGCAGTCTCTACAGCACCGACAAAGCCAAAGCCCTGGCCGAACTAAAGATGTAAGCATATTATCTGTGTCAGCCGCAGGCGGACCCGCCTACGGCGGGAGATAGAGCACTGTAGTAAAATGGAATTATTGCGCCCGTAGCTTAATTGGATAGAGCATCAGTCTACGGAACTGAGGGTTGGCCGTTCGATCCGGCCCGGGCGCGTTTAAATTTGTGAGTATTCAGCTGGATAGATATTATATGCTCGAGGCCCTGAAAGAGGCCAAGGAGGCCTTTGAAGAGGATGAGGTCCCGGTAGGGGCGGTAATTGTCAGCCAGAAAAGGATTATCGCCAAAGCCCATAATCAGATCGAGCGTCTCAAAGATCCCACGGCCCACGCCGAGATGATCGCCATTACCCAGGCGGCTTCTACCCTGGGAAGTAAATGGTTGAACGACGCCTCTATCTATGTTACGATTGAACCGTGCAGTATGTGCGCCGGGGCATTGGTCCTGGCGCGGATAAAGAACATAGTTTACGGCGCCCAAGACCCCAAAACCGGGGCCTGCGGCTCGGTGGTAAATATCGTCAATCATAAGAAATTAAACCATCGTATTACGGTTGAAAAAGGGATATTAGAAAAAGAGTGCGGTTATTTACTTAAAGAGTTTTTTAAGAAGAAGAGGGATAGGCAATAATAAAGCAACTTAACTAGTTGAAAGTGCTATGCAGATTAATAAATCAAGGCTGGGCGGTTTAAGACGCGTTGAATTATATGGTAATCCCGGAACGCCAGAAGGGCGAAGCAAAGGTGGCAAGAAAACTATACGTTTATTTCATCGAGATAAAGATTTGGCGAGAAAAGTTGGATTCATAATTAGAAAAGAAATAAAATATCCTAAAAGATGCGCGGAGTTGGCAGAGTTAATCGGGGTTATTTTAGGAGATGGGGGTTTGTCAGGAAATCACCAGTTGGTTATATCTTTTAATAGCAGGACAGATAAAGAATATTCAGTATTTTTAGGCAAAATTTTAAGAAAATTATTTTCAATTGGTTATCATATTCATCCCCGTAAAAATTGTAATGGCGCAGACATGGTAGTAAGCAGTTCAAACCTAGTTGATTTTTTATTAAAACAGGGATTAGTTGCTGGAAACAAGGTAAAAAATCAAGTAGGCATACCTGACTGGATAGATGAAAAAATTGAGTATCAAAAAGCCTGCTTACGCGGTTTAATAGATACCGATGGGAGCTTCTATTCTCATAGGTATAATTCTAATGGGAAGAGTTATAAGTATCTTAAGCTATGTTTTGCTAATTGTTCTAAGCCTTTATTAAATTCTGTACTGAGAATATTAAGGAAATTTGATTTCAAGGCTTATATGCATGGAGATCAGGTCTTTATTAATTCTATGTCGGGAATTAAAAAGTATTTTGTGGAAATAGGAACGCATAACCCAAAGCATTCAGATAAAATAATAAAGTTTTTAGTGAATTAGTATTGGAGAGGTGCCAGAGAGGCCTATTGGAGTTGCCTGCTAAGCAATTGACCTGGGTAACCGGGTCCCAGGGTTCGAATCCCT
>MHGF01000040.1:4855-7301 GCA_001805445.1 Omnitrophica WOR_2 bacterium GWF2_43_52
CGTTAAGAAGGAAGCCCTTATAGGGGCTTCCCGACGAAAAAACGAGGCGGCGCTCTTTTAAAATAAAGTTCGAACCAATCTTTTCCAGAAATTCTTTCTGGGATTCTAAATTTCCCTCCTCAATCGCGTAATACGCTGAGTTTAAAGAAGTTACGAATTCCTTCGCTGGTTCGAACCAATTGTTTGCCCCAGCAACAAAATCCTTCAACGATTCTTGCAATCCTCTCTTTTCATTAATAAAAATTTCCTTTTTCTGTTGATATTCTTCAAGAGTGATAGTATCTGCAAGGTAAATATCTATTAATTTACCGATTTTATTATCAACCTCAGAAATTTTTTCTTGCAGATTTTGCTGCTGGGGCAAAGATGATTGAACACCGCCATTCTTGTCCTTTTCTAACTGCTCTAAAATTTTCTTTGTCCAATCATCGCACAAAGAAACTTTTTGAATATACTTTTTGATTTGCGCGGCAAGCTCTTCTTCGCGGATATATTTTTGAGAACAGCGGGTAAGACGTTTAGTGCAACGGTAATAAACGTGTCCTTTTTGTAATTCTGCGGTAATCATTCGACCGCACTCACCGCAGCGCATTAAGCCCCTAAAGACAAATTTCGCGGTTTGCTTTTCCTTGTGCTTGCCGCGCAACTGCATTACGTCCTGGCATCTATCAAAAAGTTTCTTTGTGATAATTGGTTCGTGTGTTCCTTCGTACATCTCGTTCTTATAGCGGAATACGCCGTAGTAAAGAGGGTTTTTGAGGATAGTTTGATACTGGCTTATGCTTAGAGGTTTATTCTTCCTGCCAGCCATACCAAGAGGGTTTATTTTGTTTCGTATCTCTTCAAGCGTATATTTGCCGGTAGAGTACAACTCAAAAACCCTCTTTATGAAAGGAGCTTTGCCCTCATCCAAGATTATTGTGCGTGTCTTGCGGTCGTTAAGGTAGCCAATGGGAGCCCATTGAGGCCAGATACCTTTGCTTAACTTTAAGCGAATACCGCGCCGGATATTCTCAGATAAGGCGTCAATGTAGTATTTGCTCTGGCCGAAAGCGATAGAGAGCATAAATTTGCCTTGAGCATTATTATCAAGGCGGTAAGTGGGAAACTTTAAGTCCTTAATGACGCCTCGATCTAAAAGATAGATAATCTTTCCGCCATCTACGGAATTGCGCGCCAATCTATCCGGATGCCAAGCAAGGATGCCTTCAGCTTCGCCTTTCTCAAGAGAAGAGAGAAGAGAATTGAATAATGGGCGCCCAGGTTCTTTAGCAGTCTTTGCCTCAACCAACTCCTTACAAACAGAAAGATTTTCTCTTTTTGCTAAGGCGCGCAATTCCACAAGCTGGGCCTCAATGGACAATATTTGTCTATCCTCATCATCCGTTGATTTTCTTGCGTAGATAAAATATTTCATAGGGCAAAGCTCCTTTCATTAAGAAGGAAATTTAGAATCAGCCATTTGTATTTTGAAACCTCACTTTTTTCAAAATAGAAATGGCAAAAGATTGGTGAAAAACTTTATTTTAAAAGAGCGCCGCCTCGTTTTTTCGTCGGGAAGCCCCTATAAGGGCTTCCTTCTTAACGCCCCATTTCTCAATTGGCGGTGTGCTTATAGTTCCGTTCGAACGATTTTTAACGCACCTTAATTAATTATCTATGTTTATCAATGGGCACCGCCGCTTGGGCGGCTCCCGTATCTTCGGTGTATCAGTCGCCCTGCCTTGGGGCAGGGCTCCTTTGGCGCTCGCTTGGCCGCTCGCTTCTTGCTAATTTGAAAGCGTGTGCGGCTCGGCAGGCTGGCTGCCGCCCGCGCCCGGCAGCCAGCCGTCGCGTCCTCACTTCAACTTCTTTACAACAAAAAAGAACAGTATTTAATAAACGGATTCGTTCGCTTAGCGCCTGTGCTATGTTAAAAAAATCCTTTGGACGGCGCTATGCCGAGCCTCTCTCGAACAACGCTTGAGAACAGGCAAAATTTTGCCCGCACCAAAATTTTGCCAAGAGAAAACCGATATTCCAAGGGGCGGAAAGTAGTTTATTTTTGATAAATTTATAGTATAATAAAGGTTAAAGGATAATTGTAATATGTGGCTATTACTATAATACTATATTTAAGATTAATGTCAAACTAATGTTATCTGCAAATATTAAAAAATTAAGAAAACTAAAGAAACTTTCCCAAGACAAGCTCGCCAGACTTGCAGATATACCATATAATACACTTATAAAGGTTGAATCTGGACGGTCAAATAATCCTACTTTTGAGACGCTTTCAAAATTAGCTGATGCTTTAAAGGTTTCAATAGATGAATTAGCGGGTAGGAAAAAACAATAGTAATTAATTGTATCTTTCAAAATAAAAGAATATATTTTAAAACAAGTATAGAAGATAAATCACTACTGTCCGGTTATAACTTGAATAATTCCAATTGGTTATCGTTTC